>NZ_CAMPOU010000001.1:0-1477538 GCF_946892685.1 Aeromonas sp. Marseille-Q5825
CGGCACGTACGGCAGCTTCACGGTGGACGCCAGCAGCGGCGCCTGGCTCTACACCATGACCAACAGCCAGAGCCTGTCGGCCAATGACCGCTTTACCGAGACCTTCACGGTCACCGTGACGGACGATCAGGGGGCGACCACCACCCAGGACGTCACCATCACGGTCACCGGCACCAATGATGCACCGACACTGAGCATCGACAAGGGGGCCGTAGTATCTGAAGAGGGCCTTGCTGGCGGTATCGCCGATACGGCAGGCAACAGCGACACCACGGATAGCGTGGCTGCCAGCGGCAAGATCACGGTCGGCGACCTGGATAGCCAGGATAGCCTGACCATCAGCCTGAGTGGGCCGTCCGGTCTGACTTCCGGCGGTACTGCGGTGCAGTGGAGCTGGAATGCAACGACCAAGGTGTTGACCGGTTATACCGGCACGGCGGGCGCTGCAGACTACAAGGCGGTGGTCGAGGTCAAGCTGACCGCCCCCAATGTCAGTGGCAAGGGGGACTGGACCTATGAGGTGACCCTCAAGGGGCCGCTCGATCATGCTGATACCACCCAGGAAGACAAGTTGTCGTTCCAGCTGGATGTGGAGGTCTCCGATGGCAGCGGCAGCACCAAGGGCAAGCTGGATGTCAGCATCGAGGATGACTCCCCCATCGCTGGCAATGCCGACGCCGTGTCCGTCGTCAAGACCAATATCCCGAACACCTTGACCGGGTTCTTCGATCTGACCCAGTTCAGCGGCAACCATTCGACCCTGAACATGACGGGCTTCACCATCAGTGCCCTGGGCTTTACCTCGGACAAGAACTCGACGCTCAAGACCGCAGATGTGAACGGTTCCAGCGCCGGGCTCGGTGTGGCCAGCGACAAGGGGCCCTATCACAACATCGCCAACGAGATCGACTTCCGTCACTTTGCGGATGGCACCTCTGCCTCCGAGCAACTGGTCATCAAGCTGGATGCGGGCAAGGTCGCCTATGGCGCCAACATCAAGTTCAGCCAGATGTTCGGTGGCGAGCTGGAAAGCGGGGTGGTGGAGTTTTATCGCGGTGGTGAGCTGATCAATACCCTGGTATTCAACTCGACGGCAGCAGGCGGGGAGTTCAACCAGAACTTCCAGGTGCAACAAGGCGGCTTCGATACCATGGTGATCAAGGCGACCAACAACGGCAACACCAATACCCAGGACAACAGCGACCTGACGGTGAAGAGCATCGAGTTCCTCGGTGCAGATACGGCGCAGGCCATCGCCTATGGCTCCGGCACTGTGACGCCACAATGGGGGGCTGATGGCAAGGGCTCGATGGGACTGGTCCTGGATCCAAGCTCCTTCGAGAGCGGCCTGCGGACGGCCGCCGGTTCTCTGGTCACCATTAGCTCAAGTGGGGCCAACACCCTGCTCGGCAAGGATGCGGGCGACAACCTGGTCTTCAGGCTGGAGTTCACCCCGGCCACCGGCAAGTGGGAGTTCTTCCAGTATCAGAACATGTCCAAACCCCAGGAGGACAGCAACATCGACTTCCAGATCAAGGTGACGGATGGCGATGGGGATGTGAGTATCGGGTCGTTTGCCACCAAGCCGCTCTTTACGCCCATCGTTCAGGGGATCTCTGTCGACAGCGTGACCGAAGGCGGTAGCCTGGAACATACGGTGACCCTGTCCGACGCGACCCAGGAGGCGACGCAATATGACTTCGCCATCAGGGGCAGCGGCAGCAACCCCGCATCCAACTTGGATTGGGGGACTGCCCAGTTCAGCAACGGGGTGACCTACAACAGCACCACCGGCAAGATCACTGTGCCGGCCGGGGTATCCGGTTTCACCGTGACGATACCTACGGTGAACGATCGTCTGGTCGAGGCAAACGAGACCCTCTCTGTGACCATAGGTGGCCAGAGCGGCACAGGTACTATCGTCGACAACGATCGGGCGCCGACGGCGGCCGGTGGCCACAGTGCCGGGCAGGAAGACAAGCCCCAGGTGCTGACCTGGGCCCAGTTCGGTGCCAGCGACGATCAGGCAGCGAGCGATCTCGGGGTGCAGATCAACACCCTGCCCCTGAACGGTACCCTCGAATACCTCAATGCGGCGGGGCAGTGGGTTGCGGTGCAAACTGGATCTCTCATCTCCTACGTCGAGGTGAATGCGGGCCATCTGCGCTTCGTGCCCGGTCTGAATGAATCGAGCACCAGTACCGCCAACGGAAATGGCGCCCTGGCCGGCAATATGAAGGGCGACTATGCCAGCATCGGCTATCAGATAAGCGACGGTGCCAACCTCAGCAGCGGCGGCAAGCTGGTGATCGACGTGGCGGCGGTGGCCGACAAGCCGATCGTGGATGTGGTGCTGAGTGGTAATGGTACCCCCCTCTACCAGGGGTTCCCTAGCTCTGGCATCAGCACCGACAGTTTCCAGTCAGGCACTATCGACCGCACTGCACTGGGAGTCGGTGCTCCGCAGCGGGATGCCAGCAGCAGTAATGATCAGCTGAATGGATCCGATACCAAGAATGACTACCTGTTGAGCAGCAAGGGCGGCGGCGACATGCTCTACGGTAAAGGGGGAGATGACCTGCTGGTTGGCAGTGACTCGACACAGGGGGACTCTCTCTATGGTGAGGCTGGCAACGATATCCTGGTAGCCGGTCTTGGCAGTGATGGTCTCTATGGTGGTACGGGCGATGACATTGCCGTGCTGCGTGGCAACCGGGCCGATTATGTGGTTCAGAAAGGGAGCGGCCACTCAATCCATGATGCCTGGTTTGATTTCAGCGTGAGTGAAAGGGGCGTCGGAGTCATCAAGGCGCTCCATGACATAGAGCATGTGCAGTTCGATGACGGCATTTATGCCATCAATCAGACCACGGGCGAGCTGACCCTGGTACAGCCGACTCAGGTTGATTATCCGATCGATATTAAGGTTTCCCTCACGGACCGCGATGGCAGTGAAGTTCTCGACAGCCTGTTGCTGAGCGGTTTGCCGGCAGGGAGCAAGCTCTATCAGGGGAATGATCTGCTTGGCACGGTCGGGGCGGAGGGCAAACTCAGCCTGCCTGCGAGCAGCGGTCTGTGGAGCAGCAATGCTCTGGATGTCTCCTTGAGCGGCCTCACCCTGCGGGTACCAGGTGCCATGGCGGGTCAGGTGGATCTCAAGGTTGAGGCGACCACGCGGGAGCTGCATGTTGATCAGATCAACACGGCCAGCGACGAAGACAGCATCCGCCTGAGCTACTTCAACGCCACCGAAGGGGAGCCGGGCAATCAGAACCGGACCTACGGCAGCGAGCACAATATCGTGGTGGGGGATCTGGATGGCAGCGTGGTGTTGCCCGGCCAGAACTACAACATCGCCTTTATGGTGGACAGCTCCGGCAGTATCGGCAGCGACGCCATGGCGACCATCAAGCTCCAGCTATCCCAAGTGTTTACCAGCCTGAAGAGCTCAACTGGGATGGATAGTGCGGGGACAGTCAATGTCTTCCTCATCGATTTCGATACCACGACCCATGGTAGTGTCAGTGTCAATCTGACCGATAGCGGTGCATTGACCGCACTGTTCAATGTTCTTGAGAAAATGACCGCTGGCGGTGGGACCAACTATGAGGCGGTATTTGGCAAGACGGCTGATTGGTTTGCCAGTAGTACGGCGACGGCGAATCTTGG
Organism: Aeromonas sp. Marseille-Q5825; assembly: GCF_946892685.1. Lineage (NCBI taxonomy): Bacteria > Pseudomonadati > Pseudomonadota > Gammaproteobacteria > Aeromonadales > Aeromonadaceae > Aeromonas > Aeromonas sp. Marseille-Q5825. The sequence continues at coordinate 3,670 of NZ_CAMPOU010000001.1, forward strand.
TGCCAAGAACCTGGCCTATTTCATTACCGACGGCAAACCGACCTTCTATGATCTCGGCACTACTAGCGTGCTGAGTAATATCAAGGTGATCGACTCGCGTAATGGAGATGATGACTATCTCAGCGACACCTCTTTGAACCTGAATAACTATGTGCTCGGCAATGCCGTGAGCTATCGCGGTGTCGAAGTAGTCAACAGCAAGGGGGAAGTGATTAAGTGGACTCAAGAGCGTGGGGGATCCTGGTCGGACACAATCCTCGGGGTCATTGTCAAAGGCAGCAACGGTAAGAATATGATCCAGTTGCTGGGGGGGGATGGTCAAAATAGCACCCAGGACGTTCGCACCGACTCCTTGCTGGGTTATCAGCTATTAACCTCAAAAGGGGTGACAGTAGAGGCCATCGGGTTGGGGGCGAACATATCCAAAGACGACCTCACGTCCTATGACTCGGATGGGCTCACCCATGCCAACGTTGATGCCTCCGATCTGGCCAATACCATCCTCGGAACTTCCGTCAACAACCTGCCGGGGGCCGATCGCTTCGATGGCGGGGCGGGCGACGACATACTGTTTGGCGACGCGGTGCGCTTTACCGGCATCAGCGGGGAAGGGTATGCGGCCATCAAGCAGTATGTGGCCGGCAAGCTGGGCGCCGGGTCGGTGACCGATGTCCAGGTGCACGCCTACATCAGGGATCATGCCAGCGAGTTCGATCAGTCGTCGGCCAATGACAAGGGTGACACCCTCTACGGTGGGGATGGCAATGACATCCTGTTCGGCCAAGGGGGCGATGACTTCCTGTATGGCGGTGCCGGCAACGACACCCTGTTCGGCGGCAGCGGCAACGATATCCTCTATGGTGAAAGCGGCAACGACAGTCTCTCTGGCGGCAGCGGCAACGACACCCTCTATGGCGGTACCGGCAATGACATACTGAGTGGCGGGCTGGGCAACGACATCCTCATCGGGGGGCTTGGCAACGACGTTCTCAAGGGGGATGAGGGGTCCGATACCTTCACCTGGCTGAAGGGGGACACGGTCGCAGGCTCCGTTGCCAAGGACTATGTGGTCGACTTCTCCAAGTCGGAAGGGGACAAGCTGGATCTGAGCGACCTGCTCGACAGCGATGGCAGCAAGAACCAAGGCTCCCTGAAGAGCCTGCTCTCTGTGTTCCAGGACAGTGAAGGGGTGCACCTGCAGGTGAAAGAGAGCAGCGCGGCACCTGTGACCCAGGAGATAGTGCTGGTGAACCACACCTTCGACACCCTGACCGGAGGCTCGGGGTCCACGGCCAACCAGGTCATCGACTATATGTTGAACAACAATCTGCTGGATATCGATAAGTAACCCAGCCAGATGGACACAAAGCGGCAGAGCAATCTGCCGCTTTTTTTATGTGCGTCATTCGGCTTGTGGGGTGATGGAAAGTGGGGTGAGGAAAGAGGGGGATACAGGTCAGGGGAGGGGGCCGTTGACCCTGTGTTGCCGCATAAAAGAAGGGCGCCACCTCGCACGAGGGGCGCCCCGGGGTCATCAGCATTGGGTGCTCAAGGATCAGGCATTGACCTGGGCCAGACGGGAATCGCGCTGAAAGCAGTTCACCAGCAGCAGCAGGGTGGTGACGCCGACGGTGCCGAGCACCAACCAGGGCAGCCAGGGTTGTCCCTGGGCCATGGCGTAGTCGTGCAGGGCGCCGCCCCCCACGTAACCCGTCATGCCACCCAGCGCCAGACCCAGGCGACTGAACCCCATGTAGCTGCCGCGCGCACCCGGCTGGGCCAGCTTGGTCATGAGCGTCTCCCGCGCTGGCTCGGCGATGACGATGCCGAGATAGAAGCAGGCAAGCAGCATGAAGACGGCGGGCAGGGTGGTGGCAAAGGCCACCAGCCCTATCCCCGCCGTCATCAGCAGCACCCCCGCCATCAGGCGGTTTTCCAGCTTGAAGTGGCGCTCGCCGTAACGGGCAAGGGGGTAGAGCAGGGCCAGGGAGATGGCGGTCTCCAGGGTATACATCCAGCCCACCGCCGTGGTGCTGCCCGCCATCTGCTTGACCAGGATGGGGAAGATCAGCATCACCTGCACCCAGAGTGCGTAGTAGCCGCTCAGGATGAGCACCAGCCGGCAGAAGGCCTTGTCCGCCAGCACCTGACCGAGGCCTGTCCGGATCGGCGTCGGGCGCAGGGAGAGCTTGTAGGGGGGCAGGATCAGCAGGTTGCACAGGGCCGCGCAGACGAACAGGCCAGCCCCCAGCAGGCAGACATATTCAAAATCGAAGTTGAGCAGCCAACTGCCGAGCAGGGCCCCCACCACGGCGCCGGCGCTCTCCAGCATCATCAGCAGGGAGATGTAGCGGCCGCGCTCCCGCGGGCGGGTGAACTTGATCACCAGGGCGGCGCGGGGGGGATCGAACAGGCAGCCGCCTAGCCCCGAGATGATGCAGGAGACGATGAGTTCAAGCCCGCTCTGGGCGTAGGCCAGACTGGCAAAGCCCAGCGCCCGCAGCAACATGCCGCAGACGATGAGGGGGCGAGCGCCGAACTTGTCGGCGAGGGAGCCGCCGAAGACCCCCAGCCCCTGCTGGGTCAGCTGACGCAGGCCCAGCGCCAGCCCGACCACACCGGCGGCCCAGCCAAGCTGATCCACGAATCGCAGGCTTATCATGGGCATCACCACGAAGAACCCCAGGATCACCAAGAGGGAATCCAATGCCAAGAACCACCGCCCCAACCGCCTCGCCCGCTCCACCATGACCCTTATACCCCTGCTTGCTTCGATGACATTATTTGTTGTGTACTCATTATCCGAATGGCGCCGTCACCAAACAGAGCCAAGGGCGACGATAAGTCCCTGACTCGCTGGCGTTCTGCCATTTCACGACGATTGATGCTGCTATTCTGGTGGGGCTCCAGATATAGTGGTAGCCGACAACTGGCTATATTTCATATTGGATTTGGTTATGGCTGTGACACTCGACGATTTGCAATTGCTGCTGGATGTGGCCAACCGTGGCAGCTTCAGCAAGGTGGCGGCCATTCGCGGCTGGTCACAACCCATGGTCAGCCAGCGGATCGCCGTGCTGGAGCAGGAGCTGGGCCAGTCCCTGTTCCGCCGTCACCGCCGTGGCGCCACCCCCACACCGGCCTGCGAGCAGTTCCTGCCGGCGGCCACCAGCGCTTTGAGTGCGCTGGAGGGGGGGCGGCTGGCGATGCAGGGGGCACCCGCCTTGCCGCGGATCCGGCTCTCCTGCCTTCCCTCCCTGACTACTGTGGTGTTTGGTCCCCTGCTGCTGGCCCTGGTGGACGAGGCGTTCGAGATCCGCTGCAGCACGGATCACTCCGGCGTCATCATGCAGGAGCTGCTGACCGGCGAGACCGACGTCGGCTTCATCCTCAAGTGTCCCGCCATCGCGGGCATCCAGCTCGAGCTGCTCTATCGCTCCCCCATCATAGCCGTGGCCTGCGCCACCCACCCGCTGGCCGGACGGCAGGGGCTGACCCTGCAAGACATCGCCAACGAGCGGTTGGCCCCCCAGCAGTGGGGCACAGGCTGTGACGAGCTGATCCTGCAACTGCGGCTGCTGCGCCAGGTAGCGAGCCCGCTGCACGCCATCCAGCCCGCCAGTGCGGCGCGGGAGCTGGCGCTGGAGCACGGTTTCATCACCCTGATGCCGGCGCTCGCCATCACCCGGGATCTGGAGTTTGGTCGCCTGGTGAAACTGGATGTGACGGATCTGCCGCCGGATCACTGGGATGTGATGATGGCCTGGCGCAGCGGCAAGCGGCCCAATCCCGCCAAGGAGCGGGTGCTGGAGGCGGCGCGCACCCTGGCCCGGCGCTGGTCGGGCAAGCCCGCATGAAAAAAAGCGCCGGACAAGTCCGGCGCTCTCCCTTCACTGACATTCGGGATCAGTAGCTGGCCTTGAGGCTCACCCCCGAGAAGGCACTGAAGCCGCTCAACTGCACGTGCCAGGTGCCCGCCTTGGGCGCGTTCAGGGTGCAGGTTTCGGCGTTGCCGCTCTTGTAGGGGCGGCAGTCATAGCTGTTGCTGGTCGGCTCGCTGCCAAATTTCACGTAGAGATCCGCATCCCCGCTGCCACCGCTGCTGGCGATCACCAACTGGCTCTTGCCGGTTGGCACCTCTATGGTGTAGTTCAGCTTGCCCCCCTTGGTAGCGGTGAGATTGGTCACGGCGACCCCGTTTTGCAGCACCTTGCCGGGTTGGGGCGTGGCGCCGCAACTGGCGTTGACCCCGACCGCGCTGAAGGCAGCCGCCACGTCGCTCAGGCTGTAGCCGAGATCGGTGGCCGCCCTGGTCACGCCGCAGGCGCCTTGGTCGAAGGTGGTGTTGGGGCCCCAGTAGAGGCGGTTGGCCAGCACGAACACTTCAAAGGCTTTGCGGGTGTGCCAGCCGTTGGTGCTGGCCAGCAGGTAGAAGGCGCGGTTGTAGACACCGGAGCTGTGGTGCACGTCGATGCCATCATAGTAATCGCTGGCATGGCCGATGGAGCTGCCGTCCCGGCTCGGGTCCTCGAAGTAGCGCAGGGAGCCGTTGCCCTTGAAGATCTGGGCCCCCACCAGCCAGTCGTTGCTGCCCTTCATGTAGTTCTCGGCCGCTTCCCCCGCCATGTCGGAGAAGGCCTCGTTGATGCCGCCCGACTGACCGGAGTAGACCAGTCCCGAGTTCTGCTCGGTGAAGCCGTGGCTTACCTCGTGGGCCGCCACGTCCAGGCTCACCAGGGGGTAGAAGGTGGTGGCGCCGTCGCCGAAGGTCATCTGGCTGCCGTCCCAGAAGGCATTCTCGTAGTTGCGGCTGTAGTGCACCCGCATCTTGAGCTTGAAACTCAGCGGCGCCGTGTTGTACCAGTTGCGGTACATGTCGAACACCACATTGCCGAAGAAGTGGGCGTCGTTGAGCGGCGAGTAGGCGCCGTTGATCTCCTTGACCCTGTTCTCCGGGCAGCTGAACTGGTGCACTGCGCCCCCACTGGTGGCGTGATTGAGGTTGATGGTGTCCACGTTGCTGCTGCTCATGCGGCAGCTGTCGTCCACCTTGAGGGGAGCAAAATCGGCGCCATAGAAGTACTTGCCGGTCTTGAGGTTGCCCCCCGGGCCTGTGGCGTCCTGGTGGTTGATCCCCTCCCAGCGCTTGAGCTCGCTGCCGCTCTGGGCATCGATCATCACGAAGGGACGGCTCGGCTGTTCGCTTGCAGCGAGCCAGGAGACCAGGTAGACCAGTCGAGCCTGGCCAGCCTCATCCTGCATCACGAACAGCTTGACCCTCTCGTTGCTGCCCTTGGCTCCGGCGCGGGCCTTGAGGGCGGCATCGGCAGGGGAGAGGGTGGCAGTCGGGCCCGTCAGGTCGGCATCTATCTTGCGCAGCATGGTGCCGGACACTTGGTTGACCTGGCCCCCCAGGGCCTGATCGGCCACCAGCACCTGACCCCAGACCGGGATGCCTTGCCAGGTCTGCTCATAACGCACCCGCTGCTGGCCATTGGGCAGCGTCACCGTCCGCACCTGGCGAAACTCGCCATCCCCTGTGGCGATGGCGCCTATCCTGGCGGCGCCGCTCACAGCGCCGGTCAGGTCGGAGACCTGGTTCACTTCCACCTGTTCTGCCGCCATGGCGGCGCTTCCCCAGCAGGCCAGTACCACGGCCAAATAGACTTTGTTCATCTCGTCTTTCCTTAGTCGATGAAGATTGCACGCCGGGTCCGTTGCCCGGCGCTCTTACACTAGTGCGCCGGTCTGAAATAACTGCCTGTCATATGTGACAGAGCAGCATAAAGGCGTAGCAGATCTGACTGTTGCCATTTGTGACTGCTGAAATTCGTCATGAATGTGGTGACTTGTGCCACGGGAAGGGCTGATTGCTGCAAGGTACAAAACAGTGCCCAAATGGGCACATCCATATGGGGATTGCCTGCCGGTTGAAGGCGCCGAAAGTCCTTGGCAAACAAGGGATTGATTGACTACATTGGCTCCCATAACGGCGGATGTCGGACCAAAGGCGGGGGAGGAGCAATGTTTTCATGGCAACTGGATGACGAGCTGGCGCTCCTGTTTCTGCAGCCCGACATGGCCAGCGAACTCTTTCGCCTCTGTCAGCGCAATCGCGACTATCTCTCCCAGTGGCTGCCCTGGGTGCCCCATATCCAGCAGCCCTCCGACAGCGCCACCTTCATTCGCCACGCCATCGAGAAATTTGCCCGAGGCGAGGGGCTGACCACCGCCATCGAGTATCAGGGGGAGGTGGTCGGTGTCATCGGTTACAACCAGATCGATCAGGGGCTGGCCAAGGTCAGCATCGGCTACTGGCTGGCGGAGCGCTGGCAGGGCAATGGCATCATCACCCGGGCCTGTCAGGCCCTGATCCATCACGCCTTCGAGGAGATGGGGATGGAGAAGGTGGAGATCAGCGCCGCGCTGGAGAACGAACCCAGCCGGGCTGTGTGCGAGCGGCTCGGCATGCAGCAGGAGGGGATCACCCGGCGGGCGGAGCGGCTGGCTGACAGGGTGGTGGATCATGTCCACTACGGTCTGCTGCGGGATGACTGGCTCAGGCTGCGGGAAAGGGATCACTGATGGGGTCCCGGCCCAGTCCGGTTACTGGCGCCCTGCATGGCCAGCATGGGGAGGCACAGTGCTGACCCTGCCCCATATCACCACGGCCCGCACCCGGCTGACCGTCCTGCCCCCGGAGCGGGCCGAGCTGATGCTGGATTTCTACCGGCGCAACCGCACCCACCTGCAGCCCTGGGAGCCGAGACGGGACGAGACCTTCTACACCCTGGGTCACTGGCAGGGGCGGCTGCGCGACGGTTACGGCCAGTTTTTCGACGGCAGCGCCGTACAACTGGTTGCGCTCGATCCCAAAGGGGAGCGGGTGCTCGCCACCTGCAATTTCACCCACATCATGATGGGCATGTTCAAGGCATGCCATCTGGGTTATGCCATCGATCAGGATCATCAGGGGCAGGGGCTGATGCAGGAGGTGGTGGCCGCCGGCATCGACTACCTGTTTCGGGAGCGCGACCTGCACCGCATCATGGCAAGCTACATGCCGGTGAACCGGCGCAGTGGCGCCCTGCTGGCGCGTCTCGGGTTCGAGCAGGAAGGCTATGCCCGGGACTACCTGATGATCAACGGCCGCTGGGAGGACCACGTCCTCACCGCGCTGCTCAATCCGGCCGGTTGAGGAGCATGTGGCTTTCTTAGTGCGGGACCAGTCCCTCGCCAAGCCATGGGCGCAGGCCGTCCTGGATCCTGGCTCCCCATGATTTGGCGGCTTTTTCACGGCAAGATCGCACTATCTGTATGCCTCTCATACCCCTGACCCCAAAAGCGTGTAAAATTGCGCCCTGAATTTTCCCGGCCAGCAGCAGCTGGTCGCGACTCCATACATGCAAGGCTGACATTGTGACAGAAGTAGATAGATTCGCGGACATTCGCCCCTATCGCGATGACGAAGTGCCGGCTGCCATCGAGCGGCTGATCCAGGATGACGAGTTTATCGGCGCCATCGCCAAATACCGTTTCGGTTCCCTGATGAGCTGGCTGGGCTGGGCCATTCGCCCGCTGATCCGCCAGTTCCTGCGCCACAAGTGGGCCAAGGTCAGCACCATCCACCAGGTGCAGATGGGGGTGACCCGCTACATGAGTCGCATGATAGCCACCTCCACCCAGGGGGTGAGCTTCTCCGGCCTTGAGCATCTGAAGAAGGAGCAGGGCTACCTGTTCGTCTCCAACCACAGGGACATCGCCATGGATCCGGCGTTCGTCAACTGGGGGCTGCACACCCATGGCTTCGATACGGTGCGCATCGCCATCGGTGACAACCTGCTGCGCAAGCCCTGTGCCACCGAGCTGATGAAGCTCAACAAGAGCTTCATCGTCAAGCGCTCCGCCAAGGGGCCGCGGGAGATGATGAAGGCCCTCGGCGAGCTGTCGGCCTACATAGGCCAGTCGGTCCACGAGGGGCACTCCATCTGGATCGCCCAGAAGGAAGGGCGCGCCAAGAACGGGGACGACAAGACGGATCCGGCCATCCTCAAGATGTTCTATGTGGATGGCAAGAAGCAGAAGATCGACTTCGTCGACTACATGCGCAGCCTCAACATAGTGCCGGTCAGCATCAGCTACGAGGTGGATCCCACCGACAAGGCCAAGGCGCGCGAGCTGTACGAGAAGTCGGTCAACGGCAGCTACGAGAAGGGCGAGTTCGAGGACATCGAGAGCATAGTCGCCGGCATCGTCGGTCAGAAGGGGCGGGTACATGTCTCCTTCGGCGCCCCCATCACAGAGGGCTTCAGCGATCCGGACGAACTGGCCGCGCTCATCGACAAGGCGATCTGGAGCAGCTACCGCCTCTTCCCCGGCAACTATCTGGCGGCGGATGTGCCCGGCAAGGCCAGCACCATAGAGCAGACCGCCTTCCTGACCCGTCAGTCGGAGGTGCCGGAAGAGCACAAGGCCATCTGGCGTGCCATGTATGCCAAGCCGGTGGAGAACGCCAGCAAGGTTTGAATGACGCCGATTCGGTGAAAAAAACGGGAGCAGATGCTCCCGTTTTTGCGTCTGGTCAAAGTCGGTGGCAATGGACTAGTGAATAATATTGTTTCAACTGGTACGATCATCGGGTGAATGAGCGGGTATCTCTTGGCAAGGAGCGGGCGACTGTGCAACAGTGACCCGGCGCCAACAAGATGAACCAGGCTCCTTTCGAGTCTGCACGGATGGCAGACGACGCTGAATAAGGACCTTTAGGGGTCCTTTTTCATTGATGGACAAAGATAGACGGCAGATATACCTAAGGATGCGAACCCCATGATCACCGGCAGTCTGGATACCTTGCAACGCACCCCCTTGCCCGCGCCGCTGGCCCGCATCATGGCCGAGGTGGTGAAGAGCCTTGCCCACTGGCGTGAGGCGCCCCTTGGCAAGCAGGACATAAACGGCCTCAAGCTGTTTTGCCTGGTGAGCGAGGATCTGACCGAGCCGGTCGCGGATCGCCGCGGCGAGTTTCATGAGCAGTATCTGGATATCCAGCTGCTGCTGCGGGGGGAGGAGTGGATAGGCGTAGGGCCCCATGCCTATGTGAGCGACGGCGCCGATCATCCCCACCCCGATCTCTGGTTCGTCGATGACGACCAGACCAGTTATCTGGCGTTGCAGCCCGGCGACTTTGCCATCTTCTGGCCGGGAGAACTGCATCGCCCTCTCTGTACCCTGACTACCCCAGGCTTGGTGAAGAAGCTGGTCGTCAAGGTCCACCAGTCGCTGCTGACCTCGGTCTGAGCCGCAGCGCCGGGTGCCCGGGCACCCGCCACGACAGGGCCGCGTCGAATGGGCGCTGGCCTGTCCCGCATTGACGAATCGATGTGCGCGCCAGCCTCCGGGTCTGCACCAGAGAGTTTGAGAAAGATGAGTGCGTCAGACCATGTGCTGGCGCCAGAGAGTTTGAAAGTATAAGCGCGCCAGACTATGGGTCGGCGCCAGACAGTTTGAAAGGATAAGCGCGCCTGGCCCAGAGTTGGCGGTCGGCGCCAGACAGTTTGAAAAATTGGGCGCACTTTCCTGCGACCATAACGCCCCCGGCAGGGGAATCCCATCCATGTTGGATGACACGACACTGTCGGCATAAAGCCGAAGCACAGGAAGATGTAGAACATGAGCAAGTTGGTATTGATCCTTAACTGCGGTAGCTCTTCCCTGAAATTTGCCGTAATGGACGCCGAAACAGGTGAGGACATGCTGTCCGGCCTGGCCGAATGCTTCAATCTGGATGACGCACGTATCAAATGGAAACTCCACGGAGTCAAGGGCGAAGCCATGCTGGGCGCCGGTGCCGCGCACCAGGAAGCCCTTGACCACATAGTGGGCCACATCCTGCCCCAGGATCCGACTCTCGCCGAGCAGCTGGTCGCCATCGGCCATCGCATCGTGCACGGTGGCGAGCAGTTCTCCCGCTCCGTTCGCATCGATGATGGCGTCATCGCCGGCATCGAGGCCGCCATTCCGTTCGCCCCCCTGCACAACCCGGCGCACCTCATCGGTATCCGTGCCGCCCTCAAGGTCTTCCCGGCCCTGGCCGAGAAAAACGTGGCCGTGTTCGACACCGCCTTCCACCAGACCTTGCCGCAGGAAGCCTACCTCTACGCGCTGCCCTACAAGCTCTATCAGGAGAACGGCATCCGTCGTTATGGCGCCCACGGCACCTCCCACCGCTTCATCGCCGAAGAGACCGCCAAGGCGCTGGGCAAGCCGCTGTCCGAGCTCAACATCATCAACTGCCACCTGGGCAACGGTGCATCCGTCTGTGCCATCAAGAACGGCGAGTCCGTCGACACCTCCATGGGGCTGACCCCGCTGGAAGGGCTGGCGATGGGCACCCGCTCTGGCGACATCGACCCCGCCGTGGTCTTCTTCATGCACGACCAGCTCGGCTACAGCGTGGACGAGATCAACCATGTGCTGACCCGCGAGTCCGGCCTGCTGGGCATGACGGAGGCGAGCAGCGACTGCCGCTATGTCACCACCAACTACGCCACCGACGCCGGTGCCAAGCGGGCGCTGGATGTGTTCACCTACAGAGTTGCCAAGTATGTCGGTGCCTATGCCGCCGCCATGGACGGTCGCCTGGACGCCCTGGTGTTCACCGGCGGGATCGGCGAGAACGCCGCCATGGTGCGCGAGATGGTGCTGGCGCGTCTGGCCCTGTTCGGCTTCAAGGTCGACAAGGAAGCCAACAACGCCGCCGTGCTGGGCGGTGAAGGCCCCATCACGGCCGAAGGCAGCCGCCTGGCCCTGGTGATGCCCACCAACGAAGAGCTGGTCATCGCTCGCGATGCCCTGAGCCTGGTCGGCTAAGGCCCCCTCGCACCGAAACAACGCCCGGCCTGTGCCGGGCGTTGTCGTTTCAGCGGCACATTGAGCAAGCTGTCATTTGACATGAGGGGCCAGATACGTACCCTGACGGCAGTTTCACGTCCCGGAGGTAGAGATGAAGGAGATATTTTTCAACTGGTTGTCAGGCCTGGGTGTCGATGTGACCCCTATGATGGCGCTGGTGATCGCCCTGGGCTTCATCGTGCTGACCGCGCTGGCACTGCACCTGGTGCTGCACCGCATCCTGCTGGTGCGCCTGGTGGGGCTGCTCGGCAAGACCAAGCAGGTGTGGCTGCCGCCCCAGCTGCAGCAGCGGCTCTTCTACCGGCTCGCCTTCGTACTGCAAGGGGCCGTGCTGCTCGGTCAGGCGGAGATCTGGCTGCCCAGGGAGTCCGACAGCCTGCAGCTTATCGAGATGCTGGCCCAGCTCTGGATCCTGCTGTTCCTGCTGCTTGCCCTGTTCGCCCTGCTCGACTGCCTGCTGTCGGTGAGCCGTTATACCCGGCTCGGACGGGACCTGCCCCTGCGCGGCATCTTCCAGGGGGTGAAACTGGTGGCCAGCATACTGGTCGGCATCCTGATGATAGCCCTGCTGCTCGGCAAGTCGCCGCTCTTCCTGTTCAGCGGCCTGGGGGCCATGACCGCGGTGCTGATGCTGGTGTTCAAGGACCCCATCCTCGGCCTGGTGGCCGGGATCCAGCTCTCCGCCAACCGCATGCTGAGCGTCGGTGACTGGCTGCAGATGGACAAGTACGGCGCCGATGGCGAGGTGACCGACATCGGCCTCACCACGGTCAAGGTGTCGAACTGGGACAAGACCATCACCACCATTCCCACCTATGCCCTCATCTCCGACTCCTTCAAGAACTGGCAGGGGATGACCGAATCCGGTGGCCGGCGCATCAAGCGCAGCGTCAACATCGACATGACCAGCGTACGCTTCCTGACGGCAGACGAGCAGCTGACACTCAAGCAGGCCAAATTGCTGGCCCCCTACCTCAGCCGCAAGGAGCAGGAGCTGAGCAGCTACAACCAGCAGCTCAGCGACGCCATCAGCTGCCCCATCAATGGCCGCCACCTCACCAACCTCGGCACCCTGCGCGCCTACCTGGATGCCTACCTGCGCGCCCACTCCGGCATTCGCAAGGACATGACCCTGATGGTGCGCCAGCTGGCACCGACTTCCGACGGCCTGCCGCTGGAGATCTACTGCTTCACGGCGACCACCGCCTGGGCCGATTACGAAGGGATCCAAGCCGATATATTCGACCATATATTCGCCATTATCGGGCAATTTCATCTGCGGTTGCATCAATCTCCAACCGGTTATGACATGCATGCCTGGAAGAACGGGTGATTTGATTATTGTTACAGGATGAGGCCAGGGGAAAACGCCATATTAATCATCGACCCGTCACCACGTGTCGGTTGAAATTTGCGGTGCAGAGGAGAAAAATGGCGGCCTTCTCTTCGCCCCGGGCGCGCACGCCCCGGCCTGGCCAGAGTCCTGAATCACCCAATATCACAGGAAAGTTATGAAGCTCCTCCACAACACGGCGGCTGCACTGTGCTGCAGCCTGCTCCTGACCGCCATGCCCGTGCTTGCCGTCGAATATGCCCTGCCTGCGGCCAACAGCCGCCTGGTGGGCGAGAACCTGGAATACGTGGTGCCGGCCGAAGAGGCGGGCCAGCCCCTGGAAGCGGTCGCGGCCAAGTTCCAGCTCGGTTTGACCAACATGCTGGAAGCCAACCCCAAGGCGGATCCCCTGCTGCTGCAGGCGGGCGAGAAGCTGGTCGTGCCGCACCAGCTGATCCTGCCGGATGCCCCCCGGGAGGGCATAGTGCTGAACGTCGCCGAGATGCGACTCTACTACTACCCGAAAGGCAAGAAGGTGGTGGAGGTGCTGCCCATCGGCATAGGCCAGCTCGGCACCGACACCCCGGAAGACTGGGTGACCAGTGTGCAGCGCAAGAAGGCGGGCCCGACCTGGACCCCTACCGCCAAGATGCATGCCGAGTATGCCGCCCGTGGCGAGACCCTGCCTGCGGTCTGGCCGGCCGGCCCGGACAACCCCATGGGGCTGTTTGCGCTCTACATCGGCAAGATGTACGCCATCCACGGCACCAATGCCCAGTTCGGCATAGGTCTGCGGGTGAGCCACGGCTGCGTGCGCTTGCGTAACGACGACATCGAGTATCTGTTCAAGCAGGTACCGGTCGGCACCCGCGTCCAGTTCGTGAACCAACCGATCAAGGCCTCGGTCGAGCCGGATGGCAGCCGCTATCTGGAAGTGCACCAGCCCCTCTCCCGCAGCCAGGAGGAGTTCAACTCCAGCCTGCCGGCGCCCTTGTCCATGTCGACCGAGGTGACCCGTTTCATCGCCCACGCCGACAGCGATTCCCAGCTGGTCAAGCAGGCCCTGGAGCAGCGCAGCGGCATGCCCATCGCCATCAACCGCTGATCCGCTTGCCCTCGATGTCGAGCCCCGGCCAAGGTCGGGGCTTTTTTATGGCTATGTCCCAATTACGTGTTGCATGGGGCGCCCCAGCGCCTCATACAAGCAACGTGGGATAGTCACTTCCCGTCCATAGCGTTCCAGCATCCTTCGCCAACCCAGATAATTCCTCAGATAGTGGGTCGCTACCCCATGGAACCGATCCATCCACTCTTTCAACCGACGGTGATATCCGTTTACATGCTGGATGTGGTACGCGCCAACCACGCGCTCACCTTGACGATTGCGCACGACCTGATGGGTCACTCCCTGCGCTTTGCTGAAACTGGCATACACCCCGGCGCCATCGCTACACAACACCGCATCTGACGAGACAAGGGGTGTCAAAAACGCTATCACCGTCTCGGCATTCATTTTCTCCAACTGAAAATCCGCATGGTGACCAGCCCGGTCCTGAACCACCATCACCGGGATGTAATCCGACCCTGTGCCTCGGGTACGGCCTTTGCCCCCACGATGACGGGCCGGGCGGGGCAAACCACGTTGCCCTTTAAACGACTCCAGGAAGAAGGTCTCATCGACTTCGACGATACCCCCTTCCCGTGCCGCCTGGTGGCTCGCCATGGCTTTCAGGAAGCGGTGACGCCACAAAAAGGCGGTGTTTTTACAGACCCCGCAGCGGGCGGCAGCCTGTCGCACGGTCAGCCCGTCGATGAGGGCCTGGGCATAGTCTTCCCAGCACTGTGCCTTGCGAAGTCGGGCCAGTGGCGTCTTGGTGAGAACGGAGCTGGTACGCAGACACTGCTTGCAGCGATAGCGACGCAGCCCTCGACTCCAGCCCCAGGGAGCCAACTGCGCGGCCTCGGCCTGGCAGTGAGGGCAACATTGGCAAGGGGGGAGTTGGGTGGCTAACGAGGTGATGGGGTGAGGAGCGGTGAGTTCATGTTGCGCGAGGCGACGCTGGCGCAAAGTGAGCTGTGGGAAAAGAGAGAGTAGATGTTGAAAGGCTTGGGTATCCATGATGGAGGCCCTCAAGGTGATGACCTACTTCAAGGTTAGCCTTTCAACACATAACTGGGACAGCGCCTTTTTTATGATGGGTAAAGGAGGGGACTGCTCGGGTAACTCCTTGCACCGTCGGGATAAAATCCGGCCTAACCCCTCTTGATTGGTTACTTGATTAGGTGTGAAACGTTTTCTCTGTGTTTTTTATTTGTTAAAAGTGGTTGTGATCAGGCGATCTGCTGATTAATCTAGGCCGGTTTTTTAAGGAAGAGCCCGTCGCGAGAACGGGTACAAGAGTCACATAACGGAGTTTTGAATGACAGCTAGCACCCCAATGCTCATCACCTTCCTGGTGTACATCCTGGGTATGGTCCTGATCGGCTTCATCGCCTATCGCGCCACCCGTAACTTTGACGACTACATTCTCGGCGGCCGCCGCATGGGGAGCTGGGTGACCGCCCTCTCCGCCGGTGCCTCCGACATGAGCGGCTGGCTCCTGATGGGCCTGCCTGGCGCCGTCTTCATCGGCGGCATCTCCGAGAGCTGGATCGCCATCGGCCTCACCATAGGTGCCTACTTCAACTGGCGCTGGGTGGCCGGTCGGCTGCGGGTTCACACCGAGAAGAACCGCAACGCCCTGACCCTGCCGGACTACTTCACCTACCGCTTCGAGGACAAGAGCCGGGTGCTGCGCATCCTCTCCGCCCTGGTGATCCTGCTGTTCTTCACCATCTACTGCGCCTCCGGCGTGGTGGCCGGTGCCCGCCTGTTCGAGAGCACCTTCGGCATGAGCTATGACACCGCCCTCTGGGTCGGTGCCGCAGCCACCATCACCTACACCTTCTTCGGCGGCTTCCTCGCGGTGAGCTGGACAGATACGGTGCAGGCCACCCTGATGATCTTCGCCCTGATCCTGACCCCGGTGTTTGTCATCATCGCCGTCGGCGGCATCGACACCGCCATGGTGCAGGTCGCGGCGCAGAATGCCAGCAACCTCGACATGTTCAAGAACCTGGACTTCATCGCCATCATCTCCCTGATGGCCTGGGGCCTGGGCTACTTCGGCCAGCCCCATATCCTGGCGCGCTTCATGGCGGCGGACTCCCACCACTCCATGGCTAGCGCCCGTCGCATCAGCATGACCTGGATGGTGTTCTGCCTGGGCGGCGCCGTGGCCATCGGCTTCTTCGGCCTCTCCTACTTCTCCACCTTCACCGAGCAGGCTGCCGGCGTCACCGCCAACCCGGAGCGCGTCTTCATCGAGCTCTCCAAGATACTGTTCAACCCCTGGATTGCCGGCGTGCTGCTCTCCGCCATACTGGCGGCCGTGATGAGTACGCTGAGCTGTCAGTTGCTGGTCTGCTCCAGCGCCATCACCGAAGATCTCTACAAGCCCTTCCTGCGCAAGAATGCGTCCCAGAAAGAGCTGGTGTGGGTCGGCCGCGCCATGGTGCTGGTGATTTCGCTTATCGCCATCGCCGTGGCCGTGAACCCGGAGAACCGGGTGCTGGGGCTGGTGAGCTACGCCTGGGCCGGCTTCGGTGCCGCCTTTGGTCCCGTGGTGCTGCTCTCCGTGCTCTGGTCGCGTATGACCCGCAATGGCGCCCTGGCCGGCATGCTGGCCGGTGCCCTGACCGTCATCGTCTGGAAGCAGTTCGGTTGGCTGGGTCTGTATGAAATCATCCCGGGCTTCGTCTTCGCCACCCTGGCCATAGTGGTGTTCAGCCTGCTGGACAAGGCCCCCTCCAAGGCCATGCTGGATCGCTTCGACGAGGCAGAGCGTGAGTTCCAGACTCCCCCTGTCTCGGCTGAGCCGGTCATGGTGAGATAAATCACGCACGCTGAATAAACAAAGCCCCGCATTGCGGGGCTTTTTCATGGTGGCGCGGGTTTATTGGCCGCTGACCCGGCACTGCCGGGTGGGTTGGTCATAGCGCTCCAGCCTGGCTTCGTTCCCCTTGGTCAGCAGCGTGAGATTCTGCCCCTCGTAACGGGCACCGCTGGCGCTGGGGGCTTCAAAGGCGAGCACCTGCGACTGCTGCGCCCCCTCGCTCAGGTTGATCACGGCGGCGGGCCGCTTGGCCTCGTTATAGAAGTAGGTCGAGAGCCGGATCTCGCCATCGCACTGGTAGTCGACCGGGCTTGGCACCATCAGCTGGCCCCCTTTTATCTGTAACTCTGTGATGCGCAGCTGGTAGCTCTCCTCCACGCATCGGCGCGAGTCGCTCTCTTTCCAGCACTCGTTACGCCCCTTGATCCAGCCGCGCTGCATCGCCTTCTCCGTCTTCTGCTGCTCGGCCGACAGCTTGGCCAGCGCCTTGGGGTAGAGGGCGGCGAGTTCGTTATCCAGCGCCGCCAGCCCGGCGTCCTGGCAGACAAGCTGCTCGGCCGCGCTGTGGGCCTTGGCGCAGTCAAAGGAAGGGGTAGCGGCACTGGTCAGCAGCGGCATCAAGGCGAGGGTACCAAGCAACATCTTGTTCATCGAAAAGGCTCCAGCAAGGGGGATTCCCACTTACTACAGCACAAGGGTGCCGGGCCGCCGAGGACTTTTTCACCCCAGGCTCCCTTGCCCGTCTCTTTGGGCCCCTCTGCCGACAACCCTGGTCACCAGGGTCGCCGCCGACCTGGCTCAGGTACGCCGCCGCGCCAGCCGCTGCACATCACTGCGAGCCGCAGCCTCGGCACGGCCCAGCCAGCGCTGTCGCTCCCGCTCGCTGGCGGTATGGACAGGCCCCAGATGCTGGCGGTGAGTCAGCCTGATGCCACAGAGCCCCAGCACGGGCTTGTCGAGGGTGCGCTCGACGGGGGAGCCCAGCCACCAGCGGTAGTACCAGAGCGGGCTGTCCATGGTGAGCAGCAGGCGCGCCGTCTTGCCGGCGAGCAGGCGCTCGGGAAGGGCCTTGCCCTTCTGATAGCGAAAGGCAAACCCCGAGAGCAGCGTTCTGTCCAGCAAGCCCTTGAGCCGGGCCGGCAGGTGGCCCCACCAGAGGGGGGCGACGATGACCAGATGGTGGGCCTGCTTCAGACTCTGCTGCAATGCCAGCAGATCGGGCTCGAGGGGCTGCGCCTCGTCATAGCCATGGTGCAGATCCGGCTCGAAGGCGAGCTCCCCCACGTGATGCAGGGTGACTTCTGCGCCGCCCTCCTCGGCGCTGCGGGCATACTCCCTGGCCAGGGCATGGCAGAGGCTGTCGGGTTTGGGGTTGCCGTTGATGATAAGCAGCTTGGGTGTCATGGCGTGGCTCCTTGAAGTGAGCCTCCATTACACCCCTTGTCCCATGGGACAGAGTCAAGCCACCTTGTGCGCCCGTCCTACAAGCCCTTGCTCAGCCTGCGGGAGCGGCTCGCTCTGGCCAGGGGCGCCATAGCGGCAGGGGTGCTGCGCTAGCAGCGCGGCGCACTGGGTCAGGGACTGGTGCTGGCGTTGCAACCTGGTCACCTCCGCCTCTATCTGTGCCAGCTTGCCCGCGATAAGCTGCTCCACCTTCTGCCAGGGAAACTGGTCGAGACTGGTGAGGCCCGCCAGTAAGGGAACCAGCTCCCCAAGCTTGCAGCCGAGCTGCTGGGCCTGGCGAATAAAGCCGACCCACTCCAGATCCTCAGTCCGGTAGACGCGGTACTTGCCGCGACGCCTGGGCTCGGGAAGCAGCCCTAGCTGTTCGTAGAGGCGGATCGCCTTGGGAGTGGTGCCCGCCAGCCGGGCAAATTCGCCGATATACATCTTGCTGCTCGCAAAGGTTGTTCGAGTAGGGGCTCACTATAGGACAGTGGCAGGGGGGAATGAATCCCCATGGGGGAGGGAAGAGTTGGATTGGCAGGGGACTCCCACCTTGCCAGGCAAGTGGGCTATCGAGATGGTGGGTGCCTCAGATTTTATGTGCATATCGCGAACGTCCGATTACGCTTCGCTCATCGAATTTATGACCTCTTGAGGCTTGTGTCATGAGTATGACTTGAATGGCGCAAGGTCTATACCTTCAATGTTACAAACCGCCTCAATAGTTGGATTTGAGCAAAGCCGCTTCAAGTACGCCGCAAGATGCTTGAAAGTAAGTGGTGATTTTTCTATTGGTAACGACCATCCTGCAAGCATGAACAGAAAGTAGTCACATGCTGTTAGCGTGTCACCAAGTAAGTATTCATTGTGTTCAAGCTGGTCGTTGATAATAGATAGTGCATCAGAAATTCTGTCATCTTGCGCCGCTACAATATTTGGGATGGTCGCTTCATCATTCGTATGACGGTGTGGGTAATAACGAACCATAAGCTCTACTTGCAGCGTGTTATTAAGAAATGCCAGCCATTGATAAAACAAGGGGCGATGAGGGTTACCTATGGGGGGCATTAAATTTGATTCAGGGTGCAATTCGCAGATATGCATACAGATAGCTGAGCTTTCGAAAATTGGCTGTTCATCTATAACTAACGTGGGTATGCGGCCGGCTGGGTTAATTTTAAGATAATCCAATGATTTCTGTGAATTTGATTTTTTATCAACCAATAAGAGCTCATAGTCTGCATCTAAATGGTGAAGCAAGAAATGAGGGGCTAGACTCGCATTATTGGGGTAGTAATAAAGTTTGAACAAAACTGACTCCTTCTTCTTGAAGCTAGCGCATATTTATAATGCCTACCTAAGCGGCTTGCTCACGGTCGGACAGCACATGCCAAATACCTGATTGATATTTTTACTGTTCCGAAAGTTGACTAAGAATTAATTAAAGGGCAAGCCACAATTCCAAGCATCAAAACCCATAGAATAGACAATATCTAATTTAAAGTTCTCGGCTTTTCTTAGATACATCCTTGTGGACTCACAAATTTTATAAAAGCATATAACGCCGAGCTAAAGGGTGATGCCGCATAAACCATGCTTTCCGCAGACCACGTTCAACACAAAATTCACCGCACACCAAAAATGCCACGCGGTATGAGTCCCTATTGAATGCTTTGTCAGTCGACTTTGCTACATAAATCAGCCACATCAGGGCACTTAAGCAAAAATGGCTTAATTACAAAGTTTTCTTTAGGGAGCCAAAGCATTCTAAACTCTTTTTGCGGTGAATACTGATCGTTTGGTTTTACAAAACCTATCGGCCCCGGTGGTTTTTCTAAACCTGTGTAAATACGATCTTTATATTTTACTAATCCCATTCCCCCTTCTCGAACCTCAAGATGTTTATTAAGTTCAATAGAAGTACGCTTGAAAAACTCTACTGGATTTGAAATTTTGACGCAGTAGTTTCCGAATGTCTCAGACAGCTTTTCGGGCTTAAATTCTTTCGTTGTACATAGAACAAAAGCATCTGGCAATTTTTGAATGTTTGTTGCATTACTGATAGTAATATTGGAGCATCCCTCACCAATGTGTATACCACTTCGAGCTGCCATTTCGACAAAGGCTGCATCTGAACTACTGCCAACAATATGACCAGACTTATAGGTGTGCGTTGCTTCTTCTGAATCACCTTGCAATGGATCTTCGTACGCTCGACACGCTTCTAATGTACTAATCCAAACGTTACCCTGACAAAGCGCGTCTGCTTGCCATTGCTCGGGGAAAAACCTATATATTGGCTCATTGTAACCATCTATCGATACCAATTTTGAAAAGAGATCATACTCCGCAGCCTGAACTGCCTTAAGCTCTCTCCGTTCCTTTTTTAATCTACTGCTCTTGCCCATATCCATCCACTCTGTATATTGTCATAACACTTTAGTTGTGGTGCGTGTCCTAGTGAGCGAGGCGAACGACTTAAAATGTTTGTTAGGTTTACTTATGTTTTATATATGTTTTATTGCCATTTTTATTATAGTAAAACTTACCGCCTCTAGGGCCTGTGTAAATTGTTGAATCCGCTTTTGAATCATATGATGGGTGATCGTGAATACTGTCATCGCTTCCGTTTCGTTCGAAGTGTCCAGAGTATTCTTCTTGTTTTTTCTTTGTGGTTGAGTTTATGATCTTTGCATTCGAGGCACATTTAATGTCACTAAAGATTGTTACTCCATTTACCTCGCATCTATATATCTCCATCGATATGGATTTGACTGGGATAAGAAGTAAAAATACATAAATGATCGATGTGGTGATGTTCTGCATGTGCATTCTTCCAACCTAACGCCCGCAGCACGCGTGGCTTTGTAGAGGAGGCGAAGCCGCAACGAAAAAGCCGTCGCTGTGCTTGCGCTTGTTAGGCAATTTCTCCCTCTAAGTGCATGGAGGTACTACTTAAAATAGCGCTGCCTATATCCGGTCTTTCTTTCATCAATATTTTCGAAAATGCATTTTGAAAGAATGGAGAAACCCAATATTGCGAATCCTCTGGTGGTGTCATACCGCACTCAAGGTGATCTAGGTAGTCGCTAGACATCATATAATGCTGGCAGATAGTACAAATGTATGACAAGTGAAGAATGAAAATAGATCTCACATCTTCCAATAGCTCATCTAAAATGCAAGACCTTTCTTTTAAATAGACTTCGCTGTCATTAAGTAGAACATTTTTAAAATAGTTGTAATGCGTATGATCATTGCAGCGTTCTCTGACATTTTTGTACAACTCGTTGACATATAGCAGGTTGTTTATTGCTTCAAGTACCCGACTTTTCTTGATGTACTGTGACATTATTCGATATTCTGGAAGTTTCTCCTTTCCGTGGAGCCAGTTATTGACTTTTTCAACTATATAGTTATCGATGCTTCGATGGTCTTGGAGATATAAGTTCGAGTAGACATTTATAACGGCTGAATCAAAATACTTCCTCACTAAGCTATAACAATCATTGATTCTCCCTTTTTCAAGAAGAGTCTTGATCGAGTCAACCGTACCCTGAATTGACGAGTAGACGTAGGTATCCATACTAACGAAAGCCGTAGTACCCATGGTGGCAAAACTCATGACGGATATAGATAGGCTGCGATAAAAATCAATGTACTCATCCAGCTCAGAAAATACTTGATGCCCCCGGTATCTTTCGTCACTCACCATCATTTTGAAAATACTCTTTCTTGAGTCTAACAGTGACTAGATGGAAGGCTGTACTAATCCGATGTTGGGTCCTTCCGTATAACTCCGTACCGACTTTATCACCGTGACGAAATTTTATTTAAAATCATCACATTATCGTCTTGGTTCAGTGCCTGTCCGTCTTCACTTGACGTCCTCTTTTGGCCCTATCATTACAGCTGTATAAAAACACAGTCAATAAGAAAATCAGGACATTCACTCTTTGAGCAAGGTGTGGTCACCAGGTTGCTCCATGGCGAGGCCCGCATCACTGGTGTTCCGTATTTTTTCCTAAAACCGGATCACCACAGATTCCGCACTGCGCTTTGCCTCGCCGTGATACACAGCTTCGATATTATTGCCGTCCGGGTCGAGGACAAAGGCGGCGTAGTAGCCGGGGTGATAGACCCGCTCGCCGGGGGCACCGTTGTCCTGGCCGCCGTGGGCCAGCGCCGCCTGGTAGAAGCGCTCCACCATGGCTCTGTCTTGCGCCTGAAAGGCGAGATGATGACGACCGGTCAGCACCCCAAGCGCAGCCGGGCTGTCGATTGAAGTGACAAACAGCTCGTCTGCCCAGAAGTAACCCTCACCCGTGCCCCCCAGCGGAATATCGAGGGCGGCCAGGGTGGCCGTATAAAAGCGCTCGCTGGCGGCCAGGTCCTTCACCACCAGCTGGAGATGGTCGATCAGTCGACCGCGATGCAGTGTTTGCGTTTCCATGCACATCCTCCACTCAGAAACTTTTGGATAAGAAACCGCTCTGCTTGCTGGCTATCGCTTTTAGGCAAGCTACCGCCCCTGAATGTCAGCTTCCAGTGTGCTGCTATTTAGCTGCGCTTGGGGGATGGCGTGGCTCATGGGTGACTCCGATGAGGCATATATTGCCATTCGGGTATGTTAGCGCGGGGGGCACGGAGGGGAAGGGCAGGGTGATGGATTTTCGGGCGGGATCAAATAATGAGTCGCCATGGCAAGGGGTGTGTCGGCGCCCCGGGTCTGTAAGAGGGGGCTATGCCCCCTCATTGGGCTCATGGGGCCGGTTGCCTCCTTTAGGCCAGCACCAGGGTTTGGCGACTGCTATAGCCGCTCGTGAAGGGGAAGGGCTGGTCACCCTTCCTTATGCCAGCGCCAGGGATTGGCGGGCGCGCCACAGCCGTTCATGGAAGAAGAAGACGACGGTATTGATGGCAGGCTCGATCAACGCCATGACGCCACCGGTCAGCAGCTCGCCGCTTAGCAGGTAGGCGACGGCGAAGGCCACCGAGAAGTGCACCAGAGCGAAGCTGCTGGTCTTTGCCTGCAGGCTGTGATCGGGTTTGGCTCTGTGCCAGGCGCGATCGTGGAAGTAGAAGGCGACGGTATTGACGGCGGGCTCGATCAGGGCGATCAGGCTGGCGGTGAGCAGTTCGCCGGTCAGCAGATAAGCCACGGTGAAGGCGACACTGAAGTGCAGAACGGCGAAGCTGATGGTCTTTTTCATGATGGTGTCTCCTCTGGCGATGAGTGCAGTATCACCCGGAATTACATCAAATGAAAACTATTCTCATCTATCAACTAGATAGGAAAAGCCTATCGACCGAGGTCGAGGCCATCAGATTGGGGACTTGTCTGGGGGCTCGGTGGCGATAGAGTGTGCCTTTGCCATGAAAAAGGAGCTTTCATGCCCCTCAATGCCAACCTGTTTATGCTGTTCGCCCTGCTGCTGATGATCCTTGTCGGTGTCGTGGCCTGGCGGCTGGCGCGCCGCAAGAGCCAGCATCCCGTGCTGATCACCTTCCTGTGCGTGCTGCTTTGTCTGTTCCCGCCCTTGGCCCTGCTGGCGCTGCTCATTTTGGCGCTCTGGCGGGATATGCCCGTCCGGGCCTGAGTCGTCATTCCGGCAACGGCAGACAGAGAAAAGCCCCTTTCGGGGCTTTGTCATGCTTGCGGTCGTTGGGGGCTCAGTCGGCTGCCTTGTTGAGCCACTCCACCCTGTACTGGGCGCCAGCGCCCTGGGCCAGCTTGGCGCAGAGGGGCTTGAGGAAGGCCTCTATCTGCTCGGCCAGCATCCAGGGGGGGCTGACGATCAGCATGCCGGAGCCGTTCATGCCCCAGTCGCTGGTTTGACCGGCCACTTCCAGCTCGGCCACCAGCACGTTGCCGAAGTTCTCCCGCTTGATCGCCTTGAGCATGTCGCGGGACTTGTCCGCCTCCTGGCCGAGGATGGGATACCAGAGCGCATAGATGCCGGTGGCCCAGCGCTTCTGCGCCTTCTTGAGGGTATCGACCACGGCGAAGTAGTCTTCCTTGAGCTCGTAGGGTGGGTCGATCAGCACCAGGCCACGGCGCGGGGTCGGCGGCAGCAGGGCGATCAACCCTTCGAAGCCGTCGCGATGGTGCACGGCGACGCGGGGGTCGTAGCCCATGTTGGCGCGCAAGTCTTCCACCTCGTTGTTGTGCAGCTCCATCAGCGCCAGCTTGTCCTGCTCGCGGGCGAGGCGGCGCGACAGTTCGGGAGAGCCCGGGTAGTAGTGCAGCTCGCCGTTCTGGTTCATCTCCTCGATGACGCCAAGATAGGGCGCCATGGCGGACCACTGGGCGCGCTCGTCCCACAGCCGACCTATGCCATCGGCGTACTCCGCCTTCTTCTGGGACCAGTCGCCGCGCAGGTCGTAGAGACCGCCGCCGGCATGGGTGTCCAGCACGATGAAGGGTTTCTCCTTCTTCTTGAGGGACTCGATGATCAGGGCCTGAACGGCATGTTTCAGGACGTCGGCGTGGTTGCCGGCGTGAAAGGCGTGGCGGTAGCTCAGCATATTAGGTCTCTGAGGGGGCCCTGCTGGGCCCCCAGTAACGATAGATAGTTCAACAGATTGTGGCTCTCGCCCCGCGTCAGACTGAGGCTGCGCAGGGTCTGCAGCAGGACGCCCTGTTGCAGCCGCTCCAGCTCCAGCTCGTGGGCCAGCATGGACTGGTACTCGGCCTCATCCAGCCGCGCCTTGGCGTTCTGGCGCAGGGCCCGCCAGGGGGTCAGCACCACCTCGGTCTGCACCAGCACCGGCTGCAGTGTGCCGAGCTCGACCGGGATGCCATCCTGATCCAGCCGGTGCAGCAGCAGGGCCAGGTTGATGTTGCCCCCCTGCGCCTGCAGGCTGAGCCAGTCCTGGCTGCGTGCGCCATAGACCTTGCCGCTCCAGTGCCAGAACGCGAGCGGGGTGGGCAGTTCATGAATGGCGACCCGCTCGGCCGCCACCCCTGGTTCGTCACGCAAAGAAGGCCTGCTCCTGGCTTTCCAGCTCCTCGGAGAGGCTCATCCACTCCAGCTCGACCCCTTCCAGCTCCTCCTTGAGGGGGCCCTGGGACTTGAGCAGCTCGGAGAGCCGGCTCTTGGCGCCCTCCTCGTAGATGGCGGGGTCGGCCAGCTGCTCCTCCACCGCGGCGAGCCGGGTCTGCAGCTTCTCCATGCTGGCCTCGAGCTTCTCCAGCTTCTGGCGCAGGGGGCGGGTCTGCTGGCGGAACTGGGCCTCGAGCCGCTTCTGATCCTTGCGCGCCAGCGCGGAGTTGGCGGAGACGAGGCCATCGCTCGGCTTGGCGTTCGCTTCTTTGTCCTGCTCACCGAGCCACTTGTGGTAGTCGTCCAGATCGCCGTCGAACGGCTCGACCCGACCGCCGTGCACCAGATAGAAGTCATCCGTGGTGGTGCGCAGCAGGTGCCTGTCGTGGGAGACCACCACCATGGCGCCCTCGAAGCCTTGCAGCGCCATGGTCAGGGCGTGGCGCATCTCCAGGTCCAGGTGGTTGGTCGGTTCATCCAGCAGCAGCAGGTTAGGCTTCTGCCAGGTGACCAGCGCCAGTACCAGCCGCGCCTTCTCGCCGCCGGAGAAGGGGGCCACCTTGTCCAGCGCCTTGTCGCCGTGGAAGCCGAAGCTGCCGAGATAGTTGCGCAGCTCCTGCTCGGTCTTGTCCGGCGCGAGGCGGGCCAGGTGATCGAGCGGAGTGTCGTCCAGGCGCAGGGTCTCCAGCTGATGCTGGGCGAAGTAGCCGATGCTGACCCCGGCGCTCACCTCCAGCTTGCCCGACAGCGGCGGGTTGGTGCCTGACAGCATCTTGATGAAGGTGGACTTGCCGGCGCCGTTGCGCCCCAGCAGGCCGATGCGCGAGCCCGGCACCAGATTGAGCTTGATCTTCTCCAGGATCACCTTGTCGCCATAACCGGCGCTGAGGTTCTCCATGGCGATGAGCGGGGTCGGCAGGGCCGACGGCTCGCGAAACTCGAAGCTGAACTCGGAGTCGGCGTGGGCGGGCAGTATCTTTTCCATCCGCTCCATGGCCTTGAGGCGGCTCTGGGCCTGGCGCGCCTTGGACGCCTTGTAGCGGAAGCGGTCCACATAGGCTTGCATGTGGGTCATCTCCCGCTGCTGCTTCTCGTACATGGATTGCTGCTGGGCTAGTTGCTCGGCGCGCTGCAGCTCGAAGTCGGAGTAGCCGCCGGTGTATTCGTTGAGCTTGCCGTTCTCGATATGGATGATGCGATTGATGACCGAATCGAGGAAGTCGCGGTCGTGAGAGATCAGCACCAGCGTGCCCTGATAGCCCTTGAGCCACTTCTCCAGCCAGATGACGGCATCGAGATCCAGGTGGTTGGTCGGTTCATCCAGCAGCAGCAGGTCGGAGCGGCACAGCAGCGCCTGGGCCAGGTTCAGGCGCATGCGCCAGCCACCGGAGAAGCTCTTCACCGGCGAGTCGAGCTGATCGCCGCCGAAGCCGAGGCCATGCAGCAGCTCGGCGGCGCGGGCGCGGATGCTGTAGGCGCCTATGGTGTCGAGCCGGCCGTGCAGCTCGGCGACCAGCAGGCCGTTGTCATCCTGCTCGGCCTGGGCGAGCTGGGCCTCCAGGGCGCGGAACTCCTTGTCGCCATCGACCACGTATTCGAGCGCGGAGCAGTCCAGCGCCGGGGTCTCCTGGGCCACGCCGGCAATCTGCCAGCCGGCGGGCAGGCTGAAGCTGCCGTTGTCGATGGCCAGCTCGCCCCGCACCAGCGCAAAGAAGGTGGACTTGCCACAGCCGTTCTTGCCCACCAGGCCCACCTTGTGGCCGGGGTGTATGGTGGCGGACGCGTTGTCCAGCAGCGTGCGGCCGCCGCGGATCAGTTCGATTTGACTGGCAACTATCATGGATGGATCTGCTTGGCTCAATGAAGGGGAGAAACTGGCGCGGATCTTACGTGAAATGACTCGGATTTGCACTTGAGGCTGGGGGGCATGGCTGGCTGCGGCAAGAAAAACGTGCCATAACAGAGACATCTGTCAGGGGGCAGGAGGCTTCCATGTTGATTAAAGAGATCATGACGACCCGGGTCGCGACCGTTTCCATGGATGACAGGCTGGGTGTCATCAAGGAGATCTTCGAGCAGGCCCACTTTCGCCACCTGCTAGTGCTGGAAGAGGAAGTGCTGGTGGGGGTCATCTCGGACAGGGATCTGCTACGCGCCCTCAGCCCCTATCTCGATACGGATGCCGAGATGAACCGCGACACCGAGACCCTCAACCGGCGGGCCCATCAGATCATGAGTCGCCAGCCTATCACCATCTCTCCCGAATCGTCTTTGCCGGAAGCCGCCGCCATCATGCTGGAGCAACATGTCTCCTGCCTGCCGGTACTGGAAAACGGCGCCCTGGTCGGCATCGTCAGCTGGAAAGACCTGCTGCGCGTCATGCGGGACTGGCAACCTGCCTGAGGCCTCTTTGGGAGCGAGTGGAACCCGCTCCCTCTGGCTTTCATTGCCCCCTCCTCGATATAACCCTCTGTCATTTCTAGTTTCGACCTTCCTGTTGTTCTGAGTTATTCATTTAATTGGCTTAAAGTTCCGTAACTATCTTGATTTGCGACATTTGATGTCGCAACAGGCAGGATGAATCGAGTATTTCTAATTAATCGACCCCTTCTTCAGTTCCCATCAAGGTTCGCAGATCTACCCTAGGTCATCGGAAATGAACCCGATTCAAAATGACAACGACCGAGCACAGGTCTGGTTTACACCTCAGAGGAACGAACAATGAAAAAGACAGCATTGACGATGGCCATCTCCAGCCTGCTGCTGGCCGGTGGTGCACAAGCTTCTACCGTTTACAACCAGGATGGTACCAAGCTTGACATCGGTGGCCGTGTTCAAGGCATGTACTACGGTAGCGACAACGACGACGAGAGTGGCGATCAGAGCTACCTGCGTCTGCGCATCGGTGGTGAGACCCGCATCAACGAAGAAACCGTCGCCAACGGCTTCGTCGAGTACAACGTACCGACCAACAGCTCCGACAACGAGCTGCGTTATGCCTACGTTGGCATCAAGAACGATCGTTTCGGCGCCTTCAGCTACGGTCGTCAGGATGGTCTGATTGCCAAGGCCGTTAACGATTACACCGACGTTCTGCCGGAGTGGGGCGGAGATGGCCTGGGCAAGGGTACCGAAGTGTTCGGTACCGGTCGTACCAATGGCCTGGCTCAGTACCTCTACACCTTCGACGGCCTGGTGCTGGGTGCCCAGTTCACCGGCGAGAACGAAGCGCAGAACGAGAGCGCGTCCAGCTGGACCAAGGGCTCCGAAGAGGGCTACGCCCTGTCTGCCAACTACAACTTCGACATGGGCATCAGCCTGGGTCTGGCCTATAACCAGGCTGGCAAGACTGCCGATCAGGCTGCCAACTCCAACTTCGGTGGCAGCGAAGACGCCAAGCTGACCGCAGTCGGTATCAAGTACAACGCCAACAACCTGTATGCTGCCGCGACCTACGCCTACGGCGAAAATCACGTCTATGTGAACCAGGCTGGCAACGACGGTTATGCCTCCGAGAGCAACGGTTACGAAGCCGTGGTTCAGTACACCTGGGGCCAATGGAAGCCGTCCCTGGCGTATAACCGCCTGGACGTGAAAGATTCCGACCAGAACCTGGATGACACCCTGACCGAGTACGTGTCCATCGGTGCCTGGTACAACATCAACGATAACTTCGACGTCTACGTTGATTACAAGGCCAACCTGCTGAACAGCGACGGCACTGACGGGTACAACAAGTTTGGCCAGAACACCGACGACGTCGTTGGCGTGGCCATGCAGTACCACTTCTAAGTCGTTCCCTGACTGCCTACTGTATTTTTTGACCGGCCGCCTCGCGGCCGGTTTTTTTATGGGCGCAAAACCAGCTGTGCCCTTTCTCGGCCGTCAGGCAATCACGGGTTCAGCATTGTCCCCGCCTGGTCGATAACTCTTATTGTCGGGTCGATGGGGATGAGGGGTTGCTGACATGGGGCTATGGGGTGAGGATCACGCCCCGCGGTCAAGATCCTATCTTTTCTCGGCCCTTTTCATTATTTCTATAGAGACTTGCGTTGCTCCTGTCGGGGAATGCGGGTCTGGTTGGCATGCTGGCGCCCCATCGCGGGGCGGCACTCGGGAAACGGACGTAAGGGCTTTATATGGCGAGCATATTGGATTCAGTGGATCAACGTACCCAGCTGGTGGGGGAGAATCGCCTGGAGTTGTTGATGTTCCGGCTGGGTACCCAGCAGCTGTTTGCGATCAACGTCTTCAAGGTGCGGGAGGTGGTGAAGTTGCCCCATCTCAACAAGATGCCGGGCTCCCATCACAACATCAGCGGGGTGGCGAACATCCGCGGCGTCTCCATTCCCGTCATCAACCTGCGCGGCGCCATCGGCATGCGCCCCATGGCGGTCGACAACGAATCCAACCTCATCATCACCGAATACAACCGCACCATTCAGGGGTTCCTGGTGGGGCAGGTGGCCCACATCGTCAACATGACCTGGAAGGACATACTGCCGCCCCCCCGTTCGGCGGGTCGTGCCAACTACCTCACCGCCATCACTCGCATCCCTGAGGGCGGGGTCGACCAGATAGTCGAAATCATTGACGTGGAGAAGGTGCTGGCGGAGATCATCACCTATGACATCCGCATCTCGGCTGAGGTGCTGGACAAGGAGATCCTGCCCCAGATGCAGGGGCGCCGGGTGCTCATCGTCGATGACTCCAGCACGGCGCGCAACCAGGTGCGGGAGACGCTCGCCCAGCTCGGCCTCGAGGTGATCGAGTGCCAGGATGGGCTGCAGGCGCTCAAGCTGCTCAAGGGGTGGTGCGATGCGGGCAAGAAGGTGACCGACGAGATCATGCTGATGATCACGGACGCCGAGATGCCGGAGATGGATGGCTATCGCCTGACCCACGAGGTGCGCAGCGATCCGCGCATGGCCGATCTCTTCATCACCCTCAACACCTCCCTGAGCGGCAACTTCAACGAGGCCATGGTCAAGAAGGTGGGGTGTGACCGCTTCATCTCCAAGTTCCAGCCTGATCTGCTGGTCGGGGTCACCCAGGAGCGCATGCGCCAGATACTGGGGGTGTGAATAAATACGATGACAAAGCACCCGCCTCGGCGGGTGCTTTGTTTTAGGGACTAGCGGCCTATCACAAGGGGCTATTGGGTCAGCAGGGGCTCGATAAAGCTCGCGACCCGGTCGCGGATCTGGGGCTGCGCCGCCGCCGTGGGGTGGAGCCCATCGTTCATCATGAGTTCAGGGCGCAGCACAATATCATCGATAAAGAAGGGCATCAGCGGCAGGTCATTGGCCTGCGCCAGCTCCGGAAAAATCTGCTCGAACTGCTGCAAATAGCGGGCGCCATAGTTGCGGGGCAGCTGGATCTGGGTCAACACCGTCTTCGCCTGGCTGGCCTTGGCCAGCTCCACCATCTTGGTGAGGTTGGCCCGGGTGATGGCGGGGGCAAAGCCGCGCAGGCCATCGTTGGCCCCCAGCTCGATCAGCACCCAGTCAGGCTTGTGCTCCTCGAGCAGGGTGGGCAGGCGTGCCAGCCCCCCCTGGGTGGTTTCACCACTGATGCTGGCGTTGATGAGCCTGTGCTTGCCACCCTGCTGCTGCCACTTCTCATTGAGCAGGGCAGGCCAGCTCTGTTCGGCCTGCATCTGGTAGCCGGCACTCAGGCTGTCCCCCAGTACCAGCAGGGTTTGCGCCTGGGCCGATGAGATCCAGCAACACAGGCAACTCAAGACGAACAAGACACGCGTCATGCATTCAACTCCCACGATCTATTGTCATTACAGGTTAAGGCAAACAGGAAACGCATCATGAGTTCAACGCCCATTATCACCGTCAGGGGGCTCGGCAAAACCGTTCGCCTCGGCCAGGAAAGTCTCACCATCCTTGAAGGGATCGATCTGCAAGTCAATACCGGCGAGACGCTGGCCCTGGTCGGCGCCTCCGGATCCGGCAAGTCCACCCTGCTCGGCCTGCTGGCCGGACTCGACCTGCCGAGCAGCGGCGAGATAGAGATCCTGGGCCAGTCCCTGACCCGGCTGGACGAGGAGGGGAGGGCCAGATTGCGCGCCGAGCAGGTGGGGTTCGTGTTCCAGTCCTTCCTGCTCTTGCCCACCCTGAGCGCCCTGGAGAACGTCATGCTGCCGGCCGAGCTGCGCGGCGAGACCGACTGTGAGCCCAGGGCCCGCGAGCTGCTCACCCAGGTCGGGCTGGCCGATCGACTGCACCACCTGCCGCCGCGCCTGTCCGGGGGGGAACAGCAGCGGGTCGCCATAGCCCGGGCCTTTATGACCCGCCCCAGCCTGCTGCTGGCGGACGAGCCGACCGGCAACCTCGACAGCAAGACGGGGGAGACGGTGATCGAGCTGCTGTTTCGTCTCAACCGTGAGCACAACACCACGCTAGTGGTGGTGACCCACGATCATGAGCTGGCCCAGCGCTGCCAGCGGCAGCTGGTGATGGCGGCGGGACGGCTGGAGGCAGATGCGCCAGCATCCGAAGCCACCTTGGCTCCCCGTGTCAGGGAGCTGTCATGAGCCAGTGGAGAAAGAACCGCCCGGGACGGTCAGGGCTTGTGCAGGCGCCGGGCATGGGGAGCAAGTCATGAGTCAATGGAAGAAACGGGAATTCAAGCTGCTGCGCCGGGAAGGGTTCAGCGGTGAGCTGCTGTTCTGGCTTGTGCAGGCGCCGGGCATGGGGAGCAAGTCATGAGTCAATGGAGACTGGGTTTCAAGCTGCTGCGCCGGGAAGGGTTCAGCGGCGAGCTGCGCTGGTTCGTGCTGGCGCTGGCCCTGAGCGTGGCCTGCGTGCTGAGCGTGGCCCTGGTGGCGGACAGGCTGGATGCGGGGCTCAAGGCCTCGGGCCGGGACTTTATCGGGGCGGATCGGGTGCTGCGCTCCGCGACCCCGGCGCCCGAGGCCTGGCTCGCCCAGGCGAAGCAGGAGGGGATCCTCGTCCAGACAACGGTCAGCTTCAACAGCATGCTGTTTCACGGCGACGGCCTGCAACTGGCGTCCATTCGCGCCGTGCCGAGCGATTTCCCCTTCTATGGCAAGCTGGAGCTGATGCCCCAGCGCGCCCCTGCACCCGGCGAGATCTGGCTCTCCGCCCGGGTGATGCAGTTGCTCGGCGCCAAACTCGGGGACGAGCTGGAGGTCGGCAACACCAGATTGAAGGTGGCGGGGGAGCTGGGCCAGGAGCCGGATCAGGGCTTCAGCCCCTTCCAGATGGCGCCAAGGGCGCTGATCCACAGCGCCGATATCGAGGCGACCGGCGCCCTCTTGCCGGGCAGCCGCCAGCAGTGGCGTTATCTCATCAAGGGTCCCCGGGAGGGGATCGCCCGCTATGAGCGCTGGCTGACGTCCAGACTCACGGCCGGGCAGAAGCTGATCAAGCCCGACGATCAGGGCTCTCAGGTCGGCAAATCCCTGGCCAATGCCGAGCGCTTCTTCCGCCTGGCGTCCCTGGCCGGCGTGCTGCTGGGGGCCCTGGCCATGGGCATAGCGGTGCGTCACTTCGCCGAGCGCCAGACCAACATGGTGGCCCTGCTCAAGACGCTGGGGGCGTCGCGGCGTACCCTCTGGCAACTGATGGGGACCCTCCTCGCCTCCCTGACCCTGATAGGTGCCCTGATCGGCCTGGTGGCGGGGAGCGCCATGCAGTGGCTGACGCTGCAACTGCTGGGGGATCTGCTGCCAGCTGATCTGCCACCGCCCTCCTGGCGTCCCTTTGCCCTGGGTCTGGCGGTCGCCTTCTTCATCACCCTGCTGCTGGCCTTCATCCCCTTCCTGCGCCTGCTCAAGGTGCCGCCGCTGCGGGTGCTGCGCCGGGAGCTGGAGGCGGGCATTCCCCCCTGGCTGACGGTGCCCGTGGGCCTGCTCGGTCTGTTCGCTCTGGTCTGGGGCTTTACCGCCGATGCCAGGCTGGCGCTCGGTCTCATCGGGGGCATGGGATTGCTGATGGTGCTGCTGGCGCTGCTGGCCTCCGGGCTGCTGCGACTCGGTGGTCGGCTCAAGGGGCCCCATGCCCTGCGCCTCGCCATCAGCCACCTCTCCCGCGAGCGCGGCAGCGGCCTGTTCCAGCTGGCGGGCTTTGCCCTGGCGCTCATGCTGTTCGGGCTCCTGTGGGCGGCGCGGGTCGATCTGCTGGATGATTTTTCCGCCCGTCTGCCCGAGGATGCCCCCAACCGCTTCCTGGTCAATGTGGCCGACGGGGAGCGCGACGGCATACTGGCGGACTTGCACAAGGCCGGTGCCATCACCTCGGACTTCTATCCCATGGTGCGTGGGCGTCTGACCCGGATCGCCGGTCAGGCGGTGGGTGAGGATGCGGCCCGGGAGGGGGTGAACCGCGAGCTCAACTTCACCACCACGGCGACCCTGCCCCCCGACAACCAGGTCACCTCGGGCCAATGGCTCGGCGGCAAGGGGGAGGTCTCCGTCGACGAGGTGCTGGCGGGCCAGCTCGGCATCGCCCTGGGGGATGCTCTCAGCTTCACCATAGAGGGGCGCAGCTTCGAGGCCAGGGTGACCAGCCTGAGGTCCATCAAGTGGGACAACATGAGACCCAACTTCTACATGATCTTCTCGCCGGACGTGCTGGCCCCCTTCTCCCAGACTTGGCTTGGCAGCTATCGCCTGCCGCCTGAGGGACGCAGTGCCGAGGTGGAGCTTATCCGTCGTCACCCCACGGTGAGTCTCATCGATGTGGAGGATCTGATTGGGCGGCTGACTGTGGTTTCGGATCAGGTGAGCCGGGCGTTGGGGCTGATGCTGGGGCTGGTGACTGTGGCCGCCCTGCTGGTGCTGCTGACCCAGACCCAGGCCAGCATGGCCGCCCGGCGCCGCGAGCTGCTCTTGATGCGCACCCTGGGGGCGGGCAGCGAACTGCTGGAGAAGATGCTGCGCTGGGAGCTGGTGGCCAGTGGCGCCCTGGCGGGGCTCTGCGCCGCCATGGTGGTGGAGCTCTGCTCCTTTGGCCTGCAGTGGTGGTGGTTCGATGGCCAGTGGCAGTTCCACTGGGCCATCTGGGCCGGCCTGCCCTTGCTGGGGGCCCTGCTGGTGACCCTGGCTGGTCAGGGCATGCGCCGCCAGCTGCTGGCAGGCACCCTGAGCGACCGGCTAAGAGGACTGGGGCAGGGGTTGCTGTAGGTTCGATTAGCCACGAAGTGGCGTAATCGGACTAACGGGGATGCTGATGCTTGGTTGCCAGCTACGCGAGCGTTCGATGACTAATCGACCCAGCACCCTTCTCTCAAAAAGCGCCCGGCCTTGGCCGGGCGCTTTTTTATGGATCTCAGCGCGGGGGCTGCAGCAGGTTGCCTAGGGCCTCGGGGAGGGCCGGATAGGTGAAGTGGAACCCCGCCTCCTGCAAGCGTGCGGGCAGTATGTGCTGTCCGGTGAGCAGCAGATCGGCCGCCTCACCCATCAGCAGTCGAAGCAGCTGGGCCGGCACCATGCAGAAATGGGGGCGATGCAGTGTCCTGGCCAGGGTCTGGCTGAACAGGCGATTGCTGACCGGCTGCGGGGCCGTGCCATTGAAGATCCCCTCGCACTCGTCGTGCTCGAGGAGAAACAGCATGGCCCGCACCAGATCCTGCACGTGGATCCAGCTCATCATCTGGGTGCCCGGGCCCATGGGGCCGCCGAGCCCCAGCCGATAGGGGGGCAGCATCCTGGGCAGGGCGCCCCCATCGGTGCCGAGTACCAGGCCGATGCGCACTACGCAGACCCGGGTCTGGGGGCTGCGGGCCTGCAGGGCAAGCTGCTCCCACCGTTGGCAGAGGCGGTGGGTGAACTCGTCGTGGGGATGGTGGCAGCGCTCATCCAGGGGCTCATCCCCCTGGCGGCCATACCAGCCGATGGCGGAGGCGTTCAGCAGCAATCTGGGGGGCGTGCTGGAGAGCTTGACCAGATCCACCAGTTGTTCGGTCAGCAGCCAGCGGCTGTTGCACAGCAACTGCTTGCGGGATTCGCTCCAGCGGCCACTGGCGATGGGCTCCCCGGCCAGGTTGATGACGATGTCAACATCGTTGAGGTGGTCCAGCCGGTCCAGGTTGTCCAGCAGAGTGACATCATGGCCAAGCAGCTCATAGGCCCGGCTGCCCTGGCGGGTCAGCACCACCACCTCGTGTTGCACCTTGAGGTGTGCCACCAGGCGGCGGCCGATAAAGCCCGTTCCCCCCGTGATCAGTATCTTCATGTCCTGCCTCCCTGACGGCTGTTGGCTCTACTCTAGAGGCTGGGCACTGGATGGACAAGATCCTGTTTTTATGAGCATTATAAATTCATGATGGCGCCGCCTCGCGCGCCTTGCGCCAGGGGACTTGCGCTGGCGCAAGGCATGGGATCTGGATGGGGAGTGGGGCTTGCCTCCCAGAATGGGCGCCACCCGGGTTTCACCTGTGCGCATTATCATTGCTTGCCAAGCGGGCTGTGGCGGGTAAACTTGTCCGCTTTTTCGCCGTTACCATGAGGACGGTTATGCCATTTCGTCGTTTAAGGGTGCGTCAATTCTATGTCCGGCTGGTCTGTGCCCTGCTGGCGGGTCTGCTGCCCATGGTGCTGGGGCTCGCCGTCATCACCTGGCAGACCGCCACCGGGGTGCGGCAGGATGCGGTGGAGCGGCTGCAACACGCCAGGCTGATGTTTGACCGCACCCTGGACAACGCCCAGCAGGCGGCATCGGCCCTTGCCGGCAGTTTGAACAAGCCCTGCCTCGAGGTGGTTCAGGGGCTGCGGGATCAGGTGGCGACAGTGCCGGATGTGCGCAGCGTCAACCTGGCCGAGGGCACGACCATCTACTGCACCTCCCTCTATGGCCCGGTCAGCGGGGAGATCCACCTGAACGACTACGTGGGTGGCAAGCTGGATCTGATGAAGGGCAACCCCGTCACCCCGAATCGCCCCCTCATCGTCTACCGGGAGGAGATCGGCGCCTTCAGCGTGCTGGTGGGGGTCGATGGTTACTACCTGCTCAACATTCTGGACATGCTGAGCCGCAACTCCCCCCTCGGGCTGGTGGTGGGTCAGAAGATGCTGCAGCGGGACAGCCAGCTCACCGATCGCCTCATCCCGCCGGACAGCCAGGGCTATCTGGAGGAGGCCTCCGGCAAGTATCCGTTCAAGGTGGTGACCCGGGTATCGGTCGATGAGTACAGGGCCCACATCTGGGACTACTCCAAGGTCGGCATCATAGTCTATCCCCTGCTGAGCGTGCTGTTCGGGGTGGGGATCTTCTGGCTGACGGGGCGCTCGACCTCCCCGACCCAGGAGCTGAAGCGGGCGCTGGATCAGCAGGAGTTCATCCCCTATCTGCAACCCGTGGTGACGGGGGAGGATGCACACTGGAGCGGCTGCGAGGTGCTGATGCGCTGGCAGCATCCCCGTCAGGGCATGATCTCGCCGGATCGCTTCATTCCGCTGGCGGAAGACAGCGGCCTCATAGTCCCCATGACCCGGCTGCTGATGGCCCAGGTGCGGGAGGCCTTTGCCCCCCTGGCGGACCAGCTGCCGAAGGGGTTCCACTTCGGTTTCAACATCAGCGCCAGCCACTGCAAGGATTTGAGCCTGCTGGACGATTGTCGGGACTTTATCGGCGCCTTCCGGGGGAACCCCATCAAGCTGGTGCTGGAGTTGACCGAAAGGGAGCTGATAGTGGCGGACGAGACGACGGATCGGCTGTTTGCCGAACTGCATCAGCTCGGGGTCTTCATCGCCATCGACGACTTCGGCACAGGCCACTCCAGCCTGACCTATCTGCAGGCCTTCCAGGTGGACTTCCTCAAGATAGACAAGAGCTTCGTCGGCATGATTGGCTCGGATGCGCTCTCCAGCCACATAGTCGAGAACGTCATCGATCTGGCGACCCGGCTCGGTTTGCTGCTGGTGGCGGAAGGGGTGGAGAACCAGGTGCAGGCCGATTACCTGAAGGAGCGCCAGGTGAGCTTCCTGCAGGGCTACTTCTATGGCAGG
Source organism: Aeromonas sp. Marseille-Q5825 (assembly GCF_946892685.1). NCBI lineage: Bacteria > Pseudomonadati > Pseudomonadota > Gammaproteobacteria > Aeromonadales > Aeromonadaceae > Aeromonas > Aeromonas sp. Marseille-Q5825. The sequence goes on from NZ_CAMPOU010000001.1 coordinate 40,324, forward strand.
CCCATGCCGATGACGGCCTTTGCCAGCCTGCTGCCCACCCAGACGTCGCCGTCAGCCTGAGGGGGCCGCGCCAAGGCGCTCGGCTCCAATGGCTTGCCGCCCGCTCACTGGGGCTGACGGCGAGGCATAAAAAAACCAGCGACCCAGGTCGCTGGTTTTTTTTCATCCCCGGAGGGCTCAGAGCATGCGGGACAGGGCGCGGCAGAGGCGCTTGATGCCCTCTTCCGTGGTGGCCTCATCCACACAGGAGAAGCTCAGGCGCAGGGTGTTCTGGATCTCGGGGCGCACATAGAAGGGGGCGCCGGGCACGAAGGCGACCTTCTCCTTGATCGCCTCGTCGAACAGGGCCATGGCACTGATGCTGGGCGGCAGGGTCAGCCAGAGGAACATGCCCCCCTCGGGGCGGGTGTAGCTGACGCCGGGCGGGCAGTGACGGCTCAGGGCGGCCTCCATGGCGGCCCGCTGGCGGCCATAGACCTCCTTGATCTTCTCCAGATGAGCGTCGAGCGAGTGATCGGTCAGGAAGCGGTGCAGCACCTGCTGGCTGAAGGCGTTGCTGTGCAGATCCGTGGCCTGCTTGGCGATGGTGACCTTCTTGCGCAGCCAGTCCGGCACCAGCATCCAGCCCAGACGGAAGGCGGGCACTACCGTCTTGGAGAAGGAGCCGAGCAGCACTGTATTGTCCGGCGCCAGCTTGGCGATGGGGGGCAGGTGTTCCCCTTCGAAGCGCAGCTCGCCATAGGGGTCGTCTTCCACCATCAGCAGATCGTGGCGTACCAGGCGCTCGGCCAGCGCTTCGCGGTTGGCACGGCTGTAGGAGACCCCGCTCGGGTTCTGGAAGTTCGGCACGCCGTACAGCAGCCTGGCGCTGGAACCCTGCTCCAGCAGCGCATCCAGCGCGGCCAGATCCAGTCCCTCTTCCCCCAGGGTGATGGGCTTGAAATTCGGTTGATAGACGGAGAACGCCTGGATGGCACCCAGGTAGCCCGGCTCTTCGATGATGAGATCCTGCCCTTCGTTCACCAGCACCTTGCCCAGCAGATCCAGCGCCTGCTGGGAGCCGCTGGTGATCAGGATGTTGTCCGGGTTGACCTCCATGCCGTGGCGACTCTGGTAGCGATCGGCGATGTACTGGCGCAGCGGGGCGAACCCTTCGGTGGTGGCGTATTGCAGCGCCGCGGTGCCCTGCTCGCGCAGCACGTCTTGGCAGGCTTGCTCTATGGCCTTGACCGGGAACAGGTGGGGATTGGGCAGACCGCCAGCGAAGGAGATGATCTCCGGATTGGCGGCGACTTTGAGGATTTCACGGATAAAGGAAGGCTCGACCTTCTCGAAGCGCTGGGCAAAAAACGGCTGCATAGGGTTCTCTCTGACTAGGTGGCGGTCGCTCCATTCAACCGCCAGGTTATCCGTTTGTATCAGATTTCAGAAATGAGGCAATGGCTGTCACAAAAATCCATAAAAAAGGGCAGGTTTGGCACCTGCCCGAATTTTATCGTCTCTACCCTGGCCGGGGGCGCAAAAACCCCTGTCAGGTGTTCATCTGCCCTGAGCCTGGAGCCCGGGTTCTGTCAGCCTGAAGACGCAGATCATCAGCTTGGTGCTCAGAGCCCGGGTTCTTTCAGGAAACTGATCATCAGATCCGTGTTGGCACCGAGTTGCTGCTGGACCCGGCCCGGGAACAGTTCGGCCATCTTGTCGAGGCGGTCGTGCTCTGTGTGCCAGATCTTGCCCCACTGGGTCTCGCTGTCCCGATCGCAGGCGCTCTTGCTGGCCTCGTCGTAGCAGTCCCACAGCGCCGGGTTGGTGCTCTGGGAGTAGCCGTCATAGCCATCTTCCCCGTTGATGGTGAAGTTGGTGGCTTCCACGTAGGCGATGGGCACCCCCAGGCAGGCAAAAGGCGCATGATCCGACCAACTGCCGGTCTCCCCTTCCGGGTAGCCGCCGTAGCTGGGGTGAATGGCGAACGGGGTGGCGCTCTGCTTGGAGATGGCCAGCAGGCGGTCGCGCACCTTGGGATCGAAGCTGTAGCGGCTCGGCTCTGCGCAGTTGTACTCGGCCACGTCCGAATGGGCGGAGTGGACATAGACGATATCGCCCCCGGCTATGGTGTCGTAGTTCACCATGGCCAGCAGCTTGGCGACGGCGTCGGCATCCAGGCTGGCGGCATAGGCCTTGGAGCCGTTGAGTCCGTTCTCCTCAGCCCCGAAGAAGGCGAAGCGCACCGTGTAGGGCAGGGTTTGATCCTTGAGCGCCTCGGCGACCGCCAGCAGGGCCGCGACACCGGCGCCGTTGTCGGTGGCACCTTCGGAGCCCTTCTTCTCGCCTGTGCTGTCGTAGTGGGCACCGATGAGGATCACCTTGTCACTCTGGCCCTTGAGCTCGGCGACCAGGTTCTGGGAGTGCTTCTCGGTGCCGCTTCGGGTGTAGGTGAAGGGCTGGTTCTGCACCTCGTAGCCCCAGCCGGTCAGATGGTCCTGGATCCAGGCGGCGGCGCGGGTCTCGGCCTCGGTGCCCGTGGGTCTGGCACCTATTCCCTCGGCACTCGAGCTCAGCTGCACCAGATATTCATAGGCCTGGGTGGCAGGGGCGGGGGGCTGGGAGTCATTGTCCGAGGGGTTGCACCCGGCCAGCAGGGCCGAGATGGCGAGGGTCAAAAGGGCTTTTTTCATACTGCAATCCTTTGTTGTGTATGGTTTTATTTTTCCGCGTCAGGATGCACCTGACGCCCCGCAGATTCTGTGAAGGGGGTGGCATTTGTCAACCGCAGTGGCGGAATTGGTCAGTCAGGGGGGATTTGTTTTGCGAAACACTTGCGCCTTGGGCCTATCTTGGGATAATTCGCTCCCCTGTTTTTGCCGATTGATGAAATAACGAACCACCCAGGTCGGCCTAAACCCGGATTGACCCCGGTTCTGTTACCCGGATTGATGAAATAACGAGACAATTATGCCTGTGACCCAAGATGTATTTAACGAAGACGGCAAGTTCATGCGCAAGATCCGCAGCTTCGTCCGTCGCGAAGGCCGCCTGACCAAAGGGCAGGAGAAGGCCCTGGAAGAGCTCTGGCCGGTCATGGGCATAGATTTCGCACCACAGCCCCTCGACATGGTGGCGCTGTTTGGCCGCGAGGCTCCAGTGGTGCTGGAAATCGGCTTCGGCATGGGCGCCTCCCTGGTGGAGATGGCCAGGAATGCCCCCGAGAAGAACTTCATCGGCATAGAGGTGCACTCCCCTGGCGTGGGTGCCTGCCTCGGCACCGCCCAGGAGGCGGGCGTCACCAACCTGCGCGTCATCTGCCACGATGCGGTGGAAGTGTTGGAGCACATGATCCCGAACGGTTCGCTCGCCTGCCTGCAGCTCTTCTTCCCGGATCCCTGGCACAAGAGCCGTCACCACAAGCGCCGCATAGTGCAGCCGGCCTTCGCCCAGGACATCCGCCAGAAGCTCGCCATAGGTGGCGTCTTCCACATGGCCACCGACTGGGAAAACTATGCCGAGCACATGCTGGAAGTGATGAGCGCCGCCGAGGGGTACGAGAACACCTCCGCCACCGGCAACTGGGTGCCCCGTCCCGACTGGCGTCCGCTGACCAAATTCGAACAACGTGGCCATCGTCTGGGCCACGGCGTCTGGGATCTGATTTTCAAGCGTGTCAGCTGAGCTGGCACGTCAACTCGCGTATCAACTAACTTGAGGAGCTATCATGGCCAATCGTAGCCGCCGTCTGCGTAAGAAACTGCGCGTCGATGAATTCCAGGAAATGGGTTTCGACATCAGTTTCAACTTCCCGGTCGGCACTGCCGAAGAGACCATCGATGCGGTAGTCGATGCGATGATCGATGAGGTTGTTGAACCCCGTAAGCTGGCCTTCGCCGGTTCAGGCCACCTGGCCTGGGAAGGGATGATCTGCACCCAGCAACTGGGCAAGTGCACCGAAGAGGACCGCGCCGTCGTCAAAGCCTGGCTGGAAGGCAAGGGGATGGAGGCCGTGGTGGTCACCGAGCTGTTCGATCTCTGGTACGGCGAGCCGGCCTGATATCTGACTGCCTCTCGGGCAGATAGAAAATCCCGCCGCCGGCGGGATTTTTGTCGGTGAGCCTCGCCTCACCTCGTCTCACGTCATGGAATCGTCGATGGTGTTGTCATCCGAATTACTGGCCAGCATCCTGGAAGAGGTGCGCCCGCTGCTCGGGCAGGGCAAGGTGGCCGATTACATTCCCGCGCTGGCGCAGGTGCCGGCGGACAGACTCGGGATCGCTGTCTGCACCGTGGAGGGGGAGCTGTTCACCGCCGGTGACGCCTTCGAGCCCTTCTCCATCCAGAGCATCTCCAAGGCCTTGAGCCTGACCCTGGCGCTCACCCTCTATCAGGAGGAGGAGATCTGGGCCCGGGTGGGCAAGGAGCCCTCCGGCCAGCCATTCAACTCCCTGGTGCAGCTCGAGTTCGAGCACGGCATTCCCCGCAACCCCTTCATCAATGCCGGCGCCCTGGTGGTGAGCGATCTGCTGGAGACCCGGCTCACCGCCCCGCGCCAACGCACTCTGGAGCTGGTGCGACGCCTCTCCGGTAATCCGGCCATCATGGCGGACCAGGTAGTGGCCCGCTCCGAATATCAGCACGCCGCCCGCAACGCCGCCATCGCCTACCTGATGAAGGCCTACGGCAACTTCGAGAACGAGGTGGACAAGGTGCTGCAGAGCTACTTCAATGCCTGCGCCATCCGCATGAGCTGCGTCGATCTGGCCCGGGCATTCATCTACCTGGCCAACCGCGGCGCGCCGCTCGGCGAAAATACACAGCTGCTGCCTGCCCGTACCACCAAGCAGGTCAACGCCCTGCTCGCCACCTGCGGCCTCTATGACGAGGCTGGCGACTTCGCCTACCGGGTCGGCATGCCGGGCAAGTCCGGGGTGGGGGGTGGCATCATGGCGCTGATCCCCGGTGAATTGACGGTCTGCGTCTGGTCCCCCGAACTCAACAAGGCGGGCAACTCCCTGGCGGGCACGGCGGCGCTGGAGCTGCTGGCCGAGCGCCTCGGCCGCTCCATTTTTTAACTTTGTTCACTATGCATCGAGACAACATCATGAAACGAATGACTGGACTGTGGCGAAGCGGCCTGGCTGCCTTGCTGCTCTGGTGTGCCTGGCCCGCCCTGGCCGCCGAACTGCCTCCTCTCTCCCTGGCCGATGCCAAGGCGAAGCAGGCCGTGATCCTGGATACCCGCCCCAGCTACTTCTACCAGGGCTGGCCCATGGCGGGCGAGAAGCAGGGGGGCCACGTGGCTGGCGCCGAGAACCTCTCCGCCGAGTGGAAATACAGTGATGAAGAGTGGCCAAAGGCGCTCGCGAGCAAAGGGCTGAAGGCCGATCTGCCGGTGGCCCTCTACGGCGCCCCGCGGGAAGTGGCCGAGGTGGCCCGCCTGCTGCGTCAACAGGGCATCAAGCAACTGTTCGAGCTGCAGGGCTGGCAGAGCGCGCCGCGCGAGCACCTGGCCCGCTGGCAGCAGCTGGTCTACCCGCTCTGGCTCGCCGATCTGCAGGCAGGCAAGCCGGTGGTCGCCGCCCCCAAGGGGGACTGGAAGATCTTCGAAGTCGACTGGGGTGCCCCCAAGGCTTATCTGCTGAGCCACATCCCGGGGGCCGGTTACATCGACACCAACCGCCTGGAAGAGGAGCCGCTGTGGAACAAGGTGTCTGACGAAGCCCTTAAGCAGCTGCTGCTGGAGAACGGCATCCGCCACGACACCACCGTCATCCTCTACGGTCGCAACACCATGGCGGCGGCCCGTGCCGCTCACCTGATGATGTATGCCGGGGTGGAAGACGTACGCCTGCTGGACGGCGGCCTGGATGCCTGGTTCGTGCAGCACCTGCGCACCGAGACCGGCCTGGCCAACAAGTTTGAGCCGGTGAAGGAGTTTGGCGTGGCCATTCCGGCCCACCCCGAGTATTACACCACGCTAAGTCAGGCTAAAGAGCTGCTCAAGCAGCCCGATAGCGCCCTGGTCAGCGTGCGCACCTGGGACGAGTTTGTCGGCAATACCTCCGGCTACAGCTACATCAAGCCCAAGGGCGACATCCCAGGGGCCAAGTGGGGTCACGGCGGCGTGGATGCCAACAGCATGAGCGACTTCCACAACCCGGACGGCACCATGAAACCGGCCCGCGAGATCCTCGCCATGTGGGACCAGTGGGACATAGCGCCCACCCAGCAGGCCGCCTTCTACTGCGGTACCGGCTGGCGCGCCTCCGAGGCCTTCTTCTACGCCTGGCTGATGGACTGGAAGCGGATCAGCGTCTACGACGGCGGCTGGTACGAGTGGAGCTCAGACCCCAAGAACCCCACAGTCACAGGTGAGCGCAAGCCACAGGGCTGATAACGCCAATGCGTTGCCCACTCGAAGGCCGGACCCATGTCCGGCCTTTTTTCATCTGGGTATCCTGGCGCATCCCGCTGTTAACTCGCTGATTCAGCTCGCTGTTCTCATATTTTGGTGACGCTCATTCGGGTGAGGGCGCTTGAGCTAGGCTTCAAGAAACATCCTCGTCCTGAGGATGCAGGAGGGAGAAGAGGCGGGCGATGAAACAACTGATGATGGTCCTGGTGTGCATGCTGGGGCTGATGGCGTGCAGCTCTCAATACATCATGAGCACCCGGGACGGGAAGATGATTACCACCGACAGCAAGCCCACGCTGGATGAAGACACGGGCATGTACCGCTACTACGACGAAGAGGGGCGGGAGATGTTGATCAACAAAGATGACATCACCCAGATCATGGAGCGCTGACCCCGACTGGCTGCTGGATGTGTTCTCAGGGGCGTCTCGAAGGAGGCGCCCTTGCCATTTTCTGGCAGGCATTTATTCATCGTTACAAGAGGTGCCCCATCCTTGGTCGACATGTCCAGCCAGGGTGACAGCCCTTAAATAATGAGGCTATACCTGCCTTCTTTATCCTCCATTCTATGACTTGAATCCCATGGTGGTGCTGGCACTCCCGTTGTCTGGCTGGGATAAAAAGGCAATATTATCCAATACAAATTCATCGCGAATGGTGTCATATGACCTCATGTTACATGGAGGTAAATGATGAAGATGGAATTTTGGCCCCCCAGGGCGACGCACTCTGTCCATATGCTGACGCTGATGCCGCCCCCTGCGCTCCCAGCCATGCTGCGGGAGTATATCTGCCGCGTGCTGAGTCTGGTTGCCAGTCTGCGTGAGCTGGAGGGAGACCTTGAGGGAACGCGCCCCCAGCAAAACCGTCTGTGCGAATCCCTGATGATATTGCTCGCGGAGATGGCCCAGCGGGCAGAGGATCCCGAGCTTGGACAGCTGTTCGGTGCCTTGTCGGAGAGCCTGGCTGGTGAGAGTCAAAAGAGCTCGATGTTGGCCGCGTCTTGGGCAGCAGGGCCCAGGTCGGGAGAGGGTGACCGTTACCATCAAACCATCTGGGAGAAAGTGTGACATGGCATTTTACAATGGGTTTCTGTTGAGTCTTTCCCTGTGTCTGGACATAGGCCTGGCCAACATGGCGATGATCACCCTGGCCATGTCTCGCGGTTTTTCCCACGGCTTCTGGCTCGGGGTGGGAACCTGTGTGGGGGATCTGATCTATGCCATGCTCGCCATGGCGGGCATGGCCGTGCTGTTGCAGTTTGAAATGGTGCGCTGGAGCCTCTGGATCTTTGGTTCGGTCACCCTGATCTGGTTGACCATCAAGATGGGCTACGCGGCGCTGCAGGCACAGGATGGCGAGTTGAATGGCGTTGCGCAGTCCGGGGGACGCTGGCGCCTGTTCGGCCGCGGCATGGTACTGGCGCTCTCCTCACCGACCGCCATCCTCTGGTTCGCGGCCGTGGGGGGCGCCATCATTGCGAGACAGGGGGCGGATCCCCTGAATGCCGGGCTCTTCCTCTCCGGCTTCTTCAGTGCGGGGATCTTCTGGGCCCTGGTGCTCTGCACCCTTGCCTATCAGGGCGGGCGGTTGCTGGGGGAGAAGATGGTGCGCTTCTCCTACCTAGCGTCAGCGCTGATCTTCGCCTATTTCGCCTGTTATGTGATCTATCAGGGTTATGTCGAGTTTGTGCCGGGGGCTCCGTAGCGGCTCGGACTGATCCCCATGACGCGGCGAAAGGCATTGCTCATGTGGCTCTGGTCATAGAAGCCCAGCGCCAGCGCTATCTGGGAGGGCTTCTCTCCTTGCAGCAGGCGGCGACGGGCCTCCATCAGTCTCAACTGGTTGAAATAGTGGATGGGCGGAACGTGCAGCGCCTGCTGAAAGCTGCGAACCAGGTGGAATTTGGAGCAGCAGGCCACCTGGCAAAGGTCATCCAGGCTGATCTCCTGGCTGAGGTGGTCGCGCATGTAGTCAAGCAGTTGGGGCAGCCGCCCCTGCAGCAATCGCGGCGTGGGGTCGCTACTGCGTTGCAGGGCGGCGAGCAGGCGCACCAGCGCTTCTTCCCGCTGATTGGCCGAGGGGTGTCGATGCAGATCCAGAATGGCGTCGAACAACGCCGGGATCTGGTGTACTCCCTCCATGAATGCGGGGGGCGACTGGCCGGGCAGGAGTCCCGCCTCATCCAGCAGACTCTTCACCCGCTCCTGTGACAGGTGCAGGCTGATGAAGCGGGTATCTTCCCCAAAGGTGGAGGCCTGCATGGTCAGCGGGTTGTAGAGCGTCACCTGGCCCGGCGCCACCTCCTGCTCCTTGCCGTCAAACCAGATACGTTCCTGGCCGCTCAAGTTTGCCGAGAGCACATATTCCTCGTGAGTATGGCGAGGATAACCCCCTCCCTGGCTGCTGATCAGGGCGACTTCCAGCTGTGGTTGGCGCGCAACCACCTCCATCCTTGGAGACATGACACATCCTTGTGATCCTGACTGTTTCGGGCTCTTTTTATAGCAGCTTTGCTGCTCGGTTGGTATCCACATGAGAATTGCTTTTTGCGATGCTTCCGATAAAGCAAGGGCTGCTCGCGGGCAGCCCTTCTGACGTCGGCGAGGCAACGCCGATCTCAGCCCGTCAGCTCCCCCACCTGGCGGTTCACCTGACCGGCAAACAGTTGGTGGAAGCGGGAGTCCGGATTGGCCAGCAGGCTGACCGGGGATCCCTGCTCCACTACTGTGCCAGCCTCCATCACCACGACTTTGTCCACCGACAGCAGCGGCTCCAGATGGTGGGCTATCACCAGATAGCTGGCCTCGGGCCGGTAGCGATAGAGCAGCTCGGCCATCTTGCGCATGCCGCCGTGGCTGAGATCCGAGGTCGCCTCGTCCAGCACTATGAGGGGGCGGCGCGACAGCAGGATGCGGGCGATCACCAGCAGCTGGGTCTCACCGGCGGAGAGCTGCAGCCTGTCGAGGTCCTCGTCCAGCCGACCGGCGCAGCGCTCGGCCAGACCCACCCGTGCCAGCGCCTGCTCCAGCGCGGCGTCGCTCTGCTCGCTCAGGGGGGCGAGATTCGCGCGCAGGGTGCCGAAGAAGGTGAGGGGGATCTGGGAGACGGTGTCGTAGAGATCCCGCACCGCCTCCGGCGCCAGCGCTGACAGCGGCTGATCGTTGTAGTAGATCTCCCCCTGGGAGCTTGGATACATGGCCTGCAGCACCCCGAGCAGGGAGCTCTTGCCTGCCCCTGTGCGGCCACAGACCCCCACCTTCTCGCCGGGAGCCAGCTCGAAGTTGACCCTGTGCAGGGCCCACTGGCTGGCGCCCGGGTAGCGCAGCCCCAGGTTGTCGAAGCGCACCGCCGGATGGGGAGTGGCGAGGGCCTCTCCCTCCTGGCGCTCGCTCTCGATCTCGCTGTATTCGCGTACCCGCTCCACCGCATTCATCACCTGCTCCACTTCGGCGAAGGTTCGGATCAGGGAGTTGAGCATGGCCGAGGCGGTGAAGGCGTAGGTGATGGCCACGGCCCCCAGCAGCGGGCTGTTGCCAAAGGCCACCATCAGCGCCACTGCTCCCACCAGGGCGGCGGAAAGCAGGGTCTGGTGCATGCCAAGCCAGCGGTTGATGGAGGTGGTGGTGTACCAGCTGCGCAGGTTGTTGTCATAGTGATGCAGCACCTGATCTAGGGCGAAGCGCTCGGCCCCGGCCAGACGCAGGGCGGGGGCGCCGCGAATGGTCTCGCTGATGCTGATATAAAGCGGGGAGCGCAGCACCGAGGACTGGCGCCGCAGCTTGAGCTGCACCGCCCGGTAGCGCCGTTGCAGCACGTAGAGCGCCCAGCCCACCAGGGGGGCGATGAGCAGCAGCAGGGGAATGTTGATGCCGATGACCACCACCTGCAGCAGCACAGAGACCAGCATGCCGAACAGTCCCATCAGCATGGAGAGCAGCACCTCTTGAGCCTCCCCGAGATCCCGGTCGAAGCGGTTGAGGATGCGCCCCTGGGGCACCTTGTCGAAGAAGGCCATGGGGGCGCGGCTGATGCGGCCCAGCATGCCGTCGAACAGAGTCCAGGCCAGCTTGAGGCCGAGTTTGTAGTTGATGACCCGCACCACCATGATGCAGACGAGGGAGCCCGCCCCCAGCAGCACATAGATGCCGAGCAGGGTGCTCACATCGCTCACCTCGGCCTTGCCGCCGAGCCAGAGATCCGAGGCGATGCGCAGCCCCTCCTGACCTAGCGTGAGCAGCAGGGCGATCAGGATGGCGCCGGGGGCGGCCAGGCGCTGCCACATGAAGCCAAACAGTCCCCAGTCCACCTTGCCCTCCACCACCTTCTCCTCGCTGAACAGCTCCGCCTCCTGGGGCGCCACCAGGGGAGTGGGTTGCGGGTGCTGGATGAGATCCGCCAGCTGGTGGGCGCCGAGCTCCACCAGGCGGCCCTGCTCGATGCGGATCACCCGATCGCAGTGGGCCAGCACGTCCGGATCGTGGCTCACCAGCAGCCGGGTCGGCCCCGGCTTGAAGGCGAGCCCCTGCTCCAGCACCTGGGCCGAGACCATGGGGTCCAGCGCCGACAAAGGGTTGTCCAGCAGCAGGATGTCGGCCTCTGCATAGAGGGCGCGGGCCAGGGCGACCCGCTGCTGCTGGCCGCCGGAGAGGCGGGTGCCAAGCTCCCCCACTAGCGTCTGATCCCCGTGGCTCAGCAGCCCAAGATCCGTGGTGAGGGCGCAGGCACCGAGCACCCACTGGTAGCGATCCTCGTGCCAGGGCTGGCCGAACAGAATGTTGTTGCGGATGCTGTCGTTCATCAGCCAGGGCTTGTGGCCGAGGTGCGCGACCCGGCCATTGCGACGGATAGCCCCCTCAAAGCCATTGTCAAAACCGGCGACCAGGTGCAGCAGGCAGCTCTTGCCCGCCCCGGTCGCCCCTGTGATCCCCACCAGCTCCCCCGGTTGTATGCTGAGGCTGACCTCTTGCAGTACAGGTTTTTGCTGGTGAAGGGCTGTGACCTCTTCCAGCACCAGGCTGCCGACGGGCAGGCTGGTGTCGGTGAGATCCCTGTGCTGCTCCGGGCTGCTCAGAAACTCGCACAGCCGGTTGAAACCGGTATTGAAGTTGATCAGGGTACGGATGAGGTAAGGCAGCCGCATCATGGGGATCCGCAGCACGGCGAACAGGGCTATGGTAGTGAACACCTGGGGCAGGGTCAGGCTCTGGCCCGAGGCCAGATAGGTAGTGAAGGTGGCCAGGGTCACCAGCAGCGGGGTGCTCATCATCAGGAAGCTGTTGATGGCATCGAGCTTGAGCACCCGCCCTAGCACCCCCAGCTCCTGCTGGCGCTTGGCGTTGGCCGCCTTGGTGAAGAAGGCGCCAAGGCCGTTCTGGCGCACCAGCCGCAGCTTCTTGATGTATTCGGCCAGTATGCCGTTACGCTCGTCCTGCTGGCGCTTGAGCTGCTGCTCCTGCTGGTTCATGCGGCGCACCACCCGGGTGGAGAGCAGCAGCAGCAGGGTGAGCACCGCAAAGCCCACCAGGCCGGCGCTGCCCACCTGCCATACCAGCAGGGCTATGGTGCCCGCCAGTTGCAGCGCCATGGTGAGCGGCATGGCGGGGTCCGCAAGAATCCAAGTAATGTCCCACACGTCCCGGTTGATGAGGTTCTGCACCCGGCCGCCGGCCCTGTCATCGAAGCTCTTGCCGCCGAGCTTCATCACCTTGGCGAGCAGGGACTCGGCCAGCAGGCGGCGAATGGGGACGTGCATCTTGAGTGCCAGCTGCAGGGAGTGCTCCGCCAGCATGCCGGCGGCGAGCACAGAGGCAAACAGGGCGAAGGCGAGCAGCAGCTTGTGGCCTGTGCTGGCCCCGGTGCCGAGCTGGGTCATGCTGTGGTTGAGCAGCCAGGGACTGGCCAGGGTGGCCAGCATGCCGATCAGCTGTAACAGGGTGAGCAGGCCGATGCGGCGGCGGTAGTGACGCCAGATAAAGGCCATTATGGGCCAGGGGCGCACCGGCGCAGCGGCGGTGAGCGCGAGGAAGACGTCGGCCCGCTCGTCGCGCCTGTCTTCCGGCAGCAGGGGGTAGAGATCGTCGAGACCGACCTGGGGCTCGGTCAGCCCCTTGCGTTGCAGCGGGCCCGTCCAGTGATAGAAGAGGCGGCTCAGCCAGCCGGCCGAGATTTCCGGATGATCCAAAGGGTGTCCTTGTTGTTTTGTGTTGCTTCCGACAGGGCGGGGCGGCTCATGGGCCGCCCTCGATATTCTTTTTATGGCTGGGCGCGTCGCCCGCGGGGGATCAGCAGCCCCGGTTCAAGCGGATGAGTCTGTCCAGGATCTGCTCGCCGTCGACTCTCAGGCCGTTGTGCTCGTACTCGTTGGTGATCCAGGCGCGGCTGCTGCCAAGGCCCCTGAGGGTATCGCGGCTGTAGTCGAACTCCACGTACATGTCCTCGGCATAGACGGCGCAGGCCACAGGCACCCGGTTTCGGGCCAGTTGCGCCTGGTCGTAGAGGGGGCCCCAATCGGCCTTCTTGGCCAGCAGGTGGGCGGCCTCCTTGAGCGGCATCAGCTCGCGGAACTGCTCGAACATCCAGGGGAAGATCATCTCGCCGGTGAAGGCGAAATCCTTGCCAGGCGCCCAGGCCAGGGCCGGGAACTCCCCTCTGACCCGCTCGGCCGCCCAGTTGCTGGCGGCCCCTTCGGCGTAGATGGCCTCATGCAATATGGCGAACACCGGATTGGTGTTGAACGGCTGCATGGTCTGCACCTTGTAGAGGAAGGCGGGGTTGATCCGCTCGCCGACGAAGGCGTCCTCCAGCAGGTAGTAGAGCTCCTCGAAGGCGCCGCTGGCGCCGAGATCCAGCCCCTGCTGCTGCAACTGCTCCACCGTCAGGCGCTGGCCGTTGGGCAGGCGCACATCGTGGCGGTGCAGGTGAGTTGCCAGCCGGTTGGCGATGGCCTGGGCATGGGGGAAGCGGGCGAAGAAGGCGCGGTTCTTGTCCGCCACCCGCTGATAGGTGGCGCGGTAGACCTCGTCTGCGCTGCGACCTATGGGGGCCACGCCGCCGGTGAGGTAGACCTCGTGCAGGCTGTCCGGGAACAGGGAGAGATAGGTGAGGCTGCAAAAGCCGCCGAAGCTCTGGCCCAGCAGGCTCCAGGGCCGATCCGGGCTCAGGGTCTCGCGAACATATTCGGCGTCCCGCACTATGCTGTCGGCGCGAAAATGACTGAGGTAATCGGCCTGCTCCCTTGGGGTGAGCCCTGCCAGCGCCTCGGCGCTGATGGGGGTGGAGTGGCCTGTGCCGCGCTGATCGAGCAGCAGTACCCGAAACTCCTGCAAGGCCCGCTTTATCCAGCCGCCGCTCGCGGTCGGGCGCGGCGCGCCAAAGCCCGGCCCCCCCTGCAGATAGAGCAGCCAGGGCAGCTCATCGTCCAGCCTGTCCTGGCGACAGAGAGTGCGGCCAAACAGGGTGATGCTCTCCTCGTCATCCGGTTTCTGGTGGTCGAGGGGCACGGTGAAGAAGTGTGGCTCGCAATGGATGCCATCCAGCACATAGTGCAAGGGGCTGCTCATCTGGGGTCTCCCTGGGATCGGAAATCGTCGGCCTCATCATAGCCCCGGCTCGCAGACGGGTCACGCCGGTTTTCCCGATAATGAGCGGACCTATGACGAGGCCCTCTCCCAAGTGCCCGGCCGCTTTATTGTTGCGGACCGATTGACCTTGAACTGAACTGGGATCAAGATGAGCGGCCTGCCGAGGAGGGCAGGGGAGCTGGACACAACAGGATGAGGTGGGCTCGATGAAGCCGCGATGGATAAGGTTCAGAAAGAGAAGAAAAGAGACGGATCCTGAGGGTGTGCTGCAGGCGGGGTTGCTGGTATTCAGCGCCACCTGCGGGGCGACCCTGTTGCTGGCGGCTTGTAACGGCGGCTGACAGCCATGAAAGGCCCATCCGACAGGGTGGGCCTTTTCATTTGTCCCCCTTTCCCGGCAGCGATGGACCGGCCTGGAGCCCTTTGCTGGCGCGGGTTTGCGGTAGTCAGATACCTGCTGCTATGGTCAATTTACGACGGGATCCACAGAGGGAGGCGATCATGAATAGTCGTGAAAGAGTTCTGGCTCATTTGGCCACAGATCACCGGGTTGCAGGATTGACCGCTGGCGAGGCTCTGGCCGGTATCAGCCACTCGATGAGTTCGCTTCTGCTGCAACAAGATCAGCATTTCTTCCGCTGTCATGCCGATGATCCTTGTCACGAGGTCGCCCGGGCATGTTCCGCCGGACATGTCTGGCACGGCGACGAGAATCGCTATTAGGGGATGACATTTCGGGAAGGGGAGATGCAGAAAGGCCCGCTCAGATGAGCGGGCCTTTCGAATTTGGCTCCTCCTGCTGGACTTGAACCAGCGACATACGGATTAACAGTCCGCCGTTCTACCGACTGAACTAAGGAGGAATTATTGGTGCCCAGAGACGGAATCGAACCGCCGACACGGGGATTTTCAATCCCCTGCTCTACCGACTGAGCTATCTGGGCAACGGCGCGCATTAAACCCTTTCTGGATTAGGGTGTCAACCTTGCAACCCCAGTTTTTGGCCCGTTTTTGCATAGAGTGAACCAAGTGGCGAGATACTGTGCAAGGAGCCCCTGACTCCACACCGGGATCCGGTTGTCGGCAGGTGCTTCTATCGAGGTTTTTTCCCTTTATAGAATTACCTTTTCGCTCTCTCACCCATCCCGAGCCTCCAACAAGTGAGCCCATTTTTTGTCAAAAAACGGGTGAACTAACCTGCATGTTTTTTGTGCGCTGAAAAGTTACCAGAAATTGACCAGACAGGGTTTGCTGTGTCGCTGCCTCTGTACCTCCGGTCGTCGGCTCCTCAGCGTCCCTGTGAAGAAGAGAAGTGATGGTGTTTCGGCGGGGGAACTAAAATTTATTGTGACCAAAATCACAAAATAGAATCTTGGTTACACCTTACAAAAGGGCTCAATCGACAAGCTTTTTCGGGGTGGCAAATCACGATCCCCCAGCAAATCAGGAGAGTTTGTCACGAGATTCAGAAAGTCGGTCTCCAGAGCGGGATCTGAAATTTGCCTCTGAATCGGCAGTCTATGACGGCGTTTTGAGTTTTCACACATGATAAAAATCATTAAATATCAATGCTTTTGGTGTTTTTGGTCGAGTTGTCATCTTTCGTTTTACAAGTAAGCTTCCCACGACCCGGTAATCCCGGCTGTTCGTATCAAAGGGGGAGTTGTGAAAGAGCAACTAACGACTTCGACTGCCAAGGTGCAGAAAACAACATCTCGTGGAGTGGACGGCACTCTAAGAAATCGTAAACAAACACAGGTAACTGATAAGAAGATCCCACAGCTCAAAGTGATTACATATGAATCCGGTCGTTCATATGCACGTCTTTGTTTTTCGCATCTGTGCGAGCGTTACTCAATCGGACTCGGTTGTGTGGCTGCGGTTGGATTAACAGCCATTCGTGATAATGCGCGACGACTACTGGCTGATTGTTATTCCAATCCGGAAGGATTCAGGCTGCGATACCGTGCGCTATTGCCGCTGGCGACGTATGTACATGAACGGTATTTACCGGATGTGCATATCACTCATCGCTATCCCAGAACGATTGAATCGAGAGTCAAGCCAATAGTAGCGGTTCTCGGGCATAAGCCGTTGAATCAGATCACTCGCGCCGATTTTGAGGACTTTCTGACTCAACTATCCGACACATGCTCTGTTGCTACTTGGAACCGTTATCTGGCGCAGTGCAAGGCCATAATGACGCATGCTGTTGAGCATGGAGTTCTCCCTTCGTCTCCCGCAGCAGGAATCCCCACCAAATACGAGCCTGTCCTGCCTCCCAAAGGCTTACCCGATGAGGCAGTCAATAAGCTGGTCGCTCGCTTGATGGAAGACATAGACGAGGAAAAGGCTCGTATGTTGCTCTTCCTGTTTGCAACTGGCTCCCGGATGGGAGAGGCAAGAGCTCTAAAGCTGCAAGATTGCGATCTCAATCGACAAATAGCGTACCTACCTACCAGTAAGTCTGGTCGGGAAAGGCTAATACCGCTTAATCAATTCGCGCTGGAGTTAATTCGACTTCAACTCCAGCGCCATGGCACGACTGGTCTGCTGTTTCGAGGCCAGGACGGTGTCTCTCCAATTTCAGAACCACGTCGGTATTGGTACCGAGTCTGCAATGATTGCGGACTATCGGGGGTACGCATCCACGACGCGAGACATTCAGTCGCTACCTCACTGCTGAACAAGGGCTGTTCGCTTGATGTACTGCAAAAAGTCCTAGGCCATAGCTCGCCGAGGATGACCGAGCGATACGCCCGCTACCACGATAAGACGCTGGTCAAGGCCGTCGACGCACTTCACTCCGTATGGAGCCTCCCCAACCTCACCTGCTAACCAACTTTAGGAGATGGGGGAGGGAGACTCCCCCATAGAGAATTATGCATGAACCATTAAAAAATAGTGATGGCACTCTAAAACGTTTTCTCCGTCATCCACCCAATCAGGTACGTAGACCGACGCGTCCTAGCCAGGAGGCATCTGCGCCAGAATCGATCCCTACGGTCGCTCTTGAATCGCAGCCGCTACTGTTGGAAAACACGAGCCTTGACGTGTCCCATGATGAAACTCATCGAGCGAATATTGCCCCCGATGCTGTGAGCCCATTGTCCGAACAGCACGAATGTTGTCAGCCATACCCTGATGGAGAGACTCAATATGAGCTTTTCGTTCGGCGTGAACTTCTTATGCTGGATCGATGTTTAGCAGAATGCACGCTGTACAGGGAGGGGCGTTGCTCGGTTGCCTCTGATGGGACTGTGTGTGACCCAGATGGTGTGGTGCTTTCCAGGTCTGAGCCGGAGATGAAAAAACCGGTTCATTCGATAGCTATTCCTGATGGCTTTGCGATGTCCCCGTGGGGGAAATTGGCTAGCGATCATGGCAAGCCAAAGACAATTCTAGGTAAGCCATTGCTGCCGGTATCAATACTCCGAGCTGACAGTGCAGCCGTTAGTGGCGTTCGTTTCATGTATCTGGATGAGCGGAAGCAATGCCAGCGCATCGACTTATTATTCGATAGAGTGATTCAGGACTACAAAACAGTGAGGGCTGCGCTATACCGAGCGGGGATTGAATGCCCAGGTGCACGGGAAGAGGGGCTGCTGTCATATATGTCCGCCAGCATCAGTATCCAAGATATCAGCGTGGCCCATCAGCATCTGCAAGCGGGGTTTGTTAGCGAACATCCCTGCTATGTCTGGGTAGGGCGGTCAATTTACAAAGCGGGCTATAGTGGTCCTCAGCACGAGCTGCTGTCCGCTCCTGGTGAGCATGACGCTATCCACTCGAAAGGAACGCTGCAGGAGTGGCAAGAGAACATTGCGTTGCCTGTCAAAGAGTCACGAACCATGCTCTTTGCAATCATGGCAAATCTATCCAATGTATTCATGAAGTTATCAAATACAGGGACCATGATTTTTCACTTCTATGGTGCAAGTTCTTGTGGCAAAACGACCCTTCTACAAGTGGGGCAAAGCGTGTCGGGCGTTGCATCGGATCCGAGTGGTGGACCGGCAACGGCCATCGTGAAATGGGATGCAACGTTGGTTGGGCTTATCGCCAAGTTTCAGCAACGGACTGGCATTGGCATCTGTCTGGATGAGGTTGGTTCGTTGTCTAGCCGCGATCTACTTCAGTACGTCTATGCGGCGACCGGAGGGCAGTCCAGACTGCGTGGTAACATTCATGGAACATGCGATAGGAGCCCATTAAGTTCTGTGGTTTGCGGTCTTTCTTCGGGGGAAGAGTCCATGAGGGAGAAGCTTGAGCGGAGCAAGGAGGGCACCAAGGGAGGGATTTTTGTCAGAGTGATTGATATTGAGATGACGGCGGAGGATGTCGCGCTGGCGGGTGAGAGCCTTGAGCTGACTCGTCGCCGGGTGAATGGCCTAAAAACCGCAGCTTCTCAGTACTACGGTACGGCGATGCCTGCATATATTCAGGCGCTGGTGAATATGCCCCACATCGACACCCCTGCTGATTTAGCAGCCATCTTTGCTGCTAAGCGTGAAGAGTGCCAAGATTGGCTGATGAGTCGCTCGGGATTAGAAACCCCTCCGTCTCTTTCTGATCGTGGTGCTGGCTGCTTCGCAAACGGCATGGCAGCGGGGCGATTGGCCGTTGAGTTAGGTATTCTGCCGTTTGATGTGGCGTATGTGGATAATGCAGCTTTGGTATGCTTTCGACGGTGGCTCATGTCGATGGACGGCATCATGGATGATGTCACCAGAGAGGCATTGCAGTTTATGGGTAAGGTGGCCAAGAACCAACATAAACTGCATCAAGGACGGATTGCTCTCGTGACAAGAGATGTCTGGGGGTTCACCGAAAAAGGTAGATGTTACATTCGTAAGGCCATCTTTGATGACCAAGTGGTAAGCCACCGAAAAGTTGTTAAGTGGTTGTATGAAAACAACTATATTGAACGATATGCAAAAGATCGCTATGCCAAAAACTTCACCATAGGCGATGCAGATGTACCGTGCTATTCGTTCGACTTGAACAAGTTGTTTAGTGGTGGTGATTGGCTTCCCTCGCAGCCCTCAAACGATGGTGAGGTGTGCGAGACGGAGTCATCAGCGGTATCCGAACCTCCCGCTCCGAGTTTCACCCGCAGCGCGACGAGCGAGACGGGGTGCGTGATGGTTGAGTCCTCACCAGACATGTCAGAGATACCGGTAGATGTCGAAAATTTCTAAAAGATGAAAGGGGGCCAGTGCGAACTGGCCCCCTTGCTTTGTGGGATCCGGTGGCAAATTGCCGTGGTCGCTGCACGGATACTCAGGGCTGCGAATACTGTCAGTCATGGGGTGGTTGACCGATGCTACAGCCAGAAGGAGGGAGGATCGTTTCAGAAGGCCGAGAAGGCCAGGATGATCTTGTTGTGTAGGTTTGGAGGGCGGTGAGGCCAAAACGGCTCATTGAGCCGCTAAACGGCGATACGGGTGTCTCGCCGTGAGGGAAGGTACCGATGCTGCGCATTGGCGTGCTCCCAGCCGGTCTCTTTGCAGATCAGCTGGTGTTGTCGAACGGTCCAAAAAAGGAGGCCAGTGCCGACCGGCCCTGACCTCTGTGTTTTCCGCGCAATGGAGTTGGACTAATGACAGACCCCCAGTTTATGCCATCAGTATCGCATTCCAGACTGCGATTCATACCATCCATTTTCAGCAACATAGTGTCTAGAAAACCCAGAGGGATTCACCTGCTCTGCTGACCATGCCGCTCGCGGCAGGTTCGTCATCCACAGACAGAACCGCTTTTCCTCGGCAAACCAGCGCCGGATCAACCGGTACTCCACCTTGCCGGACTTCACCACCATATCCAGCACCTCGGCCCGACAGCGTCGCCGCCCGGCCTCTTTCAGTGACAGCCCTGCCAACTTTGGCACTTCCCGTCCATCACCGCGCCAGGCTTGGATAATCTTGGGGTTCAGGCTTTTCGTGCCCCGGACCAGATAAAATCCGCCGGCGTCGTTCACCTGTTCGAACCAAGCCCTGTCAATGTAACCTGCGTCAGCCAGCAGCAGGCAGTTGCCCAGCGTGTGGGCCTCAGGCAGAAATTGCCGTTCTCCTGAGGTATCGGCAGACAGACTCATGCACAGCGGGCTCTGCTCCGACAAAGACATGGTCATATGACACTCGATAGCCGCCGGGCTAATGGTCTTTAACCGGCCGGGAAAGTCAGCAGCCAGGCGTCGGTGCACCGCAAAGGAGGTGCCATCGTACAATAACACCTGCTTGAACGCGCCGAGGGAGACCGATTTCAGTTGAGGCTGGATCCGCAAGGCGATGGCCCGTTCGACCAGCGCTTTCATAAACAGGGCAAAGCTCTCTTTGCGCTGCTGATTGTGAAATGGTTTGTAGGAAACCTGATGGGCTTTCGTCAGTTGCAAGACATTGAAATGATGGTGCAAGCCGGCAATGTCATTGACCTGGTCGCTCCCCATGGCGCGCAGCAGTGCAGGGACGAGCATGGCGGGGTAATGGCGCGCTGACGCAGGCAAAACTTGCAGAGCCGAGCAATGCGCTCGAGTACGGCGGGAGCCAGGAGTTGCTCCAGATAGTGATTGGCGGTGATAATGGTTATAGGCTTCGCGCGTGTTGATTTTGTTTGGCGATAAAATCAGATCACAAACGAAGCCTTTTTTATATCTATTTCAATTGGTTGCCGCTAAAGATCCTGTACATGAGTTCATCATTAATGATTACTTCGCTGCATCCCGCAGAGCGTGCTTCATAAAGACGACAGAACTCTCCAGAGCTTGCACCGCTTCTGGCTGCAGCGTGGAGAAGAAATGCCAAGCGTGGCACATGCCCGGCCAGACTTCCAGATTTACGCGAACCCGGTTATCACCCAGATGAGTCGCGAGCCGCATCGCGTCGCTCAACATTAGTTCATTCTCGCCAATCTGAACCAGAACCGGCGGCAGGCCCGTCACATCGGCAAACACTGGTGATGCCATTGGATGATTAGGCAATGCATCGCCGAGGAAGGTGCGTGCCAGAAAATCCAGACCGGCTTTGGTGTTCAGAGGGTCAAGGCCTTTCCTGTTGGTCATGGAGACGCCAGTGTGCTCAAGGTTGGCCCATGGGGAAATAGAAACACCGCCGGCTGGGAGCGGAAGGCCCTTGTTGCGTGCAGCAACCATAACGGTAACAACCATCGCGCCGCCCGCAGACTCGCCTGCCAGCATTATTTTGCTGGCGTCAAAGCCCTGTTCAATCAACCACTCATACGCACGAACAGTATCGGTAACCGGTGTAGGGAAAGGGTACTCCGGCGCCAGACGGTAATCCGGCATGTAAACCCGTGCGCCCAGCATGCTGGCGTAGTTGCCACCAATACCGTGATAGCCGGCCGGTTCGCCGACAATATAGGCCCCTCCGTGGATGTACATAACGATTGCATCGGTTTCAAGGTTGTCGGGAGTCACTAGTGTTCCCGGCACCCCCCCCATGTCGACCTCAGTAAAACTCACACCGGCAGGTGCAGGATTTTTAGCCAGCATACGGGTATAGGCCTCACGCACCTCACTCATAGGTGTTACGGTATCCTCACCCGTAAGGATTGGCCCCAGACCGGCCAGACTTTCTGACCATTCTTTTACGGCTTGTTTGGTTTGTTGATTCAACATTAGTCTTCCTTTTACATTTGCTTCAAAATAGAACGGAAGCCTATTTTATATAAACATTTGGGGAATGTGATTCCCATATCAGGGTACGTTAACGCCCGTATTAGATGAGAAAAATAAAGTATGGAGCTCAACAGCATTGGTGACATCGCAGCATTTGTCGCTGCTGCAAAAGCCGGGAGTTACACCCACGCCGCGAGTTCCCTTGGGCTCTCACGTTCTGCCATTGGTAAAAGTATTGTCAGGCTCGAAACACGTATGGGGGTTCGTCTACTTAACCGTACCACCCGGAGTCTGAGTCTCACCGATGAGGGCAGAGTCATGTTTGAACGTTGCCGCCAGATACTCGATGACCTCGAGGAGGTCGATGCAACCATGGCCATGCGCAGGGTTAAACCAACGGGGACTCTCCGGCTGAGTGCGCCGCTTTCTTTTGGGCAGCGACATATCCTTCCCATACTGGATATTTATCTGAAAAAGTGGCCGGAACTTCGTGCCGAGGTGTCCTTTAGCGACAGGTTTGTTGACCTGATAGAAGAAGGCTTTGATGTTGCCATTCGCATAGGTGAACCTCGCGATGACTCACGCATTCTTACACGAACCATTGCTTCGCAACATATTGTCACTTGTGCATCACCCGAGTATTTAGCTTCCCGAGGCATTCCAGAAACACCCGCAGACTTAACAGAACATGACACGATCTTTCTTCTGAGTGCAGAAAAGAGACGCAGTTGGCGGTTTGCGACCCCGGAAGGCACTTTTGTTTATGAAGGACCTGGTCGGCTTAACCTCGACAGTTCGGAAGCCATGCGGGAATCGGCTATTTCTGGATTTGGTATCGTTCACTTACCGACCTATTTGCTTGGTGAAGATTTGCGTAGCGGTAAATTGATACCTGTGCTTGAGAAATACCCTTTCCCTCCTGAACCTATTCGGGTCATTTATCCCAGCAAAAGGCACTTATCCCCGCGAATTCGCGCCTTTATTGATCTGCTTGTTGAAAGCTGGGAACAAGGATTACCCTGGGAGTAATTCTCTGAAAATGATACTCGTATTACTGGCTACTTGATCCAGGAGATGCCTTCAGGTGTTACCGCTGAGGTAAAAATGACCCACTAACGCCGAAGCAATGTTGACCCACCTGGGCCAATCTCGCAGTTTTTGAGCCGCCCCTATATTGACCCTGGTGTTATCACTGGAAATCGGAGTGTTGACCCGTCAAGGCATGAGCATCCGGGCTATCGCCTAGCGGTTGAGGGTGTCCCATAACACCGTGCGCAAATATCTGCACAACCCGGGTCTGCCAACCTATCCCTACCGGGCTTCTCGCCCGACCAAGCTGGGCCCTTTCAAACCCTATCTGCAAGCGCGCATCCAAGCTGCCAAGCCTTATTGGATACCCGCGATAGTGCTTATAAGAAACTGCGTGAGCGTGGCTACTGCGGTGGGCTCTCCCAGCTCAAGGCCTTGCTATCACCCCTGCGCCATGACTCGCCGAGTCCGGTCGTCCGTTTTTAAACGGTACCCGGTCAGCAGATGCAGGTCGACTTCACCATTATTCGCCGAGGCAACCGGCCCCTGAAGGCCTTTGTCGCCACCCTGGGATTTAGTCGGTCCAGCTATGTCTGCTTCTTTGAACATGAGCGCAACGATGCCTGGTTAACCGGGTTGCGCGAGGTTTGTCATTTCTTCGAGGAGGTGTTATTCGATAACGCCAGCACCATTATCCGGGAGCGGGATGCCTATTGTGAGGGAGAGCATCTCTGGCATCCGGCCTTGCTGGCGCTGGCCTAAGAATTCGGCTTTTGCCCCCGGGTCTGCCTCCCCTACCGGGTCCAGATTCGCCGATCTCGAACGAAGGTGAAGTGTGCGAGACTGATGCATCAGCGGCATCTGAATCTCCTACTCCGAGCTTTACCCGCAGCGTTACGAGCGAGACGGGAAGCGTAATGGTTGAGTTCTCACAAGACATTTCAGAAATATCAATGGAAGTCGAAAAGTTCTAAAAGATGAAAGGGGGGCTGTGCAAACTGGCCCTCTTTGCTTCATGGGATTCGTGGCTGATTGCCGTGGTGGTAGTGTGGCTGATCGAAACTGCGAAGATTGTCAATCGTGGGGTGATTGACCGATGCTGCAGCCAGAAGGAGGGAGGATCGTTTCAGAAGGCCGAGAAGGCCAGGATGATCTTGTTGTGAAGGTTTGGAGGGAGGTGAGGCCAAAGCGGCTCATTGGGTCGCTAAACCGCGATACGGGTGTCTCGCCGTGGGGGAAGGTACCGATGCTGCGCACTGGCATGATCCCAGCCGGTCTCTTCGCAGATCCGCAGGTGTTATCGAACGGTCTAAAAAAAGAGGCCTGTGCCGACTGGCCCTGACCTCTGCGTTTTTCCGCTCTATGGTGCCGGATTACTGACAGGCTCCCCAGTTTACCCCGTCCGTGCCACATTCCAGGCTATGAGTACCGTCCGCATAGGTTGTCTGCTTCTGATAGAGGCCGCTGCTGTTGTAGCTGGTTTTGATGGTATTGCCATTTTCACTGGCCGTCATGTTCTTGACCCAGCTGGCCGCATCAGGATCTTGGGATGGTTCGTCATACTGATAGGGGAGGGCTTCAAGAGCCGAAGTGAACTCACCCATATTCAGGGTAGATAGCTGGCCTTCCAGACCGACCCAGTCGTTCAGGAAGCTGAATGCGCCCGCCTGTCGGTTATAGGTGAACTGGGTGACGTAGCTCAGATCGTTGGCGTTGTAGCTGATGACGGCGTAACGGTGGGTGATCGCTGCTGCCATATCGTCAGGAGCACAGTCGTTGAAGTTCTCTGCCGATGCATCGGCCAGATTTACCAGTGAGTACGTCTTATCGTTTGAGCGGGTCGAGAGGGTTTCCTTGATATCGCAGCTATAGGGGGTGTTATCCCCATTGCGCGACTCAAAATCGTAGCGGGTTGTGTAGGTGTAGTTATTGCCTACCACTTGGCGCTCTTCGCCATAGATGATGGTCTTGATGACTTGTGTGAAATCATCGCTCACCTTCACCAGCTCGGCGCTACTTTGAGTCCCCCGGTGCAACAGGGTTTCACGATACCAAGCATCCGGGTAAGCATTGTCCTTATCGCGGTTATCCCCCTTGTGGTAATCGACATAGACAAACTTGGCGTCCGGGTGTTCCCGTTTCAAGGTTTCTGTCTCGGTGAAGGACTGCTGCAAGCCGCGTACGATCTCCTGGGCCAGCGTGCCTGTCTCGCTATCACCGTTGGCGATGAAGTCCGTATACAACTTCTGCTCGGAGATGTTGTAGTGACTGACAACAAGGCTGACGGCCTGCTTCATCGAGGCGATCAACTGTTCCTGCTTTTGCCGGTTCGCCATGACGCTCTGGCAAGTCGTCTGTGATTGGGCTGCCAGCTCACTTTCTACACTGCTCCATAGCACCGTGGTCAGCGGCGTCACATGGTAGACCTCATCCTTGGTGATGGGGGCAAAGGTGGGAGGAAGGACCATTTGATAGGCTTCTGTCACCGGGCCAAGATCCAGGTCCACGGCATCCACCGGTACATCGACCACCAAGGGGGCGTATTGAGCGCAGGTTTGCAGGTCTTCCGGCAGCTCCAACCGATAATCACCGGCATCATTGGTGGTTGTCTTGGGTTCACCATCATCCCACTGACGGTTGAAATTGAGATCGAGATAGACGGTCGCGCCTTGAATGTATCCATCAATCGCCTTTCCTGACATCGCCAAGGAGGCACTCGGTGGGGTTGGACTATCCGTGTTTCCACCGTCGCTACCACCACCGCCACAGCCTGACAACGTAGCCATCAACATCATGGCCAAGGGGGTTTTCTTCATTGTTAGTTTCCCGTTTATTATTGGTATGCGATAACGCCCAGAGCATGGTCCGTTATCATCGTGATAATTTTATCTCGGTGTACGGCTATAAAATGTTGATTAGCCTCTGATTTATGAGTTTCTATTCACCGAACTTTTCGTTTGTTTCGGCTTCAGTGCATCAAGGTGCAGACAGTTCTGTCTCGCACACGATGACTTCGCACTCTGATGGATCGGGGAAGTCTCCGCCTTCGTCGGTGACATATATCTTGTCGGCATGGACGCGGTAGTTACCCGCCGGGGTCAGCAGTGGGTTTTCATACATGCCCTGATAATCGACGGAGACAGCGGTCGCACCATGGGATCTCAATGTGACGCGTCCATTGGGGGCGATAGTGATGGATTGTTGAATCCCATTTTCACCTCCGAAGTTGAAGTACCGAGTTCCCGTGAACGGCAGCTCGACTGCTTGTTGCTGTGGATCTCCTGTATGGTCGGTACCTCTGGCGCTCTGGCACATTTTCTCTAGCAGAAGATCCAGCATCCCCTCTGGCTGTGGTCGTCCGTTAATCTCCAGCGCCTCCACAGAAAAACCATCGTCTTGCATCCAGACCTGCACCATGGCCCGTGCGGGCTGACTGGCATAGGTGATGGTGCCGCTGACATTCACCAATTTCCGACCATCCGCCGCTTTCCCGCCGGTCCACTCGGGGTCTTCGAAAAAGCTGTTGACCATCTTCTCGACGGAGATGTTCGGGCACATCTCCAGCTCGCTTTCCTTGAGGGTTGCCACATCCAGCAGGCTGAGCAAACCGGCCTGAGCGCCTGTCGAGCAGAGCATCAGTAAACCAGCGGCCATTTTCATCTTCATGGAAGGCACTCCTCACCACACCCATGAAAACGCGGATATGGGGCGGTAGTTATAGCGACGGTCAAACTCCTCCTGCGTCAGGCACAAAACACGGATGAACTCGATCACGGACAAGATCAGGGGAAGGCCGGTGGTGCAGAGTGCGAGATAGATAAGCCCCCAGCCCCAGTTTCCGGTGTAGAACTTATGCAGACCAATGCCGCCGCCCAAGAATGCGAACACAGCGGTGAGCCCCTTGCGCTTGCCACGGTGCGCAACGGTGTTTGCGCCGTTTAGCTGTGCCTGCGGGGGAGTGGTCGCGGTAGAGGGGGGCTGGGAGGATGTTGCCACCTCTTTAATCGGCCATGCTGCGATATCGATAGGCTTCAGCAGCTCATCCGTTATGGCTCGGGCTTTCTTCTTGGCGGCGCCGAAGGTATCGATGGCATCGACAAACGAGCCATTGAGGGTGAGCTGGATGGTCTCATTGCCTTGAGAGGCGAAATTCACGGTGATACGCATACCGAAAGGGTTAAAGCCATATTTCCATGCGGCTTCGATCCTGCCTTGGGTGCGCTCGATGGTTTTTAACGTGCCGCCCTGGGCTTGCAAATGAGCAGCGACATGCTCGAAGAGTTGCTCATAGGGACTGGTGGAGCAAAGAGTGTTGTCGGACACTTTTTGCAGGCTGATGGTGTTCATGCATGACTCCTTGGATATCGACTGCGGGATGGTTGACGACAATGTGAAACAGCGGCGACAGGTGGTGTCGCGGCATGTCAGGCGCTGTCGCCAGATGTATAAACTGGGATCTTTGTCACAAATGGGTCAGGGCGGATCCTGACTCATCAGGGTCAATAAATGGCGCAAATCGCGGACGATCTGCTCATGGATAAATCCGGGCGAGATCACGGTGAGCCCCGGCATCCAGGATTTGATGACAGGCAGAATCTGATTGGCATCGAGTACGCGACTGCTCAATAACAGCGCACCGTCATCCAGGGTTTTGACAATCTCCTGCTCGGGCAACAACGGGCGATGCTGAAAGTTGATGGCGATGGCGGCACTGGCCTTGAGGAGCACCTCGATCATGCCGGAGCGCCAGAGTGTCGGATCGGTTTCTATTTGCCGCTGAATCAGCGCATCACGGGTAAAGGTCTGTTGCGATAGCTCAACCAGTGCGATGTTGCTCAGCGGATAGGCTTGCAAGCGCCCCTCGCTGACGCCGACCAAGTGCCAGGTGCCCTTGTAGTTGACGAGCTGATAGGGGCTAAACAGTTGCTTGCGCTGGTCTTTGGTGATGAGCCAGCATTGCAGATGCTGGGTCAGGGCCTGCTCTAATACCGGTATCTGGTGGCTCAGTGAGTCGGTGGACTGGGCGTCGAATCCCTTGATAGCGAAGAGGCTTGGGGTGCCTCTTTCCAGCAACTGTCCCAGACGATGTTCACTGGCGCGGGGGAACAGGTCGGTGATACCCAACTGCTCGGCCAGCTTTCGCAGCTTTCCGTCGTTCTTGTGATTGAGGAACCCAGGATCCAGCCAGTATTGCTGGTTGCGATGCTCTATCGGTAGATAACTGAGACGTTGATTGAAATCCCGCTGCAGGGTGCGCACGGTGACGTTGTACTCGGTGGCCAAATCACTCAGGTGCAGCTTCTCACCGCTGTACAGGCGGGTGAGGAGCATACCGAGGCGCTGAGCAATCTTGTCGTGTTCGTGCATACCATCACAGAAGGGGGATAACCGTGTCGCGGATTATCCAAACAGGCCGCGACACGGCGTGACGAATTGGATTGCAGGCAGTTTTTCGCAAAACCCATCATCGGCGATGGGTTTTTGTCATCAATAGAGGGGTTTTGTTATCAACCGGCGAGAAGCGATTGAGCGGGCCAGAAAGACCCGGTAGGAGAGGTTGATAGGACCAAGAAAGTGCTGCTGGGTTGCTTAGAATCAATACCGGGCGTGAAGACCTGCTGATCATGACTGCTATATTGTCAACATCAGATTATATAGATCCACCCCGGCACTGGGTGTGCTTTTGATAATTGTTTAATGAATGTCTTGGAGTGCCGGGAGGAATCCAACATCAATTATTGCTTTTTTCATTTTTAGCACTGTCGGATATTTGTGTCATTATTTTCATGGCTCCTTGCTCTGGGGTGATTATTCTATTTGAAATCAGAGTTATAATTACCAGGAAAAAGGCCAAACCTAAACTTACTGTATTGCTCTCAAATCTCAAATGTACACAAACACCAACCCATGCAGCGCAAAGAAAACAAGCACCAAAAACAGCTAGAAACAAACTTTGGTTTTTTGTGTTAAGATAGATTGACACTGCGCAAAATAAAATAAATGTAATTACAGAGCCTATTAACCAACCCAAGTGAAGTTGTTTTTTCTCTGGAAATAGGAGTGACCAATCGAAATTGCTATCCTTTACTTGACCTTCTATTTTTTGTATGGCTTCACTGGCTTGGCCAAGGGCCTTTAAATTCTTCGCAAAGTCTGTCATATCACTTTACCTTTGCGTGAAATACTGAATTTATATCTTTTTTAGCATCTGATTCAGACCAGTGTTCATCATCACCCTTAATTACAAGGATGCGGTTGTCTTCCAAAGATATATTAGTGCCTGAGAACTTAATGTTTCCTAAATCACCGGATATAAATTTCTGAGGGATTTTATTAAGGATGTTATTTACATTAGAGTAAGATTGGTCGAATTTAATCTTCTTGATTTCTTTTTTATTCGTTCGGTCAAGTTTGACCTCTACAACCCCCCCATTGGATTTGGGGGTGTAAATAACAATGTTTACCTGAATGTCGGAGCCTAATCTAGGATTAAGCTCACTAATTAGTTGTGTCGCGTATTTGTTGATTTTTTCTTTCTTGTTCATATGAAGCCCAGTAGTCGGTAAAATTTTGATAATTTACTATACAGTAACTAGCCATCTATCCGTAAGTTCGTTGACCACCCCCTCTATAGGTCCTGATTACTTTTCGGTGAAGACTATGTACGGTATCTACCATTGAATGTGTTTTGTTAACGTTAGACATAGCTATCATGACTAAACTTCAACTTCAACTTCAACTTCAACTTCAACTTCAACTTCAACTTCAACTTCAAGTCTGCTTTTTTGTAGCTCTACATTTCACTAGAAATATCATATCGTTAAGGCATCCGATCCGTGTTCACATAGGCTCTTTGTCTTCTGACTCTCAGTGGATATATTTTGCAACATGAATCCAATATAGAGAAGTAATGCCCTAAGTATTTTACTTAGTCGTCTGTGTGATCCTGCGATAAGTGGTGTGATCAGATATTGGATTTTGTTATCTGTGAAGGAGACGTTATTGAGCGGGCCGGGAAGGCCGGTCAGGGTAGGTTGTCGCTGTTGGTGAGGAGGACGGGCTAACACCGCGCCTCGGGCGGCTAAACGGTGATATCGGTATCTCACCGCTGGATGAGATACCGACATATCTAGCTGGCCTGAACCCACTCGCCCTCTTCGGGAAGCGGCTGCGGCTTGGATGGCACTGAGCTGGTCAGGGCATCATGGATGCAGTTGGCTATTTTCTGGCTGGTCTGCTGCATCCGAGTGTTATGCAGGTGAGCATAACGCAGTGATGTCTGACTGCTCCGGTGTCCGAGCTGGGATTGCACATCAAACAAGGTGCCACCGTTGGAGACAATCAGCGCCGCAACCGAATGGCGACAGGTGTGCAGGCAGACTCCCTCCTTATCTATACCAGCCCGCGCCAGCATCCGCTGAAAACCCTTGGTGGGATTTTGCAATGGCTGCCCTTGCCGCTTGCCTGGAAACAGGTAGGGATTTCCCTCTGTCACCGGTAAGTAGTTCAACAGCTCCACCGCCATATGGTTCAGGTGCAACACACGGCTATGGCCGTTCTTGGTGTGGGGAATGTATAGGGTCTTGTCCTCCTTGTTGTAGTGCTGCCATTTGGCCCTTGCCAGCTCGGCCCGTCGCAAGCCGGTGAGCAGCAACATCTTGACGTACTGACCGGTATAGAAACTCTCATGCTGATCGGCAGCCCGGAACAGGCGGCGGATTTCATCTGGGGTGAAGTAGCGTTCGCGTCGATTGTTCTCTCGCAGTAACGACACCAGGGCTGCGGGATTGTCCTTGATCAGTCCGGCACGGGCCGCCCAGGTCATGATGGCCTTGAGCAATGCTAATACTCGATTGCAGGTGGCCGGGGTGAGGCGCTTGAGCAACATCTGTTGCATGTTCTGGATGCGGGTGACGGTGATCTCTTCCGGGATCAGATTGCCGAAGATTGGCCGTAGGTGATTACGGAAGCGATGTTCATCCGTTTTCCAACTGCGATTTCGTGATTGCAGATAGGGGAGATAGTCCTCCTGAAACAAATTGCTCAGGGTCTTCTGGTTGCGCTTGTCCTCCTTGGCCTGTTGCGGGTCAATGCCTTCGGCGATCTTGCGTTTGTAGTCGAGCGCGAGCTTGCGAGCCGCGCTGACATCCAACGCGGGATAGTGCCCCAGGGCAATGGCCCGCTTGCGCCCATGTATCTGATAACGCAGCAGGAATTTGCGACGCCCCTCCCCTTTGCCAACCAGACAGCGCAGACCGGTCACGTCGGTATCTGAATACTCCGCTTCGGTACTGCGAGCGTCATCGGGGTTAGGGGGCAGATCGGCAATCCGCCGATTGGTGAATTTAAATCGGGTAGGTGTTTCGTTCATGGTTCGCTCCTCAACATATGAGCTGGTTAGACACGGCAAAGACCTCCTTCACAGTGGGAAGGATGTCTAATCCCCGTCTCTGGCTTGGCGATTGAAGTGGTCGTTGCTCATCGCGCCTTGGCCTGGCTGGCCCGGCACGATGACAACGCGGGAAAGGTGAGTGAGCAGATGGCCGCCCCGGTCGCTACCCGGTCCGATCCCGTAAAAATCCCACCGCGCCCCGTGTCCGCCCCGCACGAACGGGGGAAAACGGGGCTGGTTTTTCCCTTTGAGTGATTGGGCTTTTCCATCTCAACCCCGTAACCCCGCGAAATGTGCGGGAGTAATGGGTGAGTTAATGAATTGGTCGGGTTGCCCCGCGCATTCACGGCGAGCCCCGTGCCCGCCCCGTGTGAGCGGGGGGAAACGGGGCTGGTATTTCCCTTTTAGTGATTGGGCTTTTCCATCTCAACCCCGTGAACCCGCGAAATTTGCGGGAGTAACAGGGGGGGATTATTCAGTGGCTACCCTGATCGCGTAGACACCCAGCGACAGGTAGGTGAGGAAATTGCCCTCCCATAATTCATAGAACTCACCCAGCTCAGACAACGGCACCACATGTGCATAGGCAACCAGCCCTTCCTGGCTTGAGAAGTCAAAATCGACCTCCTTAGCCAATTCGGCATAGTCACCCATGCCGACATAGGAGAAGTCCGTCATATAGACCAAGGACCATAGATTTCCTCGGCGTTGCAGACGGATTTCCACCGGATGAAAGCCACCGGTTTCCGGGCCATAACCCGGATCACGAAAGTTCATCGTGACAGCACGGGCTTGTGACCATGTGGGATAGTGCTTGTTCAGCAGGTCGGTCAGACATACCGCGAGCCGGAGTGAAACCGGCAAGGGGAGCCCCTGCCAGTTCAGTGCTATGCCACGGTTGCTCATGGCTTGGTCTCCTGCCCGGCTACCGTGTCGCCGGTCTCAGATCCCGTCTCTGCCCCGGCCTCATCCATCTTGTCTGACAAACCGGCCTGGTCGTTGGCTGTTTCCAAAAATGGGGACTCATTGCCTCTCTCGATGGTTATCTCATCGAGCGTGTCATCTTGGTCCTTCTGCCCCTTGGCTTTTCCCTTGCGAGCCTGTTTATCCATATTGGCCGGTTCATCCAACTGTGCTGACCAGTCGCTGAGAGAGAGACCGACCCGGTGAAACGGCGAGTTGGGCTCGGCGGCGACCAGTAACTTTTCAGCCCGCAGGATGGCGGCGAGGAAACCGTGGTTATTGGCACTGCCTCGAACAAACAGCGCCTTGAGTGCCACCGATTTGAATGGCGCATCCTTGAGGATATCCAGCAGTGCCAGGATGTCATCAAGCGATAACCAGTGCTTGCTGAACAGGCCGCCCGTGTCGTTTGCGGTAATGCGAAGGGCATAGCGACCTTCATCGTTCTTGCCCACGTCGTAGTGCAGCAAACCACTGGCCCGTGCGCTGATCTTCGGGGCCTTGGCGGATTTAATAACAGTCCAGACCGGAGCAGCAGAGGCTGCCGGTTGTGTGGCTTTAGCCATGTTGAAATTCCTTCTGAAGGGATTACTTGAAGAAGTCAGCCGCTTTGCTGCGATGACCTTGATGGATGTGACTGCCTAACGAGGCAATGGCACCGCTAATGACCCCAAGGTCATCGGTGAGACCGACGCCGGGGATAAAGTCCGGTACTGCATCGACCGGACAGAGCAAATAGGCGAGTGCGCTGACCACGATGGTCTTGACCCACACTGGTGTCTGCTCGTCGGCCATCAACAGGTAGAGCAAGACGGCCTGCTCAATTAGCAGCTTCATGCCCTTGATATGCTTGAGCTTGGCGAGTAACGAGGAGCGGTTGATCTCGGTCATGCGGCCCACTCCCCATCCCACTCTGACGCCAGCGCCAGACTGACCTCGCCATCGCAGATATCCAGGACCGGACCCGCGTTCCGGGCGGTGACGTTGAGCAACTTGAACACCGGATGGTCTTTATCGTGCAGCGCCACTTGTGTGCCCTCCAGAGCAATCCAGCGCTCCGGTAACGGCAACCAGTAGACGGCCTGCTCGGCGCTGTCCGTGGTGAAGCTGCTGTCACCCATTTCCCAGACCTCTTCAAAGATGCCGTTGTCCAGATCATTCGTGGCCTGACCGGAGAAGCGAGCAATCGACAGCACCAACTGTCCTATCTGAGTAGAGGGCAGTTGGTGCAAGGTGTAGGTATTGGTGTGACTGAAGATGGCAACCAATACCGGCAGACCGGGCATTGGCAACGATTCCGGTACATAACGACCGTGGATGCGGATGGCTTTGACCAGTTGATGATGGCGTAGCAGTGCCCGCGACAGGGTATCCAGATAATCCTGGGTCGCGTTTTTGCCTTCGCCAATGGCATCGAATAATGAAAGTTCAGACATGGATGTTCTCCTTGGATGTTCCCGGACCGGAATGGTCATGGGTTATCCAGGGATTCATATATGTTTGAGGATTGGGCTTTTACGGGGAGGGGGGGAGCAGGCAATCAGGATGACCAGCAATTGATAGCGGGTGAGCGGTGGTTTTGAAAAAGGCCAGCAGCGAAAGTGAGGGCTTCCCCTCTAATGCGGATTAGTTTGTTGATCTTGCTCAGAAAACTACAATTTCCCTCTTTTGTGTCATCTATCTGAAGCGCTAGGATAATCGTTTGGAACTGCCTCTCCTGAATCACTTATGAGCCAGGCTGGAGAGCGCCCGAGGTAAAAAGCAGCAGACTGAAGGCTGTAATTCAGGGGCGGTAGCTTAGGCACAACTCGGGGGCCATGCGACCACGTTGGGAGGCCGCGATTATCCCAGTGGACTGATTACTCCAGCAAACGAACGCCCGGCATCTCGTCAGGACAGCAGTTGACGGTTTTCCAATCAAGCCAGAGGAGGCCTAACAACTGCTTCAAATCGCTCGCTTCGCTCATTGGGATGGGCTAAAGCCCGCCCCTTAACCAAACGTTAGAAACCAGGCAGAATTTACCGTGATTGATGCACTCATCAGAAACCTACAAGCAGATATCGCGCTGCTTCAAACCTACATTGTCCAACGCCAAAAGGCTGGCTTCCATGACATGGAGCGGATGCTTGAGGCATTATCCATTCATATGTTTCGTGCACTCAGTATTGGGGAGTTAGTGAACAAGAATCAGCTAGTGGTTAATTTTCCCGCAATTGACTTGGCGGACGACAAAAAAATGATTGCCGTTCAAGTTACGTCGAATGCGAGTCCGGCAAAGATCGACAAAACAATCAAAGCCTTCGAGAAAAAAAACGACGCTGGCGTTAGCCTGAAAGATAGCTACTCAGCTCTTTATATATTCGGGTTCTGTAAGTCATCAAAACACCCCGTCCCAACCTACTGCAAAGTCATTGACCCGAGCTATTTTATTGGGGAACTTTGCGACAAGGCGGATGAAGATCAAATACAAAACATGCTAAACGCTGTGCGGCGGCATCAAGATTATTCGTCATTGCATCCTTGGAATGATAAGGACTCTCTTGAACTCATTCTTAATACCATTAATCGCAACGCAATCAAGCACATGATGTCATGTGAAGGAAATATAACCGACATGACCCAAGGACTCCGAGAAATATCCGAGTTGATTTCTAAGGGGGCCATCCGAGGAAAAGAACGGGCAAAATCAATATCTGACTTCGATGATCAATCTATGATTAAATTCCTCCGGGATGTAATGGACGCCATCTCTGACATTCAAGCGATAGTGAACAAGTCAAAAGTTGGTCAGGGCGATTTTGTGGCGATTGATTACGACGGAATGATGAAGATTGATGAATTAAAAGTACAGATTTCTAAAAAATCTTCTGATATAGCCAAATTGAACCAGATCGACATCGAGATCAACCCAAAATGTTTCTAACATGGCGCTCAACCACGCTCCCTTTGGTCGCTTGCCCTTGCCGGTTAGCTCTACGTATGCACAAGGAGGGCTAGATGCAGTCGAGAATACCACTGCCTACTGACAATATTTTTAAGTTTTACGCACTCTTTGGACTGCTAATATTGTTTACAACGGGAGTTATGTTTTTCGTCAGGCATGAGCAATACAATGCTATGGCTTTTGAAAGATACATACCAATAGAGACTTTGAAGGCGAAAAAATCGCTAACAGAAGATGAAAAGCTTGAACTGTTTTTACTCGAAGAAAAGTCAAAAATCGCAAAATCGAATAAGGATATTGAGCTTGGTCTATATCTAACGGGATTTTTCTTTTTTGGTTGTGGTTTTACTGCGTATGGGTTCTATCATTGGCATACCAAAATTCAACCAAAGCAAGACAGACTTTTAGAATTACAAGTACAAAAAGCGGAGAATGAAGCAAAAGCATTCAACAAACAATTGCATCTGACTCGTTTCACTCGCCGCTGAATTGGGCGTTAGGCCCAATGGTAATCCCCCCGAAAAACAATGTGGGGATTACCATGTAATCTTGATCTGATAACGGGTATTTCTACCTCCTCCAGGCATTTTTTCAAGGCAGCCTTTCTCTAACAAGTCGGCCAGATGGCGTGTCGCGGTGGCTTTACTGACCTTGGCAACCTTCTGATACTGGCTGGCGCTGATGCCTTGCAGAAAACCGCTCTCGCCTCCGTCCAGCATCCTGTTCAACACCTTGATCTGCTCGGCACTCAGCGGCTCGCTGCCGTGTTGCTGCCAGAAACGGCTCTTGGCCAAGGTACGGGTGATCGCTTGTTGGGCCTGCTCCAACGTGGCGTTGAGCGTATCTAAAAACCAGATCAGCCAGGCCGTGATATCCAGTCCGCCTTTCTGGGTTTGTTCTAGCACACGATAGTAACCGGCTCGCTGTTCGAGGATCGCCACCGACATGGCATACAGGCGGATGCTCTGGCTATCGGCCTGAGAGAGCGCCAGATCGGTGAGGGCACGGGTGATGCGACCATTACCATCATCAAACGGGTGCAGGGTGACAAACCACAGGTGGCAGATGGCGGCGCGCAGCAGTGGATCCTGGCCGGGGTCGTCCAGGCTGGCATTGAACCAGTCGATAAAGCAGGCGAGTGCCTGCTCCAGACCCTGGCGTGGCGGGGCCTCGAAATGCACTGTGGGCCGATCCAGTCGCCCGGATACCACCTGCATCGGCTCTTCACCGCGTAGCTGACCCACCCGCACACGCTGTAATGTCCAGTCGTCGGCAGGAAACAGCCAGTGATGCCATTGCAACAGGCGCTCCAGCGTGAGCGGCTGATGCCGATTGTCGATGGCATCGAGCATCATGGCTGCCAGGCCTTCGGAGCGATCCGAGATGGGGTAGGGCTGTTCTTCGGATACGCCGAGGCGACGGGCCAGCGATGAGCGCACCGATTGGGCATTAAGCAGTTCATCTTCAATGGCCGACGAGGCGAGGATATTCGCCAGCAGGGTATCGAGCGCCTGGGCTTGCTGCGTTTGCGTAGAGCCGTGAACGGAATGGGTGCCGAGCAGGATCCCCAGATTGCGTTGCGCCGTGCGTAGCCGTGGCTGTAGCGGTTCATCTTGCCAGCAAAAGTGTGGCCAGCCCTCATGTTGCCAGATCCAATCTTCAGCCATCTGCTTGCCCATCCCCTTATTGTTACAGGTCACGTCACCGATGAGCCGAATCGAATGCATATTTGGCTCAGTATGCGAGCCAAATCGGATGCGTATTTGGCTCACATGGTGAGCCGATAATAACGGGGATTCGGCTCACGACACAACGGGTATCACGCAAGAGTTGGCTGGGAGGGAACGCGTTGTTCGTAGGAAGTGGGGGTCATTGCAGGGGAGGGGGCATGCGTATCTTGCCATCTGAGACTGGATTCTTATGGGGCCTAATTTTTGGGGGTATATAGAATTACTTCAAGTACTTAAGCAAAAGGCTGCATTGAATTCTCGTATGAGGCACAATAAGCTGCGACATTAATTGTCGGACATCATTTAATGTATCTGCTTGATCGCGTGGATTTTTCTCAATGGTAAGGCGATTAGGTATTTGGATAAGCAGGCCCCTGCTTCTGCAGAAACACACTCGCAATATTCGCAACAAAAGAAACGATTTTTCGATTGCTTTTCTTGGGTCTATTGCAGTTGATATGACCTGCAGTAAGTGTCTGTGCAATACAAAAATAAGACTAGCTCCGATGAGATTGCCGATGCACCGGAATCCATTATGGAATCGTCTCTCCGCGTCATACACCGAGCGCTGCTCGCTGGCTTTCGGTGATTTGGTGGGCTGACAAGAAAGCTAGCTATTCAGGTAACCATAACATTTAAAGGGATAGTGAATGATTAGGATGCATAAAGCGAAGCCAACGGCAGTGGCAATCGCTATCACCATGTTGGTGACTGGGTGTGCAACCATCGACAAGCAAGTGGCCGAAAATGATAGCTGGGTCAGCTGTATTGGTGGTGGCTTACTGGGGGCTGTTGCTGGCGCTGCGATCGGTGCCACCCAGGGCGGCAGCGACAAAGTGCTCATCGGGACTATCGCTGGTGCTGCCGTCGGCTGTGGTGGTGGCCTCTGGTATAAGAGTCGGGTTGACCGGCTGGAGAAAATAGCCAAGGAAGAAGGTCTGAAAATGCAGGTGCGCGAATTGCAATTGGCAGCAACGCAAGCAGACCAGAAAAAAGAAAGCGAATCCACCGCTGTTGGCCTGGAGGCATCCCTTGAATATGCCGAGATGTTCCCTGTGGGCTCTGCGACCCTCACCACGGAAGGTTCTAGGAAAATGACTCGCGTGGCGAAAGAATTCGCTAGCAAGCGCGAGCAAGAAACCAGCAAGCCTGCCAATGAGCGCAAGAAGGTGTTGGTTGTCGGCCACACCGATTCGGCTGGCTCTGCACAATTCAACCAACAACTATCCGAGCAACGTGCTCGCGCCATGGGCCAGATCTTGGCCGCAGCCGGGGTGTCTCGCAGTGACATCTACTACCAGGGGGCAGGCTCTTCCCGCCCTATCGCCAGCAACGAGACTGAACAAGGCCGAGCACAGAACCGCCGAGTCGAGTTTGTTGAGGTGCAAAATGAGGCACTGCTAGTTAAGCGAGTGCAGGAAGACCGTGCTAGTCCCAGATATCTTGCTCATGGCACTGGGACTGTCGCTAAGCAGGCATCGCCTGCCACCAAAGCGTCAGTGACCCAAACGACGGCAAAGAGTCCTGCAGCGAAAACCCCGTCCGGTCCGGTCGCCGGCACCACGCCGGCCATTCCGAATGCCCCGTCTGAACAGCCTTTGGCAAATGACCTTTCCCCGGTAAAACTGGCTGGCAAAGGGATCATCGACTTTGGCGGCCAACCAGTGACCAATATTAGCTCTCCCCTGACAGGCAGCATTCAGCCAAAGAGCTCTTCCTTCTCCATTATCAGTAATGCCTATGCCAGTGCGCCGATTAGCTCATGTGTGGGTGATTTGCCTCGTGTCGAAGGTCAAGTGAAAAACCTTGGGAGCGACCAGCCACTTGCGGAATATTCGACTGAGGAGTATTTGCCCGGCTTGAATGGCAAACCTTGGGTTGCTGCCGTTAATGGTCATGTGGCTTCGGTGGGGCCGGTTGCGATTTTGCGTGATGAGGCGAAGGTGTCCCAGCAACCTTTCATGCAATTCATCCCCAACTACAAGAAATCCAAAAAGCAGACCGAGAAGATCCAGGCTGTGGCCAATACCTACGAGGGAGAGACTCAAATTCTCTATCGTGTGTTCGCTGCCAATCAAACGTCCTCGCCAGTGTCTTGTATGGACATTGTATTTGACAAACGTGCTGGTACTGCCGTTGCGGGTGAAATCTACTATCCAAAGCAGGGTGAAGCCTACGTGGCCCAATACTTGCCCAAGCGTCGTTAAGGGAACTAGACATGTTTGAAAACATTATTCACGCCCTGTCGGGGGCCTGGCACATCATCAGTTTGGTGATCGCCTTGATGGTTGCGGTGGTGACCGCCATCGTTTATTGGTATGAAGTAAAGTACTGGCACATGGAAATGCGGCTGCGGTTACCATGGATTGGCCGTATTGCTGCCTGGACCAGAGACCCGGGCAAAAACGAAGAGAAGTCCGCAGACAACCCCAATGCAGTCGGCTTCAATGCCGGTGAGAAAGGGGTATGCGGGGCGTATGAAACCTACTACGGGGAACACCAGCCCTCGGAAGAGAATTTCAAGCGAAACCTGGATTATCTAGGAAAAGCGGACGAGGCGGACCGGTCGGAGAAAGGACTGGGTATCTGGCTGCTCATGATCGTCCTGATGGTAATTGAAGCATCAGCGTTTGGTTATGCCTTGGCTCCGTTTGCCCTGACCCTGGCGACCCCAAACACGGCCATCGTGGGGGCCTTCTTCATTGGTTTGGTTATCTCCATCATCGCTTTGGTTCTGTCCGAGTTTGCTGGCCGTCAGCTATACCGCAACGGTGTAGTGAATAAGATCCTCTCCTATGAGTCGATCCGTGATGGGGGCGACATGACAAAGACGCTCAACGCGACTATCGACAATACTTATACCGACGATGGCGCTAAACCCTTCCAGCAATTGTTGAACCGCATCAATGTGCCGCTCGATAAATACGGTCAGCCACAGCGCCGGTTCTCGATCATTATTGGGTATGGGATCTTTATCGCGGGGCTGGCCATTGCCGCATTTTGGGTTCGTACCGAAACCCTGAACCAGCAGGAAGCCATGTTGGTTGAGAATCCGACTGCCGTCGTCCAAAGCGCCGATGATTTCCCAGTTGCGTCTGGCGATGAAGAGATCCCTCTGCCTACGGACATGGCCGAGCTGTCAACTAACAGCAGCCAGAAGTCCGCGCAAGACCAGATTGATGCGATGCACCGAGCCTCGCTGGTGACCTTTGCTGTGCTGTCTGGTTTGTTCTGTTTTATTCAGTTCGCCTCTACCTACCTGGCCTTCCGTCACAGCTTTGCTGGCACCTACTCACGTCGAGCCTGGGAGCTGACCCACAAGTACAACAGTGCTGATGAGTTTGTCCGCTACCACAAGGCCAAATCTGCCGCAATTGCTCAAGATGCTCAGTCTTCCTTGGCGAAGTTGCAGTCATTGCAGGACAAGGTGTTCAGGGTAAACGGCAAGACGAAGGATGACCTGAGTCAAAACAAGGATCACCGCACCTTCCTGCGTTATATGGAAGAGCAACAAATCATTGCCCATAACAAGAATAACCGTGCGATTGGCCTTGAGAGCACCAAACTGCTTGCCGATTACGTTAAGCAGACCATAGCGGATTTGAGGAACGCGATAAGTGCTAAGGACAACAAGACAATCTGGGCGATCACCGATGTCGCAGGCCCCCGGTTCGCAGCTATCAACAATCCAGCGTTGATGGCACAAAAGGCGGAGTTCAATGAACTGGTGTCTGTCTTTGGCGCAAGACCCAATGAGGCACAGCCACAAGCCGTTGCTCAAGCCTATCAACCGACCCCTGTCGCAGCCACGCCTGCACTATCCGTCGAAGCGGTTGCACCAGTGGTGGAAGCGGCGCAAGTAACCCAGACCATCGAAGCGCCAACGGCGCGTTCTGTGGGTGAAAAGGTAGCAGCCTTCAATCCTCATGCTTGGGGCGATCTGACCCAGTTTGATGCGGATGACATGGACTATGTCGCGAATAAGAAAGGCGTGTCGGTAGACGATCTGAAACGAGCACGCCGCTTGCAAATGCTCGACAAGGCGGAGGCGTGATGAAAGCAAGGATCAGTCTTGCATTCTTGCTGATGCTGCCAGCGACAGTGATGGCAGCAGAACGCAACGACTTAGCCAGTTGTTATCAGCAAGCCAAAATTGCTCAGTTCACCCCCGAACCCTCGGGGCGCATGTTGTCAGTTGTGGTGGATCAAACGACCCCACTCACTTCTGATTTACAGCGTACTGCGTGGGGGAATATCAAGCGGTTCTTGCTGCCAGGGGACCAGCTTCGTCTGTATTCCTTCTCTGCCTATTTGGATGGCCACTACATGCAGCTCCAATATGCAGGCCAGTTGGAGCGTGGGCTCGACGCGGCCCAAGTGGGGGATGTACCGATGATGAATGCCAAGAAGCTCGACCAATGCCTAGCTGCCCAGCCGAAAATGATGTTGCAACAATTTGGTAAGCGGTTCGTGCAGACCATGGGCAAGTCCTCGATGGACATCCCGCGTAGCGAGATCCTGTTTAGCCTCAAAGCAGTGGGTCAGGACATCCAGTCAGTCAAAGGGGTGAATGAAAACGTCATCTTATTGATGTCAGACATGCTGGAATACAGCGACTTTGGCAGCTTCTATCAGTCCAAAGGTATCCGTGATATCTCTCCTTCCGTTGAGCTGGCCAAGGTAGAGAGGGAGAATCTTCTCGCTGATTTCAAAGGAGCGCGAATCTATGTGCATGGTGCGGCATTCGTGCCAACCGACGCAAAGAACGGCTACCGCAGTGGCAAGATGATCCAGAATTTAGAATCCTTCTGGAGCCAATATTTCAGCCGGTCTAACGGGCAGCTCGTCGCATTTGGGCATCCAGAGCTCACTGTCGCTGTTCAGTAATGACCTCACCACGGCTTTAAAACACTAAGCTTGTAGAGAAATAAAGCACCACCATAGCGGTGGTGCTTTTTTTTCGTTCTCCTGATATGCACTGACATATGTCGTACACGAGTCTTCTATTTGGTGACTGAATCGCCCCGGGCTTTCTAGACACTCTGTTGTTGCACATTAAACTGCTTTTCAAACTCTACCGGCGACAGCCCATCATTAGAGCCATGACGCCTGATTGGGTTGTAAAACATCTCGATATAATCAAATACGTCGCTGCGGGCCTCGTCTCTTGTCGAGTAAATCCTGCGCTTTATCCGCTCCCGTTTGAGTAACTGAAAGAAGCTCTCGGCAACAGCGTTGTCGTGACAGTTGCCGCGACGGCTCATACTGCAACTCAAGTTGTGGGCCTTCAGGAAGTCCTGCCATTCACCACCGGTAAACTGGCTGCCCTGATCCGAATGCACCAGCACCGTCTGCTTTGGCTTGCGCCGCCAGACAGCCATCAATAACGCATCAACCGCCAAGTCTGCCGTCATGCGTGGCTTCATCGCCCAGCCGACGATCTGGCGAGAAAACAGATCGAGCACCACCGCCAGGTACAGCCACCCTTCTTGAGTGCGGATGTAGGTTATGTCGGTCACCCAGGAGATATTGGGGGCTGGCACCTTAAACTGACGTGCTAGCGTGTTTGGGGCAGCCTGTGGGCTCTTGTTTCCATAATACCCCTTACGGCGTTGATAGCCCGTTTGCGAACGCAACCCTTCTCGCCGCATTAATTTGGCTACACGGTGCTTGCCGCAGACTTCCTCCAAGTCACGAAGATCGCGATGGATCTTGCGATAGCCGTAGACAGCCCCACTTTCCAGCCAAGATTGCTTGACCAATCCGGTCAGTCGTTCGTCCTCCTGCTGTCGTGGTGATGTGGGCTGTTTCAGCCACGCGTAGAAGCCACTTCGGTGAACCCCCAGGATCTGGCACAGGGTAACGACACTGTAACGGTCGAGTCGGGAGGTTATGAACGCGTACCTTTCCTTGGCTCGCTGGCAAAGTACGCGGCGGCCTCCTTTAAAATGTTGCGTTCCTCAGTGACTTGGCGCAGTTCGGCTTTCAGGCGGCGAATCTCGGCTTGCAAGGCAGACTCTTCGTGCTGCTGGTCAGCGGGCTTACCGTACTGCTTGAGCCAGGCATAAAGACTGTGGCTGGATACCCCGAGGGCTCGTGCAACGTCAGCTACAGGGCGCCCGCGCTCGGTGATTTGTTTAACCGCTTCGATTTTGAATGTTTCTGGGTAACGCTGACGGGTCATAACACCTCCAATAATTGCCTCATTTTAAGGCTGTGAGGTGTCTAGGGAACTGGGGGCGATTCAGTTTCGCGTGGACCAGATGATACGGGCATGGGATAGTTGTGCCCAAAAATCGAGATAAGCCTCTGAAATGAGGCTAAATGACGCTTAATAGCCCAATACTTGCGGTAAAAAGTCAGTTTTTTGGAGTTATGGGCATTTCAAATGCGGACAAGGAGTTCGTGATAAAGGTGCGACCCACTTGCTCGCACCTTCCTTAAAATAAACAATAAGTCTCTATTCTGTATCTATTTTCAAAGGGGGGTTGTGTATGAGTTATTATGGTGGTCAGAGGGTTGTGGTAGTGGATCCCAATTCTCCATTTGCGCAAGGGGCGTTGTTTGTTTTTAGTTGCGGCATCCTCTATCTTCTGGGGTATTTCTTCTGGATGTTCTTGTCGCAGTGGGGGACGTATCAGTTCCCGCTGAATTACAGCGTTGGATTTTACTACTTCATGGTGTCCGGTTTCGTTGGGTTGTTCACAACTCCTTATGACTGGGGTCGGGAGATCTACAGGACACTCGAATACTTTCAAATTACCCCGTATGAGAACCTGAACACTGTTCTCATCTTGTCGGTGGAAGCTGTCTACACTGTCATCGCGGCTTTTGTAGTCTATAAGATACTGAGTTTGATCGCTTATCTGATTTACACCTTCAGGTTTGTCAGGTGGATGATTTATCTCCCGGCCATCATCGGTTCGGTATCATTTTTCATCTTGTGGCTCTTTGAAAAGCCGTTGTGAATTAGCTTTCTGCCAGCGATAAAAATGAAGGCCGCCCGATGGGCGGCCTTCTTCGTTCGCGGGGAACTGATGGATTTGAGACTAAGACCCGCACCATTTCCAGCAAGGGATAGATCCTGACAGGGGAAAGATGCCCAAGCAAGGTCAGCATGACCAGGTAAAGCGGTTGTAACAATCTTGTTGATGTCTTCAACAATGAGGTGATCATCACCCGGTATTCTCCCCATTTTTAGGGGCGCTCAAAAGTAGAGGCCATGCGGCCTGCGCTGGGAGCTGCTTTGGCATGTAGCCACCCGGCGCTATATTGGGCCGTTCATGGTTATATGTCCACAGCCAGTTCGTGGCAAATGTCTGTAATTCATTCACCTTAAATGGTGTCCGGGATGATGAGACTACTACAGTTTCGTGGGACTAGGAGGAAAATATAGGGGCACCCGAACAGTTATTTATAGTAGAAATAAA
Source organism: Aeromonas sp. Marseille-Q5825 (assembly GCF_946892685.1). NCBI lineage: Bacteria > Pseudomonadati > Pseudomonadota > Gammaproteobacteria > Aeromonadales > Aeromonadaceae > Aeromonas > Aeromonas sp. Marseille-Q5825. Next base: position 84,432 of record NZ_CAMPOU010000001.1, read on the forward strand.
CCAATATGTCTGTATATAATAACCAGGCTCTCTGCAGAGAGCCCTAACGAAACCACAACATTATAATTTATTAACTTTTGCATGAGAATTTCAATAAATTAAGGGGGAATAATGAAGTTGACTAAATTGACAGCAATAGTGATGTTTTCTACCATGCTGACAGCATGTGGAGGCAATGGCTTTGAGGGAACCTACGAGATTAGTATGGATGCGGGAAATGATGCGATTAACAAGATGGCAATTCAGATGATGGGGGGCAGCAATGGTCAACTCATCATCGGGTCAGACTATACTGAATCAAATGGCCAACGCACAGAATTCGATGAAATATCTGTTCGTAAAAGTGGTGAAGTGAGTTACTTGGTTTTCAAAAGCAAAGCAGGTGAGGAAGCACTGAAAATCATTGATGACGAAACCCTAGAAAAGCAAACCCCAGTAATGGCCATACGGTTCAAAAAAATATAAATATAACACCCCATTGCAGGCCTAATAAAATTAGGACACCCACCTTTCTGAGCGGGTCGCTACCTAGCAGCACACCAAAAGGTGGGTGTCCCAGTTTTCCCGGTGTAGGTTCAGGTTACTCCCATCCCACACCTTGCAGCTCTGATGACTCTGGATTAATCCACCTGGGTCACCGTGATCGTGTATTTCAGGTTGTTATAAACTTTGGAGTCCTTGACGGCCACGCCAGACCCTTCCCACTTACCATCAATCAATGGCCCGCCAGCGGCAATTTCGTAGAAGTCGTTGTTAATATCCGGAGCATTTGTATCATTAGCTGCAGCCAAGCCCGTAGCCCCAGCCAATGGACCAACCTGATACCGAGTCCGGTCAACAACTTTCATTTTAAATATTGAAAGAAATTCGGCTTTGCCATATTCATTCTTCACCACGGTCATCAATGGCTGGACGTATTCAGTTGTGGATACAGCTGCAGCATCAGGGTTCACTTTTGATTTGGCAGAAACTTTGTAAACATCAGGCCGAGGATACGCGAAGACATCACCGCTATTCCCTAGTCCAACCAGCTGTTCCTCTTCTGCCAGCGTCTGATCGGCGAAAGTAATCTTGAAGTTGACTTTATATTCCCCGCTTGGTTTTGCCTCTACCAACTTCATTGGGACTGGATCAAAAACCTGCTCAGCAATCTTTTTGGAATTGCTTCGGTTGTCGCCGAAATACTCGACTTTTGTTATTTGGGCATACACCGTATCTACAGCATTCGTGCCAACCAACTTGTAACTTACCTTTGTGAAAAAGCTATTTATATTACGGCTCTTGAGCGCCTTCGCCTTATCCTTGGTCATTTTAAGTGGGAGGATATCGCTACCGTTAATAAACTTAATCTTGGTGATGTTCGGGATGGCCGGGTTATTCATGTTCCTAGAAAACCCGTCGAGGCTATAAGATGCATCGAGCATCATTGGGGATACGCCAATAAATGTTCCCTGCCGTTGAGGGTGATCATACAGTCTGTATACGCCGTCCTTAAAGTCGTACTTGCTCAAATTGAATTCTGTATACATATCGTATATTTTGTCAGTGTCGAACTTTTCTATAGTTGTTCTCGCTAGTTCTCTAAACTTCTCCAAATTCTCTTCAAAAACAAATTCGTCGCTATAGGCCTTGTTGTAGCTGTCTTCATCCGTAAAGTAGGTTACGTCACGAATAAATGAATCATCGTCCAGCTTGGGTTGAGTTACATTTGTTTTGTATGCATAGAACAAAGCATCCTTAACATTTGCACTCTCCGCCAAAGCTGCAGTTGAACACATTCCAAAAATCACCATAACTGCCAAAACATTCTTCTTCATAACCACTCCATTATGTTATTTTTTTGTTGTTTTCTTACTTGAGACCAGCAAAGGGAGTTACCTATCACAGCAATAGGCACCGGATGGCTATCTTAAACCAAACGAATAAGAACTCACCAGTCAAAAAGTGCATCGCCGAAGGTACTTGCAGACGGCGTTACGAGACCCCCGCAGTTCTTGCTATTGGTTGCCGATTTGCAAGTAAAACAGATTCTTCATCTAGTTTACTCTGAGTTTGAAGGGGTTCGAAGGGGTCCTTTTCGTGAGGGCATGATTTCTAAATCAGCTCCTCCATAAGGGACATTGACCAAAATTACAATTCTGATGGCGTCATTTGATCTGATAACGGGTATTTCTACCGCCCCCCGGCATTTTTTCAAGGCCGCCTTTCTCTAGCAAGTCGGCCAGATGGTGGGTCGCGGTGGCTTTACTGACCTTGGCCATTTTCTGATACTGGCTGGCGTTGATGCCCTGCAAAAAACCGTTCTCGCCGCCGTCCAGCATCCTATTCAGCACCTTGATTTTCTCAATGCAACGTCGCATACGAGCCGAAGTGGATACATATTCGGCTCACGATACAACCGGTATCACGCAAGTGTTGGCTGGGAGAGCACGCGTTGTTCGAAGGAGGCGGGGGTCATTGCAGGGGAGGGGGCGTGCGTATTTTGCTATCTGTTATCAGATGAAGCAGCAGAGCAGGAAGCGGGGATTATTAATCCCGTGCTCGGTGAGCAACCTTGCCAGAGATTTACCAGAGACGCATAACAAAAAGGCCTCGCATTGAGAGCGAAGCCTTGTAGGGTGTGCAGTCCAGCGCTGTGGTATGACAACTGTCATGGGGATTTTCAATCCCCTGCTCTACCGACTGAGCTATCTGGGCAACGGCGCGCATTAAACCCTTTCTACGTCTAGGTGTCAACCGCTGGGGGAATAATGCGGTGCCGTTCGCTCGATAACCGAGCAATCGATCCTGCTTTCCCCCATTTTTCCGCCCTATCGCACTGTGTTCATGGGCAACGCGAGTAAAAAGAGGCCAGATCCCTTGAACGAACGTCATGGCTCAATGACGGCCATGACCTGATGCCCAATCACAAGGGGCGAGCCGATGAGCGGGGGCCTTGCTTCTGACGGTGTGTCATTCAAACGAGTTCTTTTATGCTCCCGGGCTGACCCTTTGTCATCAGTAGCTCCATGGTGGAAAACACTGTTCCCCAAAGAGCCTGCAATGTGTTTTGTTTACCTTGAGCTGGAGGGCGACGGTATCTGTGGTATCGCCTGTCAAAGGCGGGTTATTGCACTTTTTGACCTTTTTGCGGACACCGCCATTTGGGCGGGGGGCGGGCAAGGCAGTTATCTTGGTCCGCCGCATTGAGCCCGTTGCGCTCTGCGGGTATGCTTTGCCGCAACCATCCCCCTGGCGGCGACCCGGGCCAACGCGGCCACAGCGTGCCTGCCAGCAGGGACTGACATCCATCCAATACCGCCTGGGGTTTATATGAGTATCAACATGCAAGAGTGGCGCGACGAGACCACCGCCATCGTCAACGAGCTGCTGGCCGATGGCAGCAACCCGAGTCTGGACTACGAGATTGAGCACCACTTTTCCTGTCAGAACTTCGATCTGCTGGAGAAGGCGGCGGTGGACCTGTTCAAGGCCGGCTTCGAGGTGACAGATGCCGAGGAGATGGAGCTGGATGACGGTGCCACCATCTTCTGCTTCGATGCCACTGTGGAGTGCAAACTGGATATCGAGACCATAGTGGCCGATATCGAGAAGATGCTGCCGATCCTCGACAAATACGGCGTGGACTACGACGGCTGGGGCACCTACTTCCAGGAGTAAGAGTGTCTTCCTGGCTGCCGACGAGAAGATGCTGACCGTTTTTCCCTGGAAAAATACGGCGTGGACTACGACGGTTGGGGCACCTACTTCCAGGAGTAAGGTGTACTCGTCAGCGCATCGAGAAGATGTTGCCCATGCCCTCGACAGATAATAAAAAGGCCACCTCGGTGGCCTTTTTGCTGTGCGCGAGTCAGTCGGGCAACTGGTAGTTGCGGGCAAACTCGGCGGGGGGCAGGGGGCGGCTGAACAGGTAACCCTGCAGGCGATCGCAGCCCGCCTGTGCCAGCCAGGCCTGCTGCTCCACGGTTTCCACCCCTTCGGCGGTGATCCTGATGCCGAGTTCATGGCCGAGCCCGATGACGGAGCGCACTATGGCGGTGGTGGCCTGGTTGCTGGCCAGCCCCTGGGTGAAGCTTCTGTCGAGCTTGAGGGTGGCCACCTGCAGCCTGGGCAGGTAGGCGAGGGAGCAGTAACCTGTGCCGAAGTCGTCGATGGCGAGCTGGAAGCCCGCCTCGATGAGGCAGGCGAGGTTGCTCTCTATCTCGTCGGCATTCTCCATCAGCACCCCTTCGGTGATCTCCAGTTCCAGCTGCCAGGGGGCCAGCCCGTGGCGCTCGATGCAGTCGAAGATCTGCGGGCAGAGTTCGGGATCGCGGAACTGCAGCGGTGACAGGTTGATGGAGAGCACCAGGTCCGGGGCCGCCACCTGCCAGCGGGCCAGCTGGGCACAACCCAGCTCCAGCATCAGCTGGCCGAGCTGGCCGATGAGGCCCAGCTCTTCCGCCAGCGGAATGAACTCGTCGGGGGAGATCATGCCGAACTCTGGATGAGGCCAGCGGCAGAGCAGCTCGGCCCCGTGCAGCCGGTTGCTGTGGGTGCAGATGATGGGCTGGTAGACGGCGGTCAGCTCGGCCGACTTGATGGCCAGCGGCAGCTGGGCGGCGATGAGCTGACGGCGCTTGAGCTTGGCGTCGAGCTCGGGGTCGAACAGGGTGCAGTGCTGCTGCTGGCGCTTGCCCTGGGCCAGCGCGGCTTCAGCGTGGCTCAGCAGGCGCTCGGCCTCCTTGGCCTTGCCGTGGGCTATGCCGAGGAACACCGGGATCTGGATCCTGTGCTCCTCGACCTGGTAGGGGGCCATCAGCTCCTGTTGCAGGTTGCGGCTCCACTCATCCAGGGAGAGGGGGAGCTCGGGCAGCAGCAGGGCGAAGTCATCGGCGGCGACCCGGCAGAGCAGGGACTGGGGTGGCGCCAGCCGTTGCAGGCGGCGCGCCACCTGGCTGAGCAGGCGATCGGCGACCCGGATGCCGAAGCGATCGTTGATCTCGCGAAAATGTTGCAGATCCACCAGCAGCAGGCTGGCCTTGCGGGCGCCGAGGTGGCGGCTGGTCTGCAGGAAGTGGGAGAGCTTGAGCAGGCCGGTGAGGCTGTCGTAGTGCTGTTCCTGTTGCAACTGGGCCTGGGTGGTGCGCAGCCCAGTGATGTCACGGCTCAGGGTGAGAATGCCGAGGGAGTTGCCCTCGTCGTCCGGCACCTCGACCCGGGTGACCTCCAGGTGACGGCCCTTGCCCTGGGCATCCACCACGCAATACTCCCCCTGTCCCAGGGTCTGTTCGACGGGCAGGCGGGGCGGTACTCGCCGACCCAGGGCGTCGCTTGCCGACAGTCCCATGAAGTCGAGGAAGGCCTGATTGCAGTCGATGAGCACGCCCTGGTGATCTTCGAGGCGAATGAGATCCGGGATGGCATCCAGCAGGCGGCGTTGCAGCAGCTGCTGCTGGCGGAAGGTCTGCTCCAGCTCCTTGCGCTGGTCGATGGCGCTGACCATGGCGAAGAGGGCGAGGGGGTCACCCTGCTCGTCATAGAGTGGCACCTTGTGGATCTCCATCCAGTTGGCGCCGGCGCCGGCGCCGCCGTGGCAGTGCAATTGCTGGTGCAGCAGGGGTTTGCCTTCGGCCAGCAGGCGCCCGTCTTCCTCGCGGAACAGATCGCCCCAGGGCATTTCGGCGTCCGTCTTGCCGATGAGATCGCCCGGCTGTGACAGCCCGGCCTCCCGGGCGAAAGCCTTGTTGGCAAACAGGTACCGTCCGGCCGTATCCCGGCAGAAGATATTCATGGGTAACTGGTCGATGATCTGCTGCAGCAGCGCCAGGGAGAGCGAAGAATTCACGTGAGCACTCACGGAGGAGACTTCGAGCAAATCTATGATAACAGGCCAGTTTTGTAAAGCGTGGGTTAAGAATCCGCCATTTATGTGGATCCCTGCTGACAGTCTGTGTCGTGATCGCCATAATAGCCGCCGGTTGGCCTATGGCCTTATGGACGAGAGAAGCAGCATGAAGAAGATAATGGGGGGCGCCCTGGCCCTGTTGATGGTGGGTTGTGCCAGTGACAACAATGGTGGCGAGCAGTACCGCTATACCCCGCCGGTTGCCAAGGCGACCAATAACACCCAGGAGATGGCAATTCCGGTGGATCTGGTGTGGGCCCGCGCCGAGAAGTGGTTTGGCGATCACGGCCTGAACATCGAAAACAGCCAGCGTGGCTCAGGTCTGATGACCGCCAACGTCGAAAACGCGGCCGAGGGGCTGGAGTGGCTGGATTGCGGCACCATGGGTTCCAAGGTCGCACTGGGCAACCCCAATCTGCAGATCAACCTGATCATCACCCAGAGCGGCAACAACAGCGTGGCGACCGTCAACGTCAAGGGCAACACCCAGCTCTACTTCGTCGAGTCCTCCGGCGAGCGCGTGCTGGCTCCCTCCATCACGCCGGTCTGCGTCTCCCGCGGCAGCCTGGAGCAGAGTCTGTTCGCCACCCTGGGCAACTGATCCTGCCCTGCCGGAAGCATGAAAACCCCGTTGCCTGCAACGGGGTTTTTGTTTTGGGTCGCGAGCGCCTAGAGCCCGAACCGGCTCTGGGCCAAAAATAAAACCCCCGGCTGAGCCGAGGGTTTTGTCGTACTGGCGGCGGTTGCCGTTAGAGTGCGCTGTCACCGTGAAACAGCGCCCGCTCGCCGGACTTGAGCACATAACCCTTCCAGGGGAAGAGCTGGTAGGCTCCTCCCTGCCAGGACCAGTTCCCTTCCTCGCCCTGGCGGTCGAGAGGGATCAGCTCGCCGCTTGGCAGGGTCAGCTCGGCCTTGCTCTGATCTGCGTTGAACAGCACGAAGGCGCTGCCGGTCTCGGTGGCTTCCAGGGATTGCAGACGCACCGCCTGCTCGAACAGGCGTACGCACTGGCCGAGCAGGGGGGACCACTGGTAACCGGCGCTGGCCCGGCAGCCGTGGGCATCCTGATCGTTGCCGACCAGCTGGGGAGGCTGGGTGCTGCAGGCCGCCAGCAGCAGGGAGGCGGCCATCAGAGTCAGGGTTCGCATGCTTACTCCTGCTTGTCTTCGAGAGTGTCCCGTTCGATGACGACGTTGGAGAAGCCCAGCTCCTTGAAGTAGTTCTCCCTGTAGTCCTTCACGCTCTTCTTGTCGCGGCGGCACACCTGGGCCAGCTGGGCCTCCATGGCGTGGAAGCTGGAGAGATCCAGCCCCTCGGCCGCGGCAATGGCGTCATAGATGCTGTTGAACTTGTCGTTGGCGTAGCCTATCTCTTTGGCCTGCTTCTTGTAGGTGTAGGTAATCTTAAACGCCACTGGGGTCTTCCTTCTGTTTGGCCTGTTTGCGCTGAACATAGAGATAGAGACTCTCTACCTTCTCTCGCGCCCAGGGGGTCTTGCGCAGGAACTTCAGGCTCGACTTGACGCTGGGATCATCGGTGAAGCAGCGGATGTTGATCTGCTGCCCCAGGGCTTCCCAGCCGTAGTGCTCGACCAGGGCGGTGACAATCGCCTCCAAGGTCAGTCCGTGCAGCGGGTTGTTTTTCTGCGAGGCGCCTGGCTTGGACTGGTCACTCATGCCTGATCCGCCAGCTTGGCAAAGGGCTGACCCATGCGGGTGGTGACGCCGTTGGCCAGATGGGGTTCGAAACCTGCCAGCATGCCGGGGCCAAACAGGCAGACGACTGTGCTGCCGAGCTTGAACAGACCCATCTCGGCGCCTTTTTGCAAGGTGATGGCCTGGTCGCCGGTGTAATCCCAGCGCACCACTTCCTTCTGCTTGGTCGGCGCTATGTTGCCCGCCCAGATGGTTTCGATGCTGGCGACTATGGTAGCGCCAACCAGCACCAGCGCCATGGGGCCGTGGGGGGTGCGGAAGGTGGCGACCACCCGCTCGTTGCGGGCGAACAGGTTGGGTACGTTTTCGGCGGTGAGCGGGTTGACGGAGAAGAGATCCCCCGGCACGAACACCATGCTCTCCAGCACGCCGTCCAGGGGCATGTGGATGCGATGGTAATCCTTGGGCGCCAGATAGATGGTGGCAAAGTCCCCATCCTTGAACGGCGCAACCAGGTCCTCGAAGCCGCCCAGCAGCTCGCGGGCGCTGTAGTCGTGGCCCTTGGCCTGGATGATGCGGCCCTGATGGATGGGGCCGAGCTGGCTGACGGTGCCGTCCACCGGCAGGGCCAGGGTCATGGCATCCTCGACCAGCGGGCGGATCCCCGGCTTGAGCTCGCGGGTGAAGAAGGCGTTGAAGCTCGCGTAGTGGGCCGGATCTTCGTGCAGTGCTTCGCTCATGTCGACGCCGTACTGCTTGATAAAGGCCTCGATCACCCGGGTGGTGAGGGTGCCAGCCTCGGCGGCGGCAAGCTTGCCGACCAGGCGGGAGAGGGCGTGTTTGGGCAGGCAGTATTGACCGGCAATTTTCAGGTTGTCAGTGATGCTCATGATCTTCATCTGCTCTTTCTAAAAAGAGGGAGGTTGATTGGGTCACAGCCGGGCTTGTTGCCGACCGTGGCGGGCTTCCTGCATGGTTTCCAGGATGCGGTGATAATTGTGGAAGCGGTCAGGGCTGATGGCGCCACTGCTGACCGCCGCCCGCAGGGCGCAGCCGGGATCGTCCTTGTGGGTGCAGTCGCGGAACTTGCAACTGCCGAGGTAGTCGCGAAACTCCACGAAACACCAGGTGATGCGATCGGCTTCCAGGTGCCAGAGGGCGAACTCGCGGATCCCGGGGGAGTCGATGAGATCGCCGCCGCTCGGGAAGTGATAGAGCCGCGCCGTGGTGGTGGTATGGGTGCCCAGCCCCGAGTTTTCGGAGATCTCGCCGGTGAGCACGCCTAGCCCCGGCATCAGGGCGTTGGTCAGGGACGACTTGCCCACCCCGGATTGGCCGACGAAGATGCTGATCTTGTCGGTCAGGGCGGCCTTGAGCTGGTCGAGCCCCTCGCCGCTCTCGCAGCTCACCAGGATCACCGGGTAGCCGAGCTTGCGGTAGGCGGCGAGCTGGCCCTCGACCCGGATGCGGGCCGCCTCGTCCAGCATGTCGACCTTGTTCAGCACTATGAGGGGGGCTATTTCCACATCCTCGGCGGCCACCAGATAGCGGTCGACTATGTTGGTGGAGAACTCGGGCATCACTGCCGAGACGATGACTATCTGGTCGATATTGGCGGCGATGGGTTTGACCCCGTCGTAGAAGTCGGGCCTAGTCAGCACGGAGTGACGGGGATGCACCGCCTCGATGACCCCGGCGATCGCGGCATTGAGGCCGGGACGCCAGACCACCTTGTCACCGCACACCAGGCTGTTGATGCTGCTGCGACGCAGGTTGCTGCGGTGTATGGTGCCGTCGACGGCTTCCACGTCCGCGTGCTGGCCGAAGCGGCTGATCACCACCCCTTCGATGGCCGGGCCGAACAGGGTGTCATCCACCACAGTGGTGTGATCTTTTTGCAGCCGCCGCTCGCGGTTGGCCTGAACGCGCCTCTGTTGACCCAGATTGAGTTTTGCTTTCTTTGCCACTCGATTCGCCAGTTTATGAACAGATCCAAAGCCAGTATGATACATGCAAATTGGCAAAATTCCGCCATTCCTCCCAATAGAGAGAGCAATCATGACAGTCAGCGCGCAGAACCTGGTATGGATCGACATGGAGATGACGGGTCTCGACCCCGAAGAGAACGTGGTTCTGGAGATTGCCACCATCATCACCGACAAGGATCTGAACGTGCTGGCACAAGGGCCCGTCATCGCCATTCACCAGAGCGATGAAGAGCTGGCCAAGATGGACGACTGGAACGTCAACACCCACACCAAGAGCGGCCTGGTGGCCCGGGTCAAGGCGAGCGAGCACGACGAAGCCCGCGCCGTGGCCGAGACCCTCGACTTCATTCGCCAGTGGGTGCCAGAGCGCACCAGCCCCCTGTGCGGCAACAGCATAGGCCAGGATCGCCGTTTCATGGTCAAACACATGGGTGAGCTGGAAGCCTTCTTCCACTACCGCAACGTCGACGTCAGCACCATCAAGGAGCTGGTACGTCGCTGGCAGCCGGAGCTGCTGGATCAGTTCACCAAGAGCGGTTCCCATCAGGCGCTGGACGACATCCGCGAGTCCATCGCCGAACTGCAGTTCTACCGCAGCCACGTCTTCAAAATCTGAGTCCCCGGCAAGGGGTTGCCGTCGCTCGGTTGCTAAAATCGGCAGTTCGGCCAGCTTTTGAGCGAACGGCTGCACAGTGACAAAAAAGCCCTTGCAATTGGAATGACTGCTCTTATAATTCGGCTCCCGTACAGTAGCGCAAGCAACCAAATGCTGTACGGCCGTTTTAAGGCAGTTGCGGGAATAGCTCAGTTGGTAGAGCACGACCTTGCCAAGGTCGGGGTCGCGAGTTCGAGTCTCGTTTCCCGCTCCAAAATCTGATGATGACACTGGTTCAATCCAGCCCGATGCGGGAATAGCTCAGTTGGTAGAGCACGACCTTGCCAAGGTCGGGGTCGCGAGTTCGAGTCTCGTTTCCCGCTCCAATCATCAGTCAGCCTCAAGACAATCTATGTTGCGGGAATAGCTCAGTTGGTAGAGCACGACCTTGCCAAGGTCGGGGTCGCGAGTTCGAGTCTCGTTTCCCGCTCCAATACGTATTAGTAAGCTACTGCAGATGATTATTCCGATGCGGGAATAGCTCAGTTGGTAGAGCACGACCTTGCCAAGGTCGGGGTCGCGAGTTCGAGTCTCGTTTCCCGCTCCAAATCACTTGCAGAAGACATCCTGTTGCGGGAATAGCTCAGTTGGTAGAGCACGACCTTGCCAAGGTCGGGGTCGCGAGTTCGAGTCTCGTTTCCCGCTCCAATACGTATTAGAAAGCTACTGCAGATGATTATTCCGATGCGGGAATAGCTCAGTTGGTAGAGCACGACCTTGCCAAGGTCGGGGTCGCGAGTTCGAGTCTCGTTTCCCGCTCCAATCACTTGCAGAAGACATCCTGTTGCGGGAATAGCTCAGTTGGTAGAGCACGACCTTGCCAAGGTCGGGGTCGCGAGTTCGAGTCTCGTTTCCCGCTCCAATCTCTCCTCGAAGTTCACGAATCCAATATTTCAATACACTCATCGCCACATCCAGTTGGCAGAGCATGATCCGCGCCTTGCCAAGGCTGGGGTCGCGAGTTCGAGTCTCGTTTCCCGCTCCAATCTCTCTTCGTAGTCCTAGTCGTTCATTCTTTTTCTTATCCCCATTCGAATAGATTCCGTATCGCGCCGCGATGCTTTGCCATATCCGCTTGTCAGCACCTGTGCCGGTTTCCCGTCATTGCCCTCGGTCCATGGACTATGGCGGCGGCAGCTGAGCGTAGGCGGCTTGGGAGAGGGGAGAGGCAGGTCAGGGCGGCGAAGAGCTCGCCTGATACGGGGCGGGGAATGGCAGACAAAAAAATAGGAGGGGCCTTGGCTCCTCCTGCGAGTTCACGGATGCGGCTTAGAGCAGAGTCACGTTCTCAGCCTGCGGGCCTTTCTTGCCCTGGGTCACGGTGAACTGGACTTTTTGACCTTCAGCCAGGGTCTTGAAACCTGTGCTCTGGATGGAGGAGAAGTGAACGAAAACGTCCGGTCCCTGGGATTGCTCGATGAAGCCAAAACCCTTGGTTTCGTTGAACCATTTTACTTGGCCGGTGCGAATGTCAGACATGTGGTAAGTCCTATCTATAACAAAATGAAACTAACGCCTTGTTGGGCAGCATTTGCCTAGAATGCAGGGGCCTACCCATGACTGACTACGTCGATGTGTTCCAGTGGCATGCAGTACAATCCCTGTCTAAAGCACAACCGATTGTACTGGAGCCCGATCCCTTGTCAATTTGGCACTTTTCATTTTTTGAGCGAGCTAAAAGTATTGGGAAGTCAGCGGCTTGTTTCATGCTTCTGGTCAAAAAAACGGGAAGCCATGGCCTCCCGTTTCATCACTCCTTGAGGGCGAACCCTTCGCCCTGTCGGTCGTAGCGGTAGTTTGCCTGACCGAAGGAGCGGATCTCGACCCGCTGGATGCGGCGGCTTGTGTCCACCAGGATGAACACCGACTTGCCCGATTGCAGTCGGGTCAGCGGCCTGTCCGGCCCCTCTATGGCGATCAGGCGGCTCAGCTCGGCCCCGGGCAGTTCAAACTTGCGCCAGATGGAGTAGAGGGTCTCGCCAGCCTGCACCTCGTGCTGCAGCCAGGTGCCATCGACTTTCTCCTCGACCGGTTTGGCCGCGGCCGGCGCACTGCTTGCGGCCCCGTTGCCCACGGTCAGCGCCTGGGTCGGAACGGCCAGCGGCACGGCGAGCGAACCGGAAGGCGCCGCCTTGGGGGCGGCGGGGGCGGGTTCCCAGGCCAGCAGCAACAGCCAGAGAGGCACCAGCACCAGCAGGCCTATGGTGTGCTTGCGCGGCAGCGGGCTCGCCAGCTTGAATGAAGCCGCCTTCGGCTCCTTGTTACGCTGACCAAGGCCGCCCAATCCCTGGCCAAGACGTTGGCGCAGGGGCAGGGTTGCGGCATTGATACGATGGAGCAGGGTTCCTTGTGATTCGTCTTGGCGACGCTGCTGGGCTCGTCTGTTATGGCCACGTGGGCGACGGTCCGGGGTGGGCACGGCATTTACCTCTCACTACATTGCCTGCCATCAGGCAAATATAGTGCCTATGGTAAACGGACTCGCCCCCGAGGGGGAGAGCCCTGAGCATGAAAATTATCAGCTGAGACGAAATTGCCCCAGCAACTGCTGCAAACGCTCGGCCGCCTGGCGCAAGGCCTGGCTGGCTTTCGCCGTATTGGTGGCATCCTGGGCGATGTCGTTGGCCAGTGCGTTGGTTTTTGACAGGTTGCCTGAGACAGTCTCGGAAACCGAGCTCTGCTCCTCGGCGGCGGAGGCTATCTGATAGGTCATGTCGTTGATGGTGGCGATGGCCTGGAAGATGCTGTCCAGCGCCGCCTCCGCCAGATCGGCCTCGCCCACCGCCTGATGGGTCAGCTGCTGGCTCTGCTGGATGGCGTTGACCGCATTGGCCGAGCTGTGGCGGATCTTCTCGATCAGCTCCTGGGTATTCTGCACCGCCTGCTGAGTGTTGCCCGCCAGCTTGCGCACCTCGTCGGCCACCACCGCAAAGCCGCGCCCCTGTTCGCCGGCCCGGGCCGCCTCGATGGCGGCATTCAGCGCCAGCAGGTTGGTCTGATCGGCGATGCCCTGAATGACGGTGAGTATGCTGGTGATCTGCTCGCTGTCGTGGGCCAGCCCCTCGACCACCTCGGCCCCCTTGCCCGCCTCGGCCGCCACCTTGTGCATGGACTGGATCACCTGCTGGAAGCGCACCTTGCCCTGATCCGCCGCGCCCTGGGCCTGCTTGGCCGAGTCGGCGGTGTTGTTGGCGTGGGTCGCCACCTCCTGGCTGACATAGGACATCTCCTGCACCGCAGTCAGCATCTGCTCCATCTCCGCCTGGTGATGCTGCAAGTTGGTGTCGGTCTGGCCGGCGATGCGGTCGGTATCCCCTGCGTGGCGATGGACCTCGCTCGCGGTTTTCTGCACGTCCCCGAGCAGCACCTGCAACTTATCGATGAAGCGATTGATGCCGCGGGCCAGTGCCCCCAGCTCGTCCTGGGCACGAGTGTTCAGGCGCTTGGTGAGATCCCCCTCGCCATCGGCGATGTCATCCACCAGGCTGACCATCTGGCGGATGGGGCCCGTGATGCTGCGTGCTATCGCCAGCATGGTGGCCAGCGCCAGCACCAGTACGATGAGGGCACCTATGAGCTGCTGGGTCATGGCGGCCCGGTTCATCTCGGTGAGCTGGCTCTCCAGCTCGTCGGCGCCCGCCAGCACCACCTGGTAGGGCAGGGTGACTATGATGGCCCAGTTGCGGGCCATGCCCGGCACCATGATGGGCACAGAGATGCGAAACGCCTCGTCGAGCTCCTGGCGTTGCAGCTCGGGTTTGAGGTATTGCTGCCAGCCGTCTCCCAGCAGCTTGTCGGCACGGCTGCCGAGCAGGCTGGCGTCGCCACTGGTGCCGGTGATGACGCCGGCGGCGCTGACGATAAGTGTCTCTCCCTTGCCGTCATAGATGTTGCTGTTGAGGGACTGGGCCTGGCGGCTGATGGAGTCCACCGCCAGATCCAGGGCCGCGACGCCCTTGAACTGGCCACCCACCAGTATGGGGGTGGTGATGGTGCTCACCAGCACCTGCTGGCCGTTGATGTCCACCTTGAAGGGATCGATGAGGCAGGAACGTCCTTCCCGTTTCGGGCAGGCGTAGTAGTCGTTGGCCGGATTGCCGAATTCGTCCGCGTCGCTCTTCTCGATGGAGAGCAGCAGATCCGAGCCAATGTTCTCCTTGTCGCGATAGAAGTAGGGGACGAAGCGCCCCTTGTCATCGCTGCCAAGGGCGCTCTGGCCTGCGGAGGCGCTGTCCTGGCCATCGAAGCCGTTCGGCTCGAAGCCCGCGAAGGCGCCATAGAGTTGCGGCTCCAGGCCGAGCTGCGCCTTGAGCAGGTCGGTGGCCTGCTGGCGATCCAGCGGCAGCTTGCCCTCCTGCTGCAGGGCGAAGACGCTGGCCATCTGCTGGGTATAGGAGAGCCCCTTTTGCAGCAACTGGGTGATGGTGGCGGCCTCGGCGCGGGCGTTGGCACTCACCTTCTGCCATGCCTCCTGCTGCAGGGCCGCGCGACTGGAACTGATGGTCAGTTGCTGGGTCTGCTTGCTCGAGTATTGGTTGAGCAGGATCAGGATGACCAGGGCCGTGGTCATGGCGACCCCCGCCAGTACCAGGATGCGATTCTGGATAGAGCGAAACTGCATCTCGTGTTCCTTGTGAGTAGAAAGTTGTATGAATTATCGGCATGGCGGGAGATTCCTCCAGCAATGTTGATCAGCAAAGCTGAAAATGAGGGGAGGTTTTGCGATCCCTCTCAAAGAACGGCGCCCCGGCCGAATCAAGACCTGTTTAGGCCCCGGCTATTGCATGGTTTTCCCATCCGTGATTCTGAGTGCTAAAATGCGACGGTTTTTTCTAACGCATTGGCCCAAGGCCCTCTACACAAGGCTTAAAGATGAAAGTCAAAACCCGTTTTGCTCCCAGCCCGACCGGCTTTTTGCATGTCGGCGGTGCCCGTACCGCACTCTATTCCTGGTTGTTCGCAAAGAGCCAGGGCGGCGAGTTCGTGCTGCGTATCGAGGATACCGATCTGGAACGTTCCACTCAGGAGGCGATCGACGCCATCATTGAGGGCATGGAATGGCTGGAGCTGAACTGGGATGAGGGCCCCTACTACCAGACCAAGCGCTTCGATCGCTACAACGGCATCATCGACGAGATGCTGGCCGATGGCCGCGCCTACAAGTGCTTCTGCTCCAAGGAGCGCCTGGAGGCGCTGCGCGAAGGTCAGATGGCGAGCGGCGAGAAGCCCCGCTATGACGGCAAGTGCCGGGATGCCGCCCACGATCACCCGGCCGATGCGCCCCACGTGATCCGCTTCCGCAACCCCACCGAAGGCTCTGTGGTGTTCGATGACCACGTCCGCGGCCGCATCGAGTTCGCCAACACTGAGCTCGACGATCTCATCATTCGCCGCACCGACGGCGCGCCCACCTACAACTTCTGCGTGGTGGTCGATGACTGGGACATGGAGATCACCCACGTGGTGCGTGGTGAAGACCACATCAACAACACCCCGCGCCAGATCAACATCTACAAGGCACTGAACGCGCCTGTGCCGGAGTTTGCCCACGTCTCCATGATCCTGGGCGACGACGGCGCCAAGCTCTCCAAGCGCCACGGCGCTGTCTCCGTGATGCAGTACCGCGACGACGGCTACCTGCCGGAAGCCCTGCTGAACTATCTGGTGCGTCTGGGCTGGTCCCACGGCGATCAGGAGATCTTCACCCTGGACGAGATGATCAAGCTGTTCAGCCTGGATGCCATCTCCAAGTCTGCCTCCGCCTTCAACACCGACAAGCTGTTGTGGCTGAACAACCACTACATGCGCAGCCTGGATCCGACCTATGTCGCCAAGCACCTGGAATGGCACATGGCCGCCCAGAACATCGACACCAGCAAGGGCCCGGCGTTGCCTGCGGTTGTCACCCTGCTGGCCGAGCGCTGCAACACCCTGGTCGAGATGGCTGCTCAGAGCCGCTATCTGTTCGAAGAGTACGAGGCCATCGACGAAGCCGCTGCCAAGAAGCACCTGCGCGGCGTCGCTGCCGAGCCTCTGACTCTGGCCAAGGCCAAGCTGGCGGCGCTGGAGACCTGGACCACCGAAGCGCTGCACGAGCTGATTGAAGCCACTGCCGCCGAGCTGGGTCAGGGCATGGGCAAGGTCGGCATGCCGCTGCGCGTCGCGGTTACCGGTCTGGGTCAGTCCCCGGCCATAGACGCCGTGATGGCGCTGGTGGGCAAGGAGCGGGTGCTCGCTCGCATCGATCGCGCCTTGGCGTATATCGAAGCGCGCATGGCAGCCGAGTAATACCGGTCTGGGCCAATCTCCCCTGGCATCGCCGACGCCGTAATGGCGCTGGTGGGCAAGGAGCGTGTGCTCGCTCGCATCGACCGCGCGCTGGACTATATCGAAGCGCGCATGGCCGCCGAATAAGCGCCAGTCGCTGACAACAAAGGGCTCCCTGACGGGGGCCCTTTGCATTTTGGCCTCAAGCGGATTTGCGACGTAAAACAGCGACATAGCGACGCTGTTGGCGGTAAAAACAGCTAACTGCCTGAATTTTGACTAAACGCTCCAACCGGCGAAAATTTTGGGTTGACAGCAAAGCGGGTGATGCCTATCATGCGCCTCCGTTGCCAGAGATAACTTTGGTAGCGCCGAGGTGAGTTGGGGTTATAGCTCAGCTGGGAGAGCGCTTGCATGGCATGCAAGAGGTCCGCGGTTCGATCCCGCGTAGCTCCACCAAATTCTCCTCGAACAATCTGGAATCCAAGGGGTTATAGCTCAGCTGGGAGAGCGCTTGCATGGCATGCAAGAGGTCCGCGGTTCGATCCCGCGTAGCTCCACCAGGTTCCCGATTGTAGAAGTGCATTACCCAGGGCAGTGCGGTGTGTATCACCCAGGCCGACCTTTGTGGGGTTATAGCTCAGCTGGGAGAGCGCTTGCATGGCATGCAAGAGGTCCGCGGTTCGATCCCGCGTAGCTCCACCACTATTTGATATTTGAATACCAGAGTTAGGGCAACCGGCCGCCAGAACCCGTTGTCTAATGAAGAAAGAATTTGGGGTTATAGCTCAGCTGGGAGAGCGCTTGCATGGCATGCAAGAGGTCCGCGGTTCGATCCCGCGTAGCTCCACCACTATTTAGCAGTAAGGCAGCCGGCCGCCAGAACCGGTTGTTCAAAGAGTAAAATTTGGGGTTATAGCTCAGCTGGGAGAGCGCTTGCATGGCATGCAAGAGGTCCGCGGTTCGATCCCGCGTAGCTCCACCAAATTCTTGTTACAAGAAGCAAAAGGCCACCGTTACGCGGTGGCCTTTTTGTTTGTTCAGGCATTTGTTTTTTTCATGATCACCGCCCCAGTATTTACAAATCAAATGGCCAGAATGAGAAAGCCCGCGACTGTCGCGGGCTTTTTGCGTTACTCAGCGCGGATTATGAGATGTGTCGACGACGCCAGGCCAGGGGTAACAGCGCCAGCAACAGGGCCCCCATGGCGCCGCCACCGCCCTTGCTCTGCTCGTTGAGCTTGAGGTCGACGATGATGGGGTCGTGGTCGGAGGCGCTGAAGGGGTTGTCCGACTTGATGAGATCGCCGGTGAAGGCGCTGCCATATTCGAACAGGTTGCTCTCGAAGGAGTTGATGTGCCAGTCGGCTACCGCCACCACCTTGCTCGCCAGCGCCGGGTTGGCGAGGGCGTAATCCAGGGTGCCGAGCTCGGCCTCGTAGCTGTAGGAGATAGCCTTCTCCTGATTGAACTTGAGGTTCACGTCGATCAGCCCGTAGTTCTTCTCCACCGCGCGGCCCATCTGCTCATAGGGCTGCTCGCCGATAAAGGTGTGGGAGGCGGAGCGGATCTGGCGTTCCGCCGTGGCCGGATCGTAGTCGGTGAGCACCCGGATCGGGTCCTCCTTGGCGTAGGAGTTGAAGTCCCCCACCAGCAGCACCTGACCCGGCATCTTGCTCACCGCCTCACCCAGCACCTTGGCGGCACTGACCCTGAACTCGGTGCACTTGCCCTGCAGATCCGCAGGCTCGCTCTTGCCATCCCCGTTCTCATAGCAGCCGGATCCCTTGGATTTCAGGTGGTTGACCACCAGAGTCAGGGGCTCGTCGCTGCCCGCCACCCCGAAGCGCTGCACCAGGGAGTCCCGCTGGCCTGCGCTCCTGGCGACGCCGCCCGTGGTGTAGCGCTGCTGGGGCAGACGAATGACCTCGGCATCCCCGCTTGGGGTGAGCAGGGCGGGGCGATAGATCATGGCCACCATGATGGCGTCGCCGCCAAAGAAGCGCTCCTCGCTGAGCAGGGCCTTGGGCAGGCTGACGAAGGCGTACTGCTTGCTCGCCTCTTTCTGCTGGGCGTTGAGGCTTTGCACCAGATCGTGCAGGGCGGCGTGCTCGTCGAAGCCGTTGTTCTCCATCTCCATCAGGCCAAGGAGGTCTGCGTCCATCTCTGTGATGGCGTTGACTATCTTGGTGCGCTGCAGCTGGAACTCCTCCAGGCTCTTGGCGCCGCGGTTGCAGCCCTTGGCGCCGTCCGCATCCGCCTGATCCGCACAGAGCACGTTGAGGGCGCCCCCCACGCTGGAGTGGCTGGTGAAGTAGTTGAGCACGTTGAAACTGCCGATGCGCAGGTCGGTGCCATTGGCGCGGGCCGGGGCGCCCTGGCGGTCGTTCTCGTCGGTGCGCAGCAGATCCCCCGCCGTGATGCGCTGATCCTTGGGCACTATCAGCCGGTACTCGTCATAGCTGTAGCCCACCATGGCCTCCAGGTTGACCGGGGCATCGCCGATGCGCAGGTAACCCTGCTCCGGCTCCCAGGCCGGCAGCCAGGGCAGCTTGCCGTTGGCGGCCTTGAAGTCCGACTCGAGGAAGACGCGGTTGCCCGCATTGGCCTCGGCCAGGGTGTTTGCCTCCTGACTGCCAGCCACATGGAGCTGGGTCGGCTTCATCAGCGGGGCACCGTGGGCGAGCACCAGGTTGTTGCGCTTGGCGGCGTAGTCGTAGCTGAAGTTGCGGCTTACCTTGAGGGCGCTCTCCCCATCGAGCCGCACCCGCATCCCCTCGTGACGCTCCAGTGCCCGGGCCAGGGTTTCCCCCTCCAGCACCCGCAGCGCCGTGGCGGCCGGGGCGTCGCCCTGGGCCAGCACCGCCAGACGCGGGGCGCTGCCGTCAAACAGGGGCTTGAGCTGGGTGTGGCCATGATACTCCTCGACCTTGGCCTCCAGGCAGATCAGGGCACCCGGCTGGATGTCCGGGTACTTGGTCGCAAATTGCTTGTCGCTCAGGTAGACGAAGATGCCGTCCGAGCTCTGGGGATTGCCGTCCCCTTGCAGATCCTGCAGGTAGAAGCCCTTGCTCAGGCTCTCGCCGAGGGCGCTGACTACCGCCTTGACCGAGATGCTTCGGGGGCTTTCGAACTGATGGTCCGGGACGAGCGGGCTCTTGTCGCCGCTGCCCTGGATGGCGGGGATGGGGGTGAGGGCGCTGTCGGCCGGGCAACTGAAGCCGGCGGCATGGAGAGACGGGGACGCGAGGGCGAGCCCCACGGCCAGGGACAGCAGGGTAGGTCTTCCTTTCATGGGTATTCCTTTTTTATTTTTTTGCCAGTGTTTCCATAGCCTTGGCGCTCTGGCCAAGGGCGCGCATTGTCACATTTCTGGCAGCTCTGACCAGTGAGGCAGCGCACATTATGGGGAGACAAAAGAGGCTGAGCCCGTTTTTTTGACGTGGCTAACAGATTGATATTAATGACTTAATGGTTAGTTGGCCGATGGAGGGGGAATGTGAGCTGGCCGGCATTCACATATTTTCCTTAGAGAATAAAGATTGAGCGGCCGCCACTTGCTTCCTATACTCGATCCGTTCCTCACGGAACCCAGGTTAAGGGCAAACCGGCAGTGATGCCGGGACGCAAAGCCTCCGATCTGTCCCAAGCGGGCCAGACAGCGGGGTTACCCCGGGGTGACATGAGGGTATGTGGCCCCGTCCAAGGCCTGTTGTCGTTCCCTGATCCCCTGTTGCGATTGCGCTTTTCCCGGTGTTGAAGCCAAGACAAAACAAGGATGATAACAAGATGCAACAGACCCTCAGGCCCAGCAGGCTCGCCATGCTGGTTGCCCTTGCGGCCATGCCCGCCTGGGCGCACGCCGCCTATCCCGCCTATCAGGCTGGCACCGCCTACAAGGCCGGCGATGTCGTCAGCAACGCAGGCGCCCTCTACGAATGCAAAGAATTCCCTTATTCCGGCTGGTGCGGGGCTTCCCCCTACCACTATGCCCCCGGGGTCGGCACCGTCTGGGCCGATGCCTGGAAGCTCTATGGCGGTGAGGTGCCGCCACCGGCCCTGATCGTTGCCATCGGCTCCCCCGCCGTGGGCAGCAGCGTCAGCGAAGGGGCCAGCCTGGTCCTGGCGGTGACCCTGAGCGGCCCGGTCACGGCGCTGGCCAAAGTGGAGTACCTGATCGACGGCACCCTGGTCGCCACGGCCACGGCCTCTCCCTGGAGTGCCAGCTGGTCTGCCGCCGGCGTGGGTAATCACGCCCTCAAGGCCCGGGCGCTGGATAAAGACGGCAAGGTGCTGAGTGAGGCGGATTCCAGCTTCAAGGTCGCCGCCGTGGTGGCGCCAGAAGCGCCCAGGGCGAGCATCGCCAGCCCCGCCGCCGGGGCCAAGGTGGCCCTGGGTCGCGCCCTCACAGTGACCGGCAATGTAACCGACGCCAATGACGACGTCGCCAGGGTCGAGCTGTTCGTCGATGGCAAGAAGGTGGGCGAGGACAACAGCGCCCCCTGGCAGCTGAGCTGGACACCCCAGAGCAAGGGGCTGGCCGGTCTCAAGCTGGTGGCGACCGACAAGGAGAACCTCTCCGGCGAGTCGGCCCAGGTCGATGTCCAGGTGGAAGAGGCGGCGCTGCCCCCCACAGGTGGCAATCTCTCCTGCGACGTGCGCCAGATCTATCGCGCCGACGGCAGCGAGTGTATGGGGGATGACCATGGCCGCCGCGTCATCGGTTACTTCACCTCCTGGCGGACCGGCAAGAACGGGCTGCCCTCCTACCTGGTGGGCGACATCCCCTGGGACAAGATCACCCACATCAACTACGCCTTCGCGGCGGTGGACGAGCAGAGCCACCTCATCAAGGTGGATGACGCCGCCACCAAGCTGACCTGGGACGGGGTGCCGGGCGCCGAAATGGATCCCGAATTCGCCTATCAGGGTCACTTCAACCTGCTGTCGAAATACAAGAAGCAGTATCCGGACGTGAAGACCCTGATCTCCGTGGGTGGCTGGGCCGATACCCGCGGCTTCTACACCGCCACCACCAAGGGCGACTGCTCGGTCAACACCGCCGGCATCAACGCCTTTGCCAACTCGGCGGTGAGCTTCATCCGCCAGTACGGCTTCGACGGCGTGGATGTGGATTACGAGTACCCCACCTCCATGAAGGATGCGGGCAACCCCAACGACTTCCCGCTCTCCAACCAGTGCCGGGCCAAGCTGTTTGCGAACTACGAAGTGCTGATGAAGACACTGCGCGAGCGGCTCGACAGCGCCGGCACCGAGGACGGTCGCAAGTACATGCTGACCATAGCCTCGCCGGCCTCGGCCTACCTGCTGCGCGGCATGGAGAACTTCCAGGTCACCCAGTATCTGGATTACGTCAACCTGATGACCTACGACTTCCACGGCGCCTGGAACCACTTCGTCGGCCACAATGCCGCCCTGTTCGACAACAAGGCGGATCCCGAGCTGGCCCAGTGGGGTGTCTACAACCAGGCCCAGTTCGGTGCCATCGGCTACCTGAACTCCGCCTGGGCGGCCCACTACTTCCGTGGTGCCCTGGCGGCGGGCAAGATCAACATAGGGGTGCCTTACTACACCCGTGGTTGGCAAGGGGTGACAGGTGGTACCCACGGCCTGGGGGGCAAGGCGGCGCTGCCGAGCCAGAGCGCCTGTCAGCCGGGCACGGGGGGCAGCACAGTTCCCTGCGGCAATGGGGCGGTCGGCATCGACAACATCTGGCATGATCTCGACAAGAACGGCAAGGAGATAGGCGGTGGCGCCGTGCCCATGTGGCACGCCAAGAACCTGGAGCACGCGGCCAGCCTCGGCATCACCACACTGCCGAGCTACGGCCAGGCCTGGGGTCTGGATCCCAACAACCCGGCCCACGTGATGCAAGGCCAGTACGTGCGTTACTACGATGACAAGGCCCATGCGCCCTGGCTCTGGAACGAAGAGAAGAAGGTGTTCCTCTCCACCGAAGATGAAGAGTCCATGGGTCACAAGCTCGACTACATAGTCAATCGGGGCCTGGGTGGCGTCATGTTCTGGGAGATGGCGGGGGACTACGACTTCGACGCTGCCAAGAATGAGTATGTCATGGGCAGCACCCTCACCAGCCTGGCTTACGACAAGTTCAGCAAGGCGAGCAAGGCCAGCCTGAAGCAGAACGATCTGCCGGCCCCGGCCGCTCAGCTCGACATAGGCGTGAGCCTCTCGGGCTTCAAGGAGGGGGATTCCAACTACCCGATCAACCCGACCCTCAAGCTCACCAACAAGTCGACCCAGACCATACCGGGCGGCACCCGCATCGAGTTCCTGATGCCCACTTCCACCTCTGACACCATCACGGATCAGAGCGGCATGGGGCTGAAAGTAGTGGAGAGCGGCGGCAACCAGAACTCCGACGGCATCGCGGGCGAGAAGGACTTCCACAAGGTGGCCCTGACGTTGCCTGGCTGGAAGGCCTGGGCGCCGGGCACCGAGGTGGAAGTGGCCATGACCTACTACCTGCCGGCCGCCGGCGTGCCGAGCGGCATGCGGCTGATTGCCGGCAGCCAGACCATAGGCCTGAAGTCCGACTTCCCGGCCCTGGCCGAGGCGGTGCTGGGGGGCAGCAGTGGGGGTGATGGCGGCAGCGGTGGCACCAGCTGCACCAGCCAGAGCGTGGATCCGGCGGCCTATCCGGCCTACCCGAGCTGGCCGCGCGGGGATCACGCCAATGGCAACGATCGCATGACCAACGGCAAGGTAGTCTGGCAGGCCAACTGGTGGACCAGCAGCGAACCCAAGGCGGGCGATGGCAGCTGGAAGCTGGTATGCAACTACTGATAATTGGTTGGGGGGTTAACCCCGCGTCAACGCAATGACCCAATCCGGAGCCCAGGCTCCGGATTTTTTTGCGCCTTATATAAGGAAGGAATGTCGTGACCACGCGGGGAGCTGCCCATAAAAAAGACCGCTCCGAAGAGCGGCCAATTGCCACCAGGCAAGCTGCGGGGCTGACCCCCTTGTGGATGGGCAGTCGCCATGGGCGGATGCTTGCCCATGACGTGCCGGTTTATTGAGTGACGGCGCCGCCCTGTTGCTCCTTCAGAAAGCTGATCCAGGGGGAGGCGCGGCCACTGACGTTGCCATTCTGGGCGGCCTGGGTGAAGGCGCTGAGTGCCTCCTTGGGTTTCTGCTGCTCGAAGTAGGCGACCCCGGTCAGGAACTTCAGATCGGCGCGCTGCTCGCCGCTGGCATTGGCGGCGGGCTTGGCGGCCAGGGCCACCAGATCCTTGTATCGCTTGCTCTGGATCATCATGCGCGCCATCTTCAGCTGCAGCTCGGCACTGGGGGCCAGCTGATAGGACTTGGCCAGGGTGTCGATGGCCGGGTCCAGCTCCTTGGCCTGATGCCAGTAGTTGGCGAGGGTCTTGTAGTTGGCGGCGCTCTGCTCAATCACTCCCTCCTTCATCGCCTTCTCCATCACGCGGGCGGCGCGATGGGGAATGCCGGCGAAGGCGAGGTAGTTGGCGAGCCGCTGCAACTCGGCCGCCTCGGTCAGCATGCCGAGGTTGTAGGCCGACTCGAGCGCCGCCAGCGCCTTGGCATCGTTGCCCGCCTGCATGTGCATGGCGGAGAGCTGGGTCCAGTACTTCTTCTTCTCCGGGTATCTGTCCACCAGGGCGGTCAGCACCTCGGTGGCCGGCTTGTACTGTTTCAGCTCGTAGTGGGCCGCCATCTTCAGCAGGTACCAGGACTCCGGCGCCTTGCCTGCGGAGAGCCTGATCGCCTGATCCACCGCCGGTATGGCCTCCCGGTACTGCTTGAGCTGCACATGGGCGTTGGCCAGGGTGATGTAGGCGTGGGGGGTCGGCTTCTCATCTTTTCCAAGGTTCGCGAACCACTCATTCATGGTGCTGATGGAGGCCTTGAAGTTGCCTTCCGCCATATAGAGCTGGGCCAGGTTGTAGCGCACCTGCTGGGCCACCGGCTGCGGCAGGCCGCCGGTGGCGATGGCGTCGGCGAAGTATTTGGTCGCCTGACCGTACTTCTCCTGCTGGGCGGCCACGAAGCCCAGGGTCTGCAAGATGACCCCCTTGTCGTAGACCCGATCGCCTGCGCCCGAGAGCGCATCCTGCAGCTTGGCATTGGCCTCGCCGTATTTTTTCTCGGTGATCAACGCCTGGGCCTTGTTGACCGCGCGGTAGGCGCGGTCAGACAGGGCGGGCTGCTCGGCGGCCCAGCTGGCGGTGCTGAGCAGCACCGCCATGGCCACCGGGGCGAGGATCAGGGTATGTAACTTTTTCATCGCCACCTTCCTTAGTTGACCGCGAACTCGATCTCTTGCTGCATGCGACTGGCCTGGGGCTTGCCGTCCACCATGGCCGGCTTGAAGGTCCACTTGGCTATGGTCTTGCGTGCCTCCTTGCCGAGGTCGTAGCTGCGGGGCTCTTCCTTGACGATCCGGATGTTGCTGACGGTGCCGCGCTCGGTCACGGTGAACTCCACCAGCACCTTGCCGGAGGCGAGGCCGGCCAGCGCCGCCTTGCGGGGCATCATGGGCTCGAAGGTCGCCATGGGCATGGCGCCGTTGTTGCCGCCCATGCCGCCGCCACCGCCCCCCGTGCTGTAGGCACCCAGGGCGTTGCCGCCGCCGATGTTGACCGGGATGTCGAGCTTGGGCATGTCCATGGGGGCACTGTCCATCTTTGGCCTGTCGGTGCTCGCCACCTCCATCTCGGGTGGGGGAGGCGGGCGGTTCGGGGGCGGCGGCTTGGGCAGTTCCCGTTGTTTCTCTTGCAGTGTCTCCTGGGGCTTGAGGCGAATGAAGTCGGTCATGGTGACGTCTTCTCTCTCCGTCAGCTCCCGGTGATCCGGTGTGATCAGCTTGTTCATTCCCAGAAACAGGAAGAACACCACCACACAGGAGACAGCTATCGCTATCAGGTATCTCATGGTGCTCGCTCCGGCATCAGCTGCTCTTGCTCGCCGCGATGGAGATGTTCTGGACACCGGCCATGCGGATCTGATCCATGACCTGGACCACCAGCCCGGAACGGGACTCGGTATCGGCCTGGATCACCACGGCGCTCTCCGGGTTCTCCGCCCGCAGCCGCTCGATGTTGGCACGCACGGCGCCCACCTCGACGACCCGTTTGTCGACCCAGACCTGGCCGTTCTCGCGGACCGCGACCATGATGTTCCCCTTCTTCACCGTCTCGGCCGTGCTGGCGCTCGGGCGGTTGATCTCCACGCCGGACTCCTTGACGAACGAGGTGGTGACGATGAAGAAGATCAGCATGATGAACACTATGTCCAGCATGGGGGTCAGATCGATGGCCGCCTCATCGGCACCGCTGTCGCTGTGACGTTTTCTCATGGCAAAAACTCCTTGCTTGTTCTGTGCCCCGGCGGGCAGTGCCCGGCCGGGGGAGTGCATCCTGCATCAGCCGTGTTTCAGGTTGTCTTCTAGCTTCTGCACCGCCAACTTGGCCTTGTGATCGAGCTGGTTGACAAAAAACAGGCCGGAAAGGGCGGCAATCATGCCCGCCATGGTCGGTACCGTCGCCTTGGAGATCCCCGAGGCCATGGCCCGCGGCGAACCCGTGCCCGTGATGGCCAGGGTGTCAAACACCTGCACCATGCCCACTACGGTGCCGAGCAGCCCCATTAGCGGACAGAGGGCGATCAGCACCTTGATGACCGGCATCCCCTTGTCCACCGCCATGGCGACCCGGGAGACCAGCTCGCGCCGGATCTGTTTGGCAGACCAGGAGAGGTGATCGCTGCGTGCCATCCAGGTCGCCTTGGTCTGCTTCACCTGCTGGGGGTAGACCGCCATGAAGTAGAACCAGCGCTCCAGCAGCAGGGCCCACATCATCAGGGTCAGGAAGAACAGGGCGACCAGCACGTCGCCCCCCAATCCCAGAAACCGGCGGACCGACTCGACTTCTTCAATCAACCAGAACCACATGGGTGACTCCTTAGGCTGCGGCTTTGGCGGCGTGCAGACGTTCCTGATAACGGGCGACGAAACCGGCGCTCTGCTCTTCCAGGACCTGGATGAGACGACGGCTCTGGGTCTGCACTATGGTGTAGAGGAACAGCATGGGCACCGCGACCACCAGACCCTGCATGGTGGTGACCAGGGCCTCGGAGATGCCGCCCGCCATCAGCTTGGGATCCCCGGTGCCGAACAATGTGATGGCCTGGAAGGTGGCTATCATCCCCACTACGGTGCCCAGCAGGCCCAGCAGCGGCGCCACCGAGGCGATCAGCTTGATGATGCTGATGCCCTTCTCGAACTTGGGCACGTTGCGCAGGATGATCTCGTCGAGCTTGGATTCCAGATCCTCTATGTTGTCACCGCGGTGGGACTGATAGGCCCCCAGCATCTCGCCGATGGGATTGCCCTTGACGATCTGATCGGATTTCAGCTGCTTGCGCATGGCGCTGCCGATCATCGACAGGCGCAGGCCGCAGAAGATGGCCAGCAAGGTACCGAGCACGCCGAGCACCATGATGACGTAGCCCACCTCACCCCCCTGATCGACGCGTTCCTTGAAGGTCGGCGACTGCACCAGCAGGGAGAGGATCACGCCGCGGGAGGGGTCGATGAAGATGGGTTCGACGGCGCCGTTGCCCTGCTCAAACTGGGCGATGGGTTCCAGCACGGCGTTGTCCGGCTGACGGGAGAGCTGCTCGAACTTGCCGGTCTCCGGCACGAAGGTGAGGTACTTGCCCTCGGAGACGGTGTTGAACTCGCCTATCTGGGTCACCGTCTTCTCGGCCTGGTTGCCCTCGCCGTAGACCACGGTCGCCGGGATCTGGCTCACCTTGCCACCGTCCACCATGCGGCCGAGGGTGGTGGTCCAGAAGGCGGTCAGGTCATCGCTGGAGGGGAGCTCCTTGCTCTCCGCCAGGAGGGTCAGCAGCGCCGTCTGCTCCGGGTGTTCGACCCGGCGGGCGGAGGCGTTGAAGATCCCCTTGAACTCGCCGGCGAACTGGCGCAGCACGCCGAACATCTCGCCCATGTTGCCGGAGCGCTGGCGCAGGGTCTCGGTCAGCTCGGTGAGCTGCTTGTCGTTGGCATCGAAGGTGGCCTTGAGCTGCTCGCCCTTGGCGGTCTCGGCGGCGAGCTCGGCCTTGGCCTTGGCCAGCAGGGCCCCTTGCTCGTTCTTGTCGGCCAGGAAGCGGGCCTCCCGCTCCTTGTTGAGCTGGGATTCGCTGGTGCTGGCGGCCTTGACCTGATTGAGCAGGGCATTGAGATCCACCGGCTTCTCGGCGGCGGTCACCGGCAGGGTGATCAGGGTGGCTCCCGCTATCAGGGAGGCAATGGCGAGTCTGATTCCTTTCATGATGCTTTCTCCGCAGTTTGAACCGGCAGCTTGATGAGGGCGGGAGGCGCCTGCTTCTTGGCGATGCGAAGCCCCTGTTCAACCGCGCTGCGATACTCCTGGGGCAGCTCTTCCCACTGGCGGGTCTGCTTGTTCCACATGCCGGTCTCGTTGCCGTCCGGGGACTGGTAGAGCAGGGCGATGCGACCGACCCGCAGGAACTCGTAGGTCTTCTCGCCGCCGTCCTTGTCCAGGCTGGCCTTGTAGGACTCTATGGTGCGGCTGAAGCCCTCCTCGATCTGGTAGGCCTCGAGGATCTTGCGGTACTTCTCGGAGATGGTGACGTCGGCGCGATTCATCAGATCGGTCAGGGCCGCCACGCGGTCCTCCCGCTCGACCTTCTGGAACGGCAAGTCCAGGGCGACGAACTGATCGAGGGAGTCGATCATCTTGAGCATCAGGGGCACCACCTCGGTGCTGGTCTGATCGATCTGGGCTATCTGGCGCTGCATCGAGGCCAGCTCGGCACTCTGGGAGTCGACCATCTTGCCCACTTGCTCGTTGTAGGTGCGCAGGCTGTCGACCTGACGCAGGGCGGCCTTGTACTGGGCCAGGGCGGACTCGGCAGACTCGGCGTAGCTGTCGATCTTCTGCTGGGACACTTTGGAGGCATTGTCGGTGGCGGCTTGAGCGTCCACTGCCTGACCGGCAGAGGCGGCACTCAGATTGAAGCTGGTCAGCAGGGCAGCCGAAACCAGGCTGCCGAGGAGCGCTTTCTTCATTGTAATAGTCCTTGTTTTCATAGGATTACCCTATCTCCGTGACTTCCTTGGAACCTTGGGCAGAGCAGGCCCGAGGGGGCCGGCTCGTCACTTTCCTGGTGGATCAGAACTTCTGGGCGTAGTCGAGGTAGTAGATGCGACCGTCGATGCTGTAGAGCTCCTCGTCATAGGTGAAGCCATCGCTCTCGAGGGACGGGCCCGCGTTGAACATGTTCTTCACCCCGACCTGGATCTTGCCGTTCCAGGGGGCATCCACGCCGACGTTCAGGTTCCAGGTGGTCTGGGACGCGATGTGGCCCACTTCCTCACCTGTGTCGGCGATGTAGTCCTGGCTCTGGGAGTCGATGTAGTTCGCGCTCAGGTAGGTATCCATGTTCCACCACTGGGGCACGTTGACACCCACGCCGGAACTGAAGCGCATCTGCGGCAGACCGTTCTGGCCGATCTTGTCGATGACGGGGCCACCGGCGTACAGGCCTTCCTTGTACTCAAGGATGTAGGTGCCGCCGAGGTCATAGCGGATGGTGGCGGAGGTCAGGTCGTAGCGGTAATCCAGCTTGAGATCCAGACCGCTGGTGTTCAGGGTCCCCAGGTTGACCATGGGGGCGATGGCACCGCTGATCTTGCCCTGGCTGTTGCGGGTGATGTTGCTGGAGCCCCCGTTGTTCAGCTCGTCATAGATGACGGACTGCAGGGAGTTCAGCTGGATCACGTCCTCGATCTTGATGGTGTAGTAGTCCAGGGAGAGGTTAAGGTCATCCAGCGGGCTGTAGGCCACCCCGAAGTTCCAGGTGTCCGCCGTCTCTTCCTTCAGCTCCTCGTTGGAGGTACGGGTGGTGTCGTACTGGCGGTTCGGGCAGTCCGCCGCCGAGATGCCGTTGGCCTCGCAGTAGACATAGTCCTTGGCCCAGTCGGCCGAGTAGGAATCAGCCGCGTAGAGATCGCTCAGGCTGGGGGCTCGGAAGGAGCGGGACCAGGAGGTGCGCAGCATCAGGTTGTCCAGCGGCTGGTAACGCAGGCTCGCCTTGGGGGAGAAGGCGCTGCCGAAGTCGCTGTAGTCATCGAAGCGACCGGCCAGGTTCAGCTCAATCTGATCCGTGATGGGCACCAGGGACTCGATGTAGGCGGCGGTGACGTCGCGCACTCCGCCGGAGGAGTTGCCGGAGGAGCCTATGATGTTGCCGGCCTCGGACTGGGCATCGTACTTGTCGGCATAGACCCAGTCGTTGTACTCGGCGCCCGCATACCAGCTGACCGGACCGGCCGGCAGCTCACCCATGTCCCACTGGACACCGGCGTACCACTGGTAGAAGTCCATGGTGGAGCGGCGGCTGGTGTCGGCGGCCATGGCGGCAGTGCTCTTGGGATCGAACTCGCCCCCGACAAACTTGCCGTCGGCGATGGCCTGCTGGGCGGCGGATTGCAGCACATAACCGGTGCCGTTCTCCTTGTTGTCGGTCTTGGAGTACATGTAACCGGCGTTCCACTGCATGTCGCCCACGGATTCTGTGGTGACAGTGCCCTCGAAGCCGAGGTTCAGGCTGCCGGTCATGTCGGTGACATAGTTGTCACGGGGACCGACGTTGCTGAAGCGGTAGTAGGCGTAGGCGGCCTCACCCAGACCCTGGGTGGCGGCGGCGTCCAGGCCGTTATCGGCGAAGAACTGGGCGTTGTTCGGGTTGGACGGGTCTATGGCGAAGGCGCCGGCGGCGGGGGCGAAGCGGCCGAAGCTCTCGACCCGGGAGCCGATGATCTGCGGCACGAAGTCGACATTGTCGTTGATGTGGTAGCGACCGTTCACATAGAGGGTGTCACGGCTGCGGGAGGCCGTGGTGGCCGCGACCTGACCGTAGTTGAAGTTGCAGCCGCCCTCGAAGCCGATGAATGGCTCCTTGCAGCTGCCGTCGGCATTGGTGGCACCGGCCAGGGGGCCGTATTTCCAGATGGGATCCCCGTTGGCGTCGAGGCCGGTGATCCCCTCCACGTTGCGGCCGTAGGCGCTGGGGGCGTCATTGCCCTGCTTGGCGAGATAGTCACGATCCCGGGCATAGACGACGTCCTTCTTGTCGTGCTCGTAGACCGCCATCAGCGAGCCCTTCTCGCCGTTGACGCCCGCCACGACGGAGCCGCTGGCTTCATCGCCGCCCGGCTCGGTCGGGGAACCGAGGCGTCCCTGGAAGGTCAGGCCCTCATAGCCCTCTTTGAGCACCACGTTGATGACACCGCCGATGGCGTCGGAACCATAGATGGCCGAACCGCCGTCCAGGTTGACTTCGACCCGCTCAACGGCGGCCATGGGGATGGTGT
This sequence comes from Aeromonas sp. Marseille-Q5825, assembly GCF_946892685.1. NCBI lineage: Bacteria > Pseudomonadati > Pseudomonadota > Gammaproteobacteria > Aeromonadales > Aeromonadaceae > Aeromonas > Aeromonas sp. Marseille-Q5825. Next base: position 115,294 of record NZ_CAMPOU010000001.1, read on the forward strand.
TGAGGTTGATGGAGGTGCCGCCCATGGTGGGGGAGCCCGCCACCCGCTTGCCGTTCAGCAAGACCAGGGTGCGCTCCGAGCCCAGGCCGCGCAGGCCGACGGTGGATTGGGACTGGAAGGAGCTGCCGGAGGCCGGGGAGACGCCACCGAAGGAGTTGTAGGAGGCCTGTTTGAGGTAATCGGCGACGGTCTGTTGACCTGATTGCTCGATTTTTGCCTTGGTGACGGAGACGACAGGGGTGGACCCTTCCACATCGACCCGGGAGATCCGCGAGCCGGTGACCTTGATTTTTTGCAGTTTTTCGACGTTCTGGCCCTCTTCGGCCAGGACAGGGGTGGCCACAACTGCCGCGCTCGCCAAGGCAAACGCTACGGCAGCAGAGAGTCTGCTTTTCCTAAGCATCGTTAGTATCCTTCCTGATTGTTTTTTTGTTTGCTTCCCTTACCGCCCTCGTTGGAGCGGTGCGTAAGGCTTATCAAGCTTTGATGATTGACGTCAAATGGAGCGGCCAGGATGGTGACTGGAAGGGGAATTAGAAGACTGTGCAGGATTTAGGCGATTTTTTTGGCGTTTTATTCCGTAAAGAATGCGGATGCTCATGTAAATATGTTGTTAACTTTGTATTTCCCCATTTTATTGATTAGTTTTGAACTTATCGATAAACCACCTGTCGCCATCACCTCGGTATCGTGGAATGACATTTTTGCAGTATTTAAATCTATCTTCGGTGCTAGGGGGATTTCAGTTCAGGTTCAGGCCGGAGGATATATCCCTCTTCTTTAATAGGTAAAATGAGATGAGAGGGTGTTTGATTTTATCTGTATGTTTTTATTTGTATTTTTTGAATTTCAAACGGCTGTGTAATTAATTTTTTAATAATTAAAAACAAGTTAAATGAGAAGGCGTAGCAGTTTTTTATATTGAAGTTGGATTTTTTGGAAAAAAACATCGGTGAGTTATGCTGCGGACCTCACTGACGATCGATGGGCTTAGTTCTACTTGATTTTTGTTGCAGAGCTTTTACAGTGGCCGAGCGGGATTGTCTGCCAATACCAGTCAATTCAGTGAGTAATGCCAGGAAGCATAGGCCGGTCACCGGATGTGACTGACCATAAAAGAACAACAAGGACGAGGTTCCACCATGCTGTCGTATTTCTTACGTCGGATGCTTCTGATCATCCCGACGTTTCTCGGTATCACCCTGCTCGTCTTCACCATCACCCGCTTCGTGCCGGGCGGCCCGGTCGAGCGCATGTTGCTGCAGGCACAGGTCTCGCAGAACGAGACAGGTCGCTCCAGCGGCAGCAAGGGGGCGCAGGCACTCTCCGATGAGCAGATCGAGGAGCTCAAGGTCTTTTACGGTCTCGACAAGCCCATGCTGATCGCCTACTGGGAGTGGCTGCAGAAGCTGGCGGTGCTGGATCTCGGGGAGTCGACCCGCTACTACGAGCCGGTGTGGGATCTCATCAAGGAGCGACTGCCGGTGACGGCCTTCTTCGGGCTGGCGACCTTCCTGCTGAGTTACGCCGTCTCCATCCCGCTCGGGGTGGCCAAGGCCCTCAGGCACAACAGCCGCTTCGATTCCCTGAGCTCCATGCTCATCTACATGGCCTATGCGCTACCCGCCTATGTGGTGGGGATCTTCCTCATCACGGTATTTGCCTTCCATCTGGAGTGGCTGCCCATGGGGGGCTTCCCGGGGGACGATTTCGATTCCATGGAGAGCAGCTGGGATCAGATCCGCACCCTCTTCGCCCACGCCCTGCTGCCCCTCATCGCCTACGCCATCGGGGATTTTGCCATCCTCACCATGACCATGAAGAACAGCCTGATGGAGAACCTGTCGGCGGATTACGTGCGCACCGCGGTGGCCAAGGGGCTGCCGTTTCGCAAGGCGGTCACCGACCACGCCATGCGCAACAGCCTGATCCCCATCGCCAGTCACCTGGGATCCGTGCTCACCGTCTTCTTCGGCGGCTCCTTCCTCATCGAGACCATCTTCAACATCGACGGCATAGGTCTGCTCGGCTACGAGGCCATAGTCGAGCGGGACTACCCCACCGTCATGGGCATACTGGCCATCACCTCCATGTTGATGCTCATCGGCAATATCGTTTCCGACATCTGCGTGGCTCTCGTTGACCCCCGCGTGCGGTTTGGAGACTGAGCATGAACCTAAACCCGGTCACCCTGAAAAAACTCAAGCGCTTCAAGTCGATCAAGCGCGGTTACTACTCCTTTGTCATCTTCTCGGCCCTGGTGGTCATCTCCCTGCTGGCGGAGCTCCTGGTCAACAGCCGGGCGCTGGCGGTGAGCTATCAGGGAGAGCTCTACTTTCCCACCTATGGCGACGTGATCCCGGGCCAGCAGTTCGGGCTCGATTACGAGTACGAGACCAACTACCGCCAGCTCAAGGGCAAATTTGCACAGGAAGAGAAGGGGGACTGGGTGCTGCTGCCCCTGGTGCCCTGGAACCCCTACGAGCAGGACTTCAAGGAGGAGGCCTACCCACCCTATGCTCCCAGCCTCACGGAGCGCCACTTCCTCGGCACCGACACCAGCGGTCGCGACGTGCTGGCGCGCCTGGTCTACGGCTTTCGCATCGCCATCGGCTTTGCCTTCATCACCCTGGTGGCGAGCTATGTCATCGGGGTCAGCATCGGCTGCATGATGGGCTTCCTCGGCGGGCGCTTTGACCTTGTGTTGCAGCGCTTTATCGAGATCTGGTCCCAGGTGCCCTTCCTCTACGTCATCATGATACTGGTGTCACTGGCCAAGCCGAACTTCGGCCTCTTCGTGGGGATCAACGTGCTGTTCGGCTGGATGGGGATCACCTGGTACATGCGCACCCTCACCTACAAGGAGCGGGCGCGGGACTATGTGATGGCGGCGCGGGCGCAGGGGGCGAGCACCAAACGGATCATCTTCAACCACATACTGCCCAACACCCTGATGATGATAGTCACCCTGGCCCCCTTCGCCGTGGTGGGGAACATCTCCACCCTGACGGCGCTGGACTACCTGGGTTTCGGCCTGGCCCCGCCGACCCCGAGCTGGGGGGAGCTGCTCTCGCAAGGGATCAACAACCTGGATGCGATCTGGATCGTCAGCTCTGTGGTGGCGGCGGTGAGCCTGGTGCTGATCATGGTCTCCTTCATCGGCGAAGCGATCCGCGAGGCGTTCGATCCGCGCAAATTTACCCGTTATCAGTGACCCGGGGCGCGCCTCAGGGCCCTGGGTATCCAACCCTTAATTGAGACGCCCCCGGTGCAGGGGCATGACATGGAAGTCAAACATGAACAATAAAATCAAATGGATAGGTGCTCTCTTCGTGCTGGTGAACGGATCCTGGGTGTGGGCCGCCAGCCTGCCCGCGGATCTCAAGTGGGAGACCAACGACACAGACCCCGTGTTTGCCTCTCCCAAGGCACTGCCCGGTGGCACCCTCAACCTCTTCATCGACAGCTTTCCGCTGACGTTTCGCACCGTGGGGCCTGACTCCAACGGTTCGTTCCGCTCCTTCATCCTGGACAACCAGCTGAGGCTTATCAGTTTCCACCCCAATACCGGCAATCCCATCCCCTCGCTGGCGAGCGCCTGGGCCATAGCACCGGACAGCCAGACCGTCTACTTCAAGCTGGATCCCCGCGCCAAATGGTCTGACGGCAAGCCCGTCACCGCCGACGACTACACCTTCGGCTACGAGATGATGCGCTCCAAGGACATCAAGGGCCCCTGGTTCAACAACTACTACACCACGGAGGTGGTGGCGGTGGAGAAGATTGACGATCACACCATCCTGGTGAAGGCGGGCAGCCGCAAGGCCAGGCTGGATCTCCTCAACACCACGGAGCTGTGGCCCCAGCCGAAGCACTACTACAAGATGGGCCCGAACTGGGTGAAGCAGTACAACTGGGCTGTGGTGCCGACCACGGGCCCCTATGTGATGAGCGAGGTGAAGAAGGGCAAGTCCATCACCTTCAGCAAGCAGAAGGATTGGTGGGCCCAGCAGGATCGCTACAACCAGCACAGATTCAACCTTGATCGCATCAAGGTGCAGGTGATCCGGGATCACAACATAGCGTTTCGCCACTTCCTCAAGGGAGAGATAGACACCTTCGAGATGATACTGCCCAACTGGTGGCATGAAAAAGCCGTGACGCCGGAATACAAGAAGGGCTATGTGCAGAAGGTGATGGCCATGACCGACACCAAGCAGGGGGGGCAGGGGGTGCACCTCAATGTGGCCAACCCCAAGCTGGCGGACGTGAATGTGCGCCTCGGCATTCAGCACGCCATGAACCTGGACAAGATGATAGCGACAGTGCTGCACGGCGACTATGACAGGGCCACCACCTTCGGTTCGGGCTTTGGCGAATTCACCGACATCAAACTGCCGGAGCGGGCCTATGACATCACCAAGGCTCGGGAGTACTTCGCCAAGGGCGGCTACAACAAGCCGGGGCCGGACGGCATCCTGCAAAATGACAAGGGGGAGCGGCTGACCCTGGCCCTCACCTACACCAGCCAGGAGCACTCCAAGCGGCTGACCGTACTCAAGGAAGAGGCCAAGAAGGCGGGCCTGGATCTGGAGCTCAACCTGGTGGATGGGGCCACCGGCTTCAAGGTGATGCTGGAGAAGAAACACGAGGCGGCCTGGCTCGGCTGGGGTGGCGGCGGTCTCTATCCGCAATATTGGGAGTCGTTCCACTCGGCCAACGCCAACAAGCCCCAGACCAACAACCTGTTCAACGTGGCCGACAAGGCGCTGGACGCCCTGATCGACGCCTACAACGTCGAGTTCGATATGACCAAGCGGGCCGAGATCTCCCGCCAGATCCAGCAGCGCATCTATGACCTCGCCATCTTCGTGCCCGGGGTGCAGCTCAACTATGTGCGGGCCAGCAGCTGGCGCCACGTGATGCTGCCGGAGGTGCCCGCCACCCGCAACACCCCGGATCTGCTCTACTGGCCCATGGATGGCTACCCCCACAGCAGTGGCGGCCTGCTCTGGCTCGATCCCAAGGTGCAGGAAGAGACCCGGAAGGCCAAGGAAGCGGGTGAGTCGCTCTCTCCCATCACCCTGATCGACAAGACCTATGCGCATCATTGAGAAGGGGGAGGCGATGGCAGAGACACAGGCCCCCATCCTCGACGTCCGAGACAATGGGGGGACGTTTACCGCTGATAACGGTCAGGGCAGGGTCCCCATCCTGGAGGTGCGGGATCTCGAGGTGGAGTTCAGCGTCGACGACGGCAAGATCAAGGTGCTCGACGGGGTCAGCTTCCAGGTCGCCCCGGGTCAGACCATAGGTATCGTCGGCGAATCCGGCTGCGGCAAGAGCGTCACCTCGCTGGCCATCATGGGGCTGCTGCCCAGGCCCCACGGTCAGGTGGTGGCGGGCTCCATCCGCTTTCAGGGGGAGGAGCTGCTGTCGCTGCCGCCGGATCAGATGTACAAGGTGCGCGGCAACCGCATTTCCATGATCTTCCAGGAGCCGATGACGGCGCTCAATCCGGTGCAAACGGTCGGGACTCAGCTGATGGAGGTGTTCAGCCTGCACAGGCCCGATTTCAGCAAGGCGCAGCGCCGGGAGGCCGCCATTGCCATGCTGCAGAAGGTGGGGATCCCGGAGCCGGCCCAGCGCTTCGCCGTCTATCCCCACAACCTCTCCGGCGGCATGCGCCAGAGGGTGATGATCGCCATGGCGCTCGCCTGCGAGCCGGATTTGCTCATCTGCGACGAGCCGACCACTGCGCTGGATGTGACCATCCAGGCCCAGATACTGGATCTGATGAAGGCGCTGCAGGCCCAGACCGGCATGGCCATCATCTTCATCACCCACGATCTCGGGGTGGTGGCGGAGCTGTGCGACGAGGTGGTGGTGATGTATGCGGGTCGCGCTGTGGAGCGGGCCGACATCTTCGAGCTGTTTGACCACCCGCGCCATCCCTATACTCATGGTCTGATGGCCTCGATCCCGCGCCTCGAAGACGTGCCCAAGAGCCTGCTCAAGACCATCAAGGGCCAGGTGCCCGCCCTGCACGAGATGCCGGCGGGCTGCCGCTTCTCCAACCGTTGTCCCCACGCCACCGAGATCTGCGTGGGCACCATACCGGTGACCGAGCAGCTGAGCGAGCGCCACGCTGTGGCCTGCCACCACTGGAAGGAGTTGAGCATATGAGCATCTTGTTGTCGGTACGGGAGTTGAAGCAGCACCTCAGCAATCGGGAAGGGGCTATGTCGGCTCTTTACCTGGATGGACAGGAGCGGCGGCGATGAGCACCTTGTTGTCGGTCAGAGACTTGAAGCAGCACTTCAAGATGGGTGGCGGCTTTTTGCGCAAGCCCTACACCGTCTATGCGGTGGATGGCATCAGCTTCGATCTCAAGCAGGGGGAGACGCTGGGGCTGGTGGGGGAGTCCGGCTGCGGCAAGTCCACCCTGGGGCGCTCCCTGCTCAAGCTGTTTGAACCCACGGCGGGGCAGATAAGCTTCGAGGGGCGCGACATCACCCGGTTGTCACCCGGGGAGATGCGATCCCTGCGCCAGGAGATGCAGATAGTCTTTCAGGATCCTGCAGAATCCCTCAACGGTCGCCACACCGTGGGCCAGATCCTGGAAGAGCCCTTCATCATCCACGGTAAAGGCAACACGGCGCTGCGACGCAGCTGGGTACTGGAGCTGCTGGACAAGGTGGGACTGCCCAAGAGTGCGGTGGATCGCTATCCTCACGAGTTTTCCGGCGGCCAGCGCCAGCGCATCGGCATAGCCCGCGCCATCGCCCTCAAGCCCAAACTGCTGGTGTGCGACGAGGCGGTGTCGGCGCTGGACGTCTCGGTGCAGTCCCAGATAGTGAACCTGCTGCTCACCCTGCAGCGGGAGATGAATCTGGCCATCATCTTCATCGCCCACGATCTCTCTGTGGTCAAACACATCTCGGACAGGATTGCGGTCATGTACTTGGGAAGGATCGTCGAGCTGGCCGAGGCCCAGCAACTCTACCTGAGCCCGCGCCACCCCTATACCCAGGCGCTCATCTCGGCGATCCCGGTGCCGGATCCCCGCAGGCGCAACCAGCGGATCCTGCTGACCGGGGACGTTCCCTCGCCCATCTCGCCCCCGAGCGGCTGCCATTTCCATCAGCGCTGCCCCTATGCCACAGAGCTGTGCCGCAGCACCTCGCCGAGTCTGGAGCCCTGTGGCACAGAGGCCCATCAGGTGGCCTGCCACTTCCCCTTGTCCGTGGTGGAGGCGGCGCCGCTGGGAAAGGCGGTCTGATGCCGGCGTCCGCTTCGCCAGGGCCGGTATCGCAGCAGGGTGGCGTCGGGGACGAGCAATAAAAAAATGGGGCCTGTGGGCCCCATCTTCATGGTTGGAGTTCAGGTTTGGCCGTGGAACATCTGGCCCGGGCAGGACAGCGCCCCGAGGGGGTGGCTGTGGTGTGAATTGTTGAATTGTTTTGTAGTTTTATTACGTCGTAATTTTCAACTTCCGGACGGGCGACATCAGGCACCATAGCGGAAGTAGTAGTTGCGAGTCGAAGGCGCATAAGTGTCTTTCTCTTGTGTGCCTTTCTTGCTGGATGCACCTTTCAGGTGGAACAGCACTGCCAGGTTCTCAAACATGGTCTTACCTCTTCGCTCTGTTGATTATTGTTTCCTGTGACCTTGGTCACAATTTGATGCTAGAGGCTTTTGTGATCTCGATCAACTTATTGTGTTGTAAATTTACATAAATCATGGAAAAGGTTTTCAAATCCAGGGTTGCTTATGGATACGATTTCAAGGGGGATCGGCAGGGGCAGTGAAGGGGTCAACGCAGAGAAAGGAGGGGCACAGTCCCAATGACATGCCCCGCACTGGGCGGGGCATGGAGTGGCTCGGGAGGCCGTGCTTACTTGGCCGGGATCTGTTCCAGCACGTGGACCAGCAGTTGCCAGAAGCGCTCGACCGCCGGGATATGAACCCGCTCGTCCGGTGAGTGGGCACCGCGAATGGTCGGGCCGAAGGAGACCATGTCCCAATCCGGGTAGGCGCTCTTGAACAGACCGCACTCGAGACCGGCGTGGATCACCATGACGTTCGGCATCTCGCCGAACAGGGTCTGGTAGCTGTTGCGTACCAGGGCCATGACGGGGGAGTCCACGTTCGGTGCCCAGCCAGGGTAGGCGCCGGTGAATTCGCAGCTGGCGCCCGCCAGGCTGAACAGGGAGCGAGTCATCTGCTCGACGCTCTCGCGACCCGAGTCGATGAGGGAGCGGATCAGGCACTGCACATAGACCTCACCCTCGAGGGTCTTGATGACGCCGAGGTTGGTGGAGGTCTCGGTGACGCCAGGGATGGCATCGCTCATGCGGATGACACCGTTGGGGCAGGCCATCAGGGCATCCAGCAGGCGGGTCTGGAGGGATTCGCTCATCAGCTTGGCGGGCATGTCCCGGCCGCTCAGCAGCACGGTCAGGTTCGCCTCGGTGGCGGCCAGCTCGCTCTGATAGATGCCGGCGTAGCGGTCAACCAGGGCTTTGAACTCGCTGACGCTGGCAGTGGGCACCAGCAGGGTGGCGCGGGCTTCGCGGGGGATGGCGTTGCGCAGGGTACCGCCGCTTATCTCGGCCAGACGCACCCCCAGCGGCTCGGCGGCCTTGAGCAGGCGCACCAGCAGCTTGTTGGCGTTGCCACGACCGCGGTGAATGTCGACCCCGGAGTGACCGCCACGCAGCCCCTTCACCTGCAGCTCGAAACCTTCACCCTGGGTGGCGGCAACCTGCTCCAGCGGGAAGCGGATATTGGCATCCACCCCGCCGGCGCAGCCCATGTAGACTTCGCCATCCTCTTCGGAGTCGGTGTTGAGCAGGATCTCGCCCTCCAGCCAACCCGCTTCCAGGCCGAAGGCGCCTGTCATGCCGGTCTCTTCGTCCGTGGTCAGCAGCACTTCCAGCGGACCGTGCTTGATGGTTTTGTCGGCCAGCACGGCCAGACAGCCTGCCATGCCCATGCCGTTGTCGGCCCCCAGGGTGGTGCCACGGGCGGTGACCCATTCACCGTCGATGTAGGCATCGATGGGATCCTGGGTGAAGTCGTGCCGGGTGTCGGCATTGGCCTGGGGCACCATGTCGATGTGGGCCTGCAGCACCACGGCCTTGCGGTTTTCCATGCCCGGGGTGGCCGGCTTCTTGATGATGATGTTGCCCACGGCGTCTTGCTTGACCGCCAGGCCTTCCCCCTGGGCCCACTGCACTATCCAGGCGCTCAACTTGGCCTCGTGCTTGGAGGGGTGGGGAATGGAGCAGATCTGCTCGAAGAATTGCCAAATCAATTTGGGAGACAGAGAACTAAGCTGTGCCACGTCGGGACTCCTTACCAGCACGGAAATGGACAGGGCCCAGTGGGCCGCAGAAGAGGGTAACGATAATACAGTCAATCACACAAAAATGTGAGCGATCTGCGCAAATTGCGGTCTGCTTGTGCTGATAAAGGGAGCCTGAATGGCGAACATGACTGCCTCGCCCATGGTTATCAGCAGAAGATGAAATTCGTGACGCGCATCACAAAAATATTGTCTTTTCGCCGCCGGGTGGTAAATTAGCCGCCGTGGGTCAACCACTTGTCAGGATGACAATGAATGCCTCCAGGGAACCGAAGCAAAGCAAGTGCGCCTCCACGGAACCGAGTGTCTGTTCAAGGATCTGAACCCGCATTAAAGGTACGTAACTTGTTAAGCAATCAGGAGTTCATTATGTCAGGCAGCAATTCAACCTATTGGTTTGCCCAGTCTCTCTATACCCAGGGTTTCAACTATCCGAACCCCTACGCCGGTCGTCGTTAAGACGGGCAGTCAGCCGGGCTGACAGAGAAAGCAGAAAAGCAGCAGGTGTGTGAGGGTTCCATCCTCCCCCTGCTATTTTTTTACCCGAAATTCGAGGTTTGCTCTTCGAATGAGCACCCTATTGATGAGGACTGAGCCCAGAGGGGAGGCCAAACGGGCAGGAGATGGCCGACTTTTCCTGTTTTTCGCATACGTTTGCCAGTCATTTTATCTGCAAAGGGTGCTATCATACCGGCCCAACAGCTGGCCTGAGGTCTGGGTCTAGATCGAGATGGCCGCCAGCCATGCCCGTCCTGCTTTCAATGCATCTGCTTTTTGCTGCCGAGGGTTCATCCCTGAGGCCGCAAAAGTGCAAGCAAAATTCAGGAAACGGGGGCCAGAATTTACCGGATCCCGTGTGTCTGCCGGGACCCTTACGTCTTAGTGATTGCCTTTATAACTCGTTGAGATCGATAGCATGCCAAAAAAGTTCTATGTATCGTGGGATAACCTGCAACGTGAAGCGCGCCGTCTGGCCCGTCGTCAACTGCCCGTCAGCCAGTGGAAAGGGATCATCGCGGTCAGCCGTGGTGGCCTGGTGCCTGCTGCCCTGATGGCCCGTGAACTTGGCATTCGCAACGTCGAAACCCTCTGCATCTCCAGCTATGACCACAACAGCCAGCGTGAGCTGGTGGTCGTCAAGGCCGCCACCACAGCCGGTGACGGTGAAGGCTGGCTGGTAGTGGAAGATCTGGTGGACACAGGAACTACCGCCAAGGCGATCCGCGAGCTCTATCCCAAGGCCAAGTTCATCGCCATCTTCGCCAAGCCCATGGGCGAGCAATTGCTGGATGACTTCGAGGTCGCCATCCCGCAGGACACCTGGATTGAGCAGCCCTGGGACATGGCGCTGGAGTTTGCCAACCCGATCTGCGACGAAGAGTAATCGCCCCCTGCCTTGGCGCCCCGCCCCTGACTTTAGTGGGGGAGGTTTGCTCGCGCTGATGGCAAGACGGTTTCATAGGGCCCCTGTTTGGGGCCTTATGCGTTTATGATGTGGCTGCCCGCGGTGAAAAGTGGTTAAGATGGACCATTGTTTGAGACAGAAGAGTCACCATCTTGGAACCAAACGACGATACCAACCTGACGGAAAAGCTGTTCACCCGGGTCAAACAGGTATTGGAAACCTCCGAAATATCCAACTCCAGCCCGGTCGATGAGCAGGACAGCTCCTTGGCCGAGAGCTTCATCGACGGCGCCCTGTCGCCCCATTGGTACCGCCTGCTGCGCCGGCCGACCTGGGCCTGGCAGGGGGCGGATCCGGTGGAAGTGGAGCAGACTCTTGCCCGCATCGCCATGGGTCAGGGGGAGCGCAGCCACGAGCGCTATCTGGATACCATCAAAGGCTATGTGCCCGGCAACTGGGTCTATGAGTGGAGCCAGCTGGCTGGCCGCTATTTCAATGCCGGGCGCGAGCTGGTCAGCCAGGGCGACAGCGCCGGGGCGTTGAAGAATCTGCTCAAGGCGGTGCGCTACTACTCCATCGCGAGCTATCCCCATCTCAAGAATGACGAGCTGGCGGATCAGGCCCAGCTGCTCTGCAACATGGCCTACCGCGAGGCAGGCAGATTGTTCAAGGTGCCCCTCAAGGAGCTGCAGGTCCCGTTCCGGGGCAAGACCATTCAAGGCTATCTGCACCTGCCCACCACCGACAGGCCTGTGCCTCTGGTCATCGTCAGCGGTGGCATAGACGCCCTCCAGGTCGACTTCCTCAACTTCTACTTCAAGTGCCTCGAGCCCCACGGCATCGGCATGCTGTCGCTGGACATGCCGGGAACCGGCTATGCGGAGCACTGGCCGCTGGTGCAGGACACCAGTCGCCTGCACCAGGCGGTGCTCAACCACCTCTCCGAGGTGGCCTGGGTCGATCATCAGCGCATCGCCATGGTGGGGTTCCGCCTCGCCGGCAATGTGGCGGCGCGCCTCGCCTTCATCGAGCCCTTCAAGCTCAGGACTGTGGTCTGCATCGGGGCCGGCATCAATCAGGTGTTTACCAATCAGGAGATGTTTGCCCGCTGTCCGCGCATGATGCGGGACGGGCTGGCGAACCGCCTGGGGGCCGATGCCGCCCAGTGGGATCTGCTGCGCACCAAGTGCCAGGTCTTTTCCCTCAAGACCCAGGGGTTGCTGGGGAGCCGCACCTCTGTGCCCATCCTGAGCATTGGCCACAAGCGTGACTTCATTTGTCCCGAGCAGGATGTCCGGGCCCTGGCCTCCGCCAGCCGCAATGGCAAGGCGGTGGTGTTCGACAAACAGCCTCTGCTGGAGGTGTATGACGAGGCGCTCAAAGAGACGGTAGATTGGCTAAAGAAACACTTATGTACATGATATAGAACTAAAAATGTAACATCATCATGTGATGGTATGGCTTGTTCAACAGGGAGGTTAGCATGTCAGAAAGAGTGACCTACAAGCGATTGCTGAGGCAATTCGCGGCCATTGGCCCCTATCTGCGCGAGGATCTGTGCGAAGAGGGACGCTACCGCTTCGACTGCCTTTCCGTATGCGTCAGCGCCAAACCGGCGCCGGACAAGCGGGAGTTCTGGGGCTGGTGGCTGGTGCTGGAGCAGGAGGACCACAGCTTCAGCTATCACTATCAGGTCGGCTTCTACAATGCGGACGGGGAGTGGATCAACAAGCCGCTGCCCAAGAAGCATCAGGCAGAGGTCGAGCGTACCCTCAACCACTTCTACAAACTCATCAGCGCCAAGCTGACCCTGCTGGAGTGCACCTTGTCTCCCGCCAAGCAGGTCACCGCCGAGCTGAACGTGACGGCGGCCTGATCCCCCCGGGCCCTGCGGTCATATCCGCGGGGCCTCCTTCTTTGCCATGACAGCTGTGAGGCTTAATTGCCTTGCAGGGTAACAGGGCCGTGGGTATAAAGGGATTCCTTACTTTTCTAACCCTTTGTTCCCATGGAAAACAGAACCATAGTCGTCAAATTGGGCACCAGCGTGCTCACCGGGGGATCTGCCCGTCTCAACCGTGCCCACATGGTGGAGCTGGTCAGGCAATGTGCCGCCCTGCATCGACACGGACATCGTGTCGTTCTGGTGACCTCCGGCGCCATCGCCGCCGGACGTGAGCACCTGGGGCACCCTCCGCTGGCGCCGACCCTGCCCAACAAGCAGATGCTGGCGGCGGTGGGCCAGACCCAGCTCATCCGGGTATGGCAGGACCTGTTCAACCTCTACGGGCTGCACATCGGCCAGATGTTGCTGACCCGCGCCGATCTGGAGGACAGGGAGCGTTACCTCAATGCCCGCGACACCCTGCGCACCCTGCTCGATCATCGCATCATCCCCGTCATCAACGAGAACGACGCCGTGGCCACCGCCGAGATCAAGGTGGGGGACAACGACAACCTCTCCGCCCGCGCCGCCATCCTGGCGGATGCGGATCTGCTGATCCTGCTCACCGACCAGAAGGGGCTCTTTACCGCGGATCCCCGCACCAACCCGGATGCCCAACTCATCGAAGAGGTGCAGACCATAGACGACACCCTGCGCTCCCTCGCCGGTGACAGCGTCAGCGGCCTCGGGACCGGCGGCATGGCCACCAAGCTGCAGGCCGCCGACGTGGCACGCCGCGCCGGGGTCAACGTGGTGATCGCCACCGGCCAGATCCCGGAAGTGATAGGTCGCCTCGCCGCTGGCGAGCGGGTGGGTACCCTGTTCCCGGCGCTGGCATCGCCGCTGGAAGGGCGCAAGAGCTGGATCCTGGCAGGGCCGCCCCCCCATGGGGAAGTCCAGGTGGATCAGGGGGCCGTGGCCGCCATGCAGGAGAAGGGCTCCAGCCTGCTGCCCAAGGGCATAGTCGCGGTCAAGGGAGACTTCGTCCGTGGCGACGTGGTGCGGATCCTGGGCCCTCAGGGGAGCGAGCTGGCCCGCGGCATCTGCCGTTACGATCATCTGGAGCTTGAGAAGCTGCGGGGCCTACACTCGGATCAGATAGAGGCCGTGCTGGGTTACGGCTATGGCGCCGTTGCCATCCACAGAGACGATATGGTGCTGCTGTGAGCAGTCGGCCCCGATAAACCCTGCCGCTACGGCTACGGCTATGGGATCATGGGCCATCCACAGAGACGATATGGTGCTGCTATGAGCGACACCTATGAAAGAGAAAAAGGATGATGTTATGAGTCTGGAGAAAATGGGGCAGGCGGCCCGCGAGGCCGCCTATCAGCTGGCGACCATCAGCACGGCGCAGAAAAACCGGGCGCTGGCCGCCATCGCCGATGAACTGGAGGCGCACAGTGCGCAGATCCTGGCTGCCAACGAGAAGGATATAGCGGCTGGCCGCGACGCCGGCTTGTCGGAAGCCATGCTGGATCGCCTGCTGCTCAACCCCGCCCGCCTCGCCGGTATAGTGGCGGACGTGCGCAAGGTGATCTCCCTGGATGATCCGGTCGGCGCCGAAATCGACAGCCGGGTGCTGGAGAATGGCCTGCGCCTCTCCCGCCGCCGGGTGCCCATCGGCGTCATAGGCGTCATCTACGAGGCGCGCCCCAACGTCACCATCGATATCGCCAGCCTCTGCCTCAAGACCGGCAACGCCAGCATCTTGCGCGGTGGCCGCGAGACCTTCCACTCCAATCTGGAGCTGGTGCGGGTGATCCAGCGTGCGCTGGCCGCCTCCGGTCTGCCGGCCGAGGCTGTCCAGTACATCGACAATCCGGACCGGGCCCTGGTGGGCGAGCTGTTGCGCCTCGACCGCTATGTGGACATGATCATCCCCCGTGGCGGTGCCGGGCTGCACAAGATGTGCAAGGAGAACAGCTCCATCCCCGTCATCATCGGCGGCTTTGGCATCAGCCACATCTTCGTGGACGAGAGTGCCGATCTGGAGCGTTCCCTGGCGGTCATCGACAACGCCAAGGTGCAGCGCCCCTCCGCCTGCAACGCCCTCGATACCTTGCTGGTCCACGAGCAGATCGCCGCCCGCTTCCTGCCGCAGTTGGTCTCCCTGATGAACGAGCGCAAGGTGACCCTGGTAGGCGCCGCCAACGCCATGCCACTGCTGGCCGGGGCCGACAACCTGTGCGAAGCGGGAGCGGAAGATTTCGACACCGAATGGCTGGGGCTGACCCTGGGGGTCAAGCTGGTGGCTGACGTCAACGAGGCGCTGGCCCACATGCGCGAGCACAACGCCGGCCACTCAGATGCCATCCTGACCAACGATCTGGCCAATGCGGAGCGCTTCGTCAACGGCGCCGGCTCGGCGGCTGTCTACGTCAACGCCTCCACCCGCTTCACCGACGGCGGCCAGTTTGGCCTGGGGGCGGAAGTCGCTGTCTCGACCCAGATGCTGCACGCCCGGGGCCCCATGGGGCTGACCGAGCTGACCAGCTATAAGTGGGTCGGTCAGGCGGACTATCTGATCCGTGCCTGAGCAAGGTCGTCAGCATATTGACGTCAATGCCGACTCAGGTCGGCATTTTTGTGGTTTTTTATTGCGCACTATCAGTGGCTTGCATATAACTATCCAGCGAGACATGGCGTCATTCAGAGCGCCAGTTCAGGAAGGGGAGCGACTTCAAGGATGAAGCGACAGTATTGGATGTCGCGGCTGGCCAGCCTCTGGCTGGGGTTGCCGCTGCTGCTGGGGGCGCTCTGCTTCAGCAGCCAGGGCCACGCCAGCTGGGATCAGGATCTCTATCGCCAGCTGGGTCTGGCGGGCAAGCTGGACAAGCAGGTATTCCGCAAGGCCCTGCAGGGCTATCAAGATGTGCGCCACAAGCGCAAACCCATACTCACCATCATCGACTACAGCAAACCCTCGACCATGCGCCGCCTCTTCGTCATCGACGTGAAGCGTCACAAGCTGCTCTACCACACCTGGGTCAGCCACGGTCGCAATTCGGGGGAGCTGGCCGCGCGCCAGTTCTCCAACCAGCTCAACTCCCGCCAGAGCTCCCTCGGGGTCTATCGCACCGCCGAGACCTATCAGGGCAAGCACGGCTACTCACTGCGCCTGGACGGCCTGAGCCCCGGCAAGAACAGCAATGCCCGCAAGCGCGCCATAGTGGTGCACGGGGCTGACTATGCGAGCCCTAGACACCTGCAAAAATATGACAAGCTGGGCCGCAGCTGGGGTTGCCCGGCCCTGCCGCGAGAGCAGTCCAGGGCCATCATAGACACCATCAAGGGGGGCAGCGTCATCTATGCCCACGGTTGAGGGGGCATAGAGAGCAAAAAGGCCAGCATATGCTGGCCTTAGGTCGGGGGTTGGGGTTACTTGCGCACCACCAGCACGGGGCAGGGGGCGTGGCGTACCACGGATTCCGCCACGCTGCCCACCAGCAGGTGGCTGATGCCGGAGCGACCGTGGCTGCCCATGACCAGCAGATCCACCTTGTCTTCCTTCGCCTGGATCACTATCTCGTCGGCGGCGCGGCCAAAGCGCACCTCGAACTTGGCCGGGATGGGCAGGGTGGCGACCAGCTCCTTGAGCTGGCTCTTGGCCTGACGCTCCATCTCATGGGTGATCTCGATGGCGGTCATGTGCAGGATCTTGTAGCTGTCGAAACCGTGCAGCTGATCCACCACGTGGACCAGCTTGAGCTCGGCCTGATGGCTCTGGGCCATGAAGACGGCGTAGTCGAGCACGGCCTTGGACATCTCGGAAAAATCGACGGGACAGAGCAGGGATTTGATGGTTGGCATGAGAAGGCTCCCCTTGGTTAGGTCACTAATGAATCTTATGATCCATGATACCGATCGAGGGGGCAATAACCCTCGACTCGCTCGCAAAATCGGGAAAAATGTAACCAGGCAGGCTGGCTTTCTATGCTATCAGTATGCCTGAACGGGCCGTCTGGCGGTGAGTGCCTGCCGACTGTCATACCACCGAGGAAACCCATGGTTCGTCTTTTTCTGTTCTGCTGCCTGCTGCTCATCTGGCCCGTGCGGGCCGATACCCTGGATGTCTATTGCGATGACTGGCCCGGCTTCTGCCAGAAGGATGGCGAAGGTGTCTATCTGGACATAGTGCGTGCCATCTACGAGCCCGAGGGTTATGTGGTGCGCCCGCACCTGGTCCCTTACAAGCGGGCGCTGGCGGTGGTGTCGCAGAAGGGGGGGGACATGGCGATGGGGGTCTATCGGGGAGAGGTGAAGGGTGCCCATCAGCCCGATTACCCCGACTCGGCCGATCACGTGAGCGTGGTGATGCAGCGTCGCTGGTTGCCGCACTGGGACGGCGAACACAGCCTGAAGGCGCAGGAAGTGCTCTGGCTGCGGGGCTGGGCCTTCGACAAGTTCATCCCAGTGCCGATGCGCTGGCACGAGATAGACAGCCATGAGATGGCGCTGCAATTGCTGCTCAAGGGGCGCTACCGATACTACCTGACCGACGGCGCCCTCTACCCCAAGGAGGCCCTTCCGCCCGAGCTGGCGCAGGTGTTCCTGCGCTGGATCCCGACCTACCCCATCTTTGCCGACAACGAGAAGGGCAGGCAGTTGCATGGGCTCTGGGATCCCGGCATGCGTACCCTGATAAGGGAGGGGACACTGGCACGGATCTATCGGGAAAACCGGCTCTACGACGACTATCTGGACTTTATCAGGGAGCAGGAGGCGAGGGTGCGCAGGGAGGCGTCATCACAGGATTGAGGCGGCCTGCTGTCCGGCCACCAGGCTCACCTTCAGCCCTCAGCCCTTAACTTCTTGGCCAGCCGATCATAGAGGATCACATTGACCGAGGCGGCCAGGTTCATGCAACCCTGAGTCGGCACGTAGACAACCTCCTTCACCGCCGCGAAACGGGCGGGCTCCAGGGTGCCATCCTCAGGGCCGAAGATGTAGAAGGCCCGCTCGGGGTGCTCGTAGTCAGGCAGCGAGGTGGCACCCTCGATGAGATCCACCAGCACAGGGGTGCAGCCCTCGGGGACGAAGGCCAGCAGATCCTCGACCCCGAGCAGGGGGATCTTCTCCACCATTTGCTTGGTGTCGGTGGCAAAACGCCGCGCCAGCTCGAAGCGTTGACCCGTGTAGTAGACCTCTTCTGCTCCGTAGCAGCCGGCGGCCCGCATCACGGCCCCCACGTTCTCCGGTGACTTGGGGTTGACCAGCCCGATGGCGCAATACTCGGGGGCCGCATCCGGCCGCGCATCGACCCGCTCTGCGGCGCCGTAACCTGACTCTTTCATCTCGTTCTCCTCTGTGGCGGCGCATTATACCCCCGGTGGGCCCCTTGCCCAGCCTGTGGTGCCGACTCCCGCCCGGCGGGCCCAACAAGGGAGCAGTTGCACCGCTCTGGCGCAGCCCTTCACCCGGATACCCAGTGGCGACGCACCTTGCATCCTGGCGCGGGCTTTGCAGTCACTTCCCCATACAAGATGATCGAGGCATCCGGACAACGGCGTCCGTCCCCGCAGGGGGGCGGACGCTTTTTTATGGGTCCGTCATCAAACAGGACAAGGAGGCGGCCCCCGGGGGCCGCCGGCGACAAGGAGCGAGGGAATGAAGACCACCTGTGCCTATTGTGGAGTGGGGTGTGGCATCCGGCTCAGCCGGGAGGGGGAGAGCTGGCAGTTGCAGGGAGATGAAGAGCATCCGGCCAACGGCGGCGCTCTGTGCGTCAAGGGGGCCAGCCTGCTGGAGAGCCTGGCCTTCCCCGACCGCCTACTCTATCCGCGCTGGATGGGGCAGCGCATCGGCTGGGAAGAGGCTTTGGATACCCTGGCGGATCGCCTTGCCGCCATCCTGACGGAGTCTGGGCCGCAAGCCATCGGCATCTACCTGTCGGGCCAGCTCACCACAGAGGATTACTACGTCGCCAACAAGCTGATGAAGGGGTATCTGGGTAGCGCCAACGTGGACACCAACTCCCGGCTCTGCATGTCGTCGGCTGTGGTGGCCCATCAGCGGGCCTTCGGGGAGGATCTGGTGCCCGCCTGCTACGAGGATCTGGAGCTGGCGGATCTGGTGGTGCTGACCGGTGCCAATACCGCCTGGACCCACCCCGTGCTGTTTCGCCGCCTGCAGCAGGCGCGGGCGCGGCGCCCCGAGCTCAGGCTGGTGGTACTGGATCCCCGCCGCACCATGACGGCGGAGCAGGGGGATCTGCATCTGGCCCTCAAGCCCGGCAGCGATGTGGCGCTGTGGAACGGCCTGTGCCGTTATCTGCTCGACAGCGACGGCTGGGACAAGGCCTATGTGGCGCAGCATGTGAGCGGCTTCGAGGCGCTGGCGGCGGCGCTGGACGATCCGGCCTGGCAACTGGACGAGGTGGCCCGCAGCTGTGGTCTATCCCGCAGCGATCTGCTCGGTTTCTACCAGCTGTTTGCCCGCACCCCCAGGACTGTCACCCTGTTCTGCCAGGGAATAAACCAGTCCAACCAGGGGGTGGACAAGGCCAACGCCATCATCAACGCCCACTTGCTGTGCGGCCGCATCGGCAAGCCGGGGGCGGCCCCCTTCTCCATGACGGGGCAACCCAACGCCATGGGGGGGCGCGAGGTAGGGGGACTTGCGACCCAGCTCGCCGCCCACATGGGCTTTGGCGAGGAGGAGTGCGATAGGGTGCAGCGCTTCTGGGGAAGCCCGACCATGGTGCGCGGGCCGGGGCACAAGGCGGTGGCCTTGTTCGAGGCGGTGCACAGGGGGGAGATCCGCGCCCTCTGGGTGCTCGGCACCAACCCGGCTGTCTCCCTGCCGGACGGCAACCGGGTGCGCGAAGCCCTGAGCCGCTGCGAGCTGCTGGTGGTCTCCGAGGTGACGGCCAATACCGACACGGCGCGCCTCGCCCACCTGCTGCTGCCCGCCGCCGCCTGGGGGGAGAAGAGCGGAACCGTCACCAACTCCGAGCGCACCATCAGCCGCCAGCGCGCCTTCCTGCCCCTGCCGGGGGAGGCAAGGCCCGACTGGTGGGCCCTGACCCAGCTCGCCCGCCGGCTCGGCTTTGGCGAGGGGTTCGCCTATGGGCACGAGCACGAGATCTTCTGTGAACACGCCGCCCTCTCCGGCTTCGAGAACGAAGGGGCCCGCCAGTTCGACATCTCGGGGCTGGCGGATCTTAGCCGCGCCGAGTTCGAGGCGCTCGCCCCCCTGAGCTGGCCCGTCAACGGCGACTGGCCAAAGGGGCGAGCCCGATTGTTCGAGGACGGGCGCTTCGCCACCCCGGATGGCCGGGCCCGCCTGCTGCCCCTGGCCCAGCACTTCCCCCCCCAGCCGAAGGCCGCCCCCCAAGGGGAGGATCTCTCCCTGCTCCTCAACAGCGGGCGGCTGCGGGATCAGTGGCACACCATGACCCGCACAGGTCACGTGCCCAGGTTGCAGGAGGCCGAGCCCTGGCCCAGGGTGCGGGTGGGGGCCGCCAGCCTGCTGGCGCTCGGCGCCAGGGAGGGGGATCTGGTGCGCCTCTACAACGAGCTCGGGGAGGCCCTGCTGCTGGTCGGGCTGGACGAGGGGCTCAGGGAGGGGGAGGCCTTCCTGCCCATGCACTGGACCGACAGTCAGTGCAGCCAGGGGGCGGTCAACCGCCTCATCGCCGCCGTGGTGGATCCCCTCTCGGGCCAGCCCATGTTCAAGCAGGGGCGGGTGCAGGCCAGGGCGCAGGCCACCCGCTGGCAGGGGCTCTGGTGCGGTCGCCATGACTGGCGCGAGCCGGTGGACTGGTGGGCCAGGCGCCCCCTGCCCGAGGGCAACTGCACCCTGCTGGCCTCATGGTCCGACAGCACCCAGGGGCTGTGGCAGCGGCTGGGGGCAGAGGGGCACTGGCTGCGGCTCCCCCTGAAAGAGGGCTGGCTCGCCCTGACCCTGGCCGGAGATCGCATCGAGGGCATCTTGCTGGTGGGGGAGCGGCGCCCTGACATCAAGGTTGACCTGCTGGCCAGCCTGCTCGGCACGCCGCTGCAGGCGGGGGCCCTGAGCCAGACCCTGAGCCTGGCCCTGGCCGGGGAGAGCCGGCTGGTCTGCTCCTGTCTGCGGGTGTCGGAGCAGCGCATCGTCGATGCCATCACCCGGCAGGGGGTGAGCGAGCTGGCGGGGTTGCAGGCCCTGCTCGGCTGCGGCAGCAACTGCGGTACCTGCCTGCCCGAGATCGACAAGCTGTTGATCAAGCATGTTTTTATCGCCCAGGCCTGAGGCCTGGGCAGCAACACAAGGAGTGTGTGATGAGCCAAATCAGTCTGGTAGGAGCGGGCCCCGGCCCCCTCGAATTGTTGACCCTACGCGCCCTGCACCGCATAGAGGCGGCTGAGGTGGTGGTCTATGACCGTCTGGTGGGGAGCGAGATCCTGGCCCGCATTCCCCAGGGGGCGGCCCGCTTCGACGTGGGCAAGCGCTGCGGCGAGCCGAGCCCCACTCAGGAGGAGATCAACGCCCTGCTGCTGGCCCTGGCTCGTACCGGCAAGCGGGTGGTGCGCCTCAAGGGGGGGGATCCCCTGGTGTTCGGCCGGGGTGGGGAAGAGGCGCTGCACCTGGCCCGCCACGGCATAGAGGCCGAGCTGGTGCCCGGTATCACGGCGGCCCTGGGCTGCGCCGCCAGCACCCTGATCCCCCTGACCCACAGGGGGCTGGCGCGCTCCCTGACCCTGGTGACTGGCCACCTGATGGACGAAGGGGACTATAGGGGCTGGCAGGGGCTGACCCGGGCCGGCCACACCCTGGTGTTCTACATGGGGCTGGAGCGGGCGGCCCAGATCCGGCAGGGACTGCTGGCGGCGGGGGCATCCGGGGATCTGCCGGTGGCGCTGGTGGTAGCCGGGTGCAGTGCGCGCCAGCAGGTCCATCAGGCCCGGCTGGAGGGACTGGAGCAGGCCGCCCTGGCCCTGCTCGGCCAGAGCCCTGTGCTGATGATCATGGGGGAGGTGGTGAATCTGGGCGCCGAGCTGCAGGCCCTGCTGAATCAGACCATGGAGCGGGTGGCCTGAGCCGGGGTTTCCCCTCTACCCCCACTACCTCTGGATAGATAAAAAGGAGGTAGATTCAAATAGTTGGCCTTCATGTTGCGGCATGTTCAGCAGACACGTTGCGATAGCCGTTGGCAAGGAGCGCCATGACTACTCTTCCCCGGGGCCAGGATGGCCCCCCCTCCCGCCTGCTGATCCACGCCGATGATCCGGGTCAGGCCAATCGCCTGGCCCTGCTGGTGAGCCACTACGGCCATCAGCCCAGGATACTCGACACTCGTCAGTTGCTGACCCCGATGGATCAGGGGGACGCCCTGCTGGTCAGTTGCCGCCAGTTCGGTGCCGAGGTGCGCCTCGGCCTCTCCCTCTGGCCCGGCTTGCCGCGCCTGCTGTTCTGCGAGCGGCTGGGGGGCGACACTCAGCTCGCCCTGTTGCAGCAGGGGGTGCTGCTGGTGCCCCACCCTTGTGGCGAGCGGGAGCCGGTGGAGCAGTGGTTGCGCCTCGCCCGCAGCCAGCTGGCCATGGTGCAGACCCTGATGCAGACCGAGAGCGAGCTGCGCCAGAAGCTGGAGGAGCGGCGGCTCATCGAGCAGGCCAAGGGGCGCCTGATGCGCCATCAGGGGCTGGACGAGGAGCAGGCCTACCGCCTGATGCGCAGCACCGCCATGAGCCGGCACCTGAGCCTGGGGGAGCTGGCGCGGCAACTGCTGCAGGCATTGCCCGCCTGAGCGCCCCGCTGGCAAACCGTTTTGGTGCAATTGCGCCTAATTGAGGCAAACGAGGGGAGAAACAGGGAGGAAAGAGGCGGGATAGGGCCAGTTTCTATGGATTAGCCAATTTGGCACGGAAAGTGAATTAGTCAACATACAAGGAGTGATGGTGCCCATGGGCCCGTCACTCGCAACAGGGCAAAGAGGCCTCACCGATCCCGGATCGGTGAGGTTTTTTTTTGGTCGCAACTCTGCAACGGCGCAGGGGAACGGCTGCCCATGACTGTGATGTGAGCGAGGAAGGCGAATGAACAAGAGACAAGGATGTACGGGCTTGCTGCTGGCGACGCTGTCGCTGCCGGTACTGGCGCTGGGGGCTCCGGAGCAGGAGGAGCTGAGGCTCGGCTTCATCAAGCTGACCGACATGGCGCCGCTGGCGGTGGCCTACGAGCGGGGCTACTTCGAGGACGAGGGGCTCTATGTGACCCTGGAGGCTCAGGCGAACTGGAAGATCTTGCTGGATCGGGTGATAGACGGCGAGCTGGACGGCGCCCAGATGCTGGCGGGCCAGCCCCTGGCGGCCCACATCGGCATCGGCACCCAGGCCGAGCTGGTGACGGCTTTTGCCATGGATCTCAACGGCAACGCCATCACGGTGGCGAACAGCGTCTGGGCCGCCATGGCGCCCCAGCTGCCCAAGGCGAAGGCGGGCCAGGTGCCGCCCCCTGTGAGCGCCGCGGCCCTCAAGCCCGTGGTGGCCGAGTACCGTCAGGGGGGCAAGCCCTTCAACATGGGGATGGTGTTCCCCGTCTCCCCCCACAACTACGAGCTCAGGTACTGGCTGGCGGCGGGCGGCCTGCATCCCGGCTTCTATGCGCCCAAGCTGGGCGACAATTCCGGCCAGCGTCAGGCTGACGTGCTGCTGTCGGTGACGCCGCCACCCCAGATGCCCGCCACCCTGGAGGCGGGCACCATAGCCGGCTACAGCGTGGGGGAGCCCTGGAACCAGCAGGCGGTCGCCAGGGGCATAGGGGTGCCCGTCATCACCGACCTTGAGATCTGGCGCAACAACCCGGAGAAGGTGTTCGGCGTCACCCGGCAGTGGGCAGAGCGCCACCCCAACACCCATGTCCGGCTGGTGAAGGCGCTGCTGCGGGCGGCCTGGTGGCTGGATGCGGAGCAAAACGGCAACAGGCGCGAGGCGGCCAAGCTGCTGGCCAAACCCGAGTACGTGGGGGCCGACGAGCAGGTGATTGCGAACTCAATGACCGGCACCTTCGAGTACGCCAAGGGGGACAAGCGTCAGCTGCCGGACTTCAACGTCTTCTTCCGCCACCACGCTACCTACCCCTACTACTCAGACGCCATCTGGTATCTGACCCAGATGCGGCGCTGGGGTCAGATCCCCGAGGCCAAGCCGGACGCCTGGTTCGAGCAGGTGGCCAAGGCCGTCTACCAGCCGGGCGTCTATCGCCAGGCCGCCGAGGCACTGATCGCCGAGGGCAAGCTCAAGGCGCAGGACTTCCCGGACTTTGCCAGCGAGCAGGGCTATCGCGGCCCCCAGGATGGCTTTATCGACGGCTTGCTCTACGACGGCCGCCACCCCAACGCCTATCTGCAGCAGTTTGCCATCGGCCTCAAGGGCGATGAGCGAGTGCAATGAGCAAGGAGAACCCAATGAACCGACACAAGTGGCCACTCATCCATTGGAAAGCCGTCAACTGGAAAGTCATGGTGCAGCCCCTGCTGGGCGTGCTGCTCTTCCTCGGCCTCTGGCAGTGGGGGGCGAGCCAGGTGCAGACCAGTCTGGGCACCCTGCCCGGGCCGGTGGCCACCGCAAGCCAGTTCTGGTCCCTGGGTCAGGATCACCTGGCCGAGCGAGAGAGGGCGGCGGCCTTCCTCGAGCGCCAGCAGGCGCGCAACGCTGCAAGGCTGGCGGCGGATCCGGCGGCCGAGGTGAAGCTGCGCCCCTACACAGGGCGCCCCACCTTCTTCGATCAGATAGCGACCAGCCTGCTCACTGTGCTGTGCGGCTTTGGGTTGGCGACTCTGATCGCCATCCCGTGCGGGGTGTTGCTCGGCATGAACCAGGGGCTCTATCGCGCCGCCAACCCGGTGATCCAGCTGCTCAAGCCGGTGTCACCCCTGGCCTGGCTGCCCCTCATCACGCTGGTGGTGAGTGCCCTCTACGCCAACCCCAGCCCCTGGCTCGCCAAGTCCTTCCTCACCTCGGCCCTGACGGTGACCCTCTGCTCCCTCTGGCCGACCCTGATCAACACGGCGGTGGGGGTGGCGGGGCTGGACAGGGATCTGCACAACGTCAGCCGGGTGCTGCGGCTCTCCTTTGTGACCCATGTGCGGCGCATAGTGCTGCCCGGTGCCCTCCCCATGATCTTCACCGGGTTGCGGCTCTCCTTGGGGGTGGCCTGGATGGTGCTGATCGCGGCCGAGATGCTGGCCCAGAACCCTGGGCTCGGCAAGTTCGTGTGGGACGAGTTCCAGAGCGGCGGATCGGCCTCCCTGGCCCGCATCATGGTGGCGGTGATCACCATAGGCCTCATCGGCTGCGCCCTGGACAGGGGCATGCTGGCTCTGCAGCAGTGGCTCTCCTGGGACAAGCGCCAGGTGTTGCGCTAGGGCAACCAAGGCAGCACAGGCCCTGCAGCAGTGGCCAGGTGCTGCGTTAATCACATTCCTATTCAGGCAGGAGAAGAGCCAATGAAGAGTTATCTGGAGATAAGCGACGTCGGCATCTCGTTCGAGACGGAGCAGGGCAGCTTCGAGGCCCTCAGCCGGGTCAACCTGCGCATCGAGAAGGGAGAGTTCGTCTCCCTCATAGGTCACTCGGGCTGCGGCAAGAGCACGGTGCTCAACCTGGTGGCCGGGCTGCTGGAGCCGACCCTCGGCGGCATCATACTCGATGGCCGCGAGGTGGCGGGGCCGGGGCCCGAGCGGGCCATGGTGTTCCAGAACCACGCCCTGCTGCCCTGGCTCAGCGTCCAGCAGAACGTGGCGCTGGCGGTGGGGCAGGTTGAGCCGAACCGGCGGGCGGTGGCGGAGCGGGTGGATTACTACCTCTCCCTGGTGCAGATGGACCACGCCAGCCGGAAGATGCCCCATGAGCTGTCGGGGGGCATGAAGCAGCGGGTCGGCATAGCCCGGGCGCTGTCCCTTTCCCCCAAGGTGCTGCTGATGGACGAGCCGTTCGGCGCCCTCGACGCCCTGACCCGGGCCCATCTGCAGGATGCCCTGATGGCTATTCAGGCGGAGCTTGGCAACACCGTTATCATGATCACCCACGACGTGGACGAGGCGGTGTTGCTCTCCGATCGCATCTGCATGATGACCAATGGCCCCAGTGCCACAGTCGGGGAGATACTGACAGTGGACCTGCCAAGGCCCAGAGACAGGGTCGCCCTGGCGGACGATCCCCACTACCACAAGCTGCGCCAGCAGGTGCTGCGCTTCCTCTACGAGAAGCAGCGCAAGGTGACCCCCCTCAAGGCGGCCGAGAAAGTGCGCAGCAAGCTGCGCGCCTGAGCCCCAACGGATTCAAGGAAGAGAGATATGGCTGACAAAGAGCAACTGTGGGTGGTAGGCGACGGCATGGATCTTAACGATCGCCAGAGCGCCGGATCCCCCGAAAAGGCCGGTAAGCAGCGCCTGCTGGTGGTGGGCAACGGCATGGTGGGTCACCATTTTATCGAACAGCTGGTGGCGGCCGGCGGGCTGGCATGCTTCGAGGTGACGGTGTTCGGGGCCGAGCCGGACTCCGCCTACGACAGGGTGCACCTCTCCGAGGTATTCGGCGGCAAGGCCCCGGAGGCGCTGCGCATGGCGGATCCCGCCTGGTATGAAGAGAGCGGCATTGCGCTGCGGCTGGGGGCTGAGGTGGAGGTGCTCGACCGGGCCGCTCGCACCCTGACGCTCGCCAACGGCGAGCAGTTCCCTTACGACCGTCTGGTGCTTGCGACCGGCTCTGTGCCCTTCGTGCCCCCCATCCCCGGCCATCAGCGGGAGGGCTGCTTCGTCTACCGCACCCTGGGGGATCTTGCCGCCATCCGCGATGCCTGCGCCCAGGCCCGCAGCGGCGTGGTCATAGGTGGCGGCCTGCTGGGGCTGGAGGCGGCCAACGCCCTGCGCCTGCTCGGGCTCAAGACCCAGGTGGTGGAGTTCGCCCCCAGGCTGATGCCGGTGCAGCTCGACGAGAGCGGCGGCGCCGTGCTGCGGGACAAGATCCAGGCCCTCGGGGTCGAGGTGCTGGTGGAGAAGGCCACCGAGTGCATAGAGCAGGGGGAGCAGGCTCGCCATCGCCTGCGCTTCAAGGACGGCTCCCACCTTGAGACCGACGTCCTGCTGTTCTCGGCGGGCATCCGTCCCGCCGACGCCCTGGCCCGGCAATCAGGGCTGGAGGTCGGGGAGCGCGGGGGCATCTGCATCGACGACGGCTGCCACAGCTCGGATCCCGCCATCCTCGCCATAGGCGAGTGCGCGCTTTGGCAGGGACGCATCTTCGGGCTGGTGGCCCCCGGCTACCAGATGGCCCGGGCCGCCGTGGCCAGCCTGTGCGGCGGCGAGAGCCGCTTCGTGGGGGCGGACATGTCCACCAAGCTCAAGCTGATGGGGGTGGACGTGGGCTCCATCGGTGACGCCCACGCCAGCACCGCCGGGGCCCAGGAGCTGCTGCTGCTGGACAGGGTCAAGGGCATCTACAAGAAGCTGGTGACCGACGGCGAGGGCAATCGGCTGCTCGGCGCCATCCTGGTGGGGGACGGCAGTGATTATGAGCGGCTGCTGCAGTATTACCAGAACGGGGTGGCGCTGCCCCAGCCGCCGCTCTCCCTGCTGGTGGGGGAAGCGGGCGTCGCGGCGGCGCCTCTGGTGCTGCCTGACAGCGCCATCCTCTGCTCCTGCCACAACGTCAGCAAGGGGGAGGTGGTGGCCGCCGTTCGGGCGGGCAATCACGAGCTGGGGGCAGTGAAGAGCTGCACCAAGGCGGGCACCGGTTGCGGCGGCTGCGGCAACCTGCTCAAGCAGGTGGTGGATCAGACCCTGGCGGACCTTGGCGTCGAGGCGGACAAGGGGCTGTGCGAGCACTTCGCCTACAGCCGCCAGGAGCTCTATCACCTGGCCCGGGTCGGCGAGCTGAAGAGCTTCGAGGCGCTGCGGGACAAGCACGGTCAGGGGCTGGGGTGCGACATCTGCAAGCCGACGGTCGCCTCCATACTGGCGTCCCTCTGGAACGAGCACGTGCTGGAGAAGCCCCACCGCGCTTTGCAAGACACCAACGACGCCTTCCTCGCCAACCTGCAAAAGGACGGCACCTACTCAGTAGTGCCGCGCATCCCGGGTGGGGAGATCACCCCGGACGGGCTCATTACCATAGGGGAGGTGGCGCGCAAGTACGGCCTCTACACCAAGATCACCGGCGGCCAGCGCATAGATCTCTTCGGTGCCCGGGTTGACCAGCTGCCCGCCATCTGGGGCGAGCTGGTGGCGGCGGGCTTCGAGACTGGCCAGGCCTACGGTAAGTCGGTGCGCACCGTGAAGTCTTGTGTGGGCTCTACCTGGTGTCGTTACGGGGTGCAGGACTCCATGACTCTGACCCAGACCCTGGAGCACCGCTACAAGGGGTTGCGTGCCCCCCACAAGCTGAAGTTTGCGGTCTCAGGCTGCACCCGGGAATGCGCCGAGGCCCAGAGCAAGGACATAGGCGTCATCGCCACCGAGCGCGGCTGGAACCTCTATGTGTGCGGCAACGGCGGCATGCGGCCGCGTCACGCCGATCTCTTTGCCACCGATCTCGACGAGCAGACCCTGATCCGCTACATAGACAGGCTACTGATGTTCTACGTGCGCACCGGGGATCGGCTGCAGCGCACCTCGGTCTGGATGGAGGGCATGGAGGGGGGGCTCGACTACCTCAAGTCGGTTGTCATCGAGGACAGGCTCGGCATAGGGGCCGAGCTGGAGGCCATGATGGGGGAGATAGTCGGCACCTGGCAGTGCGAGTGGAAGAGCACACTGGCGGATCCGGACAAGCTGAAGCTGTTCGAGGCCTTCGTCAACCGGCCCGAGGACGAGACGCCGCCGCGCCGTGAGGAGCGGGGCCAGTGGGTACCGGATATCAGTATCAAGGAGGTGGTATGAAGGATTTCAAGGAATGCACAGCGCACCCCGAGCATGGGCAGTGGCATAGGGTGTGCGAGCTGGCTGCCCTGCCGGAGCAGGCCGGGCGCAGCGCCTGGCTGGAGGGGCGGGTGCTGGCGCTGTTTCGCCTCGGGGAGCATGTCTATGCCCTGGACGGGGTGGACCCTCTGGCCGGCGTGCCGGTGCTGGGGCGCGGCCTGGTGGGAGACGCCGGGGGCGAGCCCGTGGTCGCCTCCCCCCTCTACAAGCAGCGCTACGCCCTGATGGATGGCCGCTGTCTGGACGATCCGGCCCTGAGTGTCGCCTGCTGGCCGGTGCGGCTGGATGAGGGTGCTGTCTGGGTGCAATTGGGCTGAGCGGGTCGTGTATATCGTATTGAGGATCACCGGGCTTGCCCGGTGATGTTCTTGTTGCTGACCCGACATTACAAGCCGCGCCATGCCCTGATGGACGGTCGCTGTCTGGACTATCCGGCCCTGAGTGTCGCGCGGCTGGGCTGAGTGCGCCGCACATATCCCATGAAGGATCATCGGGCTTGCCCGGTGATGTTCTTGTTGCTGACCCGACATTACAAGCAGCGCTATGCCCTGATGGACGGTCGCTGTCTGGACTATCCAGCCCTGAGTGTCGCGCGGCTGGGCTGAGTGCGCCGCACATATCCCATGAAGGATCATCGGGCTTGCCCGGTGATTTTTTGTGGCTGACCCGACATTTCTTGCACGAGAGGATGGCGGGAAAACGTTTTTCGGAAATAATAGACAAACGTTTGTAACTGGATGTTTGTCTATGACGGAACGTGAACAAGAGATCCTCGCCCTGCTGCGCCAGGATCCCATGATTGCCCAGCAGGAGCTGGCAGACAGGCTGGGTATCAGCCGCTCGGCGCTGGCGAGTCACATCTCCAGCCTGATGCGCCAGGGCTATGTGCAGGGGCGCGGCTATGTGCTGCGCGAGGGGCCCTACGCAGTGGTGATCGGCGGTGCCAACATGGACATCTGCGGCTGCAGCCACGACAACCTGCGCATCGGCGACTCGAACCCGGGCCGGGTCCGCACCTCCGCCGGCGGGGTGGGGCGCAACATAGCCGAGAACCTGGCGCGGCTCGGCACCGACACCCGGCTGCTGACGGCTGTGGGCAACGATCAATACGGTCACCACCTGCTTGAGGTGAGCCAGCGCGCCGGCGTCGACGTGCGCCAGGCGCTGGTGCTGGAGGGGCAGGCGACTTCCTGTTACCTCAGCCTGCACGATGGCAGCGGCGAGATGAGCTGCGCCGTCAACGACATGGGCATCATCGACGAACTCACCCCGGCCCGGCTGACCCCGCTCAGCGGTTTCCTTGGCGCGGCCCGGCTCTGGGTGCTGGACACCAACCTCGCCACCCACACTCTGGACTGGCTGTTCGAGCGCCAAGGTGAGCACATCATCTTCGTCGACACCGTCTCTGTGGCCAAGGTGGAGAAGATCCGCCCCTGGCTGCACCGCATCCACACCCTCAAACCGAATCGCAGCGAGGCCGAGCAGCTGTGCGGCTTCACCATAGCCGGGCCAGATACCTGGCCCATGGCGGCGGCCTGGTTCCACCGCGCCGGGGTGCAGCGGCTGTTCCTGAGTCTCGGGGATCAGGGGATTTTCTACAGCGACGGGGAGTGCCAGGGCCATCTGCCCGTGCTCGGCAGCCCTGTCGTCAACGTGACCGGCGGCGGCGATGCCTTCATGGCAGGGCTGGCCCACGCCTGGTTGCAGGAGCAGGGCATCATGGAGACGACCCGTTTCGCTCTCGGCTGCGCCGCCCTCACCGTCAATTGTTCCGATACCGTCTTTTCCGGCCTATCCAAGGCCGCCGTTGAACGCATGCTGGAGGAGTACCCATGTTGAACGCTTACCTCGATATCCAACCTGAAGTCGCTGCTGCCCTGGCCGCCGGCAAACCCGTCGTAGCCCTGGAGTCCACCATCATCTCCCACGGCATGCCCTATCCGCAGAACGTGGAGACGGCGCGCCAGGTGGAGCAGGTGGTGCGCGACAACGGCGCCGTGCCGGCTACCATCGCCATTCTGGATGGCCGCCTCAAGGTGGGTCTGGATGCGGGGGCGCTGGAGGCGCTGGGCAAGGCCGGTCACGCCGCCACCAAGTGCAGCCGCCGTGACATCCCCTTCGTGCTGGCCAACAAGGGGCTGGGGGCCACCACGGTCGCCTCCACCATGATCATCGCCGCCATGGCGGGGATCCGGGTGTTCGCCACCGGCGGCATCGGCGGCGTGCACCGCGGCGCCCAGGAGACCTTCGACATCTCGGCGGATCTGCAGGAGTTCGCCCAGACCCCGGTGGCCGTGGTCTGCGCCGGTGCCAAGTCGATACTCGACATCGGCCTGACCCTGGAATATCTGGAGACCCAGGGGGTGCCCGTCATCGGCTACCAGACCGAGGAGCTGCCCGCCTTCTACACCCGCGAGAGTGGCTTCAAGGTGGATTACCGCCTCGACACCCCGGCGGCCATTGCCGAGGCGCTGCGCCTGAAATGGGAGCTGGGGCTGGCCGGTGGTGCCGTGGTCACCAACCCGATCCCGACCGAGTTTGCCATGCCCAAGGCCGACATAGATGCGGCTATTGCCCAGGCACTGCGTGAGGCGGACGAGCAGGGCGTCAAGGGCAAGGCATCCACCCCCTTCCTGCTGGCCCGGGTGTGCGAGCTGACCGGCGGCAACTCCCTGGCGGCCAACATCCAGCTGGTGCTGAACAACGCCGCCCTGGGGGCGCGCATCGCCGCTAGCCTCTAACGACTCGCGGTGAATGCAAAAGAGGGCCTGTTGGCCCTCTTTCTATTGCGAAAATCGCTTACATAAAACCCTATTGCAGCACCTGGCGCCCGTTGAGGGGCTGGACGGGTCTGTTGTTGGGGTGGTGCATCACCGCCTTGAAGGCGTCGATCTGGGCCTGACTCACCTGCACCGGCTGCTTCATCACCAGCCAGCGTACCCCTTCCGAGCAGGGCGGTGTGGTCAGCGAGCCGCTGAAGCGGTAGTAGTCGCGCTGGGTGGGCAGCAGTTGCTCTGCCGAGAGCGGCACCTTGAGGGCACGAGTTTCCCCCGCCTTGGTCGGCAGCGCCTGCCAGGCCTGGCTCAGGGCCGGGTTGGCGCGGCCCGCCTCGAACATCACCGCCACCACCGCCAGCTCCCCCTTGCCATTGGCATGGACTAGGTGCCCCTCCAGGGGGTAGGACTTGCCCTCGATGAGGTTCTCGCTGGGAGCGTGGAAGTGGAACTGCTTGAGCTCGAAGGCCATGCCGTCGAGTTGCAGCGTGCTGCCGGGGGCATAGTTGACCTGTACCGTGTGGCCGTTGTTGACCAGCGTCTTGCCACCTGGCAGGTAGTGGAACTGCAGCGGCGCCAGCTCGGCCTCCACCAGAGCCGTGAGGTTGACCGGCGACTGGTTGCTGCCGGCGCACTGGCCAAACTCCGGGGTCAGCCTTGCCCATTTCGCCGGGCCGGCCTCACCACTGTATTCCCAGTGCACAGTAGCGGCGAAGGCAGTGGGGCAGAGCAGCAGGGCGCCGGCCAGCAGGGACTTTCTCATCATATATCCTTATCTTGATTGAAAAGCACAACCATTCGCCTCCTTGATTTAGTGAAGGAATAACAAATGGCATCGTCTGAAATAATGGGAACAGCGGCTCAGACCGGCTTCTTTATTATTGATGGCGACAGCTGACCATATTTATAATGCATATTAAATGGATCTAATTAACGGGCGGTCGCCACTGCATATTGAATAATCGCTTTATTCAATGACAGCAATCTAATTAATAGGCTGTCGTTGCTGATGAATTAGCTCATAATTCACTCATCGAAATTCAGCTTGTTTTTACCTCGCAAGTCCCCGCCATTATTCCGTCTGAAATAAATCAATGCATTGTTTTTATTGTGGTTTTTGTGGCCTATATTGATCTTGGGCAAATAAAAGACAACCTTTCCCGGGCAGGCTGAGGCTGCGATTGTTCGCAGACTCAAGGGAGAGAAAAAAGATGAATAAATATTGTCTGCTGCTGGCACTGGCCTTGCCCGGGATGGGGTGGGCGAGTGAGCCGATACAAGCGGTCGAGGCCGCCAAGGTGAAAGACCCGGCGAAAGTCGAGCTGGGCAAGATGCTGTTCTTCGAGCCCAGACTGTCAAAATCCAATGCCATCTCCTGCAACTCCTGCCACAACCTGGCAACCGGCGGGGTGGATAATCAGGTCAGCTCCCTCGGCCACAAGTGGAAGGAGGGGCCGATCAACTCCCCGACCGTGCTCAACTCCAGCCTCAACTTCGTGCAGTTCTGGGATGGTCGCGCCAAGGATCTCAAGGAGCAGGCGGCCGGGCCCATCGAAAACCCGCTGGAGATGGCCTTCACCCACAAGCTGGCGGTGGGCACCCTGCACACCCTGCCCGAGTACCGCGCCCGCTTCGATGCTGTCTATGGCAAGGCGGACTTCGGCATAGATGAAGTCACCGATGCCATCGCCGCCTTCGAGGAGACCCTGATCACCCCCAATGCCCCCTTCGATCGCTGGCTGAAGGGGGACGGCAAGGCGCTGACGGCGCAGCAACTGAAGGGCTATCAGCTGTTCAAGGAGAAGGGCTGCACCGCCTGCCACAACGGGGTCGCCATAGGTGGCAACACCTTCCAGAAGATGGGGCTGGTCAAGCACTACCAGACCGACAACCCGGCCCAGGGGCGCGGCGCCGTGACCGGCGAGCCGCAGCTCATCGGCTGGTTCAAGGTGCCCACCCTGCGCAACATAGAACTGACCTACCCCTACTTCCACGACGGCGCCGTCTGGGATCTCAAGGAGGCGGTGCAGATCATGGCGGACATCCAGCTCGGCCAGCGCCTGAGCGAGCAGGAGGCCGACGACATGACCGCCTACCTCGAGAGCCTGACCGGGGAGCAGCCGCAGATAGTGCTGCCCATACTGCCGCCGTCCCGGCCCGATACCCCCAGGCCTGAGGTGAAGAGCTGAGCGGAATGAGGAGAGTGGCGGAGCCGGTGGCTCCGCTTGTTGTCTACCTATCTATCTGATAACCAAGTCAAAGTGCCGTTCCTGTCACAGCGAGAACGGGATGGCAATCCCCCAGCTGGCGACAGGGATTTCACCGATCTGCCGCCCCCCTCACATTTCCGGATTGCTCGCTATTTGTGCGATTGCCTTGCTCATCCGACCTGGTGTCAAATCACTCCGCCTAACACAAGGAGTGGCATAATAATGAATAATATCAATAAATTGGTTCTGGCTATCGGATTTGCTCTCACCACTTTCCCGACCCTGGCGGCGGGCTTTCAGTGCAAGGATCACGTCACCCTAGGGGTGCCAGGTCAATCCAGTCGGCTGCTCTGCCGGGAGGGCTATGCCGCCGGTTACAACTACGACACCAAGGTCTCTGACTGGGTCTCTTACCGGATGACGGCGGCCAGCGCCCAGGGGCAGGTGCCGCGCAAAGATGCCTTCGCCGAAGACAAGGAAGTGCCGGTGCAGTACCGCGCCACCCTAGCGGACTACAAGGGCTCGGGCTTTGATCGCGGCCATCAGGCGCCCGCGGCGGACATGCGCACCAGCGCCACCACCATGAAGCAGAGCTTCCTGCTGACCAACATGACGCCGCAGTTGCCGGCCCTCAATCAGGGGGCCTGGCGCATCCTGGAAGAGAAGACCCGGCAGTGGGCCATCGCCTATGAGAATGTTCAGGTGATCACCGGCCCCATCTTCACCAACTCCGATGGCGCCATCGGCAACGGCGTGACTGTGCCCCACGCCTATTACAGGGTGGTGATGGATGTAGCGAATCAGGAAGCCATCGCCTTCATCCTGCCCCAGGAGAATGTGTCGGCCAGCCGGCTTGCGGACTACATAGTGACTGTGGATGCGGTGGAGGAGCAGACCGGGCTCGATTTCTTCACCGCGCTGCCGGATGAGCCGGAAGAGGCCATGGAATCCCAGCTGATGACCATGTGGGGCAACTAGTCTCCCCAGAGGTGATGACGGGGGCCTGAGTCCCCGTCATCACAGGTCCCGGGTGTGAGGTGCCATCATCGGCATGAGCCTCGCCTGGCTATTGCTTTGCCCACTGGTACAGCTCCAGTACAGCTTGGGTTTGGCTATGGGCCCTTATCATGCCCCTTTTTTTCAGGAGGCATAATGTCAGCTCTGTTTTCTCTTCATCCCTCATCCCCCTTCACCCGTGTCTTGCGTATCCTGGTGCCGATGGCGCTGCTCGGCGGGGTTGTGTCCCCGGCCATGGCCGATGATGAATTTCGGCTGGGCAAGACCATGCTGCTCGGGGTGGGCGACCATGCTGCCATCATTCCCATGCTCGCCTGCCGGCCAGCCAAGTCCATCATGGTCAAGGCGGGGCGGGAGCTGACCCTCGACAGGGTCAAGGTGATCTACGGCAATGACCGCAGCAAGACACTGCATTTTGACAAGAGCCTGAAAGAGGATCAGGAGTCCGGCTGGAAGTCCCTC
Source organism: Aeromonas sp. Marseille-Q5825 (assembly GCF_946892685.1). NCBI lineage: Bacteria > Pseudomonadati > Pseudomonadota > Gammaproteobacteria > Aeromonadales > Aeromonadaceae > Aeromonas > Aeromonas sp. Marseille-Q5825. The sequence goes on from NZ_CAMPOU010000001.1 coordinate 150,378, forward strand.
GGCAGCCGGGTCTGCATCAAGCGGATCGAGGTTTATGGCAATTCGGAAGGGAGCAAGGCGGGGGTCAAGGTGTACGGCCGCAAATAAGAGAGGGACGGGGGCTTAACATCCCCCGTCCATTTAGCTATTTCTTGGGGCGGAATGGCTTGATGACGGCTTCATCGCACTCGAGATAGGGCCCGTCCATCAGGTCGATGCAGTAGGGAATGGCAGGGAAGACCGCATCCAGGCACTCACGGATGGACTTGGGTTTGCCCGGCAGGTTGACGATGAGGGAGCTGCCGCGCAGGCCGGCGGTCTGGCGTGACAAAATGGCGGTGGGCACGAACTTGAGTGACTCGGCCCGCATCAGTTCGCCAAAGCCCGGCATCATGCGATCGCACACGGCTTCGGTGGCTTCCGGCGTCACATCCCGCTTGGCCGGCCCTGTGCCGCCCGTGGTGACGATGAGGCAGCATGACTCCTCATCCGCCAGCCGAACCAGGGTCGCCTCAATCTGATCCTGCTCATCCGGGATCACCTGATAGACGGGTTCCCACTCCGAGGTCAGATAGGCGTCAAGGGTGTCGATGATGGCCTTGCCGGAGAGATCTTCATAGATGCCCGCGCTGGCGCGATCGCTGACGGTGACTATACCGATTCTTGCCTTGCTCATGCTCAACCCTTGGTCATTGGAAAAAGTGGTAAATAAAATAACATAATCAGTGAGATATGTTAAACCATCGGCTTGGGTGCGACATGGCAAGGTCTAAATTGAGAGTCGAACGAAAAGCAGATCTATTCGCTATCGATGAATAGGGAATAAGAAGAGCCATAAAAGCCTTTAAAATTTATAAAAAAAGTGACGCATGGGGCATCACTATAATTTCATGAATCCTAAAGAATTAATCTTTCCTCTCGCCCAATATCCGCCCACTGGATGAAAAAGCGGACTCCTGTGACTCGGAGCCGACAGACCCAAAATCCCCACCATCTTATATAACCTTCCTATGGACAGCGAAATGATGTGCCGGGCGTGGTCGCACTTGGATGTGGGAGGCGTCTGGCCAGGAGGGGATATGGAGCTGCCAGATTTTGATACGCTAAAACACTGGGCCCTGGCCGAGCCGGAGCGGCTCGATGCCTTGCTGCACCAGCAGATAGAGGCCCTGATAGCGCAGGTGGGGCCGGATCGGCAGCGGCGACTGCGGGGCCTGCAGTTTCGCATCGATTGCCAGCGCCGTCTGGCCAGGAACAATCTCGACAGCTGCATCCGGATTGCCAACATGATGCACGACTCCGTGTATGCCATGCGCCGCCACATCATTCAGCTGCAGGAGGAGTCTCTGGCGCAAGCCGAAGAGAGGCTGCCGCCAGACAATGTGATAGTGCTGGCGGATCATCCGAGGAATAAATAATTTATTGGCCGCCACCCTGCTCCGCTATTTTCAATATTTTCTTCAGCGCAAACCACCCAATGTTAATAAACAGGGTGGTTTGTTTTTTATTTGCTGCAAATTCACATTGCACACTCATTTAATAACATGGCGGCCTGCTAAATTCGCAGATATGGATGAAGGAATATAACGCTTGGGGTAATATCTCGGCACATTTCATCTTGCTACGACTCTAAGGGATTATGAGAAGTATCACACCAAGAAGGGTGCTGTCGCGGGAGCAACAGACAGAGATCACCCGGATCATCGTCAAGGTGGGTCAGTTGCTGGCCCAGCATGGTGCCGAGGGGCGCATCATAGAGCAGACCACGGTCCGGCTCGGGTTGGCGCTGGGGCTGGAGAGCGTCGAGATGGCCATCTCCGCCAGTGCCATAGTGCTCACCAGCCTCTATCAGGGGAGTTGCGTCACCACCACCCGCCGGGTGCGGGATCAGGGGATCAACATGCAGGTGGTGTGCGAGGTCCAGCGCATCTGCATCCTGGCGGAGAAGGAGCTGATCGGTGTGCGGGAGGTGCGCCAGCGGCTCGACGGCATAGTGCCATTCCATTATCACCCCTGGCTGGTGGTGCCCATGGTGGGGCTCTCCTGCGGCGCCTTCAGTCTGCTGTTCGGCGGCGACTGGCCCATCTTCCTGGTGACCTTCATCGCCGCTGCGGTGGCGATGCGAGTGCGCCAGCTGATGGCTCGCCATCACCACAGTCCGCTCATCAACTTCGCCGCGACCGGCTTCGTCGCCACCCTGATCGCCTCCTGCGCCACCTACTTCCAGTGGGGAGACCAACCCTATCTCGCCATGGCGGCCAGCGTCTTGCTGCTGGTGCCGGGTTTTCCGCTCATCAATGCGGTTTCCGACATGGTGAAGGGCTACTTCAACCTGGGGTTGGCCCGTTGGGGCATGGCGACCCTGCTCACCATCAGCGCGGCGATAGGCATTATTCTCGCCATGTCGGTCACCGGGATCTGGGGGTGGAGGGTATGATGGATTTGATCTGGCTGCTGGCCAAGGATGCCTTCTGGTCGGCCATTCCGGCAGTGGGCTTTGCCATGCTGTTCAACGTGCCGCCGAGGATGTTGAAGTATTGTGCCATGGGCGGCGCCCTGGCCCACAGCCTGCGCACCCTGCTCATCCACTATGGCATGCCTATCGAGTGGGCCACCCTGGCGGCGGCGACCACTGTCGGTTTTGTCTGCGTCTACTGGTCGCGCCGGTTGCTGGCGCCGCGTCCGGTGTTCAGCGTCGCCTCCATCATCCCCATGATCCCCGGCAGCTATGCCTTCAAGGCGATGATAGCCATAGTGGAGCTCAACATCTCGGGGGTGACCATGGAGCTTATCCAGAGCGCGGTGGAGAACGGTTTGAAGGCTATCTTTATAGTAGGCGCATTGAGCTTCGGGCTGGCGATACCCTCCCTGGTCGTGTACCGTAACCGGCCCATAATATGAATGGTTGTGTGAGAGGCTGACACCATGAAAATCTCCATGATTGCCGCCATGGCCCACGATCGGGTGATCGGCCTGGACAACCAGATGCCTTGGCACCTGCCGGCGGATCTGGCCCACTTCAAACGGGTGACCCTGGGCAAGCCGGTGTTGATGGGGCGCAAGACCTTCGAGTCCATAGGTCGCCCGCTGCCCGGGCGTCGAAACCTGGTCATTAGCCGTAATCCAGGGTTCAAAGCGCCAGGCGTAGAGGTTTTTTCATCCGTCGACGAAGTGTTGGCCACCTTATCTGAGGCCGAGGCGCCAGAGGAGCTGATGGTGATCGGCGGTGGTCACCTCTATGGTCAGTTGCTGCCGCGAGCCGACAGTCTCTATCTGACACGCATCGATCTGGCGGTGGCAGGGGACACCCGCTTCCCCGCCTTCGATGAGGGGGACTGGGTGCGCACCGAGAGCGATCCCCATCAGCCCGACGAGAAGAACCCTCATCCTTACTGCTTCGAAACCTGGCAGCGACGCTAATCCCTCCCATCAGCAAGGCCCCTCCACTGCGAGGGGCTTTTTTTTGCGACTTTGCCGCCGCGCCCCGCACAGGCCCCTTTCCTGCTCAAGCCTCCCCTTAATGCCCCCTTCACAGGGATTAAATATGATTAATGTTGTAATTGTTTTATGGGCCTTGATGAAAGGGGGCCTCTGTCCGGGGGTTACCCTCATTTATGCCCCTCACCCCCTTGATTCCACTCATGATATGGATAATAAACGGACTATTTATGCAGCTATCTCATATTTTTCCGATCTATTTCGTTCATCTGTTGAATTTTTGTTGCCTTAAATAAGTTATAAAAATCAGTTATTTATGTCTAAACTTGTTTTTGTGGACTCTTATGGTTCTTTTGTTATTTGGCTTAATTGTTTAGTGTTGAAAATAATTGGTGCGCGTTCGGCAGCAGGATCAGCAATATGCCGGCCATAAAAAAAGGACAGTATGACAGTCAAACTCGAAGTGAAATCGCTCTATAAAATCTTCGGAGAACATCCGGAAAAAGCGTTCAAATTGCTGGCGAAAGGGCACGACCGCGCCAGCATACTGCAAAAGACCGGGCAGACCCTGGGGGTCCAGGATGTCAATCTGGCCATCCACGAGGGTGAGATCTTCGTGGTGATGGGCCTCTCCGGCTCGGGCAAGTCCACCCTGGTGCGTCTCTTCAACCGGCTGATCGAGCCGACCCGTGGCCAGGTGCTGATCGATGGCGAGGACATAGCCGCCATCTCGGAGCGCGAACTGCGCCAGGTGCGCCGCAAGAAGATCAGCATGGTGTTCCAGTCCTTCGCCCTGATGCCCCACCTGAGCGTGCTGGAAAACACCGCCTTCGGCCTGGAGCTGGCCGGGGTGCCGCTGGCGGAGCGCCAGCAGAGTGCCCGTCAGGCACTTCATCAGGTGGGTCTGGGACAGTGGATCGACGCCTTCCCCGACGCCCTCTCCGGCGGCATGAAGCAGCGGGTCGGCCTGGCCCGGGCGCTGGCCAATGACCCGGACATACTGCTGATGGACGAGGCCTTCTCGGCGCTGGATCCCCTGATCCGCACCGAGATGCAGGACGAGCTGCTCAAGCTGCAGGCGAGCCAGCAGCGCACCATAGTCTTCATCTCCCACGATCTGGACGAGGCGATGCGCATCGGCGATCGCATCGCCATCATGCAGGATGGCCAGCTGGTTCAGGTGGGTACCCCGGACGAGATCCTGAACCAGCCCGCCAACGACTATGTGCGCGCCTTCTTTCGCGGGGTGGATCTCGCCAACGTCTTCAGCGCCCGGGATGTGGCCAGCCGCAAGCAGATGCCGCTTATCAAGAAACACACCACCGACGGGCCGGGCAATGCCCTGCGCCAGCTCAAGGAGCTGGAGCGGGAGTACGGCTATGTGGTGGATCGCAGCCGCCGCTTCCTCGGGGTCGTCTCGGTCGAGTCGCTCGGTCAGGCGGTCCGTGACAAGGGGAGCCTGGAGCAGGCGCTGCTGGCGGACATCCAGCCCATCCTAGCCGACACCGCCCTCAACGAACTCATCAGCCAGGTGGCCGCCGCACCCTGCCAGGTGCCCGTGGTCGAGGAGGATGGCACCTATCTGGGACTCATCTCCAAGGCCAATCTGCTCAACACCCTGGACAGGAGTACCCCGGTATGAATCTCAACCTCTTGAACCGTCTGTTGACCGGCTTGCTGGCGCTGTTGCTATTGACGAGCGCTCCCGCCTGGGCCGACGAGGCGCAGGCCGATCCCTGGGGCGCTGCGACCACCACCACCACTGTCGAGGATCCCTGGGGCAGTACGGCCACAGAGGCGGCAGACTGGCAGAGCCAGATCGCAGTCGTCGATAACAGTGCCGCCGTCGACTGGCTGGATCCCTTCCAGCAGGCCCTGGTGCCGCTGGATACCTGGGTCGAGGGGGGCATCGGCTGGCTGGTGGAGAACCTGCGACCCCTGTTCCAGCTGATCCGCGCCCCTGTGGAGCTGGCCCTGGGGGCCATGACCCAGCTGCTGCAGACTGTGCCCTCCACCCTGATGATGGGGCTCTTGACCCTGATCGCCTGGCAGCTGGTGGGCGGCCGCATGGCGCTCGGCACGCTCGCGTCTCTTGTTGGGATCGGCCTTATCGGCGCCTGGTCCGATGCCATGGTGACCCTGTCCCTGGTGCTGACCTCCCTCTTCTTCTGCGTGTTGATAGGCTTGCCGGTCGGCATTTTGCTGGCCCGTAGCGAGCGGCTCTCCACCTGGACCCGGCCGCTGCTGGATGCCATGCAGACCACCCCGGCCTTCGTCTACCTCATCCCCATCGTCATGCTGTTTGGCATCGGCAATGTGCCCGGGGTGGTGGTGACCGTCATCTTCGCCCTGCCCCCGATGATCCGTCTCACCATGCTGGGCATCCGCCAGGTGCCCGCCGATCTGGTGGAGGCGGCCCACTCGTTCGGTGCCAGCCCCTCCCAGCTGCTGTTCAAGGTACAGCTGCCGCTCGCCATGCCCACCATCATGGCCGGGGTCAACCAGACCCTGATGCTGGCGCTCTCCATGGTGGTGATCGCCTCCATGATTGCGGTCGGCGGTCTGGGGCAGATGGTGCTGCGCGGCATAGGCCGCCTCGACATGGGGCTCGCCTCCATCGGCGGCCTCGGCATAGTGCTGCTGGCCATAGTCCTCGACCGCCTGACCCAGGCGATGGGGCAGCCGGATCGCAGCCGGGTCGGCCGCTGGTATCAGCGCGGTCCCGTCGCCCTGCTGCTGCGCCTGTGCGGCCGCGGCAAATCCCTCGATTACAAAGGAGTAAATGCATGAAACAGATCACCAAAGGATTGACCCTGAGCGCCCTGCTGCTGAGTTCCCTCGCCATGGCCAGCACAGCGCAGCCGGGGGAGGGGGTCAAGGTGCAGCCTCTGCAGAGCTCCTTGCCGGAGGAGGCCTTCCAGAGCCTGCTGGTCAGCAAGCTGATGGGTCGTCTCGGCTACGAGGTGCAGCCCGCCCAGGAGGTGGACTACAACGTGGCCTACGCCTCGGTGGCGCAGGGGGACGGCACCTTCCTCGCCTTCAACTGGATACCGCTGCAGGACAACAAGTACGAGCAGGCGGGGGGCGACAAGGTGTTCTTCCGTCAGGGCACCTATGTGGCCGGCGCCGCCCAGGGTTACCTCATCGACAAGAAGACAGCGGCCCGGTACGGCATCACCAACCTGGGCCAGCTCAAGGATCCCAAGCTGGCGGCGCTGTTTGACGGCGATGGCGACGGCAAGGCCGATCTGGTGGGCTGCAACCCGGGCTGGGGCTGTGAAGGGGCCATCAACCATCATCTGGACGAGTTCGGCCTGACCCCGACCGTCACCCACAAGCAGGGCAACTACGCGGCCCTGATCGCCGATACCCTGGCCCGATACCAGGCTGGCAAGCCGGTGCTCTACTACACCTGGACCCCCTACTGGCTCAGCAGCGAGCTGGTGCCGGGCAAGGATGTAGTGTGGCTGGAGGTGCCCTCCGATGCCAAGGAGGCGGCCAAGACCCGGCTGCCCAACGGCAAGAACTACGGTTTTGCCGTCAACACCATGCACATAGTCGCCAACAAGGCCTTCACCGATGCCAACCCGGCGGCGGCCAAGCTGTTCAGCATCGTCAAGCTGCCGTTGAACGACATCAACATCCAGAATGGCCTGATGAACAAGGGACAGAACAAGCCGGCGGATGTGGAACGCCACGCCGATGCCTGGCTCAAGGGACACCAGGCCCTGGTCAATGACTGGCTGACCCAGGCACGCGCCGCAGCGCAAGACAAATCAGCGGGCTAAGGCCCCCTCGGCGCGGCCCAGCCCATGGATGTCAGCAAGCAAAACGCCCGGCTATTGCCGGGCGTTTTTTTATGGACGGAGCGCAGCAACAGGCTGCGTACCAGGCTCAGATGCCGGAGCCGTCGTGCTCGCCACTCTCCTCGTGCAGGCCGCACTCGCGCTTGAGGCCGAAGAAGCGGGTCTGCTCCTCGCTCATGCCCGGCTCCCACTTGGTGGTGGTGTGCACATCGCCCACCGAGAGGTAGCCCTGCTCCCACAGGGGGTGGTAGGGCAGATCGTGCTCCTTGAAGTAGTAGAAGACGTCCTTGTTGCTCCAGTCGATCACCGGCAGGAACTTGAATCGGCCGCGCTGTATGGCCAGCACCGGCAGCTTGCCGCGGCTGCCCGCCTGCTCCCGGCGCAGGCCGGAGAACCAGGTGCGGGCGCCGAGCTCGCTCAGGGCGCGGTCCATGGGCTCCACCTTGTTGAGCTGGTTGTAGCGGGTGATCCCCTCCACCCCCTGCTCCCACAAGAGGCCGAAGCGGGCCTCCTGCCAGGCCGGGCTGAGCTCGGCCCGGTAGATCTTCAGGTTGAGGCTGAGGCGCTCGGCCAGCTGGTCGATGAAGTGGTAGGTCTCGGGGAAGAGATAACCGGTATCGGTCAGCACCACGGGCACATCGCTCCGCTCGCGGCTCACCAGGTGCAGCATCAGTGCCGCCTGGATGCCGAAGCTCGACGACAGCACGTGTTCCCCCGGCAGATTCACCAGCGCCCAGCGCACCCGCTCGGAGGCGCTCATGGCGTCCAGCTCCCGGTTGAGGGGGGCCAGCGCCTCGCTCTGCTCCTCCCGGCCGAGGGCCAGCAGGGCGTCGAGGTCGAGCCGCCCGTTGGTGGTGCGCGCCAGCCGCTCGCTATCAGTCAGTTCAGGCTGCATAGAAGTCCCTCGCGGAGTCGATGACGGGGGCCACTACCCCTGCGCGGATCACGAAGTCGCCGAAGCATTCGTTCGGGCTGCGCTCCTTGGCCCAGCGGCCGATCAGGGCGTCTAGCTCGGCCAGGATCTGCGGCTCCGTGATGTTCTCCTGATAGAGGCGCGGGATCCGGGTCCCCTCCAGGTTGCCCCCCAGGTGCAGGTTGTAGCGGCCGGGGGCCTTGCCCACCAGACCCACTTCCGCCAGCATGGCGCGGCCGCAGCCGTTGGGGCAGCCGGTGACCCGGAAGATGATGGCGTCATTCGCCAGCTCGTGCTTGGCCAGCAGACCTTCGATGTCGGTGACAAAGGCGGGCAGCATACGCTCGGCCTCGGCCATCGCCAGCGGGCAGGTGGGCAGGGCCACACAGGCCATGGACTGCTTGCGTTGCTCGCTCACGCCGTCATCCAGCAGACCGTATTGGCGCGCCAGGGCTTCGATGCGGGCCTTCTCGCCGGCGGGCACCCCTGCGATGATGAGGTTCTGGTTGGCGGTGAGGCGAAAATCCCCCTGATGCACTTTGGCGATCTCCAGCATGCCGGTTTTGAGCGGCTTGCCCGGAAAGTCCAGCAGGCGGCCATTCTCGATAAACAGGGTGAGGTGATGCTTGCCGTCGATCCCCTCGACCCAACCAAAGCGATCCCCACGGCTGGTGAACTCGTAGGGGCGACTCTCGGCGAAGGGGATGCCCGCGCGGCTCTCCACCTCGGCCTTAAAGGCCTCCACCCCCACGCGTTCAAGAGTGTACTTGGTCTTGGCGTTCTTGCGGTTGACCCTGTTGCCCCAGTCGCGCTGGGTGCTGACCACTGCGGCGGCCACCTCCAGCACGTGGGAGAGCGGGATGAAGCCGAAATCGCTCGCCTTGCGCGGATAGGTGCTGGTGTCGCCGTGGGTCATGGCCAGACCCCCGCCCACCAGTACGTTGAAGCCCACCAGCTTGCCGCCATCTGCGATGGCCACGAAGTTGAGATCGTTGGCGTGGATGTCCACGTCGTTGTGGGGCGGGATCACCACTGTGGTCTTGAATTTGCGCGGCAGGTAGTTAGAACCCAGGATCGGCTCCTCGTCACCCCCCAGCTTCTCGCCATCCAGCCAGATCTCCACGTAGGCGCGGGTCTTGGGCAGCAGGTGCTCGGAGATCTTCTTGGCCCACTCGTAGGCCTCCTGGTGCAGCTCGGACTCCACCGGGTTGCTGGTGCAGAGCACGTTGCGGTTCACGTCGCCCGCGGTGGCGATGGAGTCGATGCCGGTGCTGTTGAGGGTCTGGTGCATCAGCTTGATGTCGCGCTTCAATACACCGTGGAACTGGAAGGTCTGGCGGGTGGTCAGGCGGATGCTGCCGTAGAGGCTGTGCTCCTCGGCGAACTTGTCGATCACCTGCCACTGGGCCGGGGTGATGATGCCGCCCGGCAGGCGGGCGCGCAGCATGACGTTGTGCAGGGGCTCCAGCTTCTGGGCGGTGCGCTCGGGGCGGATGTCTCTGTCATCCTGCTGATACATGCCGTGGAAGCGGATCAGCTGGAAGTTGTCGCCGTTGAAGCCACCGGTGAGGGGATCCTGCAGATCCTGCTCTATGGTGCCGCGCAGGAAGTTGCTCTCGCGTTTGAGGCGTTCGTTGTCGGACAGTGGCCCTTCAACCGGTCCTGCTGCTTGTTTCGAGATTGGTTGCTTGCTCATCAGTAGACATCCCTTTGATAACGTTTGGCACGACGCAATTCGCTCAAATACTCTTCTGCTTCTTCACGGCTCTTGTGGCCATGATCGCTGATCACATCCAGCAGGGCCTCCTGCACATCCTTCGCCATGTGGTTGGCGTCGCCGCACACATAGAAGTGAGCACCTGCTTCCAGCCACTGGTAGAGCTCAAGCCCCGCTTCGCGCAGGCGGTCCTGCACATAGATCTTGTTGGCCTGATCCCGGCTGAAAGCCAGGGAGATCTTCGACAGCAGGCCGGATTTCACATAACGCTGCCACTCCACCTGATAGAGGAAGTCCTGGGTGAAGTGAGGGTTGCCGAAGATGAGCCAGTTCTTGCCCTCGGCCCCTTGTGCCTCACGCTCCTGCATAAAGGCGCGGAAGGGGGCTATGCCGGTGCCCGGACCCACCATGATGACGGGGGTATCGGGATTGGCCGGCAGGCGGAAGTTGTCGTTGTGCTCCACGAACACCCTGACCTCGGCGTCCTCGGCCAGACGGTCCGCCAGATAGGAGGAGGCGCCGCCAGATCGCACTGTGCCATCTTCCTGGGGATAGCGCACCACGCCGACTGTCAGGTGTACCTCTTCCTCCACTTCGCTCTGGGCGGAGGCGATGGAGTAGAGGCGCGGGGTCAGCGGGCGCAGCAGTTTGACAAGCTGATCCGCGCTCAGGGAGGAGGGGAAGCGCTTGAGCACATCCACCACCTGGGCGCTGGCCACCAGGGCGTTGACCTGGGCCTTGTCGCCGGCCAGATCCTTGAGCGCCGCATTGTCCGAGATCTCGGCCAACCCGGTGATAAAGCCGCCGTGCAAGCGGGTCAGCTCGAAGTGGCGGGTCAGGGCCGCGCGCAGGGGGCCCTGTGCGGTGGTTTCATCGCCGGAGAGGCCGCTCAGGGCGAGCACTTCGCCCACCAGATCGGCGTCATTGTCGAACCAGATGCCCAAGGCATCCCCCGGCTGATAAGTGATGCCGGACTCTTCCAGGTTGATCTCGATGTGGCGGATGTCCTTGGTGGAGTCGCGGCCGGTGATCTTCTGATTGACCGAGAGCTTGGCCGGGAAGGGGTTCTCCTTGTGATACTGGCTGTGGCCGACGGCTTGCTGCACCGAACCCGCTACGCTGGCGGTCGCGGCCCCTGCGGACAGGGTAGCGGCGACGGCATTGACTGCCTGCTCGCCCCAGGCCTTGGCCGCGTCCTGATAATCCACGTCGAGGCTCGCGAGTTCATGAATGCGCTCGGCACCCGCTTTTGACAGGAAGTCGTCGAAGTCCTTGCCGGTCTGGCAGAAGAATTCGTAGGAGCTGTCACCCAGCCCCAGTACGGCGAACTTGAGACCTTCGAGTTTGCCTATCTTGCCTTTTTTAAGCTGCTCGAACAGATCCACCGCGCTCTCCGGCGGCTCCCCCTCCCCGTAAGTGCTAACGATCACCAGCAGATGGCTCTCTTTCTTGAGCTGCTTGGGTTTGTAGTCCGCCATCGAGGTCAGGGTCACCGGCAGGCCGTGGGCCTTCGCCTGAGCCTGGATGGCGCTGGCGACACCCTTGGCGTTGCCGGTCTGGGAGCCGTAGAGAATGGTCAGGCTGCCACCGGGGGCGGCCACGGCGGCGCTGGTGGCGACGCTCTGGACGCCTGACTGGGAGAGGCCGTAGAGATAACCGCTCACCCAGGCGAGTTGCTGGGTATTGAGGGTCGACAAGACCTGATTCAGCTGGCGCTGCTGCTCGTCAGAGAGCGGGCTTATGGTGGGTATTGGGGCTGTCAATTGCATCACACATGTCTTCCATGGTCTGATTTTTGGTCAGGTTAAGGGGTGCAATGAATAACAACAAAGAATAAAAATATCTTCTTTATGCGATTTATGAATTTATAAAGCCGAAATCCGCCTCAGCGGCTCCCCGGCTGTGGTATAAAAATCGCAATATTGAGTCCCCTTCCGCCTCTCAGGATCTGCCGATGTCCAGACTGTTCCATGTCAATGCCTTCAGCCAGCACCCCTTCGGGGGCAACCCCGCCATAGTCGTATTGGGCCCCGAACGCAGCGATGCCGAGCTGCAGGCCATGGCGGCGGAGTTCAACCTGTCGGAGACCGCCTTCCTCAGTCCCCTGGGGGAGGCGCACTATCGGTTGCGCTGGTTTACCCCGACGGTCGAAGTGGATCTCTGCGGTCACGGCACTCTGGCCGCCGCCCATGTGCTGTGGCAGACCGGGGCTGTGGCCCGCTCCCAGGTGCTGCGCTTCGAGACCCGCAGCGGCCTGCTGGAGGCCAGCGCCGAGGGGGAGTGGATCCGGCTCGACTTTCCGCGCATCCCCCTTGCTCCGCTGATATTGGATCCCGCCTATTCCGAGGCCCTCGGCTGCACGCCGCTGCAGACCCTGGCCGCCGGCGCCAAGTTCCTGCTGGTGCTGGGCAGCGAGCAGGAGGTGCAGAGGCTCAAGCCGGACTTCCACGCCCTGGGGGCCCTGCCCGGTCGTGGCCTGATGGTGACTGCGCCCTCCAGCCGGGGAGGCGATGACTTCGTCTCCCGCTACTTCGCCCCCTGGGTCGGGGTGGAGGAGGATCCTGTCACCGGCTCCAACCACTGCGCCCTGGTGCCCTACTGGGCCGAGCGACTCGGCAAGACGCAGTTGCGGGCGCGCCAGATCTCGGCACGGGGCGGGGAGCTGGTGCTCGAGTTGCAGGGGGATAGGGTGTGGATGTCGGGTCAGGCGCTGACCCTGTGGCAGGGGGAGTGGCTGCTGCCGCCCGCCCCATAAGCCGCCAGCCGGGTGTGCCGGTTCGCCAGCTTTGGTTTTCGCCATAAAAAACGCCCCGCAGTTGCGGGGCGTTTTCAGTGCCATCGGGCATCAGGCCAGGCCTGAGGCGATCGCTTATTTCTGTTGCGGACGCAGGGCCGGGAACAGGATGACGTCGCGGATGGTGTGGCTGTTGGTGAACAGCATCACCAGACGGTCGATGCCAATGCCCTGACCGGCAGTGGGCGGCAGGCCGTGTTCCAGCGCGGTGACGAAGTCGGCGTCGTAGAACATGGCTTCGTCGTCGCCCGCTTCTTTCTGGTTCACCTGATCCTGGAAGCGCTTGGCCTGATCTTCCGCATCGTTCAGCTCGGAGAAGCCGTTGGCCAGCTCGCGGCCGCCGATGAAGAACTCGAAGCGATCGGTCACGTCCGGGTTCTTGTCGTTGCGGCGAGCCAGCGGGGAGACGGCAGCCGGGTACTCGGTGATGAAGGTGGGTTGCAGCAGCATGTGCTCAACTGTCTCTTCGAAGATGGCGGTGATCACGTGGCCCAGCTCCCAGCCCTTCATCAGCTCGATGTGCAGACGCTTGGCGACGGCCTTGGCGCTCTCCAGGGTGGCCAGATCGTCCTGGGTCACATCCGGGTTGAACTTGAGGATGGACTCGACCATGGTGAGGCGCTGGAACGGTTGACCGAAATCGATGGTCAGGCCCTCTTCGCCCTCTTTGGCGTAACGGATCTGGGTGTCACCCAGGATGTCCTGGGCCAGGGTGCGCAGCAGCTCCTCGGTCAGGTCCATCAGATCGATGTAGTCGGCATAGGCCATGTAGAACTCGATCATGGTGAACTCGGGGTTGTGACGCACCGAGATCCCTTCGTTACGGAAGTTGCGGTTGATCTCGTAGACGCGCTCGAAACCACCGACCACCAGACGCTTCAGATAGAGCTCGGGGGCGATACGCAGATACATGTCGATGTCCAGCGCATTGTGGTGGGTGACGAAGGGACGCGCGGAGGCACCACCCGGGATGACCTGCATCATGGGGGTTTCCACTTCCATGAAGCGCTTCTCGTTGAAGAACTTGCGGATGCCGGCAACCACCTGGGTGCGGATCATGAAGGTCTTGCGGGACTCTTCGTTGGCGATCAGATCCAGGTAGCGCTGACGGCAGCGGGCTTCCTGATCGGTCAGGCCTTTGTGCTTCTCGGGCAGCGGACGCAGTGCCTTGGTCAGCAGGCGGATTTCGCCCACATGGACGGAGAGCTCGCCGGTGTTGGTGCGGAACAGGGTCCCTTCCACGCCGACTATGTCCCCCAGATCCCACTTCTTGAACTGCTCGTTGTAGAAGCCTTCCGGCAGGTCGTCACGGGTCACGTAGATCTGGATCTTGCCAGCCATGTCCTGCAGGGTCGCGAAGGAAGCCTTGCCCATGATCCGGCGGGTCATGATACGACCGGCAATCTTCACCCGTTTATTCAAGGCCACCAGCTCGTCGGCGCTCTTGTCGCCAAACTCGGCGTGCAGATCGCCGGACAGGCTGTCACGACGGAAGTCGTTGGGGAAAGGGTTGCCCTGGGCGCGCAAGGCGGCCAGCTTGGAGCGACGCTCAGTCATCTCGTTGTTCAGTTCGAGAGTCTGGTCGACTTCCGGAGTAGTGGTTTGTTCAGACATGGTGATTCCTGCTGCTCTGTTTACAGGCCTGATTTCAGGCTGGCTTCGATAAACTTGTCCAAGTCGCCGTCGAGTACCGATTGGGTATTGCGGGTCTCGACGCCGGTGCGCAGATCCTTGATACGGGAGTCATCCAGTACGTAGGAGCGGATCTGGCTGCCCCAGCCGATGTCGGACTTGGTCTCTTCGAGGGCTTGCTTCTCAGCGTTCTGCTTCTGAATTTCCAGCTCGTAGAGCTTGGCCTTCAGCTGCTTCATACACTGATCTTTGTTCTTGTGCTGGGAACGGTCGTTCTGGCACTGCACCACCACCCCGGTGGGGACGTGGGTGATACGCACCGCGGACTCGGTCCGGTTGACGTGCTGACCACCGGCACCGGAGGCGCGGTAGACGTCGATGCGCAGATCCGCCGGGTTGATGTCGATCTCGATGTCGTCATCGATCTCGGGGTAGACGAACACCGAGCAGAACGAGGTATGACGACGGCCACCCGAGTCGAACGGTGACTTGCGGACCAGGCGGTGCACGCCGGTCTCGGTGCGCAGCCAGCCGAAGGCATACTCGCCGGTGAACTTGACGGTGGCGGACTTGATGCCGGCCACGTCGCCGTCAGACAGCTCGATCAGCTCCGGCTTGTAGCCGTGGGCATCGCCCCAGCGCAGGTACATGCGCAGCACCATGTTGGCCCAGTCCTGAGCCTCGGTGCCGCCGGAACCGGACTGGATGTCGATGTAGCAGTCGGAGCCATCGTGCTGACCGGAGAACATGCGACGGAATTCGAGATCCACCAGCTTGGCTTCCAGCTGATCGGCTTCGGCCACGGCCTCGTTGAAGGTCTCCTCGTCTTCGCCTTCGACCGCCAGGCTGACCAGCATCTCGACGTCCTCAGCACCTTGTGTCAAGACGTCTATGGTGTTGACCACGTTGTCCAGCGACACGCGCTCTTTACCCAGCGCCTGTGCGCGCTCCGGCTCATTCCAGACATCCGGCTGTTCCAGCTCGGCATTGACCTCTTCTAGACGCTCTTTCTTGGCGTCATAGTCAAAGGTACCCCCTAAGCAGCTCGGTCCTCTCAGACAGCTCCTTAAGCTTGTTTAATACAGGATTGACTTCAAACATCGTGAAAACTCTCGGGGTCGATGTGATTTAAAAACGGGATATTCTAGCCAATTGCGGAAGGAATAAACAGGGTTGGCTCGCCCTGGCCGCCTTCTGTCACCGATTTCGGAGGCTATTTTGTGCTTTCTTGCAGAAAATATCGCCAGCCTCACCATTCTCCGCTTCAGTTCTGTACGCTTTGGCCGCTAACAACAACATGGAGTGCCGCGCACTTTTCGAGTAATCCTGTTCCTGACCCCACAAGAAGAAAGCACGATGAAAAACCTATCACTCAAGCAGAAGATACTGTTGTCTGTGGTGATCGCCCTCTCCCTGGTGATCCTGCTGCTCTCCTGGCAGAGCTACAGCAGCCAGAAGTCCCTGTTGCTGCAAGGCAGTCAGGAACAGGTGCAGCGCCTCGGCAGCCAGCAGGCCGCCAGCGTCAGTGACTGGCTCGCCGCCCGTCGCGATGTCATCCAGGCGCTGGGCAACAAGGCCGGCCCCGACCCCCTCAACGCCCTGCAACAGGCGCAAGTGTCCGGCCGTTTCCAGCTCACCTATTTCGGTGAGGGCAGTGGCAAGATGAACGACTCTGACCCTTCCATCAACCGTGACGGCTATGATCCCCGCTCCCGTGGCTGGTATCAGGAAGCCATGGCCAAGGGCGGCATGATAGTGACCAAACCCTACCTCGACGTGGCCTACAACGTCATGGTGGTGACCCTGGCCCAACCGGCCCAGGGCGGCGTGGTCGGCGGCGATCTCTCCATCGCCTCCCTGGTGGAGGATGTCACCAAGATGGCCCTGCCGGCGGACGGTGTCGCCATCCTGATGCACAAGGACGGCACCGTCATTGCCTATAAAGATGCGGCCAAGGCGATGAAGCCTGGCAGCGAGATCGACAACGATCTCTCCAACGCCCTGATCGAGCAGAGCAAGAGCAGCAACAGCCTGCTCCCCGTCTATTTTGACAACGAAGGCCGCGACAAGCTGCTGTGGGCGACGGATATCCCGAACACCGACTGGGAACTGGTGCTGGTGCTGGACAAGGCGACCCTGGAGGCGCCGCTCTCCTCCTTGCTGATGACCCAGCTTGGCCTGGCCCTGCTGGTGCTGGTGGGCAGCATCATCGCCATCTCCTGGCTGGTCAGCCTGCTGCTGGGCCCGCTTGGCAAGGTTTCCCAGGCCCTGGCCCGCATCGCCGACGGTAACGGCGATCTGACCCAGCGCATCAAGATCGATGCCAATGACGAGGTGGGCCAGCTGGCCAACAGCTTCAACCGTTTTGTCGGCAGCCAGCACCAGCTGATCGGCAATATCCGCCAGCTCGCCAACGAGCTGAATGCCGATGCGGAGCGCAGCCTGGTGACCAACCAGGCCGCGGTGGAAGAGCTGCAGCGTCAACAGCAGGAGGTGACCATGGTCGCCACCGCGGTCACCGAGATGGCGAGCGCCACCATGGAGATCGCCGGCAACGCCGAGAACACAGCCGCCGCCGCCCAGCAATCTGCCCAGAGCAGCGAGCAGGGCAAGATGCTGGTGAACCAGACTCGTCAGTCCATCAACAACCTGGCCGAGGAAGTGGGTCAGGCCACCGGCGTCATCGGCGAGCTGAGCCGCCACGCCCAGGCCATCTCCGGCATCCTCTCCACCATTCAGGGCATCGCCGAGCAGACCAACCTGCTGGCGCTGAACGCGGCCATCGAAGCGGCCCGTGCCGGTGAGCAGGGTCGCGGTTTCGCCGTGGTGGCGGATGAGGTGCGGGTGCTGTCGCGCCGTACCCAGGACTCCACTCAGGAGATCCAGTCCACCATAGAGACCCTGCAGCAGACCACAGCCCGTGCGGTCAGCCTGATGCAGACCAGCCAGGGGCTGGCGGACAACAGCGTCAAGGACGCCGATGCCGCGGCCGCCGCGCTGGAAGAGATCACCCAGGCCGTCTCCCTCATCTCCGACATGGCGGGTCAGATCGCCACCGCCGCCGAGGAGCAGACCCAGGTGACTGGCGAGATCACCCAGAACACCACCGCCATCAAGGATGTGAGCGACGAGATCACCGCCGCCGCCATGCGCGACCTTGATCAGGCGCACCACCTCAAGGGACGTGCCACCAATCTGAACCAGCAGGTATCGACATTTATCCTGTAAGAAAGGGCCTGGAAGCGGCGCCACTGCGGCGCCCGATGTAAAAAGCCCCGCACTGGAGTGCGGGGCTTTTTGTTGTCCGTCATCCGGTCAAGGCAGTGATACGCCCTGGCTGGCTGTCGCAAGGCTGAATCCCGGGATGCTCTGGCCTTCCTGGGAACCAAGGGGGCGGGAGAACGCCAGCAAAGAGCCCACCAAAAGGTGGGCTCTTTCATATGGGGTCTGGCGTCCGGGCTTACAGGAAGGGCAGGGCCAGGAACAGCTTGATCACCACGGCGTTGATGATGTCGATGAAGAAGGCGCCCACCATGGGTACCACCAGGAACGCCAGATGGGACGGGCCGAAGCGCTGGGTGATGGCCTGCATGTTGGCGATGGCGGTGGGGGTGGCCCCCAGACCGAAGCCGCAGTGGCCCGCCGCCAGCACGGCCGCGTCATAGTTGCTGCCCATGACCCTGAAGGTGACGAAGATGGCGTAGAGCGCCATCGCCACCGTCTGGGCGGCCAGCAGGATGAAGATGGGCAGGGCCAGGCTGGCGAGATCCCACAGCTTCAGGCTCATCAGCGCCATGGCGAGGAAGAGCGACAGGCTGACGTTGCCGAGCAGGGAGACCTCCCGATCGCTCACTTCATGCCAGTTGAGCAGGGTCAGCAGGTTGCGCAGCAGCACGCCGACGAAGAGCACGCAGACGAAGACGGGGAGCTCCAGGGCGCTGCCCTTGAGGTAGAGGGAGAACATCTCGCCCCCCTTGAGGCTGATGGCGATCAGCGCCAGGGTCTCGATCAGGCTGAAGGTGGTGAGCGGCCGCTCCATGTCCGGCATCTCGAAGCCCTGGGGGGCGCCGTCACGGTTGTGCTCCTCGCCGGGCACCTGCACCTTCTTCACCAGGTAGCGGGCGACAGGCCCGCCGATCAGTCCCCCCAGCACCAGGCCGAAGGTGGCGCAGGCGATGGCGAGCTCGGCGGCAGATTGCACGCCGTACTTCTCGGTGAAGATGGAGCCCCAGGCCGCGCCTGTGCCGTGGCCGCCGGAGAGGGTGATGGAGCCGGCCAGCAGTCCCATGTGCGGGTCCAGACCCAGCAGGGTGGCCAGACCGACCCCCAGGCTGTTTTGCACCAGCAGCAGGCCGGTGACCACCAGCAGGAAGGTGATCACCGCCTTGCCGCCGCGCTTGAGGCTGCCCAGATCGGCGGAGAGACCGATGGAGGCGAAGAAGGCCAGCATCAGCGGGGTTTGCAGTGTGGTGTCAAATTGCAGTTCAAGCTGCATGGTGGAGCGCAGCAGCAGCAGCACCAGGGCGACCACCAGGCCGCCTGCCACCGGTTTGGGAATGTTGAAGGTACGCAGGGGGCCAATCCGGTTGACTAGCAGACGGCCGAGCAGCAGCACCAGGGTGGCGGCGACCAGGGTGGCGTAGGAATCAAGTTGTATCATGCGGTACTCCCATGTTGATCGGCTGTGTCTTTGGCGAGAAAGACTCACAGATTCAGCCGGGATAAAAACAGAGTGGCGCAGGCGCCAGTTCAAGAGGGGGCCACAGCCCCAGTCCCAGGCAAAAATGGGATCGATGCGAGCCCGATTGCATCAGGCATCCAGATGACATTTATGAAAAATCCGCCGGATACTAGCAAAAAACACCGTTTATATCCATGTTCATCATATTAATGCTCAAAACCGTGCATTAACCTGGCATTTAACACTATGCCCTGAGGGGGCTCCGGCCCGCAACAATGCTGCTGTCATTTGCAGCGGCAGTCTCTATAATTCGCCAGTTTCCCGCCCATGAGCGGAACCGGAATAGGAAGTGAAGGAACCGGTTGAACCTTGAATTGTCCGCCGGTTGTCAGTCCAGAGAGAGGAGAGGGTGTGAAGAAGTCTATCTATATCGCCTACACGGGCGGCACCATAGGGATGCAGCGTTCCGACCACGGTTATGTGCCGATGGCGGGTTTCATGGAAGATTGTCTGGCCCGGATGCCCGAGTTTCACCGGCCCGAGATGCCGGATTATCATATCCACGAATATGCCCCCCTCATCGACTCCTCCGACATGACCCCGGCGGACTGGCAGCGCATCGCCGAGGACATTCGTGACAACTACGAGCAGTACGACGGCTTCGTGATCCTGCACGGTACCGACACCATGTCGTTCACCGCCTCGGCTCTCTCCTTCATGCTCGAAGATCTGCACAAGCCGGTCATCATCACCGGCTCCCAGATCCCGCTCGCCGAGCTGCGCTCCGACGGCCAGCAAAACCTGCTCAATGCCCTCTATATCGCGGCCAACTACCCGATCCACGAGGTGACGCTGTTTTTCAACAATCAGCTCTATCGCGGCAACCGCAGCAAGAAGGTGCACGCGGACGGCTTCCACGCCTTCGATTCGCCGAACTACCCGCCGCTGCTCAATGCCGGCATCGCCATCTCCCTGGAAGCGGGGGAGCTGGGGGAGCCCTCCGAGCATCCGCTGGTGCTGCACGACATCACCCCCCAGCCCATCGGCGTGGTGACCCTTTATCCCGGCATCTCGGCCGAGGTGATCGCCAACATCTTGCAGCAACCGGTGCGGGCGCTGATCCTGCTCTCCTTCGGGGTGGGCAATGCGCCCCAGAACCCGGCCATGCTGGCGCTGCTCTCCGAGGCATCCGCCCGGGGCGTCATCATAGTCAACCTGAGCCAGTGCCTGCACGGCAAGGTCAACATGGGGGGCTATGCCACCGGCAACGCCCTCTCCCGGGCCGGGGTCATCTCGGGCTTTGACATGACGGCCGAGGCGGCGCTCACCAAGCTGCACTTCCTGCTGAGCCAGGATCTGCCCGCCCCACGCATCCGCGAGCTGATGCAGCAGTCCCTGCGCGGCGAGCTGACGCCCTGACGGGTCGCTATCGCCGAACAAAAAAGAGGGGAGCCATATTGGCTCCCCTCTTTGCTGTGCGCCGCAGTGCAGCTGTATCCCGGCTCTGTATCAGTGACTGAGGTCGATCCTGACAATCTCTTCCTCATCCCGATACTGGCGCTTGAGCTCGCTCTTGCTCTTCATCACTATCTCGCCGTCGCGGCCTATGTTCATGTGCTCGGGATCGGCAAGGTGCATCGCCTGCCAGGCCATCACGGCCTGCAGCGAGGTGGCCTTCTGCTCCTCGGTGAGGGGCTGGCCGTCCGGCCACTTGCCCAGCTCGACCGCGGTCTTGAGCCGCTCGTACACTTCTTTGGGCATCTGCCCTATCACCTGTTGAAACGACATCGGCCTCTCCTTGCAAATTGAGCCATGAAGGGATCTGGCGGGCAGATCCTGGCGGACTATGCCGGTAGATCCTGGCGGACTATGCCGGTAGATCCTGGCGGACTACGCCGGCCATCTGCTCCATCACCCGCACTACCTGACAACTGTACCCGAACTCGTTGTCATACCACACGTAAAGCACGCAGTGATCCCCCTCGGCTATGGTGGCCTGGGAGTCCACTATGCCCGCGAAGCGCGAACCCACCATGTCGGAGGAGACCAGCTCTGTGCTGGCGCTGTAATCGATCTGGCGATGGAGGGCAGAGCTCAGGGCCATCTGCTGCAGATAGGCGTTGAGGCTCTCCCGATCCGTGCCCTGCTCCAGCGACAGGTTGATGATGGCGAGCGACACATTGGGGGTCGGCACCCGGATGGCGTTGCCGGTCAGCTTGCCCTTGAGCTCGGGCAGCGCCTTGGCCACCGCCTTGGCGGCGCCTGTGCTGGTCATCACCATGTTGAGGGCTGCGCTGCGACCGCGGCGCTCGCCCTTGTGATAGTTGTCGATGAGGTTCTGATCGTTGGTGTAGGAGTGCACCGTCTCTACGTGGCCGTGGCGGATGCCGTACTTGTCCTGCATCACCTTGAGCACGGGGGTGATGGCGTTGGTGGTGCAGGAGGCGGCAGAGATGATCTTGTCATCCGGGCCTATTACCTCGTGGTTGACCCCGAACACCACGTTCTTCATCTCCCCCTTGCCGGGGGCGGTCAGCAGCACCCGGGCCGCACCGCGTGCCTTGAGGTGCTCGGACAGACCCGCCTCGTCGCGCCAGACACCGGTGTTGTCGACGATCAGCGCATTGTCGATGCCATGGGCGGTGTAGTCGATGTCCGCCGGGCTGTTTGCATAGATCACCTGGATGAAGGTGCCGTTGGCGATGATGGCGCTGCGCTCATTATCCACCTCGATGGAGCCGTTGAAGGGACCGTGCACAGAGTCGCGGCGCAGCAGGCTGGCGCGTTTCTCCAGATCTCCTTCGCGACCGCCACGCACGACTATGGCGCGCAGGCGCAGGGAGTTGGCGGCGCCGGTGCGCTCGATCAGCAGCCTGGCCAGCAGGCGGCCGATGCGGCCAAAGCCGTAGAGCACCACGTCGGTCGGGGCGGGCACTGAATTGCGGTTCAGGGCCGGGGCCAGCTTGGCGCGCAGATAGTCGTCTATGCCGGCTTCATCCTGGTGATCCTGCCAGTAACCCACCGCCAGCTTGCCGAGATCCACTTCGGCGGCGGTCGGATTCAGGGCGACCATGGCCTGGAGCAGGGGGAAGCTTTGCTGGATGGGGAGGGGTGTGCCCTGGTGGCGGCGAACGACCCTGTGGGCCTTGAGGATGTCGATGGTGGAGGCGTTCTGCAGGGGGCGCCCGTAGAGGGTGATTTCTATCCCTTGCTGTCGGTAGAGGCGACCAATCAAGGGCTGCATGGCTTCGGCGAGCTCCTGGCTCTCCTGCCACGCCTGCAAGTAGTGCTCGTGGGTCATTAACCAGATCCTTTATTTCACGTTGTTGAAGCAAGTTGCCTGGGCAAATTGAAATTCGTCGAATGCAGATCAGTGTAGGGCTGACGGTTTCGTTATATTATTCTGCAGTCGCGGCCTTATACGGCGCGCGCATTGTAATGGATATGTAGCCTGTTTGCTAGTTGGCGGTGGCCAGGGCGGGTTGCGATTGTTACCAACCAGATGTGAACCATGACCCTATTCTCACAGCGTCCGTTACTGCTCCCCCTCGCCTGTTGTCTGACGCTGATGGCCTGCGATGACGACAGGATCCACAACATCTGCACCCAGTCTCCGGCGCTCTGTGCGGATCTGGTGGACGACGGCTGGTGTCGCCATGAGCGCAGCGATGTCATCCGCGCCCGCTACTACCTCCAGGAGGAGGGCACGGACAGGCACAGATACGCGCTGATGCGTGACCTGGAGCGCTACCTCCAGTGCGCCGAACACTCCACCAACATCGAATACAAGCGGGCCCGCGAGCAGAAGAGCCCCAGGGTGGAGGGCATGCTGGCCGCCGGCGCTCAGCTGGAGCAGCTGGATGCCCAGACCCGTGGCTCCCAGGATCCCTATCTGCTGCTCTGGCACTGGACCAACAACACCAATCCAGCGGCCCGTGCCAGCTTCCTGGCGCTGGAAGGCACCCCCGCCCTCGAGGAGCCGGAGTTGCAGTTGGCCCTGGGGGGCATCTATGCCAAGAGCGAGCCCCAGAAGGCCATCGGCCTGATGCATCACGCCCTCTCCCTCTATGGGGAAGGGGACAAGGTCAACAGCCGGATCCTCACCGCCCTCAGCACCCTCTACATGGGGCAGAAGGCGTTTGATCTGGCCTATCAGTGGGGCAAGGTGAGCGAGTCGTTTCAGGAGACCCCCGAGGTCTCGTCCACCCGTCTCGGGATCTACCACGCCATCGGCAAGGAGCAGCAGGAGAGGCTGGATCAGGCGGCCGCCACCATAGTCGAGGCGCTCAGACAAGGGAGCTACCAGGCCCCATGATACCGCTGCCATCCGGCGCCCTTGAGTGGGCCCATGCCTTCGACATCCGCCTCGTCCATGGTCAGGTCCCCTGCGAGGGGAGGGTGCTCGAGCGGACCACGGTCAGGGCCGTGGTGATGCGCGGGGATGAACTGCTGCTGGTGCACTCTCGCGTCAACGGGGATCTCATGTTCCCCGGGGGCGGCATAGAGGTGGGGGAGTGCCACCATACGGCCCTGGCCCGGGAGCTGCGGGAAGAGTGCGGCGCCGAGCTGGTGGCCGTAGGTCTGCTGCTCGGGCAGACCCGGGAGTTTCGCGCCGCCCGCGAGGCCGACTACGACGCCTACTGCATCCGCTCCTTCTATTACCTCTGCCAGGTGGGGGAGGACTGGTGCGAGCCGCACCCCCAGCCCTACGAGATACGTCTTGGCTTCACCCCGGGCTGGTTCGCCCTGGAAGAGGCCCTGCAGACCAACAAGACCCAGCTGGCCGGCCCTTGCCCCCAGTGGACTGTGCGCGAGACCCGGGTACTGGCCGAGTTGCAGCACTGGGCAGAGGCCGGGTTGCTGAGCTGACAGCAAGGCGTTACCAAGACAAATAAACCGCCATTCGGCGGTTTATTTGTTTTCGGCACACTGTCAGTCTCAGGGCACGCAGACCGGGCAGAAGGCGTAGGTGCCTTGCGGGTCATTGAAGCGGGTCAGCGGGTCCAGGCTGCGGTTCATCTCCACCAGCGCCTTGCCCAATCCTGCGGGCAGCCAGCTTTGCAGGTGCGGGGCCAGCGCCTGGGCGCTGCTGTCAAACAGCTCGCGCAGGAACTTGTCCCTTGCCGACTCTTCCGGCGCTATAGGGGTGACCTGCCAGCTCTTGAGGTTGGCGAGCTCAGCGGCGGCCTTGAGGGCGTCGTCCAGGTTGCCGAACTCGTCAACCAGTCCCAGCTCCTTGGCATCCTGACCGGTCCAGACCCGGCCTTCGGCGGCTTTCTCCGCCTCTTCCGGGCTCAGGCCACGGCCCTTGCCGACCAGACCGACGAAGCGCTGATAGGTGTCTTCCACGCTCAGCTGGATGGCCTGACCGACGTGCTCCGGCAGGGCCCGGGTCAGCCCGACCCCCACGAAGTCGGTGGTGCCGACGCCGTCGGTGTGCACCCCGTACTGGGAGAGCGCCTTGTCGATGGTGGCGAACATGCCGAACACCCCGATGGAGCCGGTGAGTGTGGTGGGGGAGGCGAAGATCTTGTCCGCATCGGCGGAGATCCAGTAACCCCCCGAGGCGGCGTAGCTGCCCATGGAGATGACCACCGGCTTGCCCGCCTGTTTCAGGGCCAGCAGCTCGGCACGGATCTGCTCGGCGGCGAAGGCGCTGCCCCCCGGGCTGTCGACCCGCAGCACCACGGCTTTGATCTGGTCGTCGCGACGGGCCTCGGCCAGCAGCTCGGAGAGGCTGTCACCGCCTATGGTGCCGGCCGGCTGGATCCCGTCCATGATGGCGCCGCTGGCGGTGATGAGGCCCACCTCATCCTTGCCGCTCTGGGGATATTGCTCGGGGATGGCGGCCAGATACTCTTTCAGCCCGACCCCTTTCCAGCCGTGATCCTCGCTCTCGCCCACCTCCTTGATGACCGCCTGGGTCATCTCGTCGCGGGTGGCGAGCTGATCCACCAGACCGTTGTCGAGGGCGTAGCTGGCAGCATTGCCACCGGCCTTGCGCAGCAGCTCGAGGAAGTGATCCTTGTCTGGCGCGACCGAATCCGGTTCTATCTCCCGCTGCTCGGCCACGTCGGTGACATAGGATTGCCACAGCTGATCCAGCCAGCGCTGGTTCGCCTCCTTGCTCTCGGGGGACATCTCGTCACGGGTATAGGGCTCGACGAAGGATTTGTAGGTGCCGACCTTGAACACATGGGGGGTGACGTTGAGCTTCTCCAGCGCCGACTTGAAGTAGGTCTGGTAGACCCCAAAGCCTTCGATCAGCACGGCGCCGCTCTGGTTGAGCAGCACGTGATCGGCATGGGCGGCGAGCAGGTAGGCGCCCTGGCTGTAGTAGTCGGCCATGGCGATGACCGGCTTGCCGCTCTCCTTGAATGCGTCTATGGCGCTCGCCACCTCCTGTAGCTTGGAGAGGCTGGCCCCCTGCAGTCCTTGGGGCTTGATCACCAGCGCCTTGATGCGATCGTCATCTCCGGCGCTCTTGATGGCCCACAGCAGGTCGGAGAGGACGATTTCACTGGGCTGATCGTCGCTCTTCTCCATCTGTCTCAGCAGCTGCACCGTCGGATCGGTTTGGGTGCGCTGTTCCACCAGCACGCCTGCGAGATTGAGGGTGAGGGCGCCCTCTATGGGGGTGCTTGGGGTCTCGCTCTGGTTGAGGCTGAAGGCGATGACCAGCACGACGATGAGAAACAGCAGATTGACCAGCATCAAGCGGGTAAAGTTGAGCAGACGCCAGAGGCTGCGAAACAGCCACCCCAGACCTTTGAAAATAGACATAGCCGTGCTAACGCCCTGTTAATGGGTAGAGAAGGGCATTATTAACCAGTTGACCCGCCAATTGCCATTTTCGCTTGGCCGCGATCGCTCCCCCTGGCTTCGGGATACGGCTGTTCGCCGAAAAAATGTCCAAACATTTGTTTGAAAAAGGATTTTCGATTCTTTACTCTAGCCTCAATTTGATAACAAAAAATTAACTGGAGGCCCTGTGAGCCGCTACCCCACCCTGCTGACCCCCCGCTGTCCCCTCTTGCGTCACCATGTGCTGGCGGCATCCTGTGTGTCTGCCTCGAAAAGGAGTGCGTCATGAGCCTTTATCCAACGCTGCTGACCCCCCTGGATCTCGGTTTTACCCAGCTAAAAAACCGCGTGCTGATGGGCTCCATGCATACCGGCCTCGAGGAGGAGAAGGGGGGCTTTGACAAGCTGGCCGCCTTCTACGCCGAGCGCGCCCGCGGCGGTGTCGCCCTCATAGTCACCGGCGGCATAGCGCCGAATCTGCGGGGGCGCCTGGTTCCCCATGGCTCCCAGCTCAGCTTCCCCTGGCAGGTCGCCAAGCACAAGAAGGTGACCGGCGCCGTGCATCAGGAGGGGGGCAAGATAGCCCTGCAGATCCTCCATGCCGGTCGCTATGCCTACCATCCGTTCAGCCTGGCACCGAGCGCCATCAGGGCTCCCATCTCTCCGTTCAAGCCGCGGGCCATGAGCGAGCGGCAGATCCGTGGCACCATACGGGACTTCGCCTCGACCGCGGCCCTCGCCAAGGCGGCGGGCTATGACGGGGTCGAGGTGATGGGGTCGGAAGGTTATCTCATCAACCAGTTCATCTGCGAGCGCACCAACCAGCGCAGCGACGGCTGGGGCGGCAGCAGCGAAAACCGCATGCGCTTCCCGCTGGAAATAGTGCGGGCCATTCGCGAGCGGGTCGGCACCGACTTCATCATCATCTTCCGTCTCTCCATGCTGGATCTGGTGGAGAAGGGCTCCTCCCTGGAGGAGGTGATAGCGCTCGGGAAAGCGCTGGAGCAAGCCGGGGTGAGCCTCATCAACACCGGCATCGGCTGGCACGAGGCGCGCATCCCCACCATAGCCACCAGCGTGCCGCGGGGCGCCTTCAGCTGGGTGACCGCCGAGCTGAAAAAGCACCTCAAGGTGCCACTTATCACCACCAACCGCATCAACACCCCCGAGGTGGCCGAGCGCATCCTGGCGCAGGGGGAGGCGGACATGGTCTCCATGGCGCGCCCCTTCCTGGCGGATCCCGAGTTTGTCATCAAGGCCGCCGAGAACCGGGCGGACGAGATCAACACCTGCATCGCCTGCAACCAGGCCTGCCTCGATCACGTGTTCAAGCAAAAACGCGCCTCCTGCCTGGTCAATCCCCGCGCCTGTTTCGAGACCGAGCTGACGTTTGGCCGGGTGCCCCAGCCCAAGAAGCTGGCGGTGGTGGGGGCCGGGCCGGCCGGGCTGGCGTTCGCCTGCTACGCCGCCGAGCGTGGCCATCAGGTGAGCCTGTTCGATCAGGCGCCGACCATAGGCGGCCAGTTCAACTTCGCCAAGCAGATCCCGGGCAAGGAGGAGTTTCACGAGACCCTGCGCTACTTCGCCAGGCGGCTGGAGAAGTGCGGCGTCGAGCTCTATCTCGGCCAGCGCCAGAGCGCCGAGAGCCTGCTTGGCGGCGGTTTTGACGAGGTGATCCTCGCCACCGGCATTCGCCCGCGCACCCCCAACATTCCCGGCATCGATCATCCCAAGGTGCTGAGTTACCTCGACGTGCTGCGGGATCACAAGCCGGTGGGTGACAAGGTGGCGGTGATCGGGGCTGGTGGCATCGGCTTCGACGTGGCCGAGTTCCTGGTGGAGAAGAAGGCGGAGGGGAGCGCGGATCATCATCGTGATCACTGGCTCAGGGAGTGGGGCATCGACAAGAGCCTGGGTGAGCGCGGCGGTCTGATGACGCCGGTGATCGACGCCCCCGAGCGCCAGATCTGGCTGCTCCAGCGCAAGGAGAGCAAGGTGGGCGATGGCCTTGGCAAGACCACAGGCTGGATCCACAGAACCGTGCTCAAGAACCGCAAGGTGCAGATGCTCTCCGGGGTGCAATATCTGCGCATCGACGACGAGGGGCTGCACATCCAGGTGGGCGAGGCCAAGCAGTGCCTGCCGGTGGATCAGGTGATCATCTGCGCCGGACAGGAGCCCCTGCGGGAGCTGCAGGCCGGTCTGCAGGCGGCGGGCAAGCCGGTGCACATCATAGGCGGTGCCGATGTGGCGGCGGAGCTGGATGCCAAGCGCGCCATCCGCCAGGGGGCCGAGCTGGCGTCCGTTATCTAGCGCCCTGGCCTTGGCGTACAGCATGATGATAACCCCCTGACTATCAGGGGGTTTCTATTGGTGGCGCGGGCCGGCCCTGGCTGTGCTCCCCTTCGGGCTGTGCTAAGGTAGCGCCATCATTGCCCCCTGATAAGGAACTGACCATGGATGCCCTCTCCCTGTTACTCAACCGCCACTCCTGTGGCCGTCTGACCACACCGGCCCCGAGTGGCGAGGTGCTCGACAATATTCTGAAGGCCGGCCTGCGGGCACCGGATCACGGCACCCTGACCCCCTGGCAGTTCATCCTGTTTGAAGGGGAGGGGCGCGAGCGACTGGGTGCCCTGCTGGCGGACGCGGCTCGCGCCCGGGGCGAGGATGACGAGAGCATCAAGAAGTGCAGTGAGGCGCCCCTGCGAGCGCCCCTGGTGGTGGCCGTCGCGACCCGTTATCAGGCGCACCCCAAGGTGCCCAGGCTGGAGCAGGAGCTTTCTGCCGGCTGCGCCCTGATGGCGATGCAGATGGCGGCCCAGGCACAGGGGTTCAACGGCATCTGGCGCTCCGGCTGGTTCATCTTCGACGAGGTGATCAATCAGGGGCTGGGGCTGGCACCGGAGGATCAACTGGTGGGCTTCCTCTACCTGGGCACCCCCATGTTGGAGGCGCGCAAGCTGCGCGAGTTGCCTATCGCTGACTTCGTTCGTCGCTTCTAAGCCAGGGACAGTGCAGAAAGGCCCTGATTATTCAGGGCTTTTTTATTTACCCCAAAATGATGGCAGGCTGTACTGATAAATGGAAACTTGCCAAGAGGGAGTTCGGGCTTGCCTGGGAATTTTTTGAATAGTGAGAGGCTGTTCTCAATCCTGGTTGATTACCCTACGTAAAACGTTTGCGCCCCGTTATTATCCCATTGCCAGTTTAGAAGGTGACCCCTTCTAATTTTCTGCGATGAGAGTCGCAATTCCGTAGCACCTTTTTACAGCCCAACGTCGTTATGACATTGGGCTTTATTTTTTATGGGCGGTGTTGTGCTTCAGCCCAGCCCCTCTGCGCCTCTGGGCGGCCTCTTTTTACCGTCTCACGGGCCTTGATGATATCGGGCTTTATGTTGATGGGCATTTTTGCCCCTGGCTCTTGGTCACTGGCATCTTGTCCCTGGCGGGCAGGATACGGGCCGGGTTGCCCACCACCCGGGCTCCGGCCGGGACATCTCTGGTCACCACGGCGCCCGCGCCGACTATGGCCTCCCGCCCTATGGTGATCCCAGGCAGCAGTACGGCGCCACCGCCGATCCAGACCCTGTCTTCTATGGTGACCGGCAGCGCCGTCTCTACCCCCAGGATGCGCTCATCGGCGTCCAGGGCGTGGGCGGCGGTATAGATCTGCACGTTCGGCCCTATCATGACGTCCGTGCCGATGCGGATAGGCGCGTTGTCCAGCAGGGTGGCCCCCATGTTGATGTAGCTGCGCTCGCCAAGATGGATGTGGCGGCCATAGGTGCAGTAGAGGGGCGGGCAGATAAAGGCGCTTTCTGCCAGCTCGCCGACGATCTCTTTGAGCAGCGCCAGCTGCTCCTCCTCGTCCGCGCGATTGAAGCTGCGATAGCGGCGCGCCGTCTCCCGGCGCAGGAGATCCAGCTCGGGGGCCATGCAGTTGTAGGGCTGGCTGGCTAGCATCTTTTCGTATTCGGTCATGGCTGGGCCTCAATGGAATGGAGGAAGAGAGGATAAGTCATCGAGAGGCAGAGAAGCGTGAAGCTCTCCCCAGAGTGGGCGAAAGGGCGCGCAGCTGGCGCCGGAAACAACAAGGGCACCCTGGGGTGCCCTTGTTGGTATGCTGCTGCAGATATAGAGGATGACTGTTGTTATCAGCCGTGTTTGCGGCCGCAGTGTTGCCACAGTGATGGCCTCTTGCAATCAGTCGTGCTTGCGGCCTGAGAGGCGGCACCACTCTTCCTTCACCGCGGTCGGGTCCATGTCGAACCACTGACCGTAGATGGTCTCCAGCTCCGGGGCCTGGCTCTCCAGTACGCCGGAGAGTGCCATCAGGCTGCCGGGCTTGCCGTGGCCGGCGATAAGCGGTGCCAGCTCGCGCAGCGGGCCGGCCAGTATGTTGGCCACCACCACGTCCGCTTCCACCCCTTGCGGCTGATCCGCCGGCAGATAGAGCTCGATCTGGCCGGCGACGCCGTTGCGCTCGGCGTTGTCATGGCTGGCCTGGATAGCCTGCGGATCTATGTCGATGCCGATGACACGGGCGGCGCCCAGCTTCAGGGCGGCGATACCAAGGATGCCGGAGCCGCAACCGAAGTCGACCACAGTCTTGCCGGCCAGATCCAGCCCGTCCAGCCACTGCAGGCAGAGCGCCGTGGTGGGGTGGGTGCCGGTACCGAAGGCCAGGCCCGGATCCAGCATGACGTTGACCGCATCCGGGTTGGGGACGTCGCGCCAGCTCGGGCAGATCCAGAGCCGCTCGCCGAACTGCATGGGGTGGAAGTGATCCATCCACTCGCGCACCCAGTCCTTGTCTTCCAGCTGCTCGACCTTGTAGCCGACGTCTTCCCCGAAGATCTGCTGGAAGAAGGCGATGGTGGGCGCCGGATCGGTTTCGGCATCGAACAGCCCCATCACCTCGGTCTCGCCCCAGAGCGGCGTTTCACCAGGCAGCGGCTCGTAAACGGGCACATCCTGGGCATCCATAAAGGTCACCGCCTGGGCTCCACGCCCCAGCAGCATGTTGCTCACCTTGTCCGCGGTCTTGGCGGTGGCGTTGATTCGAATTTGTATCCAGGGCATGGGGTCGACTCTTCATAAATGTGAAACCGCGGGATTCTATCATCATGGGCCTGTGCTGTCGTGGTTTGCCCATGATGGGATGGGGAAGGAAGGCAACTCTGCCAAGTTGGCACGGTTAATGTATTCCTTACTGGGTGACGGGAAGCAACTTGTTCCCGCTGAATGCTTTGCTCTATGAAGTTCCGTCATCTTTTTCAGCCACCTTAGGGTGGCTTTTTTTATGCCGGCGCGCCGAAAAATGGTCATTTTGCGGGTAAAAGCAGACATTGGCACGCAATCTGCAAAGTTACACATGTCCTGCATAAGGATATGTGTGTGATTGTTACCCCAACGTTCAGGTTTTGAGGGCCATCCCGGCGGGATGGCCTCTTTTTTATGGTTTTTTCGGGGGGAAGGCCCCGCCAGGGGCGCAGATTGGCGGCGGGGCTGTGCACTCTTGGGGCTTGTCACTGGTGATCTCACCCCATGATGGTGCATTTTTTACCTATAAGGGAATAGGTTGCATGGCTGCAGGGAGGCTTAGCTGGCGAAGCCGCTCATGTCGATCACCAGCTTGCCCACCATGCGGCCTGCTTCCAGCTCGCGATGGGCCTGTGCCAGGCTGGCCGGGGCAAGTTCGGGCAGGGTACGAGTGAGCGTGCTCTTGAGCACCCCTTGGTCCAGCAGGGCGGCGACCCGGCCGAGCAGCTTGTGCTGCTCTATCATGTCCGGGGTCTGGAACAGGGAGCGGGTAAACATGAACTCCTGGCTGAAGGTGACGCTCTTGGCCTTGAGCAGGCCCAGATCCCAGGGCTCGCTGGACTCGGCGATGGTGCAGATGTGGCCGAAGGGGCGAATGAGGCTCGCCATGGCGTTCCAATGCTGCTCGGTGGCATTGGTGCAGAAGATGGCATCGAGCTGGCTGATGCCAAGGCCGGCCAGCTCTTCTTGCAGCTTGTGATGACTCACTACCTGGTGGGCGCCCATGGCCAGGCACCAGTCACGGGTTTCAGGCCGGGAGGCGGTGGCGATCACTTCCATCCTGGTGAGCTGGCGGGCCAGCTGGATGGCAATGGAGCCGACGCCGCCGGCGCCACCTATGATAAGCAGTCGCCCGGTACTTTCGCTGGTGAGGCCGATGCGCTCGAACAGGGTTTCCCAGGCGGTGATGGCGGTCAGCGGCAAGGCGGCGGCTTCCAGATCGTTCAGGGTCTTGGGGGCGAGGGCGGCGATGCGCTCATCCACCAGTTGCAGGGCGCTGTTGCTGCCGGGGCGGCTGATGTCGCCGGCATACCAGACTCTGTCCCCCGCCTTGAACAGGGTCACCTCGCTGCCCGCGGCCACCACTTCCCCCACGGCATCCCAGCCCAGCACGCGGGGGGTGGCTTCAACCTTGGCCTTGGGGGCGCGCACCTTGGTGTCGACCGGGTTGATGGAGGTGGCCTTGACCCGTACCAGCAGGTCGCGCGGGCCCGGGGTCGGATCCGGCAGCTCGGTCTCGATGAAGCAGTGGGGGTGATCGCTTGGCAGATAATGGGTGAGGGCGATGGCTTTCATGGCAGTTCCTTTCAAATCGGTATGAGTGGGGTTGCCAGAGAGTCTAGTCTGGTTGATTATTCAGATTAAGATGGGTAATTAGGACAGACTGTTTGTATATATGAACAATGTCGAACTGGAGTTGATGGGGCTATTCGCTACCGTGGTGGAGCAGGGCAGTTTTACCGGGGCGGCCGAGGTGCTCGGCATGCCCAAGTCCTCGGTGAGCCAGAAGATCTCGCGCCTCGAGTCCCAGCTCGGGGTGCGCTTGTTGCAGCGCACCACCCGCAGACTGAGCCTCACCCCCCTGGGAGAGGTCTATGTGGAGCATTGCCAGTCCCTGCTGGCCCTGGCGAGAAGCGCCAATCTGGCCATGGCCAGGCTGCGCTCGGCCCCGGCAGGCCGGGTGCGGATCACAGCCCCCGAGGCCACGGGCACCCTGCTGCTTGGCCGGATCCTGGCCCAGTTTCGCGCCCTCTACCCCGAAGTGGTACTGGAGCTGACCCTGAGTGACGAGCAGCTGGATCTGGTGGGGGAGGGTTACGATCTGGCGCTGCGAGCGGCGCCGCTGAAAGACTCCAGCCTCATCTGCCGGCGCATCGGCCAGGTGGCGCGCCATCTGGTGGCGGCCCCGGGTTATCTGGCGAGCCACGGCACGCCGCAGCAACTGACGGAGCTGGGAGGCCATGCCTGCCTGGTGCATGGGGCGCTGCCGGTGTGGCCACTGCAGGAGGGGGGCTGGCGACCTCAGGGTGCCTGCCTCAGCAACAGCCTGCTGGCGCTGAGGGAGCTGGCGCTCCACGAGGGGGGAATAGCCCTGTTGCCGGATCACGTCTGCCGGGAGGATCTGGCGGCGGGGCGCCTGCTGAAGGTGCTGCCGGCTCACCCCATACCGCCCAATCCCTTCTACCTCATCTATCCGAGCCGCGAGCATCTGGCGCCCGCCCTGCGCAGCCTGATGGACTTCGTCGCCGAAAGGCTGCCCTTCGCCTGATCAGCGGTGCTGGCTGAGGGGGGCCTGACCGGGCTCGAGACCGAGGGGGACCGACTGGCGCTCTGCCAGCATGCGGATCTGCCCCTCGATGAGGCCGGCGTTGGGGCCCAGCACCAGCACCAGCTGATGGTCATTCAGGATTATCCAGGAGAGGCAGCCGAGCCTGGCCAGACGGGACTGATCCACCAGGGCCATCTCCCGCACCCGCAGGCTGAGCCTGGTCAGGCAGACGCTCATGGCCTGCAGGTTGTCCATGCCCCCCAGCATCTTGAGGTACTGGATGGCCAGCATCTGCGGATCCGTGGGGGCCACGGCCGCGAGCTGGGGCAGATCCTCGGCGATGGGCTTGCTCGGCAGGCTGAGGGGGGCGTATTCAAGCAGCCGGGAGAAGACCAGGGCATAGATGACGAAGAACAGTATGCCGAGGGGAATGAGCCAGAAACTGTGCTCACCTGAGCCGTAGCTGAGCACCAGATCCAGCAGCCCGGCGGAGAAGTAACTGCCCACCTGGATGCCGAGCCCGCTGCAGATGGCCAGCGACAGCCCGGTCAGCAGGGCATGGGCCAGGAACAGCCAGGGGGCGGTGAAGGCGAACAGGAATTCGATGGGTTCGGTGATCCCCACCAGAGCCGAGGTGAGCGCCAGGGTGAGCAGCAAGCCTCCCTGCGGCAGGCGCCGCATCCGCTGGCGATGGAGCCAGATGGCAAAACAGGCGCCGGGCAGACCGAACATGATGACGGGATAGAGACCCGCCACATAGCCCTCGTGCAGCGGCTGGGCGGCGGAGAGCGCCTGCAGGTTGCTCTCCCCCAGCCCCATCAGGCTGCCCAGCACCTGGTGCAGGCCGAGGGGGATCAGCAGCCGGTTCAGCACGCCATAGCAGAAGGCGCCAAACGGCGTGGTGAGGAGATCGGAGGCGAGCAGTGTGATGCCTTGCTCCAGCAGGGGCCAGAGCAGGGCCAGGGGCACGACCAGCAACAGGCTGGCCAGGGCCGAGAGCAGCAGGCCGGGCAGCTCCTCCTGCAGCGGCCGCAGCCAGCCGGGGAGGGAGAGGCTGCGGGTCCAGGAACAGACCATGGCCGTGGTCAGGCCCGCCAGCAGGCCGCAGATCATGTCCGCATGCAGGCCGGGCTGCAGGGTGGCGAGCGCCGAGCTCAGCAGCAGGAAGTTGACAGCGCCGGCCAGGGCCTGCGCCCCTTGCCCCTGCCGGCTCAGCCCGAAGGCGATGGCCACCGCATAGATGAGCGGCATCTGACTGAAGAGGGCGCGTCCGGCCAGGGAGAGCACCGCCAGATCCAGCACGTCCGGCTGGCCGAGCCGATAGAGCAGGGCCGCCAGCGGCAAAATGGAAACGGGCAGCAACAGGGCATAACCGAGCCGTTGCAGGGACTGGGTCAGGATCTTTCTGGCGTTCTGAACTGGCATAAGGGCGCGGCATTTTGTGACGTGGCGCACATTTTACCCACTCGCACCCATTTGGGAATAGGTGCGAGTCCCTTTATTGGCCCCTTTCTTATTTCTGATCAAACAATCGGCGAACCGACTGATCCGGGGGCGGGGTCAGCAGGCTGACCAGGATGAAGGCCACCAGCCCGAGCCCCAGGCTGGGCACTATGGCGTGCAGGCCGGCCAGCTTGATCCCCCACTGACTCAAGGCCCCGTAGCAGACAATGCCTGACACCATGCTGGCCAGCGCCCCGGGGCCATTGGCCCGCGACCAGTAGAGGCCGAGCACCAGGGGCCAGAGGAAGACCGCCTGCAGACCGCCGAAGGCGAGCAGGTTGAGCCAGATGATCATCTCGGGAGGCTGCAGCGCCGCCAGCAGCACTAGCGTGCCGAGGATCAGGGTGCAGAGCAGGGAGAGCCGTGGAATGCGCACCTCCAGCTTTTCTTGGCGAGGATTGAGGTAGTTGAGGTAGAGATCCTTGACCAGGGTCGCCGAGGCCTGGATCAGCTGGGAGTCTATGGTGGACATGATGGCCGCCATCGGCGCTGCCAGGAAGACCCCCGCCAGCCAGGGGGGCAGCACTTCCATCATCAGGGAGGGCATGATCTTGTCCGGGCTGTCCATGCCGGGCAGGATGGCGCGGCCCAGGGCGCCGGCCAGGTGCATGCCCAGCATCAGCAGGGCGCTGACTACGGTGCCGATGAGGATGCCTCTGTGCAGCGCCTTGCTGTCGCGGTAGCCGAAGCAGCGCAGGGCCGAGTGGGGCAGCCCCACCACACCGACGCAGACCAGGATCCAGAAGCTCAGCATGAAGGGCTGGGTCAGCATGTCACCGGCGCCGGTCGGGCTCACCAGCTTGGGATCTATCACCTTGAGCTGGTGGATGAGGTTCGGCAGGCCGTCACCGGCAATCAGTATCCCCGCCAGCAGGGCACCCGTGCCTATCAGCATGATGATCCCCTGCAGGGCATCCGTCATCACCACGGCGCGAAAGCCGCCGATCACCGTGTAGAGCAGCACGCAGCTGGCAAACAGGAAGAGCCCCTGCTGGTAGCTGAGGCCGGTGGCGGTTTCCAGCAGGCGGGCCCCGCCGATGAACTGCACCACCATGGTGGCGATGAAGGCGAGGATGATGGTCACCGAGCCCAGTACCACCACCCACTTGCTGCGGTAACGGGCCCACAGCATGTCGTTGATGGTCACCGCATTGACCCGACGGGCTATGATGGCGAACTTCTTGCCAAGCACCCCCAGGGTGAGCCAGACGGTGGGCAGCTGGATCATCGCCAGCAGCACCCAGCCCAACCCTATCTTGTAGGCGGCACCGGGCCCGCCGATAAAGGAGGAGGCCGAGGTGTAGGTGGCCACCAGGGTCATGGCCAGCACCAGGCCGCCCATGCTGCGGTTGCCGATGAAGTACTCCTGCACGAAGTCACCACCGGCGCGGTGGCGACCGGCCCAGAAGCCGACCCCCAGCACCAGCACCAGGTAGATGACGAGGGGAAGCATCAACTCAAGATTCATGGAGAGATCCCTCGGTGTCGAGCGTTGTGTCGATAGACAGGTTGATTTCGCTCAACCGGGGCGTCATGGGTTCGCAGCGCGGCTCAGGATTCATGGGAGAGATTCCTCGGTGTCGAGCGTTGTGTCGATAGACAGGTTGATCTCGCTCAACCGGGGCGTCATGGATTCGCAGCGCGGCTCAGGATTCATGGGGAGGCTCCTCGGTGTCGAGAGGAATGTCGATGAACAGGCGGTCCACCATGAGCGCGCACAGGCCGATAAACAGCAGTGGCATCAGCATGCAGCTGAGCAGGAACCAGAGCGGCATATCCCAGAGTTCCAGCTCTTCCGGGATGAAATAAGCGGTGCCATACCAGGCAACGAAATAGAGCAGGGTCAGCAACAGACAGAGGGCTGCTTCCCGACGGGCGAGCGCGAAACGATTCACCTTGGCCTCCGACAATTTTGAGGGGCGCAAGGATAACAAAAAAGGGCCATGTCGCCATGGCCCTTTTTTCGTTGCCGATCCGGAGGGACCGGACAATCTCTGTTGAAGAGTCCTTACAGACCCAACTTCTTGTGCAGGTAGTGGATGTTGGTACCACCGTGCTGGAAGTTCTCGTCCTTCATGATCTCTTTTTGCAGGGCGATGTTGGTCTTGATCCCTTCCACCACCAGCTCGTCGAGAGAGTGACGCATGCGGGCGATGGCGATGTCACGGTTCTCGCCGTAACAGATCAGCTTGCCGATCATGGAATCGTAGTAGGGCGGCACCTTGTAACCCGCATAGATGTGGGATTCCCAACGCACACCCAGACCACCCGGCGCGTGGAAGCGCTGGATGAGACCTGGAGACGGCATGAAGGTGGCCGGATCTTCGGCGTTGATCCGGCATTCGATGGCATGGCCACGGATGCGGATGTCCTGCTGGGTGATCGACAGGGGCTGGCCGGCGGCGATGCGCAGCTGCTCCTTGATGAGATCCACGCCGGTGACCATCTCGGTGACCGGGTGCTCGACCTGGATCCGGGTGTTCATCTCGATGAAGTAGAACTCGCCGTTCTCGTACAGGAACTCGAAAGTACCGGCACCGCGGTAGCCGATTTCGAGACAGGCGCGCACGCAGCGCTCACCGATGAACTTGCGCATCTCTTCGGTGATACCGGGTGCCGGTGCCTCTTCCACCACCTTCTGGTGACGGCGCTGCATGGAGCAGTCCCGCTCACCCAGATAGAGGGCGGTACCCTGGCCGTCTGCCAGCACCTGGATCTCGATGTGGCGCGGGTTCTCCAGGTATTTCTCCATGTAGACCATGTCGTTCTTGAAGAACTGGCCCGCTTCGGATTTGGTCAGGGCGATGGCGGCGGCCAGCTCTGACTCGTTGCGCACCACGCGCATGCCACGACCACCACCGCCACCGGCGGCCTTGATGATCACGGGGTAGCCGATCCGCTTGGCGATGGTGGCGTTGCGCTTGGCATCGTTGTCCACCGGACCGTCGGAGCCGGGTACGCAGGGTACGCCCGCCTTCTTCATCGCCTCGATGGCGGAAACCTTGTCACCCATCAGGCGAATGGTTTCGGCGCGCGGGCCTATGAAGATGAAGCCGGATTTCTCGACCACTTCGGCAAAGTCGGCGTTCTCGGAGAGGAAGCCGTAGCCCGGGTGGATGGCGACGGCACCGGTCACCTCGGCGGCGGCTATGATGGCCGGCACGTTGAGGTAGGACTCACCGCTGGCGGGTTTGCCGATACAGATGGTTTCGTCGGCCAGGAGCACATGCTTGAGCTCCCGATCGGCAGTGGAGTGAACGGCCACTGTCTTGATCCCGAGCTCTTTGCAGGCGCGCAGGATCCGCAGGGCAATTTCACCGCGGTTGGCGATGACTACTTTGTCCAACATGGGTGGCGTCTTCCCTTATTCGATGATGAACAGCGGCTCGTCAAATTCGACGGCCTGACCATTTTCAACCAGGATCGCTTTGATCACACCGGCCTTGTCAGACTCGATTTGGTTCATCATTTTCATGGCTTCGACGATGCACAGGGTGTCGCCGACATTGACGTGCTGACCGACTTCCACGAACGGCTTGGCTTCCGGGCTGGAGGAGCGGTAGAAGGAGCCCACCATGGGGGAGCGCATCAGATGGCCACTCGGGGCGGCGTCGGCAGCAGGGGCGGCGGCCTGGGCGGCAGCGGCGACCGGAGCGGCGGCTTGTTGAACCTGTGCCGGCTGCATCATCATCTGCGGGGCAACGCTAACCTGGCCGGAGAAATTACGGCTGATGCGAACGGACTCTTCCCCTTCGGAGATTTCCAGCTCGGCGATGCCGGACTCTTCAACCAGTTCAATCAGCTTCTTGATTTTGCGGATATCCATTAGCATTCTCTTTCTTCTTTATCTGATCAGTGATTATCAAGCCGCGCGCAATTGATGCACGGCCGCGGTTAAAGCGAATTGGTAGCCATCGGCACCCAGCCCACAAATGACCCCCTTGGCGACATCAGACAGATAGGAGTGATGACGGAAGGGTTCCCTGGCATGAACGTTTGACAGGTGAACCTCGATAAAGGGGATGGCCACGCCCAGCAGGGCATCGCGCAGGGCGACGCTGGTGTGGGTGAAGGCGGCCGGGTTGATGATGATAAAATCCACCTGGCCCATGGCCTGATGGATGCGGCCGACCAACTCATGTTCGGCATTGGATTGCAGGTGTTCCAGGGTGACACCGAGCTCGTTGGCGTACTGGCTCAGATCGGCGAGGATCTCATCGAGCGTCTTGCTGCCGTAGATTCCCGGCTCCCGCTTGCCCAGCAGATTCAGGTTGGGGCCGTTGAGCAGGAGAATTCGGTGATGTTGCGACATATTGAGTACATCCTCGATGATTATGCTGCTATCTATCAGCTATCTGTGGACCACCAAAAATCTAGCCACTTTCTGCACAATTCGGTGTGCCCTGGCACACAGATTTCGCAATTATATTGATTTCGTGAAAATTAGCAGCATTTTACTGGTCTAATCTCTACATCTGGCCATTTATTAAGCATGTTGGTGCGCGGAGCCGCTCTGCCGCAGCGCCCGCCTCTTCAGGCTTTCCAGACACGACAAAGCCGGCACAAGGCCGGCTTTGTCGAGAGAGGTGGGAGAGGACTCAGGCCGCTTCCGACTTCTCGCGGATAAGTTTGTCCACGACGCCCGGATCCGCCAGGGTGGAGATATCCCCCAGGCTGTCGGTCTCGCCGGTGGCGATCTTGCGCTGCATTATGGAGCGCATGATCATGCCGCCTCTGACTTCTCGCGGATAAGTTTGTCCACCACACCTGGATCCGCCAGGGTGGAGATATCCCCCAGGCTGTCGGTCTCGCCGGTGGCAATCTTGCGCAAGATCCGGCGCATGATCTTGCCGGAACGGGTCTTGGGCAACCCTTCGGCCCAGTGGATCACATCCGGGGTGGCGATGGCGCCTATCTCCTTGCGAACCCACTCCTTCACTTCCTTATGCAGCTCGCGACTCGGCTCCTCCCCGGCGATCAGGGTGACATAGGCGTAGATGCCCTGACCCTTGATCTCGTGGGGGACGCCCACCACGGCCGCCTCGGCTATCTTGGGGTGGGCCACCAGGGCCGATTCAATTTCGGCGGTACCCATGCGGTGGCCGGAGACGTTCAGTACATCATCCACCCGCCCCGTGATCCAGTAGTAGCCATCCTGGTCGCGACGGGCACCGTCGCCGGTGAAGTAGCGACCGGGGAAGGTGGAGAAGTAGGTCTGCTCGAAGCGCTCGTGATCGCCGAACACGGTGCGCATCTGGCCCGGCCAGGAGTCGGTGATCACCAGGTTGCCCTCGGTGGCACCCTCCAGCGGCTCACCCAGGTTGTCCACCAGGGCCGGCTGCACCCCGAAGAAGGGACGGGTGGCGGAGCCGGGCTTGAGGGCGGTGACGCCGGGCAGGGGGCTGATCAGGATGCCGCCGGTCTCGGTCTGCCACCAGGTGTCGACTATGGGGCAGCGCTCGTCGCCTATGGTGCGGTAGTACCACTCCCAGGCTTCCGGGTTGATGGGTTCCCCCACAGATCCCATGATGCGCAGGCTGGCGCGGGAGGTGCCTTCGATGGCCTCCTTGCCCTTGGCCATCAGGGCGCGGATGGCGGTGGGTGCGGTATAGAGGATGCTGACCTGGTGCTTGTCCACCACCTGGCTCATGCGGTTGGTGGCCGGGTAGTTGGGCACCCCTTCGAACATGAGGGTGGTGGCGCCGTTGGCGAGCGGCCCGTAGACCAGGTAGGAGTGACCGGTGACCCAGCCCACGTCGGCGGTACACCAGTAGATGTCCTCTTCGTGATAGTCGAACACGTACTTGAAGGTGAGAGCGGCATAGACCAGGTAGCCGCCCGTGGTGTGCAGCACTCCCTTGGGCTTGCCGGTGGAGCCCGAGGTGTAGAGCACGAACAGGGGATCCTCGGCGCCCATGGCTTCGGGCGGGCAATCCGGGCTGGCAGCGGCGACGGCGTCGTGCCACCAGATGTCCCTGTGGTCATGCCAGGCGACCTTGCCGCCGGTGCGCTTGAGGACGATGACCTTGTTGACCCGGCTATCCGGGTGGGTGAGCGCCTCATCCACGTTCTTCTTGAGGGGGATGGGGCGGCCGCCGCGCAGGCCCTCGTCGGCTGTGATGACGATGGAGGAGCCCGAGTCTATGATGCGACCCGAGAGGGCCTCCGGCGAGAAGCCGCCGAAGACGATGCTGTGCACGGCGCCGATGCGGGTACAGGCCAGCATGGCGATGGCCGCCTCCGGCACCATGGGCATGTAGAGGCAAACCATGTCACCGCGCTTGACCCCTTGGGCTTTGAGCACGTTGGCAAATTTGCACACCTCGCCGTGGAGCTCGCGATAGGTCAGCTTGCGATCCTCGGCCGGGTTGTCCCCTTCCCAGATGATGGCGACCTTGTCACCCCGTTCGGCCAGATGGCGATCCAGGCAGTTGGCCGACACGTTGAGCAGGCCATCCTCGTACCATTTGATGGAGACGTGGCCCGGATCGTAGGAGGTGTTCTTGACACGGGTGTAGGGGGTCATCCAGTCGAGGATCTTGCCCTGCTCCCCCCAGAAGGCGTCCGGGTTCTGCACCGACGCTAGGTACATGGCTTCATAACCTTCCTTGTCCAGCAGGGCGTCGCTACCTATGTGGGCCTTGACCGGATAGACCTTGCTCTCGCTCATCTCTCACTCCTGTGAATACATTTTTGTAATGATTGAGTAACAACTTATACCTTTGGCACGGGAGGGCAATTAGACTTTTGGATAGCGACGAGAGGAGGAGGGGCGCCTGTGAACAGGCCCTGACGGGAGCAAGCTGAAGGGAATAAAGAGAAGGGAGCCTGGCGCTCCCTTCTTCATTGGATCCCTTGAGGCGACCGCCGTCAGCGCTGGGGGGCGAGCATGGAGGTCATGTGGGGTTCTGACAGGGGGTGGCTGAACAGGTAGCCCTGGCCCTCCTCGCAGCGCAGAGACTGCAGGAACTGGCGCTGGGGTTGGGTCTCTATGCCTTCCGCCGTGACCGCCATGCCGAGGCTGTCGGCCAGGCTGACTATGGTGCGGCACAGCTCCCGGCTGTGTTTGTCGTCGGGCAGCGCCTGGACGAAGGCCCTGTCTATCTTGATGCGGTCTATGGGCAGGCTTTTGAGCAGGCTCAGGGAGGAGAAGCCGGTGCCAAAGTCGTCGATGGCGATCTGTACTCCCAGCGCCTTGAGGCGGGTAAAGAGACTCAGGCTCTGATCCACGCTCTGGATGATGCTCTCGGTGACCTCTATCTCCAGCCGCTCTGCCGGGAAGCCGGTCTGCGCCAGGATGGCGGTGACCCTGTCCACGTAGTCGGGGGATCGCATCTCCCTGACCGACACATTGACGGACAACCTGGGCACGGCGAACCCCTCCGCCAGCCACCGCTGTCCCTGCTGGCAGGCGGTGCGCATCACCCATTCCCCCAACTGCTCAATCAGACCGCACTCCTCGGCCACCGGAATGAAGCGGGCGGGAGAAATCATACCCTCGCTCGGGTGCTGCCAGCGCACCAGGGCCTCGAGGCCGCTGAGGCTGTCATTGGCCAGATCCGTCATGGGCTGGTACAGCAGGCGGAACTGCTGCTGCTCCATGGCCTTGATCAGCCCCTGCTCCAGGGCCATCCGCTCCCTCATCTGGGTCATCATGTCGGGAGAGTAGAACAGATAGCCGTTGCGGCCCCGGCGCTTGGCCTCATGCATGGCATTGTCCGCCGCACTGATGAGGCTGTCCGGGGTCAGGCCATGTTCCGGGTAGAGGGCGACGCCTATGCTGGCCGAGAGCCTCACCCGCTCCTGCCCTATGTCGGCCGGATCGTGGAGCCTGTGTTGCAGCCGCTCGATCAGCTCCACCAGGTCCTGGGGCTGCCGGACGTCGGGAAGCAGCACCAGAAACTCGTCTGCGCCTAGCCGGGTGGCGAGATCCCCCGGGCGCAGGCTGTGGCGGATGCGCTGTGCCAGCAGCTTGAGCAGCAGATCCCCGGCGCTGTGTCCCAGGTTGTCGTTGATCAGCTTGAAGCCGTCGAGATCGATGAACAGCAGGGCGAGGGCCTGCTTGTTCAGGCGGGCCGTCTCTATCTCCAGTTCGAGCCGCTCCTGCAACAGGTTGCGGTTGCCAAGATCGGTGAGGGGGTCGTGATAGGAGAGGTGGTGGAGCCTGGCTTCCGCCTGGTAGAGCCGCTGTGCGTGCTGGTTGCTGGTCTCCTGGATCTCCCCGGTGAAGCGGGTCACGCCCAGGTAGGCGCGGGGATCCTGGGTGAGATCGCGGGCGATGAGGAAGATGCCATTGAAGATCCCAGCGGCATCCACCAGGGGGCTGCAGCTCATCTGCCAGCGCCTCGGCCCGCCGGGGCGGGAGACATGGATGCAGCCCAGATCCAGCTCGGCCCGGGGGACGCCATGGAGCAATTGCTTGAGCCGGGGGAGCAGCATGGGGGCCTGGGCCGGCGTGATGTCGAACAGCGTCTTGCCGAGGTGATCCCCCTGGGCCAGACCGCTCAGCTCGGTGAAGATACCGTTGACGCCACGGCACCTGAAGTCACGATCGAAGACCCCTATCCCAAAGGGTGCCAGCTCGAACAGTTGTTGCCATTCATGAAGGGATAACGGGCCTGACAAATGCAGTGTCTGAACCGATTCGGGTAGCACTTTTTCCATGGAGGCTCCTGAATTGATTTCTTTGTCATTTAGACGACTGTGTCAGTATGGCAGGAAGTTTCAAGAGGGAGAAAAAGTCTGGGAGTGATGTTAAATCAACGGGATGTCAGCCTTTCTGGCGGCCGAATGCCTGAATGCCGCGCACCAGTACCAGCCAGCCGAGCAGGTGGAACGGCAGGGCCAGCAGGTAGAGCAGCAGGAAGTGCGACTCGCTGCCGCTGCTGTTGATGAAGTCTATCCAGGCCACCAGCAGGGTCAGCATGCCCGCTATCTGGAAGCGGCGGCGCAGCACCACCTCGACGCCCAGATTGGCGAGGTAGAGGGTGAGCAGGATACCGGCAAAGCCGGTGAGCTGGGCGGCGCCGTACAGTTCCCTGTCCGGGTGAAACAGCAGGACCGCGAGGGGGGTCAGGCCCTGATCCAGCGGGATCAGGGCCAGCAGCCAGCATGCAATAAGAAGCAGAGCTGTCTTCATTCGAGGCTTAGTCGGCAGACTGCGCCGGCTTGACCAGGCTGAGGTAGTTGGCATCCATGGTGAGGAAGACCCCCAGCAGCCGGGCGCTGGCGCCGTAGAAGCCAAACTGGTCGGCGGCGCGGCAGGCGGCCTCGAAGCGCGGGAACCAGGCCAGCAGATGTTCGTGCAGCAAGGCTTCCTGCTCCCCGAGCCAGCTCTCCCGCTGGGCGGCCGTGGTCGCTTCCGCCGCGTGTATGATGAGGTTGCCCATCAGATCCAGCTCTATGGCCAGGTGATCGGCGGGCTCCTTGTACTTGTCGCTGACATTGATGCCGAGGCGATCCAGGCGGGCCTGCATCTCGGCCATGGGGGCCTGCATCAGCAGCTTGGCCTCGCCCCGGTAGAGGGACTCGTAGGGCAGGGCCCCCTGCTTGGGATCGACCAGGAAGAGGCCGGCAAAATCGGCCGCCAGTTCGAGCTGGCGATCGGTGCGCACCAGCAGGCGGGCGATGGCGTCATTGAGCTCGGCCACGGCCTCGCGCATGGGATCCAGAGTGGAGAGGCTTTTCAGGAAGCTTCGCACGTCATAGGTGTCATATTCGGCGATCTGCTCATCACTGAGTTCGGCGGCAAACAGGGTGGAGAACCACCAGTAGAGTTGGGCCCGGCGTTCGCTGGTAGCCATAAATTCCTGCATTTTTCCTCCGTGGATGGCAATCGGGAGCCTTGATGGCTCCCGATTCTAACGACTTTAAAAATAAAGGAAACTCAAGGGGGCGCTTTCGTCCCCCCGGGGTCAGAGCGCCGGGAACATGGGGTCTATGCCCTTGGCCGACTCAGGCGCGCCGAAGGCGGTGACGGCGGGCGCCTGTCCACTGAACTTCTCGATCTCCACCAGTGCTGTGTGGGCCGTG
Organism: Aeromonas sp. Marseille-Q5825; assembly: GCF_946892685.1. Lineage (NCBI taxonomy): Bacteria > Pseudomonadati > Pseudomonadota > Gammaproteobacteria > Aeromonadales > Aeromonadaceae > Aeromonas > Aeromonas sp. Marseille-Q5825. Next base: position 195,273 of record NZ_CAMPOU010000001.1, read on the forward strand.
GTGGCCTGCGCCAGGCTGGAGGAGCCGATGTCGGCGGTCAGTACGTTGGGGTCACCATAGGTACAGAGGGTGCCCACCTTGCCGCCCTCCTGCGGGCCATACCAGGCCCCCTCCTGGATCCTGACCACCCCGGGGGCGTAGTCCTCGCTCACCACCAGACCGGCCAGCACCTGACCGCGACCGTTGAACACCCGCACCAGATCCCCGTCCTTGAGGCCACGGGAGTGGGCATCCTGCGGGTTCATATAGACGGGCTCGCGGCCCTGCACAGTGTAAGTGGCGCGGTAGTTGTCAGAGGAGCAGAGCTGGCTGTGCAGCCGCTTGTCCGGGTGGCAGGATTGCAGGTGCAGAGGATACTGCTTGCTGCCCGGCCCGCCGTGGGAGCGCTCGTAGGGTTCGATCCAGACCGGGTGGCCCGGGCAATCCCCATAGCCGTAGTCGGCTATGGTCTTGGAGTAGATCTCGATGAGGCCTGACGGGGTGCCCAGCGGTTCCAGATCCGGCTCCTGACGGAACGAGGCGTGACGCACCCAGGGCTGGCCCGCCGGGAAGGTGACGAAGCCTTCCCCGTGCCAGAACTGGCTGAAACGGGGCAGACGGATGCCGATGCCGCGACCCTGCAGGCGGGCGTCGTCATAGATGCTCTGGATCCACTCCAGCTTGCTCTTGCCGCCGGTAAACTCGGCCTCGCGACCGAAGCGACGGCAGAGATCGGCGAAGATGTCGTAGTCATCGCGCGCCTCGAACAGCGGCTCCACCACCTTGTACATGGCCAGAATGCCGGCGTTGGAGTGGGAGCCCCACTGCTCGATGTCATCCCGCTCATAGGTGGTGGTGGCGGGCAGCACTATGTCGGCGAAGCGGCAGCTGGCGGTCCACTGGTGATCGATGCTGACCACGGTTTCCAGCTTGCGCCAGGCCGCGACCATCTTGTTGCGATCCTGCTGGTGGTGGAAGGGGTTGTTGCCGCAGAACACCGCCATCTTCATGTGGGGGTAGGTGATGGTCTGGCCGTTGAAGGCGATCTGTTTGCCCGGATTGAGGATGCAGTCGACGAAACGGGCCACCGGAATGTATTTGGAGTAACCCTTCCAGTCGCCGTCATGGATCGGCTTGACCCCGGGAATGACAGAGCTGAAACCGGACATGATGGGGCCGCTGGAGGTGATGGTGCCCGCCCCGTTGTAGTGCCAGCCAAAGCCGTAACCGCCCCCCGGCAGGCCGATCTGGCCAATCATCGAGGCCAGTACCACCAGCATCCAGGCGTACTGTTCCCCGTGGTGCATGCGCTGCACGCACCAGCCGCCGATGAGCTGGGTACGGCCACTGGTCATGGCGCGAGCCAGCTCGCGGATGGTCTCGGCAGGGACGCCACAGATGGCGGCGGCCCACTCGGCATCCTTCACCTGACCGTCGCTGGTGCCCAGCAGGTAGGGCAGGAACTTGTCAAAGCCGGTGGTGTAGTTCTTGAGGAACGCCTCGTCGTGACGCTTCTCGCTGTAGAGGCTGTGGGCGATGCCCAGCATCAGCGGCACGTCGGTCTGCGGGTTCAGGGTTATCTGATCGCAATTGAGGTACTTCTGGGTCTTGGATTTGACCGGATCGACGCTGATCACCCGGATCTCGCCCTTGGCCACCTTCTCTTTGAGCTGTGCCCAGTAGTCGTAGACGCTGTGATCCGGCACCAGCCAGCCCACCTGCAGGTTCTTGATGGGGTCAGAACCCCAGATGACGATAGTCTTGCTGTGCTCCAGCACCAGCGGCCAGGAGGTCTGCTGCTCGTACACCTCCATGGCGCCCGCCACGTGGGGCAGGATCACCTGGGCGGCGCCGGTGGAGTAGTCACCGGCCTTGGCCAGATAGGTGCCGTGCAGGTTCATGGCGCGCCCCAGCATGGCGCCGGCGGAGTGCAGCTTGCCCACCGACTGCCAGCCGGAGTGACCGGCATAGAGGGCGCTCGGGCCATGGGTTTTCTGCACCCGCTCCAGCTCGTGATAGAAGAAGTCCAGCGCCTGGGACCAGGTCACCCGCACGAAGCGGTTCTGGCCGCGCTCGCTGGTATCGGACTGGTGGCCCTTGCGCAGCCAGTCCAGCCGCACCATGGGGTAGCGGATGCGGGAGGGGTTGTAGACCACTTCACTCAAGGCCTTGAGCATCTCGGTGGGGTGTTTGTCATGCTCGAACGGCAGGGTCTCGACCCAGCGGCCATCCACCACCCGGGCACGGAAGGCGCCCCAGTGGGAGCCGGACTGCACCAGCTTGTCGCCGGACTCGGCGGCCATCACGGCGCGACCGAGCAGGGAGGGGCCGATCAGGGCAGAGGCACCGCTGGCCAGCAAGCCACCCAGAAAACCACGACGGGAAATGTTGATCATCTTGTTATTCCTCTTTCGAATCCGGACTTAGTGGCTGCCCTGACCACCGGTATCGGCGGCATGGTTTTGCAGGTACTTGAGCAGGGTGCGCTCTTCTTCCTTGCTGAGGCGGTAGTAGGCAGACATCGCCTTGAGCCCCGAGATCCAGCCGTTGGCGGTGAAGTGAGCCGGGTCCGGCGCGCCGTGGCAGGAGTTGCAGGTGGACTTGTACATCTCGCCGGCATAATCCCAGATGGGCTTGAGGGAGGGCTCGAGCCCCTTGCCATCGACCCAGGCCTGCACCTGCACCTGCTCCCACTGGATATGGGTGGCGCTGTCGGTCTCCTGCTTGAGCACTTTCTCGTTCGCTTTCAGCTCGTCACGGACTGTGGCCACGAAGACCCGCTTGCCCATGTATTCGCTCAGCACCCGGCCCTTGCCTTCGCGCTCGCGCCAGCCCTCTATGGTCACCTTGAGGCGATCGCCGCTGCGGGCAATAACGTCGATGCGGGAGGCGGGCAGCAGCTTGCCGACGGGATCAGTGCTCTGCTCGCTGGCGTAGAGATCTTTTTCACCCAGGGTGTAGAGGGTGTCGCCGGCTGGCGCCTGCTGGGCTTCGCTGGCCAGGGTGGCGTAGGTGGCCCGGAAGCCCCCCGCCATATTGGGCAGCTCGTGGGCTATGCCCTTGTGGCACTCGATGCAGTTCATGTTCTTCGCTGCGGCATCCTTCATGGCCAGGGCGGCGGCGGGGGATTGCTTGGCGTGATCCATGTTGTCGTAGCTGTGGCAGGACTTGCAGGTCTTGGAGTTCTGGCTGCTCATCCGGGCCCACACCTTCTCGGCCAGGTGCAGGCGCCTGTCCTCGAACTTCTCCTGGGTGTCGATGCTGTGGCCTATGAACTCCTGATAGAGGTCGTTGGCCGCCTCCATCTTGCGGGCCACCTTGCCGACAAAGTCCTTCGGCTGGTGACAGTCGGTACAGACCGCCTGGACGCCGGAGGCATTCTTGAAGTGGATGGACTCCTTGTACTCCGGATAGACGGTGTCCTTCATGGAGTGGCAGGAGATGCAGAACTCGAGGCTGCTGGTCTTCTCGAAGCCGTAATGCAGGCCGACGGTACCGGCCAGGGTGACCCCGACGCCGGCCAGAAGCAGCGCCAGCACCGACCAGCGGCGGCTGGGTGTGCGCAGGAAGTGCCACAGTTTTTTCATAGCTGTCTCTCATCATCATGACTTTTTGATGAGGGCCATGATAGGGAGAGGCTGTGAACAGGGTTGCCGCCACAAATTAACGAAATAGGGGTATTTATGACAAAATGTGAATAGAATAATCCTCCCTTGTCGACCTTCGTGAACCCTGCCCATGAGCTACCACATTCTGGTTGTTGAAGATGATGCGGTTACCCGCGAGAAGCTGACCGGCTATTTCGAGCGGGAGGGCTATCGGGTGACGGCGGTGGAAAATGGCCAGGAGATGCGGGCCGTGCTGGCACAGCAGGAGGTGGATCTGGTGATGCTGGACATCAACCTGCCGGGGGAGGATGGCCTGCTGCTGACCCGCGAGCTGAGGGCGCGCAGCACTGTCGGGATCATTCTGGTCACCGGCCGCAGCGATGCGGTGGACCGGATAGTCGGCCTGGAGATGGGGGCCGATGACTATGTCACCAAGCCGTTCGAGCTGCGGGAGCTGTTGGTGCGGGTCAAGAACCTGCTGTGGCGGATCTCGTTGGCGGCCCCCGCTACCCGGGTCGCCGAGCCCCTCGACGACGCTGTCTATTTTGGCCCCTGGCGCTTCGATATTCCCCGTCGCCAGCTCAGCAAGGACGGGGTGCCGGTGCGCCTGACCAAGGCCGAATACGAGGTGCTGGTGGCCTTCGTCGCCCACCCCGGGCGGGTGCTGAGCCGGGAGCGGATCCTGACCCTCATCAGCCACCGTGGCGATGGCCCGAGCGATCGCACCATAGACGTGCTGATCCGGCGGTTGCGGGGCAAGATGGAGCTGGATCCCCGGGATCCCCAGCTCTTTGTCACCGTCCACGGGGAAGGCTATCTGTTTGCCGGCGAGCTGGCCCCCTGAGTCAGCTGGCGGGGCTAATGGTCTGTGGGGGCGGCACCGACCCGGTAGACGGGGCGAAAAGCCCCATCGGAGAGGGAGTCGCCGGTGTCGGCCAGGGGCCCATCCAGGGTCAGAATGGGTGGCCCCATCACCCGCGGGCACTGCTGCTCGCCCGCCTCGGGATGCTGTAGCAGGCAGACGGCCTGGGCCACGGCGAGGCGGCCCTGCAGCCGCATCTGATCGCTGTTGGCCGCCAGCATCTTGCCCCGCAGCAGGCCGCGCTGCACCCCGTGACTGAAGTAGGTACTCAGCACTTTGGGGTGGTCGAGATGGCGCTGCGCCAGTTCGTTGACCGCCACTTCGGCGGCAATAGCCCCCCCCACCAGATAGTCGAGGTCCGGGTGGCGGGCCAGGGTCTGCTGCACCAGGGTGCGCTGGATCTCGCGGCTGTTGTCGCCGCGCTCGGTGGTCACCAGCTTGATGGCGCTCCCCCGGATGGCATCGGCAAAGCCGGGCTCGACCACGTTGTTGCCACCGCTGCTCTTGGGGCCCGGGAACAGGGCCACCGAGACGGGTTGGCTGCCCGCCGGGTGACGCAGTGCCAGCCAGTGCCCCATTTGCCAGCCCATCTGATACCAGGAGACCCCCACCTTGGCCTGCACCAGGCCAGCGGGCAGATCGTTGACCAGGCCGAAGACCGGCAGCGGGCTGGCGGTGATTGCCTCCCTCAGCCCCTCATGACTCACGGCGCCGAGCAGGATGGCGTCGCTCCCCTCCCTCAGGCACTGCTGCAACTGCTGGCGCTGCTCGGCCAGGGCACCGTAGCCTCCCGCCTCGTGGATCCGCAAGCTGACCCCCAGCCGTGTCGCCTCTTCCACCATGCCCTGATTGACCGACAGCCAGTAGGCGTCCCGCAGATGGGGATAGAGGGCGCACAGGGTGAGGGGACGCAGCAGAGGGGCGGGCTCTGGCCAGTGGAGCCGCACGGGCTGGCCGCCAAACTCGCCACCTAGCCAGTGATCCACCTCGAAGGCGAGCAGGGGGCCAGGGAGCAGCATGAGCAACAGGGAGAGATAGACGCTTCGCATGACCCGGGGTTTTGTTAAAGTGTGGGCCCACATTATCCGGTCAAAGCCGACCACAACCAAGGTGCTGAGCGTGAGAATCTTTTCCGGCCTGGGGGGCAGGCTGCTGCTGGCCTTCTCCCTGATGGCGCTGCTGACCCTGAGCGCCTCCCTGCTCGGGTGGATTGGGCTCACCCACCTGCGCCAGCTGGAGCAGGGGGTGCAGCAGACCCTGGCCGATCAGGAGCGGGCCCGTACCCTGGCGCGCCTGAGCGGCGAGATCCAGAGTGCGTCCCATCTGCTGGCAACGGCGACCAGCGAGGCGGAACGGGAGCATCAGGGGCGCTTGCTCACCCTGCAGGGGCAGCAGATGCAGCGCCTGCTGGCCCAGCTCGGCGGTGAGGGGGAGAAGCAGGTGCAGGAGCAGCTCCATCCCCTGAGCCAGGCCATCATAGGCAACCTGGGGCAGCAGGGCTGGCTGGTGGGGGAGCGCCTGACCCTGATGGCGCAAGGTGACGCCCTGCGCGCTCGCCTGGTGACCGCGGCCGGCGAGGTGGCCGAGCTGGCCCGCAGCCAGATGGAGAATGCCGAAACCGTGATGGTGGCGGGACTCGGCTCCCTCTACCCCTTGCAGGGGCGCGCCGCCGCCGCGGCGATAGACAGGTTGCTGGAGCAGGATCTCGACTGGCTGGAGCAGATGACGGAGCTGCGTCACAGAACCCTGATGCAGCAGCAGCGCATCGAGGAGATCTGGCGCGGCGAGCGGCAGGATCGCTTGCAGGCGCTGTTGCGGGATGGACAGCGGGAGCTGGCGATCTTGCAGCTGCGCGCGGGGGCTGTGACGGATCCGGCGCGCCGCCAGGGGGTGGAGCAGGCCCTCGCCGTGCTGGCGCAGAGCGACCAGCTGGTGCAGCTACGCAGCGACTGGCTCGGCAAGGGGGAGGCCCTGCGGGTGCTGGCCAGCGCCAATGAGGCCTTGATGAGCAGCCTCAACCAGCAGGTGGATGACCTGGTCAACCGTGCCCGCGACTCCCTGGGGGAGAGCCAGCAGGCCCTGAGCCAGCGTCTCAAGCTGCTGGAGCAGGCCCTGATGGGGATAGGCCTGCTCACCCTGGTACTGCTGATGCTGCTGATGTGGCGCATGGTCTACGGCCGCATCGTCTGGCCGCTGCAACACGCGGTGGCGGGGATGAGCCGGTTGGCGCGCGGGGATCTGGCCCCCCTGGACCCGATCGTCGGGGCGGGTAGTGACGAGCTGGCGGAGCTGGGGCGTGCCCTGCAGGTGTTTCGTGACAATGCGGTCGAGCTGGGTCGCTACCAGCGGGAGCTGGAGTCGCGGGTGGTGGAGCGCACCCGCCAGCTCAGCCATGCCAACCTGCGCCTCAACGAAGAGGTGGAGAACCAGCGCCTGGCCCGCGCCGAGGCGGAGCAGGCCAATAGGGCCAAGTCGGTCTTCCTCGCCACCATGAGTCACGAAATTCGCACCCCCATGAACGGCATTCTGGGGGGCCTGACCCTGCTGGAGGATACCCGCCTGAGCGAGACCCAGCGGCGCTATCTAGCCGCCATAGAGCACAGCGGCGAATCCCTGCTGGAGATCCTCAACGACATCCTCGACTACTCCAAGATTGAGGCGGGCCACCTGGAGGCGCGCCGGGAACCCTTCCCGCTGCATCAACTGGTCGATGAGCTGAGCGCCCTGTTCAGGCCCAAGGCAGAGGCCAGAGGAGTGGCCCTGGTGCTGGAATGTGCCCCCGCCCTGCCCCCCGTGGTGGAAGGGGATCTGGGCAAGCTGCGCCAGGTGCTCGGTAACCTCTTGGGCAACGCGGTCAAGTTTACCGCCCTGGGGCGGATCTGCCTCGAGGTAAGCCCCCTCCCATGCGGTGGCCCCTGCGCCGAGCCCTGCATCCTGTTCGTGGTGAGCGATACCGGCCCCGGCATTCCGGAGCATGAGCAGGAGGCGGTGTTCGAGGCGTTCCGCCAGCGCAAGCGGGACATGGGGCACCAGGGGGGCACAGGGCTCGGGCTTGCCATCAGCCGCAAGCTGGTGGCCGCCATGGGGGGCGAGCTGTGCCTCGCCAGCCGGCCCGGGGAGGGTTGCCGCTTCAGCTTCAGCCTGCCCCTGCAACGCTCAGCCGCCCAGTTGCCGGCCGCGGCCCAGCCGCTGCATCTCGGCCAGCCTCGCGACATCCTGCTGGTGGAGGACAACGAGATCAACCGGCTGGTGGCGCAGGGCATGCTGGTGCGCCTAGGCCACAGTGTCACCCTGGCGGAAGACGGGCGCTCGGCCCTGGCGCGGGTGACAGAGCGGGGTTTCGATCTGGCGCTGCTCGACATCAATCTGCCGGACATGGATGGTCTGACCCTGCGCGAGGATCTGGCTGCCATCAGCGAGGAGGTGCACGAGCGCCCCCTGCCCGCCATCGCCATCTCGGCCCAGATGTACCCCGAGGATATCCGTCTCTGTCTGGAGGCGGGCTTTGCGGACTTTGTCGGCAAACCGGTGCGTCTGGCGGCGCTGGCCAGCGCCATCGACCGGCAGTTCCAGGGAGAGACGACGCAGGCCCCGTCGGGCGCGAGGGAGGGCACCGTCAACCCGCCCGCCCCCCAGGCCGCCAACCCAGTGCTGGACGCGGATCTGGCCTTGCTCGGCAGCCAGCGCATCCGTCAGCTCATCGGATTGTTTGAATCCCAGGGGGCGGTCCTGGTGGCCGCGCTGGTGCGGTGCGAGGGGGAGGAGCGCAAGGGGATGGCCCACAAGCTCAAGGGCAGTGCCCTGGCGCTCGGGCTGGATGACTTTGCCGCGCAGTGTGCCGCCCTGGAGGCGGGGGAGGGTGATCCTGCGGGGCTGGCCGGGGAGTTCGATGCGGCGGTGGCGACGCTCAAGGCGTGGCAGGAGAGGCAGCTGCCAACCCCGGCATGATCCTCAGCCTGGTCTGCTGCCGACGGTTTCTCCGCCGCTTTCTTCCTGCTCCTCGTCTCTATAGAGCGCCTGCTTGCAGCGGGGGCAGATGTGCTGGCGCCGGTAGTCGGCCTGGTGCACCACCCCCACCTCGAGCTGCTGATGGTGGCCGCAATGGATGCAGAAGATGATATCGCCATCGACGGCCTCGGGGTGGGCCGCCAGGTACTGCGCCCGGGTGGGCAGCGCCTCCCAGCTGGTGGGGCAGGCGCCCTTGCGACTGCCGGTGTAGTAGACCCAATAGAAGATGGCAAAGACAGCGACAATCACAAACAGCATCAGATGATCCATGGTGGAGTTCCCCCTTGTGGTGAGAGAGGCAAATGCAGGGCTCTGGTGTGACCCTGTGCGCCAAAGGGCCCTGCCGCTGCCAGCCCATGGCCGCTCGCCAGGCTTCGCAACCGCTGTGCTGTCTAAAGATGTTATCTGTTAGTAAATGCTATATCCATGATCTGGCTCTGGTTTTTGCCCTCAACTGGGGAAGACTCTGAGGGCGAGTCAGGCAGGAGCGTCGGGCGCCTGAGGAGGGGTTGATCCGGCGCAGGGCGTACGGGGCCCGCGAGAGACAAGGGGGAAGAGGGGCGTCCGGCTTCGAAAATTGCGACGTATTTTACATTTTATAAACAAGTTTTTGGGTGGTTGGACTGTCTCTTTGATCCAGCTCACGTTACAATGCGCGGGCCAACTTCACCTATCGCGCAAACGATTTTCAGGAGATAAACGGATGTTGAAACGTGACATGACCATCGCCGGCTATGATCCAGAGCTGTGGCAGGCCATCACAGACGAAACCCGTCGTCAGGAAGAACATATCGAGCTGATCGCGTCTGAGAACTACACCAGCCCCCGCGTCATGGAAGCCCAGGGCTCCCAATTGACCAACAAGTACGCTGAAGGCTACCCGGCCAAGCGTTACTACGGCGGTTGCGAGTATGTCGACGTGGTCGAAACCCTGGCCATCGAGCGCGCCAAGGAACTGTTTGGTGCCACCTATGCCAACGTGCAGCCGCACTCCGGATCCCAGGCCAACAGCGCCGTCTACATGGCCCTGCTGCAGCCGGGCGACACAGTGCTGGGCATGAATCTGGCCCACGGTGGTCACCTGACCCACGGCTCCCCCGTCAACTTCTCCGGCAAGCTGTACAACATCATCCCCTACGGCATCGATGAGTCCGGCAAGATCGACTATGACGAGATGGAGCGCCTTGCCGTTGAGCACAAGCCGAAGATGATGATCGGTGGCTTCTCCGCCTACTCCGGCATTGTCGACTGGGCCCGCATGCGCGAAATCGCCGACAAGATCGGTGCTTACCTGTTCGTCGACATGGCTCACGTGGCCGGTCTGATTGCCGCAGGCGTCTACCCGAACCCGGTGCCCCACGCCCACGTGGTCACCTCCACCACCCACAAGACCCTGGCTGGTCCCCGTGGTGGTCTGATCCTCTCCGCCGCTGACGACGAAGATCTCTACAAGAAGCTGAACTCCGCCGTCTTCCCGGGTGGTCAGGGTGGCCCGCTGATGCACGTCATCGCCGGCAAGGCCGTGGCCTTCAAGGAAGCACTGGAGCCGGGGTTCAAAACCTATCAGGCCCAGGTCGTCAAGAACGCCAAGGCCATGGCTGCGACCTTCATGGAGCGCGGCTACAAGATCGTCTCCGGCGGTACCGACAACCACCTGATGCTGGTGGATCTGATCGGCCGCGAGCTGACCGGTAAAGAAGCCGATGCCGCCCTTGGCAAGGCCAACATCACCGTCAACAAGAACTCGGTGCCGAACGACCCGCGTTCTCCCTTCGTCACCTCGGGTGTGCGGATCGGTACCCCGGCCATCACCCGCCGTGGTTTCAAGGAAGCCGAGTCCATCGAGCTGACCAACTGGATCTGCGACGTGCTGGACAACCACGACAACGACGCCGTGCTGGCCACAGTTCGCGAGAAGGTGCTGGACATCTGCCGCCGTTTCCCTGTCTATGCCTGATCGGCCAGACAGTCTGGTTTGAGACCAATGCCACCTCCGGGTGGCATTGTTTTTTCTATCGCACCCCATGGGCTGTGCACTGATGCAACAGTCCGTGTTTAACAACTGCAAGAGGAGGCATGATGACCAGTCAGATCCGGATCGCCGACGAGGAGGCTATCTCGTCCATCCGCCCCCAGTATCACTTTCGCCCGGCGCCCGAGGGGCTGCTGGCGTGGGATGTGCGCAGGCTGGTGAGGCTGAGCCGTGAGCTGCCGGTGCAAGCCGTGCCGCTCTCGCAGATTGCCGAACTGGACAGCGTGCACTGGTACGGGCATGGCAGCGTGAAACCCACTGTGCGCAGCATCATAGAACACTGCCAGCTAATGCTGGCCGCCGATCTCGCCTATCCCATCATACTGGACAGTGCCGGACGGGTGATGGATGGCATGCACAGGGTGAGCAAGGCCCTGATGCAAGGGGCTACCCAGATAGCGGCGGTACAGTTTGAGCAAGATCCGGCTCCCGACTATGTGGATTGCGATCCGGATCTGTTGCCCTACGACGACTGAGCCTGCGCCATTTCAGCCCCAATGCCACCTGCGGGCGGCATTGTTTTTTCTGGGCTTTTACCGGCTTTGGATGGCCGTGCTACACTGGCCGGCCAAGATCCTGACCCTGCGGGGCAGGTGCCTTTTCCGTTAACGCCGGAGGTCAGATGCATTGCCCTTTCTGTAGTGCCGTTGATACCAAGGTGATCGACTCCCGTCTGGTGGCAGAAGGCCATCAGGTGCGCCGCCGTCGTGAATGCCTGCTCTGCCACGAGCGCTTCACCACCTTCGAGATGGCCGAGCTGGTGATGCCCCGTGTCATCAAGTCCAACGGCTCCCGCGAGCCCTTCAATGAAGACAAGCTGCGTGCCGGCATACTGCGGGCCCTGGAGAAGCGGCCGGTGAGCATGGAGGCCATCGAAAAGGGGGTCAACCACATCAAATCCCGGCTGCGTGCCACCGGCGAGCGCGAAGTCGCCTCCCAGCTGGTGGGCAACCTGGTGATGGATGAGCTCAAGAGCCTGGACAAGGTCGCCTATATCCGCTTCGCCTCCGTCTATCGCAGCTTCGAGGACATCCGCGAATTCGGTGAAGAGATCGCCAAGCTGGAGAAGTAATGCTATCGGGTGGGCAAGGTGATATCCGCTTCGTTTCCACCTATCGCAGCTTCGAGGACATCCGCCTTGTTTATGACAAGAAGCGGTGAAGAGATCGCCAAGCTGGAGAAGTAAGCTTCCCAATGTCCGATTACGCTGCGCTAATCGAACCTACAACGCCAATTTTCTCGCTTTGAACGGGAGCCCAGATGTTTAGTCAAGATGATTACCAATGGATGAGTCGGGCCCTCGAACTGGCCCGCCGCGGCCGTTACACCACGGCCCCCAATCCCTGTGTAGGCGCCGTGCTGGTGAAGGCCGGGGTTGTGGTGGGGGAGGGCTGGCACCAGCGTGCCGGTGAACCCCATGCCGAGGTCTATGCCCTCCATGCCGCCGGGGAAGAGGCCCGCGGCGCCACCGCCTATGTGACCCTGGAGCCCTGCTCCCATCACGGTCGCACCCCTCCCTGCGCCGAGGCGCTGATCAAGGCCGGCGTGACCCGGGTGGTGGCGGCCATGGTGGATCCCAATCCCCAGGTGGGGGGGCGCGGCCTGCGCATGCTCTCCGAGGCGGGCATCAAGACCGACTTCGGCCTGCTCAGCGCCGAGGCCGAGGCCCTCAACCCGGGCTTCTTCAAGCGGATGCGCACCGCCTTCCCGCAGGTGACGGTCAAGCTCGGTGCCAGCCTGGACGGTCGCACCGCCATGGCGAGCGGCGAGAGCCAGTGGATCACCTCCCCGGAGGCGCGCCGCGACGTGCAGCGGCTGCGTGCCCGCCACGATGCCGTGCTCTCCAGCGCCGAGACTGTGCTGGCCGACGGTGCCTCCCTCAACGTGCGCTGGGACGAGCTGCCGGCCTCGGTCAAGGCAAGCTATCCCAGGGAGACCCTGCGCCAGCCGCTGCGGGTCATCGTCGATTCCCAGAACCGGCTCACCCCTGATCTGCCCCTGTTCCAGAGCGAGAGCCCCGTGCTGCTGGCCCGTCACAAGGTCGACGGGGACTGGCCTGCCTGGGTGCAGCAGCTGACCCTGCCGCTGCTGGATGGCAAGCTGGATCTGGTGAGCCTCTTCATGCTGCTGGCCAAGCAGAACATCAACTCTGTGCTGGTGGAGGCGGGCCCAAGGCTGTGCGGCGCCCTGCTGGCCAAGGGGCTGGTGGACGAGCTGGTGCTCTATCAGGCCCCCAAGCTGCTGGGGGATGAGGGGCGTGGCCTGTTCCACCTGCCGGAGTTGACCAAGCTGTTCCAGGCCCCCAAGCTCCAGCTCAAGGATGTGCGTCTGGTGGGGCAGGACATTCGCATCACAGCGAAAATTGCCTGATTTTTCACTGTCTATCGGGGCCGGTTCGGCCCCGTCATCATCAAGGTGATCTGCATGTTTACCGGAATTATCGAAGCCATGGGCACCCTGGCCGCCCTGCGCCGCCAGGGGGATGACATGGCCCTCACCGTCCATGCGCCGACCCTGGACTTTGGCGACGTCAAGCTGGGCGACTCCATCGCCACCAACGGCGTCTGCCTGACGGTGGTGGCCCTGGGGGACAAGAGCTACACAGCCGACGTTTCCCTTGAGACCCTCTCTCGCACCGGCTTTGCCGAGGCCAAGGTGGGGGATCCGGTGAATCTCGAGAAGGCGCTGATGCCGAGCTCCCGCCTCGGTGGCCACCTGGTCTCGGGCCACGTCGATGGCATAGGCGAGGTGAAGAGCAAGTCCAGCAGCGGCCGCGCCATCGAGTACTGGATCCAGGCGCCACAGGAACTTTCTCGCTACATAGCCGAGAAGGGGTCTATTGCGGTGGATGGCATCAGCCTGACGGTCAACGCCGTGCAGGGAGATCTCTTTCGCCTGACCATAGTGCCCCACACCGCCCAGGAGACCACCATAGCCCGCTGGAAACCGGGCCACAGGGTGAACCTGGAGGTGGATCAAATCGCCCGCTATCTGGAGCGGCTGATGCAGGGCAGGGCGCAGGAGCAGGGCGGATCCAGCCTGACCCTGGAGACCCTGGCCCGATCCGGGTTTATCTGACAGGCAGGCGAGCGGGCAAAATACGGTTCTGTGATCCCGCTCCGATTGAAATGGGGCCCCGCGCCCCCATCTAGCACACAATGATGCAGTATCAAGCCGAGCCGGCAGGCTCAATTCCCCAAGCATGTTGATGGAGTAGCCCATGGCGCTGAGCACAACCCAGGAAATCATTGCCGATATCAAGGCGGGCAAGATGGTGATCCTGATGGATGACGAAGACAGGGAAAACGAAGGGGACCTCATCATGGCCGCCTCCTGTGTCCGTCCGGAGGATATCAACTTCATGGCCCGTTACGGCAGGGGCCTCATCTGCCTGACCCTGACCCGGGATCGCTGCAAGCAGCTGGCGCTGCCGCTGATGGTGGACAGGAACAACGCCCAGTTCTCCACCGCCTTCACCGTGACCATAGAAGCGGCCGAGGGGGTGACCACGGGTATCTCAGCCGCCGATCGCGCCGTCACAGTACAGGCCGCCGTCGCACCGAACGCCAAGGCCGCCGATCTGGTGCAGCCCGGCCACATCTTCCCGCTGATGGCGCAGGATGGCGGCGTGCTGACCCGTGCCGGCCATACAGAGGCGGGCTGCGATCTGGCCCGTCTGGCCGGATACGAGGCGGCCTCCGTCATCGTCGAGATCCTCAACGAGGATGGCACCATGGCGCGCCGTCCCGACCTTGAGATCTTCGCCGAGCAGCACGGCATCAAGCTCGGCACCATCGCCGACCTCATCGAGTATCGCAACCAGCACGAGACCACGGTCGAGAAGGTGGCCGAGTGCAAGCTGCCCACCGAGTTCGGTGAATTTGATCTGGTCACCTTCCGCGACACCATAGACAACCAGGTGCACTTCGCCCTCAAGAAAGGGGAGGTGAAAGCCGACCAGCCGACCCTGGTGCGGGTCCATCTGCACGACGTGCTGAGCGATCTGCTGCTGACGGATCGCCACAGCGCCCGCAGCTGGCCGCTGCCCAAATCCATGGCCCGCATCGCCGAAGAGGGCGGTGTGCTGGTGATCCTGGGGGCCGAAGCCCAGGGCGCCGAGCTGCTGGCCCGGGTCAAGGGCTTTGAAGCCGCCGACAAGGGACTGGCACCGGAAGGGGCCAAGTGGCAGGGCACCTCGCGCCGGGTCGGCGTGGGTTCCCAGATCCTCAAGGCGCTCGGGGTCGGCAAGATGCGCCTGCTGAGCTCGCCGAAGAAATATCATGCCCTAGGCGGTTTCGGCCTTGAAGTGGTGGAGTACGTCGGCGAGTAAGCGCCCTGGTACTCGCTAGATGAAGTACACCACCCTCTTACAGCGGCTTCGGCCTTGAGGTGGTGGAGTACGTCGGCGAACAAGTCCCTGATGGCTTGAATGACTATCATGGCCGCTCGTTGCGGCCATGGTTTTTTGTCGCGGCTCTGTTGTGCTAGAATGCGTGCACTTTTGGCCCCGGCCCCTATTGATTGCACAGAGACAGGATTTCCAATGAAGATTATCGAAGGGAATATCGCCGCTCCCGAGGCGCGTGTTGCTATTGTCGTTGCCCGTTTCAACAGCTTCATCAATGACAGCCTGGTGAACGGCGCGCTGGACGTGCTGAAGCGTCAAGGCCAGGTCCAGGACAGCAATCTCACCCTGGTGCGTGTGCCGGGTGCCGTCGAAATTCCCCTGGCAGCCAAGAAGCTGGCCA
Source organism: Aeromonas sp. Marseille-Q5825 (assembly GCF_946892685.1). Taxonomy (NCBI): domain Bacteria; kingdom Pseudomonadati; phylum Pseudomonadota; class Gammaproteobacteria; order Aeromonadales; family Aeromonadaceae; genus Aeromonas; species Aeromonas sp. Marseille-Q5825. The sequence continues at coordinate 210,510 of NZ_CAMPOU010000001.1, forward strand.
AGAGCGGTCAATACGACGCCATAGTCGCGCTCGGTACCGTCATCCGTGGCGGCACCTATCACTTCGAACTGGTGGCGAGCGAGAACGGCAAGGGGCTGGCCCAGGTGATGATGGAGTATGAAATTCCCGTCGCCTTCGGCGTACTGACCACTGAAAACATTGAACAAGCCATCGAGCGCGCCGGTACCAAGGCGGGTAACAAGGGTGCAGAGGCTGCACTGAGCGCGCTCGAAATGATCAACGTCCTGAAACAGCTGGACGTGTAACGAGGAGAAGTACATTGAAACCGTCCGAGCGCCGTAAGGCCCGCCATTGCGCCACCCAAGCCATCTACCAGTGGCAGATGACCCAGGCCAACGTGGGCGACATCGAAGAGCAGTTCAAGATCGATCAGGACACCAAGGGTGTGGACCTGAGCTATTTCCGCGATCTGCTGTTCGGGGTAGCGGTCCACTGCAACGAGCTGGACAAGGTGTTCTCACCTTTCCTCTCCCGTCCGCTGGAAGAAGTGGACATGGTGGACAAGGCGATCCTGCGTCTGGCGACCTACGAGCTGACCCGTCGTGATGATGTGCCGCCGCGCGTGGTGATCAACGAAGCGATCGAGCTGGCCAAAGCCTTCGCCGCCGATGACAGCCACAAGTTTGTCAACGGTGTACTGGACAAGGTGATCAAGACGCTGCCCAAGCGTTGATCCCGCTGTCCATCAGCATTCAGTGCTGATAGATGCTCTGTCGCGAGAAGTCGTCAGCAAGGTGAAGGGCTGCGCAGGGGCCGGAGTGTATAGACATACATGAGGAGCCCGAGCAGCAGATGAGCCTTGATCACGATGTCGCCGCCAGCGCATCAACAGCATCTAAGAGAGGAGCCAGCTTAACCGCTGGCTTTTTACTGTATGGGTGAATTTGAGCTGATTGAGAAGTACTTCAAGGTCCCCCACGCCCGCAAGGACGTGGTGATGGGCCCAGGGGATGACTGCGCCCTGCTGACCCTGCCCGCCGATACCATGCTGGCGGTGAGCACGGATACCCTGGTGAGCGGCGTGCACTTCTTCCCGGACATGGATCCGGTGGATCTGGGCTACAAGGCGCTGGCGGTCAACCTCTCCGATCTCGCCGCCATGGGGGCCGAGCCGCGCTGGGTCTCCCTGGCGCTGACCCTGCCCGCCGTCAACGAGGCCTGGGTCGCCGGCTTTGCGGAAGGGTTCCTCGAGCTCGCCGAATATTACAATGTGGCCCTGGTGGGGGGAGACATGACCCGCGGGCCACTCTCCATCACCGTCTCGGTGAAGGGATCCGTGCCGGCCGGCCGTGCCCTGATGCGCAGCGGCGCCAGGGTAGGGGACGGCATCTATGTCACCGGCACCCTGGGGGATGCGGCCCTGGCCCTCTCCCATCTGCTGGGCAAACGCACCCTCAACGAGAACCAGCTGGCGGCCGTGCTGCCCAGGCTCGATCATCCCCATCCCCGCATCCTGGCCGGTCAGGCCTTGCGTGGGCTGGCGAGCAGCGCGCTGGATCTCTCCGACGGCCTGGCTTCCGATCTCGGTCACATCCTCAAGGCGTCCGGTGTGCGGGCCCAGATAGATCTGGACCTGCTGCCCCTCTCGCCCGTGTTGCAGGACGCCGTGCCCGCACGGGATGCCTGGCAGCTGGCGCTGGCTGGTGGCGATGACTACGAGCTCTGCTTCACTGTGCCACAAGAGCATCACGGTGCCCTGGACACGGCGCTGGCCAACTGCGGCGTCAGGTTCACCCGCATCGGCCGCATCCAGGCCGGCGACCCCGGCATCGACTATGTGCAGGATGAGCAGCCGGTCGAGCTTCATCTCAAGGGCTGGGATCACTTCGCATGAGCTTTTTCAAGATAAGGCCCGAGCTGAACAGCCTGAGCCTGAAGAACCCGCTCCACTGCCTGGCGCTGGGCTTTGGTGCCGGTCTCTCTCCCAGGGCGCCGGGCACCATGGGGACCCTGGTGGCCATTCCGCTCTACCTGCTGGTGAGCGGTCTGCCGATCCCCTGGTTCATCGCCCTGCTGGCGGTGGGCTTCGTGGCGGGTATTCGCATCTGTCAGGCGGCCACCGATGCCATCGGCATGCCGGATCACGGTGCCATCGTCTGGGACGAGGTGATAGGCTTCGGCGTCACCATGATTGCCGCTCCGGCTGGCTGGGAGTGGGTGCTGGCCGGCTTCGTGCTGTTCCGGCTGTTCGACGTGCTCAAGCCCTGGCCCATCTCCTGGTTCGATCGCCGTATCCACGGCGGGCTCGGCATCATGCTGGATGACCTCATCGCCGGTCTGTTCGCCCTGCTCTGCATGCAGTTGCTGGCCCGCTGGTAAGGCGGGGTCGGCGGTCGCGGCGGGCTATCTCATCGCCGGTCTGTTCGCCCTGTTCTGTATGCAGTTGCTGGCCTGCTGGTAAGGCGGGGTGGCGGTTGCGGCCGCCATGGCGGGCTTGGCCCTCGATGCCGCGCAGTGTCATCCTCTGCCTGCCCGCTCTTTCCATACAATTAAGCTTCAGGCGCAGTTCCTTGGTGGGACTGCGCCTTTTTGTATGCAATCCCCCCGGCTTGTCCGGTGACGGCGCGCCGGGCTCTGGCAGATCATTCTGAGTTGACCCTATTTATCTCTGCTTAGTTTTCCTTCATCCAGATATGCTGCCGTTAAAAAATCATTTCACATAAATATTCACTACTCATTCGAAGCCGCGCAGTCTGTATTGAATAGTGGATTCGATTGCTTGTTACATCTTTGTTGAAATTTAAATAAGCTAATCTCTCGCATTGCCATCACAATCTCTGTTAATGTGATGTTTATCGACATTTTGCGCCAATGGCGAGTGCGTTATCTGCGCAAAGTATTGCGAAATTGTATAACTGGATCATTTACACCCGCGGGCAAACCGACTAACTTACTCGCGGGTTATTCCAAAAAAATGCAAAAAACCCGCCCGGATCGCTGGTTTGGCTGCCTCATGGATTGAGCGTTTATTACACAAGACAAGCTCTCAACATAAGTACCAAGGCACAACCAGCATCTGCGGCTGATTTACGGACGAATTATTTGGGACGGATGTCCCCCGCAGAGGTAACCATGTCCTTGCTCGAAGTGAAAAACTTGCGGATCGAGTACCCCTCCCGCTATGGGGTGCTGGCCGCGGTCAAGGATCTCTCTTTTTCCGTGGAAAAAGGCGAGATCGTCGGTGTGGTCGGTGAATCAGGTGCCGGCAAGTCCACCATAGGCAATGCCGTCATCGATCTGTTGAGCCCGCCCGGTCGAATCGCCCGTGGCGATATCTACCTCAACGGCGAGCTCATCTCCGGCAAGAGCCAGAACGAGATGCGGGCCATCCGTGGCTCCCGTATCGGCTTCATCTTCCAGGATCCCATGACCTCCCTCAATCCGCTGTTCACCGTTGAACAGCAGCTGGTGGAGACCATACTGGCCAACACCGATCTCAATCGCGAGGCCGCCTTTGCCAAGGCCCTCGAGCTGATGGGGGCGGTCGGGATACCGCAGCCGGAAATCCGCATCAAGCAGTACCCGCACCAGTTTTCCGGTGGCATGCGCCAGCGTGTGGTCATCGCCATAGCGCTGTCGGGGGATCCCGAGCTCATCATCGCCGATGAGCCGACCACGGCGCTGGATGTCTCCATTCAGGACCAGATCCTCCAGCTCATCCGCAACCTCTGCAAGGAGCGTCAGGTGGGCTGCATGCTGGTGACCCACGACATGGGCGTGGTCTCCAACGTCACCGACAAGGTGGCTGTCATGTATCGCGGGGACCTGGTGGAGTTCGGCACCACAGAACAGGTGCTGGGTCGCCCCAGTCACCCCTATACCCGCAGCCTCATCTCGGCGGTGCCCCGCTCGGATGTGAAGCTGGTGCGCTTCCCCCTGGTCTCCTACATAGAGGATGCCGGTGCGCCGGATCTCAGCATAGATCTCAAGACTCACTGGCTCGGCCAGAGTCAGGACGAGCGCAGCTATGAAGGTGCCCTGCTGCGGGTGGAGAACGTGGATCTGAAGTTCGTCACCAAGGATTCCATCTTCCCGAGTCGCCGCCAGTACGTGCGCGCCTGCAACAACATCAGCTTCGAGATCTTCGAAGGGGAGACCTTTGGTCTGGTGGGGGAGTCGGGCTCCGGCAAATCCACCATAGCCCGTGCCATCACGGGTCTCTATCCGCCCGATACCGGCAAGATCTTCTTCGAGGGGATCGACCTCACCGCCCTGAAAGGGGAGCATGAGCGCCGCCCGCTGCGCCGCCAGATGCAGATGGTGTTCCAGAACCCTTACTCCTCGATGAACCCGCGCATGAAAGTGCGTGACATCATCGCCGAGCCGATCCGCTTCCACAAACTGGCGAGCAGCGAGAGCCAGATCCAGGGCATAGTGAGCGATCTGCTGGATCATGTCGGCCTCGGCCGCGGGGCAGGGGTCAAGTATCCCCACGAGTTCTCCGGTGGTCAGCGCCAGCGCATCTCCATCGCCCGCGCCCTGGCGACCCGACCGCGCTTCCTCATCTGCGACGAGCCCACCTCGGCGCTGGATGTCTCGGTGCAGGCCCAGATCCTCAACCTGCTCAAGGATTTGCAGCAGGAGCTTGGGCTGACCATGCTGTTCATCAGCCACGATCTGCCGGTCATCCGCCAGATGTGCGATCGCATCGGCGTGATGCAGCACGGCCACCTGGTGGAGGTCGCGGAGACCGAAAAACTGTTTACCAATGCCGAGCATGAGTACAGCCGCAAGCTGATCTCCCTCATGCCGGAATTTAAGGGAATGTCCCGCGAGGGGCTGGAAATCGCAAGCTAGGAAAGCACCGGTTCGCCGGTTTGTCTGTCAATAAAAAGCCAAAAGCATGGAGAAAGACATGAAGAAAGGATTATCCAAGATCGCCATGGCGCTGTTCGCCGCTGGTCTCGCGTTCAACGTTTCTGCCGCCGACATCAAGGTTGCCGTCGCCTCTGACGCCACCTCGCTGGACCCGCAGGAGCAGCTCTCCGGTCAGACCCTGGAGATGTCTCACCTGGTGTTCGATCCCCTGATGCGTTACACCCAGGATCTGCAATTCGAGCCGCGTCTGGCCGAGAAGTATGAGCGCATCGACGACAAGACCGTCCGTTTCCACCTGCGCAAGGGTGTCAAGTTCCACTCCGGCAACGACTTCACCGCCGATGACGTGGTATGGACCGTCAACCGTCTGAAGGCCTCCCCGGACTTCAAGGCGATCTTCGACCCCATCGCCGAAGCCAAGAAGGTGGATGACTTCACCGTGGATCTCGTCACCGCCAAGCCGTTCCCGCTGGTGCTGCAGACCGTCACCTACATCTTCCCGATGGACTCCAAGTTCTACAGCGGCAAGGATGAAGCCGGCAAGGACAAGGCCGCCATCGTCAAGAACGGCGACTCCTATGCCTCTACCCATGTTTCCGGTACTGGTCCGTTCAGCGTCAAGTTCCGCGAGCAGGGCGTGAAGCTGGAGTATGCCCGCAACGCCAACTACTGGGACAAGGCCTCCAAGGGCAACGTCCAGAACCTGACAGTGGTACCGATCAAGGAAGATGCGACCCGCGTAGCCGCCCTGCTGGGTGGTGACGTGGACATGATCTACCCGGTTGCCCCGAACGATCTGGAGCGCGTGAAGAACGGCAAGGATTCCCAGCTGGTGACCCTGTCCGGTACCCGCGCCATCATCATCGAGCTGAACCAGAACACCAACCCGGCGCTCAAAGACAAGCGCGTGCGTCAGGCGATCAACTACGCCATCAACCAGGTGGGCATAGTCGACAAGATCAACAAGGGCTTCGGTACCCCCGCTGGCCAGCTGAGCCCGAAAGGCTATGCCGGTTACAACGAGGCGCTCAAGCCCCAGTATGATCTGGCCAAGGCCAAGGAGCTGATGAAGGAAGCCGGTTACGAGAAGGGCTTCAAGATGACCTTCATCTCCCCGGCTGCCCGCTACGTCAACGACGTGAAGATCGCCCAGGCCGTCTCCGCCATGCTGTCCAAGATCAACATCAAGGTGGATCTGAAGACCATGCCGGTTGCCCAGTACTGGCCCGAGTTTGACAAGTGCGCCTCCGACATGCAGTTGATCGGCTGGCACTCCGACACCGAAGACAGTGCGAACTTCTTCGAGTTCCTGACCTTCACCAAGGATGCCAAGACCGGCATGGGTCAGTACAACTGCGGCGGTTATGCCAACGCAGAAGCTGACAAGATGGTGATGGAAGCGAACACCGAAACCGATCCGGCCAAGCGTGCCGCCATCCTGCAGAAGGTGGAAGCCATGCTGATCGACGACGCTGCCTACGTGCCCTTGCACTGGGAAGACCTGGCCTACGGTGCCAAGAAGAACGTCGACATCAAGCCTGTGGTCAACGTGATGAACTTCCCTTACCTGGGTGACCTGGTGGTCAACAAGTAAGTGAAGCGCTAAGGAAGGACCTGGCGGGGCGCCCATGGGTGCCCCGTCATTAACAGAAGCCTGTGCCAAGACACAGGCCACGTAGAAGGACAAGCATGTTTACATTCCTGCTGAAACGGTTCTATCAGGCCGTGATAGTGATGTTCGTCATCAGCCTGGTCGCCTTCTCCATCCAGGACAACCTGGGGGATCCGCTGCGCGAGCTGGTGGGACAATCCGTCTCCGAGTCCGTGCGCCAGGAGCTGCGCGACAAAATGGGCCTCAATGATCCCTTTTTGGTGAAATACAGCCGCTTCTTGCAGAACGCGGTGCAAGGGGATCTGGGCACCTCCTATTTCTTCAAGCGACCGGCCCTCGAGGTGATCCTCGACAAGCTGGTGGCTACCCTTGAGCTGGTGTTTGCTGCCGCGCTCATCATCGTCGTGGTCTCCATTCCGCTGGGGGTTTATTCGGCGATAAGACCGCGCAGTTTCCTGACCAAGCTCATCATGGCGGTGAGCAGCATCGGCATCTCGATCCCGGTCTTCCTGACCGCCATCATGCTGATGTACCTCTTCTCCATCCAGCTGGGCTGGCTGCCGGCCTATGGCCGTGGCGAGACCTACAACCTGCTGGGCTGGGAGTCGGGCTTCTTCACCTGGGACGGTATCAAGCACCTGATCCTGCCTGCGGTGTCGCTCTCCTCCATCATGCTGCCGCTGTTCATCCGACTGGTACGCTCCGAGATGCTGGAGCAGCTCTCCTCCGAGTACGTGAAGTTCGCCCGTGCCAAGGGGCTGGATAACAACAAGGTCTACTACAGCCACGCCCTCAAAAACACCATGCTGCCGGTCATCACAGTCGGCGGCGTGCAGATCGGCACCATGGTGGCCTACACCATACTGACCGAGAGCGTGTTCCAGTGGCCGGGGACGGGTTTCCTGTTCCTCGAGGCGATCCACAGGGTCGATACCCCGCTGATCACCGCTTACGTCATCTTTGTGGGCCTTATCTTCGTGGTGACCAATACCCTGGTAGACCTGCTCTACGGGTTCATCAACCCGACCGTCAACCTGACCGCCAAGGGGTAACAGATGACTAACGCTGTAACTGCAAGCCCAAGCCGTTGGGCGCGATTCAAGAACTCTGACATCGTCTACTACTTCCTGCGGGACAAGGTAGCCATGTTCAGCTTTGCGGTGTTTGTGGTGTTCGTACTGGCGGCGCTGCTGGCGCCCTGGCTGGCACCGCACAACGTCTATGACCAGACTAGCTTCGATCTGATGGATGCGGAGCTGCCTCCCTCCTGGCTGGAAGGGGGCGAGGCGCGCTTCTGGCTCGGCACCGACAACCAGGGTCGTGACATCTGGAGCACCATCCTCTATGGCGCCCGCATCTCGTTGACCATAGGCCTGTTCGCCGTCGGTCTGCAGCTGGTGCTCGGCATCGTCATCGGCCTTATCGCTGGTTACTTCGGTGGTCGCATCGACAACCTGCTGATGCGCTTTGCCGACGTGCAGCTGTCGTTCTCCACCATGATGGTTGCTATCATCATCTCAGCCATCTTCCAGGCGACCTTTGGCTCCGAGTTCTACTCGAAGTTCGCCATCCTGATGCTGGTGGTGATCATCGGCATCGCCGAGTGGCCCCAGTACGCCCGGACGGTACGCGCCTCCGTGCTGGCGGAGAAGAAGAAGGAGTACGTGGAAGCGGCCCAGGTGATGGGGTTCCGTGCCCCGCGCATCATGTTCCGCCACATACTGCCGAACTGCCTGTCGCCCATCCTGGTCATCTCCACTGTGCAGGTGGCGAACGCCATCATGAGCGAGGCGGCTCTCTCCTTCCTCGGATTGGGCATGCCGGTGGATCAACCGTCCCTGGGGTCGCTCATCAGCGTGGGCTTCAACTACATCTTCTCCGGCTCCTGGTGGATCACCGCCTTCCCGGGTATCTGCCTGGTGGTGCTGGTGCTGGTCATCAACCTGCTGGGTGACTGGCTGCGGGATGTGTTCAACCCGAAGATCTATAAAGGGTAAGAAGGGTCAGACACGCAGAAAACAAGAAGGGCGCCATCAGGCGCCCTTCTTTTGTTTGATCGCGTTAACCGCTTGATCAGGCTTGCAGCCAGGCCTCTATGCTGGCCTGGATACCAGCGGCATCCAGCCCCAGCTGGGCATAGATCTCCTCCTGGGTGCCTTGCTCCACGAAGCGATCCGGCAAACCGAGATTCAGCACAGGTTTGCACTGCTTGGCACGCATCAGCAGCTCGTTCACCGCAGAGCCGGCCCCGCCCATGATGGCGTTGTCCTCGAGAGTGACAAACTGATCGTGGGAGGCGGCAAGGGAGAGCACCAGCGCCTCGTCCATGGGCTTGACGAAGCGCATGTCCACCAGGGTGGCGTCCAGCGCCTCTGCGGCGGCCTTGGCCTGATGCAGCAGGGTGCCAAACGCCAGTATGGCGGTGCCCTTGCCTTCACGAATGACGCGACCCTTGCCGAGTGCCAGCGCTGTCATCTCGCTCTGGATCTCGGTGCCGCAGCCGCTGCCACGGGGATAGCGCACCGCCGCGGGCTGGTTGCACTGATAGCCGGTGTAGAGCATCTGGCGGCACTCGTTCTCGTCGGACGGCGTCATCACCACCATGTTCGGCACTGTGCGCAGGAAGCTGATGTCGAACGCCCCCTGATGGGTAGGGCCGTCGGCACCCACCAGACCGGCGCGGTCTATGGCGAACAGCACCGGCAGGTTCTGCAGCGCCACGTCGTGGATCAGCTGGTCATAGGCCCGTTGCAGGAAGCTTGAATAGATAGCGACCACGGGTTTCTTGTCGGCGATGGCAAGGCCGGCGGCGAAGGTGACCGCATGCTGCTCGGCGATGGCTACGTCGAAGTAGCGATCCGGATACTGCTGGCTGAACTTGACCAGGCCCGAGCCCTCGCGCATGGCGGGGGTGATGCCGACCAGACGCTCGTCCCTGGCGGCCATGTCGCACAGCCACTGGCCGAAGATGGCGGAGAAGGTCGGCTTGCCGCCGGCACTCTTGGGCAGGGCGCACTCGTCCGGGTTGAACTTGGGCACGGCGTGGTAACCGATGGGGTCTTTCTCGGCGGGCTCGTAGCCCTTGCCCTTCTTGGTCTTGACGTGCAGCAGCTGGGGACCCTTGAGGTTGCGCATGTTGCGCAGGGTCTCGACCAGGGCATGGATGTCGTGGCCGTCGATGGGGCCTATGTAGTTGAAGCCGAACTCCTCGAACAGGGTGCCTGGCACCACCATGCCCTTTAGGTGCTCCTCGGCCCGCTTGGCCAGCTCCTTGACCGGCGGCAGCCCCGCCAGCACCTTCTTGCCGCCTTCGCGGATGGTGGTGTAGAGCTTGCCGGACATCAGCCTGGCCAGGTGGTTGTTGAGCGCCCCGACATTTTCGGAGATGGACATCTCGTTGTCATTGAGCACCACCAGCATGTCCTTGTGGACGTCGCCGGCGTGGTTGAGGGCCTCGAAGGCCATGCCCGCGGTGATGGCGCCGTCACCTATGACGGCCACCACCTTGCGGCCCAGCCCCTCGCTCTCGGCGGCAACCGCCATGCCGAGGGCAGCACCTATGGAGGTGCTGGAGTGGCCCACGCTGAGCACGTCGTACTCGCTCTCTTCCCGCCAGGGGAAGGGGTGCAGGCCATCTTTCTGGCGAATGGTGTGAATGCGCTCGCGACGACCGGTCAGGATCTTGTGGGGATAGGCCTGATGGCCCACGTCCCACACCAAGCGATCGAAGGGGGTGTTGTAGACGTAATGCAGCGCCACCGTCAGCTCGACTGTGCCGAGGCCGGAGGCGAAGTGGCCGCTGGAGCGGCTCACCGAGCGCAGCAGATACTCGCGCAGCTCTTCGCACAGAATGGGCAGCCGCTCTTTGGGCAGGGATCGCAACTCGACCGGCGTATCCGCGAGGGCCAGGTTGGGGAAATCGCTAATATCAACGCTCATATTGTTACTGTTATCCAGCGTTTAGTGGGTTCGCTCGATGATGTAATCGGCAAACGCTTCCAGAATGTCGGTATTGTAGGGCAAGGATTGCAGGGCTGTTAAGGCCTTGTCATGCAGTTCGCGAGCCAGCTCACGGGCAGGGTCGAGACCGAGCAGGGCCGGATAGGTGCTCTTCTCCTGCGCCAGATCCGAACCTTGCGGCTTGCCGAGGGTGGCGGTGTCGCCCGTGATGTCGAGGATGTCATCCTGCACCTGGAAGGCGAGCCCGATGGCGGCGGCATAGGTTTGCAGCGCGGCCAGGGTGGCAGGCGCCACGTCGGCCTTGCACAGGGCCCCCAGGGTGACGGCGCACTCGATGAGGGCTCCCGTCTTGTGGCGATGCACCTGCTCAAGCTCGGCGAGGCTGATCCGGCGGCCTTCGGCCTCCAGATCCAGCGCCTGACCGCCGCACATGCCGAGATAACCGGAGGCGCGGGCCAGGGCGCTCAGCATCCGTACCCGGTTGGCAAGCAGTTCGTCGGGGAGGGGATGGTCCGCCAGTATGGAGAATGCCAGGGTCTGGAGGGCATCACCGGCCAGGATGGCGGTGCCTTCATCGAATGCCTTGTGCACTGTCGGTTGGCCGCGGCGCAGATCGTCGTTATCCATGGCGGGCAGATCGTCGTGCAGCAGGGAGTAGGCGTGAATGCACTCCACCGCAGCGGCGGGGCCGTCGAGCCGCTCGCTTGGCACCCCCAGCATCTCGCCCACGGCGTAGACCAGGAAGGGGCGTACCCGCTTGCCGCCGAGCAGCAGGCCGTATTTCATCGCATCCCGCAGGCGTGGTGCCATGGCGGGCAGAGCCTCAAGCTGTGCCGAGAGGCAGTCGTCGATGCGGCGCCGGTGCAGGCGGGAGAAATCGTCCAGGGTCACTCACTCCTCTCCTTGCTCTGATCGAAAGGGGACCGCCTGTTCGCTGCCGTCGGCCTGGGTCAGGAGGATCTGGATCTTCTGCTCGGCTTGCTCCAGCTTCTGCTGGCCGGCCCGCACCAGATGGATGCCCTGTTCGAATTGTTTGAGTGCTTCCTCGAGGGGGAGCGACCCCTGTTCGAGTTGATGCACTATGGTTTCCAGCTCTTCCAGGGTGGCATCAAAACTCAGACGGTCGATTTTTTTACTGGCCATGTCCATCCTCGGGGATTGAAAAAAACGGCTCATCTTAACATCGACCGGGCACAGGGGGGAGGCAGAAAAGTGTGCCGCCCTCAAACTATCCTGACCGCGGCCGATAACAGGGGGCTGGCATCCATCTATTGCCGACGTGTTATGAAGGCGTGCCGGGCTTGCTGCCAGGGGCGCAATAGCAGAAAATTCAACGCAATATAAATAAATGGCAAGTTCGGCAACAGGAGTAGGGATGTGGATTTAGGCAGTCTGATAGGCATAGTGCTGGGATTCGGGGTCGTGGTGTACGGCATGCTGCTGGGTGGCCCCATGAACATGTATGTTGATATGCCCTCGGTCTATATCACCATACTGGGCTCCCTCTTCATCTGCATGATGAAGTTCAACCTCAGCCAGTTCCTGATGGCATTCAAGGTCGCGGGCAAGGCCTTCATGTACAAGGGCGACAAGCTCGATGACCTGATTGCCAAGGCGGTAGAGCTGGCGGACGCGGCCCGCAAGGGGGGCTTTCTGGCGCTGGAAGCGGCGGAGATCCCCAATGCCTTCATGAAGAAGGGCATCGACATGCTGGTGGACGGCCATGATGCCGATGTGGTGCGCGCCGTGATGGAAAAAGACATTGAGCTGACCTCGGAGCGCCACGTCATCGCCATCAAGGTGTTTCGCTCCCTGGGGGATCTCGGCCCCGCCATGGGGATGATAGGTACGCTAGTGGGGCTGGTGGCCATGCTGGCGAACATGAGTGATCCCAAGTCCATAGGCCCGGCCATGGCGGTAGCCTTGCTGACGACTCTGTATGGCGCCATTGAAGCCAACATGGTGGCCATTCCCATCGCCGACAAGCTGGAGCTGCGCAGCGGCGAGGAGCAGTTGAGCCGCACCCTGATCCTCGACGCCATCATGGGCATCCAGGACGGCCAGAACCCTCGCGTGATCCAGGCCATGCTGCAGAACTACCTCAACCAGTCCAAACGCAACAACGGGCTTGACTAGGAGGCCCCATGGCAAAGTGCAAGTGTCCGCCTCCCGGCCTGCCGGGCTACATGGGTACCTTCGCCGATCTCATGTCCCTGTTGATGTGCTTCTTCGTGCTGCTGCTCTCCTTTGCGGAGATGGATGTGCAGAAGTTCAAGCAGATCGCCGGCTCCATGGAGAAGGCGTTCGGGGTGCAGAACATCCTGGAGGTGAAGGATATTCCCAAGGGGACCTCGGTCATCGCTCAGGAGTTTCGCCCTGGCCGGCCCGAACCGACCCCCATCGACACCATCATGCAGCAGACCATCGACATGACCCAGACCGAGCTGGATTTTCAGCCCGGGGATGCGGATCAGGCGGGGGGGCATGACAAGACCGAGGGTCAACAGAGCGGTGGCGACACCGCCCAGCAGGCCCAGAAGGCGCAGGCGCAGTCCAACGAACTGGCCAAGGCGCTGGCCGAGCAGATGCAGGCCCAGATCCAGGACGGGGCCATAGAGATAGAGGCGCTGGGTCAGCAGATCATCATTCGCATCCGCGAGAAGGCGGCGTTCCCGGCGGGTTCCGCCTTCCTGCAGCCCCAGTTCTGGCCGGTGATCCGTAAAGTGGCGACCCTGCTCAAGGATGTGCCCGGGGAGATCACCGTCTCCGGTCACACCGATGACGTCGCCACCGAAGACGAGCTGTTCCAGTCCAACTGGGAGCTTTCGTCCCAGCGGGCGGTGGCGGTGGCCCACCAGATGATCAAGGTGCCCGGCTTTGACGGCAACCGCCTGGTGGTGCAGGGAATGGCGGATTCCCAGCCGTTGGTGCCGAACAACAGCCCGGAGAACAGGCGCATGAACCGGCGGGTGGAGATCGCCATCATGCAGGGCAAACCGACGGTATCTGCCCCTATCGGTGTGGCTGATCCCAAGTAGCGTTCGCAAGAAAGCGCGATCCCGCTGGCAGCGGTTGTCTCCGATAACCGCTGCTTCTCTTTTTCTGTTGAGTCGGAGTTGCCTAGCATAGGGCCTCCGCTCGCCGCATGTTCAGGCAAATCGGGTGAGAACAGTGGCCGATTGAACCGCGCCTCTGCGGTTCGCCCGCCCATCAGTCACTCCCAATGCGGCGCCTGTCGCGCGGCAATGCGCTCTCATCTCCCCCCCTGATCTCATGCCGCTCCCCCGTGGCCTTGTCGACCTCCCGCGTTATGTACGATGCCGTACAGAACTGCGCGCTGCCCCGTGTTACATCTTCGTCACGGCGAATGGATAGCACCCGGGCTGCCGGATGTGCGTTTTTCAGCCCTCCAGGAAGGAACCACCATGAACCATATCTTCAGTGCCAACCTGCTCCTCACCGGACTGCTGTTGCTCCCGTTAGCCAGCCACGGCGCCGAGCTCACCGACGACACCGATGCCGCGCAGTCGATGCCATCTGAATCGTCGACCATGGAGTCCTCGACGCTGGAATATGTCGAGGACTCGGTCATCACCACCAAGATCAAGGCGGGGCTTGCGGCCGAGCAGATGTCCAGCCTGGTCAATATCCATGTCGAGACCGATGATGCCGGGGAGGTCACCCTGAGTGGCGGCGCGGTGGATCAGGCGGCGCTGGACAAGGCCGTGGCGATTGCCATGGGCGTCGAGGGGGTGACCTCTGTCAAGAATGACATCAAGGTCGGGACCGAGCGCTAGGCAAACGCCCGACGACCTCTCATGGCAAGGCGTCATGGTGTGCAGGGGAGCCTTTGAGCTGGGTGATCCGGCACGCTGCCTGTGTGGCTACCGCCATCGGTCGATGGGGGCCCTTAGGCACGTCGCCCGTTCGGGGTTGCCACTCTGTCGTCAGGGTGGCCAGCCTTGAAACCGACCACCACACCGGCGGCTATGAGCCGGGCGACGCCACAGGCGCTGGTGCTGTCGGGATCCTGGACTGCGCTGGGTATGGGCAGGCTGACAAGCGAGCTCGACTCCCTTGCGGCCCTGGCCGGAGAGCATTGGGTCATCGACGCCTCTGGCATCGAGGCCCTCGATACGGCAGGGGCCTGGATCCTGCAAACACTGCTGCGCCGGCTGCGTGACGAGGCGGCTGGCGTCGAATTACGCCAACTGCGCCCGGAGTTCGCCAGGCTGTTCGATGCCCTGGCTCAGGAGGCCACACCGGGACCCGCGCCTATACCCTCTCACCCTTTATCCCGCCTGGAAAGCCTGGGTCAGGGCACGGCGACCCTGTTGGCACAAGGCTGCGCCCTGCTCGCCTTCATCGGCGAGTGCACCTTCGCCTTGGGTGGCTGGCTGGCCCATCCGACACGGATTCGCTGGCGCCCAATTCTTTACAACATCCGCAGCGCAGGTGTCGATGCCCTGCCCATCGTCGGTTTGCTCTCCTTTCTGCTCGGCATCGTCGTCGCCTATCAGGGGGCCGCGCAGTTGCGCCTCTATGGCGCCAACATCTTTGTCGTCGATCTGGTCGCGCTTTCGATGCTGCGAGAGTTCGCACCGTTGATCACCGCCATCATAGTCGCCGGCCGCTCCGGTTCCGCCTACGCGGCGCAGATCGGCACCATGGCGGTGACCGAGGAGATCGACGCCATGCGCACCATAGGCATTGCGCCGCTCGACACGCTGGTGCTGCCCAAGGCGCTCGCTCTCCTGATCACTCTCCCCCTGCTCACCCTCTTCGCCGATCTCTTCGGCGTCCTGGGGGGCATGCTGATGGCGCACATCCAGCTGGACGTCGGCACGACCGAATTCCTCGATCGCTTCGTCAAGACGGTGAGCGTCACGGATCTGCTGATCGGCATCGGCAAGGCGCCGGTATTTGCCGCCATCATAGTGACCGTTGGCTGCTTCCAGGGGTTTCAAACCAAGGGAGGTGCCGACAGTGTCGGACGACAGACGACCCGTAGCGTCGTCCACTCCATCTTTATGGTGATAGTGGCCGATGCGCTCTTCTCGGTTGCATTCAGCGCCCTGGATCTTTGAGATGAAGGCGCCAGATGGCAGTGTCACCCCGGCCATCATCATCAGCCAGTTGATGACGCGCTTTGGCGAGCATGTGGTCCATGACGGGATCGATCTGGTGGTCAACCACGGCGAGATCTTCGCGCTGATCGGTGGCTCGGGATCGGGCAAGTCGACCTTGCTGCGGGAGATCATCCTGCTTCAGCAACCCGAGTCGGGCTCGATCCGGGTGCTCGGGGTCGATCTCGCCAACATCGAAGACGCCGACGCC
This sequence comes from Aeromonas sp. Marseille-Q5825, assembly GCF_946892685.1. Lineage (NCBI taxonomy): Bacteria > Pseudomonadati > Pseudomonadota > Gammaproteobacteria > Aeromonadales > Aeromonadaceae > Aeromonas > Aeromonas sp. Marseille-Q5825. Next base: position 226,258 of record NZ_CAMPOU010000001.1, read on the forward strand.
CTTGCCCTGCGCCAGCGCTGGGGCGTCATGTTTCAGAGTGGCGGCTTGTTCGGCTCCCTGACCGCCAGGGAAAACGTAGGTCTGCCGCTGCGTGAGCACACCGAGCTCGCACAGGGGCTGATCGACGACATCGCCGACAGCAAGCTGGCGATGAGCGGCCTGGAGCCGGTCGTGGGGGATCAGTACCCGGCCGAGCTGAGCGGCGGCATGCTAAAGCGCGTCTCGCTGGCACGTGCCCTGGCCCTCGATCCCGAACTGCTCTTTCTCGATGAGCCGACCGCAGGTCTGGACCCCGAAAGCGCTGGCGAGATAGACAGTCTGATCCGCAAGTTACGCGATCTGTTCGGCCTGACCATAGTCCTTATCACCCACGATCTCGATCTGCTGTGGCAGGTGGCCGACCGCGTCGCCGTGCTCGGCGACGGCAAGGTGCAGGGGATAGGGTCGATGACAGCGCTGGCAAAGATGGATCTGCCGGCAATCCGGCCATTCTTCGAGGGCCCGCGAGGTCGGGCCGCCGAGCAACGCAGCGAGGGGACATGATGGAAACCAAGGTCAGTTACGCCCTGGTAGGGGGTTTTGTCGTCATCCTCGGCACCCTGCTGGTGGCCGTCATCCTCTGGCTCGCCTCGGGAGGGGCTTTCCAGAAGGCATACGATCTCTATCTGGCGATCTCGGAGGAGTCGGTCGCCGGCCTCAATCTCAATGCTCCGGTCAAATACAACGGTGTCGATGTCGGCAGGGTCAGGCAGATACGGCTCGATCCGGCCAATCCCGAGCAGGTCAATCTGCTGTTCGCCATCGAGCGAGGCACGCCGATCAGGCAGGACACTGTGGCCGTGCTCAAGACACAGGGCCTGACGGGGATCGCCTATGTCGAGCTGAGCGGTGGGGCCAGCGACATGCCCCTGTTGCAGGCCACCCCTGGCTATCAGTATCCGGTGATCCGCACCCATCCATCGCTTGCTGCTCGCCTCGAGAACGTCCTCACCAGCGTGCTGGCCAAGCTGGACAGTACCTCGAACAGCCTCAACGCCCTGCTCGGTCCGGAGAATCAGGCGGCCTTCCAGAGCACCCTGACCGACATTGCCCGGGTGGCGCATACCCTGGCCGAGCGCAACGAGAGCATAGATGCCGGCCTGAAGGATGCGGCCAGGGTGATGAAAAACAGCGCAAGCGCGAGCCACGAGCTCGCCCCCCTGATCGCGCGTATCGGGCGGGCGGCGGATGCCGTCGAGAAGATGGGCAATGAGATCGCCGGCACCAGTGCCAGCGCAGGCAAGACCCTCAACGCGGTCGGCAGCGACATCAACCGCTTCACGGCGGAGACCCTGCCCCAGCTGGAACGCCTGCTCGGCGAGCTCAGCGTGCTGACGACTTCGCTGCGTCGCCTCAGCGAGCAGACCGAACGCAACCCCTCCGGGCTCCTGTTTGGCCACAAGCCGGTGCCGGATGGCCCGGGAGAATCATCCGAAGGAGGGCAACAGCCATGATCCGCCAGCCAGCACCTCCCTTCACCCGGCTCGCCGTCGCCGCGCTGTTGCTGCTCCTGCCCGCTGCCTGCAGCATGTTCGACGCGGCCAAGGTGCCGCCACCGGCCTTCTATTCGCTCTCCGGGGTGGGTGCATCCCCCCCGACCAAGGCCGCCGCGGCCAGACTGGACGCCGCGCCTACGCTGATCGTCAACCCGCCGCGGGCTGCCCCCGGTTTCGACAGCCAGCGGATCATCTACGTTCGCGAGCCCTATCAGCTGGAGTATTTCGCGCACAGTGAATGGATCGATACGCCCGCCCGGATGATAGCTCCTGGCATAGTCGCCGCACTCGAGGACACGGGGGCCTTTCGCGCCGTCGTCCTGGCTCCCAGTGCGGCTGCGGGGGATCTGCGCCTCGATGTCGAAATCATCCGCCTGCAGCAGGAGTTCGACAGATCACCCAGCCGTACCCGCTTCACGCTGCGGGCCTACCTGGTGGACAGCGACAGCCGCCAGGTGCTGGCCTGGCGCGAATTCGACGAGACAGTGCCAGCACCGCAGGCCAATCCCTACGGCGGCGTGATGGCGGCCAATAGTGCCGTTCAGCAGGTCGTGCAGCGCCTGGCCAGCTTCTGTGCCGACGCCACGGGTAACTGGCGCCCCTCACCCGGGGCGCGCCGCTGAACCGCAGACATGGCAGAGAAAAGGGGGCTGGCACAGGCCGGGGAGCTGCAGGCTCCCTTGGTTCTGACATCTGGATGGGGCTTCATCTTGATGCCTGAGGCTCAGCCTCTCCTGTCGGCGGGTTGTGTCGCCTAGGGGTCTTGCCGGCGGTAGCCGGGGGAGGGTATCGAGCAAGTGGTGCTCTGGCTTAACGCCGTATCAGCGAGCCATTGGTCAGGTGCCGGGCCCGTGCTCTATGTGGGTCAACGTACAGACCCCCTGTTGTGTGCGGCTTATTCTCACGATGGCTGGTGCGGGATCCCATTCTCGGTGCTCGCACCCTCATCCAACTGACTATCAGGAGTTCATCATGAACAAGGACCAACTCAAGGGTCGTACTGAAGAGACCAAAGGCAAGGACGACAAGGAATCAAAGGGGGCGATTCCAGTGTCCGCCGGCAAACACCAGGCAGCCCCCGACGATAGAAAAGAAGAGCGCAGGGACGCCAGAAAGGGGAAATAAATTGTTACCGCGTTGGTTAGCGTTCTGCCAACGCGCTTTTCCCCTCACTCTTTCTTCCAACAATGTCAGGAGTATCAAATGAACAATATCATTCCATCCAGCCGTCTTGGGTCAAGAGTACTCAGCGCCAGCACGCTCAGTGGCGACGATGTGTACGACCCGAGAGGTGAAAAGCTGGGCAGCATCAAGGAGCTCATGCTGGATATCGAAAACGGCAAGGTGTGCTATGCGGTGCTCTCCTTCGGCGGTTTCCTCAGTCTCGGCGAGAAGCTGTTTGCCGTACCCTGGAGCGCCCTGAAGGTCGATACTGAAAACAAGCGCTTCATCATGGATACCACAGAGGAACGCATGAAGAACGCCCCGGGTTTTGATAGCGACCACTGGCCCAACATGGCAGATACCTCTTGGGAAAAGAGCATCTACAGCTATTACGACACCAGGTACTGAGGTGGTTTTGCACGCTGGCTTGATGTTGGTCTGCCTTTTGATCCCCTCCGGCCTATGATCGTCAGCAAGGCATGGAAACGTGTCTGCAAGCAGGATTTCACCTAGGCAAGGCGAGGCTCGATGCGGTGGTGAGCCTGATCAGACAACTAAAACGAAAATATTGCAGCCAGGGTCAAGGTCGCCGTGGCTGCCTCCGTTCGCCTCATCCTCTCGATTTTCTTCAGCCTCCCGGCAGGCCTCTGGTCATTCAAAGCGCGATCCCGCTCGCAGGGGCTGACATGGATTTTGTGGCGGCTTCATATTAAGATGCCTCATCCGAACCGATAGCTGCGGCTCTCTTTGATTGCCGCAGCTTCTCTTTTTCAAGCAACCCAGGTTTCGACTATGAATCATACTCCGATGACTGTTCGCGGCGCTGAAAAGCTGCGTCAAGAGCTCGACTATCTGAAGAGCGAGCTGCGTCCCCAGATTATCGAAGCGATTGCTGATGCCCGTGAACATGGTGATCTGAAAGAAAACGCCGAATACCATGCCGCTCGCGAGCAGCAAGGTTTCTGTGAAGGCCGCATTCAGGAAATTGAGAGCAAACTCTCCAATGCCCAGGTGATCGATATCACCAAGATTGCCAACAATGGCCGCGTCATCTTCGGTGCGACCGTGACTCTGCTGAAAAGCGAAACGGAAGAGGAAGTGGTCTACCGCATCGTGGGTGACGACGAGGCGGACATCAAACAGAACATGATCTCCGTGAACTCGCCCATTGCCCGTGCCCTGATCGGCAAGGAAGTGGACGACGTGGCCATCGTCAAGACACCGGCTGGCGATGTTGAGTACGAAATTCTGGAAGTCGCCTACCTCTGACGATGAGGTGCGGTGAAGAGACAGGGGAGCCCGGCTCCCCTGTTCCATTTAGTCCCCCTGATAGGTCTGGACGAAGGCGTCCTGATGACGCTGGAAGAGCCAGTCCCGCAGTTGCTCCTGATCTCCCTTGTCCAGCTGGAATTGCAAGGCCCAGTCATGGTGCTTCTGGTGGGACTGGACATGCCTTATCAGGGTGCCGCTCAGTGCCAGGGGGGGCAATCCCTCGATGCCGAGGGTGCCGTGCAGCCGATCGCCCTTGGTCAGAGTCGGTGGCAAACCTGCCACGATGAGACCGCCAAGGGAGAGGCTGTGCACCTCATACTCGGCATCGCTGGTGTGCAGGACGGCTTTCTCATCGAGTCGCCAGGCGCGCAGGTGAGGGGAGCCCAGCTCTGTGATGGTGGGGGCGGCGATGCGCAGCTCGGTGTGGCCTTCCGCCGCCAGGGTACAATGCAGCGGAAAACGCAGTTGATGGCCGGCGATACGGGCCTCGATCGTCAAGGGGCTGGCCCGTTGCAGCAAGCTCTGTAGGGGAAGACTCAGGTTGCCTCGCAGGAACTGGCCGGCGGCCATGTCCTCTGCGTCTCCCAAGTCCTGCAGCATGGCCAGCTCCTCGTCGGTGAGAATCTGATGCTTGTCCATAGTGGGTGTCCGCAAGTATTCATCGCAGGTTAAGGGCCTGACGACTATTTTGGCAAGCGACTTGGGAAGAAGAGAAATGAAGGAAAGAGCGAACGCTCTTTCCTGTTACTTGCGGGGCAACTGGATCTTGGGTTCTGTGGCCTGACGATAGATGGTCAGTACATGGCCCATGCTCTGTACCTTGATGGCGCCTGTCTCACGGACGATGGCTTCCATCACCAGCTGTTTCATCTCACGATCTTCAGACGACACCTTAACCTTGATCAGCTCGTGGTGGTTCAGCGCCAGATCGATCTCGGCCAGCACCCCTTCGGTCAGGCCGTGTTGTCCCAGCAGGACGACCGGCTTCAGGCTGTGGGCTAGGCCCTTGAGGTACTGTTTCTGTTTATTGTTGAGAATCATGGCAATTTCTTCATAAGTCAGGGTTGAAAGGGGCGTATTCTACCCCCACTTAGCCCTTAATACTAATAACCCTTGTGGTTTTTTAAAGTCGACAATCATGACCCAGAAAAAACATTCCCCCAGTTCAACCCGCTGGTTAAAAGAACATTTTGACGATCATTACGTCAAAAAAGCCCAGAAGTTGGGACTGCGTTCCCGTGCCGTGTTCAAGATCGATGAGATCCAGGGCAAGGACAAACTGCTCAAGCCGGGCATGACGGTGGTGGATCTGGGGGCGGCCCCCGGTGGCTGGTCCCAGTTTGCCATCGATCAGGTGGGTGACAAGGGGCGAGTGATTGCTTGCGATATTCTGCCGATGGATTCCATTGCCGGTGTCGATTTCCTGCAAGGGGACTTTCGGGAGGAAACTGTGCTTGCCACCTTGCTGGCACGAGTTGGCCCGGACAAGGTTGATGTGGTCATGTCTGACATGGCGCCCAACATGAGCGGGACCCAGCAGGTGGATCAGGCTCGCTCCATGTATCTGATCGAGCTGGCGCTGGACATGTGCAATCAGGTCCTGCGCAGTAATGGCAGTTTCGTGGTCAAGGTATTCCAGGGGGAGGGGTTTGATGCCTATCTCAATGAAATTCGTAGACTTTTCTCTGTCGTCAAGATTCGTAAACCAGACTCCTCCCGTGCCCGTTCACGAGAAGTCTACATTGTGGCTACCGGTTTTAAACTGTAGTACCCTAACCCTCATCGTTAACTGTCAGTCTGCGAGGTCATTGATTTGAGTGACATGGCGAAAAACCTAATCCTGTGGCTGGTCATCGCCGTCGTGTTGATGTCGGTGTTCAATAGCTTCAGCCCCAGCGATACCACCAGTCGCCAGCTGGACTATTCCAGCTTCGTGAAAGAAGTGACCCAAGAGCAGATCCGTGAAGTGCGGATGGATGGCAAGGTCATTAATGGCGTCAAGCGCACCGGTGAACGTTTCACCACCATCATCCCTGCGCCGGATCCCCAACTGCTCAACGACATGCTCAACCACAACGTGAAGGTGATGGGTGAGAAGCCGGAAGAGCCGTCTCTGATCACGTCCATCTTCATCTCCTGGTTCCCGATGCTGTTGCTGATCGGTGTCTGGGTCTTCTTCATGCGTCAGATGCAGGGCGGCGGTGGCAAGGGTGCCATGTCGTTCGGCAAGAGCAAGGCTCGCCTGATGAGTGAAGATCAGATCAAGACCACCTTCGTCGACGTGGCGGGTTGTGACGAGGCAAAGGAAGAGGTCAAAGAGCTGGTCGACTATCTGCGTGATCCGACCAAGTTCCAGAAACTGGGCGGCAAGATCCCCACCGGCGTGCTGCTGGTCGGCCCGCCCGGTACAGGTAAGACCCTGCTGGCCAAGGCCATCGCGGGTGAGGCCAAGGTGCCCTTCTTCACCATCTCGGGTTCCGACTTCGTCGAAATGTTCGTGGGTGTCGGTGCCTCCCGGGTGCGCGACATGTTCGAGCAGGCCAAGAAGTCTTCCCCCTGCATCATCTTCATCGATGAAATCGATGCGGTCGGTCGTCAGCGTGGCGCCGGTCTGGGTGGTGGTCACGATGAGCGTGAGCAGACCCTGAACCAGATGCTGGTCGAGATGGATGGCTTCGAAGGCAATGAAGGCGTCATCGTCATCGCCGCGACCAACCGTCCAGACGTGCTGGATCCCGCTCTGCTGCGTCCGGGTCGTTTCGACCGTCAGGTCGTGGTCGGTCTGCCGGATGTCCGCGGTCGTGAGCAGATCCTGAAAGTACACATGCGCAAGGTTCCGTTGGCGGATGACGTCAATGCCGCTGTGATTGCTCGTGGTACCCCGGGCTTCTCCGGCGCCGATCTCGCCAACCTGGTCAACGAAGCCGCCCTGTTCTCCGCCCGTGAGAGCCGTCGTGTGGTCTCCATGCTGGAGTTCGAGAAGGCCAAGGACAAGATCATGATGGGTGCGGAGCGTCGCTCCATGGTGATGAGAGACTCCGAGAAGGAGATGACCGCTTATCATGAAGCCGGTCATGCCATCATCGGCCGTGTAGTACCGGATCATGATCCCGTCTACAAGGTCTCCATCATCCCCCGTGGCCGTGCCCTTGGGGTGACCATGTACCTGCCGGAGCAGGATCGCTGGAGCCACTCCAAGCAGCATCTGGAGTCCATGATCTCCAGCCTGTATGGCGGTCGTCTGGCGGAAGAGCTGATCTACGGTGCCGAGAAGGTATCGACCGGTGCTTCCAACGACATCGAGCGTGCCACCGACATCGCCCGCAAGATGGTCACCCAGTGGGGCATGTCCGAGCGTCTGGGCCCCATGCTCTATGCCGAAGAAGACGGTGAAGTCTTCCTTGGTCGCAGCATGGCCAAGGCCAAGCACATGTCCGACGACACCGCGCGCGTCATCGATGCCGAGGTCAAGCAGGTCATCGATCGCAACTATGCTCGTGCCAAGCAGATCCTGCAGGACAACATGGATGTGCTGCACACCATGAAGGATGCCTTGATGAAGTACGAGACCATAGATGCCAAGCAGATCGACGATCTGATGGCCCGTCGTGAGGTCCGTGCTCCCAGCAACTGGCACGATGAGCACGGTGACACCCCGCAAGGCGGCGCCAGCGTGAGCAGCGAGCCCGAGGTCAAGGCGCAGGCCGATGACAACAGCGCACCGCGCAATGACATCGACAAGGCGAACGATGTGCCGGCCAAATAAGCTTTCATGATCCAGACCCCGGGCTTGCCCGGGGTTTTTCTTTATGCGATACCCAGATTTTCTTGTGACAGGTAGATGTAAAGATGCAACTAATCAGCAAGGGGCGCAGCCTCTCCCTGGATCGTCCCCACGTCATGGGGATCCTCAACGTGACGCCGGACTCCTTCTCCGATGGCGGCCGCTTCAAGCCGCTTGAACTGGCCCTGTCCCATGCCCGCCAGATGATGGAGGAGGGGGCCACCCTCATCGACATCGGCGGCGAGTCGACCCGCCCTGGCGCCCCCGACGTGAGTGAGCAGGAGGAGCTGGACAGGGTCATCCCCGTGGTCGAGCGGATGGTCCAGGAGCTGGATGTGATGATCTCCCTCGATACTTCCAAGGCTGCCGTGATGAGGGCGGGCTGCGCGGCAGGTGCCCACCTCATCAATGACGTGAGGGCCCTGCTCGAGCCCGGTGCCCTGGCTGCCGCGGCAGAGGCTGACGTGCCCGTGTGCCTGATGCACATGCAGGGACAGCCAAGAACCATGCAGGCAGAACCCCATTACGACGACTTGCTGGGGGAGGTGAGGGCCTTCTTCGACGAGCGGATAGCCGCTTGCCTGGATGCCGGGATCCGGCGCCAGCACCTGCTGCTGGATCCGGGTTATGGCTTTGGCAAGACGGTGGCACACAACTATCAGTTGCTGGCCGAGCAGCAGAAGTTGCTGGATTACGGTCTGCCGCTCTTGGTGGGGATGTCGCGAAAGTCTATGATAGGCAATCTGCTTGGCCGCCCCGTTGATGAGCGGCTGGCCGGCAGCCTGGCCTGCGCCCTGATCGGGTTGCAACATGGCGCCAGGATCATTCGGGTGCACGACGTGCGAGCCACCATGGACGCGCTGCGCGTAGGCTGGATGACCATGACGGGACAAGATTTCGTATCCAGATAAAATAACGAGAACAGACAATGACCAGAAAGTACTTCGGCACAGACGGTGTGCGCGGCAAGGTGGGTGAATACCCGATCACTCCGGATTTCGTGATGAAGCTGGGCTGGGCCGCCGGCAAGGTGCTCTCCAAGAAGGGCACCAAGAAGGTGCTGATCGGCAAGGACACCCGGATCTCCGGCTACATGCTGGAATCGGCGCTGGAAGCGGGCCTCTCCGCTGCGGGCCTCAAGGCCATATTGATGGGCCCCATGCCGACGCCGGCGGTGGCCTACCTGACTCGCACCTTCCGTGCCGAGGCTGGCATCGTCATCAGCGCCTCCCACAACCCCTATTACGACAACGGCATCAAGTTCTTCTCCGCCGACGGCACCAAGCTGCCCGATGAGGTGGAGCTGGCCATCGAAGCCGAACTGGATCACGAGCTCAAGTGCGTGGAGTCCGCCGAACTTGGCAAGGCGCAGCGCATCGACGATGCCGCCGGCCGTTACATCGAGTTCTGCAAGAGCACCTTCCCCACCCATCTGAGCCTGGAAGGGGTGAAGATGGTGGTGGATTGCGGCCATGGCGCGACTTATCACATCGCACCCTCAGTGTTCCGCGAGCTGGGCGCCGAGGTGATTGCCATCGGTTGCAGCCCGGATGGCCTCAACATCAACGATGGGGTGGGCTCTACCGCACCTGAGGCGCTGGCCGCCAAGGTGCTGGAGTGCAAGGCCGATCTCGGTGTCGCCTTCGACGGTGACGGCGATCGCCTGGTGATGGTAGACAGCACTGGCTACATCATCGACGGGGACGAGATCCTCTACATCATCGCCCGCGATGCCCTGCGCAACGGTCGCCTCAAGGGCGGCGTAGTCGGTACCCTGATGGCCAACATGGGCCTGGAGCTGGCATTGCAGACGCTCGGTATTCCGTTTGCCCGTGCCAAGGTGGGTGACCGCTATGTGCTCGAGATGATGAACGAGAAGGGCTGGCGCATAGGTGGCGAGAATTCGGGTCACATCATCTGCCTGGATCAGACCACCACAGGGGATGGCATAGTCGCCGCCCTGCAGGTGCTGACGGCGGTGTGCTCTGCGGAGATGCCGCTGGCCAAGCTGCGCTCCGGTATGAGCAAGTTCCCCCAGGTACTGGTGAACGTACGTTTTGCCGAGGGCAAGGATCCGCTGGCGGCCGACGCCGTGCAGCAGGAAGTGGCCAAGGTGGAACAGGAACTGGGTGGCCGTGGCCGTGTCCTGCTGCGCAAATCCGGCACCGAGCCCCTGATCCGGGTGATGGTGGAAGGAGAGCATGAGCAACAGGTGCGTGACATGGCACAACGCATCGCCCAACAGGTCGAATCGGCGTTTTAATGAGCAACCAGGGCGGTTTTTTAACCGCCCTGGTTGTATCTTGTTCAAACGATTCGAAAATTTGAAAATAGCACTTGTCAGCTGATCATCCTCTGGATATTATCAGCCCCGCTTTCGCAAGGGAGTTGCCGATGGGACATCGCAAGCCGTTTGTAGCAGCCAACTGGAAGTTACACGGTAGTAGGTCGCAGTTAGAGCAGTTTACGAGTCAATGCCTGAAGGGTGTTGGTGATCATGTAGATGTTGTTCTCTGTCCTTCCCATGTGCATCTCGACTTTACCGCACGACTGCTCGATGAGCAGAAGGCGATAAGGTTGGGGGCTCAGAATGTGAGCCAGCACCGACAAGGCGCTTATACGGGTGAAATCTCGTGTGAGATGCTGGTCGAGGCAGGGTGCCGATACGTACTGGTTGGGCACTCCGAGCGCAGGCGTCTCTTTGGTGAGACCAGCTTTATCGTCGCAGAGAAGTTTGCGGCAGTCAGAGCGGCAGGTTTGATTCCCATCCTTTGTCTGGGGGAGTCAGGTGCGGCGAGGCAGGCGAGAAGAACCTTCGAGGTGATCGCCGAAGAGCTGGATATCGTCATAGAGAAAAATGGCGCGATGGCTTTCGATAATGCTATCATCGCCTACGAGCCGATTTGGGCTGTAGGTACAGGTAAATGCGCCACACCCGAGCAGGCACAAGAGGTTCATTCCTTTATACGTGGTCGCTTGGCGGAGGATACTCCGGTAATAGGTGAGAAAGTCAGAATCATCTATGGTGGGAGCGTGACGCCGACCAACGCGAGAGATTTGTTTGCCCAGCCCGACATTGATGGCGGACTGATAGGTGGAGCAAGCCTCGATAGCGATGCGTTTTTAGGAATTGTTGAAGCGGCAAAGGGTGCAAGTTAAATGTACGAGATTCTTTTAGTCGTTTATCTGCTGGTGTCACTGGCTCTGATCGGTCTGGTGATGATTCAGCAAGGTAAAGGGGCTGATATGGGCGCCTCCTTCGGCGCAGGGGCATCGAATACTGTATTCGGCTCCGGTGGTTCAGGCAGTTTCCTGACCCGCACAACTGCAATTTTGGCCACTCTGTTCTTTTTGATCAGCCTGGTGCTCGGCTCCATGTCAAGCAACAAGGTAAAACAGGGTAGCGAATGGGAAAATCTGCAACAGACTCAGCAAGTTGAGCAGACCAAAGCGCCAGTAAAGAAAGACACTGACGTTCCCGAGTAAAGAGTTTTTGCCGTGGTGGTGGAATTGGTAGACACGCTATCTTGAGGGGGTAGTGCTCTAGGGTGTGCGGGTTCGAGTCCCGCCCACGGCACCAATTAAGCAGTGAGCCCGGGTAACCGGGTGTATTATAGCCACTCAGTCTTGTATGAAGAGAATGATCTGGCTATAATCTCGCACGATTTCGGACGCGGGGTGGAGCAGCATGGTAGCTCGTCGGGCTCATAACCCGAAGGTCGTCGGTTCAAATCCGGCCCCCGCAACCAAATTTCACGCATTTCCTACGCTCAGGAAGGCGGTCGCTGCGAGGCGACAATCAGGGTAAAGCGCCAAGCCCCGATTTGACATCGGGGCTTTTTGTTATGTGCGATTTACTCTGAATCGATATCTATCTGGGCTATATGCCCTTTTTTTGTTTTTCGGAGGGTGACTTTGGCTACGTTGGAACAACGTTTGACCGATCTGCTCGAGGCTCCGGTCGTTGCCTTGGGTTTTGAACTTTGGGGTGTCGAGTTTATCCGTGCGGGTAAGCACTCGACCTTGCGCGTCTTCATCGACTCAGAGCAAGGCGTGACGGTGGAAGACTGTGCCGAGGTGAGCCGCCAGGTTGGCGCCATCATGGACGTTGAAGATCCCATCACCGAGGAGTATTACCTCGAGGTTTCCTCCCCGGGCCTGGATCGTCCGCTGTTCAAGGTTGCCCAGTTCGAAAAATACGTTGGCCAAGAGGCGGCGGTTTCGCTTCGGATGGCAACAAACAACCGCCGCAAGTTCAAAGGCGTAATCAAAGCTGTGCAGGGGGACATGGTCACCCTGACAGTAGATGGTAAGGACGAGGTGTTGGCTTTCACCAATATCCAAAAAGCGAACATAGTGCCGAACTTTGGTTAACGAGGCTATCGGATATGAATAAAGAGATTTTGCTGGTCGTTGACGCAGTGTCCAACGAGAAGGCTGTCCCCCGCGAGAAGATTTTCCAGGCTCTGGAGACTGCGCTGGCGACTGCGACCAAGAAAAAATACGAAGGCGAGATTGAAGTTCGGGTCGAGATCGATCGCAAGACCGGTGACTACGACACCTATCGCCGTTGGGTCGTGGTGGCCGATCAGGCTTCCATGGAGAACCCGTACGGGGAAATCACCCTCGAAGCCGCTCAGATCGAGCAGCCGGATATCCAGATCGGCGACTATGTTGAAGACCAGATTGACTCTGTGACCTTCGACCGCATCACCACCCAGACCGCCAAGCAGGTCATCGTGCAGAAAGTGCGCGAGGCCGAGCGTTCTCAAGTCGTTGACCAGTTCAAGGACAAGGAAGGCACCATCATCAGCGGCGTGGTCAAGAAGAGCAACCGCGACAACGTGATCCTGGATCTGGGCAGCAATGCCGAGGCCGTGATCTTCCGCGACGACATGCTGCCCCGTGAGACCTTCCGTCCCGGTGACCGCATCCGTGGCCTGCTCTATGCCGTCCGCCCGGAAGCCCGTGGTTCCCAGCTGTTCGTCAGCCGCTCCAGCCCGGACTTCCTGAAAGAGCTGTTCCGCATCGAAGTGCCGGAAATCGGTGAAGAGATGATCGAAATCATGGGCGCCGCCCGTGATCCGGGTTCCCGCGCCAAGATCGCGGTCAAGACCAACGATCGTCGTATCGACCCGATCGGTGCCTGTATCGGCATGCGCGGTGCCCGCGTTCAGGCCGTCTCCGCCGAGCTGAGTGGTGAGCGTGCCGACATCGTGCTGTACGATGACAACCCGGCCCAATACGTGATCAATGCCATGGCGCCTGCCGATGTGGCCTCCATCATCGTTGATGAAGACAACCACACCATGGACATCGCCGTGGAAGCCGCCAACCTGGCCCAGGCCATCGGTCGCAACGGTCAGAACGTGCGTCTGGCCTCCCAGCTGACCGGTTGGGAGCTGAACGTCATGACCGTCGAGGACATGCGTGCCAAGCACCAGGCCGAGAACGATCGCATCCTGACCCTGTTCACCAGCGCCCTGGACATCGACGACGATTTCGCCGGTCTGCTGATGGAAGAAGGTTTCTCCACCCTGGAAGAGATCGCCTTCGTACCCGTCAATGAGCTGCTGGCCATCGACGGTCTGGACGAAGACATGGTGGAAGAGCTGCGCAAGCGTGCCAAGGATGTCCTGACCACCAAGGCCCTGGCCAAAGAAGAATCCTTCGACGGCGTAGAGCCTTCCGAAGAACTGCTCAATCTCAACGGCCTTGGCCGTGAAATGGCGTATGCCCTGGCCGCTCGCGGCGTCGGCACCCTGGAAGATTTGGCAGAGCAAGGTATCGACGACCTTGCCGACATTGAAGAGCTGACCGCTGAGAAAGCCGGTGAGCTGATTATGGCTGCTCGCAATATCTGTTGGTTCGGAGAAGAGCAGTCTGAATAAGATCAAACGGAGGAAAATGAATGGCAGAAGTATCAGTCAAACAACTTGCCACTGACATCGACACGCCGGTTGATCGTCTTCTCCAGCAGTTTGTCGATGCCGGTATCAGCAAGAGCAAGGCCGACGACCTCGTCAGCGAGTCTGAGAAACAGACTCTGCTGGCTCACTTGAAAAAACAGCATGGAGGTGACGAGATCACCGCACCAGCCCGCATGACTTTGCAGCGCAAGACCAAGAGCACCCTGAGTGTTCAAGGGACTGGCGGCAAGAACAAGGAAGTGCAGGTTGAAGTGCGCAAGACTCGCACCTATGTAAAACGCTCGGCGCTGGAAGATGAACAGCGTCAGGCGGAAGCCGAGGAAAAAGCGCGTTTGGAAGCAGAAGAAAAAGCTCGTCACGAGGCCGAAAACAAGGCCCGTCTCGATGCTGAAGAGAAGGCTCGCCGTGAGGCTGAGCAGGCTCGTCGTGAAGCTGAGGAAAAGGCGCGGATCGAGGCACAATCAAAGGCTCGACAGGCTCCACAGCCCGCCAAAGTAGCCGCTAGCACAGCTCAGCAAGAGGCAGAAAAGATGGCCAAGCGCGAAGCAGAAGAACTGAAGCGCCAACAGGAACAAACCGCTTTGCAAAAAGCAGAAGAACTCGCCGCGAAGAAAGCCGAAGAGGCTCGCGTCATGGCGGAACAGAACGGCCCTCGCTGGGCTGAAGAAGAAGCTGCTCGTGCCAAAGAGAGCAGTGACTACCATCTGACCACCAACAAGCATGCGCAAGCCGCAGAAGACGAGTTGGACCGGAAGGAAGAGACCAGTCGTCGCACGGCTGCTGCAGCTGTCAAGGCCCCGAAAAAGGCCACTCGCCGCGAAGACGACCGTGACTCCCGCAACCCCCGTGCTCGCAAAGGCAAGCGCGGCAAGGTCGCCATGCCCAACGCCATGAAGCACGGCTTCAACAAGCCTGCCGCCGTGGTGAACCGTGACGTCGTCATCGGCGAGACCATCACAGTGGCCGAGCTGGCCAACAAGATGGCCGTCAAGGGTGTCGAAGTCATCAAGGCGATGATGAAGATGGGCGCCATGGCGACCATCAACCAGGTGATCGATCAGGAGACCGCTCAGCTGGTCGCCGAGGAGATGGGTCACAAGGTATTGCTGCGTCGTGAGAACGAGCTGGAAGAGGCGGTACTGTCCGATCGTGACGAGACCTCCGAAGCCAAGCCGCGCGCGCCAGTCGTGACCATCATGGGTCACGTCGACCACGGCAAGACCTCGCTGCTGGATTACATCCGTAAAGCCAAGGTTGCCGCTGGCGAAGCCGGTGGTATTACCCAGCACATCGGTGCCTACCACGTCGAGACCGACAGTGGCATGATCACCTTCCTGGATACCCCGGGTCACGCTGCGTTTACCTCCATGCGTGCTCGTGGTGCCAAGTCGACCGATATCGTCGTTCTGGTTGTTGCTGCCGATGACGGCGTCATGCCGCAGACCATCGAAGCCATCCAGCACGCCAAGGCGGCAGAAGTGCCCATCGTGGTTGCGGTCAACAAGATCGACAAGCCTGAAGCGGATCCGGATCGCGTCAAAACCGAGCTGGCCCGTTACAACGTCATGTCCGAAGACTGGGGTGGCGACAGCCAGTTCGTTCACGTCTCCGCCAAGTCTGGCGAAGGCATCGATGACCTGCTGGAAGCCATCCTGATCCAGTCCGAAGTGCTGGAGTTGAAAGCGGTTGTCGATGGCATGGCCAGCGGCGTCGTGATCGAATCCTTCCTGGACAAGGGTCGTGGTCCGGTTGCTACCGTGCTGGTACAAGAAGGTACTCTGCGCCAGGGCGACATCGTACTCTGTGGTCTGGAATACGGTCGTATCCGTGCCATGCGTGACGAGCTGGGTCGCGAAATCAAGGAAGCGGGTCCGTCCCTGCCGGTGGAAATCCTGGGTCTGTCCGGGGTGCCGTCTGCTGGTGATGAAGCCACCGTTGTACGTGACGAGAAGAAGGCCCGTGAAGTGGCACTCTATCGTCAGGGCAAGTTCCGCGACGTCAAGCTGGCTCGCCAGCAGAAGGCCAAGCTGGAAAACATGTTCGCCAACATGACCGAGGGCGAAGTGTCCGAAGTGAACGTGGTGATCAAGGCCGACGTACAGGGTTCGGTGCAAGCTATCTGCGATGCGCTGGTGCAGCTCTCTACCGACGAAGTTAAGGTCAAGATCGTGGGCTCGGGTGTCGGTGGCATCACCGAAACCGATGCTACCCTGGCGGCTGCTTCCAGCGCCATCCTGGTGGGCTTCAACGTCCGTGCCGACGCTTCTGCGCGCAAGGTCATCGAGTCCGAGAGCCTGGATCTGCGTTACTACTCCGTCATCTATGATTTGATCGACGAAGTGAAGCAGGCCATGAGCGGCAAGCTGGCCCCTGAGTATCGTCAGGAGATCATCGGTCTGGCTGAAGTCCGTAGCGTCTTCAAGTCACCGAAGTTCGGCGCCGTTGCCGGCTGTATGGTCACCGAAGGTGTGGTCAAGCGTTCCAACCGTATTCGCGTTCTGCGTGACAACGTGGTTATCTATGAAGGCGAGCTGGAATCCCTGCGTCGCTTCAAGGATGACGTCAACGAGGTCCGCAACGGTTACGAGTGTGGTATCGCGGTCAAGAACTACAACGACGTACGCGAAGGCGACCAGATCGAAGTTTACGAGACCATTGAAATTCAACGGACTCTGTAAGCCGACAGTTAGACAAAATAGGGGGCTGCGGCCCCCTTTTATCGCAGGATAGAATATGGCCAGAGAATTCAGCCGGACCCGTCGGGTCGGGCAGCAGATCCAGCGTGAAATCGCGCTGATCCTGCAGCGCGAGGTGAAAGACCCGCGCATCGGCATGGTGACCGTCTCCGACGTGGAAGTGTCCAAGGACCTCAACTATGCCAAGATTTACGTCACCTTCCTGCAGCTGGAGAATGACGCCGAGCGCATCGCGGAAGGGCTCAAGGGCCTGACCGAGGCGGCCGGTTACATTCGCAGCCTGCTTGGCAGCGCCATGCGTCTGCGGGTGGTGCCTGAGCTGCGTTTCTACTACGACCAGACCCTGGTCGAGGGGATGCGCCTCTCCAACCTGGTGACCAACACTGTGCGTGAAGACAAGCGTCGCATGACCGAAGCCGGTCGTGAAGAAGACGAAGCCGCACCGGATGATACTACTGAGGACAAAGCCTGAGATGTCTCGAAGACGTCGTTTCAAGGGCCGTGACGTACACGGTATCCTGCTGCTGGACAAGCCGACCGGTCTGACTTCCAACGATGTGTTGCAGAAGGTCAAGCGGATATACAACGCGGCCAAGGCCGGCCACACCGGCGCCCTGGATCCCCTGGCGACCGGCATGTTGCCGATCTGCCTCGGTGAGGCCACCAAGTTCTCCCAGTATCTGCTGGAGGCGGACAAGCGCTATGAGGTGACCGCCAAGCTGGGCGAGCGCACCAACACCAGCGACTCCGACGGCGAGGTGGTCTCCACCCGTCCGGTGAACGTGGCCGTGGGTACCCTGATCGAGGCGCTGGACCAGTTCCGTGGCCCCATCATGCAGGTGCCGTCCATGTACTCTGCCCTCAAGCACAACGGTCGTCCGCTCTACGAGTACGCCCGTGAAGGCATCGAGATCGAGCGGGAAGCCCGCCCCATCACCGTATTCGAGCTCAAACTGCTGAGTTTCGAAGGGGATGAGGTGCGCCTCGAGGTGCATTGCAGCAAGGGCACCTACATCCGCTCCCTGGTGGACGATCTCGGCGAAGTGCTGGGCTGTGGCGCCCACGTCACCCAGCTGCGTCGCACCCAGGTGGCCAGCTACCCCTACGAGCGGATGCTGACCCTGGATCAACTCGAGTGTATCTTCGAGCAGGCCAAGGCCGAGAGCATCCCGCCGCGGGAGCAGCTGGATCCCCTGCTGCTGCCGATGGATACCGCAGTGGCGTCCCTGCCCGAGGTGAACATGCTGACGGCCGTGGCCGCCTATGTGAACCAGGGCCAGGCCGTGCAGGTGGCAGGTGCGCCGCAAAGCGGCCAGGTCCGCATGACGGTCGGTCCTGAGCGCGAGTTCATCGGCGTCGGCGAGATCGACGACGAAGGGCGGGTCGCCCCCAAGCGGCTGGTGCGTTATCACGACGATAACAACGAGGAGTGATCCTCTGGCGGTATCGCCCTGGCTCACCGGCCGGGGCGCGTGCAGCTCGTTCCTCTTTATCGTTGCGAAAAGGGGCGGCTGCGATTATGATACCGCCCTCATTTCACGGCTGAATTAGAGATTGGCTGTGAACCTTTAAACACTCTACTGGAGTAATACCATGTCTCTAAATGCTGAGATCAAAGCTTCCATCGTTGCTGACAACGCTCGTTGCGCCAACGACACCGGTTCCCCCGAAGTGCAGGTTGCCCTGCTGACTGCCCAGATCAACCATCTGCAAGGTCACTTCAAGGAGCACTCCAAGGATCACCACGGTCGTCGCGGTCTGCTGCGCATGGTTTCCCAGCGTCGTAAGCTGCTGGACTACCTGAAGCGTAAAGACGTTCAGCGTTACGCTGCTCTGATCGCCAAGCTGGGTCTGCGTCGTTAATCGACCATCAGATTTCGCGAAAAAGGGGAACCGTGAGGTTCCCCTTTTTTATGGATCATTTTTATCGCGCGGCAAACCGTTGCCTGCCTCACAGAATGCGCGCCACCGCTTACCTTTTGATGCGAATCAAGTATACTTGCACGCGAATTTAAAGCGCCAAATTGTAAAAAGGAAATTCACGTGAATCCTATTGTAAAGTCATTCCAGTACGGTCAACACACCGTCACCCTGGAAACCGGTGTGATGGCCCGTCAAGCCACTGCGGCCGTCATGGTCAGCATGGACGATACCTGCGTATTTGTGACCGTCGTCGGCAAGAAAGAGGCCGATCACGGCCGTGATTTCTTCCCGCTGACCGTCAACTACCAGGAGCGTACCTATGCTGCTGGTCGTATCCCGGGTGGTTTCTTCCGTCGTGAAGGCCGTCCGAGCGAAGGTGAGACCCTCATCTCCCGCCTGATCGACCGTCCTATTCGTCCGCTGTTCCCGGAAGGCTTCCTCAATGAGGTTCAGGTGGTTGCCACCGTCATGTCCGTGAACCCGGCCGTGTCCCCCGACATCGTTGCCATGATCGGTGCCTCTGCTGCCCTGGCCATCTCTGGTATCCCGTTCGGCGGCCCGATTGCTGCTGCCCGCGTGGGTTACATGAACGGCCAGTACGTGCTGAACCCGACCACCACCGAACTGCCCCAGAGCGATCTGGATCTGGTGGTTGCCGGTACAGCCAACGCCGTGCTGATGGTGGAATCCGAAGCGGCCATCCTCTCCGAAGAGGTGATGCTGGGCGCCGTGGTCTATGGCCACGAGCAGATGCAGGTGGTGATCAACGCCATCAACGAATTCGCCGCCGACGTGGGTACCCAGCCGTGGGACTGGACCCCGCCTGCCGTCAACGAAGCGCTGAAAGCCAAGGTTGCCGAGCTGGCCACCGCCGAACTGGGTGAAGCCTACCGCATCACCGAGAAGGCCGTGCGTTACGCCGCCATCGGTGCCATCAAGTCCCGTGTGGTCGAGCAGGTCATCGCCTCCGGCGTGGAAGAAGATGCCAAGAAGATCGGCGAAGAGTTCCACAGCCTGGAAAGCCGCATCGTCCGTGGCCGTGTGGTCCGTGGCGAGCCGCGCATCGATGGTCGCGATCCGGAAATGATCCGCGCCCTGTCCGTTGGCACCGGCATCCTGCCCCGTGCTCACGGCTCCGCCCTGTTCACTCGTGGTGAGACTCAGGCCATCGTGGTTGCGACCCTGGGTACCGAGCGTGACGCCCAGAACATCGACGAGCTGGCCGGCCACCGTGCCGACCGCTTCATGCTGCACTACAACTTCCCGCCGTACTGCGTCGGCGAGACCGGCATGATGGGTAGCCCCAAGCGTCGTGAAATCGGTCACGGTCGTCTGGCCAAGCGCGGCGTTGCTGCCGTGATGCCGAGCGCCGCCGAGTTCCCGTACGTGGTGCGCGTGGTGTCTGAAATCACCGAATCCAACGGTTCCTCCTCCATGGCCTCCGTCTGTGGTTCCTCCCTGGCGCTGATGGACGCGGGTGTGCCGATCAAGGCCTCCGTTGCCGGTATCGCCATGGGTCTGGTGAAGGAAGAAGAAGGTTTCGTCGTGCTGTCCGACATCCTGGGTGACGAAGATCACCTGGGCGACATGGACTTCAAGGTAGCCGGTACTACCCAGGGTATCACCGCGCTGCAGATGGACATCAAGATCGAAGGCATCACCAAAGAGATCATGGAGATTGCCCTCAAGCAAGCCCGTGGCGCTCGCCTGCACATCCTGAAAGTGATGGACGAAGCCATCCAGGCGCCCCGTGCCGAGATCTCCGATTTCGCCCCGCGCATCCACACCATCAAGATCAATCCTGAGAAGATCAAGGATGTCATCGGCAAGGGCGGTTCCGTGATCCGTGCCCTGACCGAAGAGACCGGCACCAACATCGAGCTGGATGATGACGGTACAGTCCGCATCTCCGCCGTTGCCAACGAAGCCGCCATGGAAGCCATCCGTCGCATCGAGGCCATCACCGCCGAGATCGAAGTGAACCGCATCTATGAAGGCAAGGTTGTGCGTCTGGCCGATTTCGGCGCCTTCGTCAATATCCTGCCGGGTAAAGACGGTCTGGTACACATCTCCCAGATCACCGATGCCCGCGTGCAGAACGTGGCCGACTTCCTGAAGATCGGTGACGTTGTGAAGGTGAAGGTACTGGAAGTGGACCGTCAGGGCCGCGTGCGTCTCTCCATCAAGGAAGCGAATGCACCGACCGAAGCCGCCGCCCCGGTTGCCGACGTGGCCGTTGCCGAAGAGCCGGCTGCCGAATAAGGCATCCGCTCTGTGAAAAGCCGACCTCAGGGTCGGCTTTTTTGTGCCTGTCTGCCTGAGGGGACCAGGGAGAAGAGGCCTTGTTCCTTTTGGCGCCAGTTGCTATAAGGGACGACTCGCCGTCACGTTGTCAAAAGGAAGTGCAGCATGTCATGGGCCTATCTCAGGCAGTTTCCCCCGCTAGTCTGGATCGTCATCCTGGGCACCTTCATGGTGCGCACCACCTTCTTCATGGTCTGGCCCTTTCTCTCCATCCTGCTCTACCGCGACTATGGCCTCTCGGCGACCCTGATCGGCCTCATCCTGGGGGCCACGGCGGCCCTCTCCACCCTGGTCAGCTTCTACGGCGGCTGGCTGTCGGACAAGTGGGGGAGGCGCAACATACTGCTGTTTGGTTGCCTGGTGTCCGCCCTGAGCGTCGCCCTGCTCGGCCTCTCCCATCAGGTGATCTGGCTGGCGATGGGGGTGATCGGCAGCGGGCTCTCCTACGGGCTCATCGACTCGCCGGGCAAGGCGCTGATGGCCGATAGCCTGGCCGAGCCCAAAGCCCGCGAGTTGGCACTGCACCTGCGCTATTTTCTGCTCAACCTGGGGGCGGCCATAGGTCCCCTGCTCGGGGTCAGCTACGGCCTGAGCGCACGCCAAGAGACCTTCCTGCTGCTCAGTGTCAGCTATCTGCTGCTCGGCTTCATCTTCTTCGTCGGTTTTCGACTGGCCGCCTGTCAGCCAAGCCATGCCGCCGGTCCGGGCATGCGCGCCGTGCTGCGGGTGCTTTGGCAGGACAGGGGCTTCTTGCTGCTGACCCTGGCGAACGTGCTGCTGATGCTGGTCTATGTCCAGTTCGAGTCACCGCTCATCCAGTATCTGACCCGAGCCGGTACCCCTGAGGTGGAGCGGCTCATCGGCTGGCTGGTGAGCATCAATGCGCTGACCATAGTGATACTGCAGTTCCCCTTGCTGCACCTGACGGCCCGCTGGCCCACCAAGCGCCGGCTGCAACTCGGGGTGGCGCTCTTTCTCGGTGCCCAGTTGCTGTTTGCCCTCGGAAACACCGCCATCTGGTGGCACTGGATAGTGGCGGTGATCCTGCTGAGCGTCGGCGAGTGCATCCTGTTCCCCTTGCTCAACGTGCTGATCGATCAGATGGCCCCGAGTCATCTGAAGGGGAGCTATTTCGGGGCGGCCTCCATGTCCGGGCTCGGGGTCGCCATCGGCGCCCTGCTGGGGGGCTGGATCCTGGCCAACTGGGGAGGTGGCTGGCTCTATGCCCTCATGGCTCTGCTCTGCCTGGTGATCCTGATGCTCTATGGCTTGAGCACCCGGATCCCGCGCCCGGCGCTGGCCCGGGCCGAGCCCTGATCCCTAGAAGGTCAGCACCTTGTCGGCCGCCAGGGTCCACTGGGCCAGCAGGGGCAGGGTGCCTATCTCTATGCCCTCGATAAGTGGCAGGGAGCTGATGCCCCGGGCGTCCGTGCAGCTCTTGCAAAGCCGGATGACGGTGCCCTGTGCCAGCAGGATCTCCAGCATCTGGCGCAGGTTGTAACCCTCGGCGGGGGATTGGCCCGCCAGGGCGGCGCCGACGGCATCGGACATCAGGAATATCTTCAGGATGACGCCTTCCTGCTCGTTGAGGGCTATCCCCAGACGCAGGGCATTGAACAGGGACTCGCTGCCATAGGGGGCGCCGTTGGCGATGATGAGGATCTCTTGTTTCATGGGACTCTCCGGGTTGAAAGGGGCATTGTAGCGTCGCCAGCTTGGCGGCGGCATGACCCAGTGCAAACTCTGTCGTAGCCCTTTCCCTGTGCCTTGACCTCGGGAGATGAGTCAGGTTTCATAGGCGGCCATCCAGTATGACAGAGCAAAGAGGTCGTTATGTGGAAGATTGCCGGAATAGGATTATTGCTGTTGGCCGGACAGGCTTATGGCAGTGAAAACGTCGGCTGCAAGGCCAGGCATCAGGCGGTGACCGAGCAGCTGAGCTTCGCCCGGGCGCACGATAACGCGCAGCAGGTGGCGGGCCTGGAGCAGGCCCTGCGCAACATCGAGACCCATTGCACCGATGCCGGGCTCGTCGAGGAGCAGCAAGAGAAGGTCGCCAAGCAGAAGCAAGAGGTGGAGGAGCGCCTGGCGGATCTGCAGAGCGCCCGGGTCTCGGGCAAGCCGGACAAGATCGCCAAGAAGCAGGCCAAGCTGGAGGCATCCCAGGCCGAGCTGCTGGAGGCCCAGCGCGAGCTTGAGGCGCTGCAGAAACTGATCAAGCCCTGACCGGGCTGCAGCGCAATAGAAAAAGCCGGGCATGCCCGGCTTTTTCTATTTCTGGATGACCCGCAGGTCCGGCATTACTGCCTGTGCATCAGCACAAACTTGTCCATCAGCTGCTCTTCGGTCTCCACCATATGGACAGGATCCCGGAGGATACAGTCAGTGAGTCGAAGACGCTGATGCCGGTTTACTGCCTGTGCATCAGCACAAACTTGTCCATCAGCTGCTCTTCGGTCTCCACCATATGGACAGGATCCCGGAGGATACGGTCAGTGAGTCGAAGACGCTGATGCCGGTTTACTGCCTGTGCATCAGCACAAACTTGTCCATCAGTTGCTCTTCGGTCTCCACGTGGGCGGGATCCCAGATGATGCAATCGATGGGGCAGACGCTGATGCAGGTGGGCTTCTCATAGTGGCCGACGCACTCGGTGCAGCGACTGGGATCTATCTCGTAGATCTTGTCCCCCAGGCTGATGGCCTGGTTCGGACACTCGGGATCGCACATGTCACAGTTGATGCACTTGTCGGTGATGAGCAGCGCCATCTCAGGCCGCCGAGTGCGGCTGGCGGGTGTCCTGACGATCGCCCAGATTGCGCAGCAGTATGCCGTAGTTGATGTCGATCTCTTTCGGGACAGGCACATAGACCACGTGGCCGTTGCCCGGCGCCGTGTCGATGAGCTCCCCCTTGCGGTTCTGCATCTGCTCCAGGTTGAAGCTGACATTGCCCTGCGGCGTCATCAGCTCCAGGCTGTTGCCCACCAGGAACTTGTTCTTCACTTCCACTTCCACCATGTCGCCCTGGCGACCGGTGATCTCGCCGACGAACTGCTGGGTGTCGGAGACGGAGTAGCCGTAGTCGTAGTTCTGGTACTCGCTGTGGTTGTGGCGGCGCAGGAAGCCCTCGGTGTAGCCACGGTGGGCCAGGTTCTCGAGGGTGCCCATCAGGGTCGGATCGAACGGGCGACCGGCGACCGCATCGTCGATGGCCTTGCGATAGACCTGGGCGGTGCGGGCGCAGTAGTAGAAGGACTTGGTGCGGCCTTCAATTTTCAGCGAATGCACGCCCATCTTGGTCAGGCGCTCCACGTGCTCGACGGCGCGCAGGTCCTTGGAGTTCATGATGTAGGTGCCGTGCTCGTCCTCGAACGCCGTCATGTACTCGCCGGGACGGTTGGACTCTTCCAGCAGCACCAGGGCATCGCTCGGCTTGCCGAGCCCCAGGGTGTTGTCCGGGCGCACGGCGATGGGCTCCTGACGGTGCACAATCTGGCCCACGTCATCTTCCTTGCCCTCGTGCACCTTGTACTCCCAGCGGCAGGAGTTGGTGCAGGTACCCTGGTTGGGGTCGCGCTTGTTGATGTAGCCGGAGAGCAGGCAGCGGCCCGAGTAGGCCATGCACAGCGCCCCGTGGACGAAGACTTCCAGCTCCATTTCCGGCACCTGCATGCGGATCTCTTCGATCTCGTCTAGAGATAGCTCGCGCGACAGGATGGCGCGGGTCAGGCCCATCTGATGCCAGAACTTCACCGTGGCCCAGTTGACCGCGTTGGCCTGTACCGAGAGGTGGATGGGCATATCCGGGAAGGCTTCGCGCATCATCATGATGAGACCGGGGTCTGACATGATGAGCGCATCCGGCTTCATGTCCACCACGGGGCGCATGTCGCGGATGAAGGTCTTGAGCTTGGAGTTGTGGGGCTGGATGTTGGCCACCACATAGAACTGCTTGCCCAGTGCATGGGCCTCGTTGATGCCGAGCTGCAGATTCTCGTGATCGAATTCATTGTTGCGCACCCGCAGGCTGTAGCGCGGCTGGCCCGCATAGACGGCGTCGGCGCCATAGGCATAGGCGTAACGCATATTCTTGAGGGTCCCGGCGGGGGAGAGCAATTCTGGTCTGAACATGTTGGACTCTTTCTGTCTGATTGCAAATCAGGACGGCGCCACCTGATGGCGCCGTATAGGGTCATCGGCATGGTGCGACCGTACTCGACGCACGGCCACCCGATGAGGTACACCCAGAGCACGAGATGACTCGATACTCCTGATAAAAGGGGTGCGAGATTGTACTCGTGACGGCGCCATCATGCAATTTGGGGCTAGGGTGGCGGGCCGGATGCATGTTCATTTTGCGCTCAGATTGGCGATGTTAGGCTGACAGGCACCCGATACGGTCGATTGTTGGGGGGGAGAATGGATCTTTTCCGCGAAAAAGCCCCCTCTTCAAGTTGAAATTTTGTCCGACTCGGGAAAGAATGCGCGCTCGGTATTGGCCTCGGGCGAGCGCTACTCGTGACAAGGGACAGACCGAGGATGAACCGGCTTCAGGCCAACAGGTACAGGAAACCATACAGGAATTTTATGAATCCCCTTCGCATTGCCGCTTCGGCCCTTTTTTGCACTCTGACCCTGGTCAGCCAGCAGGCCGCCGCCGTTGAATACGCGCTGCCAGCCGCCAACAGCCGTCTGATCGGTGAGAACCAGGAATACGTGGTGCCCGCCGACAACCGTCCGCTGGAGCAGATCGCCGCCGACTTCCAGCTGGGCCTGACCAACATCATGGAAGCGAACCCGGGCGTCGACCCCTATCTGCCAACGCCGGGCAGCAAGCTGACCATTCCGCATCAGCTGATCCTGCCGAATGCACCGCGCGAGGGGATCGTCATCAACGTGGCCGAGATGCGTCTCTACTACTACCCGAAAGGCAAGAACGTGGTGCAGGTGCTGCCCATCGGCATCGGCCAGCTGGGGGTCAACACCCCGGAGAACTGGATCACCAAGGTGGAGCGCAAGCGCGCCAACCCGACCTGGACCCCGACCGAGAACATCCGTCGCCGCTACGCCGCCCAGGGCAAGACACTGCCTGCGGTCTGGCCGGCCGGTCCGGACAACCCCATGGGCCTGCACGCCCTCTATATCGGCAACCTCTATGCCATCCACGGCACCAACGCCACCTTCGGCATAGGTCTGCGGGTGAGCAGCGGTTGCGTGCGTCTGCGCGCCGATGACATCAAGTACCTGTTCGACAACGTGCCGGTCGGTACCCGCGTCCAGTTCGTCAACCAGCCGGTCAAGACCACGGTCGAGCCGGATGGCGGTCGTTACATGGAAGTGCACGAGCCGCTGTCGCGCACCGAGGAGGAGTTCAACTCCACCGCCTCTGTGCCGCTCCCGATGACTCCGGCCACCACCCGCTTCATCGCCCACATGGACAGCGACTCCAATGTGGTCAAGCAGGTGCTGGAACAGCGTACCGGCATGCCGACTCGCCTCAATCCTGAAGCCTGATCGCTTCTGATAGGTGTCAGGTAACAATAACGGCGACCCCAGGGTCGCCGTTATTGTTTATGTGGCTCAAGGGGCGGGCGGGGCATAGAGGGCCAGCCAGTTGCCTTCGGTATCCTCTATGATGACCCGGGAGCCGTGGCCGCTGCCGATGGAGTGCAGGGGTTCGAGCACCCGTCCGCCGAGCCGGGGAACCAGCTGCTCAGCCTCCTGCAACCTGTCACCCAGGGAGAGATAGATGAGGGGACCGGCGCCACCGGGCTGGTGGTATTTGTCCATGGGGCCGAGACAGGCCGCCGCGTTGCTGCCATCGTAGCGCAGCATGGCAAAACGCATCTCCTCCTCCTGTATGGGGGTGACCTGCACATCGAGCAGGGCCGAGTAGAAGTCCATGGCGCGATCCAGATCCCGTGTCGGAATGTCGGCCCAGACCAGGGTGTTGTCCATCTTCGTATTCTCCAGCAATATCCGGCCGATGCGACCGGCGGCTCTTGGAACCAATCTACGATCTTGCTGCGAGACCGTGATCAAGGCTCATGCGCTGCTCGGAATCCTCACGTATATCTATACGCTCCGGTTCCTGCGCTGCTCTTTACCTTGCTGACGGCCTCTCGCGACAGGTCTTAGACAGGTTCTTAGAGGTTAGGAGTGGTCGAACAGGGGCGCCATCAATGAAAAAACGGCGCCTGATGGCGCCGCTTTTGGATGGGGAAGATAACTGCTTTTCCCACTAGATACAGTCACTTGCCTGCGACATTCAAGCCACCGAAACGGATGGATGGAGGAGCATGGCACTCCTTGTCATCCCTTGATTGTCACTTGCCAGCGATATTCAGGCCACCGAAACGGATCAGGGGGGTATAGAAGCCCTTGCCATCGCTGTGGTGCAGCACATTGCCGACCGCTTCCAGCTCCCCGAGCAGGCGGTAGAAGTTACCCGCCACCGTGATGCCGCGCACCGGCTGGAGCCGCACCCCATCGCGGCAGAGGAACCCTGACGCGCCAAAGGAGAAGTCACCGCTCACCGCATCGGCCCCGGAATGCAGGCCGTCGAGCTTGACCAGCTCCAGATAGTCGCCGCTCTGCACCTCGCCCTCGATGTGAGGACCTGTGCCAAACACCAGGTGGCGGGCGGTCACATCGAGGGCGCTGCGGGCACTGCGGGCCGCCGAGCCGTTGCTGGCCAGGCCGAAGTGGTGAGCGGTGGCGCTGTTGTGGAGCAGGGTCTTGAGCTCTCCCTCGCCAATCAGCAACAGATCCGAGGTGGGGGCCCCTTCGCCATCGAACGCCTTGATGTTCATTCCCCCCGGCATATAGGCCCGGCTCTCCAGGGTGAGCCAGCGGGAGGCAACAGACTGACCCACCTTGTCCCGCCAGGGGTTGATACCCTGCTGGGCCCACTTGCCGGACAGTGCCCCCTGGAAGCAGCCAAACAGGCTGGCGAAGCAGTTGGTGCTGAAGAGAACGCTGTAGCGACCGCTCGGTACCGCTTCCCCCGGCAGCAGGTCATGGGCCACGGCATGGATCTGTTCGATAAGGGTCTGGCTATCCAGCTCGTCGAAGCGGCGGCCATACTGCCCTTGCGAGTGCATCGACTGGCGGCCATCCCGCTCCACCAGCGCCGAGGTATAGCAGCCGACGCTGAATTCACTGTGCTGGCAGAGGCTGCCCAGGCTGTTGGCGAGCCAGAGGCGGCTCTCCCCCTCGAAGAAGCTGTTGTAGGGGGCACCGGTCACATCAGGTTGCGCCAGCATATCCGCCTCGAGGCGCAGGGCCAGGGCTATCTTCTCCTCCACCGCCGTGGTATCGGGCTGGTTTATCTCGGCGCAGTCGGTGCTGATCCGGCTGCCCGCCACCGAGATGCGCTGATCCGGGTCCACCTTGGCAAAGCGGCTGGCATCGAGAGCATCCTGCAGCATGGCATCCAGCGCCAGCTCATCGAGGGACTCCGAGTAGGCGATGCCGACCCGACCCTCCTTGATCAGGCGAATGCCGAGCTGCTGGCTGCTGGTGACCTTGTATTCGCCGAGTTCCCCCTTGTCGGCCTTGAGGGAGAAGGCCTTGTCCTGATTGGCGATGATGTCCGCCTCGGCATCGAGGTCGGCGACCTTCTCCAGCAGGCGGCTGAGCAGTTGATTCATATCGAGTGCGCTCATCAGGCGTTCCCTCCTACCAGGATCTTGTCAACTTTCAAGGCGGGTTGGCCGACAGAGGTGGGCACCGAGCCCGAGACTGAGCCGCACATACCTGCGGCCAGGGCCAGATTGCGCCCCACCATGGAGATCTCTTTGAGCACTTGCGGGCCTGTACCGATCAGGGTCGCCGACTTGAGCGGCCGGGTTATCTTGCCATGCTCGATGAGGTAGGCCTCCTGCACGTTGAAGTTGAACTCGCCTGTGCCCGGCTGCACCGAGCCGCCCCCCATCTTCTTGGCGTAGATGCCGTGCTCGACGGTGGCCAGCATATCGTCCAGGCTGTGGCTGCCCGGCTCTATGTAGGTGTTGCGCATGCGGGAGGTGGGGGCGAACTTGTAGGACTCGCGCCTTCCTGAGCCGGTGCGGGCATGGCCGGTCTTGATGGCGCCCATTCTGTCCACCAGGAAGCCGGTCAGCACCCCATCCTTGATGAGCTGGGTGTGCTGGGTCGCCATCCCTTCGTCATCGACGTTGATGGAGCCCCAGGCGTTGCTCTGCAAGCCTTCATCCACGGCGCTGACCGCCGGATTGGCGATGAGCTGCCCCATCTTGTCGTGGAACACCGAGGCCTTCTTGGCCACCGAGGTGGTCTCCAGCAGGTGGCCGCAGGCCTCGTGGAAGATGACGCCGCCAAAGCCGCTCTCCATGATGACCGGCAGGGTGCCGCTCGGACAGGGGGCTGCGCCCAGCTTCACCAGCGCCTGACGGGTGGCGGTGAGGGCCAGCTCCCGCGGGTCTATGCGCTCGGCATGTTCCCAGCCCATCAGGGCGCCGGGGGCCTCGTAGCCCACGCTCTGCTCGCTCCCTTCCACCGCTATGGTCTGGGCCATGATGCGGTTGTAGTGGCGGCGATCGCTCACCTGCAGCCCTTCGCTGTTGAAGATCTCCACCTCCTGCTCCCAGCCCAGCACGTTGCCGGAGAACTGGCTCACCTTGCCGCTCTCGGCGCGGGCCACCGCATCCATGGCATGCAGGTAGGCAATCTTCTGCTCCAGCTGCTTGTCGGCCGAGAGCGGCAGGGCCACCGGATTGCGGTCTGTGATGGGGGTGAAATCGAAGGCAGTGGCGGTGACCACGGGGTCACGCTTGTCCTTGGCCGCCAGCAGGCTGACGATGCGCAGCAGCTCGTCGCGGCTGGCCAGGTTGGTGTAGCCGTAGAGCACCTTGTGGCCGTAGCACAGGCGCACGCCTATGCCAAAATCGAGGCCGCCGCTGATGTTCTCTATCTGGCTGGAGAGCAGGCTGAGCTGGCTGTGGCGCTTGCGCTCCACAAACAGCTCGGCGAAGTCGGCACCCAGCCGCAGGGCGTGATCGAGCACGTCGCGGGCTATGGTGGGGGCCAACAGGGAGAATGAGGTCATAGAATTTCCTTTTCTGGTCTGTTTCCTGTTTGCTTCCGACACCCGTTCTGATTGTGTTATGGGGTGTCGGTTGCATTGTTGCAGACCAGCAGCAAAAAGTCGCTATAGCGTCAGGCGATGATACCGAACGAGAAAATCGGTGCGATAACTGCGCCCGGCAGCCTGTGTGGCCGGCTGCCGGCAGGGGAGATCAACGCCGCTTTCGAGGGGCGATGAGGGAGCCGGTCCGTCGATGCTCTGTGGCGCCGCCAGGCGGGATCACAACAGCTCGTGGATCTCATTCAGGATCTGGTCGACCCACTGCTCGATGCGGGATTCGGTCTGGTCGTACTGGTTGGCGTCATCAAGGGCCAGGCCGACGACAAGATGATGGCCATCGTCACTCCGCATCCAAGGGATCATCGAACATGCAAGCTACCTGGATCACAGCAGCTCGTGGATCTCATTCAGGATCTGATCGACCCACTGCTCGATGCGGGATTCGGTCTGGTCGTACTGGTTGGCGTCATCGAGAGCCAGGCCGACGAAGTGGCGGCCATCGTCGATCAGCGCCTTGGAGGCATCGAACTCGTACCCCTCGTTGGGCCAGTAACCCACCAGCCTGACCCCCTTGGGCACCAGCTGATCGTGCAACAGGCCGAGGGCATCCTGATACCACTCGCCGTACCCCAGCTGATCGCCCATGCCGAACAGGGCGATGATGCGTCCTTCCAGAGGCACATCCTTGATGTCTTCCCAGCGGGATTCCCAATCTTCCTGCAGCTCGCCGAAGTCCCAGGTGGAGATGCCGAGGATCAGGATGTCGTACTCCTGCATGCGGGCCAGGGGCACATCCTTGATGTTGTGGAGATCAACCAGCTCGGGGCCAATGAGGGCGCGGATCTTCTCGGCGGCCATCTCGGTGTAGCAGGTGGTTGAGCCGTAAAACAAACCTATCTTCATCGCTCTTCTCTTGATCGCAGTAGGCAAGGGGGCTCGGGCAACCATGGGGCCCGGCCGCCCGAGTGAGGGCGCCAGTCTAGCAGATTGCCCCTCGCGCTTCACCGCCTGGTATGCCTGCCGGGGAAGCGCAAGCCCCTGATGTGCGCGCCGTCCTGGCAGGCTACAATGGGCCACCGTTTGCCCAAGACCGACACCCCATGACCAAGCCAGCCCCTGCCGTGCACAACCATCCCCTTATCGAGCCCTTCCTCGATGCCCTCTGGCTGGAGCGGGGGCTGTCCGACAATACGGTCAGCTCCTATCGCACGGATCTGGAAAAGTTTGCCCTCTGGCTCGACGGCCAGGGGGGATCCCTGCTGCTGGCGGGGATGGATGACATCCAGCACTACCTCGCCTGGCGGGTGGACAAGCAGTTTGCGGCCAGCAGCACGGCCCGCTTCCTCTCGGCCCTGCGCCGCTTCTATCAGTATCTCAATCGGGAAAAATTGCGCGGCGACGACCCGACAGTGCTGCTGGAGGGCCCCAAGCTGCCCAAGAAGCTGCCCTCGGATCTCAGCGAGGCCGAGGTGGATGCACTGCTGACGGCGCCCCTGGTGGATGACCCGCTGGAGCTGAGGGACAAGGCGATGCTCGAGCTGCTCTATGCCACCGGACTGCGGGTCTCCGAGCTGGTGGGGCTCACCGCCGAGCATGTCAGCCTGCGCCAGGGGCTGGTGCGGGTGGTGGGCAAGGGCAACAAGGAGCGGCTGGTGCCCATGGGGGAGGAGGCGGTCCACTGGCTGGAGCGTTACTACCGGGAGGCCCGCCCCCTGCTGCTGGGAGGCACCAGCTCGGATGTGGTCTTCCCCTCCAAGCAGGCCAGGATGATGACCCGCCAGACCTTCTGGCATCGCATCAAGCTCTATGCCCAGCGGGCCGGGATCCGTGGAGAGCTCTCCCCCCACACCCTGCGCCACGCCTTCGCCACCCATCTGCTCAACCACGGCGCCGATCTGCGGGTGGTGCAGATGCTGCTGGGGCACGCGGATCTCTCCACCACCCAGATCTACACCCACGTGGCCAACGAGCGTCTCAAGGCACTCCATGGGGAGCACCATCCCCGGGCCTGACCCGTGCCGCCGCCAATAAAAAACCGCCAAATGGCGGTTTTTTCATCACTGCACGACAGGAGCTGGCGTCTATTTCCCCTGCTGGGATTTCAGCAAATCGCGGATCTCGGTCAGCAGCTCCTGATCCTTGGTGGGGCCGGCCGGGGCAGGGGCTTCCTCTGCCTGCTTCTTCTGCAGGGTGTTGACTGCCTTGAGCCCCATGAAGATGGCGAAGGCGATGATCAGGAAGTCGATGATGGTCTGGATGAACTTGCCGTAGGCGATGACCACGGCAGGGATGTCACCTTCGGCGGCCTTCAGGGTGACGGCCAGATCGCTGAAGTCCACCCCCCCCAGGATGAGGCCGATGGGCGGCATGATGACGTCGCCCACGAAGGAGGAGACTATCTTGCCGAAGGCGGCACCTATGATGATACCGACCGCCATGTCGATGACGTTGCCTCTGGCCGCAAAGGCCTTGAACTCTTTAATCAGACTCATTTTTCCCCCTAAAAAATGGACAGGATGCGGTGCGACCACATCGCTGTTTGGACGATAAAACATCAATAAAACAGAGGGATGACCATGGTGTCTCCCGTCGTCCTGATTAGCTTGCTGGGCCTTAGCCCAATTGGCAACCTGTCAGATCGGGATTTTTTTGCGATCCACGCTATTAATCAATCGCTAATTAAGAGGTTGGGGCAAGGATGTGCACTGAGTTACCTTATGAATCCATTCAATCATGCCAGGTGAGTCATCAAGTGCGACATTTACTGCTGGGAATGATGCTGCTGTGCACCTTTGCTGCCAGCGCGGGGATGGATCCCCAGCTGTTGAAACAGACCATAGGGCAGCGCCTCGGGGTGCAGGTCTTCCTGGTGGACGAGACCCCGGTG
The DNA here is from genome assembly GCF_946892685.1 of Aeromonas sp. Marseille-Q5825. Taxonomy (NCBI): domain Bacteria; kingdom Pseudomonadati; phylum Pseudomonadota; class Gammaproteobacteria; order Aeromonadales; family Aeromonadaceae; genus Aeromonas; species Aeromonas sp. Marseille-Q5825. The sequence goes on from NZ_CAMPOU010000001.1 coordinate 258,860, forward strand.
CCCGGGCTCTATCTGCTGGGCACAGCCCAGGGGCTGCTCTATAGCGATGCCAGGGGAAACTATGTGCTGCAGGGCTCCATGCTGGATCTGGCCCACGACATGCAAAACCTCACCCGCCTGAGCCAGCAGCAACAACGTCGGCTGGCGCTGGCGCAGGTAGGCGAGGCGCGACTCTGGCTCAAGGCGCCGAACGAGCGCTACCGGGTTACCCTGTTTACCGATCTCGGCTGTCGCCGCTGTCACGCCGTGCTGGACGATCTGCCCCAGTTGCAGGCCAGGGGGGTGAGCGTGCAGTTGCTGCCCCTGGTGGCCCCCTTCGTCGAGCTGGCCGAGACGCAGGCGCTCTGGTGCGATCCCGCCCTGCTGGGTGAACTCAGTCTCAGTGATCGTTTGCCTGCGGCCGGATGTAATGAGATCCTTGCCCATCATATCGGCCTGAGCCAGTGGCTCGGGATCAAGGCGTCACCGAGCTGGGTCCTGCCAAACGGGGATCTGGTGCGGGGATATCAGAGCCCTGAACAACTGCTCAAGATACTGGATTACATCAATGCCCCTGCAAATCCGTCGTCGTCCGCGAGTTGATGATTCCCATCTGCCCGCCACCCTGCATCCCCTGCTTCGTCAAATCTTCGCCAGTCGCGGCGTGGAGGATCCCGCCCTGCTGGAGCGCAGCGCCAGCCAGCTGCTGCCGCCCCAGCGGCTGTTCGGCATGGAGCAGGCGGTGCCCCTGCTGGCGGATGCCCTGACGGCGCAGCAGCGCATCCTCATCGTCGGCGACTTCGACTGCGACGGCGCCACCAGCTCGGCCCTGTGCGTGCTGGCCCTGCGGGCCATGGGGGGCCATCACGTCGATTTTCTGGTGCCCAACCGCTTCGAGTTCGGCTACGGCCTCACCCCCGAAATCGTCGAGTTGGCGGTGGCCCGGGGCGCCGAGTTTCTCATCACAGTGGATAACGGCATCTCCAGCATTGCCGGGGTGGCGGCGGCCAAGGCGGCCGGGATGCGGGTACTGGTTACCGATCACCACTTGCCGGGCCAGGATCTGCCTGATGCCGATGCGATAGTGAACCCTAACCAGCGTGGCTGCGACTTCCCCTCCAAATCCCTGGCCGGGGTCGGGGTGGCCTTCTATCTGATGGCGGCCCTCAACACCCATCTGCGCCAGAGCGGCTGGTATGAGCGCCAGGGCATTCGCGCCCCCAATGTGGCGGACTATCTCGATCTGGTGGCCCTCGGCACAGTCGCCGACGTGGTGGCGCTGGATGGCAACAACCGCATCCTGGTCCATCAGGGGCTGCAGCGGATCCGGGCCGGTCGCTGCCGTCCCGGCATCCAGGCGCTGGTGGACGTGTCGGGCCGCGACGGTCGCCGCCTGTGCGCCGCCGATCTCGGCTTTGCCCTGGGGCCCCGCCTCAATGCGGTGGGCCGGCTCGATGACATGTCCCTCGGGGTCGCCTGTCTGCTGAGCGATGATCTCAACCTGGCGCGCCAGCTTGCGGCCGAGATGGACAGCCTCAATCAGGAGCGCAAGGAGATAGAGCAGGGGATGCAGCAGGAGGCCCTCGCCACCCTGGAGCAGATCCGGTTTCGCGACGGCGAGGTGCCCTCCGGCATAGTGCTGCACAGAGACGAGTGGCATCAGGGGGTGGTGGGGCTGGTGGCCTCCAAGATCAAGGAGAAGTACTACAGACCCGTGATTGCGTTTGCGCAGAGCAGCGAGACTGAGCTCAAGGGCTCCGGCCGCTCCATCCCCGGGGTGCACCTGCGCGATGCGCTGGAACTGCTCGACACCCGCCACCCCGGCCTGATGGGCAAGTTTGGCGGCCACGCCATGGCGGCGGGGCTGACCCTGCCCAAGGCCAATATCGAAGCCTTCGGCCGGGCCTTCGAGGCGGTCATCAGTGAGCTGGTAACCCCCGAGCTGCTGACTGGGGTGCTGCTCACCGATGGCGAGCTGCTGCCGGACGAGCTCACCCTCGAGCTGGCGGAGCTGATCCGCGCCTCCGGTCCCTGGGGCCAGGCCTTCCCCGAGCCACTGTTCGATGGCGAGTTCGTGCTGGTGCAGCAGCGGCTGGTGGGGGAGAAGCACCTCAAGATGATGCTGACCACCGATTCCGGCCATGCGGTGGATGCCATCGCCTTCGGGGTGGATCTCAAGCGCTGGCCGGATGCCTCGGTGAAACGGGTGCGGCTGGTCTACCGGCTCGACGTCAACGAGTGGCGCGGCAACCGCAGCGTCCAGCTGCTGGTGGAGCATCTGGAGGCCGCCGGTCTCTAGTGCGTCAGGCGCCATGCTCGGCAATGAAAACGGTCACCCTGGGGTGGCCGTTTTTGTTGCAAGAGCGGTAATGCCCCCACTGAATGGGGCTCAAGGGGCGAGGATGGGAGTCGTTCTCCGCTGTTTTCATTGAGGGTGTTAAATGTCCGCTTTGTGGGGAAAGCAGGTTGTTTGTATCGAATTTTTCCGGTTACTGGATGCCAAAATTCAATATAAGGAGGGATTGTGATATATTCGGCCCCGTTCAACCCCTTGCCTTTTCAAGGAGCCTGTCCCCTTGCCACCCCTTGGCCGACCATTGTGCTGGCCGATGGCGCTCGCCGTCGCCTGCCTGCTGTGGCTTGCCGCCTCTGCCGCGGCAGGGCTCGGTGCGCCCGCGCTGTCGGCCCAGGGAACATCGACATCCTCGATGCAGTTGCACGAGCCCCCCGCGCCTGGGTTGGCCGACAACCTCAGTCTGCCCCCGGCCTCCCAGTGGCGGCTCAGCTTCGAGCAGGGGCGGCGGCTGGAAGGGGCCAGGGATCCGGATCTCTACCAGATGCTGCTGGCCTGGTTTCAGCACGAGATCCTCGGTCTGCTCTGCGGCCTGCTGTTCTTCCTGCCCCTCATCTACCTCAGGCAGTGGCCAAACTGTCTCGGTCATCTGCACCAGCGGCAACTGCTCTGTCATCACCTGCAATTTCGCTTCTGCCAGGGCGACTAGTGTCGCTCCCCTCGCCGGGCACACGCCGACGCCGTCTCTGCCGCTGATCCCTGTCTGTTGATCCGCCGACCCCTGTCGTCTGCGTTCGCGCCCGTGCTGACTGTCATCCCGTTCCTGCCGCTGGCCCCTGGTCAGGGGCGGACCCTCTCTTTGCACAATCAAGTGGTGAGCAGCCTTCATGGACTATTACGTCAATTTGTTTATTCAGTCGATCTTTGTGGAAAACCTGGCCCTGGCCTTCTTTCTCGGCATGTGTACCTTCCTCGCGGTGTCGAAGAACATCAACACCGCCTTCGGCCTTGGCATGACGGTGCTGGTGGTCATGGTGATCGCCATTCCCCTCAACAACCTGATCTACCGCCATATACTGCGCCCGGACAGCACCTTCCTCGGGGAATTTGACCTCAGTTTTCTCGATTTCATCATCTACATAGGTGTGCTGGCGGCCCTGGTGCAGGTGATGGAGATGGTGCTGGACAAGCATTTCCCGGCGCTCCACCAGGCCCTGGGGATCTACCTGCCGCTGTTGACTGTGCACTGCGCCATCTTCGGCGGCGTCATGTTCATGGCCCAGCGGGACTACGACTTCATCGAATCCGTGGTCTATGGGGCGGGCTCCGGGCTTGGCTGGCTGCTGGCAATCGTCGCCATTGCCGGCCTGCGCCAGAAGATGAAGTATTCGGACGTGCCAGAGGGGCTGCGCGGTATCGGCATCACCTTCATTGTGGCGGGGCTGATGTCGCTCGGCTTTATGTCGTTTTCCGGCATCTCGCTGTGAGCGTCGGCTCGCCATGGCATGACGGAAGAGGCTTGATGACGGGGGCCATCAAGCCAGCATCTTGGCCATGTTGTAGCCCGTGATGTGAAAGCCGATCTCTTCGTAGAGCGCCCTGGCCCTCGGATTGTCATAGGCGACTCTCAGCTTGATCTGGCTGACGCCAAGGCACTTCAAGTCGGCCTCCAGCACCGCCATGGCGGCCTTGCCATATCCCAGTCCACGATGGGTCGGGAGTGTGTAGAAGTCATAGATAAAGGTGGTGTGGGCGGCGCTGTCGATGCTGTGCCAGAGATAGCCGGCAATGCCCGCCGTCGTCGCGACTGCGCTCCCGACATTGTCACTCACAGGGATGATGCAGAGCAGGCTCTGGCCCGGCGTGGCGGCTCCTTGGGGCAGGTGTTGCAGCAAGGAAGCCTCGGCTTGTTGGCGGGCATTGGCCAGGGTCAGCCCGTGATTGCTGGCAAGATCCTGGGCGTAGTCGTCGATGAAGTAGTCGCGATAGGCGGGGAAAGCCGCCTCATCCATGAGGATCAGACGAACGATAGGGGTTGGCATCGGAGCTTCACTCAAGGAAAGGGAGTCGCCACCTTAACCCCGGAACTAGGTATTAGCCAAGGGGTTGGCCGGGAGTGTCGAGTCCGACATGTTCAACAAGAAGAGCGCCCTTGGGCGCTCTTCTTTTAGCAGGAGAGGTTATCTGACCCCTCTTTCGGGCGAGATCATTTGACCTCTCTTTTCGGGCGAGGTTATTTGACCTCTTCGCCCTTGGCCTGCAGATCCGCGTGGTAGGAGGAGCGCACGAAGGGACCGCAGGCGGCGTGGCTGAAGCCCAGCCCCATGGCGACGTCTTTCAGCTCGTCAAACTCTGCGGGCGGCACGTAGCGCTTCACCGGCAGGTGGTGGCGGCTCGGCTGCAGATACTGACCCAGGGTCAGCATGTTGACGCCGTGCTCGCGCAGATCCTTGAGCACCTGGACTATCTCTTCGTTGGTCTCGCCCAGACCCATCATGACGCCGGACTTGGTCGGCACATGGGGGTGCATCTCCTTGATGCGGCGCAGCAGCTCCAGGGACCACTTGTAGTCGGCACCCGGGCGGGCGACCCGGTACATGCGCGGTGCGGTTTCCAGGTTGTGGTTGAACACATCCGGCGGGGTCTCGCGAAACACCTCCAGCGCCTGCTCCATGCGGCCGCGGAAGTCCGGGGTCAGGATCTCGATGCGGGTCTGGGGGCTGTGCTCGCGGATCTGCTTGATGCAGTCGGCGAAGTGCTGGGCACCGCCGTCGCGCAGATCGTCGCGGTCCACCGAGGTGATGACCACGTATTTCAGCCCCATCTCCTTGATGGTGAGCGCCAGCTTCTTCGGCTCTTCGGGATCCAGTGCCAGCGGGCGGCCGTGGGCCACGTCGCAGAAGGGGCAACGGCGGGTGCAGATGGCGCCCATGATCATGAAGGTGGCCGTGCCGTGGTTGAAGCACTCCGCCAGGTTGGGGCAGGAGGCCTCTTCACAGACCGAGTGCAGCTTGTTCTTGCGCAGGGTGCTCTTGATGTGCTCGATCTTCTGGCTCGACGGCGGCAGCTTGATCCGCATCCAGTCCGGCTTGCGCAGCACTTCCTCGTTGGGATCCGGCATGAATTTCACCGGGATCAGGGCCATCTTGTCGCCATCGCGCAGCTTGACGCCCGGCTCCATACGAACGGGTTTGCTCATGATTCACTCTCGGTGTTTGTTATTGTCTGATTGATAGCCATCAAGGTCCTCTCGGGACCCTCATGGCCACGCGGCATGGGCTTGCTCATGCTGCCTCTTCGGTATTCGTGATCGTTTCATAGCCAATCAGGCTGGCCAGCTCCATCACCAGGATGGATTGCGCCTCGGCCACGCTCTGCGGGCCGCCCAGGGCGCTGGTCTGGGCCATGGCCATGCCTGCATAACCGCACGGATTGATGCGCAGGAAGGGGGTCATGTCCATGTTGATATTGAGGGCCAGTCCGTGGAAGGAGCAGCCCTTGCGGATCCGCAGTCCCAGGGAGGCGAGCTTGGCCTCGATGCCGAGATCGTTCTTCACGTAGACGCCAGGGGCATCGGCCTTGGCATAAGCCTCAATACCGCTCTTCGCCAGGGTATTGATGATGGCGGTTTCCAGACAGGTCACCAGCTCGCGCACCGAGAGCTTGCTGCGGCGCACGTCCACCAGCACATAGAGCACCAGCTGGCCGGGGCCGTGATAGGTCACCTGGCCTCCGCGATCGCTTTGCACCACAGGGATGTCACCGGGGGCGAGCAGATGCTCGGCCTTGCCGGCCTGGCCCTGGGTGTAGACGGGATCGTGCTCCACCACCCAGAACTCGTCAGGCGTCTCGCTGGTGCGGCTGTCGGTGAAGGCCTTCATGGCGTCCCATACCGGCTGGTAGGGGCGACGACCCAGGTGTCTGACGAGCAGTTGTGGCTGGGCGGGGATCTGGGGTGACATCTTTTCCTCACAGGCAGGCGCTTGCGTCGGCAAAACAGAATGGCAAATAATCGCTCGCCCCGATGGCGGGGCGAGAGAGAAATTACAGTACGTATTTCACCAGCTCGATCTTGCCAAGGGCGTGATACATCGCTTCGATGTGCTCTTTGCTCTGGGCAGTCACGGTTACGCGGACCGAGTGGTAGTTGCCCTTGGAGCTGGGCTGAACGGTCGGGCTGTAAGTACCTGGGGCATGTTGCTGCAGCACTTCAACCACTTGATCCGGCAGGGCGGGATCGGCCACCCCAAGCACCTTGAACGGGAACTTGCAGGGGAACTCCAGCAGCTCATCAAACTTGGTATTCATCTCACTCACCTTTAGCGTCGTCACGAAACGACTTCATCTTGCATCTTGTCTGGCCGAAGGACTCGGGCCGCCAGTCGCGTCAACCATGGGCACGGCTCCATCTTATATGGGCATTGCCCGGCACGGGATCAAGGCCCGCCAGGTCGACAGGACGTGGGAATGCTGCTTTTTACCACAAATGGAGCGTCGGCGGAACCTGCAGATTGCAGGGTTATTCACTGCCCCGGCGCGGCAAAGACAGCAGCGGCGCCTGTTGGCGCCGCTGCTTGCTCGGGATTGTGCGGTAGATTACTTGAACCAGCTGGCGACCAGCATCACCAGGTAATCCCACAGACGGCTCATCAGGCCACCTTCCTGCACCTCTTCCAGGGCGACCAGCGGAACCTGCTTGATCTCCTTGTCACCCTGCTTGAGGAACACGGTGCCGACGCGCTGACCCTTGGCCAGCGGGGCCTTCAGCTCGCTCTCGAGCTGGAAGTCCGCCTTCAGGTTGTTGCCCTGGCCACGGGTGACCAGCACGGAGACATCCTGATCGACCCCGAGTTTCACTTCGGACTTGTCGCCCATCCAGATCTTCTGGGTCACCAGCTCGGTACCCGCCTTGTAGGGGGTCAGGCTCTGGAAGAAGCGGAAACCGTAGGTGAGCAGCTTCTTGCTCTCGGCGGCGCGGGAGCCTTCGCTGCTGGCGCCCAGCACCACGGCGATCAGGCGCATGCCCTCGTTGTTGGTGGCGGAGGAGACCAGGTTGTAGCCGACCTGGCTGACGTGGCCTGTCTTGATGCCATCCACTTGCAGGGACTGATCCCACAGCAGGCGGTTGCGGTTGTGCTGGGTGATGCCGTTGAACACGAAGGATTTCTGGGAGTAGATCTTGTACTCCTCAGGCTGATCGTGGATCAGGGCCTGACCCAGGCGGGCCATGTCGCGGGCGGTACTGTAGTGACCTTCCGCATCCAGACCGTGGGGGTTCTTGAACTGGGAGTCTTTCATGCCGAGCTTGGCGGCCCAGGCGTTCATCAGGCTGGCGAAGGAGTCGGTGCTGCCCGCCAGGTGTTCGGCCATGGCGACGCAGGCGTCGTTGCCGGACTGGATGATGATGCCCTTGTTGAGGTCATCGACGGAGACCTGCTTGCCCACCTCGATGAACATCTTGGAGGAGTCGGAGTAGTTCTTGGACCAGGCGTTCTGGCTGATGGTCACCATGTCGGTGCCCTTGATGTTCCCCTTGAGCAGCTCATTGCCGACTATGTAGGAGGTCATCATCTTGGTCAGGCTGGCGGGGGGCAGGCGCTCGTCGGCGTTCTGCTCGGCCAGCACCTGACCGGAGAAGTAGTCGATCAGAATATGGGCTTTGGCGGAGATCTCCGGCGCGGCAGGCACCACCATGGGGGCGCTGTTCAGGGTGGGGACCGGCTGGGCAGTCGGCAGAGCCGAATCCGGCGTCGGTACCGGCTGGTTGGCCTGGGCGGTCGCGCTTAGCAGGGAGGCCAGAATAACGGAACGGGCAAATTTGGACATCTTGAAATTCCTGGTGCCTGGATGGGGATTACCCAAGTTGAAAAAAAGCGGGCTCCACTATACCAGATGTGCCGGTCGGTCATAGTCCGGCGTGCCATCTGGTCTGGTTTTTTATCCATCGGTTGTCGGCGTTACGCCGGGAAACGACGTGACGCCGGGGGAGAGTGACGATTCACTCTGTGAGCCCTGCCATCAGGGAACGATGAAGGCCTGCTCCAGCCCCCCCTGCCGGATCTGTTCCAGCAGGCTTGCCTGTTGATCGGCGGCGACCGGTCCCAGCAGCACCCGGAAGATGGCGTCGTGGGCCACCACCTGGTAGGGCACGCCGTAGCGCTGGGTCATCACCTTGCCCATGGCCTCGGCCCTGGGTTGGGAGCCGCTGGCCAGCACCTGGATCATCTTGCCCTGGCCGCTGGCAGCCTTGGGGGTGGAGAGGGTGCTGGTCGCCGTGGCCGCCGCCGCGGGAGCGGCCTTGGCCGGGGTGACGGTGGTAGCCGCCGCAGGCTGGGCCTCACCCAGGAAGGCGGCCTCCTGGGCAGCCGGCTGCATGGGCGCCATTGGCGTCATGGGCACCATCTCGACCATCTGATCCGGCTGATCGGTGATGAGCTCCAGCCGCACCCTGGCCTCACCCCCGTCGACCATCTCCAGCTGTTTGGCCGCGGCATGGGAGAGATCGATCAGGCGCTCGCTGCCGAAGGGGCCGCGATCGTTGATCCGCACTATGGTCTCCAGCCCGTTGTCCAGGTTGGTGACCCGCACATAGCTTGGCAGCGGCAGGTTGCGGTGGGCGGCGCTGAACAGGGTGCTGTCCTGCACGTCGCCGTTGGCGGTCTTGTTGCCATCGAGATCCTGGGACAGCCAGCTGGCGGTGCCCTCCTCGCTGTAGTGCTTGATGTCGCGCCACACCTCGTACTTCTGCTTGCCGATCCAGTAGTCCCGGTTGCCGCTCTCGCTCATGGGCTCGGGCCGCGGTATGGCACCGGTCGCCTGAGGGATTTCGATCACCTGGGGTTTTTCCGGCTGCACCGGGACCGGCGGCGGGGGCGCCTGCTCAGGTTGGCTGCTACAGGCGGCCAGCAACAAGGTCAGCGTGAGGGGGAGAAGTTTGTGGCTGTAATGCATAAGCGTCCTGGATTGCTTGACTGAGTTGATGCACCGCCATCGCATAGAGAGGGCTGCGGTTGTAGCGGGTGATCACATAAAAATTGTGGCGCGCGACCCAGTATTCCGGTCCATCGGCCTGCTCCAATGCCAGCAGTTTCACCGGCGTGTCCGGTGCCAGCGGGGTGGCTAGTTCAATCCCGGCGGCGGCCAGTTCGGCCCAGCGCTGCTTGAGCTCGGGCTCGGGCCCCAGCAGGGTACCTACTGGCGCCAATCCGATCAAGGCGGGTTCCACCACAGACTCCCCCCAGCGCCAGCTGTGCTCGGCAAAGTAGTTGGCCACGCTGCCGATGGCGTCCGCCGGGTTGGCAAACAGATCCCGCTTGCCATCCCCGTCAAAATCGACGGCGTAGTGGCGATAGCTGGAGGGCATGAACTGGCCCATGCCCATGGCGCCGGCATAGGAGCCCTTGAGAGATGTGAGTGGCCACTTCTCCTCCCGGGCAAGCAGCACCAGTTGGGCGAACTCCTTGGCGAAGAACTCCTCACGGGCGGGGTAGTGGAATCCCAGGGTGTAGAGGCTGTCGAGCACCGGATGGCGGCCCATCTGGCGGCCATAGAAGGTCTCTATGCCTATGATGGCGACGATGAGGGAGGCGGGCACCCGGTAGTGTTGCTCGGCTCTGGCCAGGATGGCGGCGTGGCGTTGCCAGAAGCCGACCCCGTCCCGGACCCGCTCCGGGGTGACGAACAGCGGTCGGTAGCTGTGCCAGGGCTTGGCCTCCCAGGGGCGGCTGATGGTGTCGAGCACCTCCTGACGCAGTCGCGCCTGGGCGGCGGCGGCCTGCAACTCGGCCAGCGGCACCGAGTGTTGCTCGGCAAGCTGGATCAGCCGATCTGGCGCCACTGCGGCGGTGGCCACCGAGGCGACGAGAGAGAGCAGCAATCCAACCCGTCTCATCAGGCGAGCAGTCGTCTGCGAGTCTGGATGGACATCAGTATTCCGAAGCCTGCCATCAGGGTCACCATGGAGGTACCGCCATAGCTCACCAGCGGCAGGGGCACCCCAGCACCGGCAGAATATATCCACCTCATCATGCCAGCAGCCTTCTGTGGGTCTGAATGGACATCAGGATGCCGAAGCCTGCCATCAGGGTCACCATGGAGGTGCCGCCATAGCTCACCAGGGGCAGGGGTACCCCCACCACAGGCAATATGCCGCTCACCATGCCCATGTTGACGAACACATAGACGAAGAAGGTGAGGGTCAGGGCGCCGCCAAGCAGGCGTTCGAAGCTGTTCTGGGCCTGCATGGAGATGAAGAGGCAGCGGCTGATGATGTAGAGATAGATGACCAGCAGCAGGGCCACGCCCACCAGACCGAACTCCTCGCTGAACACCGCAAAGATGAAGTCGGTGTGGCGCTCCGGCAGGAACTCCAGCTGGGACTGGGTGCCCTGCAGCCAACCCTTGCCGAACACGCCGCCGGAGCCGATGGCTATCTTGGACTGGATGATGTGGTAGCCGCGCCCGAGGGGATCCTTCTCAGGATCGAGCAGCATCAGCACCCGCTGGCGCTGGTAGTCGTGCATCAGAAAGAACCAGAGCACCGGCATGAAGGCGCAGATCAGCAAGACCGCCAGCCCGATCAGCCACCAGCTGATCCCCGCCAGGAAGATGACGAAGAAGCCGGAGGCCGCCACCAGGATGGAGGTGCCGAGATCGGGCTGGGCGGCGATCAGCAGGGTGGGCAAGAGCACCATCACCAGGGCGATCAGCACATGGCTGAACTTGGGGGGCAGGGAGTGCCGGCTGAGCCAGGCGGCCACCATGATGGGCATGGAGAGCTTCATCACCTCCGAGGGCTGGAACTTCATAAAGCCGAGATCCAGCCAGCGCTGGGCCCCCTTGCCGATATGGCCGAACACGTCCACCGCGATGAGCAGCAGCACCACCAGGGTGAACAGGGGCACGGACCAGCGCGCATAGAGGGAGGGGGGCAGCTGGGCCAGGCCTATCATCAGGCCGAAGGCGAGGCCGCCACGCACCAGCTGGCGTACTATGGAGTCAAAGTCCTGGCCCGAGGCGGAGTAGAGCACCACCATGGAGAGGGTCATCAGCGCCAGCAGGCCGAGCAGCAGCGGCAGGTCGATGTGCAGCTTGTACCAGATACTCTGCTGACGGGCGGAGTTACTCATGAGAGAAGACCTCGTTCTGCATGGATGGCCTCGGGAGGAGAGGCAAGGTGCGCAGCAGGCGTGCGGCGTTATTCATTGGTCACGGCCTCGCGCTGATCCGGGCCTGGGGTGGACGGCTTGTCGGGCGCCGGCGGCAGCTGGGGCTCTGGCGGCAGCAGGTAGGCATCCAGCATGTGGCGGGCGACCGGCGCCCCCATGGCACTGCCGCCACCGGCGTTTTCCAGCACCAGGGCCACCACGGCCTTGGGGGCCTCGAAGGGGGCGAAGGCGACGAAGAGGGCGTTGTCGCGGTGCTCCACCTTGGTGGTGGCCGCATTGTAGACCTGGTTCTCCTTGAGACCCACTACCTGGGCGGTACCTGATTTGCCCGCTGCCTTGTAGGGAGTGCCCGCAAAGGCGCGGCGTCCCGTCCCCTCATGGCCGTTGATGACGCGCCACATGCCGTCCTTGGCCACCTGCCAGTAGGTGTCGCTCTTGGCGGCGATGGCCACGTTCGGGTTGATGGGGGCGTTGACCACGCCGTCCACCGAGGCGGTGCTCTTGAGCAGGTGCGGCGTCACGTCGTGACCGTTCTGGGTCAGTATGCTGATCGCCTTGGCGAGCTGGATGGGGGTGGAGCTCCAGTAGCCCTGGCCGATGCCGATGGAGATGGTGTCCCCCTGATACCAGGGCTGACGCCAGCGCGCCATCTTCCAGTCGCGGGACGGCATGACCCCCTTGGTCTCTTCATAGAGATCGACGCCACTGTACTGACCGAAGCCGAACTTGGTCATGTAGGCGTGGATCTTGTCGATGCCGACCCGGTAGGCGAGATCGTAGAAGTAGGTGTCCGCCGACACCTCGATGGCGCGATAGACGTCGAGCCAGCCATGGCCCCAGCGGCGCCAGTCACGAAACTTCTTGGTGGTGCCCGGGATGGAGAAGCTGGGACCGCCGAAGTAGCGATAGTTGGGGGTGATGGCCCCCTCGTTCAGCCCCATCACCGCCATCATGGGCTTGACGGTGGAGGCGGGGGCATAGATGCCCTGGGTGGTGCGGTTCACCAGCGGGCGCGCCGGATCGTTGAGCAGCGCCGAGTAGTTGGTATTGGAGATGCCGGTCACGAACAGGTTGGGGTCGTAGCTCGGGCTCGACTCCATGGCCAGGATGGCGCCGGTATTGGGATCCATCATGACGATGGCACCCCGGCGGCCGGCCAGCAGCTCCTGCGCCTTCAACTGCAGGCGGATGTCGATGTTGAGGTAGATGTCCTTGCCGGGCTCCGGCGGCTGGAACTTGAGGGTGCGCACCACCCGGCCGCGGTTGTTGACCTCGACCTCCTGGTAGCCCGCCACGCCGTGCAGCTGATCCTCGTAGAACTTCTCCACCCCCTGCTTGCCGATATCCTTGGTGGCGGCATAGTTGGCTAGCTTGTCCTCCTTGTCGAGGCGCTCCACGTCACGGGTGTTGATCTTGGCCACATAGCCCAGCGCATGGGTCAGGGTATCGCCAAAGGGGTAGTAGCGCTTGAGATAGGCCTCTATGCTGGCGCCCGGGTAGTTGTGCTGGTTGACCGAGAAGAGGGCGACCTGGTACTCGGTCAGCTTCTCGAACAGGGGCACCGGCTTGAAGCGGCGCTGGCGTTTCACCTCGGCCAGGAACCGCTCCTTGGTCCCCTCCGGCAGGGCCAGCAGGGTGATCAGCTCGTCGGCCGTCTTCTCCAGATCCTCGGTCTCTTCCGGCACTATCTCCAGGCTGTAGACGGGGCGGTTCTCCGCCAGCAGCACGCCGTTGGCGTCATAGATGAGGCCCCGTGGCGGTGCCACCGGCACGACCCGGATCCGGTTGTCGTTGGAACGGGTCTGATAGGTTTCGTAAGACTCTACCTGCAGATAGTAGAGATTACCCAGCAGCACCAGCATGAGGACGACCATGCCGATGTAGGCTACCAGGGTGCGCCGGAAGAACAGACGTCCCTCGGCACTGTGATCGCGCATTTCGATGCGATTCTTCAGCATGCCGTTACCTTATGGCTGACGGGGAGCAAGGGCGGGTACCACATGGACTATTCCCTGTGGCACTGGGTGTATGAGGGAGTGATGTTCCAAGGGGTCATGGCTCATTCCCTGTGATACGGATGATTGGTGGTAATGCTCCAGGCGCGGTAGAGGCTCTCGGCCACCAGCACCCGCACCAGCGGATGGGGCAGGGTCAGGGGTGACAGGGACCAGCTCTGTTCGGCGGCGGCCTTGCACTCGGGGGACAAGCCTTCAGGCCCGCCCACCAGCAGCGCCACATCCCGGCCATCGAGCTTCCAGGCCTCCAGCGACACGGCGAGTTGCTCCGTGGTCCAGGGCTTGCCGGGAATGTCCAGGGTGACGATGCGCGAGCGGCCGGCGGCGGCCAGCATGGCTTCCCCCTCCTTTTGCAGGATGCGGGGAATGTCGGCATTCTTGCCCCGTTTGCCCGCGCCTATCTCGACGAGTTCGAACGGCATGTCTTTCGGGAAACGGCGACGGTACTCTTCGAAGCCATGCTCTACCCAGGCAGGCATCTTGGTGCCCACCGCAATCAACTGGATCTTCATCGTTCGTTACGCTTGCACCTGGGTGCCACCCCAGAGTTTCTCCAGTTGGTAGAAGTCGCGGTACTCATCCTGCATCACGTGGACGATGACGGAACCCATGTCCACCAGCACCCATTCACCTGTGAGCTGGCCTTCCACGCTGAGCAGGTCGAGCCCCGCATGGCGGGCCTCACTGGCCAGGTTGTGGGCAATGGCGCTGACGTGGCGATTGGAGTTGCCGGAGCAGATGATCATGGTGTCCGTGATGCTGGATTTGCCGCGTACATCCAGGGTGATGATGTCGCGGCCTTTCATGTCATCGATCTTGTCGACGATAAAGGCGAGCAGTTCTTGGCCTTGCAATGTCTTCTCCTATCTTCCGGCGCCAGAGGGCGGCGGATTATATCATGGTCACTCCCGTTTCCCAGTCTGGCAAAGGGGAATGGAACCGGGGCCGCCACCCATGGGCAAGGCAGGCCCCTGTTGATCACTATAGTGCGCAACCGGGCGGGACAATAGTCAAGCCCGTGCCGGGTGCGCCTCAGGGTGTCGGCTGACAAACCCGCGTGGCGCCGCTCACCGGCTTGGCAATGGCTGATAGAGCCGGTGCCGCCGGATGTAGTCGGCGACCGGGGCCGGCAGCAGGTATCTGGGATCCTGCCCGGCCGCCAGCAGGGCCCGCAGCCGGGTGGCCGACAGCTCTATGGGCAGGTTGTCGGCGATCCAGACATGACCCTGACGGTGTCGATGAAGATCCTGCACATCCCGGGTCTGGTGGCGGGCCAGCAGGCTGGCCACCTCGGCAGGGTAATCCGGTTGCCAGCCCGGGCGCTTGCTCACCACCAGGTGGGCATGTTCGAGCAGCTCCTGCCAGCGATGCCAGCTCGGCAGGCCGAGCAGGGAGTCCATGCCCATCAGGAAACAGACAGGGGTATCCGGCAGCTCCTGCTTGAGCTCGATGAGGGTGTCTATGGTCCAGGAGGGGGTGTCCCGTTGCAGCTCCCGCTCATCTACCACGAAGCCCGGGTTCTCCGCCGCCGCCAGCGCGACCATGGCGAGCCGCTGCTCGCTGGAGCAGAAGGGATTGGCGCGATGGGGCGGGATATGGTTCGGGAGCAGGCGCACCTCGGCCAGGCCCAGGGCGTCGCGGGCCTCGATGGCGGGCCTCAGATGACCTATGTGGATGGGGTCGAAGGTGCCGCCCAGGATGCCGATAGGGGCCTTCAGCATGAGGCTCCCCCTGTCAGATCATGGAGGGGGGCCAAGGGGCCGGCCTGGCGTTCGATGGGGGCGCTCAGCATGGATCCGCCTCCAGCAGGGGCAGCGGCGTGCCATCGCGAAAACCCAGGGCTATGGTCTGCAACATCAGCCAGGCCTGCTCGGTGTCGAACCTGCGCTGGGCGTCATCCAGCCGGGCCATCAGTTGCCACAGCTGCTGTATCTTGCCAACGGGCAGCCGGGTCAGGGCTTGCTGAATGAGCTGCTGGCGGCTCTGCCAGATGCGCAACCGGCTGAAGTGTTCCACCAGCGGCTGACCGGCACGGGCGGCCAGGGCCAGCTCGGTGAGCTGCTCCAGCTCCCGGCACAGGGTCCAGGCCAGCATGCCGGGCTCGGTACCCTCGGCCCGCAGTGCCAGCAGTATGCGCTGGGCCCGGTTCACCTTGCCCTCCAGCAGGGTATCGACGAGCTGGAAGGGGGTAAAGTGGGCGTGGCGTATGATGGTCTCTTGCAGATAGGCGACGCTGATGGGCTGGGGCGGGCCGAGCAGGGTCAGCTTCTCTATCTCCTGGCTTGCGGCCAGCAGGTTGCCCTCAAAGGCGTGACACATGAAGTTGACCGCATCCGGCAGCGCCTTGAGGCCGAAGCGTTGAAACCTTGCACTCATCCAGCGCGGGAAGAAGCGGGGTTCGGGGTGATTGACCGGCACATAGGTGCCGCTCTGGCTCAGCTTGTCGAACCAGGCTGCCTTCATCTGGGTCTGATTGAGGCGCCCCCCCGAGAGCACCAGCAGCAGGTCGGGATGCAGCTGTTTGCCGATTTCGGTGATGCGGGCGGCCAGATCCTTGTCGACCTTGGCGGGCAGCTCCAACTCGATGATCTGGCGGGCCGAGAAGAGACTCATGGCCTGGCAGGCGTCATAGACCTGGTTCCAGTCCAGCCCGGCTTCCACCACGAAGCTGTGGCGCTCATCGAACCCCTGTTTGCGGGCCACCTGACGCACGGCGTCTATGGCCTCGAGCTTGAGCAGCGGCTCGTCACCAAAAACGAGATAGCAGGGCTTGAGCCCTGCCTTGAGATGGTCCGCAAACTGCTCGGGATAGATCCGCATCAGCACTTGCCCTGGTTGAGTTGGTGTTCCGCAGACTGCTTTGGGCAGACTCGCATCAGAACTTGACCTGGCTCAGGTTGATGGATCACCAGGTCGGCGACCTGCTCGGGGTAGGTTCTCATCAGGATACCCGCATCAGAACTTGACCTGGCTCAGCTGGCGGATCACCAGGTTTGCGGCCTGCTCCTGCATCTCCTTGCCAAGCTGTTCCTGCTCGCGGGAGGAGGCCAGCGCCGCATCCGGCTTGTTCAGGAAGCTGCGGTTGAAGGTGATGGGGAAGACCTGGGTCGGCTTGCCCGGCATGGAGACGGTGAACTGGGTGCTGTAACCCAGCAGGTACTCGCGGTCCTGGCCGATGGAGTCGACGGAGGCAACCTGGCTGCTGCTGCTCACCCCGGACAGGGTCAGCACCGGAATGCCCTCCTTGTCCGCCAGGGTCACCCCGGAGGCCTTGAGGCGGGTGGTCACCAGCCGATAGAAGTCGCTCTTGTTGTCACCGACCACCTTCATGGTCATCAGCTCGGGGGGGATGGCGGTTCCCCTCATCTGAAAACCGCAGGCCTGCAGCAGCAGGCCCGTCAGCATGATGGCAATCCAGCGAGTGAGGGACATGCCCATGTGAATTCCTCTTTGCATCAAGTGAAGAACGGCGGGCGCTTGCCCGCCGTTACATATGGATTCAGACTCCTGCAGCTCTCCTCCCCCGACAGGGGAGGAGGCCGGGAGTGCTGGTTATCCTCAGTTTGCGACTATGTTGAGCAGCTTGCCCGGTACATAGACCACCTTGCGCACTGTCAGGCCTTCGGTGAACTTCTGCACCGAGGCATCGGCCATGGCCAGCTTCTCGACGTCGGCCTGGCTTATCTCGGCCGGCACTGTCAGCTTGCCGCGCATCTTGCCGTTGATCTGTACCACCACCAGCTTCTCGGTCTCGACCATGGCGGCTTCATCGGCCACCGGCCAGCTGGCTACGTCTATGTCCCCTTCCTTGCCCAGCATCTTCCACAGCTCGAAGCCGATGTGCGGGGTGATGGGGTAGAGCATGACGACGACGGCTTCCAGCGCTTCCTGCATCAGGGCGCGGTCCTGCTCGTCAGAGCCCAGCTTGGCCAGGTTGTTCATCAGCTCCATGATGGCGGCGATGGCGGTGTTGAAGGTCTGACGGCGACCCACGTCGTCGCTCACCTTGGCGATGGTCTTGTGCAACTCGCGGCGCACCGCCTTCTGCTCGTTGGAGAGGGCGGCCACATCCAGCGCGGCAACGGCGCCACCGGAGACGTGCTCGAAGGTGGTGCGCCACAGGCGACGCAGGAAGCGCTGGGCCCCCTCTACGCCGGAGTCGGACCACTCCAGGGTCATGTCGGCCGGGGAGGCGAACATCATGAACAGACGGACGGTATCGGCGCCGTAACGCTCCACCATCAGTTGAGGGTCTATGCCGTTGTTCTTGGACTTGGACATCTTGGTCATGCCGGAGTGGATCACCTCGCGGCCCTCAAGATCCACGGCCTTGGTGATGCGCCCCTTGTCGTCACGCTCTACCTTGACGTCGGTCGGGCTGACCCAGACGTTGCCACCCTTCTCGTCCTTGTAGTAGAAAGCGTCGGCCAGCACCATGCCCTGGCAGAGCAGGCGCTTGAACGGCTCGTCGCTGTTGACCAGACCGGCGTCACGCAGCAGCTTGTGGAAGAAGCGGGCGTAGAGCAGGTGCATACAGGCGTGCTCTATGCCGCCGATGTATTGGTCGACCGGCAGCCAGTGGTTGGCAGCAGCCGGGTCCAGCATGCCCTTGTCGTAGTCTGGGGAGCAGTAGCGGGCGTAGTACCAGGAAGACTCCATGAAGGTGTCGAAGGTATCGGTCTCGCGGAAGGCTTCCTGGCCGTTGTAAGTGGTCTTGGCCCACTCGGGATCGGCCTTGATCGGGCTCTGGATGCCGTCCATCACCACATCTTCCGGCAGCAGCACCGGCAGTTGATCTTCCGGGGTCGGCACCACAGTGCCGTCAGCCAGGGTCAGCATGGGGATGGGGGCACCCCAGTAACGCTGACGGGAGACGCCCCAGTCACGCAGACGGAAGTTGACAGTACGCTTGCCGTGGCCGAGGGCTTCCAGCTTGTTGGCGATGGCGTCGAAGGCGCCCTGGAAGTCGAGACCGTCAAACTCGCCGGAGTTGAACAGTACGCCCTTCTCGGTGTAGGCGGCTTCGCTCACGTCCACTTCACCATCGGCTGGCTTGATCACCGCCTTGATGTCGAGGCCATATTTGGTGGCGAATTCGAAGTCACGCTGATCGTGACCCGGCACCGCCATCACTGCGCCGGTGCCGTAGTTCATCAGCACGAAGTTGGCGACCCAGACCGGCACCTTGCGGCCATTGAGCGGGTGAATGGCGTAGAGGCCGGTGGCCATGCCCTTCTTCTCCATGGTCGCCATGTCAGCCTCGGCGACCTTGGTGTGCTTGCACTCCTCGATAAAGGCAGCAAGCTCGGGATTGGTTGCGGCAGCCTGGGCGGCCAGCGGGTGACCGGCGGCAATGCCCACATAGGTCACGCCCATGAAGGTATCAGGACGGGTGGTGTAGACCTCCAGCTGCTCATCCTGACCGTCGATATTGAAGCTGATGTTGACCCCTTCGGAGCGACCAATCCAGTTGCGCTGCATGGTCTTGACCATCTCCGGCCAGCCTTCCAGATTGTCGATGTCGTTGAGCAGCTCTTCGGCATAGTCGGTGATCTTGATGAACCACTGGGGGATCTCTTTCTGCTCCACCGGGGTGTCACAGCGCCAGCAGCAGTTGTCGATCACCTGCTCGTTTGCCAGCACCGTCATGTCGTTCGGGCACCAGTTGACGGAGGAGGTCTTCTTGTAGACCAGACCCTTCTCGTAGAGCTTGGTGAAGAACCACTGCTCCCAGCGGTAGTAATCCGGCTTGCAGGTGGCCAGCTCTCTGTCCCAGTCATAACCCAGACCCAGCATCTTGAGCTGGTTCTTCATGTATTCGATGTTTTCGTAGGTCCAGGGGGCCGGTGCCGTGCTGTTCTTGATGGCGGCGTTTTCCGCCGGCAGACCGAAGGCATCCCAGCCGATGGGTTGCAGCACATTCTTGCCATTGAGCCGTTGATAACGGGAGATCACATCACCTATGGTGTAGTTACGCACGTGCCCCATGTGTAGACGACCAGACGGATAAGGGAACATGGAGAGGCAGTAGAACTTTTCCTTGTCTACTTTCTCCACGGCCTTGAAGGTTTTCTTGGCATCCCAGTGCTTTTGCACTGCTGGTTCTATGGATTGGGGAACGTATTGCTCTTGCATTGGTTACATCCGGATCTGTGAAATGAATAGATAAATCAGCTGGGAAATCCCGATAGAATACCCATATCCTGCGGCGGCAACAACCGCCAGCATCCGCCCAGTCTCAGGCCGACCCGGGCAGCATCGAGGTTTCGCGGAGCAGCAAGGGTGACAGAGGGCGGCAACCACCGCCAGCACGGCTCAGTCTCTGGCTCAGGCCGGGCACGATCAGGGTTCAGCAAAGGAGTAATGGCCATGGACAAACGTCGACAAGGGTATGAAGCCTTCATCGCCCAGCTCAAGAAGCAGTGGGAGGAGACCGAAGAGTTTCAGGGGGAACGCCTCAACCGGATGATCGCCAAGGTACAGGCCTATCTGGAGGCGGCCGGCGATCTGACCCAGGACGAGCTGGCGCTGATCGCAGAATACGTGAAGCGGGATCTCGGCAACTATGACGAGAGTCGCGCCGAGGTGCCCGAGTCCGCCTTTATGCTGGCATTGAAAGACACAGTGTGGTCCTGGCTGGCGGACGTGACAGACCGCGCCCAGGTGGAGTGGAGCGAGCTGGCGGACGAGCTGGAACACAAGGGGGTCTATCGGGCCGGCGACTGGGTGGGGCTGGGGGTGCTGGTGTGCGATCACTGCGAGTGGCGCCACACTGTGCTGCACCCGCAGCAGCTTGGCACCTGCCCGGAGTGTGGGGCCGACGAGTATCACCGGGAGCCGCTCTCCCCTTGAGAACCTGCCCACGATCTTACTGCGAGGCCGTGATCAAGGCTCATGTGCTGCTCAGAATCCTCATGTATTCACATACACTCCGGTTCCTGCGCTGCTCTTTACCTTGCTGACGACCTCTCGTCACAGCTCGTGAACAGATTCGGAGAGAGTGTCAGATCGCTATATTGAGAAGAGGCGCCCCATGGGGCGCCTCTTTTATATGAGCCAGGCTGGCTTAACGCTGGCGAGCCCAGGGGTGGGCGCGGGGCCGCAGCACCAGTGCCAGCCCAAGCAGCAGGGCGGCCAGCGCGTACATGGGCCAGCTGCCAAAACGCAGATAGGGGGTCGAGCCGTGGGCAGGGCGCACCTCGGCACGCAATACCCCGGCCTCGAACTGGGGGATCTGGCCTATGATGCTGCCGTCTATCTCGGTGACTATGGTGATGCCGGTGTTGGTGTCGCGCAGCAGCGGGCGAGCCAGCTCCAGGGCGCGCATCCGGGCAATTTCCATGTGCTGCCAGGGGCCGATACTGGTGCCGAACCAGGCGTCGTTGGAGACCGTCAGCAGGAAGTCGGTGTCCGGCTGCACGTTGCGGCGCACCTCGTCCGGGAAGATGATCTCGTAGCAGATGGCGGCGGCAAACTTGAGCCCCTTGGCGATCAGGTTCGGCTGCACCTCGTCACCCCGGCTGAAGGAGGACATGGGCAGGTTGAAGAAGGGGGCTATGGGGCGCAGCAGATCTTCAAAGGGCACGAACTCGCCGATGGGCAGCAGGTGGTACTTGTAGTAGCGGTTCTTGTGCTCGTAGTGATAGGACTCCTTGCCGTCCAGATCCTGCACCCCCATGCCGAGCACTGTATTGTAGAAGCGCTGCTGCTTCAGATCGTAATGGATGATCCCCGCCAGCAGGCCGGTGTCGTTCACCTTCATCGCCTTGTCCAGGCTCTCCAGATAGGTGCCCATCTCCTTCTCTATGGCCGGGATCGCCGATTCCGGCCAGATGATGATGTCGGCGTCCTGGTTCTCGCGACTGAGATCCTGATAGGTGCGCACCGTGGGGATCAGGGCCTCGGGATCCCATTTGAGGGACTGGGCTATGTTGCCCTGCACCAGGGCCACCTTGACCGGCTCACCCCGGGTCACCCAGTTGAGCTGCATCAGCCCCTGGGCGGCGCCGACCAGCACGACCGGCAGCAGCAGCCAGGCCGGTTTGCGACTCTGCCAGGTGAGCCAGAGGGCGGAGGTGGTGAGCAGCAGGGCGAGGGTGATGCCCTGCACCCCGAGAATGGGAGCGAAGCCCTTGAGCGGGCCGTCTATCTGGGTGTAGCCAAACCAGAGCCAGGGATAACCGGTCATCACCCAGCCCCGCAGCCAGTCGGCCATCAGCCAGAGTGCCGGGAAGGCGAGCAGCCAGCGGCTCCAGTGGCGACCGCCAAAGAAGCGGGCGAAGGCCCAGCAGGCCAGGGTCGGATAGAGGGAGAGATAGGCGCAGAGGCCGGCCAGCAGCACGAAGGCGGCGGGCAGCGGAATGCCGCCAAACTCCGTCATGCTGACATGGATCCACCACTGTCCCGGCAAAAACAGCCCCATGGCATAGCCGAAGCCGCGCCAGGCCGCCTGCTTGGGGTTGGCCTTCTCCAGCAGGGCATAGAGGCCGAGCAGGGAGAGGATCACCAGAGGCCAGTAGCCGAAAGGGGAGAAGGCCAGCACGGCGATGGCGCCAGAGGCCAGGGCGAACAGGCTTGTCAGAAGTTTCGATTTCACGGGGGATCGGGGCTCGAATTGGGCTGAATAAAAGTGGAATGGCCGACATCTTAACCGCAAACAGCGCTAACGGCGAGCCTCCCGGCCAGCCGGATGTCGAAGGGGGGCGCAGCAGGGGAATGGGAAGGCGCGGGGGCGGCAGAATGACAAACGCCCCTGAAAGCAGGGGCGTTGATTGACGGCGTGGGGAGCGCGGGATCAGGACTCGGGCTGGGCCGCCGCGTGATTCTCCGGGATCTTCACCTGCAGTTGCTGCAGGCGGCGACGGTCCGCGTGCATCACCTTGAACAGGTAGCCGTCCAGCTCTATCTCCTCGCCCTTCTTGGGCAGGTGGCTGAAGGCATGCATCACCAGGCCGCCCACGGTATCCACCTCTTCATCGCTGAACTGGGTGCCGAAGAAGTCGTTGAAGTCCTCGATCTCGGTCAGCGCGCTGACGGAGAAGACCCGTTTGCTGATGCGGCGGATCTCTTCCGGCTCATCCTCGATGTCGTCAAACTCGTCGTCTATCTCGCCAACAATCAGTTCGAGTATGTCTTCTATGGTCACCAGACCGGAGACGCCGCCGAACTCGTCCACCACTATGGCCATGTGGTAGCGCTCTTCGCGGAACTCCTTGAGCAGGCGATCGACCCGCTTGCTCTCCGGCACTATCACGGTGGGGCGCAGGATCTTCTCGAGCTGCAGCGGCTCGCTGGCGTGATGGCCGCCGAAACCGAACGGCAGCAGATCCTTGGCGAGCAAGATGCCCTCCACGTGATCCTTGTCTTCGTTGATCACCGGGAAGCGGGAGTGGCCGGATTCGATGATGACGGGCAGGAAGTCGTCCACAGGCTGGGACTTCTCTATGGTCACCATCTGGGAGCGGGGGATCATGATGTCACGCACGCGCAGCTCGGCAATTTCGAGCACGCCCTCGATCATGTCCTTGGTGTCCTGATCGATGAGGTCGCGTTCTTCCGCATCGGCGATGACTTCCACCAGATCATTGCGGTCTTTTGGCTCGCCCTGGAAGAGTTGGCTGAGCTTGTCGAGCCAGGTTTTCTTCGGCGAGCCGGTACTAGGGTGATCGTCGGTCATTTTCTCTCTTGGTTACTCGTGTGAACATTCGGGATGTTGTCTTGCCGATATAAGGATGGCGGCTGTCTGTTTCAAGACGGTGACCCCCTTACCGGCCTGTCACTCTTCTACGTCGTCGTCGAGGTAGGGATCCGCAAAGCCGAGTTCCTGCATGATGTCGCGCTTTGGAACTGCACCATCTCCTCGGCTTCTCATTCACCTTATCCTTCGACTTCGTCGTCGAGGTAGGGATCCGCAAAGCCGAGCTCCTGCATGATGTCGCGTTCGAGCTGCTCCATCTCCTCGGCCTCCTCGTCCTCGATATGGTCATAACCTAGCAGATGCAGACTGCCGTGCACAACCATGTGAGCCCAGTGGGCCTCGAGGGGTTTGTTCTGCTCGAGGGCCTCGGCCTCGACCACCTGGCGACAGATCACCAGATCCCCGAGCAGGGGGAGTTCCATGCCGGGAGGAGCTTCGAACGGGAAGGATAGCACGTTGGTGGGCTTGTCCTTGCCGCGGTAGGTGAGGTTGAGCTCGCGGCTCTCCGCCTCGTCCACCAGGCGCACCGTCACCTCGGCCTCCTCCTGGAAACCCAGAATGGTGCCATCGAGCCAGCCTTGCAGCTGGGCTTCGGTCGGCAGGCCGTCGGTGCTGGCGCAGGCCAGCTGCAGATCCAGGGTCACGCTCATTGGGCACTCTCTTTGCTGGTGTTCTCGTTGCGGGTATTGGGGGGGCTCTTCTCGCTCGCCTGCCGGGCGTCGAACGCCTCGTAGGCCTGCACTATGCGGGCCACCACGGGGTGGCGCACCACGTCCTTGGATTCGAAGAAGTTGAACGACAGGCCATCGACCCCCTGCAGCACTTCCAGGGCGTGGCGCAGACCGGACTTGGTGCTGCGCGGCAAGTCCACCTGGGTGATGTCGCCGGTCACCACCGCCTTGGAGTTGAAGCCGATGCGGGTCAGGAACATCTTCATCTGCTCCGTGGTGGTGTTCTGGGCCTCATCCAGGATGATAAAGGCGTCATTCAAGGTTCTTCCGCGCATATAGGCGAGGGGCGCCACCTCTATGATGTTGCGCTCCATCAGCTTCTCGACGCGCTCGAAGCCCAGCATCTCGAACAGGGCGTCGTAGAGGGGGCGCAGGTAGGGATCCACCTTCTGGGAGAGATCCCCGGGCAGGAAGCCGAGTTTCTCACCGGCTTCCACCGCCGGGCGGGTCAGCAGGATGCGGCGGATCTCCTGGCGCTCCAGGGCATCCACGGCGGCGGCCACCGCCAGATAGGTCTTGCCGGTACCGGCCGGGCCTATGCCGAAGCTGATGTCGTGGCGCACTATGTTGCTGATGTACTGGGCCTGGTTCGGGCTGCGGGGCTTGATGAGACCGCGCTTGGTCTTGACCGTCACCTCCTTGCCATAGGGCTGGCTCGGCGCCTCGTCGTCGTCCTGCTCCAGCACCCGGGACTCCTGCACCGTCAGGTGCACCATCTCGGGGGTGATGTCGGTCACCTTGCCCCCCTTGAGGGGCTGGGTCTCCACATAGAGGTGCTTGAGGATGGCGGCCGCCGCATCTATCTGGGCCTGCTTGCCGAGCAGCTGAAAGTGGTTGTCACGGTAGCTGATCTCGATGCCGAGACGGCGCTCCAGCTGCTTGAGGTTGTCGTCAAAGGGGCCGCACAGGCTGGCGAGACGCAGGTTGTCGGCGGGTTCCAGGTGCAGGTTCAGGGTCGAGATGTGTCGGCTCAAGGTGTCCTCGTATCGGCTGTTCCCCCCGCCCTCGGGAGGGGGGAGAAAATTAATGGGGTCTGAAGGCCGCCACCCCGAGATCATCGGGGACGTTGTCCGGGCGGCGAGCCAGAATTTCGCTCGGCGCCGTGGCGATGCGCAGATTCATTTCGTCCTCGCCGCGGATGAAGCGGCCACGCAGGGAGTAGGGGCGCACGTCGGTGATCTCCACGTCGGCGAAGCCGCCGATGAGGCGGTGCGGCCCTTCGAAGTTGACCACCCGGTTGTTCTCGGTGCGGCCACTGAGCTGCATGGGATCCATCTTGGAGGGACCCTCCACCAGGATGCGCTGCACCGAGCCCAGCATGGCGCGGCCGATGAGCATGGACTGGTGATTTATCTGGTTCTGCAGGCGGGTGAGTCGTGCCTTCTTCACCTCCATGTCGACATCGTCCGGCAGATCGGCGGCCGGGGTGCCGGGGCGCGGGCTGTAGATGAAGCTGAAACTCATGTCGAAGTTGATCTCCTCGATGAGCTTCATGGTGGCCTCGAAATCCTCGTCCGTCTCGTTCGGGAAGCCGACGATGAAGTCGGAACTCATGGTGATGTCGGGACGGGCGGCGCGCAGGCGGCGGATCTTGGACTTGTACTCCAGCACAGTGTGCGGGCGTTTCATCATGGTCAGGATGCGATCCGAGCCGCTCTGCACCGGCAGATGCAGGAAGCTGACCACTTCCGGCGTGTCTTTGTAGACCTCGATGATGTCGTCGGTGAACTCGATGGGATGGCTGGTGGTGTAGCGAATGCGGTCGATGCCGTCGATGGCGGCCACCAGGCGCAGCAGCTCGGCGAAGGTGCAGTCATTGCCATCGAAGGTCGGGCCGCGGTAGGCGTTGACGTTCTGACCGAGCAGGTTCACCTCGCGGACCCCCTGCTGGGCGAGCTGGGCGATTTCGTAGAGCACGTCGTCGAGCGGTCGGCTCACCTCCTCGCCGCGGGTGTAGGGCACCACGCAGAAGGAGCAGTATTTGGAGCAGCCTTCCATGATGGAGACGAAGGCGGTGACCCCCTCGGCACGGGGCTCCGGCAGGTTGTCGAACTTCTCGATCTCGGGGAAGGCGATGTCCACCTGGGCACCGCGCCCCTCCTGGACCTGCTTGATCATGGCGGGCAGGCGGTGCAGGGTCTGGGGGCCGAAGACGATGTCCACATAGGGCGCACGTTGGCGCAGGGCTTCCCCTTCCTGGGAGGCGACGCAGCCACCCACCCCTATCACCAGTCCCGGTTTTTTCAGCTTGAGCTTCTTCCAGCGACCGAGCTGGTGGAACACCTTCTCCTGGGCCTTTTCACGGATGGAGCAGGTATTGAGCAGCAGGACGTCTGCCTCCTCGGGCTCTTCGGTCAGCGTGTAGCCATTGCTGGCGTCCAACAGGTCGGCCATCTTGGACGAGTCGTACTCGTTCATCTGGCAGCCCCAGGTCTTGATATGAAGTTTCTTGCTCATTGCTACTCTTGACTGTGTTTAAGATCGGCAGGGTCAAAGGACCGGCCATTTTACTCCGCAATCCCGGTGCTGACCAGTCTGGGGCCGCGCCGCCGCCAGATGGCCTGGCCCGTCGCGGCAATTGCCCGCCTGACTCACTGTTTATCCGGTCTCCTTGCGTTATCATGCCCCATTCGGTTCGCCCCTCTCTCCTTGTCCGGGGCGACCCCTTGCAGGAATCAAGTTATGGAACAGTGTGATATCGCCATCGTCGGCGCCGGCATGGTGGGCGCCGCCACCGCCTGCCTGCTGGCGGCAGAGGGTCTCAACGTGCGGGTCATCGAGACCCGGTTGCCGGAACATTACGCCCCGGATCAGCCGCTGGATCTGCGGGTCTCCGCCATCAGCCAGGCCTCGGTGGCGCTGCTGGACAAGGCCGGCGCCTGGTCGCACCTGCAGCAGATGCGGCTGTGCCCCTACCGCCGGCTGGAGACCTGGGAGCTGGACGGCTTCGCCACCCGCTTCGACTCGGCGGATCTGGGGCTGCCCCAGCTCGGCTACATCATAGAGAACCGGCTGGTGCAGCTCGCCCTGCTGAGGCGAATGGAAGATTTTCCCAATATCCAGACCCACACCCCGGCGGCGGTCAAGAGTCTGCGCCAGAGCGCGGACGAGGCGGTGTTGACGCTGGATGACGGCACCGAGCTGCAGGCGCGCTGGGTGCTGGCCTGCGATGGCGCCGAGTCGCTCACCCGCCGCCTCGCCGGGATCGGGGTGTCGCGCTTCGAGTACCGCCAGCACTGCATGCTGATCAACATAGATACCGAGTTCGAGCAGGAAGACATCACCTGGCAGCAATTCACCCCGAGTGGTCCGCGCGCCTTCCTGCCCCTGCCCGGCCGGCACGGCTCCCTGGTGTGGTATGACAGCCCGGCCCGCATCCGGGCCCTGGCCGCCATGGGCAATGAGGCCCTGGCCGCCGAGGTGCGCCGCCACTTCCCGGCCCGGCTCGGCGGTTTTCAGGTGACCGGCAAGGGGAGCTTCCCCCTGGTGCGCCGCCACGCCAACCATTACCACGCCGGCCGGGTGGTGCTGCTCGGTGACGCCGCCCACACCATCAACCCGCTGGCGGGGCAGGGGGTCAACCTCGGCTTCAAGGACGTGGCCTGCTGGGCCGAGCTACTCGGCAAGGCGGGGGCTGACTGGCACGACATCACCCTGGCCAGCCGCTACGAGCGCCGTCGCCGCCCAGACAACCTGCTGATGCAGTCGGGGATGGATCTCTTCTACGGGGTGTTCAGCAACGACATAGGGCCGCTACGCCTGACCCGCAATCTGGCCCTGACCCTGGCGGACAAGGCGGGCCCCCTCAAGGAGATGGCGCTGCGCTACGCCCTGGGGCTGGTGTAGGCAGCAGGACATTGACGACGAGGAGGCAGAAGCATGAACAAGGCATTGATGGTGATCGACTTTATCAACGACATCGCCCACCCGGACGGGCGCATCGCCGCCTCGGCGGCCCATGTGCAGGAGCAGGATGCCATCCTCCATGCCAACCAGGCGCTGGCCCATGCCCGTGCCAGGGGCTGGCTGGTGGTGCTCATCAAGGTCGGCTTCGATGGCGGCTATCTGCTGCAACCCAAGGGCTCCCCCATGTTTGGCCGGGCTCACCAGCTCGGCGCCCTCTCCCTGGACGATAGCGGCACCGACTTCCACCCCGAGCTGGATGTCGCACCCGGGGATCTGGTGCTGACCAAGCCCAGGGTCAGCCCCTTCTACGGCACGGCGCTGGAGCCTGCACTGCGGGCCAATCGGATCGATCACCTCTATCTGTGCGGGGTGAGCACCGGCTGGGCCATTCAGGCCGCCGCCCGGGATGGCCACGATCGGGACTACGCCATCACCATACTGGAAGATGCCTGCGCCGCCGCCGATGCCAATGAGCACCATGCCTCCCTGCGCCAGCTCGGTCGCATCGCCGAGGTGATCAAGGTGGCCCAGCTGCTGTCAGATCCCGGCTGAGGCCTTGAGGACGCGCACATCAGATGGGTGCGTGTCCCTGCTCCCACTCTTCCTGCTAGCACGAGAGATCATGGTCATCCCTTTGGTTTGCAGCCGTTTTATTCGGCCTCCGGGTGCATGGCCCTGACCAGGGTCAGAAAGCGATCGCGGATGGGATCCGCAAAGTCGGGGTTCCACACCAGGCTTATCTCCCACTCGGACCAGGGGCCGGACAGGGGGTAGAGGGTCACGTCCTTGCCCGCGATGAAGCCGACGCTGCGGGGCAGTATGGCGTTGCCTATGCCGGCGGCCACCAGGGCCACCAGGGTCTGGATGTCTTCCGCCTCCTGGATCATGCCGGTCAGCCGGTTGGCGCCGAGGAAGCGGGCAATCTGCTGGCTGAGGCCGGGGCAGCGGTGGCCCACCATCTGCAACAGCGGCTGAGTGGTCAGCGCCCGCTCCACGTCGAACGCAGCCGGATCCGGCCCCGTCATCTGGCTCGGCACGGCCAGCACCAGCCGGTCGGTCAGCAATCTGTGTTCCCTCAGCTGTGGCGCCTCTGGCCTGCGCATAAAGCCTATCTGCAGCCGCCCCGCCAGCAGCAGATCGTGCTGGACGGCGGAGGTCATGTCCTGCAGGTGCACCATCACATCGGGGGCCTGCTGCTTGAAGCGGGCCACCAGGGAGGGGGCCAGTGCGAAGCTCGACAGCCCGAACCCTATCTTGAGGCGCCCGGCGGCGCCACTCGCCAGCGCCAGGGCGTGGTGCTCGAATCCCTTGCCGTGTTCCACCAGGGCGCGGGCCTGGGGCAGCAACTGGGTGCCGATGGCGGTCAGCTCGGCGCCGTGGCGGCCCCGGTTGAACAGGGTGCTGCCGAGCGCCAGCTCCAGCCCCTGGATCTGCTTGGTCAGCGCCGGTTGCGTGATGAAGAGCCGACTGGCGGCCTCCCGGTAGTTGGCGGTCTCGGCCAGCATGACGAAGGCCTGAAGTTGCCTTAAGTCGAATTTCATTCCATTTGGTTATTCAATGTGGCGATTTATTGATTATAAATTATCTAACTGCCTTGTTCTAATGGTCTCGAAACGGGCCTTTGGCCCTCTGACCAGCCACAAGGAGTCATGTCATGTCGAGCGAACGTTATCTGTTCTTGATCAAGGGAAGCCTGGTAATGGCCCAGCCACTGACGGCGCCGGAGACGGGTGAGCTGTTGACCAGCCTGTTGCAGCAGGGATTTGCCGTCGGGCCCCTGTCGGTGTGGGCGAGCAATACCGAACAGGCGCTCGCCTGCTATGAGCAGTCGGCCCAGCGGCAGGCCTTCGTCGACGTGCTGGCGGGGAGAACCGCATGACCATGCTCACCCTGAGGGCCAAGGCCCTGCTGCTGGATATGGATGGCACCCTGGTGCACTCCACCACCGAGGTGGAGACCGTCTGGCGGCTCTGGTGCCAGGGCCATCGGCTGGATCCCGCGCCTGTGCTGGCCATGTGCCACGGGGTGCGCTCGCGGGAGGTGATCCGCGCGCTGGCGCCACAGCTGGATCTGGCCCGGGAGGTGGCGCTGCTCGACGAGCTGGAGATCCAGCATGCGGGGGTGGCCGAGGCTGTCGCCGGGGCCCGCACTCTGCTGGCGGCCTTGGCGCCGGATCGCTGGGCGCTGGTGACCTCCGCCAGCCAGCGGGTGGCGCGGCACCGCCTGACCAGTGCCGGGTTGCCGTTGCCAAAACTATTGATTGGGGCAGAGGAGGTGGAGCGGGGCAAGCCGGATCCCGAGCCTTATCTGCTCGCCGCGCGCCGGCTGGGTCTTGCTCCCGCCGACTGCCTGGTGTTCGAGGATGCCCCGGCGGGGATACTCAGCGCCCTGCAGGCCGGTTGCCCCGTGGTGCAGATCGGGGGCGACAGGCGGCTCGACCCGGCAGTCGTGGCGGTGATCCCCGATTGGAGTCAGGTGACTGTGGTCGCGAAGGAAGCTGGCCCCTTGCTGGTAACGCTGCCGACCCGAGAGACGGGCAACAAAAGCCCCCGGCGAACGAGGGCTTGAGCGGGCGAAGCCCCGGGACTATTTGAAGACCCGGAAGCGGACCTCGTCGTCCATGAAGGTCTTGTCACCGGCCGGTTGCTCTATGCTGCCAAAGGGCATCTGGGCACGCAGCAGCCAGCTGGCGGGCAGGTCCCACTCCTTGCGAACCGCTTCGTCGATCAGCGGGTTGTAGTGCTGCAAGGAGGCGCCTATGCCTTCCTGGGCCAGGGTGGTCCAGACCGCAAACTGGGCGATCCCGGTGGCATGTTCGGACCAGATGGGGAAGTTGTCGGCATAGAGGGCGAATTTCTGCTGCAGATCCTTGATGACGGCGGTGTCTTCGAAGAACAGCACAGTCCCGAAACCGGCGCGGAAGCTGCCGTTTACCTTGGCTTCGCTCTGGGGATAGGCCTCTGGCGGCACAATCTTTTTCAATTCAGCTTTGACGATGTCCCACAGCTTGTGGTGCTGCTCGCCAAACAGGATGACGGCACGGGAGCTCTGGGAGTTGAAGGAGGAGGGGCTGTGCTTGATGGCATCCTTGATGAGGGCCGTCAGCTGGGCCTCGGAATGGGTCACTTGGTCACCCAGGGCATAGATGGTACGACGTACTTTGATCTGTTCGATAAACGGACTGCTCATAACATCTCCTTGGTTGATGAATCGTTGCTGCCAGCGTTGCCGACAAAGGTCATCTGGCTCCGATTTCTCGAGTCATGGACTATAACACCTTCTGTGCAAGAAACCGTCAACGCTGGGTGATGACTGTTTCTACTTTTTATGGATATTCAGATGACGAAACCGGGTATGGCCCCTTGATGTCTTTATTGTCATTAACCTTGGATGTTAATGACTTCAATCAATATAACGGCGGTGTTTTCCACTATAAAATGCATGTTACGTGACATTTTATAGAGGGTGGCATGCCTGCAACTATCATCAAGGAACGCTACTACATACTGACGCCGCTGTCGTTCCTGCTCGGTGCCCTGGTGCTGATTGCCACCCTGTTGCTGGCCGCGGCCAGCTACCTGCGCAGCATAGACAAGACCCTGGCGGGCTATGACCACATGCTCACCTCCATAGACGCCACTCTGATCCACGAGATGGTGCTGGCCAATCGGCGCCAGCTCGGCGTGCTGGAGGCCTCCCTGGACAAGCAGGCCATCGCGAGGGGCGACTCGGCCATCAACGGGATCTGGGCCATAGCCCACCAGTTCAAGCACGACGCCCACTTCCTCTACTTCTACAACGCCCGCTTCGACCGTCTCGACAGCTATCCCGACTGGCCGGTACCGACCGACTATCAGGCGCAGAGGCGCCCCTGGTATCAGGCCCTGGCCAGCGACAGCGACGAGCTCATCTGGTTTGGTCCCTACCAGGGGTTCGGCAGCGACGCAGAGGTCCTGACCCTGATCAAGCGGGTCAAGGATGACGAGGGGCAACTGCTGGGCCTGCTGATGGTCGACATGTCGTTCAACTCGCTGCAGGCGGCGCTGCAACGGGCGATGGGCAGCGACCAGGCCGCCCTCTACATCACAGAGCGCAAGGATGGGCGGTTGGTGGTGGGACACAACCTGTCACTGCTGCCGGCGGTCTCCGGTGCCTCTAGCCAGGGAGCCGGGCTGAGCGTGATCCGCAAAGGCTGTCACCTGAGGTTGCCGCTGTCGGATATCGACTGGGATCTCAACATCTATCTGCCCCCCGCCCACTTTCGCGGCAACCTGCAAGATACCCTGCTGATGGTGGTGCTGCCCGCGCTGGCGCTGCTCGCCATCTGGCTGTGCAGCCTGCTGTTTCTGGTGCGGATCTTTCGCCAGGAGCAGACCCTGGTGCAGCGCTCCCTCTGTGGCCTCGTTCAGGATGAGGCGCTGATGGAGATCCAGCTGCGCCAGCGCACCTGGTTCGTGCACGGCAGCCTGGGGGAGATCCATCAGGTGAGAAACAGCCTGCAGCAGGGGCAGGATGCCCTGCTGCACGATCCCCTCACCGGCATCATGAACCGACGGGCCTTCGAGCAGGACAGGGCCAGGCTGGCGCAGGAGGAGAGACCCCACTGGCTGGTGCTGTTTGATGTGGATAGCTTCAAGCGCGTCAATGACAGCTGGGGACACGGGGTAGGGGATGGGGTGCTGTTCCGGGTGGCCACCATAATGGCAAGAACCCTGGGAGAGGCTCAGGTCTACCGCATCGGGGGGGACGAGTTTGCGGCCCTGCTGCCCTGGGAGCAGGAAGAGGTCGAGGATCGCCTGACTCATCTGCTGGCCCGGGTGCGGGCGCTGAAGTGGCGCGAGTTTGAGGAGTGCATCACCCTGAGTGCGGGCGGGGCACGTTACCCGGATGACGCCGCTGCCCTGCTCGATCGGGCGGATGAGTGCCTGTACCAGAGCAAGCGGCAGGGACGGGACTGCTGGCATCTGTCAGCCACTTCGCCTCCCTCCAAAGGGGCTGTAGTGACAGTATCTGTCTGACCGTCATCAGGAGAAAAAGGGCCTGAATGGCCGAGAAAGGGGTCACAGTGGGAATAATTTCCCATGTGACCTTTTTTTTTAATTCATTTTCAGTCGGTTAGCCCATGTGACTGTGCCATGTCGCGAAGCAGAGACAGTCAGCCTGTCGGCGAAGAGGTCGTAATCCCAGTAGCGGAGTCAGGGGCGCTTTGTATAGTGCAGGGAAAAATAATCAATCAGACATCAGGTTTGACAGGAGTACCCCATGGAGATGAACAAATACGGCATGAGCGCAGTGGCGCTGCTGGGCGCGCTGCTGTTGGGCAATGGTCAGGCGCAGGCGTCCGAGACCGTCAACACCATACTCGGTGGTGGCGTCGGCGGCGTCGCGGGCACCATGATAGGCAAGCAGCTGGGGGGCGACACCGGCGCCCTGGTGGGAGCCGCAGTCGGCGGTGCGGCGGGTGGTGCGGCCACGGCTGACAGGGGCAACAAGAATGAGGCGGCCCTGGGGGGCGCCGTCGGTGCCCTGGGTGGTGCCGCCATCGGCAAGAGCGTGGGTGGCAACACGGGCCAGCTGATCGGCGCCGGTATCGGCGGGGCCGGTGGCTCGGCTATCGGCGCTCGCACCGGTGACGGTCACGAGTCCAACAACGACTACCGGGGAGGTCACCGCTACCGGGGTGACAACGGCTACCACAATGGCCACCACAAGCATCACAAGAAGTACAAGAAGCGCAGATGGCACGACGATGACTGATGTCATCCCGAGCATAATGAAAAGGGGGCCAGGGGCCCCTTTTTCGTGTCCGTCGTCTAGACCAGCCGGTGCTGGCGCCTGCCGAGGGCGAAGGCGTTGATGTTGTCGATAAGCTGATCCGCGAGGCGCTGCATCGACTCCTCGCTGGCCCAGGCCACATGGGGCGTCAGGATGAAGTTGGGGTAACGCAGCGCCTGCATCAGGGGGTGGTCGGGGGGCGGCGGTTCGACACTTGCCACATCGAACCCGGCGCCGCCGAGGCGACCGTTGCCGAGTGCCTCCAGCAGAGCCTGCTCGTCCACCAGGCCGCCGCGGCCCACGTTGATCAGCAGGGCCCCCGGTTTCATCATGGCCAGCTCCCGCTCCCCGATGAGGTGGCGGGTGTAGGGGGTGAGCGGGCAGTGCAGGCTGATCACATCCGAACTCTGCAGCAGGGCCTCCAGGGGCAATCTGTCTTCATCCCCGGGGGCGCCGACCTGGCTCTGGGCATAGAAGACCTCCATGCCGATGGCGCTGGCTCTCTGCCCCAGGGCCTGACCCAGGGTGCCCTTGCCTATGATGCCGAGCCGCTTGCCGTGCAGATCCATGATGGGGTGATCGAAGAAACAAAACTGACCGCTCTGCTGCCAGCGCCCCTCCAGCAGGGACTGGCGCCAGGCGAACAGGTTGCGTGACAGGGCCAGCATCAGGGCCATGGCGTGTTCGGGAACCGAGGGGCCCGAATAGTTGCGGATGTTGCACACGGCGACATTGGCGGCGCGGCACGCCTCCAGATCCAGGTTGTCGCTGCCGGTGGCCGCCAGGGCGATCAGGCGCAGCTCCGGCAACTGGGCCAGCTCGTCCTTGCCGATGCGGATCTTGTTGATGATGGCGATGCTGGCGCACCTGAGCCGCTCCACCACCTGTTCCGGTCTCGTCTCGGGATAGCTTTGCCAGTGATGGGGGAAATCGGGGCGACGCAGATTGATGCCGGCGTCCAGGGTGTCACTGTCGAGAAACACGATTTGCTGCATGTAGCCTCCTGCCGTTCGCTGCCGCGTGGGAGTCGCCATGATGCCAAAGATGGGGGGGGGCTGACCAGCCCGGATGCAGACAGGCCGGATGGCCCAATTTCATACTCTCTATCAGCTCGGGTCAGATCCAGCCCAGATGGGTCAGCCAACCCTGGATGCGCCCCGGCGTTTCGTCCAGCTCCATCAGGGCATAGGGACGGTAGTTGAGCTTGTGGCTGCGGCGGCTCTCGCTCTTGCGGGCCTCGGCGGCCAGCAGGGGCCAGTGCCCCCCGTCTTCCTGATAGAGATCCAGGGTGGGAATGCTGGCCTGGGCCACCTGCTTGGCCAGGGTCTGGTTGCTCAGCTGGTTGGGAAAGAAACCGTCGAGCAGCACCAGGGCATCGGGGGCGGGCAACTGCTCGCTGGTGATGAGGTTGGCGGCCCAGGCCGCGCTGGTGCCTTGCGCCAGCAGCAGCTTGAAGCCACCCTCCTGCAGCTTGGCGTCACCGAGCTTGACGATGCGCTCGGCAAATTGCTGGCGAAACGCCTCTAGGGTCTCCTGCTTCTTCTCGGAGGCTGGATCCAGCTCGGTCTGCTGGGGGGAGGGGAGCAGCAGCAGGGTGTCGAAGCCGAGTCGCCCCAGCTCCCTAGTCAGCTGCCACAGCTGGCCACTGCGCTGCCAGTCCGGCAGCAGTATGGCGAGCCCCAGGTAGCTGTCGCCGTCGTGCTTGGCGAAGAGCACCCTCTGCTTGTCAATCCGGGTGCTGTCAGGCACCCCCTTCCAGTCGCTCTCCTGCCAGTGATCGAGGGGGGCTGGGGGCGAGATCTCGTTGGCCGGCAAGGTGGTGCTTGCCAGCAGGGTCAAAAACAGCAGTGGTAAGGATAATCTGGCCATGATGCGCTCCCCGGTTGACTGGGTTAGCGGCGGCGCGCCGGATTTCTGAAGGGGGCCCGGAGGATCCGGGAGAAAGAGGGAAGGGACAAGCCCTTCCCTAGACGGACTCAGGGCCTGGCAAGCCTGCCGAGCTGGCGGTCGTGCAGGGGGGAGAGCAGCAACAGGGCGCTGACGGCCCCCACCAGGGCACAGAAGATGTCGGACTGGGTATCCCAGGGATCCCCCTGGGTGCCGAGGAACTCGTCGGCGCCCTGACCCAGTGCCAGTGCGGCGCCCCACTCGATGAGCTCATAGCTGGCGCTGACGGCGAGCACCACGCAGATCACCAGAAACACCAGCATCTTCTTGCCCTGCACATGGTGGCCGCGCAGCAGTATCTCGCGGCAGGCCAGGGCGGGCACGAAGCCCTGGAAGAAGTGGCCAATCTTGTCATAGGGGTTGCGGCTGAGCTCGAACCACTGCTGCAGATCGAAACCGAGCGGCACCCGGGCATAGGTGTAAGCGCCCCCCAGCATCAGCACGGCCCCGTGCAGGAAGATGCACAAATAGAGCAGGCTGGTGAGGGGGTAGCTGCGCTGGCTCAGCAGCAGCAACGGCACGACGATCAGCACGGGGGCGACTTCCAGCAGCCAGGTGACCCTGTCATAGGGTTGCCAGCCGGAGAGCACCAGCAGTACCAGGGTGAGCAGCAACAGCAGGAGTTTTTGATGAGATGTCATAGGGAGCCTGTGGAGAAGGAGGAACCTGACTTCATGGTGTAGCCCCAATCGGCGCGAGACGAAAGGGGGCAGGGGAATTCTCCCTCAATGGACGGCCCGCTGTCACTGACCGGGGCTGAATGATCGCAGGGCGGATCCCCATAAAGAAAAAGCGAGCCTGGGGCTCGCTTTTTTCAACACGGGCGTGAAGCCGTCAAATCAGTTGACGCGACGCTTGAACTCGCCGGTGCGGGTGTCGATTTCGATCTTGTCGCCGATCTCTACGAAGGCGGCAACGGCCAGCTCGTAGGTGGTGCCCTTCAGGCGGGCCGGCTTGGTCACTTTACCGGAGGTGTCGCCACGGGCGGCCGGCTCGGTGTACTCGACTTCGCGAACGATGGTGGTCGGCAGTTCGACGGAGATGGCTTTCTCGTTGTAGAAAGTCACTTCGCAGATGTCTTCCATGCCGTCAACCATGTAGTTCAGGGCGTCACCCAGGTTGTCTTTCTCGACGTCGTACTGGTTGTACTCGGTGTCCATGAAGACATACAGGGGGTCGGAGAAGTAAGAGTAGGTGCACTCTTTACGCTCCAGCTGAACGACTTCCAGCTTGTCGTCGGCCTTGAATACGGTCTCGGTGGCGCTGCCGTTCAGCAGGCCTTTCAGCTTCATCTTGACCACGGCGGAGTTACGGCCGGATTTGTTGAATTCGGCTTTCTGGACCACCATCGGCTCGGTACCGATCATGACGACGTTACCAGCGCGGATTTCCTGTGCGGTTTTCATGTAAAAATTCCTGTTCGTATACGGGCAGATAAAAACTGCCAGATTATATACGGCTTTCTAAAAATTTCACCAGCCGAGTGACGAGATCCCCTTCCCGCAGCAACTTCTGTGACCAGCTTCGCGCATGTTGTTGCCAAAGTGTGCCGTGGATCGGCCATTGGGCCCAGAGTTCGCTGCAATCTTCCCCTCTGTTGAGGGCCAGGTTGAGCTCGCGCAGCCACTGGCCGTCATCGGCGGGCAAGGCCTCCAGATAGTGGTCGAGGAAGTGCGCCAGCTTGACGAGGTGGGCCTCCTCTTCCTGCTGGTAGATGTGCCACAGGAAGGGCCTTGCCGCCCACTGGGCCCGCACGAAGGAATCTTCGCCGCGCACCAGGTTGAGATCGCAGCTCCACAGCAGCCGATCGTAGCCCGCCTGATCAGTCATCGGCAGCAGCTTGATGGTGAGCTGGCCCGCCTGCAGCAGATCCCCCGCCCGGGCCGTGCCGATGGCACTCTCAAGACCGGCGCCGCAGAGCACGTCGGGAAGGGCGCGCCCCATGGGCAGCAACAGGGTGATCGGGGTGGCGCCCTGGCTCCAGCTTGCGACCAGGCTTTTCAGCGCCTCGCTCTCGTAGGTGAAGAGGCTTATCCGCAGCTCGTCTTGCGCCTTGGGCGGCAGCCCCAGGCTGGCCCAGTAGGCGGCAAGGCCAGCCTCATCCTGCTG
Source organism: Aeromonas sp. Marseille-Q5825 (assembly GCF_946892685.1). Classification (NCBI taxonomy): domain Bacteria; kingdom Pseudomonadati; phylum Pseudomonadota; class Gammaproteobacteria; order Aeromonadales; family Aeromonadaceae; genus Aeromonas; species Aeromonas sp. Marseille-Q5825. Next base: position 296,479 of record NZ_CAMPOU010000001.1, read on the forward strand.
CCAGCGATCCCGCTCTGCCACCAGCCCCTGCTCGCACAGCAGGCCACCGGTTCTGGGGGTGAAGCCCGGGAAGAAGAAGTACTTATTGAGGCTCAGCTTGCCCACCCGCTGGGGGGAGGCGAGGCCGTGGCAATCCTCGACCCAGGCTTCGGCACTGAGGTATTCCAGATTGATCCAGCAGGGGGGCGGGCTCTGCTCGGCCATGCGTTCGATGAAGGGGGCGGGCAGCTCGCAGGCAAATGCCTCTATGACCACGCTAGCCGGGATGGCATCCGCTGGCAGGGGGCCCTGCCAGCGCTGGATGTGGATCCCCTCAACCCACTGACGATCCCGCACGGGATCCAGCCCAGGACAGATGCGGGCGAAGCTCGCCAGATCGTCCACCCAGAGCCGCACCTGTCCATGGCCCCCCCGCTCCAGCTGGCGGGCCAGCCGCCAGGTGACGCCTATGTCGCCGAAGTTGTCCACCACGGTGCAGAAGATGTCCCAGTCAAAGGGGGGCAGGGGGCTTGTCATGGCTCGGGGTTCCAGATGCAAAAAAACCGGTGCGCAGGGTAGCACACCGGTGGATTGGCTTCTAACCGTCAGCGAGTGATGGCGGTCTGCGGCAAGTTACTCCTTGCCGTAGACGTTATTCTCTTGCTCGCGTACCCGGATAAAGGTGGTGCGCTTGGTGAGCTCTTTCAGCTGGCTGGCGCCGACGTAGGTGCAGGTGGAGCGCACGCCGCCCAGGATGTCGCGCACTGCGTTCTCGACCGGGCCGCGGTAGGGCAGCAGCACCGTCTTGCCTTCGGAGGCACGGTACTCGGCGACGCCGCCGGCGTGCTTGTCCATGGCGCTCGACGAGCTCATACCGTAGAACTTCATGAAGGGGGCGCCATCGACGTCCACCACCTCGCCACCGCACTCCTCGTGGGCCGCCAGCATGCCCCCCAGCATCACGAAGTCGGCGCCGCCGCCAAACGCCTTGGCCACGTCGCCCGGGCAGGTGCAGCCGCCGTCACCGACGATCTGGCCGCCGAGTCCGTGGGCCGCATCGGCGCACTCTATGATGGCGGAGAGCTGGGGATAGCCCACCCCTGTCTTGACTCTGGTGGTGCAGACCGAGCCCGGGCCTATGCCCACCTTGACGATGTCGGCGCCGGAGAGGATCAGCTCCTCCACCATCTCGCCGGTGACCACGTTGCCCGCCAGGATGACGTGGTTGGGGCAGGCTTCACGAGTCTTGCGCAGGAACTCGACGAAGTGCTGGGAGTAGCCGTTGGCCACGTCCACGCAGATGAAGCGCAGCGCCTCGGACATGGCGAGGATCTGGCGGGTCTTGTTGAAGTCCTCCTCCGAGGTGCCGGTGGAGACCATCACATGGCCGAGCAGGGCCGGGTCTGTCTCGTTCACGAAGGCTTGCCACTGGGCGAGGCTGTAGTGCTTGTGTACCGCCGTCATCATCTCGAAGCCCGCCAGGGTGCGCGCCATGGCGAAGGTGCCGACGGTGTCCATGTTGGCGGCGATGACGGGCACCCCCTGCCACTGGGTCTGGGTGTGCTTGAAGGTGAACTGACGGGTCAGGCTGACTTGGGAACGGCTCTTGAGGGTAGAGCGCTTGGGACGAAACAGTACATCCTTGAAACCCAGCTTCAAGTCTTCTTCGATACGCATTGCAAATTCCTTATTGAGCCTTGTGAAAGTCACTGTTGCAGTGGGCAAAATTTTCGGCAGGCACAAAAAAACCGCAGGTTTTCAAGGCCTCCGGTTTACAACAGTCTAGGGAAAAATCCCGCCAGAACAAGACTGATAATTCACTCATCATTGTGTTAGCCTTTGGCGTCACAACCTGAGGTTGACCACCAGCTTCATCCAGCACCTCGCCACGACCTCTCTCTTCCCTCTTTTTTGCCCCTTGAATCACGGTCAACTGCTGTCGGATCCCCCATGCCGTGAACGCCATAGGCCGGGGTTTGGGGCCCCTGCGCCCCTTTTGCCAGTTGACAGTGGCCTGCCTGCTGCCCACTCTGGCGCAGAGGGCCAGCGTGGGCCCGCTTCGACGAGGAGAACACATTGTCCGCATCATACAAAGCCGGCTGGTTGCTGTTGGCCAGCCTCTGCCTCTCATCGGGCGCCTGGGCCGCCCCTACCGTCTATGGCTGGATCGAGAAGGGCGTGCTCATGCCAGGTGGGGTGGCGGTCAAGATGAAGCTGGATACAGGCGCTCTCACGTCGTCTCTCGATGCTCGAGAGCTGCACCACTTCAAGCGTGACGGCAAGCCCTGGGTGCGCTTCACCCTGGTGCTGACCGATGCCAACACCGACAAGGAGGTGCGCCAGACCCTGGAGCGCCCGGTGGAGCGCAGCGTGACGGTGCGCGGCGCCGGTGGCATGGAGGAGCGTCCCACTGTGACCATGTCTGTCTGTGTCGGTGACAAGCTCTACAAGGAGTGGTTCACCCTGCGGGATCGCAGCGACATGATCTATCCCGTGCTGCTCGGTCGTCGCCTGCTGGCGGAGCTGGGGCCGGTGGACTCTTCCCGCACCTTCACTGTGCAGCCGAGCTGTGGCTAGGAAGGCCGCTTTGGGATCACAAATGGTGCGCGGGGGCTTTGGCCCCCGCGCTTTTTTTACCCTGAGGCCTGCACCGCCTATGCCGGGCGCGGCGGGGCGGGCAGCAGCACGCTCACTTCCAGCCCCCCCTCGGGCCTGTTGTGGATGTCGAGATCCGCGCCGTGCAGCTGCACTATGCGCTGCACTATGGCCATGCCAAGGCCCACCCCGTCCCCCTGCTGGGGATTGACCCGGAAGAAGCGCTCGCACAGGCGCGACAGGGCGGCGGTGGGGATGCCGGGGCCGTTGTCCCGCACATCCACCCTGACCCTGTTGCCCTCCTGGGTGATCACCACGGCGACCTCGCCGCCCACCTGGGTGTAGCGCAGCGCGTTGTCGATGAGGTTGCCAAACATCAGATCCAGCAACATGGCCTGCCCCATCACCTGCAGATGCTCGTCTCCCTCCAGGGAGAGCTGCAGATCCTTCCTCAGGGCTATGGGGGCCAGGGTGGCCAGGGTGCCCTGCAACAGCAGGCTCAGATCCAGCTTGCCGAGCGCCGGGGCCTGCTGGTTGTCGATGCGGGCCTGGGTCAGCAGCTGGCGGATCAGCCGGTCGCTGCGATCGAGGGCCAGCAGCATCTTGCGCAGCGCCTGCTCGCGGCTGGCGTCATCCTCGGCGGCCAGCGCATTTTCACTGTGGATGCGCAGCACCGCCAGCGGGGTGCGCAGTTCGTGGGCGGCCTCGTTGGTGAATTGCTTCTCCCGCTCTATGGTGTCCGCCAGGGTGTGCATCAGGCGATTGATCTCCGACACCAGCGGCGTCAGCTCCTCGGCCTTGATGGCCAGGTTGAGCGGGCTCAGGTTGGCGGGATGGCGCTCGCCGATGGCCTGGGTGAGTTGATTCAGCGGGGCCAGCCCCCGGGTGACCAGCCACCACAGCAGGCCGAGCAGGAAGGGCAGGGTGATGAAGAGCGGCAGCATGGTCAGGGTAGCCATCTTGCTGGCCAGCTCCCCCCGCTCGTCATCCCGCTCCGCGACGATGAGCCAGGTCTGCTCATCCTCGTTGTAGAGGGTGAAGGTGCGCCACTCGTGGTGATCCTTGGTCTCGCTGTTGAAGCCGCGCTCCAGGGTGGTCAGGGGCTGCTCCGGCGCATTGGGTGAGCGCAGCAGTATGGTGCCTTGCTCGTTGAGCAGCTGGAAGTAGAGGTTGTGCTCGAACTCGTGGCCATAGGGGGTGAACTCGTTGTCCCGCCCCAGCTGGCTGAAGCTGCGCTTCTCCTGATGGGGGTCGGCGGGCACGGCCTGCTCCCACTCCTGGTAGACGGCACCGTTGCTGGGCAGCTCGCCGCGCTGCTTCAGATAACGGCTGAGCAGCTGGTTGGTGATGCGGGCGGACTGGGCGAGACGGGCATCAAACAGCTCTTCCATCTCGTGGTTGGCTTCCAGGTAGCCGATGAGGCCGCTGACGGCCAGGCTGAGGCTGACCAGGGCCAGGATGCCGGAGAGCAGGAAGCGGCGAATGGAGCGGACGCGACTCATCGGGCGGGCATCCCTCTGCTGCCCGGGGTATCTGGCTGCGGCACTATGTAGCCGACGCCGCGGATGTTGCGGATGAGCTCGGGGAAGAACTTCTTGCGCAGGTGGTGAATGTGCACCTCCACCGCATTGCTCTCTGCCCCCTCGTCCCAGCCATAGAGGCTCTGCTGCAGCTGATCGCGGCTCAGCACCCGGCCGCTCTGGCTGATGAGCTCCTGCAGCAGCTTGTACTCGTGGGGGGTCAGCTTGACCGCCTCTCCCTGATAGGTGACCTGCTGGGATTCGGGGTAGATGAGGATGTCGCCATACTCCAGCACCGCCTGGGCCTGGCCCTTGCTGCGGCGCACCAGGGCGCGCAGGCGGGCGTTGAGCTCCTGCAGGGCGAAGGGCTTGACCATGTAGTCATCGGAGCCCGCATCCAGCCCCAGCACCCGATCGTCCAGGGCATCCCGGGCGGTGAGGATGAGCACCGGCAGCGTCTGTCCCTCCCGGCGCAGCTTGCGCAGCAGGCTGATGCCGTCGATATCCGGCAGATTGAGATCCAGGATGAGGGCGGCGAACTCCTCGCTCTTGAGCGCCGACAGGGCGGGCAACCCCTGCTGCAGCCAGTCCACTGTGTAACCGCTGCTGCGCAGGGCATCCACCATGCCATCCCCCAGCATGATGTCATCTTCTACCAACAGGACTCGCATTGTTCTCTCCCTCAAATGACGCTGCCCACCAGTATGCAAGTTGGTGGGCAGAGTTTAAATAGCGCACTGATCTGCTTGTGTTTATAGCTTGGCGAGACGTTCGCGGATTTCCGTCCTGCGGCCTTCGTCCGCCGCCTCGCGGCCCGGTCTGGCCGGGGCGGCCAGGGCCTTGTCCAGATAGATCTTCGCCTGGGCCTTGTCCCCCTGATCCAGCAGGAAGTCGCCGTAGAAGAAGTTGGGATCTATGCCGGTGGGGTTGATGGCGAGCGCCTGCTTGAGCAACTGCTCGGCCTTGTCGTCATCCCCGAAGCCGACCGGCCAGCCCGGCACCTGGTAGTAGAGGGAGCCCAGACTGGTGTAGGCGGAGCCCTCCAGCGCCTTGGGATCCTGCTTGATGGCGATCTCCAGCTTGGCCTTGGCCTCCTTCACCAGGCTGAGGGCCCCGAGGCCGCCCTTGGCGCCGGCCCAGGTGCTCTTGACGATGGCGGACCAGATCAGCAGATCGGTGCGAAAGGCCTCCTTGGCACTGGCCTGCTCCGCCTGGGCGCTCAGGGTCTCCAGACAGCTCTCCTTGGCCTTGCCGGTCTCTTGATACTGACAGTGGGCCCACTGCTGCTGAATGGTGGGCAGGGCATCGGCGGCCTGAACCAGGCTGCTTGTCAACGTGCCTCCTAGGGCGAGCAGCAGGACACTGTGACCAAATCGGGGGCGGAAAGTGGCGTGTTTCATCTCAATGTTCCTTCTCGTGTGTGGCACAGGCGGGGTTGTCCCCGTGATCTGTGGCCAGGGGGACAGGGTGGCGGGCATGGCGTTCGATGATGGGCAGTTGTCTGGCCAGCGCCTTGTCGACCAGGGCGGGCAGCAGGGCATTGAGTCGCACGAACAGCTTCTCCGGCCAGCCGAGCCAGCTGCGGCGCGTCTCGTTGCACAGGGCGATGACGGCCTCCTCGGCCACGTCCTGGGGGCTGTCGGTCCGGGTGCCGAGCTCGGCATTCATGGCGTAGGCCGCCTGGGAGTTGAGGTGAGTGCGGGTGGCGCGGGGGGCAAAGTGCAGCACCTTGATGCCGGTGCCCTCCAGCTCACGCCCCAGAGACTCGCTAAAGCCCCGCAGGGCGAACTTGCTGGCGCAATAGACGCTGTAACCGGCATAGCCGATGGCCCCGAGGCTGGAGCCTATGTTCATGATGACGGCGGGCTTGCGCAGCCGGGGCAGCAGGGCGCGGGTGAGCTGGATGGGCGCCTCTATGTTGAGCAGCAGCTGGCGCGTCACCTGCTCGCCGCTCTGATCCTCCAGCCAGGCAAACTGGTTGCAGCCCGCGCTGTTGATGAGCACATCCAGCCCCTGCTCCAGCGCCGGGTGCTGCAACAGCCTGGCCCGCTCCTGGGGCGAGCCCAGATCGGCGGTCACCGTCTGGTGGCGTTCGGAATGAGGCAGCTCCTTGCGCAGGCGCTCCAGGGCGCTGGCCCGGCGTCCGTGCAGCAGCAGGTGCGCCCCCTGGGCCGCCAGCTCCATGGCCAGGGCTTCCCCTATGCCGCCGCTGGCGCCGGTGAGCAGTATGCGTTTACCTTCAAGCTTCATTGGCAGGATCCCGTGAGCTGATGGAGCATGTCGCCATAGAGGCGGTAGACCACCTTGGCCGAATGAATGATGGCGGCCTGATCCGCCGGGTCTTCCACCCGGTTCATCAGGGACTCGAAGAACTTGAGGTGCTCCTGATCCAGGGCGCCGTGGGAGCTCAGGTAGCTCATCGCCTGGGGCGGCAGGCCCAGACCGCTCTTGAGCTGGTCCGCCACCGTCAGGGCGATGGCGACGCTGGTGCCTTCCAGCACCTGCACCATGCCGAAGAAGCCCATGGGGTTGCCGCGCTGGATCTGGTCGTAGAGGAAGGCCACCATCAGCTCTATGGGCAGACCCGGCTGGCCGTGGCGCACCGCCTCGGCGTCACCGCCGCAGGCGCGGATGTCGTTCAGGATCCACTCCTGATGACCGTACTCCTCGTCTATGTACTCCCGGATGGCGCCGCGCACCCACTCATACTCCTGTCCCAGCTTGCCGCCGGTGGCCATCAGCAGCGGCACAGTGTGGCGCACGTGGTAGTAAGCCTCTGCCAGGAAGGCGAGGTAGGTCTCCCGGCTGATGTCGCCGCGGCGGCAGGCCTCGATGATGGGGGCATTGAACAGGTGCTCGCGCTCGGAGGCGGTGGCGTGTTGCAGGGTCTGGTAGAAGCTCATGAGGTCTCTCCTGTGAGGCCTTGGGTCAGGCATTGGTCGATCTGCCGGGAAAAGTGGTGATAAATCTCGTTGCGACGGGGGCGGCCGTTGGCCGTCAGCAGGCCGGGGTGCTGATCCAGCGCCACCGGCAGCCAGTGGTGGATGCGGGCGTAATCGGGCAATTGCTGGTTGAGCCGGGCAATCTGCTCGGGTAATTGGGACTGGCTGCCCGGCAGCGGCTGGATCAGGGCGACGTTGGCGGGCTGGCCGTCACCGAAGATCACGATGCGGGCGATGGCCGGACAGAGCTGGGCCTGGGCTTCCACCCACTCCGGTGAAAAGTTGCGGCCAAAGGCGGTGATCTGGACGTTCTTCTTGCGCCCCGTGATATGCAGGTAGCCATCTGCGTCCAGGTGACCCAGATCCCCGGTGGCGATCTGCAGGTCCGCAGGCTCCCCTGCGGTGCTCTCTTCCCCCAGATAGCCGAGCATGGCGCTGCCGCTCACCATGACTTCGCCATCGGCGGCCAGGGTGACCTGGCAGTGGGGCAGGGGGCGGCCGACGCTGCCCATCAGGTCGGCGTCCGGGCCGTTGAGCGCCACGACAGAGCCGCATTCCGACAGGCCATAGCCCTCATAGACAGGGAGCCCCAGGGCGCGGGCATGGCGGATGAGATCGGGGGCGACCTTGCCGCCACCGACGGCGACGAAGCGCAGCCCCTTGAGCCGTTCGGCCAGGGCCTGGGTGTTGGCGCACAGCGCCAGCAGCAGGCGCAACAGCTCGGGCACCAGCACCAGGCTGTGGCTGGGCCAGCGTGCCAGGGCCCGGCCCAGCATGGCCGGGTTGAGGGTGCTGGATCCGGTGAAGCCCAGCTCGCCGAGGGAGGGGATGCGGCTGCAGGCGCCGGTGAGCAGCGGCACGTACAGACCGGTCAGGTTCTCCAGCAGGGTGGCCAGGGGCAGCAGGGTCAGGTGCTGTTCGACCCCGGCCGGCGCGACCCGCAGGGCCAGGGACTCGCAGACCGCCGTCATCTGGGCAAGGGACAGGCAGACCCCCTTGGGCTGGCCCGTGGTGCCCGAGGTATAGGTGATCTTGGCGGTGCCCAGGGGCAGGGCCGGGGGGGCGACCGGGGTACGCCGCCACAGGGGCAGCGCCTGTTCATCGGCGGCCCCCGTCATCAGGATGAGGGGGGCCGCGGCCTGCCAGCCCTCATGCTCGGGGCCCACCAGGGCATCGGCCCCGCTGCTCTCTAGCAGCCACGCCTGCTGGGCCGGGCTGAAGAAGTGGGGCACGGGAATGACCACTATCCCGGCCCGGGTGCAGGCCAGATCGATCAGCGCCCAGGGCAGGCCGTTGTCGAGCTGCAGGGCCAGGCGGCGAATGCCGGCTTGCTGCAAGCGGTCGGCCAGGTGCTGGATCTGCTGCCACAGGGTCTGGTAATCCAGCTCTCCCTGGCTGCCTTGCAGTGCCAGTTGTTGCGGCGTCAGGCTGGCGTGGCGGGCGATGGCGTCGAACAGGCTCATTGGGCGCACCTCTTGTCATGGCCGGCATGGTTAAAAAGCATGGGCATGGGCCCCAGCAGATTGAGCAGCAGGCTGCTCTGGGCGAGCACCTCGCGCCCCTGGTTGATGTCCCCGGCCATCACCTTGGGCTGGCAGCGGTAGTATTCCCCCCAGGCACTGGCGTCTTCCCCCACCTGATGGGCCTGGGCAGGGGCCAGCTCCACCGGGTTGAGGCGCAGCCGGGCAAAGCTGTTGCGCAGCTTGGCGGTGCCGGTGAACACCACGTAGTCGAGGGCGTTGTCACACAGCAACCGGCACAGGGCGGCAAACATCAGGCGGGCATTGCCCGGCTCGCTGCAGGCGAGGTTGCCCACTTCGATGATGCGGCAGCGGGCCGGACGTACCCCGAGGCGGGTTTCGATGGCGGCCTCGATGGGCTGCTCCAGATACTGTTCCAGATAGAGGGGCTGCTCACGCTCCCCCGTGCTGGCGTGGTTGAGGCCACAGGCGCCGACCAGCACCCCATCGGCCCGGTAGAGCCCGAGCAGGCAGGGCAGAAAATGGGGGATGCGGGCGTTGAATTCGAGGGTGTAGGCGGCCTGGATATAGGCTTGCAGCGCCATGACCTGCTGCGGGGACTGTGCCAGCAGCAATCTGTAGGGGGCTTGGATCTCTATGGTCATGGTTGGCTCCTTCTCTTGGGATGGCTTGAGAGTAAAAGGGCAAACTTAAGAAACCCTTAAGGAGTAAAAAAAGTTGTCAGCAAGGCGGCGGGCAGGCAATCTGCGCGGCTGTCACCCAGGAGGATCCGTCATGTCATCAAGCGCCAGCTGCCCCCTCTGCTCGGCTCGTCACAGCTACCCCCTGCCGTTGGCGGGCAAGCGCTATCACCGTTGCCTGGCGTGCGAGCTGGTCTGGCTGGATGAGGCGGATCACCTGGACGATCAGGCCGAGAAGGCGGTCTATGACGGGCACCACAACCAGGTGGACGATCCCCGTTATCGCGGCTTTCTGATGCGGGCCTTCGGCGAGGTGCTCTCCCGGGTGAGCCCTCCTGCCAGCGGCCTCGATTTTGGCTGCGGCCCCGGGCCTGCCCTCATCGCCATGGGACGGGAGGCGGGCTTTGAGATGGCGGGTTACGACAAGTTCTACGCCGACCAGCCCGAACTGCTCACCCGTCGCTACGATTTCATCACCAGCACCGAGGTGATAGAGCACCTGGCCGCCCCCCGCGCCGTGCTGGACGGGCTCTGGGCCTGCCTCAACCCCGGCGGGGTGCTGGTGTTGCAGACCCAGCGGGTGCTGGGTGACGAGCGCTTCAAGACGTGGCGCTACCGTCACGATCCGACCCACATCGTCTTCTTCGCCGAGGCCTCGTTTCGCGCCCTGGCGGCCCGCTGGCAGGCGGAGCTCTGCTTCCCCCACGCCGATGTAGCCGTGTTCACCAAACCCTGAACGGGGCGTTTTCATTTGGCGGCGGCTTGGGCATGCTGGTGGTCTGACACCCAGGAACGGATGCCCTTATCTTCATGTCGATCCCCCATTTGTCATTGCAAGACGCCCGCCACCTGCAACTCGCAGCCCAGGGGCTGCTGACCCCGCGCCGCGCCAAGGCTGCTCCCTCCGATCTGCTGGCCTGCATAAGGCGCATGGCGCTGCTGCAGATAGACACCATCTCTGTGGTGGCCCGCAGCCCCTATCTGGTGCTGTTCAGCCGGCTCGGCCACTACGATCCGCGCTGGCTGGAGCAGCTGCTGTCCGATGGCGAGATCTATGAATACTGGGCCCACGAGGCCTGCTTCGTCCCTCGCGAGGATTACCGGCTGCTGCGCCATCGGATGCTGGATCCCGCCGCCATGGGCTGGAAGTTCTCCGCCCAGTGGCTCAAGACCCACGGCGGCGAGATAGAGCAGATAGTCGAGCGCATTCGCCGGGATGGGCCGGTGCGGGCCGCCGACTTTGAGCGCAAGGAGGGCAAGGGCAACGGCTGGTGGGACTGGAAGCCCGAGAAGCGCCACCTGGAGGTGCTGTTCACCGCAGGGCGCCTGATGGTGCGCGAGCGGCGCAACTTCCAGCGGGTCTACGATCTCGCCGAGCGGGTCATGCCCGAGTGGGACGATGGGCGGCATCTGCCGAGCCCTGAGCTCGCCCAGCGAGACATGGTGCACGCCAGCTGCCGAGCGCTGGGGCTGGTCAAGACCGGCTGGGTGGCGGATTACTACCGCCTGCGGCGCGGCAAATACGATGCCCTGCTCCATCAGCTGGCGGACGAGGGGGAGCTGTTGCCGGTGCGGGTGGAGGGGTGGCAGCACGGCGCTTTCGTGCACGCATCGCTCTCCGATGAGCTGGCTCGGGCCCAGGCTGGCAGCCTCAAGGCGACCCACACCGCCGTGCTCTCGCCCTTCGATCCCCTGGTGTGGGATCGCAAGCGGGCCAGCGAACTCTTTGGCTTTGATTATCGCATCGAGTGCTACACCCCGGCCCCCAAGCGCCAGTACGGCTACTTCGTGCTGCCGTTGCTGCGTCGGGGCCAGCTGGTGGGGCGTCTGGATGCCAAGGCCCATCGCAAGGAGGGGGTGTTCGAGGTCAAGAGCCTCTATCTGGAGCAGGGGGTCAGGGTGAGCGCCAGCCTGGCGCAGGATCTGGAGAAGGCGCTGCAAAAACTGGCCGACTGGCACCAGACGCCGTCTCTGCACGTCGCTGCCATGCCAGCCTCCCTGCGGACCCTGTGGCCGGAGCCGCGTCCTTAGCCCGCAGGCTAAACGACAGCCAAACAAAAACCGGGCACTGGGCCCGGTTTTATCATCTGTTGCTGGCAACCTAAGGATTACTGGAGTACCAGCACCATCAGCAGACCGACCGTGATGGCGGACACCAGGAAGGCGAAGCCATAGAACACATAGTGGTGCAGCTTGGTGGTGTGGATCCCAAGGTCATGCAGGCCGTGGTAGATGCGGTGCATGCCGTGCCAGATGGGCAGGGCTATGATGACCAGCAGTATGCAGGCACCCCACCAGGAGCTGGCGAAGGCGTGCACGCGCTCAAAGCTCATGGTCTCCACGTCCATGATGCCCATGGGCACCAGCAGACCGGTAATGAGGACAATCACCGGCAGCAGCATGGCAACCACCATGCCACCGGCACCAAAGAGTCCCCAGTAAATGGGTTCGTCAGAACGTCTCATCATTAATCTCCTCAAGCCACGATGATCAGGATCAGCAGGGATACCGCCGCCAGCGCCACATATTGAGCGATGACGATCGGCTTCTCCGGCACCAGGTCTTCGCCACGGAAGATGCGCATGGCCTTGGGAGCCAGGGCAAACCAGGTCTTGGCGTGGAACAGGCAGGCTGCCAGCGCGATGACGTGGAACAGGATGGCAACCGGGCTCTGCAGGGATTCCAGCCAGCCGTTGAACGCCTCCTGGCCCTGCACCAGACGTAGCAGACCCCACATCAGCACCACGGCATAGATGGAGACGAAGATGCTGGTGCCTTCGCGGATCATGTAACCGGTGTAGAAGGCATTCTTCAGCCACCAGTCTTTCTTCATCTCGCGCACGTAGGGCTTACGTTTGCTTTGGGTGTTGTTCATGGTCTCACTCCTGGTCTCAATCCGGCTTGAACATGGCGATCATGTAGTCCTTGGCGCTCTCGACCTTGCCAAGCTGGATGGCTGCGGCCGGGTCTACGCCTTTCGGGCACACGTCAGAGCAGTAACCCACGAAGGTACAGCCCCAGACGCCTTCGTCCTGGCTGATGATCTTCATCCGCTCCTTGGACGCGCTGTCGCGGTTGTCGGCGTTGTAGCGATAAGCCAGCGCCAGGGCCGCGGGACCGGTGAACTTCTTGTTGATGCCGTACTGCGGGCAGGCGGCGTAGCAGAGGCCACAGTTGATGCACATGGAGAACTGGTGATACTTCGCCATGTCAGCCGGGGTCTGGGTGTACTCGCCGTCGCACAGGTTGCGCGGCTCGGACGGGATGATGTAGGGCTTGATGCTCTCCAGCTTCTCGATGAAATCGGACATGTCGACCACCAGGTCGCGTTCGATCGGGAAGTTGTTGAGGGGCTCTATGGTCATCTTGCCTGGCAGGTAGTCCCGCAGGAAGGTCTTGCAACCCAGCTTCGGAATGCCGTTGACCATCATGCCGCAGGAGCCGCAGATCGCCATCCGGCAGGACCAGCGGAAGCTCAGGGTGGAGTCCAGCTGATCCTTGATGTATTGCAGGGCATCCAGCAGGGACATCTCTTTCAGGTAAGGCACCTGGAAGGTCTGCATCCAGGGCTCGTTATCCTGCTCGGGACGGTAGCGCAGGATTTCAATTTCGATCATCTCAGCCATTCTTCTTAGCCTCGTCTTGTTTCTCACCCTCGGAACCGTACACACGTTTTGCCGGTTGGGATTTAGTGATCTTCACATCGGAGTAATCGATGGTCGGGGCGCCTTCCTGGTTGTAGAAGGAGAGGGAGTGCTTGAGGTAGTTCACGTCATCCCGCTCTTCGTAACCGTCCAGACGCTGGTGGGAACCACGAGACTCTTTGCGGTTGATGGCGGAATGGGCCATGGCTTCGGCCACGTCCAGCATGTAGCCCAGTTCGATGGCGTACAGCAGGTCGGTGTTGAAGACAGAGGACTTGTCGTTGATCTTGACCTTCTTGTAACGGGCCTTCAGCTCGTTGATCTTGTCGATGGTGCCCTGCATCAGCTCTTCGGTACGGTAGATACCGACGCCGGCTTCCATGGACATGCCCAGTTCGTTGCGGATATCCGCCGGGTTTTCGGTCCCGTCGATGTCGAGCAGGGAGAGGTGCTGCTTGATGAGCGCCTCGGCCTTGGCGGCCAGTGCTTCGGTGTTGCCGTGCTGCTGGGTCGCCGCGAATTCGGCTGCCTGCTCACCGGCCACCTTGCCGAAGACCACTATCTCGGACAGGGAGTTGGAGCCCAGACGGTTGGCGCCGTGCAGACCGACGGAGGCACACTCGCCAGCGGCGTAGAGGCCTGGCATGCGGGTGGCGCACTTGCCGTCAGTTTCGATGCCGCCCATGGTGTAGTGGGCAGTAGGACGGACCGGGATCGGCTCTTTCACCGGATCCACACCCACGTAGGCCTTGGCCAGTTCGCAGATGAAGGGCAGACGCTCTTTCAGGTACTTCTCGCCGAGGTGGCGCAGATCGAGGTGAACCACGTCGCCCATGGGGCCCTGGATCACGCGGCCTTTCTGCTGCTCTTGCCAGAATGCCTGGGAGAGACGGTCACGGGGACCCAGCTCCATGTGCTTGTTCTTCGGCTGGCCGACCGGGGTTTCCGGGCCCAGACCGTAGTCTTGCAGGTAGCGGTAGCCATCCTTGTTGAGCAGGATGCCACCCTCACCACGACAACCTTCGGTCATCAGTATGCCGGTGCCCGGCAGACCGGTCGGGTGATACTGGACGAACTCCATGTCACGCAGCGGCACGCCGTGACGGTAGGCCAGCGCCATGCCGTCGCCGGTGACTATGCCGCCATTGGTGTTGTAGCGGTAAACGCGACCGGCACCGCCGGTGGCCAGCACCACTGACTTGGCCTGGATGAAACGGGTGATGCCGTTCTGGATGTCGAAGGTCAGTACGCCCTGGACGCGGCCATCTTCCACGATGAGATCCAGACAGAAGTGCTCGTCATAGCGCTTGATGGTCGGGTACTTGATGGAGGTCTGGAACAGGGTGTGCAGAATGTGGAAACCGGACTTGTCTGCGGCGAACCAGGTACGCGGGATCTTCATCCCGCCGAAGCGGCGGACGTTGGCCTTGCCATCCGGCTTGCGGCTCCAGGGGCAGCCCCAGTGATCCAGCTGGATCATCTCGTTGGTGGCGTTGTTGACGAAGTACTCGACCACGTCCTGCTCACACAACCAGTCGCCACCGGAGACGGTGTCGTTGAAGTGGTTTTCGAGGGAGTCGTCATCACGGACGACGCCTGCGGCGCCACCTTCGGCGGCCACTGTGTGGCTGCGCATCGGATAGACCTTGGAAATCAGGGCGATTTCCAGCTCCGGGTGGGCTTCTGCAATGGCGATTGCGGCACGCAGGCCACCGCCACCGGCACCGATGATGGCAACATCGGTCTTGATAATATCCACATCTGCCTCCTTAGGGATAGATTTGCTGGGCACGATTTTGCTCTATGAAAAAAATTCAGGCTTGATGCAAGTCAAACTGCTTTGTTTTAGTGCTTGGCAACGGTGGTTTTTATTACAACCACCCCATTCCTTGGATGAAAATGCCGTCATTATCGCCATCCATCAGTGATCTGGATCAGCCGTACTCGCTACTCTGGTGATTTTAACCCCAAGATTGTACGTAGTTTTCTTTCAAAAAAATGAGAAATGCCTCTCTTTTTAGGTATTACCCCTAAAGTTTTTAAGTTTTTTATCAGAAATGTTTAGTGATAACTATTATCACCTTGGGGGCTGCCGAAAAACATCGAAAAAAGTAATGCGAATATAGTCAGGGCAGACATCAGCTGCGTCAGAAGGATACTCGAATGGAGAAGCGGATCACAGAGTGTCCGGTGTCGAAGGGGAATTATAACCATTGAAACGAAAAGGGTTTATATAAAAAAAGGGGCCTGGACGGCCCCTTTTCATTGAGTCGATCAGATGCGGAACATGCCGACCTGATTGTTGAGCTCACCTGAAATATTTTTAAGTTGAGCCGAGAGATTGCGGGAGCTGTCCGCATCCACCGCCAGCTCGTCCGAGACGTCCTTGACCGCCTGGATATTGCGGCTGACCTCGTCGGTCACCGCCCGCTGCTCCTCGGCGGCACTGGAGATCTGGGTCGCCATGTCGGAGATCTGGTTGATGGAGGTGGTGATCTGCTCCAGGGCCTGGGTGGCATCGTTCGCGTCTTCCACGCTGTTCTGGGCCAGCAGCTGGCCCTCGTGCATGGTGCTGACGGCTCCCTGGGTGTTGCGCTGCAGCGTCTCTATCATGCTGCGGATCTCGACGGTGGAGCTGTGGGTGCGTTGTGACAGCACCCGCACCTCGTCGGCGACCACGGCGAAGCCGCGACCCTGCTCACCGGCCCGGGCGGCCTCGATGGCGGCGTTGAGTGCCAGCAGGTTGGTCTGCTCGGCGATGCCCTGGATGGTGGATAGTATGGTGTTGATCTCCTGGGCGTTCTTCTCCAGCTCCTGGATGATGCCGGAGGCCTGCTTGACCTGGGTGGCGAGATCCGTGATGGAGCGCTGGTTGCGGGCGATCACCTGCTTGCCGTGCTCGCAACTGCTGGAGGAGCTGCGGGCTGCCTCCGCGGTCTGCTCGGCATTGCTGGCGACCTCGACGGCGGTGGCGGACATCTCGTGCACCGCTGTGGCTATCTGGGAGATCTCGTTCTGCTGGCGCGCCAGACCCTGGTTGGATTTCTCCGCCATGTCGTGGGAGGACCTGGCCTGCTGGTTGAGCTGCCCGGAGGAGTTGGAGATGTCCTGCACCATGACGTGGATGCGTTCGATGAAGGTGTTGACGTGCTTGGCGACTGTGCCGACCTCGTCTTCCCGCTCGATCTTGATGCGGCGGGTCAGGTCACCGTTGCCGCGGGAGAGATCCGCAATCGCCTCGCCGAGGGTCTTCAGCGGGGCCAGGGAGCTGTTGATGGCCACGTAGGAGAAGCCCGCGACTATGAGGATGGTCAGCAGACCTTGCAGCAGGGCTGAGGTGACCATGCGGGAGACGGACTGGTAGGCGACCGCCTTGTCCACCACTATGCCGAAATACCAGTTGGTGTTGGGGATCTCGGTGAGGTCGAACACGCTGGCCTTGCCGCTGATATCCATCTCGGAGATGGTGTTGTCATGGGCCAGTTCGTTGACCTTGGCCGCCGTCAGCTCGGGGGAGAGGGCGGTGGCGGGCTTGAGGGTCAGCGCCTTGTCCGGGTGGGCTATGATGGTGCCGTTGCTGTCCACCAGGATGGCGTAGGTGCCTTCCGAGTTGATGGCCAGCACGTCGCGCACCAGGCCGTCGATGGAAACGTCACCTGCGATGACGCCGTCTGTGTTGCCACGGCTGAAGGGCTCGGCGATGGTGATGATGAGGTTGCCAGAAGAGGCATCGGCATAGGGGGCCGTGATGGCGAGCTTGCCGGCCGCCATGGCGTCCTTGTACCAGGGACGCTGGCGCGGATCATAGCCAGCGGGCAGGTTGGTCTGCTTGCTCTGGATCATCCGGCCATCCTTGGTGCCCACATAGACGAGGTCGAAGTTGCCTGCGTTCATGGACTGGGCCAGGTGGCTGAGGGGCTCATCCTCCTTGGTGAAGGCTTCCTTGGTGGCGGTGACCAGGCCGATGCGCGCATCGAGCCAGCGGGAGATACCCTTGACGTTGGCGATGGAGCTGTCGTCGATGAAGCTCCAGATCAGCCGCTGGGTTTCGCTGCGCAGCTGGGTGGTGTTGTACCAGACCTGCAGGCTGGAGATGACCAGGATAATGGCCCCGATGGCGAGGACCAGCTTGTTCTTGATGGATAGATTCATGTTTACATCCTTGTGAGCGTCAGTCTGAGATCCGTGTGGTGTTTGTTATTGTTATGAGCCAACTCTGTATCGGCTGAAAGTGGACTTTATGTATCCCGTTGCACAGGAAATTTTCGATCTTTTTTCACCTCCTGATGGGCCGCCAGGCCGCGCCGATACTCAGCTGAATCGATCTGGTCGGTTGGTAAAGATGCCATCGACACCCATGGTCGCCAATGCAGCCCCATCACTCAACTCGTCGACCGTGTAGACCAGGATCTTGAGCCCACGACTATGGGCATCCGCCACCAGCCCGGCGTCGACAAAATCCACGTCGCAATTGAGCGACCAGGCACCCAGCTCTTCGGCGAAGCGGGCACCGTGCAGCGGCAGGCTGGCGGTCAGGGCCCCGAGGCGTAGATCCGGCCGCAGCCGGGCGAAGTGCGCCAGCTCGGGATGGTGAAAGGAGGAGACGACCCAGTGGGCCGGGGTGAAGCCAAGCTCCGCCTCGGCCCGCCGGGTCAGGGCCGCCACCGGCTCGGCGGTGTGCGCCCCCTTGAGCTCTATATGCAGCTCGCAGCGCCCGGCAATCAGGTTCATTACCTGCCACAGGGTCGGGATCCGCTCCCCGTCACCCGCATCCAGGCTCGCCAGATAGTCCCTGGACTGCTCGGTCAGCACCCCGTGGCCGTCGGTGCAACGCTCCAGCCGCCGGTCGTGGAAGACCCAGAGCTCGCCGTCTGCCTGCTGCACGTCGAGCTCGATGGCGCCGACTCCGAGTGCGATGGCTATCTCCATCGCCTTGAGGGTGTTCTCCGGCGCCAGCTTGCTGGCACCGCGATGGGCAATGATCTGCATGATTGGCTCCTGTTGTCATAACAACCCCTCCCTCGCCCTCACTAAGGGGGAGGCGGGAGGGGGTCTGTCAGCCCCTGCTCATCCGAATGTCGATCTGTTGGTGGGGCAGATGCATGCCGAGCTGGTTGAGTTTCTCCAGGATCAGCGAATGGACTTCATGGGTGATCGGCATACGGTGATCCATGTTGTTTACATAGAGCCGGATCTCGTAGATGAGGGCCGAGTCGGTGAACTCGATCAGGAACACCTCGGGGGTGGGGGTATCCAGCACCAGGGTGGACTCCTGCACGCACTGCTCCAGCAGCTGCTGCACCCGCTTGGGCTCCTGAGTCAGGCCGATGCGGATGCGCAGCTTGACCCGGGTGATGGCATCGGACAGGGACCAGTTGATGAACTGCTCGGTAATGAAGGCCTTGTTGGGGACAATGATCTCCTTCCTGTCCCAGTCCACGATAGTGGTGGCACGGGTCTTGATCTTGGTGACTGTGCCGGTCAGATCACGAATGGTGACGGTATCGCCGAGCCGGATCGGCTTCTCGAAAAGGATGATGAGGCCGGAGACGAAGTTCGCGAAGATCTCCTGCAGACCGAAGCCCAGGCCCACCGAGAGCGCCGCCACCAGCCACTGGGTCTTGGACCAGTCGATGCCGAGCATGGAGAAGCCGGTGAGGGCGCCGATGAGGATCACCAGATACTTGCTGACCGTGGTCAGGGCGAAGCCGGTGCCGGGGGAGAGGCTCAGGTGCTGGAGCAGGGTGAGCTCCATCAGCCCCGGCAGGTTGCGGGCGGTGACCACCGTCAGGATGAAGGCGAAGGCGGTCAGCATCAGATCCTGCAAGGTGATGGCGGAGAGCTGCTCTATGCCGGCCACCTTGCTGCTCACCTGCCACACCTCGATGCTGCTGAGGAAGCTGAAGGCCGAGTTGAGATCCGACCATTGCACCACCACCAGCATGGTGAAGCCCAGCATCAGCAGGGTGCGCACCAGCCCCAGCGACTGGGCGCTGATGGTGTCCAGATCCAGCTCGGGCTCCTCCACCACGTCCGGGATCTCGGAGCTGAGATCGTCCTCGTCACGCTCCCGCTGGGCCAGGATCTCGGCCCGTTTGCTCTTGGCGCGATCGAAGGCGAGGCGGCGGCGCTGGATCAGCATCCAGCGATGGGCCAGGTAGTAGACCAGCAGACAGCCGAGTCCCGCCAGCAGACTCAGCTCCAGCTGGCGCAGCAGGATGCGGGAGGTGTAGAAGTAGCCAAACAGGGAGCCCAGCACCGCCAGCAAGGGGGCCAGCATCAGGCTGTTCCAGATGAAGTGGTGCAGAAGATGGGGCTTGGTCATGTCCGCCTGGCCCCAGGTGAGCGGCAGCTTCTCCCGGTTGAGGCGGGCGAAGAAGAGCAGCAGCCAGAGGGCGCCGACGATGAAGGCGAGGCGACCCAGGGAGTCGTAGAAGGCGTGCTCCTGATAGCTGTTGGCCATGCCCTGCACGAAGAAGCTGGGGATCAGCACCAGCAGCAGGGTGCGGAACTGGCCCCAGACCCGCTGCACCGGCTCTTTCGGCCAGCGGAAATGGAGGATCAGGATCCCCTTCTCCAGGGTCAGATGGCGGGCGACCAGCAGCGCCAGCAGCAGGAACCAGATCTCGCCAAGGCCCCGGGCCACGGCCACCGCGAAGGGGTATTGCCAGGCGCCGTCCAGCAGGCCGCGCATCATCAGCACCATGGCGGGCAGCGGCAGGGCCGCGAGCAGAGAGCGCACCAACAGCCGGCTGGTGAGGCTGAACTTGTCCTGGGTCACCTTGCCGATGCGCGGGGCTATGTAGTGGCTGTACTGCACCAGGTGGCGCCCCAGCTTGGCCCAGCACCAGGCCAGCACCAGCAGGCCGAGCCCCGCCAGGGTCAGGGTCATGGGGTTGTTCTCCACTATGGCCCTGGGCAGTTGCAGCCAGTTGACGGGATCGAGCAGCAGGCTCAGCGCGGTGGGCACGCCGAGCAGGACGGCCGGGGTGAGCGGGCGCACGTCCGGCATCCAGAACAGGTGGCTGGCACTGATCTCGCGGATCTCGTCGATCTTGCTGTTCTGGCGGCTATAGAGCAGCTTGAGCCGGGTCTGCTCCTGAATGAGGGTATCTGAGGCGTCGTTGAGCCGGGTCAGCAGTTGCCGTCTGGCCTTGAGCAGGTTGTCGAGCACGGCCTGCTGGGCCCTGTCCAGGGTGATCTCATCCCCGCTGAGCAGGTTGTTGCGGATCTGCACTGTATCCTTGAGGGCATCCTGCTCTGTCTCGTACTGGTACTTCGCCATGCGCGCCTTGACGATGTCGGACTCCAGCTTCTCCAGGGGGAAGTAGTTGGGCAGATCGGCCAGCTTGCTGCGCAGGTTTTCGCCGTAGGCGTTGCTTATCTGCAGCCATTCCAGTTGCTCGCGCACCGAGTTGACCAGATCGTTCAGTCCTGACAGTGAGGTGTCGATGCCGCGCTGCTCGTCCTGTACCCGCTCTATCTGATCTTCCAGGGCGCCGAGTTGCAGGGAGAGCGCCTGGTTCTGCTGTTGCTGCTCCTGCAGCAGGGGCAGATCCGAGGTGAGCTGCCGGCGCAGCCGCTCGCTTTCCGCCAGCGCCTGCTCCGTTTTTTCCCGCCGCAGCTGGTTTTGCTGGTTGAGCAGGCTGTTCTGCCACTCATCTTCGTCTGTGATGGCGAGGTTGAGCTCCTGCAGCTTGAGTTTGCCGAGATCGTTGCGCTGCTGGGCGGAGAGCTGCTCCAGCTCCAGCATCTGGATCCGGTCAGAGAGGCTCTGCTCCTTGAGGCGGGTGGCCAGTTGCTGGGCCTCCTGCAGGCGATCCGACTCGTTGCTGAAGCTCAAGCGATCGAGCTGGGAGCGGGTCTGCAGCAACTGCTTGCGCAGCTCATCGACCCGCACATGGTACTCCTGGCCCGTGCTCTCCAGCTGGTTGAGGCTGTCGGTCACCGCCTGGCGCTCCTTGCGCAGGTTGATCTGGCGGTTGCTGCTCAGGCCAATGGCCTGGCGCAGTGCCTCTTCTTTGAGGGAGGAGAGGGGCGGGCGGGACTGGGGCTGATAGTTGTGCAGGCTCTCCTTGAGACGGGCCGACTCCTTGGGGTAGTCGATGAGGATCTGCTGATAGGCCTTGCCCTGCTCCCGATAGCGCTGGGCATCCCGGGCATACTGCAGCGCCTGCTGATAGCTCTCCCGCAGTTGCTGGTTCTCGGGGGTGTCGGTCTTGGGGACGCTTTGCAGCAACTCTTCCACCTGAGTGACGGCATCATCGGCCTGGGCAGCGGAGAAGGGGAGCAGGCTGAGACAGAGCATCAGGCAGAGCAGGCGTTGCAACATGGCGCACGTTTCCGTTCATGAGAAGTCGCCTTAGCCTAAAGCAGGGGCAGGGGTGGGTAAAGCCTTCCACATTAATGATCTACAACATAAATAACGGGTGATCCGGGTCTTGTTTGGCTATTATTCTGGCCGTTCCCCTCCCTTGAGCAATTTATGTCCACTGTCGATCTGGGCACGGCCCCCCTCTCTCGCCTCTTCCTGCGTTACGTCACCCCGACGGTGGCCGCCATGCTGGTCACCGGCGTCTATGTCACCATAGACGGCATCTTCGTCGGCCATATCCTGGGCCAGGACGGCCTGGCGGGCATGATGCTGGCCTATCCCATCTGCGCCGTGCTCTATGCGGTGGGGGCGCTGATCGGCATGGGCTCCTCGTCACTCGCCTCGTTTTATCTGGGCAAGGTGGAGCAGGCAAAGGCGCGCCACATAGTCGGCAATGCGCTGGTGATGGTGCTCATCGCCTCCGCCGTGCTCGCCTTCATCGGCATCCGGTACGGCAAGGAGATGCTGACCTGGATGGGGGCCGAGGGGGTCATCTTCGACGCCGGTTTCGCCTACCTGCAGTGGTACGCCTGGCTCGGGGTCTTTGCCGTGCTCTCCATGGCGTTCACCGCCCTGCTGCGCAACGACGGGCGACCCGGCCTCACCACCTGGATCCTGGTGGGGGGCGGCGTGCTCAACGTACTGCTCGATTACCTCTTGATGGCGGTGATCCCCTGGGGGCTGGCGGGGGCGGCCATCGCCACCATGCTCTCCCAGGCGGTGACCGGGGGCCTGTGCCTGTGGCACTTCTTCACCCCGCGCAGCCAGCTGCGCATCCGCCTGGATACCCTGGTGCCGGACTGGCGGCTGATGCGGGAGACCCTGCGACTCGGGGTGTCGAGCTTCCTGATGTACCTCTATCTGTCTGTGGTGCTGGCGCTGCACAACAAGGCGCTGCTGTCGGTCGGCAGCTCCCTGCACGTGGCCGCCTACGGGGTCATCAGCTACAGCGAGGCCTTCTTCTATCTCATCTTCGAGGGGATCGCCATGGGTATCCAGCCCATCGCCAGCTTCAACGCCGGGGCGGGCAACTGGCAGCGGGTGCTGCGGGTGCGCAACCTGGCGTTGGGGGTGACCCTGGTGGTGGCGCTGTGCGGCATGATACCGCTCTACCTCTGGCCGGAAGGGGTAGTCTATCTGTTCGCCGGTGACAACGCGGCCCTCTTGCCGGTGGCCAGCCTCGGCATCTGGCTCTACTTCTGGGGTCTGCCCATGGAGGGGCTGCTGCTGGTGGGGGCGACCTACTTCCAGGCCATCAACCGGGCCCGCATCGCCTCCCTGCTCACCGGGGGCAAGCTGGTGCTGATCGGCGGCTTCCTGTGGGGCTTCTCCTCCCTGTGGGGAGTGGCCGGAGTCTGGCTGGCGCTGCCTACTTGCAGCACCTTGCTGGTACTGGTGATGTGGCGGGCCATGGGCAAGGAGGCCGGGCAGCATGCCGCAGCCCCGTGATTAACGCCCTCTCTCCATGAACGACAAAGGCAGCCCAGGCTGCCTTTGTCGTTTCGTGCTGCCCGGATCAGGGCTTGAAGGCGCCGATGAAGATGGCGGGGTCGACGCGGGCGTCGTTGAGGCTGACGTTCCAGTGCATGTGGGGACCTGTGGCGCGGCCGGTGGCGCCGACCCGGCCGACGATGCCGCCGCGGGGCAGGCTCTGGCCCAGGGTCACGTCGATCTTGGACATGTGGCAGAACATGCTGATGAGCCCCTGACCGTGATCGACAAAGACAGTATTGCCGTTGAAGAAGTAGTTGCCGATCAGGATCACCTTGCCGGCGGCCGGTGCCTTGATGGGGGTGCCGGCGCCGACCGCGAAGTCGAGGCCTGAGTGGGGATTGCGCTCCTCGCCGTTGAAGAAGCGGCGCAGCCCGAAGGGGCTGGAGAGGGGGCCGTTGACCGGCTTGTCGAACAGCAGGTTGCTGGGCTGAATAGGACTGAAGGTCTGGTAGGCCTTGTTTTGTTCGGCCAGCTCCCGGTTGATGCGCGCCATGTCCTCGGCCAGCGGATTGACCTGGCGGCTGTTCTTCAGCTTGATGTGCTGCTCGCGATAGTGCTTGCTGCCGACGGTGAAATTCAAGGTACGGCCATCGCTCACCTGCAGCTGATGGGGGCCCGCCTGACTCTTGAGCGGAATGCCGACGATGGCAATCCAGTGCCGCCCCTCTTCGCGCACCACCAGCACAGGCTTGTCCAGATAGCGAGCGACGGGCGCCTTGGGCCCATCCCCCAGCGGCACCACGGCCACGCCCCCTGGTACCGGGTGGTTGAGCAGGCGGCTGATGAAGCCGGGTTCGGCATGAAGGGAGGCGCTGCCGAGCAGCAGAAGGAGGAAGAGCAGGCGGCGCATGGTGGCTCCATCGAATAAGGCGGTGAGATCAAAAGGGGGAAAATGATGCCACATTCTTGCCCGGCTGTCCGTCACCTCGGGCCATGGCGCCGGAAAGGGAGTCGTGCGGCGGCGGGATTGAGAATCCTGTGCTATTTACTAATGTGTCACTAAAGGTGTCTTTGAATGGCACCTATGGCGGCAAGGCAGCAAGGCACTGGCAGGAGAAAAGCAGTCGCCAGCGACATCCAGGGACAGGTGGAGGTTGTGATGAAGACGAAGGCTCTCTTGATACTCGGACTCACCATGGGGATGTCGGCACCCGTTGCCGCCTTCAACGGGGTCATTACCATCAATGGCGAGGTGACCGCCGGGACCTGTGCCATCGCGGTCAACGGTGGTACGGCGTCGGCAACCGTGACCCTGCCGACCGTCAGCACCAATGCGCTCGGCAGCATAGGCCAGACCGCAGGGGCGACAGGCTTCAACCTCGCCCTCACCAGCTGCCCGACCACGGGGTCGGTGCGGGCCTACTTCGAAAACATCGGGGTGGAGCAGACCACGGGCAACCTCAGCAACAAGGCCGTCGCCTCGGGCGGCAAGAACCCGGCCCAGAACGTGGAGGTGCAGATCCTCTCGGCCAACAGCACCCCCATCGATCTGAGAACCAACACAGGCAACAACGTGCTGGTCAACTTCAGTGCCACCGGGGGGGCCACCCTCTACTACAGCGCCCAGTACATAGCCACAGGTGCCGTCGGCGCCGGTCTGGTCTCGGCGGATCTCATCTACTCCCTGGACTACCACTGAGCGCTCAGTCATGAAGGCGCTTCGTATCCATAGGCCCCGCAGGGCGGGGCTGAGCCTCATGCTCTGGTGCTTGCTGCTCCTGCCCTGGCAGACCTGGGGTCATGTCCAGATCTCGGGCACCCGGGTCATCTACCCGGCCAACGCCCGTGAGGTCACCCTGGAGCTGACCAACAAGGGGAGCAGCCCCTCGCTGGTACAGGTGTGGATAGATGCGGGGGATCGCCGCATCCGGCCGGGCGCCGAGGCGCTCCCCTTCCTGGTAACCCCTCCCATCACCCGCATCGAGGCCCAGCGTGGCCAGTCCCTGCGTCTGGCCTACGTGGGGCAGGGGTTGCCCCAGGATCGCGAATCGGTGTTCTGGCTGAACGTGCTGGAGGTGCCGCCGAGCGTGAAGTCGACCCAGGCGGGTCAGAATCTGGTGCAGCTCGCCTTCCGCTCCCGGATCAAGATGTTCTACCGGCCATCCGGGCTGCCTGGCAATGTCGAACGCTCCGCCCGGCAGTTGAGCTGGCGCCTGATCCGGCAGGGGGACGGTTACGCACTGCGTGCCAGCAACCCCAGCCTCTATCACGTCAGCATCAGCAATCTGGAGCTGCAGGCGACGGCGTCATCGAAGCGCTACAGCAACTCAAGTGGCGGCATGGTGGCGCCGGGGGGCAGCTTCGATTTTCCCCTTGAGCAACTGTCCGGGGCCGTCGATGCCAAGGCCGTGACCTTCTATTGGCTCAACGACTATGGTGCCCGCGAGGTGGGCCAATTCGTCTTCAATTGATTCCGGAAGATGCCGGAGCTGGACCCAGGGTTCGGCGCTCCCGGTGCACAGGCCGGCGCTGAGGGGGGAGCTATACAGTGACAGCCAGAATGCCCCTCTCTTGCTGCCTTCATGCCACCGCCCTCTGGTACGCCGGTTGCTGTCTCTCCCTGTTGCTCTGGTGCCCCCTTGCCATGGGGGATGAGGTGGCCGGGCAAGCGATCAGTCCACCCGCCGACATCGAGTTTGACAGCCGCCTGCTCGACAGCCTGGGGGTCAACATCGACCTGGCCCGCTTCTCCCGTGCCGACTTCATCCCCCCCGGGCGCTACCAGCTCGACATCACCATCAATGGCAAGGAGAGAATAAGTCAGCAGGTGGAGGTGAGAGCGGGGCAGGATCCCGGGACGCCCCTGTTCTGCTTTCATCCGGATCAGCTGACGCAGTGGGGGCTCTTGGTCGACAAGCTGCCCGATCAGGGGTCGGTGCAGCAGCAACTCCAGGGCGACTGCATAGAAGTGGGAGCCCTGGTGCCGGGGGCCAGCTTCACCTTCGATCTGGCCAGCCTGAGCGGGGCACTCAGCCTGCCCCAGGCTTATCTCGGTCAGATCAGACGTGACTATGTGGGGCCTGAGCAGTGGGTGCAGGGGATCAATGCGGCCTTCGTCGGCTATAACGCCAACCTCTATTACAGCGAACAGGAGAGCATAGGGGAGCCATTGAGCAGCAGCATCAACCTCAACACCGGCATCAACCTAGGTGCCTGGCGCCTGCGTCACAACGGCTCCTGGCAGGGCAACCAGGGGGGCGGCTATCAGCCCCTCAACAGCTATGCGCAGCGAGATGTCACCTCCCGCAAAGCCCAGCTGACGCTGGGGGAGTACTTCACCCCGGGTGACAGCTTCGACAGCGTGCCCTTCACCGGCGTGCAGCTCGCCAGCGACGACGCCATGCTGCCGGATTTCGAGCGGGGCTTTGCCCCCGTGGTGCGCGGGGTGGCCCAGAGCAATGCCAGAGTCAGCATCCGCCAGGGCACTGCCCTCATCTATGAAACCCAGGTCGCCCCCGGCGCCTTTGCCATCGACGATCTCTATGCCACCAGCTTTGCCGGTGATCTGGATGTGACCATCACGGAGGCGGATGGCAGCGAGCGCAGCTTCACCCTACCGTTCTCCTCCGTGGTGCAGATGTTGCGAGACGACACTTCCCGCTTCAGCCTGACCCTGGGACGCTATCGCAATGATGCGGGGCCCGATGGCCCGAATTTTCTGCAAGGCACCTACAGGCGTGGCTTCTCGGATGCCCTGACCCTCTATGGCGGAACCATAGCCGCCGAGGATTACGGCGCCCTGCTGGGAGGCGCGGCCATGGGCTCGGACTACGGCGCCCTGGCTCTGGATGTGACCGGCTCCTGGGCGCGGGCGTTGCCCGCCAGCGCGAACCTACCGGATTCCCTCGCCGGTCAGAGCTATCGCCTCACTTACAGCAAGCAGATGGAGAGGACCCAGACCTACTTCACCCTGGCCGCCTATCGCTTCTCCAGCGAAGGCTATCTCGACCTCAACGACGTGGCGGCGATACAGACCCAGGCGCTGGACAGGTTGCAGCGGGAGCGCAATCGCTTCCAGCTCAACATCAACCAGCCGGTAGGGGAGTGGGGGGACCTCTACTTCAACGGCATTCGCCGCGACTACTGGGGTGGCCAGGGGGAGAGCAGCAGCTTCCAGCTCGGCTACAACCGGGGGTTTGACTGGGGCAGTCTGACCCTGTCGGCCAGCCACTCGTTGGAGGAGGGGGTGGGGGATCAATACGTGCTGAGCCTCAGCATCCCCATAGGGGACAAACTGGGGGCGCCGCGTCTTGGCAGCACCCTCTCCTATCAGGAGGGGCAGGGGGCCAGCGCCAGGCTGGATCTCAACGGGGGCTCCCGGGATGGGCGTTTCTATTACGGTGTCTATGGCAATCAGAGTCGGGGGAGTGGCAACTCGGCCCTGAGCTATGGTGCCAACCTGCAGTATCAGACGGCGGCCACCCAGCTGGGGTTGAGCACCAGCCAGGGGGAGGGTTACGCCCAGTATGTGGCCTCGGCCAAGGGAACCCTGCTGGTCCATGAGGAGGGCTGGGTGCTGGGGCAGACGCAAGGGGAGACTATGGCGCTGGTGGAAGCCAAGGGCGCCCAGGGGGCCAGGGTCAGCCACGGGATCGGCAGCGAGGTGGATGGGGATGGCTATGCCGTGCTGGCCGGGCTCAACCCCTATCGCACCAACATCATAGGCCTGGATCCCGGCGGCTTGCCGCTGGATGTGGAGATAGATGGCAGCGCCCAGATGGTGGCCCCGCGTCGGGGGGCCATCGTCAAGCTGGCGTATGAGACCCATGTCGGCCAGCCTTTGCTGCTCAAGGCCGTGCGTCAGGATGGCAGTGCGCCGCCCTTTGGTGCCGAGGTGGTCGATGGTCGCGGCGACGCCGTGGCCGTGGTCGGCCAGGGGGGGCTCATCTTCGTGCGTGGCGAGCAGGGGACCCTCCATGTTCAGTGGGGCAAGGAGGAGGATGAGCGGTGCCGGCTCGACTATCGGGTCCCTCGGCCGGATCCTGCTATGCCCTATCAGCAGGTCGCCGCCCGCTGCCTCACTCCGGGAGCAAGTTCATGAGAGACCCCATTGGTTGGCATGGCTGGTGCCGGGCCCTGGAAGGGTACGCCGTGCTGTCATGGCTGGCGCTGGGCTCCCTGTTGTGGTGCTCAAGCAGCGAGGCCGCCCTGAACCTGATGCGTACCCGGGTGATCTATGAGGGGGGCACCGAGGCCAGTCTGATGGTACGCAACGACGGCAGCGAGCCCAGTCTGCTGCAGGCCTGGGTCGATGGCGGCAATGAGCAGCAGGGACCGGCCGATGTCTCGACCCCCTTTCTGGTGGTGCCGCCCATGATGCGGCTGGGGCCGCAGAGGGGGCAGGTGCTGCGCATCCTGGGCGCGGATCTGAGCCGGCTCCCCCGGGACAGGGAGTCCCTGTTCTGGCTCAATGTCCTTGGACTGCCCCCCAAGACGCAAGCCTCGCAGGCGAGCGTACAACTGGCTTATCGCACCCGCATCAAGCTGTTCTACCGGCCGGCCGGATTGGCGGGTTCCCCGGCCGAGGTGGTTAGCCGGCTTGGCTGGCAGGGGCTGGCGGGGGGCGGACTCAGGGTCAGCAATCCGGGCCCCTTTCACATCAGCCTGAGCGAGGTGTTGCTGAGCGGGCAGCATCTCGCCTGGCGCGAGGGCGGGGTGCTGCCGCCTTACGGTTCCCTCTCTCTTCCCATGGCGGGCGCCGTACCGGCGGGGGCCCGCGGGCGGCTGCGCTGGATAGACGACGATGGCAATTATCATGAGCAGGAATTTGTTCTGGGCAGGCATGGAGGAGAGCGGGATGAGTGACGGCGTCGGAAACCTGGGCCTGTCTTTCTTGCTGTTGGCGGCACTCCTGCTGGTGGCGGCTTCATGGCCAGGCGAGGTGCAGGCCGTCAATGGCCAGTGCACCAGCCCCTTCGTGGCGACCGGCGCCATCACCGCCGATAGCGGTCTCTATCAGCCCGGTGGGACCAGTGGTCCCACCTCCTTCTCGACCACGGGCACGGCCACCTGTAATTGCACCGGGATCTCGGTGGGGCTGCTGATGACAGTCTATTACCAGGGAACCACCAGCCTGCCTACCGTCTCCGATCCTCTGGGGACCCTTATCAAGCTCAACCCCTATTTCGGCCTCAAGGTCGAGTTCAATGCGGCAGGGGGATATCAGGAAGTTCCATTCAGCGCCACCACCAGTGGGCTGCTAAGCGTCTGTGTCGGCGGGCTGCTGAATGTCTCACTGCTGGGGGGGATCAACGTGAACGGCGGCCGTTATACCCTGAAACTGCTCAAGGGGGTCACGGGTACCCAGACCTTCAGCGGCACTGTCGCCCACCTCTTCGTGCGCCGAGCCAATGCACCGGACACCAGCCCGGTCAATGCCTTCAGCACCCTGGCGATGAACATCAGCGTCACCTCGACGCCGACCTGCCAGTTCCCCGCCGGCACCAGCATTCCCATCGATCTCGGCGCCGTGGCGCAGAGTGCCTTCGTCGAGGGGGAGATCCCGAGGGGCTATGCCCCGCGCAGCGTCAATGTGAGCGTGACCTGCAGCCAGATCCCGAGTGACTACCTGGTGCCGCTGCAATACAGCTTCGGGGGGGCGCTCAGCAGCCAGAATCGCTTCGTCACCACCAGCCTGGCCGGGGTCGGGGTGGGCATGGTCGAGCAGGATACGCTGACCCCTATTCCATTTGATACTGCCATCGCGGTACCCTACTCGGCGGCCAGCCACAACACCCAATATCAGGTGAGGCTGTATCCGACCCGGTTGCCGGGTCAGGTGGTGCGCCCCGGTGCTTACACGGGCACCATAATGGTCACGGTGAGCGTGCCCTGATGACAGGGTTTTCTGCCCCTATTTTCGACGAGGTCAATGATGAACAGTGACAGCGCCCTGCGCCGCGAACCCAGACGCCACACCATAGGGCAGGGTTGGATCTGGATCCGCACCGGGTTCGACATCTTCAACAAGGGCATGGGCGCCAGCGTGGCCATGATAGTGATCTGGTTCCTGGTGGGCATGTTGCTGGAACAGCTGCCGGCGGGGGGCTTCATCTCCCAGTTGCTCTACATGGTGTGGGGGGCCGGTTGGGTCGCGGTGGCCCGCCGGGGCTATGAGGGTCACCCCCTGCAGTTTGCCGACTTCTTCGCCGGTTTTCGTCATCGGCTGACCCCGTTGATGCTGGGGGGGCTGATGGTGCTCGCCCTGTTCATGGGGATACTGCTCATCTGCGCCTTCATGCTGCATCAGTGGGGCCTGACCGGCCTGCTCTCCCAGGATCCGGAAACCCTGACCCTGACGCCCGAACAGGCGCAGGGGTTCCTGCTCTGCCTGTTGCTTGGGCTGGCCTTGCTGGTGCCCGTGCTGATGGCCATCACCTTCGCCCCCGCCCTCATCTTCTTCCATGGCGTGGGAGCCTGGCAGGCGGCCCGGCTCAGTTTCAAGGGCTGTATGTGCAACATGTGGCCCTTCCTCTGGTGGGGGCTGCTGGGGGCCGTGCTGATTTTCTTTGGTGCGCTTTTGATGCTGGTGGGTCTGCTGGTGGTGCTGCCAGCCATCAACTACTCCATCTACGCCGCCTATCGCGACATCTATGTGGACGAGGAGGCTGCCGACGACGGCGAGTCGCCGGTCAAGGCATTTGGCTTCGAGGCATAAGCCGACACAGGGATGACAGGGGCCGACAGGCCCCTTTTTCATGGGCCTTCAGCGGGCTTGCCACAGGGGATCATCCGCCATGCGTGCGATCAGGAAGTCGAGGAAGCTGCGCAGCAGGGGGGACATCTGCTTGCGGGTGCCATAGACGGCATAGACGCCGAGCTGCTTGGGCTGCCACTGGGTCAGCAGAGGCACCAGGGCGCCACTCTCCAGGTGGGTCTGCACCGAGTAGGCTGGCTGCAGGCTGATCCCCGCCCCATCCAGGGTCGCCGCCAGCAGCAGGTTGGAGATGTTGGCGCTGAGGTTGCCGCTCACCGGCACGGATTCGGGGCCATCGGGCCCCTGAAATTCCCACAGGCTCTTGCCGAAATAGGTGTAGGTGAGGCAGTTGTGCAGGGCCAGATCCTGCACCTGCTGCAAAGGCGCATGACGGGCCAGATAGGCGGGGCTGGCACAGACCACCGAGTGGCAGGTGCCAAGCCTGCGCGCCACCAGGTTGGGATCCAGATCGTTGGTGATGCGCACCGCGAGATCGATGCGCTCCTCCACCAGGTTGACGGTTCTGTCCAGCAGCAGGATGTCGATGGCCGTACCGGGGTAGCGAGCCAGGTAGTCGTCCGCCGCCTGGACCAGCAGGGCTTCGGACAGGGAGTAGCTGCTGGTGATGCGCAGTTGCCCTTTGGGGGCCTCGTCACTGCGAATGGCCAGGTGCTCCATCTCTTCCCCCAGCGCCAGCATGGCCCTGGCCCGGTTCAGTGCCTCTTCCCCCGGCCCGGTCAGGCTGAGCCGGCGGGTGGTGCGGTGCAGCAATCTGGCCCCCATCCAGCGCTCCAGCTCGGCCAGATAGCGCGAGACCATGGCGCGGGACATCTCCAGTTTCTCTCCGGCGCCGCTCAGGCTGCCCTGTTCAACCACGCAGACGAAGACCCGCAATGCGGTCAGTCGATCCATGCTCAGCACCTCTATATGCTCGATTTGTGCAACAGTGATGTGCTTATTATGCGGTATTTGCGCTGAAAAGTTTGCAATAAACTGTGTCCATTCGATGACCACTTACCCACGAGGCATACCCATGAACACAGTACTTCGCACCTTGACCCTGGCCACCACCCTGCTCGGTGGCGCCGCCCTGGCGAGCCCCCTGACAGTGACCGTTTACAACCCCGGCGACAAGGCCATCTTCCCCGTCTCCTCCGAGCTGGTGACCGGCGACAAGGAGGCCATCCTCATCGACGCCCAGTTCGGGGTCAATGACGGCAAGGCGCTGGTGGATCTGATCAAGCAGAGCGGCAAGCGACTGACCACCGTCTACATCAGCGGCGGGGATCCCGACTTCTACTTCGGGCTGGAACCCATCAAGGCGGCCTTCCCCGACGTCAAGATCCTGGCCAGCCAGCACGTGGTCGATCACATCAAGCAGACCAAGGATGCCAAGCTGGCCTATTGGGGCCCCATCCTCGCCGAGCAGGCACCCAAGACCCTGATAGTGCCGCAGGTGATGACGGCCTCCCACCTGACCCTGGATGGCGAGAAGATCGAGATCAAGGAGATGAACACGCCGAGTGCCTATCTCTGGGCTCCCTCCATCAAGACGGCGTTTGGCGGTGTGCCGGTATACAGCGGAGTGCACGTCTGGATGGCGGACAGCCAGACCAAGGCGGCGCGGGCACAGTGGATGCAGGCCCTCGACGGCATGCTGGCCCTCCAGCCTGAGCGGGTCATTCCGGGGCATTTCCTGGGGACAGAGCCCAAGGGCACCCAGGCCGTGACCTTTACCCGTGACTACGTCCAGCGCTTCGAGCAGGCGCTGGCCACCGCCAAGCACAGCGATCAGCTGATCGACGGCCTGAAGAAGGCGTTCCCGTTCCTGCCGGTGGACGATGGCCTGGCCATAGGTGCCAAGGTCAACATGGGCGAGATGAAGTGGTAATGGCCTGAGTCCTTTTCCCTGTGTTTTTTTGCCGGGCATTCATTGCCCGGTTTTTTGATCAATTGCCGAGGAGCACGCAGATGAACGACACCACACTGCACTATGTATATGACCCCCTCTGTGGCTGGTGCTATGGCGCCGCCCCCCTGCTCGAGGCCGCGGCCAGGATCCCGGATTTGCAGATAGCGCTGCATGCGGGTGGCCTCTGGCTGGGCCCGCGCCGCCAGCAGATGGGCCAGGCCCTGCGGGACCATGTCCGCCCCCATGACGAGCGGATCCAGGCCCTGACCGGCCAGCCTTTCGGTGAGCGCTACTTCAACGAGCTCTTGCTCAGCGACGGTCTCTTCCTCGACTCCGAGCCCCCCATCCGGGCCATCTTGGCGGTCACCGAACTGGGGGGCGATGGTTTGAGCCTGCTGCATCGCATTCAGCAGTCCCATTACCTTGACGGTCAGTGGGTTGGCGACCAGGCCCGTCTCGCGCTGCTGGCGCAGGAGCAGGGCATCACGGCGGAGGCGTTCGCCCAGACCTGCCAGAAGGTGGATCTCGCCGGGCATCTGGCCCAAAGCCAGGGCTGGCTGCGCCGGTTCGGCGGGCAGGGATTCCCGACCCTCGGACTGATGCGGGGGGGAAGCCTCATCCCGCTGCCCATCTCCTCATTCTTGGGGGAGCCGCAAGCCTTCGCGAGCCATCTCGCCGCCCTGATGGCGGCCTGATCCTGGCCATGCCCGGGTTTGCCGCATCGGCCTCTGGGGTCAGGGCAGCGGGGTAGACCGGGTTAGCGGGGTGGGGGAGGTCACTCCTCGTTTTGGGCTTCCCTTGTCCCCCGCACCGTTCTTGGGCATGCTAACGGCCTCTTTAGATTGGCAGGATGCAGTACCTATGAACCTTCGCGATCTCGAGTACCTGGTAGCGCTGGAAGAGGAGAAACATTTTCGCAAGGCGGCGGAGCGCTGCTTCGTCAGCCAGCCGACCCTGAGCGGCCAGCTGCGCAAGCTGGAAGATGAGCTGGGGGTGATCCTGATCGAGCGCACCTCCCGCAAGGTGTTGTTTACCCCGGCCGGCGATGCCATGGCCCTGCAGGCCCGCAAGGTGCTCAAAGAGGTGCGCGAGCTCAAGAGCATAGGCCAGCACTTCGCCGAGCCCATGTCCGGCGAGATCCACATCGGCTTCATTCCCACCGTGGGCCCCTATCTCTTGCCCCACATCATTCAGGATCTGCGGGAGCACTTCCCCAAGCTGGAGTTCTATCTCTACGAGGAGCAGACCCAGGTGCTGCTCAAGCGGCTGGAGGAGGGGGAGCTGGATTGCTTGGTGCTCGCCGAGCTGGAGGGCATGGAGGGCTTTGGCTCCATCCCTCTCTATCAGGAGCCCATGTGGCTGGCGGTGCCCCAGCATCATCCGGAAGCCAGTGCCAGGGCGGTGCCGCTTGGCAATCTCAAGGGCAAGAAGTTGCTGATGCTGGCCGACGGCCACTGCCTGCGGGATCAGGCTATGGGCTTCTGTTTTGCCGCCGGTATAGGCGAGGATCAGCGCTTCAAGGGCACCAGTCTCGAGACCCTGCGCAACATGGTGGCGGCCGGCAGCGGCATGACGCTGGTGCCCAGGCTGGCGGTGCCCGCCAACGCCGAGGAGGGGGGCGTCAGCTATCGCCCTGTGATAGACCCTGTGCCGGGGCGCACCATCTCCCTGCTCTATCGCCACTACTCGGTGCGCCGCCCCTGCTTCAATGAACTGGCCTCCCGCATCTCAGCCCTGATGAAGGGGCTGCTCGGCTGAGGGGCAGATAAAAAAAACCGGCGCCAGGGCGCCGGTTTTTTTGCCGCTACGGGCAGCTTAGAATATGTCGTCGGTGGAGACGGGGCCATCGCTGCTGGATCCATCGCCGCCGTAGACCTCATTGCCATCGGAGAGCTGGCTCGCATAGCGGGTCGGTTCAGTCCCTTCCTTGAAGAACTCCTCCATGCTGGCGCCATCGGAGCGGTTGGTCAGCAGACCTGTCTCCCGATCGATGCGTACCTGCATGATCCCTTCGGGGACCGGCATCTTGCGCTCGGGCACTTGCTGCAGGGCCGTCTTCATGAAGTCGATCCAGATGGGCTGGGCGGCGCCGCCACCGAATTCGGCCCGGCCGAGACCGCGCTGGTGGTTGTCAAACCCTATCCAGGAGGTGGCCACCAGATTCGGGGTGTAACCGGAGAACCAGGCATCCCTCGATTCGTTGGTGGTCCCCGTCTTGCCCGAGATGTCGTGACGCTTGAGGTCACGGGCCGCGCGCCAGCCGGTACCACGCCAGCCATTGCCACCCCAGATGGCGGTGGTCAGGGTGTCGGTGATCAGGAAGGCGCTCTGGGCACTGATGGTCTGGGGCGCCATGTTGTTGGGCACCACGGGATCAATCGGGCACTGGGCCTTCCAGTCAGGGACGGTATTGGCGTAGGCATTGGCGCTGTCGAGCCCGGCGGCGGCCAGTACACCGCAGTCGCGGCAGGCGGCGGCCGGATTGGCCTGATACAGGGGAGTGCCAAAGCTGTCGGTCACTTCGGTGATGAAGTAAGGGGTCACCTGGAAGCCGCCATTGGCCAGCACCGAGTAGCCGCGCACCACTTCCAGCGGGGTGAACTCGGCGGCCCCCAGGGCCAGGGATTCGTTGGCGGAGATGTGCTCGCGGGCGAAGCCGAAGCGGGTCAGGCCATCGATATAGGTATCCAGCCCGATGGCGCGCATCAGCCGGACCGACATCACGTTCTTGGACTTGGCAAGACCGAGCCGCAGTGTGGTCGGGCCCTCATAGATGGCCGGCGAGTTCTTGGGCTGCCACATGGGGCCCTTGGCGGGATCCCACTGGTTGATCGGGGCGTCGTTGATGAGGGACGCCAGGGTATAGCCCTGCTCCAGCGCGGTGGCATAGAGGAAGGGCTTGATGTTGGAGCCGACCTGGCGGCGAGCCTGATCGACCCGGTTGAACTTGGAGAGCTCGAAGCTGAAGCCGCCGACCAGGGCCTCGATGGCACCGTCCTGCGGGTTCATGGCAACCAGGGCGGCGTTGACGTCAGGGATCTGGGAGAGCAGCAGCTCTTCCCCTTTCTCCCGCACCCAGATCTGGGCGCCGACTTTCAGCACATCCCGTGCCGATTTAGGTGGATAGGTCTGGCGATCGTCGGTGATGAAGGTTCGGGCCCACTTGATGCCGTTCCAGCCGAGTTCGGCCTGCTTGCCATTCTTCAGCACCAGGGTGGCGCTCTTGTCACCGACCTTGGTGACCACGGCGGCCATCAGGGGTTGGTAGGTCGGTTGCTTGGCCAGGTGAGCCATTATCTGGTCGTAGTCCCAGGCCGTTTCCCCGGCCTTCCACAGCAGGGCGGTCGGGCCGCGATAGCCGTGGCGGGTGTCGTAGTCGAAGACGCCGTCCAGCAGCGCCTGGTGGGCGGCGCGCTGGCGCTTGGCGGTGACAGTGGTGTAGACGTGCAGCCCCATGGTGTAGGCATCTTCACCAAACTGCTCCACCATCTTCTGGCGCACCATCTCGCTCAGGTAAGGGGCATTGAGGGTCGTCTCGGCACCGTGATAACGGGCCTTGACCGGCATCTTGGAGGCCTCGTCAAACTGGGCCTGGGTGATCTTGCCGGTCTCCAGCATGCGGCCCAGGACTACGTTGCGGCGCGCAAAGGCGCGCTCCGGCGAACGTATGGGGTTCAGCATGGAGGGGGCTTTTGGCAGCCCGGCTATGATGGCGATCTCGTCCAGGGTCAGATCCTTGACGTCTTTGCCGAAGTAGACCTGGGCGGCGGCGCCGACCCCGAATGCCCGGTAACCCAGGGGGATCTTGTTGAGATAAAGGGTGAGGATTTCATCCTTGGAGAGATTCTGCTCGATGCGCCAGGCCAGGAAGACTTCCTTTATCTTGCGCACCAGTGTCTTCTCGTTGCTCAGGAAGAAGTTGCGCGCAACCTGCTGGGTGATGGTACTGGCGCCCTGGCGGGCCTGGCCGGAGACGGCCCAGACGGTGGCGGCCCGGATGATGCCGATGGGGTCTATGCCCGGGTGCTCATAGAAGCGGGCATCTTCGGTGGCGAGCACGGCATCTATCATGGACTGGGGAATTTCATCCAGCCGCAACGGGATACGACGAATTTCGCCGAACTGGGAGATCAGTTCCCCATCCCGGCTGTACACCTTCATCGGGGTGGCCAGTTTGACATCGCGCAGGGCGCTCACATCCGGCAACTGGGGCTTGATGTAGAAGTAGATGCCGATGAGGCTGGCAACACCCAGCACTGCACCCAGCATCATGACAATAAACAGGCGAACGAGCCATTTCAGCATGGAAGAACTACCAATCGTCTTAAAATTAGCCAACGGGCGCAGAGTATAGCCTTTTTACCCTCGCGGATTCGAGGTTTTCCTGTCCGGAGACATCGACCTCGAGAAGAGGCGGGAGGGTAGCATTCCAGGACGCAATTACCAAGGGGGCCGCAATCAAGGCCGAAAGGAGAGCAGCGTCAACTTTTGACATAAACTTTATGACATTGATAGATAGAGCATTATATTGAGTTAAGTCATCACCTCGTGATGCGCTGTCCTACAATAAGTCCTAAAACCCAATAACGCATGGATGTGTATATGTTTGGGCTATTAAGTAAGGGATCCCTCCTCTCCTTGGCGGGCATTGATTTTGGCAGTCAAACCATCAAGGCCGTCACCCTCAGCGGACGTCCTGGCAAGGTGCATCTCGAATCGGTTGCCGAGATCCCCATGCCCAAGGGCACCCTGGTCGATTATCAACTGCAGGACATTGAACGGGTCAGCCAGTCCCTCAAGTCGCTCAAGCGGCTCATGCAAGGGGATTGCCAGCAGGTGGCCACGGCCGTGACAGGCTCCAATGTCATCACCAAGGTTATTCAGGTTGATGCCAACATCAACGAGAACGAGCTGGAGAACCAGGTTCACCTGGAGGCAGAACAGCTCATTCCCTTCCCCCTCGATGAGGTCAGCCTGGATTTCGAGATCCTCGGTCTGACGGCCGACGAGAGCCGCCAGGAGGTGCTGCTGAGCGCGGCGCGCACCGAGAGCGTCAACGGCCGGGTCAGTGCGCTGACGGAGGCTGGCATGAATACCATGGTGGTGGACGTGGGGGCCCATGCGCTGGGGCGTGCCGTGCTGGCCTGTCTGCCCGAGCTGCAATCCTGGGACAAGCCGGTCGGCATCGTCGACATAGGCGCCAGTGCCATGACCTTTGCCGCCCTGCTCAGGGGGGAGGTCGTCTATTCCCGCCTGCAGAACTTCGGTGGCGATCAATACAGCCAGGCCCTGGCCTCTTTTTACAGCATGAGCCTGGAAGAGGCGGAGCTTGCCAAGGTTCAGGGCAGCTTGCCTGCCGACCATGAGGTGGATGTGTTGCTGCCCCACCTCAGCACGCTGGTGTTGCAGGTCAGGCGCAATGTGCAGCTCTTTTGCAGCTCGTCCGGCAACAAGGAGTTGTCAAAACTGGTGCTGACGGGAGGGGGCAGTCTGCTGCCGGGTCTCGTCGGGCAGCTAGGCAGCGAGCTCAACTGTGAAGTGCTGCATCCCGACCCCTTCGCCTTGTTTGGCAAGCCCAGGGGGGAAGGGGGCCTCATCCATGGGGCCAAATACATGGCGGCATTCGGTCTGGCACTGCGGAGCTTCACACCATGTCAAATATAAACCTCCTGCCCTGGCGGCTGGCCAGGGCCCAGCGCCAGAAGAAGCAGTTTGGCATCATGATCGGCCTTTTTCTGGCGGCCACCGCCTCCCTTGCCTTTGCCGTCGACTGGCTGGTGCAGCAGCAGATCGGGTATCAACAGCAGCGCAACCAGCGTCTGCAGCAGGAGATGGCCACACTCGATACCCAGCTCGGCGAGATCCGGCTGCTCAAGGAGCGCCGAAAGGAGCTGATCGATCGGATGCAGCTTATCGAGCAGTTGCAGACAAGGCGCAACATACCGGTACGCCTGTTCAATCAGTTACCCGTGCTGGTGCCCAATGGGGTCTATCTCAATACCCTGGCCTTGCAGGCCAACAGAATCGATGTCAACGGCAAGGCCGAAGCCTATGGCCGGGTTGCCAGCATGATGAGGCGCATCGATGGGTCTGGCTGGCTGGGACAGTCTCAGCTCAGCACCATCTTCACGGCAGACGTGGCGCCCGTGGCCCTCAGCCAGTTCTCCATGATGTTCCAGATTGCCGGCGTCGCTCCGGTCGCGACTAAGGGGCAACAATGAACCTGCAACAACTCAATGACCTGGATCTCAATGACATCGCGCGCTGGCCAAAAGTCGCCAAGGGGATCTTCATCCTGTTTTGCTGTGCCCTGCTGGGTGGCGCCATTTACTACTATGTGATTGCCAACTCCCTGACGGCCTTGCGGCAGGAGGCCGCTAAAGAACAGGATCTGAAGGCCCAATTCGAGAGCAAGGCCATGCTGGCCGCCAACCTGGAGGCATACAGGAAGCAGATGGTGCAGCTTGAACATTTGGTGGATACCCAGCTCAAGCAGTTGCCCAATACCCATGAGGTGGCGGGGTTGCTGGATGACATCAGCTTCATTGCCACCGATAACGGGCTCAAATTGAACAGGATCAACTGGGAGGCAGAGGTCAAACACGAATTCTCGACCGAACTGCCCATGCGCATCGAGGTGGTGGGCACCTATCACGAGCTCGGCAAGTTCACGGCAGACATGGCCGCGTTGCCGCGCATCGTGATCCTAGATTCGTTTCAGCTCAATCAAGGCCGGGGCCAGGACGAGTTGATAGGCATGTCGATGCAGGCCAAGACCTACAAGTACAACGGTAAAACCCTGGAGCAGAAGCCATGAGCATGAGAGTGATCGGACTCCTCTTGCCGGTGCTGTTGTTGACGGCCTGTGGCGGACAGGAGGACATGGACGAGTACGTACAACAAACCAAGGCGAGGAAACCCATCCCGATCGAGCCCTTGCCGGAGATAAAGCCCTTCTCCCCCATGGCCTATCAGCGCAGTGATCAACGCAGCCCCTTCATTGAACCGCAACCAGAGACCAGCTCCAGGGTGGATGCCAAGACCAAGCCGGACTGCGCCCAGATAGTGGCCAGTCGGGAGAAGGAGGTGCTGGAGCGCTACTCGCTGGCCAGTTTGAGCATGAAGGGATCCATCGGCAAACAGGGACAGTTGTGGGCACTGATCAGGACCCCGGACGGGCAAGCCGTGCGTGTGGGGCTCAATCAGTACATGGGGCTGGATCAGGGCAGAGTCATCAAGATAACGAATACCCATGTTGACTTGATGGAAACGGTACCGGATGGCAAAGGATGCTGGGTCACCCGAGAAACTCAGCTGGCCATGGCCAATCTCGACGCAAAACTATGATCAGGGATGAGCAGAGATGAGAACAACAATAAGAAGGATGAGGGGTGTGGCGCTGCTGTGGCTGGGCGTATGCACTCAGGTGTGGGCGGTGCCGGCGTTGCAGGAGGTCAAGGTGAATCCGCTGCTGGCCGATCAACTCTTGCTGGAGCTGAGCTTCAGCGAGCCAGTGAGCGGATTTACCGACAGACTGTCGTATGAACCCAATCAGCTCCTGTTGCACGTGCCCGGCGCCATAGGGGCGCTGACGGTCAACCCGCTGCCCATCAAGCAGCAGGGGGTGGACAACCTCAAGGTGGAGGGCAAGGGAGAGGGGCTGGATATCAAGATAGCACTCGATCAGCTGACCCCTTATCAGGTCCATCAACAGGGCAATAAATTGCTGGTGTCATTGGGAGAGAAGGCCGGTCAGCCGGTGGTTGCGACGACGGTCTCCCCTGCTGCCAGCCCGTCGGCCCTTGTCAGGAGCCAGCCTGTGACCCAGTCTGCACTGATTGATACCCAGCGGGTCGCCCAGAACCAGTCTCAGTACCAGCCCGCGGCTGTCTCCTCTCCCGTGGCGGCTCCCGCCCCTGTTGCTGCCAGCAAACCTGTGTTGTCCGTCTCGCAGGCGAATACAGGCGGTGCTTATTTCAACTCGGTCAAGGGTGTGGATTTTCGCCGTGGCAAGGAGGGGCAGGGGGAGTTTCTCGTGACCCTGGACAACAGCTCGGCGGCGGTGGATGTGAGCAGCCGCGGCCAGAAGGTGCTCGCCAAGTTTCACGGTACCCGGATCCCGGATGATCAGCTGAATCTTATCAATGTGCAGGATTTTGCGACCCCTGTCTCCCAGGTGGAGGTGTTCCGCCAGGGCAATGACACCCTGTTTGAGCTCTCGGTCAACGGCCAGTTTGATTATCGCTACGACCAGGCCGACAAGATGTTCATCATAGAGGTGAAGAAGCGGGTCGCGACCACGACAGCGAAACAATATCAGGGCAAGCCAATCTCGTTGAACTTCCAGGATATTCCTGTTCGGACAGTGCTGCAGATCATCGCCGACTTCAACAACCTCAATCTGGTGACCACTGATTCCGTCTCCGGCAATATCACCCTGCGTCTCGATGGTGTGCCCTGGGAGCAGGCGCTCGACATCATCCTCAAGGTCAGAGGGCTCGACAAGCGACTGGACAACAACATACTGCTGGTGGCCCCGGCGGACGAGATTGCCGCACGAGAGAAACAGCAGCTGGAGAGCCGCAATCAGGTAGCCGACCTCGCGCCGCTCTACACCGAGTATCTGCAGATCAATTATGCCAAGGCATCCGAAGTGGCGGCCCTGCTCTCCTCCGATAGCACCAAGCTGCTCTCTCCCAGAGGGGCGGTGAGCGTGGATGAACGCACCAACGTGCTGGTGGTCAAGGACACGGCGGATGTCATCAGCAACGTCAAGCGGATGCTGGATATCCTCGATATCCCGGTGAAGCAGGTGGTGATCGAGGCGCGCATGGTGACCATAGACGACGGCTTCGACGAGGCCCTGGGGGTACGTTGGGGGGTGACCAAGACGGATGGTCATGGCAATGGCACCTCGGGCACCATAGAGGGCAATGATGGCGCCGGTAATAATGACGGCAGCTCCACCATCACGCGCCCCGGCGTGGAAGACAGGCTCAACGTCAACCTGCCGGTGACCAATGCCGCCGGTACCCTGGCCTTCCAGGTCGCCCGTCTGGCCAATGGCACTCTGCTGGATCTCGAACTCTCCGCCCTGGAGAAGGAGAGCAAGGCCGAGATCATCGCAAGCCCCAGGGTGACCACCGCCAACCAGAAGCCGGCCCTGATCGAGCAGGGGACAGAGATCCCCTATGTGGAGTCTTCATCCAGCGGGGCGACCTCGGTCACCTTCAAGAAGGCTGTGCTGAGTCTCAAGGTCACGCCACAGATCACCCCGGACAACAGGGTCATCCTGGATTTGACCGTGACCCAGGATACCAAGGGGGAAACCGTCCCGACCGGTACCGGGGATGCGGTCTCCATCAACGCCCAGTCCATCACCACCCAGGTGCTGGTCAACAACGGCGAGACCCTGGTGCTGGGCGGCATCTATCAGCAGACCATCAAGAGCGACGTCAGCAAGGTGCCGCTGCTGGGGGATATTCCCGGTCTGGGTTACCTGTTCAAGAAAACCACCAGCGAGAACAAGAAGCGTGAACTGCTGATCTTCGTGACCCCGAGGATAGTCACCGACGCCCTCTGAAAACTTTACATGTGAGGGTAAAACACATATAACCTTACGCCCCGATGAGGCTGGGGCGTAAGGGCTGCGGTTGCCAGTCCTGGTTTCTATTGAGATAATCCCCCTCCTGATCCATCGCAAGATAAGGTTCATAGGTACCCCGGTCGAGTAGTTACCGGGGCCATACAGTTTGTAATTACTAACGAAAAGACATGGCTGAGAAACGCAATATTTTCCTGATAGGTCCCATGGGTGCGGGCAAGAGCACCATAGGTAGACATCTGGCAGAACAACTGCACATGGAGTTTTTCGACTCAGATCATGAGATTGAGCGCCGCAGTGGTGCCGATATCGGCTGGGTGTTCGATGTTGAAGGCGAAGAGGGTTTCCGGATCCGCGAAGAGAAGGTGATCGGTGAACTCGCCGAGCAGCAGGGTATCGTGCTGGCAACGGGCGGCGGCGCCATCAAGAGCCGTGAAACCCGCAACAAACTCTCTGCGCGCGGCATCGTGGTCTACCTCGAAACCACCATTGAAAAGCAACTGGCGCGTACCCAGAGAGACAAGCGTCGCCCCTTGTTGCAAACCGAAGAGCCGCCCCGCGAAGTGCTGGAGCGTCTGGCCCTCGAGCGCAACGCCCTGTATGAAGAAGTCGCAGACTTTGTCATCCAGACTGATGATCAAAGTGCAAAAGTTGTAGCTAATCAAATCGTTAAGTTGATTGGTATGTAATCAATAGAGGACGTCCATGGAAAGGTTGAAGGTCGAACTGGGTGAGCGCAGCTACCCGATTGAGATAGCTGCTGGTCTGTTGCAACGCCCCGAGGTGCTGGCGCAGACGATCAAGGGCAAGCGGGTCATGATAGTGACCAACACAGTCGTCGCCCCCTTGTATCTTGAGCAGATCATTCAGTTGCTGCCCGGTTTTCAGGTTGAACACCTGATACTGCCGGATGGCGAGGCCTACAAGACCCTGGCTACCTTCGAGCGGATCATGTCTGCTCTGCTGGAAACCAGTCATGGTCGTGACACCACCCTCATCGCCCTGGGGGGCGGCGTGATAGGCGACGTTGTCGGCTTTGCTGCGGCAAGCTATCAACGAGGCATTCCGTTCATTCAGGTGCCTACCACACTGCTTTCCCAGGTTGACTCCTCCGTCGGCGGCAAGACCGCCGTCAACCACCCTCTTGGCAAAAACATGGTGGGCGCCTTCTATCAGCCCAAGCATGTGATCATCGACACCGACTGCCTCAAGACCCTGCCTGCGCGGGAATTTGCCGCCGGCATGGCAGAGGTGATCAAGTACGGCATCATCTGGGATGCGGCCTTCTTCTCCTGGCTCGAAGTCAACATGGCACGGCTGCAACGCCTTGACGCCGAAGCCCTTTCTTACGCCATTCGCCGTTGCTGTGAAATCAAGGCCGACGTGGTCGGTCAGGATGAGACCGAGCATGGCGTGCGCGCCCTGCTGAACCTGGGTCACACCTTCGGCCATGCCATCGAGGCCGAGAAAGGTTATGGCAACTGGCTCCATGGGGAAGCGGTGGCGGCAGGCATGATGCTGGCGGCCGAAACGGCCCTGGCCCGTGGTGACATGACGGCGCAAGAGGTTGCACGAGTCCGCGACCTGCTGCTGGCGGCGGACCTGCCGGTGCTGGCGCCGCCCGAGATGGACT
Source organism: Aeromonas sp. Marseille-Q5825 (assembly GCF_946892685.1). Lineage (NCBI taxonomy): Bacteria > Pseudomonadati > Pseudomonadota > Gammaproteobacteria > Aeromonadales > Aeromonadaceae > Aeromonas > Aeromonas sp. Marseille-Q5825. The sequence continues at coordinate 340,033 of NZ_CAMPOU010000001.1, forward strand.
TTGCCGCCTTCATTCGCCATATGCGCCGTGACAAGAAGGTGCTGGAAGGCAAGCTGCGGCTGGTGTTGCCGGTCGGGATCGGGCAGGCCCAGGTGGTGGCCGATGTGACGGATGCGCAGCTAATGGCGGTGATCGAGTCTGGTCGTGACCAATAACAAATTGCTGAAATTGCCTTCCCAGCGGCAGCTGGTTGACCGGCTGCTGCACCTGATTGAGTTCAATCACCCCTATATTTTTCTCTCAGGCAAGCCCGGCAGCGGCCGTGGCACCCTGTGTGAATCCCTGCTTGCCCAACTGCCTGACACTGTTCGGGTGGTGAGCCTCATTGGCAGCCCGGCCATGAAGATGGCGGACGTGCGCCAGTTGCTGCTTCAGCAGGTGGTGGCTCGCCCCCTGTTCAATGCGCAGGATGCGCTGGCCGACAGCTTCTTCCGCATGCTGGAGGGCAAGCCTTCCACCCTGCTGCTCATGATCGAGCGTGCCGACACCCTGCCCGCCGAACTGGTGGGGGAGCTGTGGGCGCTCTGTCGCCATAACGATACCCTGGCCTCTCCCCATAAACTGGCCATCCTGCTCTCGGGCAGTGACGTCTGGTGTCGCGATCAGAAGAGTGCCCTCAAGGGGCGGGCCATGCCCGCGCTCGAGCTGGAAGTCGCGCCACTGAGCGCGCCTGAGCAACGCATCTTCCTGTATGAGAAGGCCAAGGAGCTGAAGATCCCGGCGGCCCTCTTGCCCAAGCCGAAAGTGGAAGAGATCCTGAAGGGGGCGGGGGGACACCCGTCCGCCATCATGCAGTCATTGGAGGATGTCATGACCGACAGAAGGCCCAAGAAACGTCAGGCCGAGTGGCCCGTCAAGAAGATTGCGACCGTGCTGGCCCTGGCGGCCGCCGGTTTGCTGGCCCTGAGCTATCTCCCTCTGTTCGAGGAGGCAGGCAAGGAGCAGGCCCCTGCCTCGTCCCGGGGGATGGCATTGCCCGACCCCGTCGCCACCGATCCGCTGAATGTCGGTGCGGCGAGCGGGGCCCAGGGGAGCAGTGGCGCCGATGCCAGCTCTTCAAGCAACCAGGTTGCCCGGGATTGGCAACCCGATGCCAAGACCTTGCCCAAGAAGGTCGAGAGCGAGACGGTCACCACTGAGTCGAGCAATTACGAGGGGCGCCGTGTCGTCATCTCAGACGAAGTGGTTGAGAAACTGATGACACAGCCCAACGTCAGCGGTGCCCTGCCGACGGCTGTGGTGGACGAGCTGGTCGGCGGGAGTTCCCGTGCGGCCCCGACCGGGGCGGCGGCACAGACACAGAGCACGGCGCCTGTTGCCAAGGTGACGCCCACTCCTGCCGCGACTGTGCCCGCCGCGGCACCGGCGCCCAAGGTGGCCCTGACGCCGGTGGCGACCCTCAACAAGAAGGCGAGTAACCACTACAGCATCCAGCTGATGGGGGCGAGCAACACCCAGGCGGTCGACAGCTTCGTGGCCGAGCATGGGCTGGCGGGCAAGGTCTGGGTCTACAAGACCCGCTTCCGTGGCAGTCCCTGGTACGTGGTGGTGCAGGGCGACTATGCCAACAGCACCCAGGCCAAGGCGGCGATCCGCAAGCTCTCCCCCGCCTTGCTCAAGGGACAGCCCTGGCCCAAGTCGTTTGCCCAGATACAAAAAGAATTGAAGCAATAGCCAGTCGCCCGGGGAAGGGGGTAGAATCGTCCCCCTTTTTTGGGCATTGCCTTCTTAACACCGGACTTCCATGAAAAAAACACGCGCGTTTTTAAAATGGGCCGGGGGAAAATACTCCCTGGTCGAAGAGATTGCCGAGCGCTTGCCGGCCGGGCGTGTGTTGCTGGAGCCCTTCGTCGGAGCGGGCTCGGTGTTTCTCAACACGGATTACGATGCCTATGTGCTCAACGACATCAATCCGGATCTGATCGGTCTCTACAATCACCTCAAGCGACAGCCGGACAACTTCATCCACGAGGCGCGCAAGCTGTTTGTGGCCGAGCACAACCACAAGACTGCCTATTATCGGCTGCGCACCCAGTTCAACCAGACCGAGGCTGGCTTTGAGCGGGCCCAGTTGTTCCTGTTTCTGAATCGCCACGGGTTCAACGGCCTGTGCCGCTACAACAAGAAGGGCGGCTTCAACGTGCCGTTCGGTTCGTACAAGAAGCCCTATTTCCCGGAGAAAGAGCTGTGGGCCTTCGCCGAGAAGGCCCAGAAGGCGACCTTCATCTGCGAGAGTTATGCCGATGCCATGGCCAGGGCGGAGGAAGACTGGGTGATCTACTGCGATCCCCCCTATGCGCCGCTCTCCACCACGGCGAGCTTCACCAGCTATTCGGCCGGTGGCTTCACCCTGGATGACCAGGCCCTGCTGGCCAGGCTGGCCCGACATACCGCCGCCCACAAGGGGGTGCCCGTGCTCATCAGCAACCACGACATCGAGCTGACCCGGGAACTCTATCGCGGGGCCCGGCTGGACGAGATCCTGGTCAAGCGCACCATCAGCCGCAACGGTGGCAGCCGCAACAAGGTGGCCGAGCTGCTGGCGCTCTACCCGCCTGGCATAGCCCCCGAGCAGGGCCATTACCCCGGCGAGGCCGAGCTGGTCTCTGTCGGTTGAGTCATGAACGGTCCCAGCGGGGACCGTTGTCGTTTCTGCCCGGGCAGTCACCTGTCTGGTGGGGCAAGTGCAAGGCCCGCGTCTTCTGCAGGTGCGGTTCGTTTTCATCCCGCCTTTGCGGCGAGACTCGCGGCCCGCGTCTTCTGCAACTGCGGTCCGCATTCCCTGTACGTGCGGGTCGTTTTCATCGCCCATTTGCGATAAAATTGCGCCGCTTTTTCTGCCACGCTGCCAATGGATGACGCTGATGAAAGACTTTCTGATTGCCCCCTCTATCCTCTCTGCCGACTTTGCCCGCCTGGGCGAGGATGTGGCCAAGGTGCTGGCCGCCGGGGCCGACGTGGTGCACTTCGACGTGATGGACAACCACTATGTCCCCAACCTGACCATAGGCCCCATGGTCTGTCAGGCCCTGCGTGACTACGGCATCGAGGCCCTCATCGATGTGCACCTGATGGTCAAGCCGGTGGATCGCATCGTCCCCGATTTCGCCAAGGCGGGTGCCAACCTGATCACCTTCCACCCGGAAGCCTCCGATCACGTGGACCGTACCCTGGGCCTCATCAAGGAGCAGGGTTGCCAGGCCGGTCTGGTGCTGAACCCGGCCACACCGCTCACCTGCCTCGAGTACGTGATGGACAAGCTGGACGTGATCCTGCTGATGTCGGTCAACCCGGGCTTTGGTGGTCAGAGCTTCATCCCTGGCACCCTCGACAAGCTGCGTCAGGTGCGTCGCCTGATCGACGAGAGCGGCCGTGACATTCGCCTCGAGATCGACGGTGGCGTCAAGGTGGAGAACATCCGCGAGATCGCCGCCGCCGGGGCTGACATGTTCGTGGCGGGCTCCGCCATCTTCGGCAAGCCGGATTACAAGGCGGTGATCGACCAGATGCGGGCGGAGCTGGCTCATGTCCGTTGAACGTCCCTTCGATCTGGTGCTGTTCGATCTGGATGGCACCCTGATTGACAGCGCCTCCCAACTGGCGCTGGCGGTCAACCGCACCCTGACCGATCTGGGGCTGCCCGAGGCCGACGAGGCCGTGGTGCGCACCTGGGTCGGCAATGGCGCCGACAAGCTGATCCAGCGCGCGCTGGACTATCGCGAGGCGCCCGAGCAATTTGCCAAGGCCCGCCCCCTGTTTGACCAGCACTATCAGGCCTGCCTGCTGCAAGGGCTGGCCATGTATGACGGGGTGGAGCAGAGCCTGCGCCGCCTGCAGGCGCTCGGTTACCGCCAGGCCGTGGTGACCAACAAGCCGAGTCACTTCGTGCAGCCCATTCTGGATGCCCTCGGCATCGGCGACTGCTTCGCGCTCTGGCTGGGGGGCAATTGCGTGCCCGTCAAGAAGCCGAGCCCGGATCCGCTGCTGCACGCCTGCCACGAGCTGGGGGTCAGCCCGTCCCGTACCCTGATGGTGGGAGACTCCGAAAATGATGTGCTGGCCGCCCAGGCTGCCGGCATGAAGGTGGTAGGGCTCACCTACGGCTACAACTATGGCCGTCCCATCGCAGATTCCCGCCCTGACTGGGTATGCGAGCAGTTTGCAGAGCTCGATGCCCTCTTGGCTGAATAACAAGGATCAACACATTCATGGCTAAACCAATCGTATTGAGCGGGGCCCAACCCTCGGGCCAGCTGACCATAGGCAACTACATGGGCGCCTTGCGTCAGTGGGTCAACATGCAGGATGACTTCGACTGCCTCTACTGCATCGTCGATCTGCACGCCATCACCACCCGCCAGGAGCCTGCCGCCCTGCGCAAGGCCTGCCTGGATGCCGCCGCCCTCTATCTGGCGGTCGGCATAGATCCGGCCAAGAGCACCGTCTTCATCCAGTCCCACGTGCCCCAGCACGCCGAGCTCGGCTGGATCCTGAACTGCTACACCCAGATGGGCGAGCTGTCGCGCATGACCCAGTTCAAGGACAAGTCCGCCCGTTTCGAGAACAACGTCAACGTCGGCCTGTTCGGCTATCCGGTGCTGATGGCGGCGGACATCCTGCTCTATCAGGCCAACCAGGTGCCGGTCGGCAACGACCAGAAGCAGCATCTGGAGCTGACCCGCGACATCTGCACCCGGTTCAACAACCTCTACGGTGAGGTCTTCACCCTGCCTGAGCCCTTCATCCCGACCGACGGTGCCCGGGTGATGAGCCTGCAGGATCCCACCAAGAAGATGTCCAAGTCCGACGACAACGAGGCGAACTTCATCGGCCTGCTGGAAGATCCCAAGCAGATCGTCAAGAAGATCAAGCGGGCGATGACCGACTCCGACGAGCCGGCCGTGGTGCGCTTCGATCCCGAGAACAAGCCGGGGGTCTCCAACCTGCTGACCCTGATGTCCGGGGTGACTGGTCGCTCCATCCCTGAACTCGAGCAGCACTTCGAGGGCAAGATGTACGGCCACCTCAAGAGCGAGACGGCCGATGCCGTGGTCGCCCTGCTGGAGCCCATTCAGGCCCGCTTCCGCGAGTTGCGTCAGGATGAGACTCATCTGCAGGCAATTTTGGCGGCTGGCGCACAAAAGGCGCGGGAAAGGGCTGAAAAAACCCTGATCAGCGTATATGATGTCGTCGGCTTCGTTCCTCGAGCCTGACATACTGGGAAGGTGTAGTTGTAGAGAGCTGGGTATTTGCCTGGCTTTCTTTGTTTTACCCGACCCCTGGTTCGTCATCTCCTCTTCCAATGTCAAACGCGGGCGCTTGCCCCAAGAGAAAGCATGTCTGTCGAATCAAATACAGTGATTGAAGAACTGAGTGACAAGGGCCACTGGCTGCGCAAGTTTCGCAAGGCCAAGAACCTCAACACCCTGCAGTTGATGGTCTCCAATGCCATCGACAAGCACCACAAGACCCCGGCCATTGCCGCCGCCATCTATCTGGCCGAATGCCAGCGCGAGCGCGAGCTGGAGCAGGGGCGTTATCTGGATCGCTAGGCGCTCCCGGGCTCTGCCCATCTGCCGATGGGCCGCCATTTCACACCCCGCTTTCGGCCCTTGCGCCTTGCTCCGTCTTTTTCCCTGTTCCCCTGCCCAGTCATGGACTATCCGGCCTCTTCTGCCTGCGCTCGTTCGCCTCCCCGCTAAAGGGCATGAGTTGCATGGGGCAATGCCATCGAGCTGGCAGAGAGTGGGTCTTGCAGAAATGAGGCTGCCATCCATACCCGCGCATAGCCCCTCAGCGGTTTATTAACGGGGGCAGACATGCCAGAATGCGCGGCGTTTGTCCGTGGACGGCCGGCATGGGCAGTCCGATCACCGTCTCTGTTCTATTCCCAGGGCTCTCTCATGCTGCTACTCATCGACAACTACGACTCCTTTACCTGGAACCTGGTGCAATATTTTGGCGCCCTGGGTCAGGAGGTGCAGGTCAGGCGCAACGACGAGCTCAGCCTGGACGAGATAATCAGGCTTGCCCCCCGCCATCTGGTGATCTCTCCCGGCCCCTGCACGCCGAACGAGGCGGGCATCTCGCTGGCCGCCATCCGCCGCTTCGCGGGGGAGATCCCCATCCTCGGCGTCTGCCTCGGCCATCAGTCCCTGGCCCAGGCGTTTGGTGCCCGTGTGGTCCGTGCCCGTCAGGTGATGCACGGCAAGACCTCCCTCATCCGCCATCGGGGGGAGGGGGTGTTCAAGGGGCTCAAGGATCCGCTGCGGGTCACCCGCTACCATTCGCTCATCGTGGAGCGCGAGACCCTGCCCGATTGCTTCGAAATCACCGCCTGGAGCGAGCACGCCGATGGCTCCATGGACGAGATCATGGGGCTGCGGCATAAAACACTGGCGCTGGAGGGGGTTCAGTTCCACCCGGAAAGCATCTTGAGCGAGCAGGGACACCAGTTGCTGGCCAACTTTTTGGCCGTTTCCTGAAAAAATCGTGATCCTCGTCTCATAATCGAAATGAGGCCAAAAAAATTTTCCCTGACACTTTATTCACCCTGCTTCCTGCCCAAATTATCTCTTGCCAACACCCCCTGAGCCGTTATGCAATGCGGTTGCCTAAAATCTCACAGGCAATCGAACATTGTTCCTCATTGGCGGTTAAGTTACAGACTTTTTACTTTTTTTCTGTGATAATTCCGCCACGTTTACACGGATTTAACTTTTGGGCGGTGGATTATTCTGCCGCGATATAGCAGGAGAGCAATATGTCAGAGTTGTTGGCAGTGACACGTGAAGTGTTTGATGAAGTGATGGTTCCCAACTATGCGCCGGCCAAGATCATTCCGGTGCGCGGTGAGGGATCACGTGTCTGGGATCAGGAAGGCCGCGAGTATGTCGACTTCGCGGGCGGGATCGCGGTCAATGGTCTGGGCCATTGCCATCCCAAGCTGGTCGAAGCCCTGAAAACCCAGGGCGAGAAGCTGTGGCACCTCTCCAACGTGATGACCAACGAGCCGGCCCTGCGCCTGGCCAAGAAGCTGGTCGCCGCCACCTTTGCCGATAAGGTCTATTTCTGCAACTCCGGCGCCGAAGCGAACGAAGCCGCCCTCAAGCTGGCCCGTCGTTACGCCATCGACAAGTTCGGTGCCCACAAGACCCAGATCATCGCCTTCCACCAGGGCTTCCACGGTCGCACCTTCTTCACCGTGAGCGTCGGCGGCCAGGCGGCCTACTCCGATGGTTTCGGTCCGAAACCCGCCGACATTACCCACGTGACCTACAACGATCTGGCCGAGTTGGCCTCCGTCATCTCCGACAATACCTGCGCCGTGGTGATGGAGCCGCTGCAAGGTGAGGGTGGCATCATCAGCCCCACCGACGAGTTTGCCAAGGGCGTGCGTGAGCTGTGCGACAAGCACAATGCCCTGCTGATCTATGACGAGGTGCAATCCGGGGTCGGTCGTACCGGCGAGCTGTTCGCCTACATGGGCCTTGGCGTCACGCCGGACATCCTCACCAGCGCCAAGGCGCTCGGCGGCGGCTTCCCCATCGGCGCCATGCTGACCACCACCGAGATAGCTTCCCACCTGAAAGTGGGCACTCACGGCTCCACCTACGGCGGCAACCCGCTGGCGTGCGCCGTGGCCGAAGCCGTGCTTGACGTGGTCAACACCCCAGAAGTGCTGAGCGGCATCAAGCAGCGCGAGCAGCTGTTCCGCGACGGTCTCGCCGCCATCAACGCCAAGTACCACTGCTTCAGCGAAGTGCGTGGCCAGGGCCTGCTGCTCGGCGCCGTGCTCAATGATGACTTCAAGGGACGCTCCCGCGACTTCCTGCTGGCCTCCATCGACCAAGGATTGATGGCACTGGTGGCAGGCACCAACGTGGTGCGCTTCGCACCCTCACTGGTTATTCCGGAAGCGGACATCAAGGAAGGGTTGGCACGGTTCGAAAAAGCGGTCGCTCAGGTGGTTAACGCCTGATCCAAGTTGAGGTGGGGAGCCCTCCCGGCAGGAGCCGGGACCCCACCTGTCGTCAATGAAAGGGAGTTGTCATTTATGTTGGTTATCCGTCCTATCGAGCAGCGCGACTTCGCCGGCCTCAAGACCTGTGCCATTGAGTCCGGCACCGGCATGACCTCGTTGCCGGTCAACGATGAACTGCTGCAACGCAAGATCGATGCCTCGACCCAGACCTTCCTGGACAAGCCCGCCGGCAAAGGCGATTGCCTCTACTTCTTCGTGGCCGAAGACCTGGAGACCGGCGAGATGGTCGGTACCTGCGCCATAGACGCGGCGGTCGGCCTGTCCCAGCCGTTTTACAACTACCACATCGGCAAGGTGGTGCACTCTTCCCCCAAGCTCGGCATCTACAACGTGGTCGAGACGCTCACCCTCTCCAACGACTACACTGGCAACTCCGAGCTCTGCACCCTGTTTCTGCGCGAATGTGCCCGCGAGGGGCTCAATGGCCGTCTGCTCTCCAAGCACCGCTTCCTGTTCATGGCCGAGCACCCCGAGCTGTTTGACAAGACCGTCTTCGCCGAGATGCGCGGCGTCTCCGATGAGAACGGTCACAGCCCCTTCTACGAGTGGCTGCAAAAGCATTTCTTCTCGATGGACTTTCCCACCGTCGACTACCTCACCGGCATCGGCAAGAAGCGCTTCATCGCCGAGCTGATGCCCAAGTACCCGATTTACGTCAATCTGCTGAGCAACGAGGCGCGCGCCGTCATCGGCCAGACCCACGAGAAGACCCGCCCGGCCATCAAGATGCTGCAGGACGAGGGTTTCGTGAACCGGGGCTACGTCGACATCTTCGATGCCGGCCCCACAGTCGAGTGCGACGTGAAGCACATCCGCAGCGTGCGCCGCAGCCAGAAGCTGGCGGTGCTGGTGGGTGAGCCCATCGGCGGTCACACCTACCTCGTCTGCAACGCCAGGTTCGAGCAATACCGCGCCTGCTACGGCAACATCCGGGTCGATCTGGACAAGCACGAAGCCATCATTCCGCCCAAGATGGCGGCCGCCCTCAAGGTCGAGAGTGGCGACATGGTTCGGGTCGTCGATCTGGAATAACGGGTCCATATCACCGCATTGAAACAGGCTGCCGAGGCGGCCTGTGCACCACAGGGAGTGAATTGATGATGTCTTTAGTCCAGTTTATCGATGGCCAGTGGCTGGCCGGTGAAGGCAAGCCGTTCGAGTCAAAGGACCCGGCCAGGAACGAAGTGATCTGGCAGGGGGAGGCGGCGAGCGCAGCTCAGGTGGATGCCGCCGTCAAGGCGGCCCGCACGGCCTTCTACCATTGGTCCGACCTGGCCCTCGAGGATCGTCTGGCCATAGTGCGCCGCTATGCCGATCTGCTCGGCGAGCACAAGGAGGCGCTGGCCCTGACCATAGCGCGGGAAACCGGCAAGCCGCTGTGGGAGACCCGCACCGAAGTGGCGGCCATGCAGGGCAAGATCGCCATCTCCATCCGCGCCCATGACGAGCGCACCGGCACGGTCGAGAACCCCATGCCCGGTGCCAAGGCGTTTGTGCGTCACAAGCCCCACGGCGTGGTCGCCGTGTTCGGCCCCTACAACTTCCCGGGCCACCTGCCCAACGGTCACATAGTGCCTGCGCTTATCGCGGGTAACGCCGTGGTATTCAAGCCCTCAGAGCTGACCCCCATGGTGGCCGAGGCCATGCTGAAGATCTGGCAGGAGGCTGGGCTGCCCAAGGGCGTGCTCAACCTGGTTCAAGGCGAAGTGGAGACCGGCAAGGCGCTGGCGGGCAATCCGGACATCGACGGCCTCTTCTTCACCGGCTCGTCCCGCACCGGCCACTTCCTGCACCAGCAGTTTGCCGGTCAGCCCGGCAAGATCCTGGCCCTGGAGATGGGTGGCAACAACCCGCTGATCGTGAAAGACGTGAGCGACATCGACGGTGCCGTCCATGCCATAGTCCAGTCTGCCTTTATCACCTCCGGCCAGCGCTGCACCTGCTCCCGCCGCCTGTTCGTGGAGCGCGGCACTAAGGGGGATGCCCTGGTGAAACGCCTGGTGGAGGTGGTCGGCCAGATCAGGGTCGGCCTCTATGACGCCGCCGAACAACCCTTTATGGGCGCCATGATAAGCGAGAAGGCGGCGCTGGGCATGGTCGAGGCCCAGGCCAGGCTGCAACAGCTGGGGGGCGAGAGCCTGCTCAGCCTCAAGCACCTGGAAGCGGGAACCGGTTTTGTTTCTCCTGGCATCATAGATGTGACCGCTGTTGCAGCACTGCCTGACGAAGAGTACTTCGGCCCGCTGCTGCAGCTCATTCGTTACGACGACTTCGATGCCGCCATCGATCAGGGCAACGCCACCAGCTTCGGCCTCTCGGCCGGCCTGCTCGGCGACAGCGAAGCGGACTGGCAGCACTTCTTCAAGCGGATCCGCGCCGGCATAGTCAACTGGAACAAGCCCATCACCGGTGCCTCCAGCGCCGCGCCCTTCGGCGGCATAGGTGCCTCCGGCAACCACAGGGCGAGCGCCTACTACGCCGCCGACTACTGTGCGTACCCGGTCGCCTCGGTGGAAGACAGCAAGGCCGCCATGCCGGATCAGCTGTCCCCCGGTCTGACCTTCTAATAACAAAGGGGCACTGAACAGGTGCCCTTGTCTGTACCCGCAATCAAAGGAAAGAGAGATGCAAAAGGATATCGAGACCCTGTTTGGCCATCTGTGGGACAACTACATTCAAGTCACCCCCAGTGCCCACAAGGTTCACCAACTGCTGGGGGGCGGTGCTCCCATCATCAACGATCACGTGGCGTTTCGGACCTACAACCTGCCCAAGCTCGGTCTCGAGAAACTGGCGGCCCACTTCCGTGCCTTGGGGTATGAGGAGAAGGGCGAGTATGTGTTCAAGGCCAAGAAGCTCTATGCCAAACACTTCGAGCACTCAGACCCGGACGCCCCCAAGGTGTTCATCAGCGAGCTGAAGGTGGAAGAGCTCTCCGCAGGCGCCCAGGCCATTATCCACAAGCTGGTGGATCAGGTGCCCGATCACCTGACCGATACCCCGGCCTTCCTCTACACAGGGGCGCCCTGGCAGGTCTCCTGGAGCGATTACCAGACCCTGCTGGCGGAGAGCGAGTACGCAGCCTGGATGGCTGCCTGGGGTTATCGTGCCAACCACTTCACGGTCAATATCAACCGCCTGAGGGATTTTGAGACCATAGAAGAGGTCAACTCGGCCCTGAAGGCGGCGGGTTTCGTGCTCAATACCGTGGGCGGCGAGGTGAAAGGGGACCCGCAGGTGATGCTGGAGCAGTCCTCCACCATGGCGGACAAGGCCGAGGTTGCCTTCAGCGACGGCGTGCGCGCCATACCGAGCTGCTTCTACGAGTTTGCCCGGCGCTACCCGCAGCCGGACGGTGTGCTCTACCCGGGCTTCGTCGAGGCCTCGGCCGACAAGATCTTCGAATCCACCAACGCCATGTAACGGCGGTGGTTGGTAGAAACGCCCCGGACGGGGCGTTTTTTTAGGCGCTGTCCCAGTTATATGTTGAAAGGCTAACCTTGAAGTAGGTCATCACCTTGAGGGCCTCCATCATGGATACCCAAGCCTTTCAACATCTACTGTCTCTTTTCCCACAGCTCACATTGCGCCAGCGTCGCCTCGCGCAACATGAACTCACCACCCCTCACCCAATCACCTCTTTAGCCACCCAACTCCCCCCTTGCCAATGTTGTCCTCACTGCCAGGCCGAGGCCGCGCAGTTGGCTCCCTGGGGCTGGAGTCGAGGACTGCGTCGCTATCGCTGCAAGCAGTGTCTGCGTACCAGCTCCGTTCTCACCAAGACGCCGCTGGCCCGACTTCGCAAGGCACAGTGCTGGGAAGACTATGCCCAGGCCCTCATCGACGGGCTGACCGTGCGACAGGCTGCCGTCCGCTGCGGGGTCTGTAAAAACACCGCCTTTTTGTGGTGTCACCGCTTCCTGAAGGCCATGGCGAGCCACCAGGCGGCACGGGAAGAGGGTATCGTCGAGGTCGATGAGACCTTCTTCCTGGAGTCGTTTAAAGGGCAACGTGGTTTGCCCCGCCCGGTTCGCCATCGTGGGGGCAAAGGCCGTACCCGAGGCACAGGGTCGGATTACATCCCGGTGATGGTGGTTCAGGACCGGGCTGGCCACCATGCGGATTTTCAGTTGGAGAAAATGGATGCCGAGACGGTGATAGCGGTTTTGGCACCCCTTGTCTCGCCAGATGCGGTGTTGTGTAGCGATGGCGCCGGGGTGTATGCCAGTTTCAGCAAAGCGCAGGGAGTGACCCATCAGGTCGTGCGTAATCGTCAAGGCGAGCGCGTGGTTGGCGCGTACCACATCCAGCATGTGAACGGGTACCACAGGCGTTTGAAAGAGTGGATGGAGCGGTTCCATGGGGTAGCGACCCACTATCTGAGGAATTATCTGGGTTGGCGAAGGATGCTGGAACGCTATGGACGGGAAGTGACTATCCCACGTTGCTTGTATGAGGCGCTGGGGCGCCCCATGCAACATGTAATTGGGACATAGCCTTTTTTTATGGCGTTCTGTGCCGGATTCTGGTGCCTCTGCGCCGTCCTTGCCCCCCGAAACCGCCCTTTGTCGCTGGCATGCTCCCACCCAAGCCGCTGCGCGGTATCCAGATCGAGGCCGACCGCCCCCCTGTCGGTGGATGGCAGTGAAGAGAAGGGGGCAGCGCCGACCGATCAGGGCAGGATAGGCCTCCCCCCTCTGGGTGAGCCGGGAGGCGTGCCTGTCAAACCAGCTGCAGTTCACCCTCGGTGGCGAGCACAGTCGCCATGCCGCCGGCCTTGCCTGCCTCTATGCCGATGGGGGTGTCTTCGAATACCAGACAGTTGGCCGGGTTGGCGCCGAGCAGCTCGGCCACTTTGAGGAAGGTGTCCGGGTGGGGTTTGTGGTTGGTCACGTCGTCGGCACTCACCAGCACGGGGATGAAGGCATCGAGCCCGGTCTGGCGCAGGATGTGCGCCGCATGTTCCCGGGTTGAGCCTGTGCCTATGCCCATGGGCACCTTGCCGTGGCAGCGCTTGACCAGTTCCCACATGGCGGGGAAGACGCGGACCTTGTCTATCCGCTCCAGATAGAGCGCGACCTTGCGGCGGGCGAAGGCCTCCACATCGATCTCCAGCCCGTGCTGCTCGGCCAGCATGGCCACTATCTTGCGGGTGGGAATGCCGCCGTACTCGTTGAGCTGTGCCCGATCAAAGGGGAGTCCGAACTCGGCGCTGGTGATCTCCCAGGCATCCAGGTGCAGGGGCATGGAGTCCACCAGGGTGCCGTCCATATCGAAGATCAGGGCGTCGTATTGCTCAAACTGGAACTGCTCGGACATGGGGTACTTCCTCCTCGGCTAAAAGAGCACACTACCAGATCCGCTCCCCGCATGCCGCGACCGCCGTCATGGCCTGGGCAGGCAGCGGGTTTGACCATGGGCTGCTGATTTATGAGACACTAATGCGCTCTGCGCCTCGGGTGCCGGCATCTCACAGTAGCGAGCCTCTTTATGTCCCCAAAAACCGTTTTCTCAAGCGTGGCCCTGGTGATCGCCCTGGGCTCGTTGGAAAAGAGCATAGTCACCACCCCCTTGCCCATTATAGGGGCCGAGCTGAACGCCGGCGCCGCCCTCACCTGGGTGGTCACCGCCTACCTGCTGGCGGCCACCGCGGCCCTGCCCATCTACGGCAAGCTGAGCGATCTGTTCGGCCGGGTGCGGATGCTGAACATCGGCATAGGCCTGTTTCTGGCGGGATCCGTGGCCTGCGGTCTGGCCCAGGATCTGCCCACCCTGCTGGCGGCCCGCGTGCTGCAAGGGCTGGGGGGCGGGGGGCTGATCGCGCTGGCCTTCACCGTCATCGCCGACTGCATTCCCCCGCGGGAGGTGGGCAAGTATCAGGGGTATATCTCGGCCGTCTATGCGGTTTCCAGCATCGCCGGGCCCCTGCTCGGTGGCTACTTCACCGAGCAGCTCAGCTGGCGCTGGATCTTCTGGATCAACCTGCCCCTCGGGGCGCTCGCGCTCTGGCTGGTGAACCGCAACCTGGGCCACCTCAATGTGCGCCGCCACAGTCGCTTCGACTGGAAGGGGGCGGGGCTGCTGATTACCGTCACCACGCTGAGCTTGCTGCTGCTCTCGCCGGAGACGGCGCTCCCCGCCATCTGGCTGGCGGCTGGGCTGGTACTGGCCCTGCTGCTGCTCATCCTGGTGGAGCGACGCGCCCAGGATCCCATACTGCCCGCCCATCTGGCCCACTTGCCCGGTTATCTGGTGAGTGTGCTGCTGGCGCTGGCCTCGCAGTTGCTGATGTTCGCCGTGCTGGTCTACCTGCCGCTTCAGATGCAGTGGCAGAAGGGGATGGGGGCCAGCGAGAGCGGCCTCTACATGGTGATCTTCATGGTCTGCATCACGGCGGGGGCCTTCGTCGGCGGCAAGCTCATAGGTCGCACCGGTCACTACAAGCGCTTCGTGGTGGCGGGCTTCGCCCTGGCGGCGCTGGCCCTGTGGCAAATTCACTTCGATCTCTTTGCCAATCTGGGGCTGGGCTTCGCCGGTCTGGGGCTCGGGCTGGTGCTGCCAGCGCTCTCTGTGGTGGTGCAAAACGCCCTGCCGCGGGAAGATCGCGGCATCGGCATGTCCCTGTTCAACTTCGGCCGCGAGCTGGGGGGCGCGGTCGGGGTGGCCATCTGCGCCGTGCTGTTCCACGGGGCCCTGCCGGCCGGGACCAGCCACAACCTGGCGAGCCTGAGCCCCGCCGAGCTGGCCCCGGGTTTCAGCGCCACCTATGTGGGCATGGCAATGATCGCCAGCGCCGCCTTCCTCATCACGCTGCTGGCATTGAAGCGCCACGAGCTGGCCAGCATCCCGGCCTGATGCGCTTCCTTGGCACAAAAAAGGGCTCCCGAGGGAGCCCTTGTTGCGTGTGAGCGTGGGGAGCTGCCCATCAGATCCTGAGGCTGACGGGGCGCAGGGCGGCGATAGCCCCGCCAAAGAGCGCCATGGCCAGCAGCGCCAGGGCCACAGGCCCCGCACTGTAGGCAACCCCGGCGACGGCGGACCAGAGCGCCACCCCGAGGTGCATCATGGTCATCGCCAGCGACATCAGCATGCCCCTGTGGGCCGACGAGAGCCCGGCAATGTGGCCCTGCAGGGCGGGGGATCCTATGCCGCCCGCCAGCGCCCACAGCCCGAGCGGCAGCAGCAGGGCAGGCAGTGAGGCGGGAGAGAGATAGAAGCCGACGCTGGCCGGCACGCAGACCACCAGGGCCAGGCGCATCAGGACGCGCCCGCTCTCGACCCGGCCAGACAAGCGGGGCATCAGCAGGTTGCCGATGACGCTGATGATACCGAGGGCCCCATAGAGGAGCCCCACAGACCCTAGCGACAGGCCCTGGGTGTCGCGCAGGTGCTGGCCGACCAGGTTGAAGAGGCCAATGCCGCCCCCCAGGCCCAGGCACATGGCCAGCAGGGCGCCGACCGCACCCGGGATGGCCAGCAGGCGAACACCCTTCTCCTCCTGCTGCGCCGCCGATGTATCTGCCAAAGACCTGCCGGCGGGCAGCAGGGCCAGGGCCGCCGCCACCCCCCAGGCACAGAGGCCGAGCAGAATAAAGGCGGCGCGCCAGGAGTGCCACTGCGCGAGCAGAGCCCCCAGCGCCGGGCTCGCTATCATGCCCAGCGTCAGGCCGGACTGCACCCAGGCAATGCGCTTCATGGCATCTTTCCCCGTGCCGTCTGCCGCCATGGCAAAGGCGATGGGCAGCATGCCGGCACTGGCGAGACCGGTGAGCACCCGGCTTGCCAACCCCCACTCGAAGCTATCGACCAGGCCGGTGGCGATGGAGGCGGCCCCGAACAGCAAGGCGGCGGGCAGCATGACCCTCACCCTGCCGAGGCGATCCGAGAGGCTGCCGAGCAGGGGGGCGATCATCGCCAGCGCCAGGCTGTAGGCGGTGATGAACAGCGTTACCCGCTCGGGTTGCACCCCCAGCTCCCGGCCTATGGGGGTCAGCAGGGGGCCCAGCATCAGCTCATCGGCACCCACCAGAAACGCAATAAAAAAGAGCAATACTTTCAATAACATGATGTTCACCTTAAACATGTGATACCGAGCCGGTGGCCGCGAGGGAGTGAATGTCCAGCACCCGATCCGGCCAGCCGGCCACGAAGGCCTGCTCGTGGCAGACCACCAGCACAGTCCCGGCATAGTCCTGCAAGGCCTGTTGCAGGGCCGCCTTGACGGTGGCATCCAGGTGGGTGGTCGGTTCGTCCAGGATCAGCAGGTTGCTGGGTTGCAGGGCCAGTCGGCACAGTTTCACCTTGGTCTGCTCCCCGCCACTCAGGGCGGCGATCGGTTGCAGTGCCAGCTTGCCCCTGATGCCGACCCGGGCCAGATGCAGCCTGGCGCCCTTGTCATCGAGGGCGGGGCACGCGGTTTTCACCAGGGCCAGTGGGGTGGCATCCGGATGGGGCCAGTGCAGCGCCTGTTCGAAGTAGCCCGCCTTGACCCCGGGGGAGAGACTGAGTCGACCGC
Source organism: Aeromonas sp. Marseille-Q5825 (assembly GCF_946892685.1). NCBI lineage: Bacteria > Pseudomonadati > Pseudomonadota > Gammaproteobacteria > Aeromonadales > Aeromonadaceae > Aeromonas > Aeromonas sp. Marseille-Q5825. Next base: position 356,592 of record NZ_CAMPOU010000001.1, read on the forward strand.
GTAGGGGGGCCAGCTCGCCCGCCAGTGTCTTGAGCAGGGTGGACTTGCCGACGCCGTTGAAACCGGCGATCACCACCTTCTCCCCCCGGCTCAGGGTCAGGGTCAGGGGCGCCAGCAGCGCGCTATCATGGCCTATGACCAGTTCAGAGGCGGCGAGTACCTGTTGGCAGCCGCCCCCGGCGCTGCGAAACGCGAGGGAGACCCCCTTGTCCCGCTCCGGGTTGGCCAGGCGCTCGATGCGCGCCAGCTGCTTCTTGCGGCCGTTGGCTATGCTGGCGTTGACCCCGGCGCCGTTCTTGGCGATGAACAGCTCCAGCTTGTCGATCTGCCTCTGCTGCGCCTGGTATTGCCGGGCGTGAGCGGCATCATTCGCGGCCTTCTGGGCCATGGCCTTGTCGAGGTTGCCCTGGTATTTGCGAAGCTGCAGGCGATCGATATCGCAGATGCCGGTGGCGATGCGGTTCACGAAATCCCTGTCGTGGGAGACCACCAGGAAGGCGCCCGCGAAGCCGTCCAGGTAGCTTGCCAGCCAGGCCACGTGGGCGCTGTCCAGGTAGTTGGTCGGCTCATCGAGCAGCAGCAGATCCGGCGAGCGCAGCAGCAAGCCGGCCAGCATCACCTTGTGGCGCTGGCCGCCGCTCAGATTGGCCAGGCGGGTCTGCATGCCAAGCTGGGTGAGGCCAAGGCCGGCGGCCACCTCGTCGATCCGGCTCTCTATCTGGTAGAACGACTGGCTCTCCAAGGTGGTCTGGAGACTGGCGGCCAGTGCCAGCTGATGGGGCTGGGCACAGCGCGCCGGGCTGGCATAGATGGCCATCATCTCCGCCTCGGCCCGATAGAGGGGGGCAAAGGCCGTTTGCAGATATGCCCGTATCGTCAGTTGTCCGTCCAGCTCGGCATGCTGGTCGAGGTAACCCCGGTCAAGACCGGGCTGCCAGAGGATATCCCCGGCGTCAGGCTGGCGCTCCCCCTGGAGCAGCTTGAGCAGGGTGCTTTTGCCGACGCCGTTCCTGCCGGTGATGCAGATATGTTCGCGGGGAAGCAGGGTGAAGCTGGCGTCCTGATACAGTGTCTTGTCACCGAGGTGACAGGTCAGATGGTGAATGTTGAGCAGACTCATGGTGCTTTATCCATAAAAAACGGGGGCGGTACTTGGCGTACCGGCCCCCGTTTCAAGCAATATTGAAACTTTGTCCTGAAGATCAGAAACAAAAAGGCCGGCGATGAAGCATCTCGCCGGCCTTTCTCCTGTTCATCAGATGCGGGGTCGCCTCCCTCTATGGAGGGCGCCAGCGCTATCTGATGAAGATTCAGAAGAGATGTGGCTCCGGGCAACACTTCATCGTGTTAGTGCACGGAGCACAGCCTCCTGACAGAGCATTTGAACAGGATGTACAACATTGCAGAGCAGTCCAACATGAAATCTGGACGCAAAATACGCAGATTCCGGGGGACAGTCAACCCGCTCGCCCCTGAACTGGCCTGCTCCGGTCGGTTCTATGCGTGTCTGGCGCGAGCGCCATGGCGGGCTCCACAAGAAGCCAGACCGCCGTCTGGTAGGGGGCAAAGCAGGGCTCTGGCTGGTCGGGGTAGTTGCCCATCAGCAAGCTGGCGTCGCTGGCTAGCTTGTCGAAATGGGGCATGGGCAGGGGGGCTGCGGTGAGATTGGCGAGCAGCAGCAGAGTCTGCGTCTGGCCGGTGGCCGGATCCCGCCAGCGGCGGCGGTAACTGATGCGCAGGGGATCGTCCTCATCCAGCAGTTCGAAGTCGCCATGGCGAATGACGGGGTGGGCCTTGCGCAGGGCGATGAGCTGGCGATAGCAGTGAAACAGGGAGTCGGGGCGGGCCAGCTGCTCGGCGGCGTTGATCTCCATATAGTTGTCATTGAGCGCGATCCAGGGCTCTGCCGTGCTGAAACCGGCCCGGGGGCTCGAGTCCCACTGCATAGGCGTGCGGGCGTTGTCGCGGCCGATGGCATCGAGGCGGCGGGCGAGCTCGGCGGGGGCCAGGTCTGGGTGGCTGGCGCTGTAGTTGATGGCCTCCACATCGCGCAGCTCCTCTGGCTGCCAGCGGCGGTTGGTCATGCCAAGCTCCTCCCCCTGATAGATGAAGGGAGTGCCCTGCATCATGTGCAGCACCAGGGCCCACTGCTTGGCACTCAGCTCGCGCCACTCGGGGCTGTCGTCGCCGAAGCGGGAGACGGCGCGGGGCAGGTCGTGGTTACCCAGAAACAGGCTGTTCCAGCCTTGGCCGTGCAGCCCGCTCTGGTGGCGGGCCATGGCGCCTTTGAAGGTGAGGGGGTCAAAGCGGGAGGTCCATTTATCGCGCCCCAGCCCCAGGTGCTCGAAGTTGAACACCATGCTGAACTCGCTGTCATCCGGGTTCGAATAGTGCCGCATCTGGGCCAGATCTGCCCCCCAGGTCTCACCGACAGTGATGATCCCCTTGCCGCCGAAGCTGGCGCCACTCAGCTCGCGGATATAGTCGTGCAGGCGGGGGCCGTTGCTCATGGCAAGCGGTGACCACTCCTTGCTCACCATGTCGATCACATCGAAGCGAAGCCCCTTGATGCCCCTGGCCAACCAGAAGTTGATCACCTCCGCCATCTCGGCGCGCACCGCCGGGTTGTCCCAGTCCAGATCGGCCTGGCTCGCATCGAAGTTGTGCAGGTAGTAGCTGCCAAGCGTCGGCACATATTCCCAGGCGCTGCCGCCGAAGATGGAGTCCAGCGGGTGGGCATCGACGAAGGTCTGGTCCCGAAAGACGTAATAGGCCTGATAGCGGGGATCCCCGGCCAACGCCTGCCTGAACCACGCATGTTCGGTGGAGGTGTGGTTGGCGACTATGTCCATCATGATGCCCATGCCGTGAGCGGCCGCCTCTGCTATCAGCAGGTCCATCTCGGCCAGGGTGCCGAAGGCGGGATCTATGGCGCTGTAGTCCGCCACGTCGTAGCCGTTGTCCCGCCTGGGGGAGCGGTAGACGGGGGTGAGCCAGAGCAGGTCGACCCCGAGCGTCGCCAGGTAGTCGAGACGCTGGCGGATGCCCTTGATGTCCCCCATGCCATCGCCGTCGCTGTCCTGAAAGCTCATGGGGTAGATCTGGTAGATAACGCACTGATCGAGAGTGAGAACGGGGTGAGGATGCATCAGCGTGGCCGGTGGCGAAGTGGTCCTGCCATGTTACGCAGAGGGGGCCGGGGTCGACAGGGTGAGGTGGGCCTTGAAAAGGGTTCCATTGTTGGCCGATTGCCAAAACTGCGGGCAGGGTCACAAAGGCGCCATCCCGAACCAGGGGGCGGTCGGGATGGCGGCGTACTCACATACCCGCCGGCGTGGCCCTTATCGGGTCGCCTCGGGCTGCTTGGCGCCGAGTGCCTGCTGGCGTTCGGCCTGGGCGTCCAGCTCCTTGCCGAGGAAGTAGTTCAGGAAGGTGCGGATCACCGCGATGATGGCGAGGCGGATCAGCTCCTCCTTGCTCGGCGCGACCGTGGTGGCCAGGATATCGGCGGCGAGCTGGAACTCCAGCGCCAGGATGAGCCAGCTGCCGAAGCAGAGGCGAATGCGCGGAAAGCCGGGCTCGTGATCCCGCACCCGCGCCGCCAGCCAGAGGGTCTTGCCAAGCCCTATCACCACGCAGGCGATGGAGATGATCTCCAGCAGCAGCTGGAACAGCTCGACCCCGTGCATCATGCCCTCTTTCAGGCTCGCTATCTCAAACACTAGAATCACCTCCCTGATTCAAAAGAGACACTTTTAACACAGCATGGGGGCCGGATCCAACTCAGAGCCCCTTGAGCAGCATGGCGATCTGCGCAATGGCATGACGGGCCGCAGGGCTGATGCCCGCCAGCTGGAAGAAGCCGTGGATCACCCCGAGCTGCCGCTGACAGCTGGCGGCAACACCGGCTTGTAGCAGTTTGCCATAGAGGGCTTCTCCCTCGTCACGCAGGGGATCGTACTCGGCCGTGAGGATGTGGGTGGGCGGCAGCCCCGCAAGATCAGGATGGTGCAGCGGGCTCGCCTCGGGATGGCTGGCGGGCAGCCTGCCCAGATAGGCCTGAAACCCGCTGAGCAGCATGTCGCGGGTGATGAGGTAGTCGTCGCCAAGGTCGCCATAGCTCTGGCTCTCTCCCAGGGCATCGAGCATGGGATAGATGAGGATCTGGGCGGCGGGCAGTGCCGATCCAGCTTCCTTGAGCCGCAAGCTGGTGATCAGGGCAAGATGGCCACCGGCACTGTCGCCTGCGAGTGCAACCCGTTCGGGATCGCCGCGCCACTGCGGCAGCGCGGCCATGATGGCGAGGGTCGCTGCCAGCGCATCGTCATGGGCGGCAGGATAGGTATGCTCGGGGGCTAGGCGGGTGTGGACGGCAAACACCAGGGCATTGGCACTGTTGCACAGCATCCGCATCTGGCGATCGTGGGTCTCGAAATCCCCGCTGACGAAACAGCCGCCGTGGAAATAGATCAACGCCGGATAAGCGGGATCCGGCATGTCCACGGGTTGGTAGCGGCGGATGGCGTAGTGATCGGCCTGCCACTCTTCGATGGTGCCCACCTCTTCCCGCTCACCGCCCAGTACGGCAGAGGCAAGGTAGCCCTCCCGCCGCGCCTGCCAGCTCATCTCGCTGGCCCTGGGTCTGCCAGCGGCAACAAATTCCGCCACCATGGCGGCGATTGCGGGTTCGAGTCCTGTGTTCATGCTGCCCCATTGACTGTATATAAAAACAGGCATTGTGCGCTTTTGGTCCAAGAGCGCAACCGGCGTTAGTTGAGGCAGCTCACAAAATCAGGCTTCAATCAGTTTGAATTCAATCACATAGAGCGGTGGCAGCGCGGGGTAGATGTCCCGGATGACGGCTTTGAGCTCGGTGAGGGTCATGTTCTCCTGGCGGGCGTGCTCATCGGTCAGGTCATCGAAGGCCAGGGGCGTGACCGAGAGCACCTCCATGGTGCCAAAGGGCTGGTGCTCCGGATTGGTGAAGAGCGCGAGCCGCTGGCCGGGCTGCCAGTTGGCTTCGCTCTCGTCGCGTATGGTGATGGTCTTGCGGCCGGACTGGATGTCGGCGACGAAGCGGCCGAAGAAGGTGAATTCCGGGTAGGTTGGGGTGTGAACTGACATTTTCTCTCCGAAGGACAAGGGGTGGCAGGGGGCGGATCACGCCGCAGCGGGCCCATTTTAGGAGTGCCGGGGAGGGCGCGCAGCACTTTTCGCCCGGACGTGCGGGTGGCGTGAGTTGGCGCACTTGCTCTGCCCTGCAAAGTGGCTGCAAGTGAACCCGAATGTGCGATGATGTGGGCTCCCCTTTCTTGATATGTAACAAAATGGAGGGGGACTGGCTGTGGTCTGATGGCGTCTGGCGCGGTTCCCCGCCCGGCGGACATGAACGAAAGGAGCGAGTGTGAATTCCGAGTTGATCTGGGTGCTCAGCATGCTGGTGGGCGCCATCTTCCTGTTTATTACCAACAGGGTGCGCATGGATGTGGTGGCCTTGTTGATCATCATCCTGTTCGTGTTGAGCGGCACCCTGACTCTGCCGGAGGCGCTGGCGGGGTTCAGCGATCCCAACGTCATCCTGATCGCTGCCCTGTTCGTGGTGGGGGAGGGGTTGGTGCGCACCGGCATCGCCTATCAGGTGGGGGATGCCCTGGTGAAGGTGGCAGGCAGCAGCGAGACCCGGCTGCTGGTGCTGCTGATGGTGGCGGTGGCGACCCTGGGGGCCGTGATGAGCAGCACAGGGGTGGTGGCCATCTTCATCCCCGTGGTACTGAGCGTGGCGAACCGGATGGGGATACCGGCGGGACGGCTGATGATGCCGCTGGGCTTTGCCGGTCTCATCAGCGGCATGATGACGCTGGTGGCCACGCCGCCCAACATGGTGGTGAACAGCGAGCTGATGCGCCACGGCATCCAGGGCTTCGGCTTCTTCGGTTTCACCCCCATGGGGGTGCTGATCCTCGGGCTGGGGGTGCTCTACATGCTGCTGATGCGTAACCGTCTGGTGCGCGAGGGGGAAGAGGGTAAGGGCAAGCAGGCGGGGCGCAGCACCATGCGCGACCTCATCCGCGATTATCGCCTGGCCGGCCGGGCGCGCCGCCTGGCGATCCGTCCCGATTCTCCCCTGATAGGCCAGACCCTGGACGAGCTGCAACTGCGTGCCCGCTTTGGGGCCAACGTCATCGGGCTGGAGCGTTGGCGCAAGTTTCGGCGGGTGATGGTCACCGTCTCCGGCGTCACCGAGTTCCAGGCGAAAGACGTGCTGCTCATCGACATGTCCGACCCCGAGGTGGATGTGCGGGAGTTTTGCAGCGAGGCGCGGCTCGAACCCATGATATTGCGCGGGGAGTACTTCTCGGATCAGGCGCGGGAGGTGGGCATGGCCGAGGTGTCCCTCATTCCGGAGTCCCGTCTGCTTGGCAAGAGCATTCGCGAGGTGGCGTTTCGCTCCCGCTACGGCCTGAGCGTGGTCGGGATCCGCCGCAACGGTGAGGCGCTCACCGGCAAGCTGGTGGATGAGCCGCTGCTGATGGGAGACAGCCTGCTGGTGGTGGGCAACTGGAGCCTCATTCGCCAGTTGCAGACCCACCACAGGGACTTCCTGCTGCTCGGCCTGCCCGCCGAGGTGGACGAAATGGCGCCGGCTCGCAGCCAGGCCATTCACGCCCTGATCGCCCTCGCAGTCATGATAGGGCTGATGGTGACGGAGCCCGTGCCCAACGTCATAGCGGCGCTCATCGCCTGCCTGCTGATGGGCAAGTTCCGCTGCATCGACATGGAGAGCGCCTACAAGTCCATCCACTGGCCGACCCTGATCCTGATCGTCGGCATGCTGCCCTTTGCCCTGGCGTTGCAGAAGACCGGCGGGGTGGATCTCATCGTCGGCGGGCTGATCTCGGCGGTGGGGGAGATGGGGCCCCGTGTCATGCTGGCCAGCCTGTTCGTGCTCTGCGCGGCCATCGGGCTCTTTATCTCCAACACCGCCACCGCCGTGCTGATGGCGCCCATTGCGCTCGGTACGGCCCAGCAGATGGGGGTCTCTCCCTATCCCTTCGCCATGACTATCGCCATCGCCGCCTCGGCGGCCTTCATGACGCCGGTCTCCTCACCGGTCAATACCCTGGTGCTCGGGCCCGGCAACTACAAGTTCATGGATTTCATCCGCATCGGCGTGCCCTTTACCTTGCTGGTGATGGTGGTGAGCGTCATCGCCATTCCCTGGTTCTTCCCGTTCTGAGCGCGCTCGAGGGGGACAAAGAGTGCAAGCGGCCTACGGGCCGCTTTTTATTGGCCATTAATCCTGACACTGTGGGATAAGGTCCTGGGCTGACAAGCCAGTGAGCAGGGAGAACGGCAGGGAAGGAGAGGAGACAAGGGCCGAAATCCAGGCACAAAAAAACCAGCATGAGCTGGTCTGTTTGGTACTGCTATTAATGGTGCGGAAGGAGAGACTCGAACTCTCACGCCTAGGGCGCCAGAACCTAAATCTGGTGCGTCTACCAATTTCGCCACTTCCGCAATATTAATGGTGGCTATGACGGGATTCGAACCTGTGACCCCCGCATTATGAGTGCGATGCTCTAACCAACTGAGCTACATAGCCGTCTTGTATCCGACATTGTCGTGTACAAGTAAAATGGCTGGGTACTAGGGTTTGGACCTAGGCACGTTGACGAGATCAAGACCTCTCACGTTTACCACAGCGATCACCGACAAGGTCGATGAAAGGCAATAATGGCTGGGGTACTAGGATTCGAACCTAGGGATGGCGAGATCAAAACCCGCTGCCTTACCGCTTGGCGATACCCCAACAGCGTTCCTCAACCGTCAATAATGGCGGGCAAAGAACTTTAAAAATGGCTGGGGTACTAGGATTCGAACCTAGGGATGGCGAGATCAAAACCCGCTGCCTTACCGCTTGGCGATACCCCAACTGAACAACTTGTAAATGGTGGCTATGACGGGATTCGAACCTGTGACCCTCGCATTATGAGTGCGATGCTCTAACCAACTGAGCTACATAGCCGTCTTGTATCCGACATTGTCGTGTACAAGTAAAAATGGCTGGGGTACTAGGATTCGAACCTAGGGATGGCGAGATCAAAACCCGCTGCCTTACCGCTTGGCGATACCCCAACAGCGATGACTGACAGAAACTGTCAAACATCTTTAAAAATGGCTGGGGTACTAGGATTCGAACCTAGGGATGGCGAGATCAAAACCCGCTGCCTTACCGCTTGGCGATACCCCAACTGAATGATTAATGGTGGCTATGACGGGATTCGAACCTGTGACCCTCGCATTATGAGTGCGATGCTCTAACCAACTGAGCTACATAGCCAACCGTGCTTCCAGTGAGTCGTTGCCTCATCACTGTGCGGCCGGAATTATGCGTATCTGGCTCTGGGGCGTCAACCCTTTTTTTGCCAGAAAAACCGAATTTGGGTGCGTTTGGCGAGTTATTGGACGCTGTCGCGCAAAAGCCCAACAATCTGGTTTTTTTTGCGACATTTGGCAGCAGATCCGCAACCTGTGCCCATAACAAAGAGGCCAGCAAATGCTGGCCTCTCATGGGGTTAGACGTTGAACAGGAAGTTCATGATATCGCCATCCTTGACGATGTAGTCTTTCCCTTCGGCGCGCATCTTGCCCGCTTCCTTGGCGCCTTGCTCACCCTTGTAGGTGATAAAGTCGTCGAAGGCGATGGTCTGGGCGCGAATAAAGCCTTTTTCAAAGTCGGTGTGGATCTTGCCCGCCGCCTGCGGGGCGGTGGCGCCGACCGGAATGGTCCAGGCGCGTACTTCCTTCACCCCTGCGGTGAAGTAGGTCTGCAGGTTGAGCAGCTCGTAACCTGAGCGGATCACCCGGTTCAGACCCGGCTCTTCGATCCCCAGATCGGCCATGAACTCGGCGCGATCTTCGTCGTCCAGCTCGGCGATGTCTGCCTCGATGGCGCAGCAGACCACGACCACAACGGCGTTCTCGGCGGCGGCGATTTCACGCACCTTGTCGAGGAAGGGGTTGTTGTCGAAGCCATCTTCCGCCACGTTGGCGATGTACATGGTTGGCTTCAAGGTCAGGAAGTTGAGGTGGCTGACGGCCGCCAGCTCTTCCTTGTCCAGCTTCATGCCGCGGATCATCTGGCCGTTTTCCAGGGCAACCCGAATCTTTTCCAGGGTTTCCACTTCCAGCTTGGCATCCTTGTCGCCGCCCTTGGCGCGCTTGGACTGACGGTGGATGGCGCGCTCGCAGGCGTCCAGATCCGACAGGGCCAATTCGGTATTGATCACCTCGATGTCATCGGCCGGGGAGACCTTGCCCGCCACGTGGATGATGTTCTCGTCCTCGAAGCAGCGCACCACGTGACCTATGGCTTCGGTCTCGCGGATGTTGGCCAGGAACTGGTTGCCCAGGCCTTCACCCTTGGAGGCGCCCGCTACCAGGCCTGCGATGTCCACGAACTCCATGGTGGTCGGCACCACGCGCTGGGGGTTGATGATGGCCGCCAGCTGATCGAGGCGGGGATCCGGCATGGGGACCACACCCGTGTTCGGCTCAATGGTGCAGAACGGGAAGTTGGCGGCTTCGATGCCGGCCTTGGTCAGCGCATTGAACAGGGTGGATTTGCCTACATTGGGCAGGCCCACGATACCGCATTTAAAACCCATGAATTGTTACCTTACGTGATGGATGCTGTGTGAGGGGGCCACGCGGGCAGCCCTGTCATATTGTGCGAGCCTGACCCAGGTCAGGCATCTGTATTCAGACTTTCTCGGCCTTGAAGCTGTGCAGCCGGTTCATGGCCTTGGTCATGTCCTGCTTGAACAGGATGTCGGTGGCGCGCAAGGACTCATCCAGTGCGGCCTCGATCAGGCTCTGTTCACTGCTGGGTGCCTTGGTCAGCACGAAGCCGGCGACCAGCTCCTTGGCACCGGGATGACCGATCCCGAGGCGCAGCCGGAAGAAGTTATTGTTGTTGCCCATCCTGGCGATGATGTCCTTGAGGCCGTTGTGGCCGCCGTGGCCACCGCCCTGCTTGAACTTGGCGATGCCGGGGGGCAGATCCAGTTCGTCGTGGGCCACCAGTATCTCTTCGGGGACTATCTGGTAGAAGCGTGCCAGGGCCGCCACCGCCTTGCCGGAGAGGTTCATATAGGTGTTCGGGATGAGCAGCCGCACATCCTGCCCCTCCACCAGGATGCGGGCGGTGTGGCCGAAGAACTTGGGCTCTTCGCGCAGGCTGACATTGTGCCAGCGGGCTAGCTGCTCCACATACCAGGCCCCCGCGTTGTGGCGGGTCTTGGCGTATTCGGGGCCGGGATTACCCAGCCCGACAATCAGTTTGATTTGATGCGTCACGCTTGATGTCTTCACTCGCTACTTGCCATGAGCGGATGGCCCGGGGCAATGGGACGCAATATTCTAGCCGCCGACTGGCGATCACTCAACCAAAGCTCGGCAAGCCGGAGGGAATAACCCGGGAACCGGGTGCCAACTGCCGCAAAAAACGGCCTCGCCCTGGCCCGTTTTGGCGCAGCGGCTCAGGGGACGTCGGCTTGACCGGCACGCAGCAGGGTCACCGTCTCTTCATCCAGGGCGGTCACCAGGGGGCGTGCATAGCGCACATAGTCCACGAACGAGGCCGCATCTGTGCCGCAATCCACGTTGGCAGCCTTGCAGTCGAGGGCCTTGCCCGGCCCATAGACGGCGCTGAGCTGCTCGCCGCGCTTTGCCACTGCCAGCACCGGGAAGGCGGTCAGCTGGCCCGCCACCCAGGCGAGATCCACGCGCTCGGCACTCTGGCTGTCGGCACTCTGACGCTGCGCCCGTGCCAGGGCCTGCCAGCCGTCGTTGCCGTTGGCGCTGTAGGCGTTGGTCACCACCCGGTAGCGCCGTCCATTCACCAGATCCTGCCACTGACCCTCGGCCGTCTGCCACTGCAACCGGGTCAGATGGCCCGCCTTGCCAGCTTCGGTCTCCTTGAAGGTGTAACGCAGATGGCCGCCATAGGGGAACTTGCCCGCATGAGCGCTGGCGGGCAGGGTGGCCGTGATGGTCTCGGTCAGCAGGGCCCGCACCTCGGCGCCGGAGAGGGTCAGTACGCTGAGCGGGTTCTTGAACGGCAGCAGGCTGAGAGCCGCCTCCCCCTGCCGCAGTTCACCGGCGGGCAAGTCGGCGCGCACGCCTCCCACCGCCAGCAGGGCGAAGTCGACAGGGCCGCCGGTCAGTGCCTGCACCTGCGGGGTGTTGGCCCAATAATATTGGCCTTCCGCCACCAGGGGCGCGACGTCGGAGCCGTGGCTGTCGCTGCCGTTGTCGCCGGGGCGGCGGGCATTTTGCAATGGCGCGGGAAGGGTGCCGATGACGGGGCCGTAGGCCTGCTCCAGCGCCGGTTTGTAGTGGCTGTCGATGATGCCGCGCAGGCGCGGATCTTCATCCACCGTCACCAGGTTGGGCTGGGCGTCGATGAACTTGCCAGCCTGCTGGCTGCGAGTCTTGTCCAGCCTCTGCTGGCGGGCTGGATCGGCGAAGAAGTCGCGGCTGGCCAGCAGCTGGTTCTGACCCTTGCAGGCGATGACCCGGCCCTGGGCGTCGAAGCTGACCCGGGCCAGACCGATGGCCTGGGCGTAGGATCCCGCCTGCACCACGCAGGTCAGGCCCACACCGTCCGGATTGGTGACCAGCGCTGCGTATTCCCCCGTCTTGCCCCAGCCGACGTTGCTAAAGTCACCGAGCAGGCTGTGGGAATGGCCGCCGACGATGGCATCGAGGCCGTTCACCTTGGCCGCCAGCGCCAGATCCCGGGCGTTGCCGATGTGGGTGAGGGCCACTATCCGGTTGATCCCCCTGGCCTGCAGCAGGTCAACCGTGGCCTGGGCCGAGGCCACCTCCTTGGCAAAGCGCAGCTTGCCGACGTTGGGGGAGATGTTGGCCATGTCCTCCAGCACCAGCCCGATGACGGCGACCAGCTGCTTGTCTGCGGGCAGGTGGGCGAGATCGGTGACCGGGCTCTTCTGGTTTCCATCGAAGGCATAGACCACGAAGGGCTTGAGGTTGCTGGCCTGACTCAGGTCCGGATCGTCGCGGCTGTCCAGGTTGGCGGCCAGCACCGGGAAGTTCACCCCCTGGATGAAGCGGGCCAGCTTCTGGTTGTCGAGATCGAACTCGTGGTTGCCAAGGGCCATGGCATCGAAGCCGAACTGGCTCAGCAGTTCGGCATTGGCCATCCCCTCGTTGAGCTTGAAGTAGCCGCTGCCCTGCCAGGCATCGCCGCCGTGCAGCAGCAACAGTGGCTGGTTCTTGGCGAGCGCCTCGGCCTGGTAGACTTTCGTCATGGTGAGCAGGCGGGGATAGCCGCCGAGGCGGGTGTAGAGGGTGTCGGTTGCCCCCTGCTTGCCGAAGAGGGGCCCCTTCAGCTCGGCATTGACCGGATCGAACTGGGAGTGGGTGTCGTTCATGTGTGCCAGGGTCAGGGTGAAGGGCGGATCCTGCTGGCCGGTCAGGCAGGCAGAGAGCAGGGCGCACAGCGGGAGGAGAGTGAGGAGACGCAAGCACTTCATGGGGACATCCTTAACCTGCGGGGGCAGGGCATTACTTTGACCAGGCTTGAAAAAACAAAAACCGCCAGTTGGCGGTTTTTGTCACAACGGGGTCTATCAATGCTCAAACATGGCAGAGATGGACTCTTCGTTGCTGATACGACGGATGGCTTCGGCCAGCACGGAGGAGAGCGTCAGCTGCTTGACCTTGCCGATCGCCTTCATCTCCGCGGTGAGCGGGATGGAGTCGGTGATGATCAGCTCGTCGATGACCGAGTTCTTGATGTTTTCCACGGCGGTGCCGGAGAAGACCGGGTGGGTCGCATAGGCGAACACGCGCTTGGCGCCACGCTCTTTCAACGCTTCGGCCGCCTTGCACAGGGTGCCGCCGGTATCGATCATGTCGTCGACGATGACGCAGTCACGGCCGGCCACGTCGCCGATCAGGTGCATGACCTGGGAGACGTTCGGGCGGGGACGACGCTTGTCGATGATGGCGATGTCGGTGTCGTCCAGCAGCTTGGCGATGGCACGGGCACGGACCACGCCGCCGATGTCCGGCGATACGACAACAGGAGACTCGAGGTTCTTGGACAGCATGTCTTCCAGCAACACAGGGCTGCCGAACACGTTGTCTACGGGGACATCGAAGAAGCCCTGGATTTGCTCGGCATGCAGGTCAACGGTCAGCACGCGATCCACACCCACGCTGGAGAGGAAGTCGGCGACTACCTTGGCGGTGATGGGCACACGGGCGGAGCGGACGCGGCGGTCCTGACGGGCATAACCAAAGTAGGGAATAACGGCAGTGATACGGCCAGCTGAAGCACGACGCAGTGCATCCACCATGACGATCAATTCCATCAAATTGTCGTTGGTCGGGGCACAGGTGGATTGAATGATGAAGATATCGCCACCGCGTACATTCTCATTGATCTGTACGCTGATCTCGCCGTCGCTAAAGCGACCTACGGCAGCATTGCCGAGTTTGATAAACAGGCGATCTGCGATCTTCTGGGCTAGTTCCGGCGTTGCGTTACCAGCAAACAGCTTCATGTCAGGCACGGTTTGAAACCTCGGGGTTGCATCCAGTATGTGGGGAGTCTGATTCAGACCCGTATCGTTTGGGGGCAAACGATTTATCAAGATAACGGACAAGGTCTCTGGAAGTTCATGGTGGCGCCAGATTACCCGGCTGGACAGCAGAGCCGTCACCTTCGGCACCATTATGCCAGATTGGCTGGGGTACTAGGATTCGAACCTAGGAATGGCGAGATCAAAACCCGCTGCCTTACCGCTTGGCGATACCCCAATCACTGACTTGTTGCAAAGTGGCGAAGAGTGGTGATATGTTCTCGCCCTTGGCGACAAACCCATCCCAGCCTTCCGGCACCCTTGCCAACACCTTCCGAGCAGCCACTTCGTCTTCAAATTGAGCAAAGACGCAGGCGCCAGTGCCCGTCATTCTTGACGGCGCGTATTCTAGCAACCAGCCGAGCGCATTGGCAACCTCGGGGTGGCGCTTTTTCACCAGCAATTCGCAATCGTTTTTCCACACCCCTTCCAGCAGGTTGTGCAATGTCATCCTGGGGGTGTTGCGAGGCAGCTCGGGATCCTGAAAAACCGCCGCCGTTGCCACATGACAATCGGGTTTGAGCACCAGATACCAGGCGCTCGGCACCTCGACCGGTTGCAGCTTCTCGCCAACCCCTTCCGCAAAGGCGGCCCGGCCGCGCACGAACACGGGCACGTCGGCCCCCAGCTGCACCCCGAGTTCCGCCAGCTCGTCTTCGCCGAGCCCTGCCTGCCAGAGATGATTCAGCGCCACCAGGGTGGTGGCGGCGTCAGACGAGCCGCCGCCGATGCCGCCTCCCATGGGCAATACCTTCTCCAGCCGGATATGGGCCCCCATCGGGCTTGGCAGCCTCCCCTGCAACAGGCGGGCGGCACGGATGATGAGATTCTGTTCATCCGGCACCCCGGGGATGGCAGGACTCAGGGTGAGCAGGCTGGTTCCCGGCAGGGGGTCAAACTCCAGCCAGTCGCCGTGGTCCAGGAAGATGAACAGGGTCTGCAGCTCGTGATAGCCGTCGGGACGGCGGCCGTTGACGTGCAGGAAGAGGTTGAGCTTGGCCGGCGCCGGCCAGCGGATCGGCGCCTGCCGGATGGTATCCTGCATCATGGCGCCAGGGTCCATTGGTTGATCTGCAACTTGAGGCGGCTGCCCTGGCCCGTCATGGTCAGCAGGTGCGGCAGCCGGTAGTTGTCCTGATCCCGATAGTCCCCATAGACGATCTGCCACTGGCCGTCGCGCACTGAGGCCAGGCTGGCGTCGGGGTTGAGCTCGAATTCGGCCTCACCCGGCAGCCCCTTGATCCACTCCGGCAGCCCGGTGACCGGAATATTCCAGCCGGTGAGCTGATAGACGAGGGCCTCGGCATCCTGGCTCTGGTGCACCTTGCCTTCGTTGTCGGTCAGGGTGATCTCCCCCTTGCTGCGGGAGAGCTCGAGAATATGGGTGCCGATGAGGCTGGTGAGGTTGAGGCGATAGTCGTCGCCGTTCTGCTGCCAGTTGAGGCGGGCGCTGCCCTTCTGGCGGGCCGTGATGATGGCCATCTTGCCCGACAGCTCCCAGTGGGTCAGCTGTTCGAGACGGGCCCGTTCCTGCTGCCAGTTGACCTGATCCCGCTGGGGTTGAGTGGTGGTACAGCCGGCCAGTACCAGCAGGCAGGCGAGGGAGAAGATACGCAAGAACAAGGTCGTGCTCCGGATAAGAGATTTGCCACAGTATAAGGGGCGGCCGTATCGCTTTTAAAGACTTACCCTTTCTCGTACAATTGTCGGCCTTCATACCCTGTGCACGAAACGATCATCACCCACCCATGAGTCTGCTTGCCCTCGGAATCAACCACAACACCGCCAGTGTCGCCTTGCGGGAACGGGTCGCATTTGGCCCGGACTGCATCGATCGCGCCTTGCGTGAGCTGGTGGAACAGCCCGGTGTCAGCGAGGCGGTGATCGTCTCCACCTGCAATCGAACCGAGCTGTATTGCAGCCTGGAGCAAGGGCAGGGGGAGCAGGTGCTGAGCTGGCTGCAGCGGTTCCACCAGCTGGAGGCGAGCGAGGTGGTCTCCGCCATCTACCGCCACCAGGACGAGGAGGCGGTGCGCCACCTGATGCGGGTCGCCTGCGGGCTCGACTCCCTGGTGCTGGGAGAGCCGCAGATCCTGGGGCAGATCAAGCAGTCCTACGCCCACGCCCAGCAGGCGGAAGCGGTGAAGGGATCCCTGGAGCGCCTGTTCCAGAAATCCTTCTCGGTGGCAAAACGGGTGCGTACCGACACCGAGATCGGCGCCAGCGCCGTGTCGGTGGCCTTCGCCGCCGTGAGCCTGGCCCGCCGCATCTTCTCCGATCTCTCCCAGACCAAGGTGCTGCTGGTGGGGGCGGGCGAAACCATAGAGCTGGTGGCCCGCCACCTGCGCGAGCAAAACGTCACCCAGATGATGGTGGCGAACCGCACCCTGCAGCGGGCCCAGCTGCTGGCCGAGGAGTTCGGCGCCCAGGTGATGACGCTCGAAGAGATCCCGGACTACCTGCACGAGGCGGACATCGTCATCAGCTCCACCGCCAGTCCCCTGCCCATCATCGGCAAGGGCATGGTGGAACGCGCCCTCAAGGCCCGCCGTTTCAGGCCCATGTTCCTGGTGGACATAGCCGTGCCGCGGGACATCGAAGCCGAGGTGGACGAGCTCTCCGACGCCTATCTCTACACTGTGGATGACCTGCAGGGCATCATCGAGCAGAACCTCGAGACCCGCAAGCGGGCGGCCGCCGAGGCCGAGCTCATAGTGCAGGAAGAGCAGGGCGACTTCATGGGCTGGTACCGCAGCCAGCACTCTGTGGACCTCATTCGCGATTATCGCCACCAATCCCAACAGGTGGCAGATGAAGAGTTGCAGCGTGCCCTGCTGGCCCTGCAACAGGGCGAGAATGCCGAGCAGGCCCTCAAGGCCCTGGCTCACCGCCTCACCAACAAGTTGATCCACGCACCGACCCAGGCCCTGCGCCAGGCCGCAGCCCAGGGGGACACCCACAAGCTGTCCCAACTACGTCAGGTGCTGGGATTGTCACAAGAGTCATAATTTTCGGGCAACCTGCCGGTTGTCCCGTCCTCCATCGAGAACACAAGATTTATGAACCCGTCATTGATCAGAAAGCTGGAAGGCCTCATCGAGCGCCACGAAGAAGTACAGGCCCTGCTCGGCGAGCCCGGGGTCGCCTCGGATCAGGACAGATACCGTGCCCTGACCCGGGAATATGCCCAGCTCGAAGACATAGTGCACGCCTTCCAGCGCTTCCGTCAGGCCGAGGAGAACCTCGAGACCACCAAGATGATGCTGGAAGAGGACGACGCCGACCTGCGCGAGATGGCGCAGGAGGAGCTGCCGCTCGCCAAGGCGACCTTCGAGGAGCAGGAGCAGGCGCTGCAGGTGATGCTGCTGCCGCGCGACCCCAAGGATGACAACAACTGCTATCTCGAGATCCGTGCCGGCGCCGGTGGCGACGAGGCGGCCATCTTCGCAGGGGATCTGTTCCGCATGTACTCCCGATACGCCGAACGCCAGGGCTGGCGCGTCTCCATCGTCAGCTGCAACGACGGCGAGCACGGTGGCTACAAGGAGGTGATCGCCAAGGTGGACGGCGAGCACGTCTACGGCCGCCTCAAGTTCGAGTCCGGCGGTCACCGGGTGCAGCGGGTACCCGAGACCGAATCCCAGGGCCGGGTGCACACCTCCGCCTGTACCGTGGCCGTGCTGCCGGAAGTGCCGGAAGCCGAACAGATCGAGATCAACCCCTCCGAGCTGAAGATCGACACCTTCCGCGCCTCCGGGGCCGGTGGTCAGCACGTCAACAAGACCGACTCCGCCATCCGCATCACCCACCTGCCCACCGGCCTGGTGGTGGAGTGCCAGGACGAGCGCTCCCAGCACAAGAACCGCGCCAAGGCGATGTCTGTGCTCTCCGCCCGCCTGCAGGCGGCCGAGGACGAGCGTCACCGCGCCGCCGAGCAGAGCACCCGCCGCAACCTGGTGGGCTCAGGCGATCGCTCCGAGCGTATCCGCACCTACAACTACCCCCAGGGTCGCCTCTCCGAGCACCGCATCAACCTCACTCTCTATCGGCTGGGGGAGATCCTCGAAGGGGATCTGGATTGCGTCATCACGCCCCTGGTGCAGGAATACCAGGCGGATCAGCTTGCCTCCCTGGCCGAGAGCAACTAATGCCCATGCAGATCCAGCAGGCTCGTGCCCACATCATGGCGACCCTGGCCTTTGGGGAATCCCCCCGTGCCGACGCCGATGCGCTGCTCTGCCATCTGCTGGGTTGCCGGCGTAGCTACCTGATGACCTGGCCGGAGCGCGAGCTCGATGCCGCCCAGCAGGCCACCCTGCAAGGGTGGCTTGACCGTCGGCTGGCCGGTGAACCCATCGCCCACCTCATCGGCGAGCGGGAGTTCTGGTCCCTGCCGCTGAAGGTGAGCCCGGCCACCCTGATCCCGCGCCCCGACACCGAGGTGCTGGTGGAGCAGGCGCTGGCGCGCCTGCCTGCCGGCCCCTGTGCCCTGCTGGATCTGGGCACCGGCACCGGCGCCATCGCGCTGGCGCTCAAGTCCGAGCGACCCGATGCCGATGTATGGGCGGTGGACAGGATGCCGGACGCCGCCGCCCTGGCCCGCGCCAACAGCACCGCCCTGGGGTTGCCCATAGAAGTGCGGGACGGCAGCTGGTTCGAGCCCCTGTCGGATGCGCCACGTTTTGCGATGATCGTCTCCAATCCGCCCTATATCGACGGGGCGGATCCCCATCTGGAGGAGGGGGACGTGCGCTTCGAGCCCCGCTCCGCCCTGGTGGCGGACGAGCAGGGGCTGGCGGACATTCGCCTGATAGTGGCCGGTGCCCCCGCCCATCTGTGCCAGGGGGGCTGGCTCTTGCTGGAGCACGGTTGGGAGCAGGGGGCATTGGTGCGTCAGCTTCTGCTGCAACAGGGCTACTGCCAGGTGGAAACCGTGCGGGATTATGGGGATAACGAGCGGGTGACCCTGGGTCGTCTGGCGCCGTGATGATGACGGGCGGAACTGTCCGCCCCTGTGCAAGGAAACCATATGTATGTTGTTCTCAAACATCTGCACCTTACCCTGATTGTCGGGGCCGTGCTGATGTTCATGCTGCGCTTTTACTGGGCCCAAACCGGCTCCATTCATGCCCGTAACGGCCGGGTGCTGCAGGCCAGCGGCTGGCTCAATGGCCTGGTGGTGCTCTCCGGCGTGCTGCTGTGCATGGTGCTGGATCTCAATCCCCTCAACAATGGGATCCCCTGGCTCAGCGAGAAGCTGAGCGCCGTGCTGGCGGTGGCCTTCCTCGGCATGATGGCGCTGCGCCTGGCGCGCAGCAACAGCATCCGCTGGTTTGCCTTCCTGGGGGCCCTGGGGTGGATCTTCTTTATCGCCAAGCTGGCGGTGCAAAAGCAGGCCAACCTGTTCGGTTAGGGATGACGACGATGATACGTGTGGATGAGTGGACCGACTTCGAGGCCCACGACCTGGCCGAACTGGCACTGTCGGTGAGCGATGAGATCCTGGGCCATGGCGGCGCGGGAGAGGCCGAGCTGGCCCGTCTCGATAGCTGGCTGGACGAGGCCATAGTCGAAGGGGACTGTGACGAGGTGCGCCGTCAGCTGTTGCAGGGGTTCTACCAGACCTTAGGGTTTCGGGGCGACTGGCAGGATTATTTCTCTGCCGCCAACTGCGACCTGAACCAGGTGCTGGTACAACGCAAGGGCATACCGGTGAGCCTTGGCATCCTCATCATCCAGCTGGGTCGCAAGATTGGTCTGGATGTGGAGGGGATCTGCTTCCCGGGCCACTTCCTGGTGAGCTTCGCCGGCCTGGAGGGGGAGGTCTATGTGGACCCCTTCAACGGTGACGAACTGAGCCTGCACCGCATCGAGCTGCTGCTGCGCGGCGCCCTCGGCAACCTGGCGACCTTAAGCGATGACCATCTGCAGCCCTGCGGGCAGTGGGAGATCATCGAACGCCTGCTCAACGTCAGCAAGGGGGCCCTGCTGAGGGAGGAGCGCATGACAGAAGCATTGCGCTGCAGCGAGCTGCTGCTGCGCATGAAGCCCGGAGATCCGCTGGAGACGCGGGATAGGGGCTTCATCTACGAGCAGCTCGACTGCCCCCGTTTCGCCGCCGACGATTTTGAATACTTTATTGAACAATGCCCGGACGATCCTGTGGCCGACGTGCTGAAAACCCAGCTGGCCAGTCTGGATCTTAGCCCCAAGCCCCTCCATTGAGGGGGTCTGGGGAAGCCTCTTCACTTAAGGATGCTGAGATGGAACAGAAGAATATCAAGATCAACGCGATCGACGTCGCCAACGACAAGCCCTTCGTGCTGTTTGGCGGCATGAACGTGCTGGAATCCCGCGACATGGCGATGGCGGTGTGCGAGAAGTACGTGGAAGTGACCAGCAAGCTGGGCATACCATTCGTGTTCAAGGCGAGCTGGGACAAGGCGAACCGCTCCTCCATCCACTCCTACCGCGGCCCGGGCCTGGAAGAGGGGATGAAGATCTTCCAGGAGCTCAAGGCGACCTTCGGCATGCCGGTCATCTCCGATCTGCATGAAGTGCATCAGGCCAAGCCGGTTGCCGAGGTAGTGGATGTCATCCAGCTGCCCGCCTTCCTGGCGCGCCAGACCGATCTGGTGGAGGCCATGGCCCGCACCGGCAACGTCATCAACATCAAGAAGCCGCAGTTCCTGAGCCCGAGCCAGATGAAGAACATCACCGACAAGTTCGAGGAGTGCGGCAACGATCGCCTGATCCTGTGCGAGCGCGGTGCCAACTTCGGTTACGACAACCTGGTGGTGGACATGCTGGGCCTGGGCGTAATGAAGAAGAGCACCGGCGGCTACCCCGTCATCTTCGACGTGACCCATTCATTGCAGTGTCGCGATCCCCTGGGGGCCGCCTCCGGTGGTCGTCGGGATCAGGTGACCGAGCTGGCCCGTGCCGGCATGGCGGTCGGCTTGGCGGGTCTGTTTATCGAATCCCACCCGGACCCGAAAGTGGCCCGTTGCGACGGCCCGAGTGCCCTGCCGCTGGACAAGCTGGAAGGCTTCCTCAAGCAGATGAAGGCCATCGACGATCTCATCAAGGGCTTCGAGCCACTGGATACCTCCGCCTGATCCAGCACGGCGCTTTAGTGATGCCAGGTGCCCCGCCATGCGGGGCATTTTTTTATTCGGAGAGTTTTCAATAGGGTCTCAAATACATCGTTGACCAACTATATCTCGGTTGCCGTGGTGTTAATGATGTTAAATATGTTGTGTGATTAATGTCTCTTAATTGCTTCTTATAACGTGTGAAAGTGGCGCCGTTGCGATGATGAAATAGCATGACGCCGGCGAGAGAAGGATATTTTCTCGTGACGGCTCCCTGCATGCCTATTTCTGCCATATGAGATGTCAATTAATTAACAGGACGTTAATCATGCACAAGAAAGTATTCAGCAGCCTTTATTTCCAGGTGCTGCTTGCGATCACCCTGGGGGTATTTCTGGGACATGTCTATCCCGACCTCGGGGCTGATATGAAGCCATTGGGTGATGGCTTCGTGAAATTAATCAAGATGATCATTGCCCCCGTTATTTTCTGCACCGTAGTGACCGGCATCGCCGGCATGGAGAGCATGAAGGCGGTGGGGAAAACCGGTGCCATAGCGCTGCTCTACTTTGAAGTGGTGAGCACCATAGCCCTGGTCATCGGGCTGTGCGTGGTGAACCTGCTGCAACCCGGGGTCGGCATGAACGTGGATCCCGCCACGCTGGATGCCAGCTCCATCTCGGCCTATGCCGAGCAAGCCAAGTCGCAGGGCATCATCGCCTTCCTGCTTGACGTGATCCCGGGCAGCGTGATCGGCGCCTTTGCCAGCGGCAACATTCTTCAGGTGTTGCTGTTTGCGGTGCTGTTTGGCTTCTCCCTGCACCATATCGGCGAGAAGGGGAAATTAGTCTTCAATATGATCGACAGCTTCTCCCAGGTTATTTTCGGCATCATCAACATGATCATGAAATTGGCACCGGTTGGCGCCTTTGGTGCCATGGCCTTTACCATAGGGAAATATGGGATCGGCTCTCTGGTCCAGCTCGGTCAGTTAATTGCCTGCTTCTATGTGACCTGCCTGCTATTCATCTTCATGGTGCTGGGCAGCATTGCCAGGGCAAATGGCTTCAGCATAGTGCGCTTTATTTCCTACATCCGGGAAGAGCTGCTGATCGTGCTAGGCACCTCCTCTTCCGAATCCGTATTGCCGCGCATGCTGGTGAAGATGGAGGCGCTCGGCTGCAAGAAGTCGGTGGTGGGCCTGGTGATCCCGACCGGTTACTCCTTCAACCTGGATGGTACCTCCATCTACCTGACCATGGCGGCCGTCTTCATCGCCCAGGCGACCAATACGCCGCTGGATCTGTTCCAGCAGCTCACCCTGCTGGTGGTGTTGCTCATCTCCTCCAAGGGGGCCGCCGGGGTCACCGGCAGCGGCTTCATCGTGCTGGCGGCCACCATCTCGGCGGTGGGGCACCTGCCACTCGCCGGGCTGGCGCTGATCCTGGGGATAGATCGCTTCATGTCGGAGGCGCGGGCCCTGACCAACCTCATTGGCAACGGCGTGGCGACTCTGGTGGTGGCGCGTTATTGCGATCAGCTCGACGAGCAGAAGATGAACGAGGTGCTTGCCAACCCGGTCGCCGTGCAGAAGGTCGACCAGCACGGATAGCCGGCAGGCGCGGTCTGCAAGGAGAGATGGGCAGGCACTGTGGCTTGCCCATAAAAAAACGGCCCGAGTGGGCCGTTTTTCATGGTGCAGATGACCGCAGAGGGAATTACAGGCTCTGGGTGAAGGTGCGGGTGACCACATCACGCTGCTGTTCCGGGGTCAGGGCGTTGAAACGCACTGCGTAGCCAGACACGCGGATGGTCAGCTGCGGGTATTTCTCCGGATTGGCGATGGCGTCTTCCAGGGTCTCGCGGCGCAGCACGTTGACGTTCAGGTGTTGACCACCCTCGACCACGGGTTCGGTCTGGACCGGCAGTTCACGGTATTCGAACTGGCCCAGATCGGACAGTGCGACTTCCTGATCGGCGACGAAGCTGTCGCCCTTGGCGCAGATGCAGCGAGCCTGCTGCTTCTCTTCATCCAGCAGCCAGAAAGAGTTCAGCAGTGCGGCGTTGGCGGACTGGGTGATTTGGATGCCCTTGATCATGGTATGACTCCTCATAGGAAAGCGGATTCAACGGTAAGCACATTACCCTGATGTTTTTAAACCACCTTGATGACGGGATGATTTAACGGGGCCTTGCCTTACACCTTTACTTCGTTGGGGTCATATATACCACGATGGTAATAATACGAAAATTGATCTAAATCAATAAAAGCACATTTTGCGCGCGAGGAAAGGGATTAATTCATTGAGATTAATCAAAAATAGATCATTTTTATGATTTTGTAAGATATATGAATTATGCATTTTTTATTGGGTATATCTAGTAATTTAACTACATCTTTAGCCGTTATTCTCTTTATAAGGTCAGGGTCGGGCGTCTTACAAGATCAGGGCAGGACCTCGCTGGGTGGCCAGGTGCGCGGCCGCCAAGGCGCTGATGGCTGCGGCCATCGACCATCATCCCGATAGGCAGGGGGCCAGGGTTTTGGCGGACACAGGGGCGCAGGGGTGGCCATCCCCCAGAGCCGAGTCGCGGTTGCGTCTTGCTGCCCGGCCCCCTATCCTGAGCCCCTTGCGGCATTCATCGAGGATATTGGGGTGCCAGAGGTAGCGGATTCACAGAGAGAGGAGACTGGCGTGCTGACCTGGAAGGATGTGATCGGTTCTGAGAAAGAGCAGGACTATTTCAAGGCAACCCTGGCGACCGTCAGGGAGGAGCGGGAAGCGGGCAAGGTGATTTACCCCCCGGCCACCGAGGTGTTCAATGCCTTCAAGCTGACCGAGCTGGATCAGGTCAAGGTGGTGATCCTGGGGCAAGACCCCTACCACGGGCCGAGCCAGGCCCACGGCCTCTGCTTCTCCGTGCTGCCCGGGGTACGCACGCCTCCCTCCCTGGTCAACATCTACAAGGAGATGCAGCGGGATCTGCCGGGCTTCGTCACCCCCAGCCACGGTTTCCTGGAGTCCTGGGCCACCCAGGGGGTGCTGCTGCTCAATACGGTGCTGACGGTGCAGGCGGGCATGGCCCACTCCCATGCCCACCTGGGCTGGGAGACCTTCACCGACAGGGTCATAGAGCGGATCAACTCCCACTGTCAGGGGGTGGTCTTCCTGCTGTGGGGAGCCCATGCTCAGAAGAAGGGACGCTTCATCGACCGGTCGCGTCACCATGTGCTGACGGCTCCCCATCCCAGCCCATTGTCCGCTCACCGCGGCTTCATCGGCTGTGGTCACTTCTCGGAGGCAAACCGCCTGCTGGTGCAGCAGGGGATGAGCCCCATCGACTGGCTCTCGGTCTGCCATCACCAGCCGGTGCCGGCCTGACCCTCTTCCCGCCTCTGGGCAGGCAAGGGCGCCCAAAGTTGTCAGGTCGCTTGCGTCGCCGGGGCGGGGATTGTCTGCAGCTGACTTGATTGAGTGCAAAGTTCGGGTAAAAAATGACCGTATACTCGAGACAGTCTCTTTTTCAATTCAGCGCAAGGAGTGCTCATGTTATCCAGTCTCCATAAGGACCACCTCAACATCGCCAGGCTGCTGACGCTGCTCAAGCACAAGCTGGCAGCCATCCGCAATGAGCAGCCGGTGAGCTATTTCCTGCTCCGGGACGTGGTGGACTACTTGCGGGAGGTCTCCGACAAGTTCCATCACCCCAAGGAAGACATGATCTATGACTACTACCTGAAATACAGGGTGGTGGAGGGGGAGGTCGCCAACCGGCTGCATGAGGAGCACGCCCGCCTGCTGGTGGCCGGCACCGAACTCAAGGAGATGGTGGAGATGATACTGATGGACGCCGTCATTCCGCTTGAGCAGTTCACCGCCAAGCTGGAGCAGTTCATCGAGCAGCAGGAGGCCCACATGAACTACGAGGAGGGGGTGATCTTCCCTCATCTGCGTGATTCCCTGACCGAAGATGACTGGCGTCAGCTCGAGCAGCTCTGGCAGAACAGGGCCATCAATGATCCCCTGTTCGGGGCCGAGGTGAGCCAGCACTTCCAGGCGCTGGCCAAGCAGCTCTCGTTGCCCCCCTCATCCTGAAATGGCAGGCGGGCCAAAAAACGACGCCCCGGCTTGGCCGGGGCGTTTTGTTTTACTGTGTCAGTGGGTCTGTGCCGCCACGGGCGACGCCGGTGACACTACAGCTCCAGTTCGTCCGAACCTTCGTAGGCGATGTCGATGGCTTGCAGCTCCTTTTGCAGGCGGTGCTTGTCTTTAAGCGCCTCTATCTCACGCCATTTACGTTTCTTTCCCGTTGTCCCGCGGCTACGTGAACCCAGCTCAACGACCTCGTCAAAATCGAAGTTGAACATGTCCATGGCTCCCTCCTTGGTTTTATGGTTTTCACCATTCGTATAACACGACGCATTTGAAAATAAAACGTTTTTATGACCAAGTTGTGACAATCGGGAAGGTGGATAAAAAAAACCGGGCTGCCCTTGCGGGAGCCCGGTTTTATCGGCGCAACACCTCCTGTGGAGGGAGTTGGCCGAGATGGCCTCGGCCCGTCTTTTACAGACGGCTGGCCAGCATGGTTTCCAGCTTGCCCTGATCGACGGCGAACATGCGAATGCCTTCGGCCAGCTTCTCGACCGCCATGGCGTCCTGGTTCAGCTCCCAGCGGAACTGTGCTTCTGTCATGGGGGTCGGTTTTGCCTTGCGCTCGCCGGTGTAGTTCAGCTTGCGCACCACGGCGCCTTCGGTCTTGCTCAGCTCTTCCAGCAGGGCAGGGCCTATGGTCAGGCGATCGCAACCGGCCAGCTCCAGGATCTCGCCGGTGTTGCGGAAGCTCGCACCCATCACCACTGTCTGGTAGTCGTGCTGCTTGTAGTAGTCGTAGATGGCGGTGACTGAGACCACGCCCGGATCTTCGCTCGCGGTGTAGTCACGGTTGTGCTTGGCCTTGTACCAGTCGAGGATGCGGCCCACGAACGGGGAGATCAGGAAGGCGCCGGCTTCGGCACAGGCACGGGCCTGGGCGAAGGAGAACAGCAGGGTCAGGTTGCACTGGATGCCCTCTTTCTCCAGGACTTCGGCGGCACGGATGCCTTCCCAGGTGGAGGCCAGCTTGATCAGGATGCGATCGTTGGTGATGCCGGCTTCGTTGTAGAGGCGGATCAGCTTGCGGGCCTTGGCGATGCTGGCGTCGGTGTCGAAGGAGAGACGGGCATCCACCTCGGTGGAGATGCGGCCCGGGACGATTTTCAGTACTTCCAGACCTATGTTGACCGCCAGCTTGTCGCCCGCGTCGATGATTTGCTGTGCCTTGTCCTGGCTCTGGGACTTGGCCCAGTTGATGGCGTCTTCGATCAGCGCCGCGTACTCGGGGATCTCGGATGCCTTCAACACCAGGGAGGGGTTGGTGGTGGCATCGATGGGCTGGTAGCGCTTGATGGCTTCGATGTCGCCGGTGTCGGCAACTACCGTGGTCAGGGCTTTCAGCTGGGTTAATTTATCGGCCATAGCAAATATCATCTCTATATGAGGGAGCAATCCCAGGGGTTGCGGGCGTGAGACGGCCGTTCTGAAATAAAATTACAAAATCCCGGCGACTCAGGCTCAGAAAAGCACGATGGGGGTGGCCCATCGCCACTGCCTGCCTAATTAATACGGATGTGGCGCTTCCTGCAATAGGGAGCCTTGTACGTGAATCACCCAGGTGGTGGGAGAGGGGGGAGCGACAGGCGGAAAGTGTCTGATAAAAAACGACTTTTACTGATTTTTTGGCAACGCCCTGCGACCGGCACAAAAGCAACTTTTTTAGTTGATTCTTCATTTTGTGCAGTGGGTCACACAAATACTCTTGTCAGCTACTTGAAATTTAATTACGTGTAAAACGTTTGGCGTGACAAGCCCCTGGCTGGGCGACATCAGAGGCAAACGCTTGCCTTACCACCGCCGGTGAAGGCATCTGTTTTTACCGTCATGGGAATATCGACAAATGAGCCCCTTTCGGGTCTTATTTATCAACTGTAGAATCGCACATCAAGTTTTGTTGATTATTTGCGTGCTAAATGAAGCTTTTTTGCATCAAATCGCTCGTTTTTTGTCTTTCCAGTGAGCCTAATCACTATTCTGAATTCCCTCCCTATGCTAGATTCCGCCCCTTCGGCGCAATGCTAATTCGGAAATTGACAGAGAGCGGTCAGCGCAGACTGACCATGGATGTGATAACAACGAGAGAATTATGGACACCTTGATTGCAATGATTAACGACCTGATGTGGGGAGCCGTGCTCATTTACCTGCTGATCGGGGTCGGACTCTTCTTTACCTTCCGCCTGGGGTTTATCCAGATCCGTCACTTCGGCCACATGTTCTCGGTACTGCGCAATAGCCGCAAATCCGACAGTGCCGGCATCTCCTCCTTCCAGGCCCTGTGTACCAGCCTGGCCGCCCGTGTGGGCACCGGCAACCTGGCCGGCGTGGCCGTCGCCATCTATCTGGGGGGCCCTGGCGCCATCTTCTGGATGTGGCTGATCGCCTTCATCGGCATGGCCACCGCCTTCGTCGAGAGTACCCTGGCCCAGCTCTACAAGGTCAAGGACGAAGACGGCAACTACCGTGGCGGTCCCGCCTACTACATGGAGCGTGGTCTCGGCATGCGCTGGATGGGGGTGGTCTTCTCCCTCTGTCTGCTGCTGGCATTCGGTCTGGTGTTCAATGCGGTGCAGGCCAACTCCATCAGCCTGGCCATGAACGTCGCCTTCGGCATCCCTGACTGGGTCAGCGGCCTGGCACTGGTGGTGCTGTCCGGTCTCATCATCTTCGGCGGCATCCGCGGCATAGCCCGCTTCGCCGAGCTGGTGGTGCCCTTCATGGCACTGGCCTACATCTTGATGGCGCTGTTCGTGGTGGCCATGAACATCAGCGAGCTGCCCGGGGTCTTTGTTCTCATCATCAAGTCGGCCTTCGGCATCGAGCAGGCGGGTTCCGGCGCCATGGGTTACGCCATCTCCCAGGCGATGATCAACGGCATCAAGCGCGGCCTCTTCTCCAACGAAGCCGGTATGGGCTCTGCCCCGAACGCCGCCGCGACCGCGACCCCCTATCCGCCGCACCCGGCGTCCCAGGGCTATGTGCAGATGCTGGGGGTCTTCCTCGACACCATAGTCATCTGTACCTGTACTGCCGCCATCATACTGATGTCCGGCCAGTTCGAGCCGGGCTCCGGCGTAACCGGGGTCGAGCTGACCCAGCGTGCGCTCTCCTCCCAGGTCGGTGGCGGTGGCAACATCTTCATCGCGGCGGCCATCTTCTTCTTCGCCTTCACCTCCATAGTGGCGAACTACTCCTACGCCGAGACCAACCTGGTGTTCCTGGAGCACAACCACAAGGGCGGCCTGATGCTGTTCCGGATGTTCGTGCTGGGCATGGTGATGTTCGGTTCCGTGGGTGAGCTGCCGACAGTGTGGGCCCTGGCGGATGTGTCCATGGGGATGATGGCCATCGTCAACCTGATCGCCATACTGCTGCTCTCGGGGGTCGCCATCAAGCTGGCCAAGGACTACAACGATCAGCTCAAGCTGGGTCGCGTCCCCACCTTCGACGCCAACAAGTACCCGGAGATCCGCAGCCAGCTGGAAGCGGGGATCTGGGACAACCCGCCCAAGAGCAAGCAGGCCTGAGTCCTGGGTTGATCCGGTCGGATAATGAAAGAGGGGAGCCATGGGCTCCCCTCTTCTATATGGGCCCATGCCCGCCCGGGGCTGTGGCATGGGATGACTGGGCTCACAGGGGGCGGGCTGAATGCCTCCTTGGCAACAGCGACGACACTTCACGCCACTTCACATCCAGCACACCTTGGCCCGTTATGCTGGCCCCATAGCTCGTCGCTGGTGCGGCGATCCCAAGCAACCGAGAGGATAGAATGACCATGCAACAACAGGTGCGGATGACATTGCTGACGGCGGGCACCCTGCTGTGGGCTGGCCTGACTCAGGCCGCTGCGGACACCCAGGGCGATCCCCTGCGCCCCCTGGTGGATGCCAGCATCCGGCCCGTGCTCAAGGAGTACAGGATCCCGGGCATGGCGGTGGCCGTGCTGAAGGATGGCAAGGCCCACTACTTCAACTACGGGGTGGCAAACCGGGAGAGCGGAGCCCCCGTGAGCGAGCAGACCCTGTTCGAGATTGGCTCGGTCAGCAAGACTCTTACGGCAACGATTGGGGCCTACGCCGTGGTCAAGGGCGGCTTCCAGCCCGATGACAAGGTGAGCCAGCACGCCCCCTGGCTCAAAGGCTCCGCCTTCGACGGCATCACCATGGCCGAACTCGCCACCTACAGCGCAGGGGGCCTGCCGCTGCAATTCCCCGACGAAGTGGACTCCACCGACAAGATGCGCGCCTACTATCGCCAGTGGACGCCAGCCTACCCGGCGGGCACCCATCGCCAGTACTCCAACCCCAGCATCGGCCTGTTCGGCCACCTGGCGGCCCATAGCCTGGGGCAACCCTTTGAGCAGCTGATGAGCCAGACCCTGCTGCCCGGGCTCGGCCTGGCCCACACCTATCTCAAAGTGCCCGCCGCTGCCATGGGGAACTACGCCTATGGCTACTCGAAAGAGGACAAGCCCATCCGGGTCAACCAGGGGGTACTGGCGGACGAGGCCTATGGCATCAAGACCAGCTCGGCGGATCTGCTGACCTTCGTCGGTGCCAACATGGCAGGTGGTGGCGACGAGCCGCTGCAGCAGGCGATCGCCATGACCCACACCGGTTTCTACTCGGTGGGAACCATGACCCAGGGGCTCGGCTGGGAGAGCTACCCCTATCCCGTCAGTGAAGCGGCGCTGCTGGCGGGCAACTCCCCGGCGGTGACTTACAATGCCAATCCGGTCAGCCCCGTTGCCGGGTCCCAGAAGACGGGGGAGGCGCGGCTCTACAACAAGACAGGCGCGACCAACGGCTTCGGTGCCTATGTGGCCTTCGTGCCCACCAAGGGCGTCGGCATCGTCATGCTGGCCAATCGGAACTATCCTAATGACGCCCGCGTCAAGGCGGCCCACGCCATTCTGAGCAAGCTGACGGAGTGACAGCTCGGCCCCGTTGATTGAGGTGAGTACGCCGGGATTGCCCGGCGTACTTTTTGGTACCGCCGGCGCGGTTACGCTTCACTGAATGGTCAGAATGGCTCACCACTGACAATTCGATTTCCAAATTGGAATCTACTGATCGCCATCTCGTCACTAGGTGCGAGCGGGCGCCCCTCCTATAGTGCTGCCCATATTCAACCTGTCCCCCATGCTCAGGCCATCGACGCTGGTTAGCATGGTCTGCGTGGGCGGGCCTTTCGCAATGGAGCATCCATGGGCATTTTCCTGCTGTGCACTTTCCTGATGATCATCCTCTACCCGGTCGGGATCGATCTCTATCTGGTGGCCGTGCCCCAGATTGCCGATGCCCTGCAGGCGAGCGAGGCGCAGATCCACACCGCCTTCTCCATCTACCTGTTCGGCATGGCGGCCACTGTGCTGCTGGGGGGGATCATTGCCGATCGCCATGGGCGGCGCTGGGTGGTACTGGGGGGCTCCCTGATTTTTGTCCTCGCCTCCCTGGTGGCGGCCAATGCGGCGGGGATCAGCCAGTTCTATTTCGGCCGCTTCTGGCAGGGGGTCGGGGCGGGGGCGCTCTATATCATGACCTTTACCGTGCTGCGGGATGTGCTGAGCCAGGCGCGGCTGGCGATGGCGCTCTCCATGATCAACGGGGTGATCTGTGTCATCCCTGTGCTGGCACCCGTGCTGGGTTATCTCATCCTGTCGCATTTTGATTGGCGCGGGATCTTCGTGGCGATGGCGCTGGTGGCGGTCGTCAGCGGCCTGGTCAACCTGCTGCTGCTCAGGGAGACTCGCCCGGCCCGCCAGCAGAGTGGCGCACCCCGACCCCTTGCCCTGCTGGGCTCCCCGCGCTTCATGCTGCACTCGCTTCTGACCAGCGCCAGCGTGACCGCCATCCTGGTCTATGTCAGCGTCTCGCCGCTGATCCTGATGCAGGGGCTTGGCTTCACCACTGAGCAGTACTCCCTGGTGATGATGGTGATGGCCGGAGTGAGCATGTCCACTTCCTTCCTGACGCCGCTGCTGCTGCGCTGGCTGGGCAAGGACAGGGTGCTGGCGTTCTCCCATCTGGCCTACCTGCTGGCGGCCTGCCTTCTGCTCGGCAGCTGGCAGTGGGGGGGCAATATACGCTTGCTGCTGCCGGGCTTTGCCCTGGTCTGCATCGGCTTCTCCTGCGGCTTCGGGGTGGCGATGGGGGAGGCGCTGGCGGAGTGTCAGCACCATGCGGCATTCGCCAGCGCCCTGCTCTGCATCATGCAGATCAGCCTCTCCGGCCTCTATATCTGGCTGCTGGGCCAGCTTGGCGTGGCCCCATCCGGGATGCTGATCTGTGCCCTGCTGTTGACCCTGCTCAGTTACCTGGCCGTCAAAGGGCTGTTACCATGGCTCGCGCTGCGCGAAGCGCGGTCGCGGGGATAACGGGAGATGAGAGGGGATATGCGCAACCTGGGTGAACTGGATTTGAACCTGCTGGTGGTCTTCAAGCACCTGATGCAGGAGCGCAGCGTGGCGGGGGCGGCCAAGAAGCTCTGTGTCACCCCCTCGGCGGTGAGCAAGGCGCTCGCCAAGCTGCGGGACTGGTTTGACGATCCTCTCTTTGTGCGGGTGCGACAGGGGTTGCAGCCGACCCAGCTCTCCCTAACCCTGGAAGAGGAGCTCAAGGCCTGGTTCCTGCTGACAGACAGCATCACCTCCCTCAATAGCGAGGCGATCCCCGAGGGGGCCCGCTTCAGCCTGGTGATGGAGTCCCCCTTCTGCACCAGCTTCCTGAGCGAGCTGCCCATGACCATCTACCAGAAGTATCCCCACTCTCTGGTCAGGATGCTGGGGTGGGATCACCACTCCCTCAACGACATAGTCAACGGGGATGCGGATCTTGGCTTCTGTGCCCGGGAGACCCACGGTCGCTCCCAGGCCAGGGTCAACCGGCTGCCCTATTACATCGATCACGAGGTGCTGTTCAGCGACAGGCCCGTGGTGTTCCTGCGTAAAGATCACCCCCTGCTCCAGCAAACCTGGTCCCTGGAGAACTTCCTGGCCTGTCCCCAGGTAAGCGTGGTGTGGGAGGCCAGCGACAGCTGGGCGCTGGACGATCTGCTGGAGGACGAGGGGCAGAGGCGGGAGGTGCCCATCATGGTGGCGAGTTTCGAGCAGGCCCTGCACATCGCCTCCCAGTCGAGCCATGAGCTGATCGCGGTGGCGCCGTCCTATTGCGCTGGTTATGCCGCCAGACACCACGACAACCTGATCGCCATGCCTCTGCCGCTCCCCGAATCACTCTACAAGCAACTTGAGATAGCCTTCATCCTGCTGTGGCACAAGCGCCATAACCAGGATGCCAAGGTGATGTGGCTGCGCAATGAGACGAAACGACTCTATGGCCTGGCGGCGGAGGGACTTGCCCTGTTCCCATGGGGCGGGGGAGAGGCGGCGCTGGCACCGGCGGGAGATGCCTGATGCAGGGGGCCAATGGCTGGCCCCCCTGGCTCAACCGTATTGCTCTTCCATCCAGGCTTCGACGATAAGCTGGGCGGAGACCCCATCCACGCTGCCCTTGTCGAGCGCCTTGTAGCCGCCGCGCTCGAACAGGCGGGCGCGGGCATCCGTGGTGGTGAGCCGCTCGTCCTTGAACTCCACCGGCTTGCCGAAGCGGCCATGGAGGCGGTTGCCGAACTTGCGGGCCCGCACCGTGATCTCCTGATCGGTGCCATCCATGTTCAGCGGCAGGCCGACAATAAGCAGATCCGGCTGCCACTCCTTGAGCAACTTTTCAATCTCGTCCCAATTGGGAATGCCGTCGTTGGCCTTGAGGGAACGAAGGGGTTGGGCCGTGCCCGTGAGCTCCTGGCCGATGGCGACGCCTATGCTCTTGGTGCCGTAGTCAAAGCCCATGATGCTGCGTGATGACATGGATGTCCTCGAAATAGATGAATAAAAAGATGTCGTATCCCCTCACCCTAGCCCTCTCCCGAAGGGAGAGGGAACCTGCCGAGGTTATGCTCGCTCGAATCTGGCTAACTCCGTTTTAGCTGACTGGTTGCCGCAGATATATCCGAAACGTGCCGATTTACCCCCTTCTCCCCTCGCGGGAGAAGGGCTGGGGATGAGGGGCACTAAATGGGAACTGCACCAACTAAAGAGCGTGACAAGGGATCTAACTGTGCCCCACCTGACTGGAGAGGTGCAGAGGATTGACGCCTATGCTGGCGGCGGCCTGCTGCCAGCGCTGGTGAATGGGGGTGTCGAACACCAGCCTGGGGTTGGGGGGGATCACCAGCCAGGCGCCATCCACCAGCTCCTGCTCGAGCTGCCCTGCGCTCCAGCCGGCGTAACCCAGGGCCACCAGCCAGTGGTCCGGCGCCTCGGCGGTGCCCAGGGTCTCGAGGATGTCCTTGGAGGTGGTGACCATCATCTCGTCGCTCACCTGCAGGGTGGAGTTGAAGCCGGGCCTGAAGCTGTGCAGCACGAAGCCGCGATCAGCATGGACCGGGCCGCCCTGCAGCACCGGCTGCTTCATCTCGGCGGTGGCAGGGGGGCTCAGCTTGAGCTTGGTCAGCATGGCGTCCAGGGACATGTCCACCGGGATGTTGACCACCAGTCCCATGGCTCCCTCGCTGCTGTGCTCGCACAGATAGACCAGGGAGCGTTCGAAGTAGACGTCCGTGAGGCTCGGCATGGCGAGCAAAAAGTGGTTTTGCAGTGTTTGCATAGATATCAAAGAGTGCAAAGGTATTTGGGGTGATTATGGCAGTTGACGGCGGCGGGCAAAACCGCTTTTTCGCGCAGAAACCCCGGAAGTCCGGGGGCTGGCTCACATCGTCGCGCAACAGAAAAGAGCAGGGGCCGCGCTGGCCCCTGTGGTATCACTGCCTGGGTGACGGCCTCGAGGGGGCGTCACCTGGGGTTATTTTCCCAGCCGGCGTTCGATGGCATCCATCAGCATGCCGGTGATATGCACCGGGAAGGCCGCCTCGATTTCACGGATGCAGGTCGGGCTGGTGACGTTAATCTCGGTCAGCCGATCGCCTATGATGTCGAGCCCGACGAAGATGAGTCCCTTCTCTTTGAGAGTGGGGCCCACCGCACGGGCGATGGCCCAGTCCGCCTCGCTCAAGGGACGCGCCTCGCCGCGGCCGCCGGCCGCCAGGTTGCCACGGGTCTCTCCCTGGGCCGGAATGCGGGCCAGGCAGTAGGGCACGGGCTCGCCGTCCACCACCAGCACCCGCTTGTCGCCATCCTTGATGGCGGGCAGGAAGGTCTGGGCCATGCAGTACTGGCTGCCGTGGGCGGTGAGGGTCTCGATGATGACCCCCACGTTGGCGTCATCTTCCTTCATGCGGAAGATGGAGGCGCCGCCCATGCCATCCAGGGGCTTCAGGATCACGTCCTTGTGCTCGGCGTGGAAGGCGCGCAGCTTGTCGGCGCGGCGAGTGACCAGGGTGGTCGGGGTGTGCTCGGCAAACCAGGCGGTGTAGAGCTTCTCGTTGGCGTCGCGCAGGCTCTGGGGCTTGTTGACGATGAGGCAACCCTCGTCCTCGGCCCGCTCCAGCATATAGGTGGCGTAGATGAACTCGGTGTCGAAGGGGGGATCCTTGCGCATCAGGATCACGTCCAGGCTGGACAGCGGCTGATCGACCACCTCCCCCAGGCTGAACCAGTGGGCGTAGTCATGCTTGACGGTGAGCGGACGCATGGTGCCGAAGGCGCGCCCCGCCTGCATGTAAAGATCCTTCATCTCCAGATAGAAGAGCTCGTAGCCGCGCTTTTGCGCCTCTTCGAGCATGGCGAAGCTGGAGTCCTTCTTGATGTTGATGGCCGAGATGGGGTCCATCACTATGCCGAGTTTGATGGTCATCCGAGATTCCTTTTGGTGGCTCGATTGCGAGTGAGATTCTTAACACTTGTTCAAGGTCTGTCACTAGAGGTCGTCAGCAAGGTAAAGAGCAGCGCATGAGCCTTGATCATGACCTCGCAGTAAGACATTGGACTGGTTTCAGGCCAGATCGCCGAAGCGGCACTGCAGCGCCGTAATGGCGGTCAGGGCGGCGGTTTCGGTGCGCAGCACCCGCGGCCCCAGCAGCATCTCCTTGAAATCCTCTTGCACGGTACGGGCGATCTCGTCGCTGGACAAGCCCCCTTCCGGGCCGATCAGCAGCCGCACCCCGTGTTCGGGTACCGGCAGTGTGTTGATGCTGTAAGGGGCGCGCGGGTGCAGGTTGAGCTTGAGCTCTTTGGTCTCTTCCGCCAGCCAGGCGTCCAGCTCCATCGGCATACGCACCTCTGGCACCACATTGCGGCCGCACTGCTCGCAGGCGCTGATCACCACCTTCTGCCACTGCTCGCGTTTCTTCTCCAACCGATCGGCGGGCAGCTTGACGCCGCAGCGCTCGGAGAAGAGCGGGGTGATGCAGGTGACGCCCAGCTCCACGGATTTCTGGATGGTGAAGTCCATCTTGTCGCCACGGCTGATCACCTGGCCCAGATGGATGGCGAAGGGTGACTCCACCGAGCGGGCCTCGCAGCTGTCGATGCGCACCTCCACCGACTTCTTGCCGACGCCTGTGATGGTGGCGGCATATTGGTTGCCGTCGCCGTTGAACAGCTCGAGCTGCTGACCCGGCTGCATGCGCAGCACCCGGCCGATGTGGTTGGCACCGTCTTCCGACAGGGCGAGAGTCTGGCCCACCTGCAGGGCGGCCGGTTCATAGATACGTGGAATGCGCATGGCTGATCACAATCTCTTGGCTTGAACGCGTTTCATGATAGGAAGGGGGGGTCCCTTCCCTGTCAAATGGGGCTATTGGCACTGCTTTTCAATGAAGGGGTTGGTATTGCCCTGCAGTTTGCCGATGCGGAGGTTGCGCTCGCACTCCCAGCGGTCGGCCGGGTACTGCCTGTCCCAGGCCTCGAACAGTTTACGCTGTTGGGCGGCCAGGCGCAGCCCATACTGCTGGCCCATGTAGAGGTAGGCGCGGGCTATCTGGCCGCGCACCGGCCCCTTGGGCGGTTGCACCCGGCGATCCTTGAAGTCCACCAGCATCTGGCACTTGCCGTACTGGTTCGGCTTGCCGTTCCAGTCGGAGAAACGGTAGTTGGCTCGATCGCCGTTCACCTCGCCGATGGCGGGGAAAAGGTTGTGCATGTCCCCCTCCATCTTGTTGAACTCGTCGCTCTTGCCGCAGTTCTTGCGCCCGCCCTCTTGCCAGCACTGGAGCTGGTGGCCGAACTCCCATGCGGGGACCACGTGCTCCCACTCGATGCGAGAGGCGCGATTGGCCTGCTTGCGCGGCAGATAGCCGCAGCTCTCCCAGTCGGGGGCCATCTGCTTGCCGCTGAACTTGATGTTGCAGCCGCAATAGAAGGTGGTGGGGTGGCTCTGATAGAGCTTGTTCAGATCCTGCTTGGCGGCGCGAAAGGTCTGGGCCTGCAGGGGCGAGCTGATGAACGGCAGGCTGATGAGCAGGCCGACACTGAGGGTGAGCAGAGAGCGAAACATGAAGATCCTTGGCAATGAAACATTTGGCTGAAGAAGCTGCGCACCCTAACACAGGGGCGCGACACGGGTTGACTCAATCCGCTGGCGAGCCCGGCTGTAACACCAGGGGCTGGCGACAGCGGCGGCAGTGATAGCGGGCCTCGCCGCGCACCACCTTGTTGTGACGGCGCACCGAGAGCCGATGCTGCTGGCAGGCGCACGCATAGGCATGGGTGCGCTGGGCCAGCACCGCGAGATCGAAGCTGTGGGTAGTGTTGGGGGCGAGCGCAAACAGCTCCCGCATCACCGACTGCCATTGGCGGCCGTGGGGCAGCACCCGGGACTTGCCGCGCCCTTCTCCCCAGAGGGCATAGACCAGCAGGTGCGCCACCTCGTGGGGCACCACCTCGGCCAGAAAGGCCTGCTGGTTGGCCTCATAGAGCGCTGGGTTGAAGCGCAGCTCCCAGGTTTGCAGCCGCGCCGACCCCGCCGCCCGGCCGCGCATGTTGCAGTGGATCTGCGGGCGCGGGAAGGAACGGCCGAGGCGCGCCTCCGCCTGCACAAAGCAGGCGTCGACCCGCTGGTGCAGCAGCTGGAGCAGGGAGGTGTCGAGTTGAGCTCTGGTGGCAGACATCGAGGTCTCGTCGGGTAGCGGATAAGCAAAAGGGGAGCCAGGCTCCCCTTTTATCACAACGGCCAGCCTTACAGACCGGCGGCGTCGCGCAGCAGAGCGGCCTTGTCGGTCTTCTCCCAGGGGAACTCGTCACGGCCGAAGTGGCCGTAGGCGGCGGTCGCCTGGTAGATGGGACGCTTGAGATCCAGCATCTCGATGAGGCCGTAGGGACGCAGCTCGAAGAACTCGCGCACCAGCTTGACCAGCAGCTCCTCGGCCACCTTGCCGGTGCCGAAGGTCTCGACGCTGATGGAGGTCGGCTCGGCCACGCCGATGGCGTAGGAGACCTGGACTTCACAGCGGGCAGCCAGACCGGCGGCGACTATGTTCTTGGCGACATAGCGGGCGGCGTAGGCGGCGGAACGGTCAACCTTGGACGGGTCCTTACCGGAGAAGGCGCCACCACCGTGACGGGCCATGCCGCCGTAGGTGTCGACGATGATCTTGCGACCGGTCAGACCGCAGTCACCCATGGGGCCGCCGATGACGAAACGGCCGGTCGGGTTGATGAAGTACTTGGTGTCCTTGGTGATCCACTCGGCCGGCAGCACCGGCTTGATGATCTCCTCGCGCACCGCTTCCACCAGATCCTTGTGGCTGATGGAGTCGCAATGCTGGGTAGAGAGCACCACGGCATCCACACCCAGGATCTTGCCTTCGTTGTCGTAGGCGAAGGTGAGCTGGCTCTTGGCATCCGGGCGCAGCCACGGCAGGGTGCCGTTCTTGCGCACTTCGGCCTGACGCTTCACCAGCAGGTGGGAGTAGGTGATGGGGGCGGGCATCAGCACGTCGGTTTCGTTGGTGGCGTAGCCGAACATCAGGCCCTGGTCACCGGCGCCTTGCTCCAGCGGATCGGTACGATCGACACCCTGGTTGATGTCCGGGGACTGCTTGCCAATGGCGTTCAGCACGGCGCAGGAGTCGGCATCGAAGCCCATGTCGGAGTGGGTGTAACCTATCTCGCGCACTGTGTCGCGCACGATCTGCTCGATGTCGACCCAGGCAGAGGTGGTTACTTCACCGGCCACCATCACCATGCCGGTCTTGACCAGGGTCTCGCAGGCGACGCGCGCCTTGGTGTCTTGCACCAGGATGGCGTCCAGCACCGCATCGGAGATCTGGTCGGCGATTTTATCGGGATGGCCTTCGGAGACCGACTCGGAAGTAAACAGCTTTGCCATGATTGGTTCTCGATTCGTATGGGGTTATCGCCTTGGCCATAACCGGAAAATGACGGTATGTCTGTAGAGGTATCTACATCTGGACGTCTATTTTAATTAGGTCACAGGGTGATTGCCAGCACTATTTGGGGTTGGACCCGCCCGGACCAAGGCTGAGGGGGCAACCACCCCGATGGGGGTAAGGGAGGGGGCGGATTGAATCGTTTTCCCGGGCCAGAAAAGCGATTGTGCTCCCAAAGCCACTTTATTCGCCCAGATAATATTTGCACCGCGCCCGCCCTGCTGGGACAATAACGCGCCTTAATCTTGGCCATCAAATGAAGCAATCGCAGGAGATACAGATGCCTTCTCGTAAAGAGCTTGCCAATGCCATTCGCGCATTGAGTATGGATGCCGTTCAAAAAGCCAACTCCGGTCACCCGGGCGCCCCCATGGGAATGGCAGATATCGCCGAAGTGCTGTGGCGTGGCCACCTCAAGCACAACCCGAACAACCCCAAGTGGGCCGACCGTGACCGCTTCGTGCTGTCCAACGGCCACGGCTCCATGCTGCTGTACTCCCTGCTGCATCTCTCCGGTTACGACCTCTCCATCGATGATCTGAAAAACTTCCGCCAACTGCACTCTCGCACCCCGGGTCACCCGGAGTACGGTTATGCCCCTGGCATCGAAACCACCACTGGTCCCCTGGGTCAGGGCATCACCAATGCCGTGGGCATGGCGATCGCCGAGAAGGCCATGGCCGAGCAGTTCAACCAGCCGGGTCACGACATCGTCGACCACTACACCTACGCCTTCATGGGCGACGGCTGCCTGATGGAAGGTATCTCCCACGAGGCGTGCTCCCTGGCAGGTACCCTGCAACTGGGCAAACTGATCGCCTTCTGGGATGACAACGGCATCTCCATCGACGGTCATGTGGAAGGCTGGTTCACCGACGACACCCCCAAGCGTTTCGAAGCCTACGGCTGGCACGTCATCCCGGCTGTTGACGGTCACAACCCGGAAGCCATCAACGCCGCCATCGAAGCCGCCAAGGCCGAGACCGGCAAACCGACCCTGATCTGCTGCCGCACCATCATCGGTTACGGTTCCCCGAACAAGTCCGGCTCCCACGATTGCCACGGCTCACCGCTGGGCAACGACGAGATCGCCGCCGCCCGTGCCTTCCTGAAGTGGGATCACGCGCCTTTCGTCATCCCGTCCGAGATCGCCGCCGAGTGGAATGCCCAGGAGAAAGGCACCAAGCTCGAATCCGACTGGGCTGCCAAGTTTGCCGCCTATGAAGCCGCGCACCCGACCCTGGCTGCCGAATTCAAGCGCCGCACCGTTGGCGAACTGCCGGCCAACTGGGCCGCTGAATCCGCCAAGATCATCGAGACCCTGCAGGCCAACCCGGCCAAGATCGCGACCCGTAAAGCGTCCCAGAACGCCCTGGAAGCCTTCGGCAAGCTGCTGCCCGAGTTCATGGGTGGTTCCGCCGACCTGGCCCCGTCCAACCTGACCATGTGGTCCGGCTCCAAGTCTCTGACTCCCGAGAGCGCGGCAGGCAACTACATCCACTACGGCGTGCGCGAGTTCGCCATGTCCGCCATCATGAACGGCATCGCCCTGCACGGTGGTTTCATCCCCTACGGCGCCACCTTCCTGATGTTCATGGAGTACGCCCGCAACGCACTGCGCATGGCCGCCCTGATGAAGCAGCGCGCCATCTTCGTCTACACCCACGACTCCATCGGTCTGGGTGAAGATGGCCCGACTCACCAGCCGGTCGAGCAGATCGCCTCCCTGCGTCTGACCCCGAACATGAGCACCTGGCGCCCCTGTGACCAGGTAGAGTCCGCCATCGCCTGGAAGCACGCCATCGAGCGTCATGACGGCCCGACCTCCCTGATCTTCTCCCGTCAGAACCTGCCCCAGATGGACCGCACCGCCCAGCAGCTGGCCGATGTGGCCAAGGGTGGCTACGTGCTGAAGGATTGCGCCGGTACCCCGGAACTGATCCTGATCGCCACCGGTTCCGAAGTGGAGCTGGCCGTGGCCGCCTATGAGCAGTTGACCGCCAAGGGCCGCGCCGTGCGCGTGGTCTCCCTGCCGGCCACCGACGTGTTCGACGCCCAGTCTGCCGAGTACAAGGAGTCCGTCCTGCCGTCCAGCGTCACCAAGCGTGTCGCCATCGAAGCGGGTATCGCCGACTACTGGTACAAGTACGTAGGCTTCGGCGGCAAGATCATCGGTATGACCACCTTCGGTGAGTCCGCACCTGCCGAGCTGCTGTTCAAGGAATTCGGCTTTACCGTGGAAAACGTGGTTGCGACCGCCGAATCCCTGTAATAGCCCCTGTAATAGCTGACCATTGAGCCTCTTTGGCTCAATAGCTGGAACGATAAGACGCCCCCCATCGCAAGATGGGGGGCGTTTTTTATAAGAAAATTTTATTCTTTGGGAGACATGGTCAACCCTGAGTGAATAATTCAGTTTTACAACTTAGTATGTTGGCGACCTCCAATTTCTCGGTATGGCTGCATTTATTTGGTGCCATACGATTCCGTTCATAATATGCTGTGCATCTGAATGGTGATTAATCCGTATTCGTTGCAGTATCGTTTCCAGTGATATAGGGCAGGCGAGTTATTTGTCGTTCGATCATGGTAGTGAGTGATTTTTAAGTAAACCAGTTGATTTACAGCATTTTAAAAAGGATGGGGTATTTACAATGGCTTGTTCTGTATTGATTGATAAGTCAGAGGGAAAGCTGAAGATAAATTCTGATTCGTATGATTTGAACAGGATCTCTGATGTACAAGTAAAAGTGCTTACATGGAAGGACAAACTAATAAACATGTTATTGTTCGGGTTAATTACATCCAGTATCCTCTTCTACTTTATACCTACTGAAGCGCAGGGTAAGGGTATGACGTTGTTTCTCCCCGCCGTCGCTTTTCTGGCAGGAATGGTGATGGCTATGGTCACCAGTGCAAAATACGTATTCAGACTGGAATTCAAACATGTCGATGAAACCGGCGTACAATGGATCACTGCCGCCAAGAGCAGAAATTCGCAGGAATATGAGGCCTTTAAATTGAAAGAGGTGGAGCTTAAACAATTTATCGGTTAACGAAGGAAAACTTGACGCACAAGGTTGTCAATGTTGACACCCGATAAAAAGACACCGGCTTATGCCGGTGTCTTTTTATCATTTAAGGCAAATCTTACACCTGCGGCGGGGTGCTTTCCGCATTGGACATCACCGCATCCATCTGGATCAGGGCGCCGGCGGGCAACTCGCTCACGCCGATAACGGTGCGGGCGGGCAGATAGCTCGGGAAGTATTTGGTGTAGATGGCGTTTACTGCGTCCAGATCCTCGATGTTCTTCAGCTGGATATTGACCTTGACGATATCGTCCATCACATGGCCGATGCTCTCGACGATGGTCTTGATATGGCCGAGGCACTGGGCGGTCTGCTCACGGATACAGCCGGTCAGCACCTTGCCGGTGGCCATGTCGATCGGCAGCTGGCCGGCGATATGGTTGTAGTGGGAGAAGGCGACGCTCTGGCTATGGAGCGGGCTGCGTGGTGCCTGGTCGGTGTTGCGGGCACGGATCACCAGGTTGTGTCTGTCTTCCACCAGCTGGGGCGGGGTGCCGTCACCGTGGGAGATGACCGCATCCATCTGCACCCGGGCACCGAGCGGCAGGGCAGTTGCGCTGACAACGGAGCGAGCGGGCAGATAAGCCACGGCGCGGGCGATGGCGGAGTCCGGGAAGAAGGTGCGGTAGACCTCGTCGACGGCGCCCTGATCCGCGAGGCTGGTCAGGTAGACGGTCACCTTGACGATGTCGTCAAAGGGCACATCTATGCTCTCCAGCACGTTTTTGATATTGCGCAGGCACTGGGCCGCCTGCTCCTGGATGCCACCGGCAACCAGCTGGCCGGTGGCGGCATCCACCGGCAGCTGGGCGCCGATGTTGTTGTAGTGGGAGAAGGCCACCGTATGGGTCGAGAGGGGGTCGGCCGGCGCCCGGCAGCTGTTTCGGGCGAGCTTGATAAGGGGGCAGGGGGCTTGCGGGAAGGTGCCTTCCCCGTTGGAGAGCAGGGCGTCCATCTGAATGGCTGCGCCAAGCGGCAGACCGGCCACCGCCAGCACGGTTCGGGTTGGCAGGTTGCGGGGGAAGAATTCGCGATAAACGGCGTTGACC
Source organism: Aeromonas sp. Marseille-Q5825 (assembly GCF_946892685.1). Taxonomy (NCBI): domain Bacteria; kingdom Pseudomonadati; phylum Pseudomonadota; class Gammaproteobacteria; order Aeromonadales; family Aeromonadaceae; genus Aeromonas; species Aeromonas sp. Marseille-Q5825. The sequence continues at coordinate 399,003 of NZ_CAMPOU010000001.1, forward strand.
GCCTCCAGATCCCCCATGTTCTTGAGGAAGAGGGTCACTTTCACCATGTCGTCCATGACGTGGCCGATGCTCTCGACTATGGCCTGGATATTGGTCAGGCACTGTCTGGCCTGTGCCTGGATATCGCCACTCACCAGCTTGCCTGTCCTGGGATCGACCGGCAGTTGGGCGGTAATATTGTTGTAATGGGAGAAGGCCACGCTCTGGGTGTAGGGGCCCAGATCCTGGGGGGCATGGGGGGTATTTCTTGCAGCCTTGATGATGGTGCCACTCATAGGATATTCCTCTTCTTGCTATTCGTTGTTATCGCAGGGTATGGGCCACCCCATTCGATCGCGCTCCTCCATACCCGACAAGGCAGATCCGGTATGGCAACCGATGGCCCGTGGCCACGTATAGAAGGGCATCGGGTCCTCGGTGATCACTGTCAATCCGCGCCCGAGAGGGAGTGGATAAAGGAGGCTGGAACAGGGTGAAATATCTCAGACAGGGGGATTCTATGAGTGGCCAAGGGGGGAGGGCAAACCGGGATCTCGTTTTTATGCGTTGGCTCAATGCACTGAAATATAGTCCCGTTGCGATTCAATTCAGGTAATAAATGTCCTGCTGATGGTGCAATCAGCCCCATTTTTCGGAGGATCAGCCTGAGACGGGGGCTCACTCCCGCCAGAGGGGGAGCCGGGCTGTGAACCATAGGTTAATCAGTGGTAACGCCGTGCAGTTAATTCAATTGTTCATGCATGGATATGTATTTTATGCACGGATGATGGGGCTATTATGGCGATTGAAAATATGCTAGCCATGTTCGGCGAAAATATGAATGGCGATATGGCTGGCATATCATGCAATATATTTGCATGGGCAAGTCATGCAGGCCATGAAATAGCGCCATGGCGCAATCTCTGGGGTGATTTTTTATCTGGCCTCATAGATCCCGAAGCATGCCATGGCAGCACCGCCACTGCGCCTCTGGGCTGAGGCGGCAGATCCTCAGTCTGGAGTTAGGTGCCCTGATTTGCGATCCGCATCTGGCTGGCGACGGGCCGGCGATGGAGCAAAGGAAGATAAAGATGGAGTACGGAAATATAGCTGCGGCCGAGATCCCCCTCGCCTTGTTGCTGGAGGCGGATCCCTCAGAGAAGCGCATAGGGTCATACCTCCCAGGGGCCTGGTGTTTTGCCGCCCGGGCCCAGGGCATCCTGGTCGGGGTCTGCGTCGTCAGGGCCCTGAGCCCGGGGACGGCCGAAATCTTCAATGTCGCCGTGAGGCCGGATCACCAGCGCCAGGGCATAGGCTCCGGTCTGCTGCGCCATGGGCTGACCGAGCTTGCAGCCTGCGGCATCAGGCGGGTGGAGCTGGGTACGGGCACCTTTGGTTATCTGCTCACCTGTTATCAGCGCCTCGGTTTTAGGGTGGATGCCGTGGTGAAGGATCACTTTCTGCACCACTACCCCGACCCCATTTTCGAGAGCGGCATCCAGCACAAGGACATGCTGCGACTCTCTCTCACCCTTGAGGCTGGCGCTCGGGAGTGGGAGAGTGAGCGCTGACCACAGGGCGAGCCGCCCGACGCTAACCACGCCCGCCAGGGCAGGATGGAATCAATGAGAGTTGAAGCAGAGCAGCTGGAAGCCAAGGGTGTCGCAGCGCAGCAGATAGTGCAGACGCAGCTGGATGCCTATAACAGCAAGGATGTGGTGGCCTGGCTGGCCACCTATGCCGATGATGCTGCCCAGTACAGCCTGGAGGGGGAGATCATCGCCCGGGACAAGGCGCAGATGGCGGCGAACATGGTCTCGCGCTTCGCAGAGCCGGATCTGCATGCGACCCTGCTCTCTCGCCACAGTTACGACAATGTGGTCATCGACCATGAGCGCGTCACCCGCAACTTCCCGGAGGGGCCAGGCACCATAGAGATGCTCTGCATCTACCTCATAGAGCAGGGCCTGATCGCCAGGGCCAGCTTCAAGCTGTTCAACAAGCGGCTCACCCCCCGCTGATCTGCCTTTGCCACCCCAATGCACAAATGCCGCCTTTGGGCGGCATTTGCTTGAGCACGTGACTGCTCAGGGGTTAATGGCGCTGGTACTCAGGCGCTCAGGCGGGGTTGAGGGCGCCGAGCACGGCGGGGCGGCTGGCGCCGGTCACCGCAGGCAGGTTGCCGGGCTGGCGCGTCATAAAACGCTGTGCCAGCCAGGCAAAGGCCGCTCCTTCCACCCAGTCCGGGGCTAGCCCCAGTGCCGCCGTGCTTTCAAGGCGCCAGCGGGGCAGCAGGGCGGCGAGCTCCGCCAGCAGGGGGCCGTTGTGGGCGCCGCCGCCGCAGACGAACAGCTCTGGCCTGGTTTGTGCCTCATCCACCGCAGGCAGCTGGCGGGCTATGCTGTGGCAGCTGAGCGCCTGCAGGGTGCGCTGCACATCCACCGGGGCGTATGCCGTGCCTGCCAGCTCGCCGTCGAGCCACTCCAGGGTGAACATCTCCCGCCCCGTGCTCTTGGGGGCGGTGGCGACGAAGTAGGGATGAGCCAGCAGTTTTTCGAGCAGCGCGGGCACAAGCTGGCCGCTGGCCGCCCATTGGCCATCGGCGTCGTAGCTGCCGCCCTGGGGGTGATGGCGGCGATACCAGCCATCGAGCAGGGTGTTGGCGGGGCCGGTATCGAAGCCATAGACGCCGCTCGCCTTGCCAGGCAGCACAGAGATATTGGCGATGCCGCCGAGGTTCAGCACCACCCGAAGGGCATGGGGTTTGGCAAAAATCGCCTGATGGAAGGCGGGCACTAGGGGCGCCCCCTGACCGCCGAGGGCCATGTCCAGGGTACGAAAATCGGCAATCACATCGATACCCGTGAGGGCAGCCAGCAGGGCCGCATTGCCAATTTGCAGGGTAAAGCCGAGCTGGGGGCGGTGGCGCACTGTCTGGCCGTGGGAGCCGATGGCGCGGATATCCTTGGGCTCAAGCCCCGCCTTGGCAAGTAGCGCCAGGGTGGCGGCGGCAAATTCCTGCGCCACTCGATTGTCGGCCACCCCCATGCGGTCTATCTCGTTCTCCCCCGGGGTGCAGAGGGCGTGGAGCTCGCGCGCCGTTGCCTCTGGCCAGGGGTGGCAGAGGGCCGCTTCGACCCGAAGGGTTTCCCCATCCATAGTGACCAGCACTGCATCGATCCCATCCATGCTGGTGCCCGACATCAATCCGATATAGCGCTCGTTCATGACATGCCCTTCTGTGACGAGAAACCTGACCAAGGAGTGGAGGAGGGCACGGCATCTATCCCATGCCAAGCTCTGGTGCCCGACATCAATCCGATATAGCGCTCGCTCATGACATGCCCTTCTGTGACGAGAAACCTGGCCAAGGAGCAAGACAGAGTAGGGCATCTATCCCATGCCAAGCTCTGGTGCCCGACATCAATCCGATATAGCGCTTGCTCATGACATGCCCTTCTGTGACGAGAAACCTGGCCAAGGAGCAAGACAGAGTAGGGCATCTATCCCATACCAGGCTCTGGTACCCGACTTCAACCCGATATAGCGCTCGCTCATGGCCTCTCCTTGTTCTCTGTTCATTACCGCCAAGTGGGGCGAGCCTTAGCTGCCGTTGCTGTCCCGCTTGTTCTGGGCCAGTTGCAGATCCGTGCTGTCGAGCTTGGCCAGCTGTGGCCTGGCCTCGGCCTTGAAGCTTGCCAACGCCCGCCCGGTGAGGGTCTCGGCCTGGGGCAGGGTGAGGGTGCGCGGGTTCTTGTGCACACCGCCCACCACGAATTCATAGTGCAGGTGCGGGCCTGTGACGCGGCCCGTGCCCCCCAGCAGGCCTATGGTCTGCCCCTGTTTCACCCGCTGGCCCTTGTTCACTGTGCGTTTGGAGAGGTGCAGGTACTTGGTCACGTAGTTGCCGGCGTGCTTGATGAAGACATAGTTGCCGTTGAACTGGTTGTAACCGGCCGCCACCACGCTGCCGGAGCCCGCCGCCATGATGGGGGTGCCCACGGGGGCCACGTAGTCGATGCCGTTGTGGGGGCGCACCTTGCCGGTGACAGGGTGCAGGCGGCGCGGATTGAAGTTGGAACTGATGTATTTGAAGTTGACCGGGGCGCGCAGGAAGCTCTTGCGCATCGCCTTGCCTTCCGGGGTGTAGTAGTTGCCATCCTGGTTCAGCACGGCGCGATAGATGGCTCCCTGGTTGATGAACTCGGCGGCCAGGATGTCGCCGGAGGCCACCCGCTCGTCATCCTGATACTTGTCCTGATAGACCACCCGAAAGCTGTCCCCCGGCTGCAGGTCCTGGGCAAAATCGATGTCCCAGCCGAAGATGGCGGCCAAGTCCATGATCTGATCTTCCGTCATGCCCGCCTCGCTGGCGGCGCCCCAGAAGCTGGATCGGATCTCCCCCTTCGCCACCTGCTCGCGGGTGTCGAGCTCGAGGCGCACCGGTCTGGCCACGAAGCTGTCGTCCTTGCGGCTCACCTTGAGCGCCTGCTCCAGGCTGTGGGGGTAATAGAGGCTGTGCAGCTCGCCCTGTTCGGTGAGCTTGAAGGTGAGCTCCTGTCCCGGCTGCAGCATGCGCAGGGGATCGCTGCCGTCGAGCTGATCGATGAGGTGCAGATCCGTGGTATTGAGCCCGATGCGCTGGAAGATGACCCCCATGTTGTCGCCACGGCGCACCTTCACCTGCTTGGTGATGTAGCGCGGCTTGGGCGGGGTGAGAGGCTGCGCGTCCTCGAGTTCATCGGTGGCGGCGGCCGCGTCGGCGGGCTGGTGCAGGGCAAGTTCGTTGCCGTTGTCATCGACCCGGGTGGCGACGGCCTGTTCGCTTGGCCAGGCTGCCAGCATCATCACCAGGATGCTCAGAATAAGCACCATCTTGCGGTGCCAGGTAGGAAGAGAGTTGAAGGCGTGCCAAATGACCATGAGAAGCTGACGAAGTTGAACCCAGAAGAAGGTCGGAGTTTACCGCCTTTCCAATTGGCCTGCCATTCCAGTAATATGTCTGGCCCTGTGGAATCGTGATTGGAGAGTCAAAAAATGTCCCAGCTCGAGGTGGCGCTAGCCGAGATCAAGCGCGGAGCGGAAGAAATTCTGGTTGAAGAAGAACTTGTCGCCAAGTTGAAGGAAGGGCGCCCGCTGCGCATCAAGCTGGGGATGGACCCGACGGCTCCGGACATTCACCTGGGTCACACAGTGATCCTCAACAAGCTGAAGACCTTCCAGGATCTGGGCCACGAGATCATCCTGCTGATCGGCGACTTCACCGCCATGGTGGGGGATCCCTCCGGCAAGAACAGCACCCGCCCGCCGCTCTCCGAAGAGGCCATCAAGCACAACGCCCTCACCTATGCGGAGCAGGCGTTCAAGATCCTGGATCCTGCCAAGACCCGCATCGAGTACAACTCCAGCTGGCTGGGCGAGCTGGGCGCGACCGGCATGATCAAGCTGGCGGCCAAGCAGACAGTGGCCCGCATGATGGAGCGCGACGACTTCAAGAAGCGCTATTCCGGCGGCCAGTCCATCGCCATTCACGAATTCCTCTATCCGCTGCTGCAAGGCTATGACTCGGTTGCGCTCAAAGCGGACGTCGAGCTCGGCGGTACCGATCAGAAGTTCAACCTGCTGATGGGTCGCGAGCTGCAAAAAGATGCCGGCATGGCCGCCCAGTGTGTGCTGATGATGCCACTGCTGGTGGGTTTGGATGGCGTCAAGAAGATGTCCAAGTCCGCCGCCAACTACATAGGCGTGCACGATGCCCCAGGGGAGATGTTCGGCAAGATCATGTCCATCACCGACACCCTGATGTGGAACTACTACGAGCTGCTCTCCTCCCGCCCGCTGGCGGACATCGAAGGCTTCAAGGCCGGCATCGAAGCCGGGACCCTGAACCCGCGGGATGTGAAGATCTGGCTGGCGAAAGAGATCATCACCCGCTACCACGATGAAGCGGCGGCCGAAGCGGCCCACGAAGACTTCACCCAGCGCTTCTCCAAGAACGCCATCCCGGACGAGATGCCGGAAGTCGAACTGGCCCTGGAAGGGGACGGTCTGGCCATCGCCAACCTGCTCAAAGACGCCGGTCTGGTGGAGACCACCTCCGAAGCGCTGCGGATGATCAAGCAGGGCGCGGTCAAGGTGGATGGTGACAAGCTGGACGATGGCAAGGCGCTGATCGCTGCCGGCACCGCCGTCTATCAGGTCGGCAAGCGCAAGTTTGCCCGGGTGACCGTCAAGTAAGCGCGCTCCCCTGATAGAAAGAAGGCCTCCATCTGGAGGCCTTTTTGTTGGCTGATTACCGCTGAGGGTTAGCCCTCTTTTTTCAGGAAGTTGCGATAGAGCATATAGAGGTGGGCCGAGCTCCAGCTGAAGTTGCTGGCCCCCTGCATGGCGCCGGTTTCCGGGTTGTAGTTCTCGCGGATGGGGCCAGTGCCCGCCAGCCCCTCGGCATTGGCAAACAGCTTGTTGACCAGCATCTGGGCGTCGTCACGATAGCCGTAGTTCTCCAGCCCCTTCACCCCGAAGTAGAACTGATCCAGCCAGACCCGGCCACGCCAGTAGATGTCGGGGTCATAGGCCGGGTTGGTCAGCGCCGCCGTGCCGAGCGGCACCTTGGTGTTGAACTCCTGGCTGCTCAGCATCACCTCGCGCACCCGCGCCGCCTTCTCCTTGTCGGCCACCTCGGCCCAGAGCGGGCTCCAGCCTTCCGGACCACGGCCACGGGCAGTCAGCAACTTGCCGACGCAGCCGTTGGCGTCCGCCACATCCCCCCGGGCAATCTGGCGATCGTAATAGAAGCCGGAGGCCTCATCGAACAGGCAGCTGTTGATGTAGCCGGCGAGCTGGCTTGCCCCCTCGCGGTAGCGGATCCCTTCGTCCGGCTTGCCGAGCAGATCTGCTATGTCCGCCAGGATGCGCTTCTCTTTCGCGAGGAAGGCGTTGAGCTCCACCGACTCCTGATCGATGGAGAAACCGATCAGTTCACCGCCCCCCTCGTGGTTCTCGAAGAAGGCGACGTTCCAGTCCTGACGGGCCTTGTCGATGTCGCCGCCATAGGCCTTGTCGGCGTAACGCTTGAGCTGATCCTGCTCGATGAAGCCGAAGCGGGCGGCGTTGTCCATGCCGGACTCCCAGCCGGCGCCGTGCTGGGCACCTATGTCCATCTCGTCGTAACCGCCAGTGCTCAGCACCTGCTGGTAGAGCGGCATGCCGGCGCAGCCGTACCAGCCATCCCCCTCGTCGGTGCAGCGCGCGAGATCCAGCACGGCGGGTACGCCGTTCCCATATCGCACCTTGAAGGTGATGTTGCCGAACTCGTCGTTGTGCTCGACGTGGCGGGTGGCACCGTACTCTATGATGCCGTTGCTGTTGTTGTCCCGCGCCTTGTACCACCAGTCGTGATAGGCCTGGATCTTCGGATACATCTCGGCGATGAAGGCCTTGTCCTGGGTGGCACTGTAGATCTCCCAGATGGCCCAGGCGGAGAGGGGCGGCTTGGTGTCCCGCTCGTTCCAGTTGCCGCCATCGCCGCCGCGATCGGCGAGCTTGTTGTAGAAGACGGCGTCTATCACCATGCCGGCGTCTTGCGGGCGCACCGGATCATCGGGCTGGACCTGGTAGTCATACATGGCGCGCACATTGTTCTTGGCGACGTCGGGGTTGAAGTGAGCCATGGCATAGGCGTGCTTCCAGCTATCCCAGGCCCAGACGCCGTCGAACCAGCGGGCCGTGTTGGAGGGGGTCACGCCGTCGTGCTTTATGGCGCCTGCCGGCGAGCGCCAGTTGCCGTTGAGAGTCTCCATCGCCTTGACCGCGATGCGGCGCTCCGACTCGGGGATGCCCTGGTTGGAGAGGCCGCGCTCGAGGTAGCCCTCCCAGCGGCGGATGGAGGCATCGAAGGCGTCTGCCGGGTTGGCCAGCAGGGTCTGGCGGCTCTGCTGGTAGCGGCTTGCCTCCTCGGCGGAGTGGACATAGCTCTGCAGGGTGTAGATATCCTGCTGACCCTTGGCGGCCAGGGTGAGGCTGGCCTCGCTCACATAGCCGAGCCCCTTCTCATCCAGGGTGGTGCGGCTTGGCAGGGTGCGGTCGATGCGATAGCTGGCGCTGCCGCTTTGCATTATGTTCCAGGTGCTGCGCAGTTCGCCAAATTGGAACTCGATCCCCTGCTCGCTCTGGCGGAGGGTGCGGGTCCAGTCCGGATACTGCTCGGCGACCGTCTTCTTGGCATCCCACTGCTGGAGCAGCTCACCCTGCCAGTTGAGGGTCAGGGTGAGGGGGGCATCCTGATTGTTCACCAGACGGGTGCGGACAAGGGCGGTGCGGGCATCGCCGTAGCGCAGCTCCAGCTCCAGGGTGAAGGGCTCGAATTCGAAGCGCTGTACCAGGGCGCCGGGGATGGCGTAGATCTCATGCTTGCTGGCGCTGGTGAGGGGGTGCTGGCGGCCGCTCTCATCGCTCAGGGTCAGCTTGTCCAATTCCCTTGCGAAGAAGAGGCTGTACTCTTCGGCGATCACCATGGGACCGGTGAAGCCGCCCCACTCGCTGTCGCTTTTGGGCAGCAGGAAGCCGTGCCAGGCCCCGAGATCGAGCAGGGGGTTGTATTTGAGGTTGGAGTAGCTGTCAAAGTCACGGAACTGGAGCGGGGTACCGGTGCGATCTATCACGTTCCTGTACTGGTTCGCCAGGGTGGCGTCGGGCTGGGTCGGTGCGCTTGAGTCATTGCCGTTGCAGGCGGCCAGACCAAACAGGGCGACACCCAGGGCGACGGAAAGTAAATTTTTACGAAACATATCTCGCTCCAATGACGATTTTGTAGGTTAAGGAAGGTGCTTTTTTGTGTTTATTTTAGTAAAAACGTTTTCAAGGCCATTCTAGGGGAAAGAAAGCGGAAAGGTTGGCGCTACATCACAGTACGGACGGGGAGAGGTGTGATCGGGATCACCGGGTTACATGAGGTTACACAGGAGCTGTTTTTAGTAACTGTTTACTTGGCGTTGCGGGGCCGTTGAGGGGCAGGTGCGCAGATATTGGTGGGGGGTCAGACCGAACTCCTGCTTGAAGCGGGCGGCGAAGCGGCTGGGGGAGTCGTAACCGCAGGCGAGGGCCGTCTCCAGCGGGCTCAGTCCCTGTTGCAGCAGGGTGAGGGCGTGACTCATGCGCACCTGGGCCAGCAGCTGGCGAAAGCTGCGCCCCTCGGCGGCCAGCTTGCGCACCAGGGAGGCGCGGCTCATGGCAAAGTGTGGGGCCAGGGTCTCGAGTGTATGGTCGGCGCCTGGCTCCACCCCGAGGTAGCGGGCCAGCCGCTCCCCGAGCGTCATTGTGCTGGCGGGAAACAGCAGGTCGAGGGCATGGGCGGCGTGTAGCTCGGCATAGAAAGCGTGCAGCAGCTGGATCTGGGTCGCCTCGCTCAGCGTGCGGCCGGCCATGGAGCAGACCAGATCGAAGCAGAACGCCAGCGCCGGGCTTATCTCAAGGCGCGGCTCCCTCTGTGGGGTGGTCGGGGCGCCGGTCAGCCACTCGGCGGGGGGCGGGGCCAGCAGGGTCAGGGCATAGGAGCTGAACTTGCCCTGCTCGGGCTGGTTGACGAAGGTGAGCTGGTGGCCTGCCGGGATCAGCAGCCAGCTCCCCTTGTCAAAGGACAGACGCCTCTCCTGCCACCACAGCTGTTTGTGGCCCTGCTGCACCCAGATGAGGGTCGGCGCATAGATGAGCACCCTGTGCAGGGGCTGCTGGCGGATCCCGAAATAGTGATTCAGTTGCAGCAGGGGAGTGCTCATCCGGCGGGCTCCTAGGGGGTGACGAAGGTGGCGGTCAGGGTGGCTTTGCCCAGCGCCATGGCATTGAGCATGTAGCCTACCATGGCAGGCGGGGTATCTGCCTTCACCTCGAGATCCTGGGGCAGGGCCCAGGCGGTGAACTGGTAACGGTGCATGCCATGCCCGGCCGGGGGGCAGGGGCCGCCGTAACCCTGGCTGCCGAAATCGGTTCTAAGCTCCAGCCCCTGCTTGAGCTTGCCGGAGGCGTTGCTGGCCAGCGCGCTCTGGTTGGCGGGCAGGTTCACCACCAGCCAGTGCCACCAGCCGCTGCCGCTGGGTGCATCGGGATCATAGGCCGTGATGGCGACGCTCTTGGTGCCGGCCGGCAGGTCCTGCCAGCTCAGCTGGGGGGAGTGGTTCTCCCCCTTGCAGCCGAAGCCGTTGAAGCTCAATGCCTTGTCCATCAGCTGGCCTTCCTGGATGTCCGTGCTCTTCAAGGTCATGGCGGCGGCGGGCAGGGCCGCCAGGCACAGCAGGGAGAGCAGGGCGGAACTCAGGGGTAATTTCATGGTGGTGCTCCTTTATGAATGAGGGGATCCCCATGGGGAGATCCTGATGACGGGATCAGTCTAGCGGCGGGGGACAAGCCAGATTCAACCATGCTGCTCAATATTGGATTTAAAGATGCCTATTTTGAGCCTAACTGCACTATGCGGGGAAAGGAGAGGGGTTGAGAGAGGGTTGGGGACGCCGCTGCGGTTAGTGGTGGGCGGCCATAAAAAAAACCGGCCTCATGGAGACCGGTTTTTATCTGCCTTAGCGGCAGCGATGCGAGCGGCTTAGCGCAGTATCATCTGCTCGCGGCCCGGGCCGACGGAGACCATGGGAACCGGCACACCCAGCAGGGCTTCGATGCGCAGCACATAGTGCTGGGCAGCCTTGGGCAAGTCTTCGAACTTGCGGATGTGGGAGATGTCTTCGCTCCAGGCTTCCATGGACTCGTACACCGGCTTGAGACCAGCGGTCTGCGGCCAGATCGGGTTCTCGGTGTTGGCACCTTCGTAGGCCACGCAGATCTTCAGATCCGGCATGCCGGAGAGGCAGTCCAGCTTGGTCAGAGCGATTTCGTTGGCGGCCTGGATCTCCAGACCTTGCTTGGTGGCAACGGCGTCGAAGTAGCCGATGTCACGGGGACGGCCAGTGGTGGCGCCGAACTCGTTGGCGAACTTGCGGAACTCTTCCTGGTTCTCCATGGCGGTGATCAGGGTGCCGGTACCGACAGAGGTACTGAACGCCTTGGCCACGGCAATCACGCGCTCGGGGCGCAGGGCCGGCAGGCCGCCACCGATACCGGCGTAGGCGCCGGAGACGTGGGAAGAGGTCACCCAGGGGTACTCGCCGTAGATGAGGTCACGGCCGGCGCCCAGCTGGGCTTCGAACAGCAGGGTACCGTTCTGGGCCTGGATGGCCTTGAGCGGCTCGCTGACGTTGCAGACGGCGTCGATCCAGGGGGCAGACACTTCCAGCAGCCAGTCGGCCATTTCCTGGGCGGTCTGGCTGAACTCGAAGCTCGGGTAGAGGGCCTTGAGCTGCGGCAGTTTCCAGTCGAGGAAGAACTGGATGCGTTCGACCAGCACTTCCGGCTGTTTCAGCCAGCCGACCAGGATCGCCTTTTTCATGACTCGATCACCGTAAGCCGGGGCAATGCCCTGACGGGTGGAGCCATAGGCGCCATCACCCAGACGAACTTCTTCCAGAGTATCTTCCAGGGCGTGGATCGGCAGGCAGAAGGTGGCGCGGTCGGAGATGGCGAGCTTGGGAGTCACGCCGGCGGCTTTCACTTCAGCCAGTTCCTTGGTCAGCGGCTCCGGGCTGATGACCATGCCAGGGCCGAGGACAACCAGGCAATCCGGGTTGAAGACGCCGCTTGGCAGCTGGTGCAGCTTGAAGGTGCCAAGATCGTTGACCACGGTGTGGCCGGCGTTGTTGCCGCCCTGGAAACGGATGCTGGCGGCGGACTGGCCTGCCAGATAATCGACGATGCGGCCTTTGCCTTCATCACCCCAGTTAGCACCTACGACTACGATAGACGACATGACTCTTTCTCCTAAGACGTTAGGCGTCCATCCTAGGAGCCCTCTGCGGATTAGAAAAATTAATTATCTTTATAATTCCAATAAGAAAACCATATAATTGTGGCCAATTTATCGGCACACAACGTGTCATGGTGCGCCAAGCCGCGCCAGCGCTGGATGAGAACGTCGTCATGCTGGATATTCACTGGTTAAATACCTTCGTCACCCTGGCCCGCCTGCAGCACTTCGGCCAGACCGCTACCGAACTGCACATGACCCAGCCCAACGTCAGCCTGCACCTCAAGAACCTGGAGCAGGCCACCCGGGTCAAGCTCATCGAGCGCAGTCCGTTTCGGCTGACCCAGGCGGGGGAGCGATTGCTGCAAAGTGCCGAGCGCGCCATCAACGAGCTGCAGCTCTGCCAGTCCGATCTCAACGCCCTCAGCCAGTTGAGCCAGGGGACGCTCGCCATCGCCGCCAGCGACATCATCTCGCGGCTGCTGCTGATCCAGCCGTTCCAGCGCTTCAAGCAGGCCTTTCCCGGCATCGATCTCACCCTGTTCAACACCACCTCGGATCAGGCGGCGGATCTGGTCAGGGCGGGCAAGGCGGATCTCGGCTTCGTGATGGCGCAAAAGCGCAGCGAGCCGCTCTTCTACACAGAATTGCAGCAGGTGACCTGGTGTGCTCTGGGGCAGGGGCTCAGCCGCTGGCAGGCCCGTGCCAAGGCCGGGGAGAGCGATCCCCTCGACGAGCCCACTCTCATCTTGCTGGGGCACGACACCCGCACCCGGGCGCTGATAGACCCCTCCTTGCCCCTGCTCGGGCTGCCGAGTTGCCGCATCATGGAGGTGGGCAGCGTGGATGCCCAGCTCGACTGGGCGGAGGCGGGGTTCGGGGTGGCCATAGTGCCGGACTTTTCGCTCCACCCGCGCCTCAAGCTCACCGCTCCCGTGACCCGGCTGACCGACTTCCCCGGTACCAGCCTGGGGTATGTGGTGCGCCAGAACCAGGTGCTGTCGCGGGCCATCAAGCAGTTGCTGCACTGGGTGGAGGAGGAGATCCTGAGCCCGGACTCGTTGCCGCTTCCCAAGGGATAAGCCCGGCGCCGCTCGTCGGCGCACATCCGGATGACAAGAGGCCACCCTGGGGTGGCCTCTTGCATTGTGCTCTGCCCGTCATTGGGCGGGGGCGGGCGTATCGCCGGTGACCGGCGAGGCGCCGCTTGGGCTGACCGGTGCGAGCGTCGCGGTCGGCGCTGTGCTCTTCGCTGCCGAGGGGGTGGCGACCCCGGCCGCGTCCGGCTGGTTGCCCTGCGTTATCGCGGCCTCTGCCTGTGTCGGGAGCGTGGTCAGCGCCGGGGCTTGCTCTGTCGTCACCGCATCCGGACTGGCCGGCAGGGTGGCGCCTGCGGGTTGCTCCGGCAGCACCTCTGCCCCTTCCAGCGGGGTGGCCGCACTGGTGGGGGCGGACGGCGCCGTGGGGAGCGCCCCCGAGGTGGCCTCGGCCCCGGAGGGGGCGTCGGGCAACAGGGTGGGCGCGGCATCCAGCATGCCGGGGTGGAGCGGGAGTATGTCCCCCGCCTGCATGGATTCCGGGGTGAGCGTGGTGAGCGCCGGGTGCAGGCGAGTGAACTGCTTGAGATTGCGGCTCAGCACGTCCCGCAGGGTGCGCACCTGATCTTCAGGCAGGCTGGCCTCGGCCACCAGCTCGGCGGTCACCGCAAAGGTGGCGACGGCGCTGGTCTGCCCCGGGTAGAGGTTGGCGCCGATGCGGCTGCGCTCATAGTAGGGATACTGCTTGAGCAGCTTGTCGACCTGCTCCCCCTCGATGGGAATGAGGCGGGCCTGGCAGCGACCGGTCAGATCGCCTATCCCCTGGTTGGGGTGGCCGGCGACCAGGAAGGCGGCATCCAGGGTGCCGTTGCAGAGTCCCTCTAGCCGGTTGCTTGCCGAGGCGACGGGAGGCACGGCGAACTGACTCTCCTGCCAGCCCATGGCGTCGAGCAGTGCCCGGCTGGTGACCCTGTCCCCTGAATTGGGGGCGCCCAGATCGACCCGCTTGCCTTCGATGTCCGCCAGGGTGCTGATGTTGCTGGTGGCGCTGGCGAGCAGGGTCAGGGACTCCTTGTGGAGCCGCAACAGGCTGCGCAGCTGATCGTTCGGGGTCTGGCCCGCGAAGGGGCCGCTGCCGTGGGCCGCATGGTACAAGACATCCGACTGCACCAGCGCCAGCTGGATGTCGCCCTTGGCCAGCGCGGCCAGGTTGGCGATGGAGCCCGAGGTGCTCTGCACCGTGCAGTGCAGCCCGTGGTTGCTGCTGTCGTCGTTGAGCAGACGGCAGATGGCGCCCCCCGTGGGGTAGTAGACGCCGTTGAGCGCCCCCGTGCCTATGGTGACATAGGCGGGGGTGGCAGAGAGAGGCTGTGCCAGCATGGCCGCCAGCCAGGGCAGGGCGGCAAGTGAGAGGCGCAACAGGGGACGCAGGGCTCGTGGGTGCATAGTGAACCGGAACAATGGCTGAAAAAAAGGATGAGCCAGGCTCATCCCGTCATGAGTCACATCTTATCTATATCAGATGTGAACCTGAATGGCTTTCACCATTCCCGTCAAGGGGGCGGCGAAATGGCCGCCGCCCCCTTGCGGTCAGCGGCGCGTTTCTTGTCAGGCGCTGCGCTGGAGGATGGCCTTCTCCATGCGCGACAAGGCTTGGGTGAGACGAGCCCTGGTGCAGCCAAAGTTGAGGCGCACGAACTGGCCATCGCCAAACTGGGCGCCCGGGGAGAGACCGACCCCCGCCTGCTCGAAGAAGGCGACGGGATCATCCAGCCCGAGGGCGCTCACATCGATCCAGGCGAGATAGGTCGCTTGATTCTTTGCCAGCTTGACGCCGGGCCAGCGGGCCACCGCCTGCTCGATCAGGGTCAGGTTGGCCCTCAGATAGTCGAGCTGTTCCCTGAGCCACTGCTCGCCGCCCTCGTAGGCCGCCTCGGCGGCGACGAAGCCCAGCAGGTTGACGTCGGCGCTGATGCCGCGCATCGCCTGTTGCAGCTTGAGCCGCAGGCGGGCGTTGGGGATCACGGCGAAGGAGCAGCACAGGCCGGCGATGTTGAAGGTCTTGCTCGGCGCCATCATGACGGCAGAGCGTTCGGCGGCCGACGGGCTCAGGGCACCGTAGGGAATGTGGCGGGCCTCTTTATCCAGCAGCAGATCACAGTGGATCTCGTCCGAGCAGACAACCAGATTGTGGCGCTCGGCGATGGCGTCGATGGCGAGCAGCTCCTCGCGGGTGAAGACGGTACCCCCCGGATTCTGCGGGTTGCACAGCAGCAGCAGGTCGGCGGAGGGAGCCTGGCGCTCCAGCTCGGCCAGATCCAGCACCCAGCGTCCGGCCTCCTCCATCATGGGGACTGTCAGCAGGGGGCGATCGTTGAAGCCCGGCGCCTGCAGGAAGGGGTAATAGACCGGCTTGGGAGTGATGATGCCACGGCCGTGCTGGCTCCAGGCCTTGCAGGCGAGGTTCAGACCGGGCACCACCCCCGGCAGGAAGACCAGCCACTCGGGGGATATGGTCCAGCCATAGCGCTGCTGCAGACGGGTGATGATGAGTTCGATCAGCCGGGGGGAGGGGCGGGAATAGCCGAAGATGCCGTGGGCCACCCGCGCGGTGAGGGCCTCGATGACGGCGGGAGGAGAGGCGAAGTCGGTGTCGGCTACCCACATGGGCAGTACATCCTGACCCTTGTACTTGTCCCACTTCAGGCTCATGGTGCCGCTGCGATCTATCTCCCGATCAAAATCAAACATGTGAAATCCTTGTACTGGCCAGAGGGTTTACCAATGTACGGACTTGGACCTGGCCTCGCAAGCCTTGAGGTGGCTGTTGATAATCGCATAAAATAATCGCCGTCATACTGTACATCCGCCGGCTTCTGGCTTCCTTTTCTCTTCCATATCAATGGTATCTCTATGAGTTTGCTGAGTGCTGCCCGCAAGAGGCCGGATCCCGTCTCTCTCTCTTTCCTCGCCGTGACCTTCATGACCGGGGTGGCGGTGGCACTCCAGGTGCCCACCCTGAGCCTGTTTCTGGCCGAAGAGGTGCAGGTACGCCCCTTCCTGGTCGGGCTCTTCTACACCGTCAATGCGGTGATCGGCATCCTCATCAGCCAGTGGCTCGGCCATCGCTCCGACAACGGGGGGGATCGCAAGCAGCTGATCCTGCGCTGCTGCGTCGCCGGCATAGTGCTCTCCCTGCTGTTTGCCTGGAACCGGCAATACTGGCTGCTGGTGAGCCTGGGGGTGGTGCTGGCGAGCCTGACCGCCACCGCCAGCCCCCAGCTGTTTGCCCTGGCGCGCGAATACGCCGACAGCCGTAACAAGCGGGCGGACATGTTCAGCTCTGTGCTGCGGGCCCAGTTCTCCCTGGCCTGGGTGATAGGGCCGCCGGCCGCCTTCGCGCTCGCCATCGGCTACGGCTTCGAGGTGATGTATCTGGCTTCCGCCCTGGCTTATCTGGTCTGCGCCCTGGTGGTCTGGCGCTGGCTGCCCTCCCTGCCGCTGCCGAGCAGCCATGGCGGGGGGGAGCGGGTCAGCAGCTGGCGAGATCCCTCGGTACGGGCGCTCTTCATCGCCTCCACCCTGATGTGGACCTGCAACAGCATGTACCTCATCAACATGCCGCTCTACATCACCCGCGAGCTGGGGCTGGAGGAGAAGCTGGCCGGTATCTTGATGGGCACGGCGGCGGCCCTGGAGATCCCCTTCATGCTGCTGGCGGGTTACTACACCCGGCGCTTCGGCAAGCGGCCCATGATGCTGCTGGCGGTGCTGGCCGGGGTGGGGTTCTACGCCGGCCTGGTGACACTGTCGAGCCAGGGAGCCCTCATCGCGCTGCAACTGCTCAACGCCATCTTCATCGGCATTGTCGCCGGGATCGGCATGTCCTACTTCCAGGATCTGATGCCGGGTCGGGCCGGGGTCGCGACTACCCTGTTTGCCAACAGCATCCGCACCGGCTCCATCATGGCGGGCGCCATCGCGGGGACTGTGGCGGAGATCTGGAGTTTTCACGGGGTATTCATGGTGGCCACCGCATTGGCGCTGGCCGCACTGGCCGCCTGCTGGCGGGTGCCCAATGTGTGAGACGCCCATGGCGGGCGCCACGGCATTGACGCTGGGAGGATAAGCAGGGGCCGACCGCTGTGGTCGGCGGCGCATTACTTGCCGCTGTCGGCCTGGTATTCGTTGCGCAGGCAGCGCAGCAGCAGCTCGGCCGCCGGGCCCAGGGCATCGGTGGAGGGGGTAAGCAGGTAGGTGTAGAGGTAGCGCTCGCTGCCGCCGGCCAGATCGAGCTGCACCAGGGCGCCGCTGGCGAGCTCCTCCCGCACCAGGTGGCCAGGTACCCAGGCGTAGCCGAGGCCGAGGCGCACCATGCTGAGCACCTCGTGATAGTGGGTCGCCTTCCAGCCGGTGTCGTCCGCATCGTTCCAGTCCACCGAGCGGTGGATCGGCGGGTGCAGGCTTATCTGGTTATGGCTGGCGAGCAGCTCGGCCGTGATGGGCTCCTCCTGCCCGGCGAGGGGATGCTCGGCCGCGCACAGCGGCAACAGGCAGACCTCGTCCAGCGGCAGGCCGGTGCGATCGTGGGGCAGGTGTTCTGAGAGCATCAGGTCCCCCACCTGGAGCGCATTGAAGTGGCAATGGATCCGCTCGTGCAGATTGATGCGGCAACCCCGGCTGCGGGGATGGAAGTGCGCCAGCGCCCGGTAGAGCCGCTCCCTGGGTTGCAGCGCCGAGACATAGAGGTTGATCTGCGGCTCCCACTGGCGCTCCAGATTGTTGGCCAGGTTTTCCAGCTCTTCCACCTGCTGGCTGAGCTGACGGGCCCGTTTGAGGAAGATCTCCCCCGCCGGTGTCAGCACCGCCTTGCGTCCCCTCACCTCCAGCAGGGCCAGCCCCAGGCTCTGTTGCAGCTTGGCGACCGCATGATTGAGGGAGGATTGGCTCTTGTTCAGCGCCTCTGCGGCCTGGGCGTAACCGCCACAGTCCACCACGGCCTGGAAGATCCGCCATTGCTCAAACGTGCTCTTTGGACGAAACATAGTGCAACCTGTCAGGGGCCGATGGGATTCAACAGGGCGCGACTGGCGCCCCTCTTCACTTTAACCCCACCTGGTTAGTTTGTTGATTTATTTGGGCTGGGCCACGAAGGTCTGGCCTGTCTTGCCACGGCTGTCCGGTCCCATCAGATAGAGATAGAGCGGCATCAGATCGGCCGGGGTCTTCAGCAACTGGGGGTCTTCCGCCGGGAAGGCGCTGGCCCGCATCCTGGTGCGGGTGCCGCCCGGGTTCAGGCTGTTGACCCGTACCCCGGTATTCTCCAGCTCGTCCGCCAGCACCTCCATCATGCCTTCGACGGCGAACTTGGAGATGGCATAGGTGCCCCAGTAGGCGCGCCCTTTTCGGCCCACGCTGGAGGAGGTGTAGACGATGGAGGACTCGCCGTGCTCCTTGGCGGTCTGGCGGATCAGGGGCAGCAGGGCCTGGGTCAGCAGGAATTCGGATTTGACGTTGACCTGCATCACCTCGTCCCACTCCTTCTCCTGGATGTGCTCGAAGGGGGAGAGGGTGCCGAGCAGACCGGCATTGAACAGCACGCCGTCGAGGCGGCCAAACTGCTGGGCGAAGGTCTCGGCCATGCCGCGGTAGTGAGCGGCGGTGGCCCCTTTCAGATCGACAGGGACTATGGCGGGCAGGGGGTGACCGGCCGCCTCTATCTGGTCGTAGACCGCCTCGAGCTTGGCGCTGGTGCGACCGAGCAGCACGACTGTAGCGCCGTGGGCGGCATAGGTGAGCGCCGCTTCGCGGCCGATGCCGTCACCGGCACCCGTTACCAGAATGACCTTGTCCTTGAGCAGATCCCGGGGGGCCTGATAATCGAGCATGTGCACTCCTGTTAACAAATCCGTGACGGATGGGCGCGACCATAGAGGAGGCAAGTGTACTGATCCGGCCCTGCCGTTGACCAGTATGAGACGGCAAAAATGTGAAGAAAACAGGGCGGTAGCGTGAATTGGCGCTGTCTGACCCTGGCCCATGGCAGAGTTTTTGCACCATACCGTCAAACTCCTTACTATGTGAAAAAACCGAACATAGCGCGGAGTATCAAGTGGCATTTTTGACCGAATACGGCCTGTTTCTGGCCAAGACCCTCACCTTACTGCTGGCCATAGGCGCCGTCGTCCTGATGGTGGTGAGCAGCCGTCAGCCCAGGGCCCGCAAGGGGGAGCTGGTGGTGACGGATCTCTCCCGGGAGTTGGAGCAGGGGCGTCATCAGCTGCAATCGGCCCTGGCCGGCAAGGCCGAGCGCAAGCAGATGGACAAGGCGCGCAAGGCCGAAGAGAAGGCGCGCGCCAAGAGCGAGGACGAGCGCAGCCGGCTCTTTGTGCTCGACTTTCACGGCAGCATGGACGCCAGGGAGGTGGCCTCCCTGCGGGAAGAGGTGAGCGCCGTGATAGGGGTCGCCCGGCCCGGGGACGAGGTGCTGCTGCGCCTCGAGTCCGGCGGCGGCGTGGTGCACGGCTATGGCCTGGCGGCCTCCCAGCTGCAGCGCCTGCGCGACAAGGACATCACACTGACGGTGGCCATCGACAAGGTGGCGGCGAGCGGCGGTTACATGATGGCCTGCGTGGCGGACAAGATACTGGCGGCGCCCTTTGCCATCGTCGGCTCCATAGGCGTCATTGCCCAGTTGCCGAACTTCAACAAACTCCTGAAAAAGCATGACATCGAGTTCGAGATGCACACCGCGGGCCAGTACAAGCGCACCATCACCATGTTCGGCGAGAACGACGATCTGGGGCGGGAGAAGTTTCGCGAGGAGCTGGGGGCCATCCACGAGCGCTTCAAGGGATTCGTGGCCGAGCACAGACCCGGTCTCGACATCGACCAGGTCACCACGGGGGAGCACTGGCTGGCGAGCCAGGCCAAGCAGCTCGGTCTGGTGGATGCGCTCTGCACCAGCGATGACTACCTGCTGGCCCAGGCCAGCCAACACAAGGTGGTCGGCATCAGCTACCGCAAGCCCAAGAGCCTGACCCAGCGGCTGGGTCAACAGGGGGCCCAGGCGCTGGAAGGCGCCCTCGGCCGCCTCTGGCAGCAGAGTCCCTGGCGCTGAGTCACAGTTCAATGGGTTGAAACAAGAGAGCCGGGCATTGCCCGGCTCTCTGTTTATGCTGATGTCGCGGCTTCGCTGCGAGCGTGTGCTCAGCGCTGGAAGGGGTAGACGGATCCCAGTTTCAGGATCTGGGTCAGCTCGTCCAGGGCGGTGCGGGTCTCCAGCACCAGGGAAGGATCGCGCAGATCGTCCAGCGACAGGCTGTCGCGGTAGTGGCGCTCGACCCAGTTGTCCAGACGGACAAACTGGCTGTCGTTGATGAGGCAGGCCGGGTTGACCGCCGCCAGCTCGGCGTCGTTCATGGCAACCCGCAGTCGCAGGCAGGCGGGGCCGCCGCCGTTGCGCATACTCTGCTTCACATCCATGAAGTGCACCCCCTTGATGGGCGTGCCCAGGGTCACCAGCTTGGCCAGATAGGCGGATACCGCCGGATTGTCACGGCACTCGGTGGGGGCGATGATCGCCATCTCGCCGCTCGGCAGGGTCAGGATCTGGGTGTTGAACAGATAGGATTTCACCGCATCCTGCACCGACACCTCATTGGTCGGCACCTCGATGAAGTGCAGCTCCCCCTCGCCGAACTTGGTGCGCACCTCGGTCAGGGCCGCCTCGGTATGGAGGAAGGCCTGCTGGTGGAAGAAGAGCACGTTCTGGTTGCCCACCGCTATCACGTCGTTATGGAACACCCCCTGATCGATCACGTCCGGGTTCTGCTGGATGAAGACGGCGCTCTCTTCCCCGAGTCCATGCAGGCGGGCAATGGCCTGGCTCGCCTCCAGGGTCTGGCGGGCCGGGTAGCGCTTGGGGGCGGGCTGGGAGACGTCGAAGGCGCTGCGGCCATAGACGAACAGCTCGACCCCGGCCTCGCCGTAGGCGCGACACAGACGGGTGTGGTTGGCGGCCCCCTCGTCACCGAAGTGATCGTTCTGTGGCAGGTGCTGGTGGTGGCTGAAGTGACGATCGTTGTTGAACACGGCGCGCAGGATGCGGCCAGTCACTTCGGGCTCCAGGGAGCGGTGGAACTTGTTGGTCAGGTTGGCGGGGGTGAAATGGATGCGGCCATCCTGGGTGTCGGCGCTCGGCGAGACGGTGGCGGCGTTGGCGGTCCACATGCTGGAGGCGGAGTAACAGGCGGCCAGCACGGCAGGGGCCTGTTTCGCGGCCTGGGCCAGCACGCTGGCATCGTTGCCGGTGAAGCCGAGGCGGCGCAGGGTAGCGAGATCCGGCCGCTCCTGGGGCGCCAGTACCCCTTGCGTCATGCCAAGCTCGGTCAGCGCCTTCATCTTGCGCAGCCCCTGCTTGGCGGCCTCCTTCGGATTGGACGCTTCCTTGGCGTTGCTTTGGGACGCCACATTGCCATAGGAGAGGCCGGCATAGTTGTGGGTGGGGCCGACCAGGCCGTCGAAGTTGACCTCGAAGTGCTTCATGACTACATCCTTTCGATTTTTATATGGGGAGCGGTTCCTTCCGCGCACAAAGCTGCGGCGTGCGGCCATTATAAAGAGATTTCATCCTTTGTAACAAGCTGATAACCAAGGTGGTTTTTTATGTGACGGGGGTGGCTGGATATGTCATTTCCAATCTAAAAAAGGGGGTGATATAGCATAAAAACAAAAAAGCGGTTGCTTCCCGCGCGTCCCCTTCGCATTAATAAATAAAGAAGCAAGGCGGTTCGGGCTGCATGGCAAATTTGTTCACAAGATTGCTTTTTCCCGTCAAATCTCTTATACAGCCCCACAAAACCGCACGCCAACCCCGTCGGGTGCAATGAGGATAATAGTTACAGCATGGGCAAATCACTGGTCATAGTGGAGTCTCCGGCCAAGGCCAAGACCATCAACAAATATTTGGGCAAGGACTACGTGGTGAAATCCAGCGTCGGTCACGTGCGCGATCTGCCGACCAGCGGCAGCGCCAGCACAGAGCCCAAAAAACCTGTCATTCGCGGCATCAAGCTCAGCGAATCCGAGAAGGCGGCCAAGGATCGCAACGCCCTGTTCTCCAGGATGGGGATCAACCCGACCGCAGGCTGGCAGGCCAACTACCAGATTTTGCCCGGCAAGGAGAAAGTGGTCAGCGAGTTGCAGAGTCTGGCCGAGAAGGCCGACACCATCTATCTCGCAACCGACTTGGACAGAGAAGGAGAGGCGATCGCCTGGCACCTGCGCGAGATCATCGGCGGTGATGACAGCCGCTACAAGCGGGTGGTGTTTAACGAGATCACCAAGACCGCCATCCAGGAGGCCTTTGCCCAGCCGTCCGATCTGAACATCCATCGCGTCAACGCCCAGCAGGCTCGTCGCTTCCTCGACCGAGTGGTGGGCTACATGGTCTCCCCGCTCTTGTGGAAGAAGCTGGCCCGCGGTCTCTCCGCCGGTCGTGTGCAGTCCGTCGCGGTGCGCCTCATCGTCGATAAAGAGCGTGAGATCAAGGCCTTCGTGCCGGTAGAGTTCTGGGATCTCAACGCCGACCTGCTGACCGGTGACAAGGCCGATCTGCGGATGGAAGTGGTCAGCCGCAACGGCGTCGACTTCAAGCCGGTGACCCAGGCCGAGACCTTCGCCGCCGTGGCCGCCCTGGAAGGGGTCGACTACAAGGTGGTGAACCGGGAAGACAAGCCGACCGGCTCCAAGCCGTCCGCCCCCTTCATCACCTCCACCCTGCAGCAGGCGGCCTCTACCCGACTGAGCTTCGGGGTCAAGAAGACCATGATGATGGCCCAGCGTCTCTACGAAGCGGGTTACATCACTTACATGCGTACCGACTCCACCAACCTCAGCAAAGAGGCGGTCGAGGCGGTGCGCGAATATATCGGCGAGCAGTATGGCGCCGCCTACCTGCCGGCCGAGCCGACTCTCTATGGTTCCAAGGCTGGCGCCCAGGAGGCCCACGAGGCGATCCGTCCCTCCAGCGTGCTGGTGACTGCCGAGATGCTGGAAGGGATGGAGCCGGACGCCATGCGGCTCTATGACCTCATCTGGCGCCAGTTTGTGGCGTGCCAGATGACCCCGGCCCAGTACGATTCCTCTACCCTGACCGTCAAGGCGGGCGAGTTCGAGCTCAAGGCCCGCGGTCGCACCCTGCGCTTCGCCGGTTGGACCAAGGCCTTGCCGCCCATGGGCCGCAAGGGGGAAGACAGCCAGCTGCCGGCGGTGACTGTGGGCGAGATCCTGAAGCTGGTCAAGCTGGATCCCCGTCAGCACTTCACCAAGCCGCCCGCCCGCTTCACCGAAGCGGCCCTGGTGCGCGAGCTGGAAAAACGCGGCATAGGCCGCCCGTCCACCTACGCCTCCATCATCTCCACCATCGTCGATCGCGGCTATGTACGGGTCGAGAGCCGCCGCTTCTTCGCCGAGAAGATGGGCGAGATCGTCACCGACCGTCTGGTGGAGAACTTCGTCGAGCTGATGAACTACGAGTTCACCGCCAAGATGGAAGACAAGCTCGATGGCATCGCCGAAGGCAGCCTGGAGTGGAAGAAGGTGCTGGACGCCTTCTACGCCGAGTTTACCCAGGAGCTGGAGCAGGCCGACAAGCCGGCGGAAGAGGGAGGCATGCGTGCCAACCAGATGGTGCTGACCGATATCGACTGCCCGGACTGCGGCCGCAAGATGGGCATTCGCACCGCCACCACAGGGGTCTTCCTCGGCTGCTCCGGCTATGCGCTGCCGCCGAAAGAGCGCTGCAAGAAGACCATCAATCTGGTCAGTGCGGACGAGTTCGTCTCCGCCACCGACGGTGACGAGGCCGAGACCGAGGCGCTGCGCGCCAAGCACCGCTGCGGCGTCTGCGGCACCGCCATGGATGCCTACATCATCGACGACAGCCGCAAGCTGCACGTCTGTGGTCGCAACCCGGACTGCGACGGTTACGAAATCGAGCAGGGCCAGTTCAAGCTCAAGGGCTATGAAGGGCCGAGCATCGAGTGCGATCGCTGCGGCTCCGAGATGCAGCTCAAGAACGGCCGCTTCGGCAAGTACATGGGTTGCACCAACGAGACCTGCAAGAACACCCGCAAGATCCTGAAAAATGGTGACATAGCGCCGCCGAAGGAAGATCCGGTGCCGCTGCCCGAGCTCAAGTGCACCCAGTCCGACGCCCACTTCGTGCTGCGTGACGGGGCGGCCGGTCTCTTCCTCGCCGCCAGCAACTTCCCGAAATCCCGTGAGACTCGTGCGCCACTGGTGGAGGAGCTCAAGCGCTTCCGTGACCGGCTGTCGCCCAAGCATCAGTACCTGGCCGACGCCCCGGCGTCAGATCCTGACGGTAACGCATCCGTGGTGCGCTTCAGCCGCAAGAGCAAGGAGCAGTACGTGATGACGGAGGTGAACGGCAAGGCAACGGGCTGGACCGCCCATTACGACAATGGGAAGTGGCAGGAGAGCCTGGCTAAGGCGAAGAAGTCCTGATCGCGTCACCGCTCACATCATGATGAAAGAGGCCCCTTGCGAGGGGCCTTTTTATTGGGAGATGGCGGTATACTGAGAGGGCTGCATGGATGGCAGCACAAGACAGGGAGGTTGTCATGGAGATACATGAAATCCGGCCAGGCATGACCTGCCTGACGCGGGAAGGAACGGCCTATGTGCTGGAAGTGGACAGGCAGAGTCTGCTGGTATTGCTGCAGCGGGAAGACGAGACCATACCGGTGCAGGTGCGTTGCGACGACATCCTGGGCCCCCTTGCCAGCGACTAGTGACGGCGCCCCTGACAGGCGCTAGAACGGGATCAGAAAGAGCAGCTCGGCGAGGTCGGGCTGCCACTGCCACTCCCGCATCCTGACCCGCCCCTTGATCACCGGCACCCCCTCTTCCTGCAATCTTCCTATCTGTTCATCGAAACCCGCCGAGCCCTTGGGCAAGGAGATGGTACCGCCTGCGCCCAGCACGCGATGCCAGGGCAGCGTCTTGTCCGTCTCCCGCAGCACTTTTCCCACCAGCCGCGCCCGCCCGGGCAGGCCCGCCAGATCGGCGACCTGGCCATAGCTCACCACGCGACCGGCCGGGATCAGGGCCAGGATAGCCTCGATGCGTGCCACCTTGTTCAAGGGGGAAGGGGGAGGGGTCATCATCATGGGGCGTTACTCGGCGTGAAACAAAAGCGCCACCATTGTGGCGCTTCCGTGGTCTGGGGGGCAACAGGGGATCCTGCTCAGCCGAAGGTCTGGCTCAGCCCCCTGAGCTCGCTGGCGCGCTTGAGCAGCTCCTGGCTGGAGTTGTCCACCGCCTGGATCTTCTGGCTGTTGGCGCGGGAGTACTGGGAGATCTGGTGGATGTTGCGGCTGATTTCCTCCACCACCGCCTGCTGCTGTTCGGCCGCGGCGGCTATCTGGGTGGAGAACTCGGTCACCTGATCTATCTCCCCCAGCACCAGATGCAGGTTGCCGGACCCCTGGCGGGTCATCAGGGCGCATTCGCGGGTCTGGGCCAGGTTGTCCTGCATCATCCCCTGCCAGCGGCCCAGGGTCTGCTGGATCTGGCGGATGCTGCCCTGGATCTGCTCGGTCGCCTTGTGGGTGCGGGTGGACAGGGTGCGCACCTCGTCCGCCACCACCGCAAAGCCGCGTCCCTGCTCGCCGGCTCTGGCCGCCTCGATGGCGGCGTTGAGGGCCAGCAGGTTGGTCTGCTCGGCGATGCCCTGGATCTCGCCCATGACGCTGCCGATCCGCTCGGATTCGTTCGCCAGCTCGACGGCGGAGTGGAAGGCATGCTCCGCCTGCCTGGCCAGCAGCTCCATCTGTTGCTCGGTCTGATCCAGCTGCTGCACCGTATGCTGGCAACTGCTGCGTGCCTCTGTCACCTGGCTGTTGGTGTCCTGGATGTTGCGCGCTATCTCGTGGGCAGTGCTGGCCATCTGGGTCATGGCGGCGGCCATCTGCTGGGTCTGGGCGTCCTGCTCGTTGATGTCGAGGAAGGCTTGATGGGAAGAGTCCTGCAGGTCGGTCGCCAGGGTCTGCAGGGGATGGGTGGCGTCGTTGACCCGACCCAGCACGGTGCGGATGCGGGCCTGCAGCATCTTCAAATGAAAATCGGCGATGGCGCCGGGGGCGTCCCCCGAGTAGACCAGCCGGGTCAGGCTGTCATATTGCTGGCCGAGCCGCTTGAGGTAGCGTGGCAGCGAGATGAGCTCGCGCCAGTAAGCGCCGGCGACGGCCAGCAGGGGCAGCAGCATCAGCAGCACAGTCAGGGCTCCCTGAGAGAAGGCCGCCCAGCCAAAGAGCCCCAGCATCAGCAGGCCGAGCAGCAGGGGTCTGGCACTGTGCAGGGAGGGTAGCTTGCTGGCACCGCCCTGTTCGGCCTTGAGCAGGGCCTGATAGGCCTGGGCGGCAACCTGCTTGAGCTGGGGTTCGGGCTTGCAGCGCACCGACTGGTAGCCGCTTATCTTGCCGTTCTCGTAGATGGGGGTCACATAGGCATCGACCCAGTAATAGCGGCCATCCTTGCAGCGGTTCTTGACCATGCCACGCCAGGGGTTGCCCTCCTTGAGGCGATCCCAGAGGTCGGCGAAGGCGGCCTTGGGCATGTCGGGGTGACGCACCAGGTTGTGGTTGTGTCCGACCAGTTCATCGACATGGTAGCCGGCGATGCGGCAGAAGGCGGGGTTGGCGTAGGTGATGACGCCGCGCAGATCCGTGGTGGAGACGAGTTGCACGTCGGCGGGGAACTCAACTTCACTGTCCTGGATCTGGACGTGTTTGCGGGCCATAAGGATAAGCTCCGATGCGTTGCTGGTTGTTATTGTGGTTGAACCGGATGCAGGCCCGGGCGCAGTGCGTCTTGCCCGGCCTCATCGGGGGCCTTATTTTGCCAACAAAGGCGGAGTAAAAGTAGGGGCCAGGTTGGATTTTTGTTGTTTGGTGGTAAAAAAATGGCGACCAAAAGGTCGCCAAAAAGAGAAAGATAACACTACCTCTGTGGCACCCGGTAACGCACCTGTAACTGATCGAGGATCTGCAGCTGGCCGGGCAGGCGGGCGGCGAAGTGATCCCAGGCCTTGCGGGCGGGGTCGCTCCAGGCCACCTCGGCCGTGGCGAGCATGCGCGGGAACAACATGTAGTCGAGACGATCGCGAGAGGTGATCAGTTCCGACCACAAGGGGCTCAGCACCCCCAGGATGTTATCGTTGGCATGGAAATCGGCCGGTGCAGGATCGCATAGATAGACCTGCTCCAGATTGAGGGTGCCCGCCCAGTAGAGCCCGGGTTCATGAACATCCGGGCTCCAGGCGAGATCCAGATAGAGAGACTGGGCCGGGGCCATCACCACGGGGTAGCCCGCGGAGGCGGCATCCAGCCCCGCCTGGAAGCTGGTCCAGGCGAAGATGGTGGCGTCCCGGCTCACCTTGTCCCCGTGCAGTATCTCCTCCCAGCCCAGCATCTGCTTGCCCCTGGCCGCCAGGTATTGCTGGCAGTGGCGCAGCAGGTGGCCCTGCAGCTCCCGGCAATCGGTATAGCCCTGCTCTGCCATCAACTGCTGACAGGCGGGGCTGTCGGTCCAGACCCCGGTCGGCACCTCGTCCCCCCCCATGTGCACCTGAGTGCCGGGGAAGAGCGCGCACACCTCGTCGATCACCGCCTCCAGGAAGCGATAGGTGCCGGGCAGGGCCGGGTTGAGCACGTTGTCGTCAAAATATTGCACCGAGAGGTAGCGGGAGCTGTCCGCCTCTTCCTGCAGCAGCTCGGGCAGCGCCTTGATGGCCGCGTGGCAGTGACCCGGGATGTCTATCTCCGGGATGATGGTGATGCCGAGCCCGGCGGCATAGGCCACCAGCTCGCGCACCTCGCTCTGGGTGTAGTAACCGCCATAAGGATCGGGGCCGCCGCTGAGCTGGGGGCCGACCGCCAGGCCATGTCCCCGCCAGGCCGCCACTTCGGTCAGCCGGGGGAAGGCCTTGATCTCGAGGCGCCAGCCCTCGTCATCGGTCAGGTGCCAGTGGAAGCGGTTGAACTTGTAGAGGCTCATCTGCTTGAGCAGGCGCTTGAGGGTGGCGATGGAGTGGAAGTGGCGGGCGCAGTCGAGGAAGATGCCGCGAAAACCGAACCTGGGCGCGTCCTCCACCTCGAGGCAGGGCAGGCTCTCCCCGTGTTGCAGGGCCCACTGGGCCAGGGTCACCAGACCGTGGCGCCAGCCCGCCTCGCCGGCAGCCCGGATGCGGATCTCCTCTGTGGTGATGACGAGCTGGTAAGCCTCCTGGGGGAGCTGTGCCTCGACCAGGTGGATCTCGGCGTCGTGATCCTGGGTCAGGGCGAGCCCCGTCAGCTCGTTGAAATGGGCCAGCAGGGGGGCCAGGGAGACAGGGCCGCTGACATGGGCCCGCTCGGCCAGGCGGAAGTTGCCCTCCGGCAGCCGCAGCTGAGCCGGCTGGGGCACTATGCCGTTGGCGGGCTCCACCTCGGGCAGGTCGGGGGCCGCCGCCGGGCTCGGCGGCAGACCGAGCTCCTGGCCCGCCTGCACCAGGGGTTGCAGCTGCGGCTGGGCGCCTTCGTCCGTCAGGCTGAGGAAGAAGCCCTGGGGCAGATCGGAGTAGCGCTTGATGGGGGTGTTGCGGCAGCAAAAACGCAGCTCGCTGACCCCCTCATGGGGCACCAGCACCTTGTAGCTGCCGCTCTGGCGCGCCAGGGAACCTCCCTCCACCGACAGGGAGTCTATGTGGCGGGCCAGGCAGAAGTGCAGCTTCCAGGGGCTGGCCGGGAGCTGGCTCAGGGTGAAGCGGAACCAGACGTCTTCACCGTCGCGACGGTCGATCTGGGTATGGATCAGGGGTGCAGACATGGGTATTCCTCTGATTGGGCGAACAGTGTGGTGCCCTCTTTGGCGCAGGCTTCACGCCAGGCAGGGCTCAAGGATGCAGGCATGGGTAGGTCTTTGACTGGGCGAACAGGGCTCAGGGATGCAGGCATGGATAGGCGTCCGACTGGGCGAACAGTGCTCAGGGGTGCAGGCATGGATAGGCCTCCGACTGGGCGAACAGGATGGCGCCTTCCAGCGCATCGGCTTGCGGGGGCACCAGGTTGAGGTGTCCCAGGCGAGGGGCCAGGCGCATGCCGACGCCGCCCAGCAGGGCGATGCGGTCGGCTCCCAGCAGCCCCATACCCTCCAGCAGGGTCTGCAACTGGGCGCAGGTTTCGTCCAGCAGCTGGTTGGCGAGCTCATCCCCGTCGCTGGCGGCGTCGAACACCCAGGGGGCGAAGCGGCCATAGTCGGCGGGAATGGCGCGGGCGGCCCAGCGCACCACCTCGGCCTGATCCCGCTTGAAGTGATCGAGCAGGCGCACGGCGAGCAGGCTGGGGGGCAGGATGCCGTCGTGGCAGAGCAGGGATTGCTGAATGGCGCGCAGCCCCAGCCAGGCGCCGCTGCCCAGATCCGAGATGGGGAAGCCGCGCCCCGAGCAGCTATGGAGCTGACCATGGCGGTAGATGAGCCCGGCAGACCCTGTGCCTGCAATGAGGATGGCCCCCTCCCGGCCACCAAAGGCGCCGAGGCAGGCGCCGAAGGCGTCGGAGGTGAGCCGCACGCTCGCGAAGGGGAAGGGCATCTCGAGAAGGGCCTGGTAGCAGTCGGCCAGTTCGGCGGAGGCCAGCGCCAGCCCAACCCCCATCCGCTGTTCGCACTCGATGCCAAGCCCGGCGGCCAGCCGGGCGCTGGCGATGGCTGCCAGCACATTGGCGTGAGCAACCTCTATGCCGAGCTCCAGGTTGGAGCCCGCGGCGCGCCCCTCTCCCAGCACTCTGCCCGCCTTGTCCCGAATGCGGGCGCGGGTGTGGGTGCCGCCGCCATCGACCCCGACCCAGAACTCAATCATGACGAGCCTCCGGCGCACTCTGCCAACTGATGGCCAGGGCAAACCAGTCGCACTGCATGGAGGATCCACTGCTCTCCCCAGTGCCCGTTATGATCGAACCGATCCTTGTGCGTCTCAATCATGACGAGCCTCCGGTACACATTGCCAGCTGATGGCCAGGGCAAACCAGGCTGAATGATTGGAGGAGCCACTGCTCTCTCCTGCGCCAATGATGTCCGAGCCGATCCTTGTGCGTCTCAATCATGACGAGCCTCCGGCGTACTCTGCCAGCTGATGGCCAGGGCGAACCAGGCTGCGTGGGGGATCCACTGCTCCCCCCAGCGCCAGTTCTGATCCAGCCGATCCCTGTACTCCTCGGGAATGAAGGCCACCTCAGCCTCGTCATCGAACCCGGCGGTGATGCCGTTGCAGATGCCGCCGAGGGCATTGGGATAACCGGCTGTATAGCTCGGATTGTTGATGCCGTGCCCCGCCAGCATGCAGGCGTTGAAGGGGTTTTGCCCGAGGATCCAGTCGAGCTGGCGCTGACCGAACGTCATCAGAAGTGGGCTCTGCTGGGGGAAGTGGAGGGCCGCGGCGAAGGCCATGGCGGCCAGGGAGGCCAGCCGGGCATTCTCCCCCTGCCACCAGTAACCGGACTCGTTGTGGTGGGGCATAAAGAAGCTGATGCGAGGGTCTTCGTCGACCCCTTTCACATACTGGCGGGCGAGGACGAAGGGGTTGCCCGCCCGGGCGGCGAGGGCCAGCTCGGCGGCCAGCGCCTGCTGCACCACGGCATTCACCCGGGCGCGGCGCTCCTGATCCGGCTCGACTCCAAGGTATTCCAGCAGAGCCAGCACCGGCAGACCTGCCTCGGCGGCGTGGTAGTAGGGGCGCGAGCCGTCGTCGTTGGCACTCCAGTAGTGGCCGAGCTCGGGGTGGGGGCGCTGGCGGGCGCAGAGCCTGCCGGCCCTCTCCCTTGCCTCCCCGAGCCAGTCGCTGCCAAGGGTCTGGGTCAGCTCGACCGCCGCCAGCAGGGCGCAATAGTCGTCGATGATGTTCTCGAGGCCGTCGTCCAGGTAGGCGAGGTTGTGCTCGCGCAGGTGCAGGTAGCCGCGCCTGGCCGCCTCGGCATAGTGGCTGGTATCGAAGTCGCCGCCGGTCTGCTCGCGGGCGGCCCGGGCCAGGGCGGCGATGGCCATGCCGCCCCCCTGGCGAAAGCCCGCCTGCCAGTTGGCTGACTTGAGTCCCTGCTGGGTGGCGTAGGCGCACAGCTCGCGCTGCTCGGGATCCTTGCTCCACTTGTCGAACAGCGTCATGTAGAAGAAGCCGCTCTCATCTTGCATCCGGCAGAGAAAATCCGCCCCGTGCAGCCCCTCGTCACTGAGCCGCTTGCAGAGGTTCAGCCCGTCGATGTCGCGGCGCGTCGCCAGGAGCGCCCGGCTCTTGAGCAGGCTCCACACCACCAGGGGGGTCTGCTGGGGATTGAGGTAGTTGGCGTAGGAGAGGTGGCTCAGGTATTTGCTCATGTCGCCGCTGGCATCGAACCAGCCGCCGTGCACATCCTTGCGCTGGTCGGTGCCAAACAGTCGGGCGCTGCGGTCGGCTCTATCGAAGGCGCCGCTGGCACGCTGGCCCTTGAAGTAGTGAATGACATCGGAGAGGCAGCGGCTGGTCAGCAGATCCTGACCTATGGCGAAGCGGGTGGAGCGGACTATGCCCTGTGCTGTGATCGCCTCCAGCCGGTAGTGGCCGGACTCCTTGAAGGCGCTGAAGTCGGCACGCCAGTAGGCGCGTCCCTGCCAGCCGGGCACCTGGCCTGCGGCCTGGAGAGGAACCTCCAGCAGCAGGCGGTCATCATGCAGGCGCCGCAGTCGCACCAGGCCGCTTATCTCCACGTCGGCGTCGGTCTGCAGCAGGGCAATCTTGTGTCCGTCACAATCGTAACCCACTTGATTGATCAAGAGTTCCATCCAGCTTTACTCCCTGGTCTGGGGCAATGAAGGGGCCTCGCTAGGAGGCCCGGGTGAAGGTGTCGCGGGCCGGTAAAGCCGCCCCCGGCGTGGGGGGCTGGATTATTCGTGCAGGTAGCAGCGCACGAAGTGGTTGTCGGCAAGCTTGGTCACCGGCGGCAGGCTCTCCTTGCAGCGAGCCATTGCCTGATGGCAGCGACCGGCGAAGGGGCAGCCCCGGGATTCCGGGGTCCAGAGCGGGATTTCCCCCTTGCGGCCCCCCTCCAGCTCGGCATGGATGCTCTTCTCGGGATCCGGCACCGCCGAGATGAGCAACTGGGTATAGGGGTGCTGGGGGTGGTGCAGTATCTCGTCCACCTCGCCCCACTCCACCATGTGCCCCACGTACATCACCGCGAGATCTTCCGCCACGTAGCGGGCGGTGGCGATGTCGTGGGTGATGTAGAGCATGGAGACGCCGAGCTCGTTCTTCATCTGCTCCATCAGGTTGAGGATGCCGATGCGAATGGAGACGTCGAGCATGGAGGTGGGCTCGTCCGCCAGCACCACTTCCGCCTCCACCGCCAGGTTGCGGGCTATGTTGACCCGCTGGCGCTGGCCGCCGGAGAGCTGGTGCGGATACTTGGCCGCCGTCGCCTTGGCCGGGGTCAGCCCCACTTTTTCCAGCAGGGCATAGACCATGTCCGGCAGATCTTTCTTGTCGAGCACCTTGCTGTGCAGCAGCAGGGGGCGGGCTATGTGGTGGTAGATGGTGTGGGTCGGATTGAGCGAACCGAACGGGTCTTGCCATACCATCTGCACGCTCTGGCGATAGTCCAGCAGGGCAGTGCCCTTGTTGAACTCCTCCAGATCCCGGCCGCGGTAGAGGATGCGGCCGTTGGAGAGCTTGTACATCTTGGCGATGATCTTGGCGATGGTGCTCTTGCCGGAGCCCGACTCCCCCACCACCGCCAGGGCGCGGCCCCGGTGCAGGTTGAAGGTGATGTCGGAGAGGGCCCGCATCTTGCCGCTCTTGATGGCATTGGAGTTGACGGCGAAGTCCTTGTAGAGATGCTGGACCTCGATGATGGGCGCGTCGGTTTGGGCGATTTGCATGACAGACATCCTTAACAGCCAGCGGCCTTGTCCAGATAGATGGGGTGGTCCAGTTGTTCCTCGGCCGAGTCATAGAGGTGGCAGGCGGCCTGCTGCCCGGGCCGGATCTCGGCGAGGGCGGTATATTCCTGACGGCAGCGATCGTGCACCTTGCCGCAGCGGGCCTGGAAGCGGCAGCCGACCGGCACCTCCAGCAGGTTGAGCGGGGTGCCGGGGATCCCCTCCAGCACGGTTTTCGGGCCGTGCAGGGGCGGGAAGGAGTTGCCGAGCCCCTTGGTATAGGGGTGCAGGGGCGCAGTCAGTATCGCCTTGGCCGGCGCCACCTCCACCAGTTCGCCGGCATACATGATGCCGATGCGATCGCAGAACTCGACCATGAGCGAGAGGTCGTGGGTGATGAAGAGAATGGAGAAGTTGAACTTCGCCTTGAGGGCGTAGACCTTCTGCAGTATCTCCCGCTGCACCACCACATCCAGCGCCGTGGTGGGCTCATCCATGATCAAGAGCTCGGGGTTGAGGGCCATGGCGATGGCGATCACCAGCCGCTGGCGCATGCCGCCGGAGAACTGGTGCGGGTAGTCCTTGAGCCGGCTCGGGTGGATGTCGACTATCTCCAGCAGCTCCTGGGCGCGCTTGATCGCCTCGTAGCGGGCCATGCCGGGGTTGTGGGCCAGCAGCACGTCGCAGAACTGCTCCTCCATGCGCAGCACCGGGTTCAAGGCATTCATGGCGGACTGGAACACCACGCTCGCCTGGCGCCAGCGGTAGCTGCGCAGCCGCTCGTCGTCGAAACCGAGGATGTTCTCCCCCTTGAACAGGATCTCGCCGCCGCTGATGTAGGCGGGCGGCTTGTGCAGCCGGGCTACCGAGAAGGCGACCGTGGACTTGCCGCAGCCGGACTCGCCGGCGAGGCCGAAGACTTCGCCTGGGGCTATGTCAAAGCTGACCGAGTTGACGGCGCGCACGTCGCCGCTCTCTGTGATGTAGTCGACGCAGAGCTGGCGCACCGACAGCAGGGGTTGTTGCGAGCTCATGCTGTCTTCTCCTGGGCTGCGATGGGGGTGACGGGGGTGGCGAGCTGTTTCCAGCGGCGCAGACCCTTGTGAGAGCGCAGTTGCGGGTTGGCGATTTCGTCGATGGCGAAGTTGAGCATGGCCAGACCCGCCCCCAGGGTGGCGATGGCGAAGCAGGGGGCCAGGATCTCCCACCAGGCGCCTACCAGGATGGCGCTGGAGGTCTGGGCGTTGTAGAGCATGATGCCCCAGCTGACCACGGTCGGATCGCCGAGCCCCAGGAACTCCAGGGTCGCCTCGGTGACGATGGCGTAGATGATGGAGCCGATGAAGCTCACCCCTATGATGGAGATGAGGTTGGGCAGTATCTCCACCAGTATGATGCGCCAGGCCGGCTCCCCCAGCACTTCGGCGGCGATGACGAACTCTTTCTCCCGCAGCGCCAGGGTCTGGGCACGGATGACCCGGGCGCCATAGGCCCAGGAGGTAAAGCCTATGATGAGCGCAATCACCGTCGGTGACGCCTCCCCGATAAAGCTTGCCAATACCAGCAGCAGAGGGAGGTTGGGGATCACCAGCACCACGTTCATCAGGAAGGTGAGGCACTCATCCACCACGCCGCCGAAGTAACCGGCTGTGATGCCGATGCCGATGGCGAGGGCGCAGACCAGCAGGCCTGCCCCGAAGCCCACCATGAGGGAGATGCGGGCGCCACTGGTGAACTGGGCCCAGAGATCGTGGCCCATGCGGTTGGAGCCCATCACCAGCTCCACGCTGGGGGGCTGGTGCGGGCGGGCGACCCGCTTGGTGGGCTCGTTGCTGGCGAGCAGCGGGGCAAAGAGGGCCATCAGCACGAAGGTGACCACGATGGCGAGGCCGAAGGCGGCCTTCTTGTTGCCCAGCAGGATTTTTAAAATAGTCGGCATACGCATCTTATTTGCCTCCTGTACGCAGACGGGGATCCAGGAAGACATAGAGCACGTCCGCCAGGAAGTTGAAGCTGAGCATGGTGATGGTCATGATGAGCAGTTGCCCCTGAATGAGCGGGTAGTCGCGGGCCAGTATGCCCTGGTAGAGGGTGAGCCCGAGGCCCGGGTAGTTGAAGATCACCTCTGTGATGAGGGAGCCGCCGATGACGAAGCCGAGCGCCATGGAGAGGGCGGTGACGCTGGGCAGCACGGCGTTGCGGGCGCCGTAGTTGAAGATGACCCTGTTGCTGGAGAGCCCCTTGGCCTTGGCCATGGTGATGTAGTCCTCCCCCAAGAGGTTAATCATGTTGTTGCGCATGGTGATGAGGAAGCCCCCCACCTGCACCATGGCCAGGGTACCCACCGGCATGATGGCGTGCAGCATGATGCTCTTGATGTGTTCCCAGCCGAAATCGGCGGGGATCTCCGGGCTGTAGGCGTAGCCGATGGGCAGCCAGCCGAGACTGACCCCGAACAGGAAGAGGGCGAGCAGGGAGACCACCACGGGCGGAATGGCCTGCATCACCAGGGTGAGCGGGGAGAGGATGCTGTCCATGCGTCCCCCCCGGTACCAGGCGGCGAAGATGCCGACGATGGAGCCGATGGAGAAGCTCAGTATGGTGGAGGTGCCCACCAGGAACAGGGTCCAGCCGATGGCGCGGCCGAGCACGTCGGCGACCGGTTGGGGGTAGTAGCGCACCGAGGTGCCGAGATCCCAGGTGAAGACACTCTTCACATAGGCGAGAAACTGGGTGGTAATGGGACCGTCAACGAACCCGAAGGTGGCCTTGAGGGCCTCGAGGGCGGCAGGTTCCATCATGGCGCCGGCCCGGGCGAACATGACGGAGACGGGATCTCCGGGCATGGCTCTGGGCAGCAGGAAGTTGATGGTGGCGGCCACCAGGAAGGCGACCAGATAGAAGGAGAAGCGTCTTAGTATAAATCCCATGGTGATACCTTTTACTGCAAGCCTGCCCCGCGCCGGGCAAAGCTCCCCCAACCCCGTAGGATTCGGGGGATGGAAGACATGGCGGGGAAAAAGGCCCCCCGCAGGGGGCCGAGGTGATTAGCTGTTTGGCTTGAGTGACAACACGTGCAGCAGACGTTCCGGGGTGTCCGGGTGTACCTGCGGCTTGGCGACCGGGTTGTCGGCACTGAACCAGCCATTGAAGCGCTTGGTGCTGTATTCGTACCAGGTCGGGTTGTTGAACACCGGGATTATGGTCTGGTTGGCACCGACGCGTTCCTGGATGGCAAACATGATCTCCTTCTGCTTGGCCGCATCGGCGGTCTGGGTGAAGTCATCGATCAGCTTGTCGAGCTCGGGATCCTTGTAACGGGGCGCCGCGAAGCGGTTGCCGCGCTCACCCATGTTGCGGGAGTGGAAGGCGGTCTCGAAGTACTTGTGCGGGTTGGCACCGGCAAAGTAACCCTGCAGGGCGACGTCGAAGTCACCTGTGATCAGGTTCTCGGTCCAGACGGTGGCTTCCGGGGTGGAGGTCTTGGCGTTCAGGCCCAGCGCCTGCAGCCCTTCCACACCGATCTGGACTGTGTTGACCCAGTCGGTCCAGCCGTTCGGTACCAGCACCTTGAACTCGATCTTCTTGCAGCTCGGGGTGTCGAGGAACTTGTCGCCGTCACAGTCCTTGTAGCCCGCTTCCTTCAGCAGAGCCTTGGCACCTTCCAGGTCGAACTTGTTGTATTTGCCGTATTTCTTCTCGACGTCCGGGTTGTCCCAGGAGGCGAATGCCTTGCCAAGGCCCGACGGATATTCGTTGACGGTCGGGTAGCCGTAGCCTGCAATGTCCACCATGGACTGGCGGTCCATCGCCATGGAGAAGGCGCGGCGGAAGTTGATGTCGTTGAAGGCTTCGTTATTGCCCGGGTTCTTGCTCTGGAAGTTGACGTTGAACGCCACTGTGCCGGAGGCGGGGAACCAGTACTTGTTGTTCTTGGGATCGTTGCCGACGTAGAGGCGCTCGATGTCCGGCACAAAGGATCCGAACCAGTCCACGTCACCCTTCATCACAGCAGCCAGTACCTGGTCGTTGGTGGCCATCTGCGGCATGCGCAGGCAGTCGATGGCGAGGTTGGCGTTGTCCCAGTAGTGCGGGTTGCGGCACTGGGTATAGAGCTGGGCGGAGAAGTTGTCCACTTCGGTGAAGGGACCTGTGCCGACCGGCTTGTCGTTGGTGAAGGCAACCGGGTCTTTTACCGACTTCCACTGATGCTCGGGGACTATGGGCACTAGCACCAGGTCGTTCACCACGTTGGTGTTGACCTCGGCCAGGTCGAATTTGACCTTGTGCTCACCCAGCTTCTCGACACCCTTGATCTGAGTCCAGATGGAGCGCTCATCCAGCGCCTTGTTGGCCTTGACCAGGTTGAAGGAGAAGAGGATGTCGTCGGCGGTGAAGGCTTCACCATCGGACCACTTGACCCCTTCGCGCAGGTCAAAGGTGACCGACTTCAGGTCATCGCTGAAGGCGTAGTTGGTGGCCAGACGATAGACGGGTTTGCCACCCTGCATATCGTTGAAGATCACCAGCGGCTCATAGATGAAGTGACGGGTGGTGTGCAGCAGACCGGCCTGCAGGAAGGGGTTGAAGTTCTTGACCCATGCGGTCTCCTGTTGCGCGACCAGGGTCAGCACCGTCTTGTTCTCGGCGGCCATGGCGGTGCCGGCGGCACCGAGCATCAGGGTTCCCAGCATGACTGAGGTAGCGATTTTGGATACTTTGGCAAGCATATTTTTTCCTTTCTTATTGGTCTTCCATGGTTTTGGAATGGAGCACCGGATCCCATGCTTGGATGCCGGCCCTCAATGTTGGTCAGGTTTTGCACCCTTGTAGTTGTGTCATCCAACGCCCTTAGAAAAGCAGAGTTAACAGGAAAACAACAAC
Organism: Aeromonas sp. Marseille-Q5825; assembly: GCF_946892685.1. NCBI lineage: Bacteria > Pseudomonadati > Pseudomonadota > Gammaproteobacteria > Aeromonadales > Aeromonadaceae > Aeromonas > Aeromonas sp. Marseille-Q5825. Next base: position 436,716 of record NZ_CAMPOU010000001.1, read on the forward strand.
TCTTCATTTCGTCGATATCGTAAAAACTCGGACTCTCTCGTCATTATCGTCAAACTCTATTTTTAATCCTTTTAAATTATACGCTTGCATTAATTCTCACAAAGTACGAAGTCACCCTTTATGACAATTCAAAGACGATAGTGTGAAGTGGATCGTGCTCGTTTTTGCTCCCCTTCAGTGGCTTTTTTTTGAGCTTGAAACAAGCGAACCGAGGGGCTGGGCAGAACTGTGCGCTGGCTCACTAAGGGGCATCTCCCGGTGAGTCGGGTGATGATGGGTGGCGTCCTATTTGCGCAAGGACCCGGCGCCGGCTGCCGAGGGGTTTTCGTGTCGGTTGATTAGGGGCAATAAAAAAGCCAGTCAGCATTCACTGACTGGCTTTTGACTGGCTTTTGACTGGCTTTTGGCGGGCGCCACATCCGTTAGCGGATTACTTGACCAGGCTGGCCCAGAGGTCGTACTCGTCCGCCTCGTCGATGCGGACCTCGTCCACGCCGTAGGCGGAGGTGTCCTGGGAGATGACCAGGATCTCCTTCACGCCGGCCTCTTTCAGGCGCTTGGCCTCGGCCAGTACCTCGCCGATGGCTTCCAGCGACTCCTGTACCGCACTGTCGATGAAGCCGCAGGTGTTGACCACCACCAGCTCCGCATCGTCATAGCTGGGTACCTCTGAGCCGGGTGGGCCAGGCCAACGAGAGCTGGTCTTCAGCTTTGCCGTGGTCGGTCAGGGGGCCGACATCCATGTCACCACGGGCAACTGGAATTTCGTGTTCGGTGACAATATCCAGGCGATCCTGGACACCAATCTGGGCTCCCTATTCGGGATCCTGACCCAGGAGTTCACCTCGACCGGGCAGGCCAAGACCGCCTTTACCTTCACCCCGGCCGATCTGCCGCGCCAGCTGCAGAACCGGTTGCTGGGTCATGGCGGGAAAGTACGCCTTGGCTCCCGATCCCTTCCACTCCCCGGCTGGTTATGATATCCATTCGATAACCTTGTCTAGAGCATGCCGGTCTCGGAGCCTCGCTGCTGGCGAGGCCGCCGCTCGCGGGTGCGACCCTGGGTTTCGCCTCGCCGTGTTCATCCTTCCCCAGCCGGTCAGGGGTTATACGAAAAAGAGGCTTTATGGAGTTGTTGTTACTGGCGGATGCGCCATCTGCCGCAGTCGTGGTTGCCTCATGGTATTTTGACGAATGGTGCCGCGACAGTGGTCGCTTTACTCAAGATCAGGTGCTGGCCAAGGTCATGGCGGCCACCCAGGTTGACCGGGCTCCGCTGATCGTACTGGCCCGTCAGGCCGGTGAATGGGTGGGGGCTGCCGAGCTCAAGATCCGTGAAATGGCGATATTTCCCGAGTACGAATATTGGTTAGGTGGGGTATATGTCGTTGAAAAAGCGCGCGGGCAGGGGGTCGCCTCCTTGCTGGTAACAGAGATCCTCAGCCGCGCTCGCAGGGCGGGGATCAGCAAGCTGTACTTGCAAACCGAAAACCTGACCGGTGGCGTTTATTGCCGTCATGGTTTCAAGGCCGTTGAGGAGGTCAATGATAAAGGCGTTCATGTTCTGGTGATGGTGGCGGATACCGGCATCTAATCCTCGTCAGAAGCGCTGATCTGGTGACACCTGGCGCAGCAGCTTGCGGCCTGCTTCAGCGCGCATAACCATTTCGTACTATCAATAAAAAAAGCCGGTCAGGGTCACTGACTGGCTTTTTTATTGGCGCCTGCCGGACAGGCGCCGTCATGAATTGCGGACTTAGCCTACCAGGCTGGCCCACAGATCGTACTCGTCCGCCTCGTCGATGCGGACCTTGACCAGATCGCCGGGCTTCAGATCGGTTTCGCCGTTCAGGTAGACCAGGCCGTCGATCTCGGGGGCGTCGGCGAAGGAGCGGCCAGTGGCGCCCTCTTCGTCCACTTCGTCGATCAGCACTGTCATCTCCTGGCCGACCTTGCGGGCCAGCTTGCGAACGGAGACCTGCTGTTGCAGCTCCATGAAGCGCTGGAAGCGCTCTTCCTGGACGTCTTCTGGCACAGGATCCGGCAGCTCGTTGGCCTTGGCGCCTTCGACTGGGCTGTATTTGAAGCAGCCAACCCTGTCCAGCTCCGCCTTGTCGATGAAGTCCAGCAGCATCTGGAACTCTTCTTCGGTCTCGCCGGGGAAGCCGACGATGAAGGTGGAGCGCAGGGTGATCTCGGGGCAGATCTCGCGCCACTTCTGGATGCGCTCCAGGGTGCGCTCGACGGTACCCGGGCGCTTCATCAGCTTCAGGATGCGCGGGCTGGCGTGTTGCAGCGGTATGTCCAGGTAGGGCAGTACCTTGCCATCGCGCATCAGCGGGATGACGTCATCCACGTGGGGATAGGGGTAGACGTAGTGCAGGCGCACCCAGATGTCGAGCTTGGCCAGCTCTTCGCACAGGGCGACCATGCTGGTCTTGACCGGCATGCCGTCGTAGAAACCGGTGCGGTGCTTGACGTCCACGCCGTAGGCGGAGGTGTCCTGGGAGATGACCAGGATCTCCTTCACGCCGGCTTCTTTCAGGCGCTTGGCCTCGGCCAGTACCTCGCCGATGGGACGGCTCACCAGATCCCCGCGCATGGAGGGGATGATGCAGAAGGTGCAGCGGTGGTTGCAGCCCTCGGAGATCTTGAGGTAGGCGTAGTGACGGGGGGTCAGCTTGACGCCGTGGGCCGGCACCAGGCTGGTGAAGGGGTTGTGGGTCGGCTTCGCCACGTACTTGTGGACGTGGCCCAGCACCTCTTCATAGGCGTGGGGGCCGGTGATCTCGAGCACCTTGGGGTGGATCTCGCGGATCTGGTTCTCTTTGGCGCCGAGGCAGCCGGTGACTATCACCTTGCCGTTTTCGGCCAGGGCCTCGCCGATGGCTTCCAGCGACTCCTGAACCGCGCTGTCGATGAAGCCGCAGGTGTTGACCACCACCAGCTCCGCATCGTCATAGCTGGGCACCACATCGTACCCTTCGGTACGCAGCTGGGTCAGGATACGCTCGGAATCGACCAGATTTTTGGGGCAACCCAAGGAGACGAATCCTACTTTGGGGGCCTGTTTTGTGTTGGACATCGCTCAATCACTCTTAGGTGGCTCTTATTCAAGGGCGCGGATTTTACCGGAATGGCTAACCAAAAACTATACAACCGAGGTTGTCAGGCCGAACAATATTTACGGTCAGCTTCTGTCCCTTGTCGTCAGGGAGGCTGTGCCCGCTCACGAGGGCGGCCACCGCCGTCCCCTCGCCGCCGGGGAAGCCTGGCCCTGGTTGACCCGGGTGGAGGGGGCAAGCACACAGGACTTCTTTGAGTTGGCTTAAATCTGATAGGGTGGCATGTCCGCTGATGGGATATTCAAGGAGCACACAATGAAGAGCCGATCCTGGTTGATTGCCGCCATCCTGGCACTTGCATCTGGCCCCAGCCATGCCGACTGGGCGAAATTGAAGGAGGCGGCCTCCGAGCTTGGCACCGCGGTGAGCGACACCAGCAAGGAAGCCTGGCAGGGGATCACCGACTTCTCCAAGGCGACCTGGGAGTCTGTCTCCAGCTGGGGAGCCGATGCCTACAACAAGGCGGGTGCCTGGTCGGAAGAGAGCGCCGCCACCGGCAAGGAGTGGTTGACGGCCGCCGACAAGAAGCTCGACACCATGCTCGAACCCAAGACCCCCGCTGAGGCCAGAACCGCCCTGGATACCATGGCCGATACCGCCCTGGTGCGGCTGTTCAATGAGCAACCCTCCGCCAAGCTGCTGTTTGACCAGGCCTACGGCTATGCGGTGTTCGACTCGCGCAAGTTCTCCCTGATGGTGCACACCAACCAGGGATCCGGGGTTGCCATCAATCGCAAGACGGGTAAACACACCTATATGAAGATGTTTGGCGCCGGGCTGGCCGCCGGCATGGGGGGCAAGTTCTACCAGCAGGTGGTGCTGTTTGAAGACAAAGCCAGGTTCGATGCCTTCGTCAACAAGGGCTGGGAGGCCACCTCCGAAGTGGGGGCCGTGGCCGGCAAGGAGAGCGCCGAGCTGACAGCCAAGTACAATGGCGGCATGGCCATCTACCAGATAGGGGAGAAGGGACTGCTGCTCGATGCCAATATCTCGGGTTCCAAATACTGGCTGGATGACGATCTGAACAAGTGACGGTGGTCGCTGGCAGCGATCCGGTATTTTTCTTTTATCATGTTGAAATACTGCCTGTTTAAATGACCTGACTTGCAGTAAAAAGGGGGCCTTCGGCCCTCTTTTTCATGGGCGAAAGCAAGACACAGTCGTTAAACAAGGAGAGTGGTATGACCCAGGCATCTGAATCTGCCGTGGACTGGCGCCGGGAGTGGGAGCGGCAGAGCATCTATCTGCGGCTGCAGGAGGGCAGCCCCATGGTCCTCTGGGTCAATGGCGATGAGGTCGAGCCCCTGACGGAAGGGGCGGCAAAGGGGGTCGCCTTCGGCTGGGGACGGGCGGACGAGGGGACAATGGCGCTGGCGCTCGCCATCGTCGCCAGGCTGGTGGAGGTGGGTCTGGTGGCTCCTGCGCAGGCCACCGAGAAGGCGCACTTCCTGCACGACGAGGTGCTGGTCAAGCTGCCAGCGGACGAGCACCGAGATCTGCATCTCGGTTATCTGAAGCTGGTGCTGGGGTGACATGAGCCGGGGCCAGAGCGCCCGCTTGTGGCTGCCCCTTGGCGCCGGCGGCCTGCCCCCTCTTCCCGGTTGGCACTCTAATTGCTTAAGGCTTGCCAGTGTCAATGATTTGTCTGGGAAGGGAAGATGGAAATAAGCGCAAGCAGCCTGATGCAAGAGATGCAGGCACTCAAGGTAGAAGCCGGTGCCACGCCGCTGACCCAGCCCGGTCGTCCGGTCAACTCGGATTTCGGTCAGATGCTGCAGCAGGCCCTCGACAACGTCAACGAATTGCAGGGCAGCGCCAATGATCTGCGCACCCGGTTCGATATGGGCGACAAGTCGGTGGACCTGTCCGAGGTGATGATCGCCGGGCAGAAATCCTCCATCGCCTTCGAGGCGACGGTGCAGGTGCGTAACAAGATGGTCGATGCCTACAAGACCATCATGAACATGCCGGTATAAGCGATCTCAATCAATCACGGCGACTGAACATCGTGAAGATGTCGGCAATAAGAGATCTCAATAAATTTTGACGACAGATCATCATGAAGATGTCAGCAATGATGAGCATGTCAGCAATAAGGACCTGAAGAGTGGCTAACGATCCAAACGGCGATCTGCTGATGAACAACGAGGGGGCTGCCGCCCTCGATGAGCACGAGCAGAAGAGCTCGGCCCTGGGCTTTTTGTCCAACACCGATGTGTTGCGGCAGATCACCCTGATCCTGGGGTTGACCATCTGCCTGGCCATCGCCGTCTTCATCCTGCTGTGGGGCAAGGAGCCGGAGATGCGTCCCCTCGGCACCTTCAACACCCAGGAGCTGGTTTCCACCCTGGATTACCTGGATCAGCAGAAGATCCCCTATCAGGTCGATGGTAAGAGCGTGCTGGTCAGCGCCGAGAATTATGCGGACATCCGGCTGCGCCTGACCCGCGCCGGCCTCGCCAGCAGCAGCGAGGCCAGCAACGATGGGGAAGCCATACTGCTCAAGGACTCCAGCTTCGGGGTCAGCCAGCGCATGGAGAGCGAGCGTCTGAAACTGAGCCGCGAGCGCCAGCTGGCGAGCGCCATCGAGCAGTTCCAGAACGTCGCCAAGGCCCAGGTGCTGCTGGCCATTCCCAAGGACAACGTGTTCGCCCGCAACGAACGCAAGCCGAGCGCCACAGTGGTGCTGAGCCTGAAAGGGGCTGCGCTGGGTCAGGGAGAGGTGGACTCCATCGTCGACATGGTCGCCTCCGCCGTGCACGGCCTGGAGCCGACCCGCGTCACTGTGACCGATCAGAACGGTCGCCTGCTCAACTCCGGCTCCCAAGACCCGCTCTCTGCCCAGACTCGCAAGGAGTTTGCGATGCAGCAGAAGCAGGAGCTCGAATACAAACAAAAAATTGACGCCATCCTGATCCCCGTCCTTGGGGCTGACAACTATACGGCGGAGGTGGATCTCTCCCTCGACTTCTCCCAGCAGGAGCAGACCCGCAAGACCTACAATCCGGACCTGCCGGCTGTGCGCTCCGAGATGACGGTGGAAGAGAACAGCGCCAATGGCAACAATGGCGGCGTGCCAGGCGCGCTCACCAATCAGCCGCCCGCCGCATCCAGCATTCCCGAGCAGGCCGCCGGCGCGGAAGGGGGAACCGGTTCTTCCGGCCGCTCCCGCAAGGAGGCGACCCGCAACTTCGAACTGGACACCACGGTCAGCCACATCCGGCGCCAGCAGGGCGGCATCCGCCGCATGACGGTGTCGGTGGCGGTGGATTACAAGGCCACTCCCGGCGCCGACGGTGCCGTCACCCGGGAAGCCCGCAGCCAGGCCGAGCTCGATACCTTGCGCCGTCTGCTCAGCGGCGGCCTCGGCTTTGACGTGACCCGGGGAGACACCCTGGAGGTGGTCGCCATTCCGTTCAACCGCCCCGAGCTGGAAGCCGTGGCCGATATGCCCATCTACGAGCAGCCCTGGTTCTGGCGCGCGGTGCGCATCGCCGCCTCGGTGCTGGTCATCATAGTGCTCATCGTCACAGTGGTGCGGCCCATGCTCAAGCGCCTGCTCTACCCGGATGCCAAGCCGGAAGGGGAGCTGGACTTCGACAACCACACAGTGCTGGGTGGGGACGACGAGCTGAGCCTGCTGGCGGCCCAGGCCGAGGCCGAGCCGGTGTTCGGCCTGCGGGATGGCCAGCTCAAGCTGCCTGACTTGCACCGTGACGAGGACCTGCTCAAGGCCGTGCGTGCCTTGGTAGCGAATGAACCAGACCTGGCCGCTCAGGTCATCAAAGAATGGGTAACGAACCGAGATGCCTGAAGAGAAGAAAAACCAAGTCACCGGTAACGAGATTACCGACAACCAGCGCCAGATCCTCGACCAGATGGCCGGGATGGAGATGGCGGCGGTCTTGATGCTGAGCCTCAACGAGGAGGATGCCGCCCAGATCTTCCGTCATCTCGAGCCCAAGCAGGTGCAGCGGCTCGGCATGTCCATGGCCTCCATGTCGGATTTCAGTCACGACCGGGTGGCGGCGGTGCATCGTCAATTTATCGACGACATCCAGAAATACACCAACATCGGCATCGGCAGTGAAGACTTCGTGCGCAAGGCCCTGGTGGCGGCGCTCGGGGAGGACAAGGCCAGCAACCTGGTGGATCAGATCATCCTGGGGTCCGGCGCCCGCGGCCTCGACTCCCTCAAGTGGATGGATGCCCGCCAGGTGGCCAGCATCATCCAGAATGAGCACCCGCAGATCCAGACCATAGTCCTCTCCTATCTGGAGCCGGAGCAGTCCGCCGAGATACTGAGCCAGTTCCCGGAGCAGGTGCGCCTGGATCTGGTGATGCGTATCGCCAACCTCGAAGAGGTGCAACCGGCGGCGCTGCAAGAGCTCAACGACATCATGGAGAAGCAGTTCGCCGGCGCGGCCGGGGCTCAGGCGGCCAAGATGGGGGGCCTCAAGGCCGCCGCCAACATAATGAACTACCTGGACACCAACATCGAAGGCCAGCTGATGGACTCCATCCGCGAGTCGGACGAGGAGATGAGCCAGCAGATCCAGGACTTGATGTTCGTGTTCGAGAACCTCATCGACGTGGACGATCGGGGCATCCAGACCTTGCTGCGGGAAGTGCCGGGGGATCTGCTGCAACGGGCCCTCAAGGGCTCGGACGACCAGATGCGCGAGAAGGTCTTCAAGAACATGTCCAAGCGGGCCGCCGAGATGCTGGCGGACGATCTCGAAGCCATGGGGCCGATCCGGGTCTCAGAGGTGGAAGCCGCCCAGAAGGAGATCCTCTCCACCGCACGCCGTCTGGCGGACGCGGGCGAGATCATGCTGGGGGCTGGCGGTGGCGAAGAGTTCCTCTAAGCCATGGGCAATGGAATGTGCGATGATGTCGCCCCCTTCGTCCGGCACCCTAGGAGTGTCTTTCGCACATGAATAACAAGAACAGCAAGCTGCGGGGCTATGTCAGGCCCGAGGCGGACGAGACCCGGGTGGAAGCCTGGGGCTGGCCCGAGATGGAGGTCGAATCCGAGATCCAGAGCAATGCCCTGGGGCTCGGCCCTGACTGGTATCGCCAGGAGCAGGCGGACGAGATGCCGCCACAAGAGCAGCCGGAGGAGCCGACCCCCAGCATCACGGCCGAAGAGGTGGAAGCAATCCGCCAGGCCGCTTGGGAAGAGGGACTGGCCGAGGGGCGAGAGGCCGGCTTTGCCAAGGGGCTGGAGGAGGGCAAGTTGGAAGGCTTGCAGCAGGGTCATCAGGCGGGTCTGGAGCAGGGCCGCGAAGAGGGGCTTGCCCTGGGCCGCGACCAGGTGGAGCAGGAGATTGCCCACTGGCAGGGGCTAGTCTCCCGCCTCGCCAATCCCCTGAGCGAGCAGGACAGCGCCGTGGAGCAGCAGCTCATCGCCCTGGTCCAGCAGCTCGCCCGCGCCCTCATCCGCCACGAGGCCGAGACCTCCCCAAAACTGTTGCTCGAGGCCCTCAAGCAGGGTCTTGCCCTGCTGCCCGCTGCCGAGCAGGGGGTCACCCTGATGCTGCACCCGGATGACGTGGCCAGGGTCGAGCAGGCCTTCGGCACCGAGGAGTGTGCCCGGCGTCACTGGCGGCTGCAAAGCGATCCCACCCTATCCCCGGGGGATCTGCAGCTGGCTACCGAACTTTCCAGCATCGATCTGACCCTCTCGGGGCGCATCGATCAACTGCTTCGCAACTTCCTTCGTGACAATGCCGACTGACACCCTGTTCCGCTCTGGCACAGGGAAGCCAGGCTGCTGCGCACTGTCTCCCGGCCTGGTGACAATGGCGGCAGGCTCCTTGTCTCTGCCTCTTTCCCCTTTCTCACTGGAGGCGCGATGACAGCATCCCTGCTCAGTCGACTGCAAGGCTACCGGGTCCGCGATCTCGCCCCCATACCGCCGGTGGCGGGCAAACTCACCCGAGTGGTGGGGCTGACCCTGGAAGCCATCGGCTGCCGCGCCGCCATTGGGGCCCTCTGCCGCATCGACACCCAGGATGGCATGCTGGAGGCCGAAGTGGTGGGCTTCTCCGGCGATCGGCTGTTTCTGATGCCGAGCGAGCAGCTCAAGGGGATCATTCCCGGCGCCCGTGTGGTGCCCATCACCGAGGATCACGGCATCCCGGTGGGCATGAATCTGCTCGGCCGTGTCATAGACGGCATAGGCCAGCCCCTGGACGGGCTGGGCCCCATCATCTCCTCCCAGACGGTGCAGTTCGCCCAGCATCGCATCAACCCGCTGGCTCGTCGTCCCATCCATGAGCCCATGGATGTAGGGGTGCGCGCCATCAACGCCGTGCTCACCGTGGGGCGGGGCCAGCGCATGGGGCTGTTCGCCGGCTCCGGGGTCGGCAAGTCGGTGCTGCTCGGCATGATGACCCGCGGCTCTGTGGCTGATGTGGTAGTGGTGGGCCTCATCGGCGAGCGGGGCCGGGAGGTGAAGGAGTTCATCGAGGAGATCCTCGGTGCCGAGGGGCGCGAGCGCGCCGTGGTGGTGGCGGCACCGGCCGATGCCTCGCCGCTGATGCGCCTCAAGGGGTGCGAGACCGCGCTCGCCATCGCCGAGTATTTCCGCGAGCAGGGGCTCAATGTGCTGCTGCTGATGGACTCCCTCACCCGCTACGCCCAGGCCCAGCGCGAGATCGCCCTGGCGGTGGGTGAGCCGCCGGCCACCAAGGGTTATCCACCCTCGGTGTTTGCCAAATTGCCGGCACTGGTGGAGCGGGCCGGCAACGGCAGCGACGGCCAGGGCTCCATCACGGCCTTTTTCACCGTGCTGACGGAGGGGGACGATCTGCAGGATCCCATCGCCGACGCGGCGCGGGCCATCCTGGATGGTCACATAGTGCTGGCGCGGGAGCTGGCGGATGCGGGTCACTACCCTGCCATCGACATCGAAAAATCCATCAGCCGGGTCATGCCCATGGTGACCTCCCCGGAGCACATGGAGCTGGCGCGCGCCTTCAAGCAGTTCTATTCCCTCTATCAGCAGAACCGGGATCTCATCACCATAGGCGCCTACAGCCAGGGATCGGATCCGCGCATCGACAGGGCCATCATCCAGAAACCCTATCTGGATCAGTTCTTGCAGCAGAAAATGCGCGAGGTGGTTCCCTATGACGAGGGCCTGCAATCCCTGCACATGGTGGCCATGCCGCTGATGCGTTAACCGGTGGAGTGTCGTGATGAGTAAAGGATTGACGTTGCTGGCGGGCCGACTGCTGGAGGCCGAACAGCAGGCCGCCATGGCGCTGGCCAAGGCTCAGCAGGATCTCAAGCTGTTCATGGATCAGCAGAATGCACTTAACCAGTACCGCCAGATCTATCACCAGCAGTGGACGGATCGCGGCCTGCAGGGGATCACGCCCCAGCAGAACAGCCAGTATCACGCCTTCATCAACAAGCTGGAAAATGCGGCGACCCAGCAGTATGAAGGGGTGTTGCAGGTGCGCGAGGCGCTGGCCCAATGTCGTACCCAGTGGCTCGAAGCCCAGCAGCGGCGCAAGGCCGTCGAGCTGCTGCTCGAGAAGCAGGCGGGACGAGCCCAGCTGAAGGCCCAGCGTCAGGAGCAGAAGATGCTGGACGATTACGCCATACTGCGACGCTATCACCATTCTGGCCTGTAACTTGCTTTCTATTGCCAACACAGGCTAAGACGCCGCCTCCGCCCCCCGGATGTGCGGTCATCACCGGATTGTCGTCAGGGATCCCAGCATGATAGAGACCAAGTTGAACCTAGCGCCCAGCCAGGCAATCCCTGCCGAAGGCGCCCTGTCGCCCTCGCTCCTCGCCGGGGGGGAAGGAAAGGATCTGTCGCTGGCGGACGGCAAGGCCGCATTTGCCGATGCCATGGCCAGGGCTCAGCTGCTGGGCCAGGAGCCATTGGCCAGTCAAGGGGGTGACGAGGCCCAGGCTGCGGCCACTTTGGATGCCAAATCTTTGGCGTCTGCCGAGGCAACTGGCGATCAGGAGCTGCCCACCAAGACGCCATCTGAGGAGACCGAGCTTCCCCCCGAGGATTTTCTGCAGCAGCTGCAGGCCTCCCTCAGGCAGGATGTCAGCCTGGTGGTGCCCCCAGCCTTGCCCCCCCAGGAGGTGACGGCGACCGTCGACGGCAATGACTTGCCGCCCGAGTCGCATCCTGTGTCACAGGCTGCGAGGCCTGTGACGGCGGGGGCTGCACCTGCCTCGCCGGTGGTCGCCGATGGGCAGGGCGCAGAGGCGCTCCCCCTTGACGATGAAGAGGGCGGGCTCGCCGCTGGCAAGGCCCCCGTTGCCGCAGGCAAGGGCCAGCCCTCGGAGCCGCAAGAGAGCGAGCAGGCCACTGCCGAAGACAAGCCAGCGGCGCCCAAGGCCGGTCAGCCGGCAGCTGCGGTTGCGACTGAACCCTTGTCTGGCGAGGCGCGGGCGGCCCTGCTTGCCAAGGTGGTGGCCGGTGAGGCCGCCCCTGCGCCGGCGAGCCAGGGGCCTGTGGCGGGCACGAAGCCGTCCGAGCCAGTTTTCCATGATGAACAGATCAGCGCGGCCTCTGCGACCACAGCCAGGGCCTTCGACGCTGGCGTGGTCAGGGTGGAGCCCCAGGGTGGGGCTCAGGTCACACCAGAACCTGGCTCTGCCGGTGGCGAGGGCGACAAGGCGAGCCCGGCAGGCGACGCCCGGGAGGCCAAGCCAAGCGCGGCCCCTACCCCCAAAGCCGAGACGACGGCCAGTGGCACCACTCCCCAGCCCGCCCCATTCAGCCCGGATCCCGTGCTGACCGCGCCTCAGCAGACGCTGGCGCGTCACGAGTCCCAGGGGCCGCAAGCCTCGCTGACGGCGCTCTCGGCCGGCATCCAGCAGATGGAGGCCGAACCCGCGGTGGCCGTCGGAGCCGCCGCGGAACTCAAGCCGGCGGCGCAGAAATCCAAGCTCGATGAGCTGGGCAAGCAGCTCGGGGTCGAGGCCAAGGGCACAGAGCCGAGCGAGGGAAGCCAGCCGCTACAGCATGCCCAGAGCAGCGATGGCAAACCGGCTGCCGAGGTGAGTGCGCGGCGGGAGCCCCAGAGCCTGCCGCATCTCAAGCTGGCCACCCCGGAGGCGCCGGCCCAGTTGCACCAGAAGGTGAACCTGATGCTGGCGGACAAGCTGCAGCAGGCGGAGATCCAGCTAGACCCCCTGGGCCTTGGCAAGATGAAGATCCAAATCCAGATGGATGCCTCCAGCCAGGCCAACGTCCACTTCGTGGTGCAGCATGGCCAGACCCGGGAGATGCTGGAGCAGGCCATGCCCAGGCTGCGGGACATGCTGGCGGGGCAGGGGATCCAGCTCGGTCAGACAGTGGTGCAACAACAGGCACAGCAGCAGGGGCAACAGCAGCAGGGACAGCCGCCATCGCAGGGCCAGTCTGGCTTCGGCGGTCAGGGTCAGCAAGGGGGAGGCTTTGCCGGTGGCGACCAGTCGGAGGGGGAGGGCAGGGCCCGCACCCTGAGTCTGCTGGTGGAATCGACAAACGATGCCGGAATTGATTTCTATGCTTGATGCCTGCCCGAGTAAGTTTATGATACCGAACAAGTTTGAGACTAGGGTGGACAAGGGATGGCAGACGATAACGAACTGACGCTGAAGGACCCGGCGGCGGCCAAGAAAAAGAAGCTGATCATGATAGTCGCCCTGGTCGTCATCCTCCTGGGTGGCGGCGGGGCCGGTGCCTGGTTCATGTTTGCCGGTTCGGACGAACCGGCGGTCGACACGGCCGAGACCAAGCCCGAAGCCAGTGCGCCCCAGCCCTCCCTCTATGTGGGCATGCCGCGCCCCTTCGTGTTCAATGTGGCGGGCGGGCAGCGGGATCGGCTGGTGCAGATCAAGATCCAGCTGATGGTGCGCGGGGCCGCTGACGAGACCCTGGCCAAACAGAATATTCCCCTGATCGAAGGGACCCTGCTGCGGGTCTTCAGCGCGGCCACCGCCGAGCAGCTGATGACCTTCGAGGGCAAGGAGAAGCTGCGTCAGGATTCATTGGAAGAGTGTCGCCGGGTCCTGAAGGATCTGGTCTCTTCCCCCGTAATAGAACAAGTGCTGTTTACCGGCTTTGTCATGCAATGAAAGGTGAAGCGTGAGCGATCTGTTAAGTCAGGACGAAATTGATGCCCTGCTGCACGGTGTCGATGATGTCGAAGAGGAAGAGCTAGGGGCGGCCGGGGATCCCGGTATCGCCCAGTTTGACTTCTCCTCCCAGGACCGCATCGTCCGTGGCCGCATGCCGACCCTGGAGCTGGTGAACGAGCGGTTCGCCCGTCACATGCGCATCAGCCTGTTCAACATGATGCGGCGCACCGCCGAGGTGTCGATCAACGGCGTGCAGATGCTCAAGTTCGGCGAATACGTGCACACCCTGTTCGTGCCGACCAGCCTGAACATGGTGCGCTTCCGCCCCCTCAAGGGGACGGCACTCATCACCATGGAGGCGCGTCTCGTCTTCATCCTGGTGGAGAACTTCTTCGGCGGCGACGGCCGCTACCACGCCAAGATCGAGGGGCGCGAGTTCACTCCCACCGAGCGGCGCATCATCCAGATGCTGCTCAAGCTGGTGTTCGAGGACTACAAGGATGCCTGGGCGCCCGTGATGGACGTCGGCTTCGAATACCTCGACTCGGAAGTGAACCCGGCCATGGCGAACATCGTCAGCCCCACCGAGGTGATAGTGGTGAGCTCCTTCCACATCGAGCTGGATGGCGGCGGCGGCGACTTCCACGTGGCCATGCCCTACTCCATGCTCGAACCCATCCGCGAGCTGCTGGATGCGGGGGTGCAGAGTGACAAGGGCGACACAGATGTGCGCTGGAGCAAGGCCCTGCGCGACGAGATCATGGACGTCAAGGTGGAGCTCAAGGCCAAGCTGCTGGAGACAGAGCTCTCCCTGCGCGAGCTGATGGAGCTGCAACCCGGCGACATCATACCGGTGGAGATGCCGGAGAACCTGCTGGTCTTCGTGGAGGACCTGCCCACCTTCCACGCCAAGATGGGGCGCACCAAGGAGAACGTGGCGCTCAAGATAGTGGACAAAATCAAGCGCCCTGACGGAGTCAAGACAGAGATGCATCTGGTGACCCGGGGGGGCGTGCGCATCGATGGCGAGGCCGAGCTGGAAGAGCTCGAACGCAGCATCGCCGATAAACAGCCCTAATAGACCCGTCGCCTGCGATCTGGGTCACGAAGCAGCATGAGGAATTGAAGATGAGCGGAACCGATGACGAGCAGGATCTGATGGCTGACGCCTGGGCTGCCGCGCTGGAAGAGCAGGTAACGGCCGAGGCCAAGCCCGCCCCCCTGGAGGAGCTGAGAGACGACGCCCCCATCAGTGCCGAGGAGCGGCGCAAGCTGGACACCATTCTGGATATTCCGGTGACCATCGCCATGGAAGTGGGACGCAGCCAGATCAGCATTCGCAACCTGCTGCAGCTGAATCAGGGCTCTGTCGTGGAGCTGGATCGGGTGGCGGGCGAGCCCCTGGACGTGCTGGTCAACGGCACCCTGATTGCCCACGGCGAGGTGGTGGTGGTGAACGACAAGTTCGGCATCCGTTTGACCGATGTCATCAGCCAGATAGAACGGATCAAGAAGCTCAAATGATCCGTGCCATCGCCCTGTTGTTGTTCGCCGTCCCCGCACTGGCCAACCCGGGGGCTGGCGTTACTCCCCCCAGCATCACCTCCTGGCTGCTCTCCAGCCTGATGGTGATCGGCCTCATCCTGGTGCTGGGCTTCCTGCTCAAGAAGAGCAAGCTCACCCAGGTGATGGGGGGCGGCCAGATGAAGGTCATCGCCACCCTGCCGCTCGGGTACAAGGAGAAGCTGATGGTGGTCAAGGTGGGCGAGCAACAGCTGCTCATCGGGGTGACGCCGCAGCAGGTCAACTTCCTCTATCGCCTGGAAGAGCCCCTGGACGAGCGCCAGCCCCAGGCCTTCTCCCAGCAGCTCGGCAAATTGATGGGCAAGCATGAAAAAAGTTAACTGGATCGGGTGCCTGGGCCTGCTGTCCGTGCTGCTGTCCGTGCTGCTGTCGCCCCTGGCGATGGCTCAGGACGGCATGTCGGCGCTGACCGTCAAGACCATGGCGGATGGCAGTCAGGAGTACAGCCTGACCCTGCAGGTGCTGGCGCTGATGACCGCGCTCTCCTTCCTGCCGGCCATTGTCATCATGATGACCTCCTTCACCCGGATCATAGTGGTGCTCGGGATCCTCAGACAGGCCATAGGCCTGCAGCAGAGCCCGTCCAACCAGGTGCTGATCGGCATCGCCCTCTTCATGTCCTTCTTCATCATGTCCCCTGTGCTGGATCGCATCAACGAGGAGGCGTTGCAGCCCTATCTGGCGGAGACCATAGGGCCCAAGGAGGCGCTGGAGAAGGCCGAGCTGCCCATCCACCAGTTCATGCTGGCCCAGACCCGGATCAAGGATCTCAACACCTTCATGGAGATAGCGAACGTGCAGGTGGCCGAGCCGGCGGATGTGCCGCTGCGGGTGCTGATCCCGGCCTTCGTCACCAGCGAGCTCAAAACCGCCTTCCAGATAGGCTTCATGCTGTTTCTGCCCTTCCTGGTCATAGATCTGGTGGTGGCGAGCATACTGATGGCCATGGGTATGATGATGCTTTCTCCCATGCTGGTCTCCCTGCCGTTCAAGCTGATGCTGTTCGTCATGGTGGACGGCTGGAACCTGATCCTGGGGTCGCTCGCGACCAGTTTCGGGCTGGGGGCGGGGTAAGCCGCTCAATGGAAAGGAGCCGATAAGATGAGTCCGGAAACCTTCGTCGACGTATTCCGTGAGGCGCTCTGGCTGGTGACCATCATGGTGTGTGCCGTGATCCTGCCGAGCCTGATGGTGGGGCTGGTCGTCGCCATCTTCCAGGCCGCCACCTCCATCAACGAACAGACCCTGAGCTTCCTGCCCCGTCTCGTGGTCACCCTGCTGGCCCTGGGGGCCGGCGCCCACTGGGGCCTGCAGAGCCTGATGGACTTCTTCCAGCTGATGGTGAGCCAGATCCCCGAGGTGGTCGGCTGATGCCCGTGTCGGCATTAGCGACCATCAGGCTGCCGATGACCACCAGTCCCACGGCTTCGGTAGCGGCGGCATGAGCTATACCACTGCGGTGATCATGGAGTGGCTGGCGTCCGTGCTCTGGCCCCTTGCCCGGGTGAGCAGCCTGCTGATGGTGATGGCGGTGTTCGGCAGCCGGCTGGCTCCTGCGAACGTTCGCATGGGGCTGGCGCTCGCCATCACCTTCATCATCGCCCCCCTGCTGCCCCCCATGCCCAAGGTGGAGCTGTTCTCCGTCGGCAGCTTCCTGGTGCTGGGGCAGCAGCTGCTCATCGGCATAGCGCTCGGCCTCATGACCCAGTTTCTGCTGGAAAGCTTCGTGATGGCGGGCCAGATCATCGCCATGCAGACCAGCCTGGGCTTCGCCACCCTGGTGGATCCCATGAACGGCCAGTCGGCCCCCGTGGTGGGTCAGTTCTATCTGATGCTGGCGACCCTGGTGTTCCTGGCGGTGGACGGCCACCTCCTGATGATCAGGATGGTGGTGCTGAGCTTCGAGACCCTGCCGGTCTCGGACAGCGGGCTCAGTCTGCCCGCCATCCGCAGCCTGGTAAGCTTCCTCGGGGTCATGTACCAGGCCTCCCTGGTGATGGCGCTGTCGGCCATCATAGCCCTGCTGCTCATCAACTTCGCGTTCGGGGTCATGACCCGGGCGGCCCCCCAGCTCAACATCTTCAGCATCGGCTTTGCGGTCAGCATGATGTCGGGCCTGTTTATCCTCTGGCTCACCATAGGCGGCTTCATGGGACACTTCGACTCCCTCTGGGAGCGGGTGCAGGAGACCAGCTGCGAGCTTATCCAGGTCCAGTGCCTGGGGGGGCAGAATGGTTGATACCGGGCTGAAAAGTACTGATTATCTCCCCGCCTGCTGCGCGTGGGGGTTAGCTCGCCATGGCGACTTGATGTGCCTGAGAGGCCAGCATGGCTGATACCGATCAGGAACGCACAGAACAACCCACGGGCAAACGACTGCAACAGGCCCGGGAAAAAGGGCAGATTGCACGTTCCAAGGAGCTGGGTACCGCCAGCGTCCTGCTGGCGACCGTGTTTGGCTTGTTGATGATCAAGGAGAGCCTGGCGGGCGCCATGGTCAAGGTGCTCACCATGGGCTTTACCCTGGACCGGGATCAGGCTTTCGATCCCAATGCCATGGGAGTCATGCTGCCCACCCTGCTGTGGGAGTTGCTGCAGCCCCTCGGCCTGCTGTTCCTGCTGGTGACCATAGCCGCCTTTGTGGGCAACACCCTGCTCGGCGGGATGAACTTCTCCTCCGAGGCCATGCTGCCCAAGTGGAGCAAGCTGAGCCCCTTGAGTGGGTTGAAGAGGATGTTCGGGGTGCAGTCCCTGGTGGAGCTCGTCAAGTCCATCGCCAAGGTGGTGTTCATCAGCCTGTTCGCCTGGTGGATGCTGTCGAGCCAGTTCAATCACCTGCTCAATCTCTCCCTCGAGGGCTTCCCCGGCGGCATCATAGATGCCCTGGATCTGCTGCTGTGGATGCTGATCATCCTCTGCTGCGCCCTGATCCCCATAGTCGCCATAGACGTGCCCTTCCAGACCTGGAACCACAATCGCCAGCTCAAGATGACCAAGCAGGAGATCAAGGACGAGTTCAGGGACAGCGAGGGCAAGCCCGAGGTAAAGGGCAAGATCCGCCAGTTGCAGATGCAGATGGCGATGCGCCGCATGATGGGGGATGTGCCCAAGGCGGACGTCATCATCACCAACCCGACCCACTACTCCGTGGCCCTGAAGTACGACGCGGGCAAGCCAGGCGCCGCCCCCAAGGTGCTGGCCAAGGGGGTGGACGAGGTGGCGATGAAGATCAGGGAGATAGCGCGGGAGTACGACATTCCGGTGATGTCCTCGCCGCCTCTGACCCGGGCCATCTACCACGCCACCGAGATTGGCCAGGAGATCCCCGAGGGGCTCTTTGCCGCCGTGGCCCAGGTGCTGGCCTATGTCTATCAGCTCAAGAAGTTCCGCCGTGGCCGTGGCCGCCGCCCGACCCCGGTCGCCAGGGATCTGCCCATTCCACCGGAATATCGCAAGTAGCCCGGTGTTTTGGGAGGCGTTGGCCGTCTCCGCCGCCAAGGTCTGTCCACTATGCCGCCGGACTATTGCAAGCAGTCTGTGCTCTGAGGCGTTGGCTGTCTCCGCCTATCCACCATGTTCCGCCGGAATATCCTAAGTACCCCCGCACTCCGCCCTGTTTGCCATCAAGCTACCCGAACGTGTCCTCCGACGGACTTCTGACAGCATCAAAATAAAATCCCAATAGATCAATGAGTTGAGTAATTGGCTTGATATTTGCTTTCATTCGGCATCGGCAGTTGTAAATCGAGAAGAACGATGGGATTCAAGGCTGGATTGAGCCGTTTCAAAGAGTACAGATGGTTGCTCAGCAAGGGGATAGGGACCCCGCTGCTGGTGCTCGCCTCTCTCGGCATGGTGGTACTCCCCATACCGCCCCTGATGCTGGATATCCTCTTCTCCTTCAACATCGCCCTCTCCATAGTGGTGCTGCTGGTGGCCGTCTATACCCGTCGGCCGCTGGAGTTTGCCGCCTTCCCCACAGTCCTGCTGATAGCGACCCTGCTGCGGCTCGCCCTCAACGTCGCCTCTACCCGGGTGGTGCTGCTGGAAGGCCACAACGGCAGCGCGGCGGCGGGCCATGTGATCGAGGCCTTCGGCAACGTGGTGATCGGCGGCAATTATGCGGTGGGCATCATCGTCTTCATGATCCTGGTGATCATCAACTTCGTGGTGGTCACCAAGGGTGCGGGCCGGATCTCGGAGGTGAGCGCCCGCTTCACCCTGGATGCCATGCCCGGCAAGCAGATGGCCATAGATGCGGACCTGAACGCCGGTCTCATCAACCAGGAAGAGGCCAAGAAGCGCCGTCAGGACGTGACCCAGGAAGCCGACTTTTACGGCTCCATGGACGGTGCCTCCAAATTCGTGAAGGGGGATGCCGTCGCCGGCATCATGATCCTCTTCATCAACATCATCGGCGGCTTCATCATCGGCATGATGCAGCACCAGCTCAGCTTCGGTGAAGCGGCCGAGATCTACACCCTGCTCGCCATAGGTGACGGTCTGGTGGCCCAGATACCCTCACTGCTGCTCTCCATCGCCGCCGCCATCATAGTCACCCGTCAAAATACCGATCAGGACATGGGCACGGCCGTGCTCGGCCAGCTGTTCGAGAACCCCAAGGCGCTGGTGATCTCCGCCGGCATACTACTGATGATGGGCAGTGTGCCCGGCATGCCGCACCTGGCCTTCCTGAGTCTGGGAGCCGTGGCGGCGGTCGGGGCCTGGTGGCTGCTGCGCCGGGAGAAACTGAACAAGGCCAGGGTGGCGAGCGGTGAACTCTTGCCGGCCCAGGGCGATGCCCCGGTGGAGCAGAAGGACCTGAGCTGGGACGACGTCATGCCGGTGGACATCATCGGTCTGGAGGTGGGCTATCAGCTCATCCCGCTGGTGGACAAGAACCAGGGTGGCGAGCTGCTCAACCGTATCAAGGGGGTGCGCAAGAAGCTCTCCCAGGAGTTCGGCTTCCTGGTGCCTGCGGTGCATATCCGCGACAACCTGGATCTCGCCCCCAATCAGTATCGCATCACCCTGATGGGGGTGAGCACCGGCGAGGCCACCGTCTATCACGACAAGGAGATGGCCATCAACCCGGGTCAGGTGTTCGGCCAGATCCAGGGCATAGCGACCCAGGATCCCGCGTTCGGACTGGAAGCTGTCTGGGTCGCCAAGGAGCAGGTCTCCCAGGCCCAGACCCTCGGCTATACAGTGGTGGACGCGGCCACCGTCGTGGCCACCCACCTGAGCCAGATCCTCTCCAACCATGCCGCCCTGCTGCTGGGTCACGACGAGGTGCAGCAACTGCTGGACATGATAGGGAAGCATCAGAGCAAGCTGGTGGAAGGGCTGGTTCCCGAGGTGATCAGCATGGGCAACCTGGTCAAGGTATTGCAAAATCTCCTCAATGAAGGCGTGCCAATTCGCGATATGCGCACTATCCTGCAGACCCTCGTGGAATATGCGCCACGCAGCCCGGACCCGGAAGTGCTGACCGCCGCCTGCCGTATCGCCCTGCGCAGGTTGATAGTGCAGGAGATTGCCGGCCCCGAGCCCGAGCTGCCGGTGATCACCCTTTCACCAGAACTGGAACGCATATTGCATCAATCCCTGCAAGCAGGTGGGGGAGATGGCGCCGGTATAGAACCGGGACTGGCGGAGCGGATGCAGCGCTCCCTGGTGGAAGCCACTCAACGACAAGAACTGGAAGGCCAGCCGGCCGTGCTTCTGACATCGGGGATATTGCGCAATACCCTGGCGAAATTTGTCAAGAATGCCATTCCTGGATTACGCGTCCTGTCTTATCAGGAAGTGCCTGATGACAAGCAGATCCGCATCGTCAGTGCGGTGGGACAGGGCTAGTTAGCGGAGATGACGGGTGAAGATTAAGCGGTTTTTTGCCAAAGACATGCGAACGGCGCTGGCCGAGGTCAAGGAGACGCTCGGGCCGGATGCCGTCATCATGTCCAACAAAAAGGTCACCGGTGGGGTGGAGATAGTCGCGGCCGTCGATTATCAGTCCCAGGTGCCTGGACCTAAAGATGCGCCGGTTCGCCGTCAGTTGAACGATGAGAGCGTCAATATCTCGTCTGCGGGCAAGCAGATGACGCGCTCCGCTCCCCTCAAGGAGCAGAACGAATACTATGCCGATACCCTGGCGGCCCTGCTGGCGCGCCAGCAGAAGCTCAACCCTGCCAATCCGGCGGGCGGCAACGCCGCTCAGGGTTCATGGCCTGCGAATGCGGCGGGCAACGGCACCCCATCTCCGGCATCATGGTCCGGGAATGGGGCCGCTGGCGGCAATCAGTCCGCGGGACTGGCGTCCGCCAACGGCGCACCCAGGACGCTGGCCGAACAGGGCCAGTGGGGCGCGGCCCCCGAGCCAGCCAAGCCGAAGGCACGTCCTGCCCCCGGCCCCCGTGCAGCGCAACCTGCCCCGCGGGATCAGGAGATGGAGGGGATGCGCAAGGAGATGGCCAGCATCCGCAAGCTGCTGGAGCACCAGATCTCCGGTCTGATGTGGCAGGAGGTGGAGCGCCGCGAGCCGATGCGGGCGCTGCTCATCAAGGAACTCAAGAAGATGGGGTTCGATGATGCCTTCGCCGATCAGCTCGCTGGGCTTATCCCGGAAGACATGCCCATCCATCAGGCCATGGCCCAGCTGGCCGAGGTACTGACGGCCCAGCTCAAGATCAGCGAAGACGACATCTTGCGCCAGGGCGGTGCCGTGGCGCTGCTCGGCCCGACCGGGGTGGGCAAGACCACCACCATCGCCAAGCTGGCGGCCCGTTTTGCCATGAAGTATGGCGCCGAGCAGGTGGCCCTCATCACCACGGACAACTACAGGATCGGGGCCCACGAACAGCTGCAGACCTATGGTCGCATCATGGGTTGCCCGGTGCGTCAGGTACGGGATGCCGAGGAGCTGGCCAACGCGCTCTATCAGTTCCGTCACCGCCGGCTGGTGCTCATCGATACCGCCGGGGTAGGGCAGCGGGATATCCGTCTGACCGAGCAGCTCGACACCCTGGTCAAGAATGCCAAGGTGCGCATTCGCAGCTATCTGGTCATGTCAGCCACCTCCCAGCGCCGGGTGATGCAGGAGGCGGTGGATCACTTCCGGCGCATTCCGCTCTCCGGCTGCATCCTGACCAAGCTCGACGAGAGCCTGAATCTGGGTGAGGTGATTAACGTATGCATTCAGAACGCCCTGCCCATCAGCTACATCACAGATGGGCAGCGGGTGCCGGAAGATATTCAAGTTGCCAATGCGGCGCTGCTGGTCGGCGCGGCCATGGGCTCGCTGGAGCGGGAAACAGAAGACCCTTACTTCTGGGGTTCAGGCTTTGGCGAGGCCGAAGATTCGGAGTTTTATGAGTAACATCTATATGGATCAGGCGAGTGGTCTGCGCAAAATGCGTCAAAACAATCGAGTAAAAGTGATCGCCGTGTCTGGAGGCAAGGGGGGCGTTGGCAAGACCAACGTGACCCTGAACGTGGCGGGAGCCATGGCCGCCCAGGGCAAGCGGGTGTTGGTGCTGGATGCCGACCTGGGTCTGGCCAACGTCGACGTCATGCTGGGGCTGCGGGTGCACCGCAACCTCTCCCATGTGCTGGCGGGGGAGTGCACCATAGACGACATCATCGTCGAGGGGCCCTACGGCATGATGATAGTGCCGGCCACCTCGGGCACCCAGTCCATGGTCGAGCTGTCGCCGGTGCAACATGCCGAGCTCATCCGCGCCTTCAGCGAGATGAAGACCCAGGTGGACGTGCTGCTGGTGGACACGGCTGCGGGGATCTCCGATATGGTGCTGAGCTTCACCCGTGCGGCCCAGGACATCATGGTGGTGGTGTGCGACGAGCCCACCTCCATCACGGATGCCTATGCCCTCATCAAGATCCTCTCCAAGGATCACGGGGTGTTCCGCTTCAAGGTGGTGGCCAACATGGTTCGCTCCCTGCGCGAGGGGCAGGAGCTCTTCGCCAAGCTGACCCGGGTCACCGACCGTTTCCTCGACACCTCCCTGGAGCTGGTGGCCTGCGTGCCTTACGACACCAACCTGCGGGCCGCGGTGCGTAAGCAGAAACTGATCGTCGAGGCGTTTCCCAAGTCGCCCGCCTCTCTGGCATTCCGTGCCCTGGCGAACAAGGCGGCGAGCTGGCCCATCCCGAACCAGCCGGGGGGACACCTCGAATTTTTCCTGGAAAATTTATTGCAAAAGCCGGTCATAGCACAGGAAGACTCCCGTGAATAAAGCCCAAGCATACTTGCGTCATCAGGATTCCTACGTGCTGGTCGAGCGTCATGCTCCGCTGGTCAAGCGGATTGCCCAGCATTTATTGGCTCGCCTGCCAAGCAGTGTCTTGCTGGATGACCTGATCCAGGCAGGTATGATTGGGCTGCTCGAAGCCTCCCGCAACTTTGACGGCAGCAAGGGCGCCAGCTTTGAAACCTATGCCGGCATCCGCATCCGCGGCGCCATGCTCGACGAGATCCGCCGCGGGGACTGGGTGCCCCGTTCGGTGCACCGCAACAGCCGTGCCATCGCAGAGGCGATCGAGAACGTGGAGCAGGCCCATGGCCGGGATGCCAGAGACACCGAGGTAGCCGCCAACATGGGGGTCTCCCTTGGCGAATACCATGCCATGCTGCAGGATGTCTCCTGCGGCAAGATCATCGGCATCGAGGATCTCGGGGTCAGCGAGGATGTGATAGGGCATCCCGATGACGCCAGCGGTCACGGCGGCTTTGACGATCTGGCGGCCGAGCGCTTTCAGGGCGCCCTGGCCGAACACATCGCCCGCCTGCCCGAACGGGAAGCCCTGGTGCTGTCCTTGTATTACGACGAAGAGCTCAACTTGCGTGAAATCGGGGAAGTCCTGAGCGTGAGCGAGTCTCGGGTGAGCCAGATCCACAGCCAGGCCATGCACAGGCTGCGGGCCCGTTTGAGAGATTGGAATTTATAAGTGGTTGTACTGGCTACACTGGAACGCAACTCTAAGGCATAATCCGCACCATAAAACCTGCGATCTGCATCATGTAAGTGAGCCGTTTTGGCGGCTATTTAGGAGGGAATTTTGGACAAGAACATGAAAATCCTCATCGTCGACGATTTTTCAACGATGCGCCGGATTATCAAGAACTTGCTGCGTGACCTGGGATATAACAATACCCATGAAGCAGACGATGGCAACACGGCCCTGCCGATGTTGAAAAACGGCGATTATCAGTTCGTGGTCACCGACTGGAACATGCCCGGCATGCAGGGCATAGACCTGCTCAAGGCGATCCGTCTCGATGACAAACTCAAGCACCTGCCGGTACTGATGGTGACTGCGGAAGCCAAGCGCGAGCAGATCATCGAAGCCGCCCAGGCCGGGGTCAATGGCTATATCGTCAAGCCGTTCACTGCCGCCACCCTCAAAGAGAAGCTCGACAAAATCTTTGAACGAATCGGCTAAGGAGCGGCAGGGATGAAGGCCAAAACGAGTGCCATGATCTCGCTTGAACAGGCAAGGATGCTGGTTGCCCACCTGGAGCGAGAAGAGTTTGAACAGGCCGATACCATCCTCGCCGATGTGTGCGCCCCCAATGCGGCGGCCCTGTTTGACAAGGTGGGGCAGCTGACCCGCCAGTTGCACAACTCACTGCAAGATTTTCGCCTGGATCCCAGGATCCCCGACCTGGCCACCCATGAGATCCCGGATGCCCGGGAGCGGCTCAGCTATGTCATCGACATGACTGACAAGGCGGCCAATCGCACCATGGATGCGGTCGAGGCCAGTCTTCCCATCGCCGATCGGCTCAATGACAACATTCAGCTGGTGATGCCCAATTGGAATGCCCTGATGAGCCGGGATCTTGAACTGGGTCAGTTCAAGGCACTCTGCCATCAACTGAATGATTTTATTAAGGCTTCGGAGACGGATGCCGATAAGTTACGACAACTGCTGACTGAAATCCTGATGGCTCAGGATTTCCAGGACTTGACCGGTCAGATGATCCGCAAGGTGATCAAACTGGTGCAGGAAGTTGAAACAAAGTTGATAGAGATGCTGACCATGTTTGGTGAGGCCGTCATCGAGAATTCGGCGCGCAGCCTGCCGGCGAGCGGCATCGAGGCAGAAGGCCCCATCATGAACCCGCAGACAAGGTCCGATGTGGTCAATGGTCAAGATGATGTGGACGATCTGCTGTCTAGCCTGGGATTCTAATGGAGTGACGCATGGCCTTCGAAGTTGATGAAGACATACTGCAAGACTTTTTGGTCGAAGCATCAGAAATATTGGAACAGTTGTCTGAACAACTGGTCGACTTGGAAAAGCGGCCCGATGACAAGAATCTGTTGAATGCCATCTTTCGCGGCTTCCATACCGTCAAGGGGGGAGCGGGTTTCCTCTCCCTGACCGAGCTGGTGGACGTCTGCCACGGTGCCGAGAACCTGTTCGACATGCTGCGCAACGGCAAGCGAACCCTCAGTGCCGAGCTGATGGATGTCATCTTGCAGGCCCTTGATGCCATCAACGTCATGTTTGCCCAGGTGCAGAACCGGGAGCCGACCAGCCCGGCCTCTGCCGATCTGCTGCACGATCTGCACGAACTGTGCAAACCCGAAGGGCAGGAGCAGCTGCGTACCGCCAGTGTTGCCGCCCCGCAGCAGCCCGAGCCGGAACCCGAACCCGTCATCGTCGCCGAGAGCGCGCCTGTGGCCGTCAACGGTGGCGGCTCCATCGACGAGATCTCTGCCGACGAATTCGAGCGCCTGCTGGATGAACTGCACGGTGCCGGCAAGGCGCCGACGGTCTCTGCCGCCCCGGTATTGAGCGGTTCAGGCGACATCACGGACGACGAGTTCGAGGCTTTGCTCGATCAACTGCACGGCCAGGGCCAGCATGGCGGCGCTCCGGATCTCTCCCCGCTGCAATCGGTACAAAAAGAGGTGGATGAGCTCATCGACGATGACGAGTTCGAACGCCTGCTGGATGAATTGCATGGCCGTGGCCAGGCGCCGCAGCACAGCATGGCGGCGGCTGCTCCGGCTCCCGAGCCCAAGGCTCCCGCCGCGCCCGTGACCCCGCCCAAGGCGCCGGTCGCGGCCAGCGCCGCCCCCGCCAAACCCGCTTCTGCACCGGCCAAGCCGGCCCCGGCTCCCGCTCCTGCCAAGCAGGCGGCCCCCGCCGAAAGCAGTGCGGTGCAAAACGACACTACTGTGCGGGTGGATACCAAGACCCTGGACGTCATCATGAACATGGTGGGGGAACTGGTGCTGGTGCGAAACCGCCTGGTGAGCCTCGGCATCGCCAGCAACGACGAAGAGATGTCAAAGGCGGTGGCCAACCTGGATGTGGTGACCGCCGATCTGCAAGGCGCGGTCATGAAGACCCGCATGCAACCTATCAAGAAAGTATTCGGCCGCTTCCCGCGCGTTGTGCGCGATCTCGCCCGCACACTCAAGAAAGATATTGAGCTGGTGATGGTGGGTGAAGAGACGGATCTCGACAAGAACCTGGTGGAGGCCCTGGCCGATCCCCTGGTTCACCTGGTGCGCAACTCCTGCGACCACGGCGTCGAGATGCCGGACGTGCGGGAGAAGGCGGGCAAGCCCCGTCAGGGCACCATCACCCTGAGCGCCTCCCAGCAGGGTGACCATATCCTGCTCTGCATCGAGGATGACGGCGCCGGCATGGATCCGGAGAAGCTCAAAGCCATCGCCATCAGTCGTGGCGTGCTCGATGCCGACAGCGCGGCGCGCATGAGCGACAACGATGCCTACAACCTGATCTTCGCCCCCGGTTTCTCGACCAAGTCCGAGATCTCTGACATCTCGGGCCGTGGCGTCGGCATGGATGTGGTGAAGACCAGCATCGTCAGCCTCAATGGCTCTGTGCACATAGATTCGACCTGGGGCAAGGGCACCCGCCTTGAGATCAAGGTTCCCCTGACCCTGGCCATACTGCCGACCCTGATGGTGGAAGTGGGTGAACAGACCTTCGCCCTGCCGCTTGGCTGCGTGAACGAAATCTTCCATCTGGATCTGAAGAAGGCCAACGTGGTGGACGGCCAGCTCACCATCATAGTCCGTGACAAGGCGATCCCGCTGTTCTACCTGCACAAGTGGCTGGTCCGCGGTGCCGGCAGAACGGCACGCCAGGACACAGGCCACGTGGTCATAGTCCAGATCGGCACCCAGCAGGTGGGCTTCGTCGTGGACAACCTCATCGGCCAGGAAGAGGTGGTGATCAAGCCTCTGGACAATCTGCTGCAAGGGACCCCCGGCATGGCCGGCGCCACCATCACCAGCGACGGCGGCATCGCCCTCATCCTGGACGTGCCCAGCCTGCTCAAGGCCTATGCCCGCCGCCACTGAGCGTCTGGCCCAAGGAGTTAAAAGAATAACAATGGCAGTCAAGGTATTAGTGGTCGACGATTCGAGTTTCTTCCGTCGCCGGGTCAGCGAGATCATCAATCAGGACCCCCTGATGACGGTGATCGACACGGCCCAGAACGGTCGGGAGGCGGTAGACAAGGCGCTGCAGTTGCGGCCTGACGTCATCACCATGGACATCGAAATGCCGGTGCTCGACGGCATCAGCGCCGTGCGCGAGATCATGGCCAAGTGTCCGACCCCCATACTGATGTTCTCCTCGCTGACCCACGAGGGGGCCAAGGCGACCCTGGATGCACTGGATGCCGGTGCCCTGGATTTCCTGCCCAAGAAGTTCGAAGACATAGCCCGCGACAAGGATGAGGCCGTCAAGCTGCTGCAACAACGCGTCAGGGAGATAGCCCGCAAGCGCTTCCTGATGGCGGCCGCCAGACCCCGGGCGCCGGAGCCCTTGGTGCGCCCCGCCCTTGGCGCTGCCTTGACGCGTCCTCTTGATCGTCAGCCCGAGCCGGTCCGCGCTGCGGCGCCCGCCAGCTTCAAGCGCAGCGGCAAGAGCTATCAGCTGGTGGCCATCGGCACCTCCACCGGTGGCCCTGTGGCGCTGCAGAACGTGCTGACCAAGCTGCCCGGTGACTTCCCTCACCCCATATTGCTGATCCAGCATATGCCCGCCACCTTCACCGCCGCCTTCGCCGCCCGTCTCAACGGTCTGTGCCAGATCGGGGTCAAGGAGGCGGAGGACGGTGACGTGCTCAAGCCGGGTCACGCCTACCTGGCCCCCGGTGGCAAGCAGATGCTGCTGGAGGGGCGCGGGCCCGGGGCTCGCCTTCGCATCATAGAGGGCAATGACAAGGTCAACTACAAGCCCTGCGTCGACATCACCTTCGCCTCGGCCGCCAAGATCTACGGCGACAAGGTGCTCGCCATAGTGCTGACAGGCATGGGAGCCGATGGCCGGGACGGGGCGCGTCTGCTCAAGGAGCAGGGCGCCACCATCTGGGCCCAGGATGAAGCCTCCTGCGTGGTCTACGGCATGCCCCAGGCGGTTGCCAAGGCGGGCATAGCAAGCGAATCCCTGCCGCTGGATCGGGTGGCCCAGCGCATCCTGGTCGAGTTGGGTCGCTGACCATGGGCATGTTCGGCCTGGTGCTGGCGCTGCTCGCCGTGGCCGTCGCCCAATGGTGGCACGGGGGCAGCCTGCTGACCCTGCTGGATGGCCCGGCCTTCGTCATCGTGGTCGGGGGCACCTGGGGTGCCGTCATACTGCAGACGCCCCGCAAGTACATGCTGGCCGCGCTCGCCCAGGCCCGCTGGATGCTGTTCCCGCCGCAACTGGATCTGGTGCAGCAGGCCGAACGCCTGCAGGCCTGGGCCCAGTTTGCGCGCCAGCAGGGGTTGCTGGCGCTGGAGAATCAGGCCGAAGGGGAGCCTGATCCCTTCACCCGCCAGGGACTCACCATGATAGTGGACGGTGTCTCCATCGAGGATATCCGCCGCCTGCTGGAGGCGGACATCGACATCGAGCAGGAGCGCAACGAGCACGCCGCCAGGGTGTTCGAGGCCATGGGGGGCTACAGCCCGACTATAGGCATCATAGGGGCCGTGATAGGGCTCATCCAGGCCATGTTTCACCTGGAGGAGCCGGGCACCCTGGGCGCCGGCATCGCCATCGCCTTCGTCGCGACCATCTACGGGGTGGGCTTTGCCAACCTCCTCTATCTGCCGATAGCGAATCGCCTGCGGGCATTCCACTACCACTACGGTCTCTATCAGGAGATGACGCTGGAAGGGTTGCTGGCCATCGCCCACGGGGAGAATGGCCAGCAGGTTGAACGGCGGCTACGGGCTTATCTGAAAGGGGAATAGCCATGCGCAAGCGCTATCGTTTGCACCTGCAAGGGCGAGAACATCTCGATCGCTGGCTGGTCTCCTATGCCGATTACATGACGCTTATCTTCGCCCTCTTCGTGGTGCTCTACTCCGTGGCCATCGTCAACAAGGAGCAGTACCGCGCCGTCATCGAGGGCATGACCCAGGCTTTCAACCAGGTACCGCGCAGCGATGGCTTGCTGGAAGGGCAGGGCAACTCCCTGCTCAACCACCCGGTGTCGGCCGCACCTTCCCTGCTGGAGAGCCAGGCCTCCCCGTCGCCTTCGCGCGCCCCCATCACGGGCACCCCGATCCAGCAAGATGGCACGGCCCTTGCGACCATAGACCTGCAGTTGCAGGAGGCCATGGGCGCCCTGGTGGAGGCCGGCGTGGTCAAGCTGGCGAAGGATGACAACTGGCTGACGGTGGAGCTGAGTTCCGGCCTGCTGTTTCGCAGCGGCAGCGCCTTTCTGGGGAGCAATGCGGCCCCTGTGCTCGATACGCTTTCAGGTATTCTGAAACCGGTCGATAACTATGTCAGGGTGCGGGGTTACACGGATAACCAGCCGATCAACAACGAAATGTTTCGCTCCAACTGGACCCTGTCTGCCGCCCGCGCCGAGGCAGTGCTCGGCGCCCTGGTGGCCAAGGGGATAGCCCCCGAGCGGCTCGCCTACGAGGCCTATGGGGAGTTCTCCCCCTTCGCCGACAACGGCAGCGAGCAGGGGCGGTTACAGAATCGCAAGGTCGTGGTCGCCATATCCAGATTCGCCTGGGTGCCGCGAACCTCCGTCAACGCCCTGACGGTGACGCCGGCCCCGGCCGCGCCACAGAGCGTCGACAGCGAGGACGTCAGAGTGGTGACGCTGCCCGGTGGTGGCATACGCATAACAACAAGGCAGGATTGATACAGTGATTGTTTGGACGGTTGCCAATCAGAAGGGTGGAGTCGGTAAAACCACCACGGTCGTCTCCCTGGCGGGCATTCTGGCCCAACGTGGCCAGCGGGTTCTGCTGATCGACACCGATCCCCATGCCTCCCTGACCTCTTATTTCGATTTTGACTCGGACCGGCTGGAAGGCACCCTCTACGAGCTGTTCCAGGCGGCCAAGCCGAGCAGCGAGCTGGTCAACCGCATGACCCTGAAGACCAAGTTCGAGAACATCCACCTGCTGCCCGCCTCCATCACGCTGGCGACCCTGGACAGGGTCATGGGCAACCGGGAGGGCATGGGGCTGGTACTCAAGCGTGCCCTGTTGCGGGTGCAGGATCAGTATGACTATGTGCTCATCGACTGCCCGCCCGTGCTGGGGGTGATGATGGTCAATGCGCTGGCGGCCTGCGATCGCATCCTGGTGCCGGTGCAGACCGAATTTTTGGCCTTGAAGGGGCTGGAGCGGATGATGAAGACCTTCGAGATCATGCAGCGATCCAAGCGGGACAAGTTCCGCTATACCGTGATCCCGACCATGTTCGACAAGCGTACCCGGGCCTCCCTGATGACGCTGCAGTCCATCAAGGAGCAGTATGGGGAGGCGGTGTGGAATGCGGTCATTCCCATCGACACCAAATTCCGGGATGCCAGCCTGCTGCACATACCCCCGTCCATCTATGCACCGGGCAGCCGTGGCACCTATGCCTACGAGACACTGCTCAACTTTATTGATGCGCTGGAGCGTCAACGAACCCAGGAGGTGAAGCCATGAGAGAGACCACCCAGGTTCGGGCCATGGATGACTATTTCCACTCCCTGCTGCTCGATGATGTCCTGCTGCGGGACGATCCGGACGACGAGGCACCGGCCCCTGCGCCGCAGTTGCAGCCTCAGCCCGCCCCCTTGCCCGAGGTGGTTGCAGCCCCCTATCTCGAAGCCGACAGCCGGCTGGCGCAACTGAGCGAGCTGCTCGCCCAGGTGAGCCAGGTGCAGGACGAGATGGATGTCCTGAGTCATGAAGAGCTGCATGTCGAGCCCTTCCAGCTAGAGGCCGAGGTCGAGCCCGAGCCGGTCGAGGTGACCCTGGCGACGCCCGAGGTGATCCCGGTGATCGCCGAGCCCGTCGCACTGGCACTGGCCGAACCCGCGCTGGCGGCGGAACCTGAGCCTGCCCCTGCGGCCTGGGAAAATCTGGATACCGGCAACGAGTTTCAGGCGCTCTTCTTCGATGTGGCCGGGGTGACCTTCGCTGTGCCCCTGACCGAACTCGGCGGCATCCACCAGCTGGGGGAGGTGACTTCCCTCTTCGGCCAGCCGGGCTGGTACAAGGGGATCATGACCTCCCGGGAGCAGAAGATGAACGTGGTCGACACGGCCCAGTGGGTCATGCCGGGCCAGCATCTGGAGATAGACGAGTACAAATATCTGATTATGCTGGGGGAATCACCCTGGGGACTGGCCTGTCATCAGTTGAAGGGCACCGAACTGCTGCATCGGGATCAGGTGAAGTGGCGCCATCAGGAGGGGAAACGCCCCTGGCTGGCGGGCATGGTCAAGGAGAAGATGTGTGCCCTGCTGCACGTCAGGGAGCTGCTGGTGCTCCTTGGCCGAGGCGTGAACATTGAAGGCCGCTGACAACATCGGCACTGCCATGGTTTTATTGCTAATTTTACCCGTTGACGGGTTCATACAAGGATCAAGAAGATGACAGAGAAGCGCAATATTGCACAAAATCTGGCCGAAGACGAAGTGCTGCAGTGGGTGACCTTCCAGTTGGAAAACGAGACCTATGGCATCAACGTGATGCAGGTCCAGGAGGTGTTGCGCTACACCGAGATAGCCCCGGTACCGGGTGCGCCCGACTATGTGCTGGGCATCATCAACCTGCGTGGCAACGTGGTGACCGTCATCGACACCCGCTCCCGTTTCGGCCTGCCGGCCGGTGATGTGAGCGAGAATTCCCGCATCGTCATCATAGAGGCGGAGAAGCAGGTGATCGGCATCATGGTGGACAGCGTGGCCGAGGTGGTCTATCTGCGCTCCTCCGAGATCGACGCCGCCCCGGCGGTGGGCACCGAGGAGAGCGCCAAGTTCATCCAGGGTGTCAGCAACCGCGACGGTCAGCTGCTGATCCTGGTGGATCTCAACAAGCTGCTCTCCGACGAAGAGTGGGACGATATCGGCTCCCTGTAACGGCGGGTCAAAAAGTGATACAACAGCGGTCCCGGATCTGCCCGCGGCACCTTGATGCCGAGCGGGACCCTGTGATGAGGAAGGTGACAGTTTGATGATTGAATTCGCAGCCTTGGGGTTGTCCTTGTTGGCACTGGTGCTGGCCCTCTACGGTCTATTGGGTCACCGCCGCCGTCAGCGAGAGTCCGAGGCCAGAATGGAGACGCTGCAGGGGCAGCTCGAGAGTCTGCGCAAGCAGATGATGGAGCTGCATACCGGTG
Organism: Aeromonas sp. Marseille-Q5825; assembly: GCF_946892685.1. Taxonomy (NCBI): domain Bacteria; kingdom Pseudomonadati; phylum Pseudomonadota; class Gammaproteobacteria; order Aeromonadales; family Aeromonadaceae; genus Aeromonas; species Aeromonas sp. Marseille-Q5825. The sequence goes on from NZ_CAMPOU010000001.1 coordinate 469,172, forward strand.
CCATCGGCATGGGTCAGCGCCTGCAATCCGCCGAAGGGGCCATGCAGAAGATCCAGGATAGCCAGCAGGAGTTGACCCTGCAGGATCCGGAGCGCCGCCTCTACAGCCGCGCCGCCAAGATGGTGGAGCTAGGCGCCGATCTCGACGAGGTGATGAGCGAGTGCGAGTTGCCCCAGGCCGAAGCCGAGTTGCTGATCTCCCTGCGCAAGGGTCGCAGCTGACCCCTGCTCCTGACCGAGAGGGGAGGCTCAGGCCGCCCCTCTTTTCCCTGCCACATCTTCCCCTGTCCATGCGCGATCTCCCCACTTTTCCCCTGCCACCCCTTCCTCCGCCAGTGCCTGGTCACTCCAGTTTCCCCTTGCCACATCTTCTTCTGCCGGTGCGCGATCTCCCCCACAAATCCTGTTGATTATTGGCATCTTTGAAAAGACGCCTCCGGATCCTGTGTTAAGATGCAGGCCGCCTCATTTTCAACGATTACACCCTCATGCTGCTTCAAGCCAACAATCTGAGCTGCGTGCGTGAAGATCGCACCCTGTTTGAACATCTCTCCTTCGCGGTGCGTTCGGGCGATCTGATGCAGATTGAAGGCCCCAACGGGGTGGGCAAGACCAGCCTGCTCCGGCTGCTGACCGGCCTCTCCCAACCCTTCGCGGGGGAGGTGTGCTGGAACGGGGAGAACATCCGCCACTGCCGGGATGAGTACCATGCCAGCCTGCTTTACCTGGGCCATCAGCCCGGCGTCAAGGCGACCCTGACCCCCCTCGAGAACCTCTCCTTCTACCAGAAGCTGCACGGCACGGCCGAGGCTTCCGTGGATCTCTGGCAGGTACTGGCCCAGGTCGGACTCGCCGGCTTCGAGGATTATCCCGCGGGCCAGCTCTCGGCAGGGCAGCAGCGGCGGGTGGCGCTGGCCAGGCTCTGGCTGTCGGAGCGCCCGGCGCTCTGGATCCTCGATGAACCCTTCACCGCCATCGACAAGCAGGGGGTCAGGGTGCTGGAGCGGTTGTTCCTGACCCATGCGGATCGGGGGGGCATGGTGGTGCTCACCACCCATCAGGACCTGACCCTGATGCAGGGGCGCCTGAAGACACTGTCGCTGACCTCGTTGTTGCAGGAGTAGCCATGCTGCGCGCCGTCATACACCTTATTCACCGCGAGTTGCTGATGGCCCTGCGCCAGCGCGCCGACATCTTCAACCCGCTCTGGTTCTTCCTCATCGTCATCACCCTCTTTCCCCTCGGCATCGGGCCCGAGCCCCAGCTGCTGGCCCGCATCGCCCCCGGCATCATCTGGGTGGCAGCCCTGCTGGCGGCCATGCTCTCCCTGGAGCGGCTGTTTCGCGATGACTTCAGCGACGGCGCTCTGGAGCAGATGATGCTGATGCCCCATCCCCTCGGGCTGCTGGCGCTGGCCAAAGTGATCGCTCACTGGTTGCTGACCGGCCTGCCACTGCTGCTGGTCTCCCCGCTGCTCGCCATCCTGCTCTCCCTGGACATGAAGAGCTATCTGGCGGTGGTGGCCACCCTGGCCCTGGGTACTCCGGTGCTGAGCCTGCTCGGGGCCGTCGGGGTGGCGCTGACGGCGGGCCTGCGCAAGGGGGGCGTGCTGCTCAGCCTGCTGCTGCTGCCGCTCTATATCCCGGTGCTGATCTTCGCCACCTCCGCCATAGATGCGGCCAGCATGGGGTTGCCCTACGGGGGGCAGCTCGCGATCCTGGGGGCCATGCTGGTGGGGGCCCTGACCCTGACGCCCCTGGCCATCTCGGCGGCACTGCGGGTCAGCGTCAACTGATTAATTATCAAAAAAGCCTCTTTTGAGGCTGTTTTATGAAAAATATAATTGAGATAGATCAAGGGGATGGCTGCTTATTGCTTTGGGGGGATATGATGTTTCCCGCCGGTGGGTATGGTAGGCCTCGCCACTTAAAAATTAATAACTGAAAGGTTCTGTGAGCTATGTGGAAATGGTTGCACCCTTATGCCAAACCCGAGCGCGCCTATGGGCTGGCCGGCACCCTGCTGTCCTGGTTTGTCGTGACAAGCCTGCTCGCCTTCATCATAGGCACCGTCTGGGGGCTGGCCTTTGCCCCCGCCGATTATCAGCAGGGAGACTCTTTCAGGATCATCTACATTCATGTGCCTGCCGCCATCCTCTCCATGGGAGCCTACTCCACCATGGCGGTGGCGGCCTTCATCGGCCTGGTGTGGCAACTGCGCATGGCGGACATGACGGTGGCGGCCATAGCCCCGGTGGGCGCCGTCTTCACCTTCATCGCCCTCTTCACCGGTGCCGCCTGGGGCAAGCCCATGTGGGGCACCTGGTGGGTGTGGGATGCGCGCCTCACCTCCGAGCTTATCCTGCTGTTCCTCTATCTTGGTGTCATCGCCCTCTACAACGCCTTCAGCGACAAGGTAGTGGCGGGGCGCGCCGCCGGCATACTGGCCCTAGTGGGGGTGATCAACCTGCCTATCATTCACTACTCGGTGGAGTGGTGGAACACCCTGCACCAGGGCGCCTCCATCACCAAGTTTGACAAGCCCTCCATCTCCCCCGAGATGCTGTGGCCGCTGCTCATCATGATACTGGCGTTTGCCACCTTCCTCGGGGCCCTGACCCTGATGCGGTTCCGCAACGAGCTGCTGATGCGGGAGTGGCACCGCCCCTGGGTTGCCGACATCGCCAGACAGGAGAAGTAAGCATGCACTTTGCCTCATTCAGCGACTTCATGGCCATGGGCGGTTACGCCTTCTACGTCTGGCTCTCCTTCGGTCTGACCGCGCTCTGCCTGGTCGGCATCGTCATTTCCACCCGGTTGAAAACCCGCAGCCTGCTCGGCGAATTGCGCAACAAGCAGGCCCGCGAGGCTCGTCGCAAGGCGGCCCAGCAGATGGAGAACACCCTATGACCCCGAGACGCAAGAAACGCCTCACCATCATTCTGGCCATCAGCCTGGGCCTCGCCAGCGTGACTGGCCTGGTGCTCTATGCCCTCAGCCAGAACATCGATCTCTTCTATACCCCGAGCGAGCTGGTGGAGGGCAAGGGGCCGGAGAAGGTCAAGCCGGAAGAGGGCCAGCGCCTGCGCATCGGCGGCCTGGTGGTGCCGGGCTCGGTGCAGCGTGATCCCCAGAGCCTCAAGGTGGCCTTCAAGCTGGTGGACAACGGCGGCCATCTGGTGACGGTGGAATTTGACGGCATACTGCCGGACCTGTTCCGGGAAGGGCAGGGCATAGTCGCTCAGGGCACCCTCAAGGACGCGACCACAGTCGCCGCCTTCGAGGTGCTGGCCAAGCACGACGAGAACTACATGCCGCCGGAGGTGGCGGACGCCACCAATGGCATGCACTTCAAGCCCGAATATACCGAGGCGCAATTGCAGGGGGCCAAGCAATGATGCCTGCAATCTTGATCTCGTGTTCAGCTCGTTTCGCCGCCGGATCTGTATGTCTCACCCTGCCATCGAAAGGAAATAGTCAATGATCCCCGAATTTGGGCAGTTCTCACCGTCTCATGCCTGTGCGCCGGTTCTGGTCGCGGCGCAATTGAAAGGAAGTCAGCCATGATCCCTGAACTGGGGCAGTTCTCACCGTCTCATGCCTGTGCACCGGTTCTGGTCGCGGCGCAATTCAAAGGAAGTCAGCCATGATCCCTGAACTGGGGCAATTCGCACTGATCCTGGCCTTTGCCACCGCCCTGCTGCTGGGGAGCTATCCGCTGATCGGCGCCAAATTGGGGCGCCTCGGCATGATGTCGGCGGCCCGTCCGCTCGCCTACAGCCAGTTTCTGCTGCTGCTGCTCTCCTTCCTCTGCCTGACCTGGGCCTTCGTCGACAACGACTTCACCGTGCAGTACGTGGCCACCAACTCCAACAGCCTGCTGCCGCTGCAGTACCGCATCTCGGCGGTGTGGGGGGCCCACGAGGGTTCCCTGCTGCTCTGGGTGCTGACCCTGGGGGGCTGGACCGCGGCCGTGGCCCTGTTCAGCCGTCGCCTGCCGCTGGATGCGGTGGCGCGGGTGCTGGGGGTGCTCGGGCTCATCTCGGTGGGCTTTACCGCCTTCGTGCTGTTCACCTCGGATCCCTTCACCCGCACCCTGCCGTACTTCCCGGTGGATGGGCGCGACCTCAACCCCCTGCTGCAGGATCCTGGTCTCATCTTCCACCCGCCCATGCTCTACATGGGCTACGTGGGCTTCTCGGTGGCCTTCGCTTTTGCCATCGCCTCCCTGATGACAGGCAGGCTCGATGCCACCTGGGCGCGCTGGTCCCGCCCCTGGACCATGGCAGCCTGGGTCTTCCTGACCCTTGGCATAGTGCTCGGCTCCTGGTGGGCCTATTACGAGCTCGGCTGGGGCGGCTGGTGGTTCTGGGATCCGGTGGAAAACGCCTCCTTCATGCCTTGGCTGGCGGGCACGGCCCTGCTGCATTCGCTGGCGGTGAGCGAGAAGCGCGCCACCTTCAAGGCCTGGACAGTGCTGCTGGCGCTTTCGGCCTTCTCCCTGAGTCTGCTGGGGACCTTCCTGGTGCGCTCCGGCGTGCTGGTGTCCGTCCATGCCTTTGCCTCAGACCCGACCCGTGGCCTCTTCATTCTGGGCTTCCTGCTGGCGGTGATAGGCAGCTCCTTGCTGCTGTTCGCCTTCAAGGGCTCCCAGGTCAAGAGCCACGGCAAGCATGAGCTGTGGAGCCGCGAGACCCTGCTGCTTGGCAACAACATACTGCTGGTGGCGGGCCTGCTGACCGTGCTGCTCGGCACCCTCTTGCCCCTGGTGCACAAGGAGCTGGGGCTTGGCAGCATCTCCATCGGCACCCCCTTCTTCAACCACATCTACAGCTGGCTGATCATCCCGTTCGCCTTGCTGCTGGGGGTCGGGCCGCTGTTCCGCTGGCGCCGTCAGGAGCTCGGTGAGCTCAAGGGCAAGGTGGTGCTGGCCCTGGGGCTGAGTCTGGCCGCCGCCCTGCTGCTGCCGCAGCTCTTCGCCGGTGAGTTCAAGCCCTGGGCCGCGCTCGGCATAGGCCTGGGTACCTGGATCATCATCACCAGCATCCAGGAGACCTGGGTGCGCGCCACCCACAAGCACAGCTTTGCCACCGGCGTGCGCCGCCTCGGCAACAGCCACTGGGCCATGATCCTGGGCCACGTGGGGCTGGCGGTCAGCATCATAGGCATCGCCTGCACCCAGAACTACAGCATCGAGAAGGACTTGCGCATGCAGGCCGGTGACAGGGTGCACTTCGCCGACTACGAATTCGTGTTCACCGGTATCAGCGAGAAGAACGGCCCCAACTACGACGGCTTCAAGGGGGTGCTGGAGGTGCACAGGAACGGCAAGCAGGTGGCCCTGCTCAAGCCCGAGAAGCGGATGTACAAGGTCAGTCGCATGCCGATGACCGAAGCCGCCATCGACGCCGGCTTCACCCGTGATCTCTATGCGGCGCTGGGCGAGCAGCTCGACAACGGCGCCTGGGCGGTGCGTATCTACTACAAGCCCTTCGTGCGCTGGATCTGGTTCGGTGGCGTCTTCATGGCCATCGGCGGCGTGCTGGCCATGCTGGACAAGCGCTACCGGTTCGGCCGTCGTGACGAGGAGACCAAGGCATGAGCAAGAAGACCTGGCTGTTTCTGCTGCCCTTCATCATCTTCCTGATGGGGGCCGTGTTCCTGTTCAAGGGGCTCTACTCGGACCCCACCAAGCTGGAATCCGTGATGGTGGACAAGGAGGTGCCCGTGTTCACCCTGCAGGATATCTATGACCTGGGCAAGCAGCATGACAGGAGCATCTTCAAGGGGCGCCCCATGCTGCTCAACGTCTGGGCCACCTGGTGCCCGACCTGCTATGGGGAGCACACCTACCTCAAGCAGCTGGCGGGGCAGGGTATTCCCATCGTCGGCATGAACTACAAGGATGAGCGGGACAAGGCCATCAAGTGGCTGGCTGAGCTCGGCAACCCCTATGAGGTCAACCTCTATGATCCGGACGGCATGCTGGGGCTGGATCTGGGGGTCTACGGTGCCCCCGAGACCTTCTTCATCGACAGCCAGGGCATCATCCGTTATCGCCACGTGGGGGACGTCAATCCCGAGGTCTGGGCCTCGACCCTCAAACCCATCTTCGACGCCATGAAGTGAGGGCCGCTCCGATGAAAACGCTTATTGCATCCCTGTTGCTGCTGGGGGGCCTGCTGGGTGCCGGCCAGGCCAGTGCCGCCATCGACGTCTACACCTTCGACAGCGATGCCCAGGAGCAGACCTTCCGCGAGCTGACCAAGGAGCTGCGCTGCCCCAAGTGTCAGAACCAGGACATCGCCGACTCCAATGCGGGGCTCGCCAAGGATCTGAGGGACAAGACCTACCAGATGGTGCGGGACGGTAAAAACAAGGAGGAGGTGGTGGATTACATGGTGGCCCGTTACGGCAACTTCATCCTCTATGATCCGCCCCTGATGGCCTCCACCCTGATCCTCTGGCTTGGCCCCCTGCTGGTCATCGTCATCGGTGCCGCCACTGTGGTGGTGCGCAGCCGCCGTGCCCCGGCGGCGACAAAACGAATGAATAACGCCCTGAGCGAAGAAGAGCGGCGCCGTCTGGCCGAGCTGCTCAAAGAGGAAGAGAAACAATGACCGCATTTTGGATAGTGATCGCGGCCCTGCTGGTGCTGGCGAGCCTGGCGCTGATCCTGCCGTTGTGGCGCGGCGAGGGGCGCCAGAGCATCAGCCGTTCGGCGCTCAACAAGCAGCTCTATCGCCAGCGTCTGCTGGAGATAGGCGAGGAGCGTGAGCAGGGAATACTGGCCGAGGAGTCCGAGTCCCTGGTGGAGCTGCAACGCAGCCTGCTGGACGACATCCCCGACGTGGAGCAGAGCGCCCGCGGCGGCAAGAGCCTGATCTGGATCCCGGGTGTGCTGGTGCTGGTGGTGGTGAGCCTGGGGCTCTACTACCAGCTGGGGGCCTGGCAGGAGGTGAGCCGCTGGCAGGATGCCAGCAGCCGGCTGGGGGAGCTGAGCAACCGCATCCTGGTGGAGCGGGATAGCGAGGTCACCGAACAGGATCTGCTGGACTTCACCCTGGGGCTGCGTACCCGGCTGAAAGAAGAACCGAACGACTACCGTGGCTGGCTGCTGCTGGGGCGTCTGACCCTGGATGGCAATGACCCCGAGATGGCCCGCGAGGCGCTGGAGCGAGCCTACTCCCTGGCGCCGCAGAAGGCCATGGTGGCGGTACCCTATGCCCAGGCCCTGATGATGACGGGGGAGGAGGCCCGGGCGGATCAGCTGCTGCAGGCGGCCATCGCCCAGGATCCGGCCAACATAGAGGCGCGCTCGGTCCATGCCTTCATGGCGCTGCAGAAAGAGGACTTCCAGACCGCGCTGGTGCGCTGGCGAGCCATGTTGCCGCTGCTGGAGAAGGGCTCGACCCGCCACGCCATGGTGGAGCGTTCCATCGAGTATGCCGAGCAGCAACTGCGTCAGCGCGGCATCGCCGTGACAGCCGCCCCCGCCGCTCAGGCCGGGCAGGGCAGTGCTCAGGTGCTGGCGGTGAAGGAGGGTGAGTATCCCCTGCACATCACCCTGGCACCCGGCATCCAGCTGCCGGAGGATGCCCACCTGTTCGTCTTTGCGGTGATCCCCAATGGCCCGCCCATGCCCATCGCGGTCAAGCGCATCCCGGGTCCGCAGTTGCCCCTCACCCTGTCACTGGGGGATGGGGATGCCATGATCGAGGGGAGCAAGCTGGCGGCCTATCCCGAGCTGCAGTTCAAGGCGCGCCTCTCCCGGGGCGGCAACGTCATGAACAAGGAAGGAGCCTTCGAGGGGGTCTCGGTCACAGTGCCGACGACCAGCATCCCTACAGCGCCGATTGACATCCGCATCGATCACGCACTCTAATACCCTCTTGGCCCGACCCCGGGATGGGGCGGGCCTACCTATAATCCATAAAGATTCCCAAAAAAGCTTAGGACTTTCATATGTATCTGCGTTCAGGAGCATTGGCAGTGGCACTGCTGTTGGGGGGCTGTGCGGGTGGCCCTCCCAAGCCGGGCCCAGAGAGCCTGGATCTCAACGAAACCCCCAGCCGCCCCGGGGCGTCCAGCACGGCCAGCGATCCCCGTGACCCCTTCCAGGGGGCGAACCGGGCCATGTGGGCCATCAACTACGACGTGCTGGAACCCTATGTGGCCCGCCCCGTGGTCCATGGCTATGCCCGCTATGTGCCGCAGGGGATGAAGGACGGCATCGACAACCTGGTGGAGAACTTCGACGAGCCGAGCAGCATGGTCAACCATCTGCTGGTCGGTGATCTGAAGGGGGCGGGGACCAACCTGGGCCGCTTCACCCTTAACACCACCATAGGTCTGCTGGGGATCTTCGACGTGGCCAAGCATGCCGGCCTCGAGCGCAACATGCTGGAGATGGATACTGTGCTCGGCAAGGCGGACATCGGGGATGGCGCCTACATCATGGTGCCCGTCTATGGCCCGACCACCACCCGCGAACTGGTGGGGGATACCATTGATACCATCTACTTCCCCTATGCCCTGCTGACCTTCCCGATGAAGTTCGTGCACTGGGCGCTGGATGGTCTGGGCACCCGCTCCAAGCTGATCGATCAGGAGCGGATCATCGACAACGCGCTCGATCCTTATGCCCTGACCAAGGACTTCTACCTGCAGTACAACGACGGCAAGGTGACGGGTCGCCAGCCTGAGCTCAAGCAACAGGGCCAGCAGGAGGATGACAGCAACCTGGACGAGTATCTGGACGAGATAGACCAGTAACGACCCATGGTTATCGAAAAGGCGCCCATGGCGCCTTTTTCGTTGCTTGTTCGCCATAAAAAAACGCCCCGCAGTGCGGGGCGTTTTGGCAAGAAAGAGGCTATCAGGCAGCCAGGTTCTTGGCCACGAATTCCCAGTTGACCAGGGTCCAGAAGGTTTCCATGTACTTCGGACGCAGGTTGCGGAAATCGATGTAGTAGGCGTGCTCCCACAGGTCGACGGTCAACAGCGGGGTGGTCCCGGCTTCGGTCAGCGGGCAGCCTGCGTTGGAGGTGTTGACGATGGCCAGGGAGCCGTCGGCTTTCTTCACCAGCCAGGTCCAGCTGGAGCCGAAGTTGCCGATGGCAGACTTGGTGAACGCATCCTTGAACTCGGCGAAGGAGCCGAACGCCTTGTTGATGGCATCGGCCAGGGCGCCGGTGGGCTCGCCACCGCCGTTCGGGGAGAGGCAGTGCCAGTAGAAGGTGTGGTTCCAGATCTGGGCGGCGTTGTTGAAGACACCGCCAGTGGAGGTCTTGATGATCTCTTCCAGAGACTTGCCTTCAAACTCGGTACCCGGCACCAGGTTGTTCAGGTTGACCACGTAGGTGTTGTGGTGCTTGCCGTGGTGATATTCCAGGGTTTCCTGGGAGATGTGCGGTTCCAGAGCATTGATTGCATAGGGCAGAGCGGGAAGTTCGAAAGCCATTTTCTACTCTCCATTGGCTGGGCCGTGCGAAGGCGACGGTTGCAAGACATTGCGTACTCTTTTCTATGTTGAAAAGAATTGTTCTTGAAATGATGGGGCCAGACGGCCCAAAGCCCGTCGATTGTAGCAGCATCAAAGATGGGCGAACAACTCTTGATTCTCGCCATGATCCGGATCAAGCTGCGGCGTATTGATTCATCACTTCTTGCATTCGGGACGGTTTGCCAGTTTGTGGTCTGCCCGGTTTGCAGTAGAATGGCCGCCGAAATCGCTCTAGTGAGGCATTTATGGAAACTATTGAAAAGATCAAACAGCAGCTGGCTGAGAATCCCATCATCCTGTACATGAAGGGATCCCCCAAGCTACCCAGCTGCGGTTTCTCTGCCCAGGCCTCCCAGGCCCTGATGTCCTGTGGCGAGCCCTTTGCTTACGTCGACATCCTGCAAAACCCGGACATCCGTGCCGAGCTGCCGAAATTTGCCAACTGGCCGACCTTCCCGCAACTCTGGGTGGAAGGTGAGCTGGTCGGTGGTTGCGACATCATGATCGAGATGTTCCAGGCCGGCGAGCTGCAGACCCTGATCAAGGAAGCTGCCGCCAAGCACAAGCAGGATGATGCCGCCGCCGAATAAGGTCGCATCCGCATCATGCAAAAAGGGGAGCCATTGGCTCCCCTTTTCTATGGGTGCGCAGGGCCTTAGGCGATGCGCTCGATCCGCGCCATGTAGAAACCGTCGAAGCCGGTCTCGGAGGGGCTGACAGTGTGGTCATCCCGCAGGCGATAGTTCTCGTTGGCCGCGAGGAACTTGTCCACCTGCTGGCGGTTCTCCTGGGGCAGGATGGAGCAGGTTGCATAGACCAGCAGGCCGCCCACCTTCACCATCTGGCTGTAGCGCTGCAGTATCTCTTCTTGCAGGGCGACCAGCACCGGCAGACGCTCGGCGGTATCACGCCACTTGGCATCAGGATTGCGCTTGAGTACGCCAAGACCGGAGCAGGGCACGTCCAGCAGTACGCGGTCGGCGCTCTCCTTGAGGCGCTTGACTGTCTTGCTGCTGGTGATGACCCGGGTCTCCACGTTGTGGGCACCGGCGCGGCGGGCGCGCTGCTTGAGGTTCTCCAGCTTCCACTCTTCCACATCCATCGCCAGCAGACGACCCTTGCCCTCCATCATGGCGGCGATGTGCAGTGTCTTGCCACCGGCACCGGCGCAGGCGTCGATGACCCGCATGCCAGGGGTCACTTCCAGGGCGGCGGCGACCAGCTGGGAGCCGGCATCCTGCTGCTCGAAGCAGCCATCGGCAAAGGCCTTGGTGCGGAACAGGGCGGCGTCAGAGGTGACCTGCAGGGCAGTCTCAACACCATCAACGGGAATGGTGGTGACATGCTCTTTGGCCAGAATGGCCTGCAGCTCTTCCCGGGTGCACTTGAGGGTGTTGACCCGCAGGTAGCGCTTGGGCATCCAGGCCAGGGCGGCACGCTCGGCAGGCCAGGCCTCGCCCAGCTGCTCGTTGCCCAGCTTCTCCAGCCAGGCAGGGCAACCATCCATCAGCACCGGGTTCTTCTTCGCCTCGGTCAGACGGCGGCGGAATGCCTCTTCATTGAAGCGATCCAGGGTCGGATTGTTGGGCTGGGCAATCTTGTGGAAGGCGTGCCAGCTGTGCAGCAGCGGCCAGACATTCTTTTCGGCCTGACGCACCTGGATGCCGGTCAGGAAGCAATAGAGGCTGAGACGACGCAGCAGGTCGCCGGTGACCAGGGCAATCCTTGCCTGTTCTTGCGGTTTGAGTTCGATGCCGGAGAAGTGACGGGCATAGGCGCGGTCCAGGGTGAGACCCTGACCGAGTACATCGTCAACAATGGCAACGACCAGATCCCCGAAACGGGGCAACAGTGGGGATTTGAGCATGAGATTAACCTTGGCCAAAAAAGGATGAACCGGCCCGTGACACAGGAGGGTTCTGAAACGGACAAATCCGCGCCATGATAGGGGCTAGACTGCATTGGTGCAACCGTCCCCATTCGGGGAATGTACAGAGGATGGGACTGGACTTCTCACCCGGGCAGGAAAATGATGCTGAGGCAGTTCAGGCGAACGCATGGAAAAAGGGATAATAAAGATGCAGTTGATGAAATACTCTCCGCTGGCGTTGCTGGTGGCCGGTCTGATGAACGCCACCGGCCTGGCCGCCAGTGAGTGGAATACGGTGGCGGCGCGGGCCACCGCTGCCGATGGCTATGAGGTGCGGGCCAGCCAATATCGCATTGCCACTGTGCCGGCCGATTACTTCGCCGGTTTGCAGGGAGGGGATCCTCGACTGACCCTGCCCCTGCCGGACGGCAAGGAGGTGACCTTCAACCTGCAGCCCTATGATCTGCTGCCATCGGATCTCGCCGCCAGGTATCCTGGCATTCTGGCATTCAAGGGATATGACGAGTCCAACCCGGTGGAGACGGGGCGCTTCGATCTCGGTCCCCAGGGTTTCCACGCCATGTTCAGCCACCAGGGCCGCATGGTGTTCGTGGATCCGCTCAGAAACGGTGACGGCTACGCCATCTATTACCAGCAGGATGCCCACAGCCGGCTGGAGGAAGAGGCGGACAAGGTCATCGGGACCCAGGCCAAGGCCCTGGCCCGTCAGGTCCTGGTGGATGGCAACCAGCGCAAGCGCTACGTCATCGCCATCTCGGCGGCGGGGGAGTACACCCAGTATCACGGCGGCACCGTCGAGGCGGGTCTCGGCGCCATCGCCACCCTGCTCAACCGGGTCAACGAGGTGTACCAGCGTGACGTCGCAGCCGAGTTCCAGCTCGCCAGCGGCAACGACACTATCATCTTCACCGACACCGCCACCGATCCCTTCAACAACGATGACGGTGACATAGATGCCAACGTCACAGTGCAGCAGAATGCACAGACCCAGGCTGGCACCAAGCTCGGCCCCTTCGACATAGGTCACGTGGTCAACACCGGGGGCGGCGGTCTGGCGGGGCTGGGAGTGCTCTGCACCGCTGAGAAGTCGGCGGGCATGACGGGCTCCCCCAATCCGGTGGGGGATGCCTTCTTCATCGACTACGTGGCCCACGAGATTGGCCACCAGTTCGGCGCCGACCACACCTTCAACGGCACCACCGGCAGCTGTGGCGGTGGCAACCGGGAGGCCAGCCAGGCCTGGGAGCCCGGCAGCGGCAGCTCCATCATGGCCTATGCGGGGATCTGCGGGGAGGAGAACCTGCAGGCCAACAGCCTGCCCTACTTCCACAGCAAGTCCATCGAGCAGATGCGGGCCCACATGGCCAAGGTCGCGAGCTGTGGCACTTCCCAGAGCCTGACCAACAACGCGCCCCAGGTCGCCGCCGGCAACGACTATGTGATCCCGGCCAACACCCCCTTCGTGCTCAAGGGCGCCGGGGCGGATCTGGATCAGGATCCCCTGAGTTACACCTGGGAGCAGATCGATCTCGGCACCGAGTCCTTCAGCGTCGCCAGCATGGTGGACGACGGCAGTCGCCCGCTGTTTCGCTTCGTGGCGCCGACCGCGTTGCCGGAGCGCACCCTGCCAAGCCTGCCCTCCCTGCTCTCCAACACCCTGGCGAAGGGGGAGGCCTGGCCTGCCACCAACCGGGCTCTCAACTTCCGCCTCACGGCGCGGGACGGCAAGGGCGGTGTCGCCAGTGACGACATGAAGATCCAGGTGGTCAATACCGGCAGCGCCTTCCGCCTGACCAGCCCGCTGGTGACCCCGCTGGGAGCCGGCGCCAACCAGACCATAGGCTGGGACGTGGCCGGCACCAACGCGGTCCCCATCAATTGCAGCAAGGTGGATCTCTCCCTGACTCGGGACGAGGGGGTGAGCTGGACCCTGCTCGCCAGCGGCCAGCCCAACTCCGGCTCGGCCAGCGTCACCATACCCGCCGGCAACGACGGCACCGCCAGGCTGAAGGTGGCCTGCAGTGACAACCTCTTCTTCGCCATCAGCCCGCTCAAGCTGTCGGTGACCCAGCGTGGGGATGAGGGCGGCGGTGGTGGCGGTGGCTCCCTCGGCTTCTGGACCCTGGCCCTGGCGTTGCTGGGCTGGCAACGGAGGCGGGCATGAGGCTGGCCGGCGTGCTGCTGCTCGCCCTGCTCGGCGGCTGTCAGGCGGATGCCGACACCCTGGATCAGGCAGTCAGTGACAGCCTGGCCCAGCAGGATTACCGGCTGATAGTACGGGCCGGCCGTGGCGAGGTGGCGCCCGGCATAGCGGCGGATCAGCAGGCGGCGGCCAAGGCCCGCTGTGGGGTGCGCTATCTGGAGGGGCTCGGCGATGTCATCAAGCCGGATCAGAAGGAGGCCCACGCCAGGCTGAGCGCCTATGCGGCGGAATATAACCAGCGCATGCTGGCCCATTGCCCGCCGATTGACGGCAAACCATAGGCAGGTGGCAAGCTGCAGACAGAAAAAGGGAGGCACAGGCCTCCCTTTCTGTTTTTGGTGCCAGCATTTGGGCGCCCCCAGGCTTGTACCCATGCCGTGCTCGTCGCACAATGCCCCCCATCCACAGCCGCACGGGCGGCAAAGAAAGAGAGAAGGAAAATCAAGATGATGGATGTGGCTGATCTGCGTCGTGAATACACCAGGGGCGGACTGCACCGGGCCGATCTGCCGGCCGAGCCTCTCGCCCTGTTCGAGAAGTGGCTGGCCCAGGCGTGCGAGGCCAGGCTGACCGACCCCACCGCCATGGTGGTGGGCACAGTGGATGCCGACGGCCAGCCCTGGCAGCGCACAGTGCTGCTCAAGCACTACGATGCCCTGGGCATGGTGTTCTACACCAACATGGGCAGCCGCAAGGCGCACCAGCTGGAAGGCAATCCCCGCATCAGCCTGCTCTTCCCCTGGCACACTCTGGACCGCCAGGTGCACGTGACAGGCCGGGTGGAGAAGATGAGCACCTTCGAGGTGATGAAGTATTTCCACAGTCGCCCCAAGGATAGCCAGATAGCCGCCTGGGTCTCCAAGCAGTCGACCCGCATCTCGGCCCGTGGCGTGCTGGAAGCCAAGTTCCTCGAGCTCAAGCAGAAATTTGCCAATGGCGAGGTGCCGCTGCCGAGCTTCTGGGGCGGTTTCCGGGTGGTCATCGATACGGTGGAGTTCTGGCAGGGGGGCGAGCATCGCCTGCACGATCGCTTCTACTACAGCCGCGAGGGGGATGGCTGGCACATAGAGCGACTGGCCCCCTGATGAACATAGCCCGGCTCAAGAACTTCACCGAGATAGTGAAGAACAACTTCAATATCTCGGCGACGGCGGAGAAGCTCTACACCTCCCAGCCGACCCTCAGCAAGCAGATGAAGATGCTGGAAGACGAGCTGGGGCTGGCGCTGTTCACCCGCAAGGGCAAGAACCTGGTGGGCCTGACCCCCATGGGGGAGCAGGTGATGGAGCTGGCCAAGGGGGTGGTGGCCCAGGTCGAACAGATTGGTCAACTTTCCCTCGGTGATCAGCTGGCCACCAGCGGGGTGCTGCGCATCGCCACCACTCATACAATGGCCCGCTACAAGCTGCCGTCGGTGATCACCGCCTTCTCCCACCGCTTCCCCGAGGTCAGCATCCAGCTGCATCAGGGGGCGCCGGCCCAGCTGGCACAGATGGTGCAAAACGGGGATGTGGAGATGGCCATCGCCACCGAGTCCATGCACCTGTTCGACGAGCTGGCGACCATTCCCTGCTACCGCTGGGGGCGCGGCGTTGTGGTGCCCCACGGCCATCCGCTGCTCGATTGCCAGCCGCTCTCCATGGCAGATCTGGCCCGTTATCCCCTCATCACCTATGTGTTCGGCTTCACCGGTCGATCCAAGATGGACAAGGCGTTCGGCCGTCATGGCCTCAGCCCGCGCATAGTGCTGACCGCCACCGACAGCGACATCATCAAGCACTATGTGCGCCTCGGCATGGGGGTGGGGGTGATCGCCACCTCGGCGTTCGACGAGGGGGACAGGGAGAGCCTGGTCTGCCTCAACATCGATCATCTGATCGCCTCGAGCGTGGCCCATGTCTGCCTGCGCAGGCACGCTCACCTGCGGGATTACATGTATGACTTCATCCACCTCTATGCCCCCCACGTGAGTCGGGAGACGGTGCAGCTGGCGCTCCTCAACCAGTCGACCCCCGCCAGTGCGGCGACCCTGCCCTGGTTGTAGCGCCGGATCTGTGCTGCGGCCCTGAATGGCAGAGACAAAAAAAGAGAGGCCATTGGCCTCTCTTTTGTTTATCGGTATGCGGGATTAATCGCGTCTGGTCGCCAGTTTGACAAAGATCTGGGCGCCGCTCAGCAGGCAGTCATCGTCCAGGTAGTAGGGGTTCCCATGCAGGTAGTTGCAGAGCCCCTGTTGCCCCTCAGGCTGCCCTGGTCGCCAGATTGACAAAGTCTGGGCGCCGATCAGCAGGCAGTCATCGTCCGGGTAGTAGGGGTTCCCATGCAGGTAGTTGCAGAGCCCCTGTTGCCCCTCAGGCTGCCCTGGTCGCCAGATTGACAAAGATCTGGGCACCGATCAGCAGGCAGTCATCGTCCAGATAGTAGGGGTTCCCATGCAGGTAGTTGCAGAGCCCCTGTTGCCCCTCAGGCTGCCCTGGTCGCCAGATTGACAAAGATCTGGGCGCCGATCAGCAGGCAGTCATCGTCCAGATAGTAGGGATTGGCGTGCAGGTAGTTGCAGATCCCCTTGGCCTGGCAGCCGCTGCCGAGGAAGAACATGGCCCCCTTGCGACCCGGGGTGGCGTTGATCATGTAGCTGAAGTCCTCGCTGCCTGTCATGGGCTGGCCCCGGGGGTTGATGCCCTCGGCCGGCAGCACGCCGGCGGCGGCCTGCAGCAGGCGCTCGCAGGCCTCTCCATGGTTCTCCACCGCCGGGTAGCCGGCATGGACCATGGTGGTCTTGAAGCCGCGCAGCTCGCTCTGGGCGACCATGTCCCTGAAGCTGTTTTTCAGGATCTGGTCGGTCTCGGCGTCCATGGCACGTATGGTGCCGCGGGCCTGCACATGATCGGCGACGGCGTTGGGGATGGTGCCGCCGTTGATCATGCCGCAGCCAAACACTGCGGGGCTGAACGGGCTGGTGCGCTTGGCGACTATGTAGTCCATGTCCTCTATGATGCGCACCGCCTCGCGGATGGCATCCAGCCCCTTGTGGGGGGTGGAGCCGTGGGCTGAGATGCCGTGCACATCCAGGGTCCAGGCCGAGCCCCAGGAGGACATGACCCCCTGATTGAACTTGATGGTGCCCGTCTCCATGGCGCCGTCGTTGTGGAGGGCGTAGATCTCGTCCACCCCCTTCATGCAGCCGAGCTCCACCATCTTCTCTGCCCCCGGCACCCGCATGTCCTCCTCCGCCATCTGGAAGATGACGCGAACGTTGTAGCGCAGCCGCTCCCTGTGCCCTGCCAGGAATTTGGCGGTGGTCAGGGCGATCGCCATGTGGGAGTCGTGGCCGCAGTTGTGGGCCATGCCCTCATGGGTGGATTTGAACGCCACCTCGCTCATGTCGTGCATCTCAAGGCCATCCATGTCGGCACGGAAGGCGATGGTGGGCAGTGTGGGATCAACGACCAGATCCCCGTGAAAACCGGTAAAGCCCGGATACTCGGTGATCTTGTAGCCAAACTCCTCCATCAAGCCCCGGCAGTAGGCGGAGGTCTTGAACTCGGCCCCCGAGTATTCCGGGATGCGGTGCAGGTGGTGGCGCACCTCGTGGCTGAAGTCGCGCAGGGCAAGGAGGTCAGGTTCGATATGGTAGTGGTTCATCAGATGATCCCTTGAATGGAGAAGCCGAGTTGGGCAACCAGCGAGGCGCCAAAGAAGCAGCAGGTGGAGACAATCATGAAGATGAGGATCACCTTCCAGGACATCTTCTTGAGCTCCTCGAGCTGACCGCCGACGGAGAGACCAGCGAAGGCCAGCAGCGGCACGCAGCAGGAGAGGAAGGAGATCTTCGCCACCGCATCGATGAAGAGGCCGCGCACCGGGGTTTCGGGCAGGCAGATGAGGATGCCGATGATGGTGGCATAGGCAAAGGCCGGCAGCGAAGAGGGCAGATAGCGCTTGGCCACCAGGGAGGCGAACACCACCAGGGACATGGCGACGAAGCTGTCGCCCATCAGCCAGAGCGGGGTGCCCGTGGTCAGGGTCTGGGTAAACATGGCCAGCAGGATCGCCAGAAAGACGAACCGCATATCCATCACGATGCTCTTCATGCTTTCTCTCCTTTGTCAGTCAGGGCATAGATCTTTTCGGCAAGGGGCAACCCCAGGTAGGTGAGGGAGAGGGCCCCCAGGGCAGACGAGAGCAGGTTCGAGGCGGCGGCTATGCTCAGCACCTGCTGGGCCAGCGCCTCGTCGAGGCCGTTGATCAGGGCGCCGGAGGCGGCGCTCAGCATGGAGCCTGAGCCCACGCCGGAGCCGGCGGCCAGGGCCAGCGGGTGCAGACCTGTGAGGGGCGCTATGCTGCCGAGTACGCTGAACCAGAGGGTGCCGATGACGGAGCCGCACAGGTAGATGGCGAGCACGCCTATGTACTCCTGGGAGCCGGTGCCGAACTTGCCCTGGATCACCGCGACCGAAGGCTCACGGCTGATGGAGGAGCAGGCCCCGATGGCGCGACGGCCGAAGCCGAATTTCACCGCCAGCGGAATAGCGATGAGGATGGGCAGCAGGTTGCCTATCTCCTGCAGGAAGAGCGGCACGCCGACGCTGAGGATCATCTTGAGGTTGGGGATGATCATGCCCGCATACTGGGTACCCAGGATCAGCAGGCTGAAGCCCACCATCTTGCCGCAGAAGCCCTCTTCCTTTTCGCTGAAGAGGCGCTTCCAGCCCGGGATGCGATCCTTGACCGGCTTGGCGGAGACTATCATGCCGATGATGACGGCAAAGAGCATGGGCAGTATGGGGATGATGGCGATGCCTATCCTGATCTCCTGTTTCCCGATGAGGTACTGGGCCACGAAGATCAGCAGGGCGGTCGCCAGGGTACTGACTAACACCGTTTTGAGGGGAGTGGTTTGCTGCATAGTGTGTTCTCTTGTTATGCGTTGTCATTCACGAGCGGCGCTGGCCGCTGCGAGATGGGGGCATGATAGGAAGGGCAGGGGGGCATTAATGTGACCGCCATCAAGCTGGCCATATGGCATTTTTTCATGGGGTATGCCGTTTAACCATGCTAAAGATATGGGTTAACAAACCATTAGCAGCCGGTTATGCTGCGCCGTTCGGCGGTCGCAGGGGGAAGGATGGAACTGTTGATAGAAGAGGCGCTCTGGCAGCCCCGCTGGCAGGAGGTGCTGCAGAGGTGGCAGGGGCAGGGCAACCGTTGGCAGTTGCTGCACGGCAGGCGCGGCGAGCAAGGGGCAGTGACCCCTGCGCCCTGGGCCCGCTGCCCGCCCGACGGCATCCTTTCGGCCAGCGGCTTGCTCGCCGCCTGGTTGGGGGAGGGTGAGTCACCCCTCATGACGGCGGACCCGAGCTGCCAGATCCTGGTTTCTGCCTCCAGCGTCCTCCTGACCCTGGCCAAGGAGAGCGGCCTGCTCACCCTGGGGCCCAATGGGGCGGATATGCTCCTCGGCGCCGATGGGGATCTGGCCGCCGCGCTGCAACGCCTGCTGGCCCGGCGCCTGACCACGCCCCTGCTGCGTGAACCCGGGGGCGCAGCCTCTCCAGCCCTGGTGCTGCGGCCGCTGCAAGCCGCTGACGAATCGGCCGTCCTGCGCTACTGCTCGGATGAGGCGCTCGCCCGCTACACCCTCAATATTCCTCACCCCTATCCAGCGGAGGCGGCCCGCGACTGGCTCGCCATGAGCGGGCGCAAGGCCGCCCTCGGGCTGGGGCGGACTTGGGCGCTGACATTGCCCATGGGTGATGAGTCGGCCCCCCTGCTCGGGGTCATCTCCCTGCACTGGCACGGCGAGTTGGCCTGGTGGGTGGGGGTCCCTTGGCAAAACCGCGGGCTGGCCACCCGGGCGGCGCGGCTGGTCAGGGCCTTTGCCTTCGAGCAGTTGCGCCTGCCCGCCCTGACTGCCCGCCACATGCCGGGCAACCTGGCCTCAGGCCGGGTGATGGCCAAGCTCGGCATGCACCATTGCGGGCGGCGGCCCGGGTCGGCGCGCCAACCCGCTGAACTGGATCATTGGCGGCTGGATCGCCCGCCGTGCCTGCCGGACGACCTCAAGGAGGCGCTGGCCCCTTGGCTCGAGGACGAGCGGGTGGCGGTGGCCATTCTCCATGAGGACGAAGTCGGGGGGCAGGAGGTGGCGCTCTTCATGGAAGGGGCCGGGGCGGACGGTGAGCGGCGCCTCCCCGCAGGGCTGACGGTCAGATGCTATCCACTCGCCTGGCTGGGGCCTGAGGCCCCCGGGGTGCAGGCCCATGGTGGTGGCGTCCTGCTCAAGGACAGGGGCGAGCTTGGCCTCGGGTACCTGCTGCGATTGCTGGAGCCTGGTGCTTGATGCTGGCAACGTCGGCGGGAAGAGGGGGTAGAGGGGGTATTGCGACGCTTGGCGCATGGATTGCCATTCGTTTTCCTGAGTCAGCCCTCCCATTTTCGGATAAAGGCGCTCAAGTCAGGAGCCACTTCTGTGAAATAATGGCCGTCCTGCTGTACGAGGAGTAACGCTGTATGTTGAGAACCGAGCGTCCCGGCGACATGCTGCCAGTCTTTGAGCTGGTGAGCGCCGCCTTTGGTCGTCCCGACGAGGCCGAACTGGTCAATCGCCTGCGCGAGTGTGGGGCCGCCGTGGTCACCATGGTCGATGAGGAAGAGTACGAGTTCATGGGGCACCTGATGCTGAGCCCGATCACCATTGACGGCCAGGAAGGTCCCTGGCTTGGGCTGGCGCCGGTGGCCGTCCATCCGGACTGGCAGGGGCAGGGCATAGGCTCGGATCTGGTGCGGGAAGGGCTGGACACGGCCCTCGAGATGGACTGGAAGGCGGTAGTGGTGCTCGGCGATCCGGCTTACTATGGCCGCTTCGGCTTCAGGCCCGCCAGCGACTTCGGCCTGCACTGCATCTACGAGGTACCCGCCGACTGCTTCATGGCGATGGAGCTGCAGCCCGGGGGGCTGGCCGGCCTGCAGGGCGAGGTGCTCTACCACCCCCTGTTCGATGAAGAGCCGGTGGAATAATCGCCTGAACACCATAGAAGAAGGACCCGCTAAGGGTCCTTCTTTATTTCAATTGCTGCCTCACTGGGCCAGAGACTTCAACTGCTGTTTGCCCGGCGGGTTGTTCCAGTCGATGGGGCCGTGGGTGAAGCGATACTGCAACCTTGGCAGACTGAGCTCCAGCCACTCCTCCCTGAAGTAGGCATAGCCCTGGTCCCAATCCGGGTCATTGGCCCAGCCAGTTTGCAGGAAATGGAGCCGGGTG
This sequence comes from Aeromonas sp. Marseille-Q5825, assembly GCF_946892685.1. Lineage (NCBI taxonomy): Bacteria > Pseudomonadati > Pseudomonadota > Gammaproteobacteria > Aeromonadales > Aeromonadaceae > Aeromonas > Aeromonas sp. Marseille-Q5825. The sequence continues at coordinate 490,030 of NZ_CAMPOU010000001.1, forward strand.
CCCTGACCTTCGGGCACGAAACGCAGGCTGACCTGGGTCTTCTGCTGACGGATATGGGGAAACTGGGGCGGGAAATTCCAGCTGAAGCTGAGCAAGTCATGGGGCATGACCGCCATCACCCGGCACCCTTCACTGCCGCGCTCCCCCAGCGGGGCTTCTGGCCTGAAATAGATTTCGAAAGGACCGTTGGGTTCCGGCACCATCAGACATTCCGGCGCCAGGAAGCTGCGCAGACCGCTCTCCGTGGTCCAGGCCCGCCAGACATCGTCGATGTGGGCGGGTACCAGAATGCTGCCTTCTATTTGCTTGTTATCCATAAATCAGTGAACCTCAAACCAGTCATGGACGGGACCCAGGCAGTATAGCCCCTAAGGCGATAAAATAGGCAGCCCTGCGTCACAGCATCATGTATTCAAGAGGGTCCATCTTGCCGATTTGACACGGCGGCGGTATCCATCGAGAGTGGGAGGTAGTGAGCAGGCAAATCAAGGATGTCTTCATGATCAGAAAGATGCGAGAGGCAGATGAACCCATGCTGGCGCAGCTGTTTCTCAAGGGGAGGCGGCAGGCCTTCCATTGGGTAGAGCCCTCCCTGTTTAGGCTGGGGGATTTTGCCGAGCAGACCCGGGGGGAGCAGATCTGGGTGGCGGAGAAGGGCGGTACCCCCTGCGGATTCGTCTCCATCTGGGGTCAAGACAGTTTCGTGCATCACCTCTATGTGGTGGCCGACTGGCATGGGCAGGGAATGGGGCGGGCCTTGCTGGCCGCCGGGCTGGCCGGACACAAGCCCCCGGCATCCCTCAAGGTGGCCACCCGCAACACCACTGCGCTGGCGTTCTATCACCGCCTGGGCTGGCAAAACACGGACGAGACCGGCCACTGCGAGATAACGGGCCCCTGGCGCAGGCTGGTCCTGACATCCGGCGACTAGTCTCCCTCTCGAGGCACGCCCTCTGCCCCGGCAGAGGGCGGCAGCAGGGCCATCTCGCCCGCTACAGCGCCCCGGACAGGCCACCAGAGCCGGCTCAGGCATGAACGCAACCCACAAAAAAAGGCCACTTCCTGCGAAGTGGCCTTTTCCAAACGTTTGGGCTGGGGGATGTTGAACTAGACCGTTAATTATTTGATTTTAAATAAAAATTGCCAATTCAGAAAATTTCAATATGCCTAACTGTATGCCTAACATCAGAACTTCTGCAGTAACATAGTGTTATCTGGGCTGGAATGGCTCGTAATGGCTCATTGGCAGTGAAGGAAATTTTAACTCTTACCTTTCTCAAAAGGTAACTGCCTCTTGCGAAAGTCGGCGCTCTCTGTTGTATCAGTTCCTCGATTGGAAAAAAATTCCCCGTCCAAATTTGCCTATTCATAGAACCCGGAATCGTTCGTTCAACTTCAGATGGCAAATCACAGGAGAACGCTATATCAGTGTCCCCATCCTTCGATGCGCTTTAGGTTCGCTCTATTTCTGTAACACAGACATCGCTTGTGCAAGCAAGTCTGCAGTTACGAGCAACTCTTGCTTGGTGGCACAACGCAGCCCATTTTGAGCCCGCTGGTTAGCTAAGAGGCTTAACGCCTCTGGGTTGTCGATCAAGTGGTTAATCAGTTCTAGGGGGGTCATTCCCTGAGAGTTGCGCTGCCGTGCGAGTTTGGGGGATAGCTGCAGCAAGCGCCTGACGGCATGCAAATTGGCAGTCCAACTCGCCGTGTGCAGTGGTGATTGCCCGTCATCCGTGAGATTGCCTCGCTTGCACGGGTGATCGAGGAGTATATCCACACAACTATCTACCCCAGACTTGATCGCCGAATGTAGAGCAGTCATTCCGTTACTGCTTTGTATTTCTGGATCAGCGCCAGCTTTGAGCATGATGGTTACTAACTCGGTATCTCCTTTCTCAGCCATCAGCATCAAGGGGGTTTGCCCTTTAATATCGGGGATATTTAGTTGTTTAGGGCTCTCTTGTGCCAGTTGGCCGATAAACGAGCGCCAATGCGCCAACATGGCCTCGAACCGACGCGTTTCACTTTGCAGCTCGAGTGGAACAATTAACTTCATTGGAGGCATTATCTGCATAAAAGAAGAATACATCTTGAGAAGAGCCATCAATACGGAATTTCCATCGACATCAGGCAGGCTAGATTTCAACAATGAACGATTGGCTTTGATCCATTTTTGCAATCCTTCTTCATCACCAGCTTGGAACAATGGCAGCAGGTCGTTAAGTAACTTATCCATCGTACTTTGTATGCTACGGATTTCGGCCTCAATACCTGGATAGGGTTTGTATAGGTCATCCCAAAAGTAATCTGATGCCCAGCGTGCAATATCCTCGATAGATGGAATCGTATCGCACTCGGCCATCATTCCTCCGGCCAGCATCTCCCGATAGTATTTTTCGTGGTTATTGGTGATTAGTTTCTGGTTGGCAACTTCTAAGGCCAGACCATCCCTCGCGATCTCACCACGCACTGGGCCATAATTTCGTTCCAAAGCAGCGTCCAGCGCCTCTCTGAACAGTCTGGTTGCCCCCTCAAAATCATTACTGGCAAGCAGGTGCTTGGCTTTGTATTGCAAAATTGGGGCTTTCCATAACTCATACCCTGAGCTGGCTTCAGCTTCATCGAGTAGGATTTGTACCTTGGTTATTGTGTCTTTTGGCCTTTGTTTGCGATCACCATTCAGGTAGCCGTCCAGCCCGAACAGAATTGTTTGGACGGTTTCGGCTGGTGTTGCTGCTATCTCTTGCAAACGCTGGACCGCTGCCTCTTTGGCTCGTGGAGTTAGGGACGGATGCTGCGCGACCTGACTGACGACCCAATATCGATGCTCTGCCTGCAAGGCGCGCCAAGGTGATGAGGTTCTCATCCGGTCAATCAACCGATAGGTAGCTTGTGTCTCATCAGCATGCGCCTTGAGGAGTTCCAACTTTTTTTGAATGATGGGCATAGCGGATGCAGCGTCGAGTGCAAAGTGATCTTCAAGCATCGCCCCAGGCTGCAAATGGTAGAAATGATGAGTCAATAACTGAGCGAGTTCTAGGTTTGCAGTTTCCCAACGAGAAGGAAGGATCGAAAGGAATATGCCGTTTTTGTCCCATTCAGGCAGATGTGCTTCGAACCACACATTTTCAGCGGCTTCCCCCTGCTCTCTACAATATCGGTATGCATCGATAGTCAGGTTGTAGATAGCCTTATAGATGGCGAATAGTTGAAGTAATTTATTTTGCTGGGGATCTGCACACAACTTGTCAATATTGGGAAATAGGTATTTGAGTAGCCGTACATAACCATCCTGCACCGTCCGAGCAAGTAACAAGCGTTGGCGGATAGTGTTGGGTAAAGGTGCTGCATAACGCTCTGCGATGCATTTAACGAAGGTGGCTTGCTCGTCTTCATCTGCCTGCCCGGCCAGAATTGACTCTATGCGACCAGGTTGAGTCATGGGGATTTCCAACAGCAGCTTATCGGCACTCAGCCCTTTTTTTTCCAAAAAACTCAGAACGTTGTTGAATTGTGCAGAAGGGCTGCAATCGTTGTGGAGTAATATCGCGCCGTCAAAACGTAGTTTTATCTTGTCAGAAAAGTACTTATCGATGGTCTCTGGGCGAATCGTGGTTCCATTACGCCAGTTATATAAGGATCGGCGTAAACCATCATTGCCATCCTCGATCAATCCACTATGTTGCTCTGCGAATGCCTCTAGAGGCATACCCAGCAGGTCCAACAGCCAATCGACCACTTGGGCAACCGGCATATATAGGCTAGGTTTGCCATTCACCTCGCAGGGCTCTGGAAGATACCAGAAACGCCCACCCGGCATACCTCTATCTAGTGTTTGCTCAAGGTTCCAAAACCCCATCCGGCGGGCCAGACTCGGCATATAGAAATGCGTCAACATCGTCCAGATGATCTGGCGTTGATCTGCGGCGAATGTCCAAGTATTGAGCTCGAGCAACTTGTAGGCATGCACAAATTCCATGAAGTTGTCGAGTGCATCTAATTGTGCCAGTGGGTCCATTCCTAGCGCCCTGAGTATATCGTCAAAGACTTCTTCGACCATACTTTTGTGAGCTTTAAGACTTATCTGGCCGGTTGCAAACTTTGTTTTCTTGGTAGTCGGATAGCTTTGGCAGCCAAGGCTTTGATGAATTTCCAGCAAGATGGCTTCGGGTAGTGGCAAGGTGCTCATGTTGTGTCTCATCCTGAGGTTGTTTGATGTCTCGGCCATTCTGGCAATGTGTATCCATCGGATCACTGAAATACCCTGTACCCCCCTCTCACAGTCCGCAAAACTGGGGGATACACGGTGTTTCATATCGTTTAAGCCAACCCATAGGCACCCTTTGCGTATCCTTGACCAAAGAGAGCCTAATCATGTCGTTACCCGTTCAAATCGTTATCAATTGGCACTTAACGGAAGCCTGTAACTATCGTTGCCACTACTGTTATGCGACTTGGCATAAAATGACTTGCCAGAGAGCGCTGATCCGAGATCCGGAGCAAACCACTAAGTTTCTGACCGAGCTGTACCGTTTCTTTCGACCGGCTAACCGTGCAAACCCATTAGCTAGCCAATTAAAATGGAGTTCAGTACGGCTCAATCTGGCTGGTGGGGAGCCATTGTTGCATGCGGGCAAGCTTCCATCCATCGTCAGTCAAGCGCGAGACCTCGGATTCGAGGTCTCGTTAATAAGTAACGGCAGCTATCTCAACGATGGGCTGCTAAACCGTCTGGCGCCATATCTGACTTGGCTCGGTATCAGCATTGATTCGGCTTCAGCCGCAAACAATCATGCAATTGGGCGAGTAGATTATCGTGGCCGACAACTTGACTTGAATGGTCTGGCCGCCAACTTGGATAAGGCTCGTCAATTAAACCCAGAGCTGCGTATCAAGCTCAATACCGTGGTTAACCAGATCAACCACCACGAAGATCTGGGCCCACTGATCGTGAGTCTTGCGCCTGATAAGTGGAAAGTCCTGCGCATGCTGCCGGTAGTGAATCAACACCTGACTGTTAATGACGAGCAGTTTGCTGCGTTTGTTTCTCGCCATAACCCCTTCTCTCAAATCCTCTGTATCGAGGACAACCTAGACATGCATGAGTCATATCTGATGGTTGATCCATACGGGCGTTTTTTTCAGAACACCCCTCTGTTGCCTGCTGGTCAGGGTTATGCCTACAGTCGGCCAATCCTCGAGGTTGGTGCAGGGATGGCTTTTAGCGAAATGAGCTTTGACCATAAGCGATTTTGCACACGCTATATCCAGACCAATACGGATGTGGGCGTATGAAGTACTGTACAAATAAAGATATCGATCAGTTGATCCGCCAACTGATTCGTCAGGGGTGGGCCTTTCAAAATGGTGGTAAACATGGGCGACTGATCAGCCCTGATGGGCTGCTGACTTTGACAGTGAGCAGGTCACCCAGCGACAGCCGTTGCTTGTATAATCTACGGCGAGATTTGCGTAAGGGTATTTTATCTGTAGAGAATATGCGTGTTTTATAGGTATATCCTGCGGCCGTATGATGTTTGAGCTGGTGAATGTGGCTCTACCTCGCCACCGGCAGGTCCTCCCAGCGGGTGGTGTAACAGGGGCTCAAGTGCTCTTGTCGCATCATCCACTCAGGCGACCCCGTGCCTTGGCTGGCAAAGCCTACGCGCCCCAATCCCTTGGCTTTGATCTGGTCCATCACTGCCATCAGCGCATCCGATTGAGCGGAGGACGGGGCAAACAGATCTGCCTGTTGCTGTCCCTTGGAGGTGAACTCACTCAGCATGACACCCCCCTTCTGATAACGGTAACCGTCGCGCCAAATCTGTGGTAGCAGCACGTTCACTTGCTGCAGCAGCAACCGGGTATCATCGCTAGGGCAGACCAGCCGGACGCCAGCCTGCTCACTGTTGTAAGGGGCTTGTTCATCAAAGGGGCTGGTGCGCACGAACAGGTGCACCCGCTGGCAACACATCCCCTCGGCCCGCAGCTTCTCGGCTGCGCGAGCCATAAAGCCTGACAACGCTTGAGCCATTTCTCCACGGTCAGTCACGCGCTCCCCAAAGGAACGGCTCGAGAGGATCTGCTGCTTCGCCGCCGGTTGAACGGTCAGCTCTGCGCAAGGCAGGCCACGCAGCTCCTGTACGATCCGCTCGACCACCACGCCGTATTGGGCGCGCAGCCCTTTGGCATCACTGGCCACCAGGTCAGCCACGGTGTTGATGCCTTGAGCCACCAACTTGGCCCCCAAGCGCCGCCCTATGCCCCACACCTCATCCACCGGGGTGATGGCCATCAGCCGGGCGCGGCGCAGCTCGTCACGCAAGTCCACGACGCCGCCAGTGGCAGGCCACTTCTTGGCTGCATAGTTGGCTAGCTTGGCGAGGGTCTTGGTGGGGCCGATCCCGACCCCTACCGTTAGTCCGGTCCACTGCCACACTCGCTGCCGGATCTGTTGCCCATAGACTGTCAGGTCTCCGGCAAACGACTCCGACAGTGACAGGAATGCTTCATCGATGGAGTAGACCTCCAGCTCGGGGGCAATGGTCTCCAACGTGCTCATCACCCTGCCAGACATATCGCCATAGAGCGCGTAGTTGGAGCTGAACGCCACACCGCCATGCGCCTCGAACTGCTCGCGGATCTTGAAGTAGGGCCCGGCCATCTTGATGCCCATCGCCTTGGCCTCGGGGCTGCGCGACATCACGCATCCATCGTTGTTGGAGAGCACCACTATTGGGCGGCCACGCAGCTCAGGGCGAAACAGCCGCTCACAGCTGGCGTAGAAGTTGTTTACATCAACGAGCGCTATGGCCATCACGCTGCCTCAGATTGCCAATCACATGGGTGACCACCCCGAACAGCTCCAGGGAGAGGCTCATGCAAGGGTCGATAGGTGCGAACGCCGGATTGGCTGGCAACAGCCGCAACTTCGGCTTGAGCTGCAAGGTCTTTACCGTGAAGCCGCCATCGAGTAGTGCAATCACCACATCTCCATGGCGCGGGGTTAGGCTCTTATCGACTACCAGCAAGTCACCGGGAAAGATGCCGACCCCGGTCATGCTCTCCCCCTCGGCACGCAGATAGAAGGTTGCTGCAGGGTGTGGCACGCAGTGGGTATTGAGGTCCAACTTCCCTTCCAGATAGTCGCTGGCTGGGCTGGGAAAGCCGCAAGAGGCGCGGTGCAAGAACAGCGGGATGGTCACCTCGGCGGGTGATGGGTCTGGGGTTAACAGCTTCATGGCAAAACGTCTGTATTTATATACAGTCATTATAGTGCACCACCTTTGAACCAGCGCAAGTCCTGCATTCCACTGATGGCGTACCATAGTGCCAATGGATAACAAAAGCATCAGTAATGCAGATGCCACGTTGTTAGTTAGTTCCATTCAAGCTACATCGATTTGAGAAGCAACGTCGACATTCGTTTGTTAGTGGTTCATGGCACCAAGCATCGCACTGACCTACAAATTAACTTTTCTGTCAGCAGTGTTAGAAATAATGTTCTAAATCAATGGCCTCCAATCGAATTTTTGATTAAATTATTGCATTTGTGACCGACATTTCAGATCACAAAAGGCCTTTTAGGCACATTCATCACAGACCAAACCGTGAGAAAAAGGCTAGGCAAACAGAATGTGTTCATATTGAGTCTGTTACCATGGGTTTTGATAAAGAAAATAGGCTGTAACCATTTTGCAATTGGACTTAGCTTTTACCCATGCACGATCCCACAGACTGTATATCAGACCAGCACATAGTTCAGAGTGACAGTCGGTCATAGGCACTCAGATGCCCAACATGAAGTAGCTAGTTCGGTGCTGGCTACTAGATTCACTCCCGCTGAGTAGCTTTATCATGCTTGAAAATCAATCACCCCCCAGAATCAGTGCGATGTTGCGTTTTGCAATCAAATCCGGTGCCAAGGCTGCAGTGGAACTACAGATACGTAACCGCTCCATGCTTGATGCTAGAGATGATCAGGGGAGGACACCGTTGATGCTCGCTGCGGAAAAAGGAAGCCAAGAGTTGTGCGAGCTGTTGCTTGATGCGGGGGCCAATCCAGCACTGGTTAGCAACGAAGGTAAAACAGCATCTAGCATAGCTGCGGAGATGGGTTATGACGTGCTCGGATGCATGCTGCATCGCGCCCAAGATGAACCAGCTGGTTCTTCGTTATTTGAAGTTGTAGTGACGCCTGAAGACATTCATCGGCATGAAATAGTTGGTGATGATAAAGCTGCAGTTCTAGGGGATGAAAGAGCTGCTGAGTCCACATCCTTGGGTTATTTCATGGCCGTCCAAGCCGTATCTCAGACTCACCAAGATGTATTTTCTGCCGGAAGTTCTGGTGTTTCTTCAGCGGATACAGGTCCATCTGATTATGGAGATTCAGGGGATGAAGATATAGCTAGGTCCACTGATATTGAAGGTGATTCCTGTCAGTGGATTGCCTTATCAGATAATCTTGGTAAGGGGGGTACGCCGATCGTTCCGGATGTATTACTGAGCCAGCCAGATGTAATTGGTATAGAACAACAGAGGGTTAATTCCAGTTGGAATGAAGCATCTGATGGTCTAATTGATTTCCCCCCTTCGGAGGATTCTGCATGGGTTGATGCAGATACAAGTGCGCAGTTTGATGATATTGCACAAGCCGAGCCACATGATTTTGTTCGTTTGCGCCTTCCTTTTTCAGATGTTCCTGTTACTGAGCTGGAGGAGGAAAATGACTCAGCTCATTTACATGAAGAAGATGATTCTGGCTGGAAGGCAGAGGAGGAAGTGGTAACGCCAAAATCAGATGTGTCCCTTCTGATTTCCCTGACGCAAACCCATAGTCGTATATCCAGACACCGTGCTTTGAATACTGACGAATCTTGGGAGGATGTGGAGCTTGAGCTGCCAGAGGTGAAACCTGCAGTCATCCGGGGCTCCGAGGAGCAGGAGTTTCTGAGAGCAGTCTTTGTCGAGGGTTTTCAACGTGGGTGGGTCACTTTTGACAAGGTCGCTGAGGCTTGCCAGCTTGATGCGGGCCCTGCTGCTGATGCATTACTTCCCGCTACTCTTCAGATACTTGAAGATTTTGGTATCAAGGTTGAAGAAGCCAATCAGGACAGTTTCGCAGCGGAAGGTGTGGTGAATGAGGAGCTTGCGGTTCTGCTGGATGAGGCATTCGAGAGGTTGGAGGCATACCTAAGTGAATCATTGTCAGAGGTGCATACATTCAATTCAAGCACTCTGAGAACGTATTCGCAGGATGCACGTGCAGTCGGCTTGATTTCCAAAGATGGGGAAATATTGCTGGGGACCCGTATGGACTCCGCCATCAAGGCTCTTGCACGGTATCTGGCTGCCTTGCCCGATAGCGCTTGGGTGGACTGTTTTGAGGATGTGCAGCCGCAACAAGAGGTAAGTGCTGATGAGCTCGATGAGGATGAAGCTGCCGATCTGGAGCAGATCGAGAGAATTGATGAAGAAGGTCGTTTTTCCGGAAATTTTGAAGATTATGTAAACACTTTACGTGCCGGAGATATATCTGGTAAGACCGATGAAATGATCCCTCGTCCTTCTGCATTGTTACTGACCGGTTTGATAAAGAAATTACATCTGTTTGATCCGGTGCTTCAGCCTGAGCTGGCGTTAGAGCATATTCAGATCTTCGAGAAAGCCCGCAATGATCTAGTTAATGCCAATCTGCGATTGGTCATGAGCATTGCGAGCAAATATAGCAATAGCGGCATGTACCTAGAAGACATGATCCAAGAGGGTAATATCGGCTTGATGAAAGCTGCCGAGAAATTTGAAGTTCAACTTGGCTTCAAATTTTCTACTTATGCTACTTGGTGGATTCGTCAGGCCATTACCCGCTGTATTGCTGACCAGCTTCGTCTGGTGCGGGTGCCGGTTCATTTAGTGGAAAAAATCAACAAAGTGCAACGCGGTATTCGTGAGCTGGAAGGAAAATCTCCTGATGTTGTAAGCGATAGCGAGTTAGCGGTGTCGCTCGATATGAGTGTCGAGGAAGTCTGCAAGGTAAAACAAGTTGCCGGTCGCGAAGTAATTTTCCTTAGTAGCTTTGATGAAATTGACAGTCCGGAATTACTTGCTGGGAACGAGTCTGATGGTCTCCATTGCTTAGAAGAAGACGAGCTCGAGGATGCAATCAAAATAGCTCTGTCCGAGCTGTCAGATCGTGAACACATGATTATCAAATATCGTTTTGGCATAGGACTAAGAGACGATTTGACCCTAGAACAAGTCGGCCAAATTTTTGATTTAACGAGGGAACGGATTCGTCAGATTGAAGCCAAGGCCCTGCGCAAATTGCGTCATCCGTTTCGATGTGAGGCACTGGCTGCGTTTTGGGATGAAAACGGTCTATCTGATGATATTCGTGAAGGTTGATGAATATGAAAGTACAGAATATGCGACATGCACCGCCCCGTGCGGCCGCAATGATCGAAGCCTTGCGCGGGTTGGGTTACAACACTGCGACCGCGCTGGCAGATATCATCGATAACAGCATTGCTGCTGGTGCCGTAACGGTAGACTTGCGCTTTGTTTGGGACAATGAGCAGAGCCGGATTGAAATTCAGGACGATGGCCGCGGTATGAGCGCCGCCGAAATCGACAAAGCAATGCGGCTTGGGGAAAAGAGCCCTCTCGATGAGCGCAGCGCAGATGACCTAGGGCGTTTCGGCCTCGGCTTGAAAACTGCTTCGTTTTCACAATGCCGTTGTCTGACCGTGGCTGCTTGTGGGCCGGATGGTTTGCAATGCCTGCGCTGGGATTTGGATGTACTTGCCGCTGGAAAGAATGATGGTTGGTACTTGCTTGAAGGTCCAGCTGAAGGTTCAGAAGGATTTTTGGCTCCTCTCAAGAAGGCTGGGCGGGGGACTCTCGTTCTGTGGGAAGCGATGGATCGTATTGTGACTAAAGGAGTTGGAGAGCAGGAGTTTCTGGATCTGATCGATGCGGTAGACCGGCACCTTGGCATGGTTTTTCATCGTTATCTGGAGCATCCCCGACGTTTGTTGTTACGTATCAATGGTCAGCCGGTGAAACCATGGGACCCGTTCCTTATTGGGCATCCTGGCAAACCATGGCAATCACCTTCCGTATCACCGCCAGGAAATGCGGCAGTCAAGCTGCAATGCAATGTGCTACCGCATAAGGATAAGTTATCACCGTCCGAGTTCGAGACTGCAGAAGGACCTGACGGCTGGACGGCGCAGCAAGGGTTCTATGTCTATCGCAATGAGCGTCTTCTGGTTGCAGGCAGCTGGCTGGGGCTTGGCCAAGGGCGATCGTGGACAAAAGACGAGGCGCACCGTCTGGCGCGTATTCGCCTTGATATTCCTAACACAGCTGATGCCGACTGGAAAATCGATATTCGCAAGTCTACGGCTAGGCCCCCCGTTGCATTGCGAAGCTGGTTGATTGGATATGCCGAAGATACACGTTCCAGAGCCCGCAAAGCATTCGTGCATCGCGGAATCGCACCGAAAATGCCTGGGGGGGGGGAGGTTGCACAATCTTGGAAAGCAGAGCACTTTGCGGGCGGTATGCGTTACCGGATTGATACGGACCATCCGGTGGTCCGTTCAGTATTGGATGATGCAGGTGTTTTGCTGCCTCAGATAAAGGCCATGCTGCGCGTCTTGGAAGAAACTGTACCAGTTCAGAGAATCTGGCTGGACACCGCCGAGAATAAGGAGGCTCCGTGCACCGGCTTTGCCGGGGAGCCACCCGCAGAAGTGAAATCGGTGCTCGAGGTGCTTTATCGAAATATGGTAGGCGTGAAAGGAATGTCCTCGAGCATGGCGCGCGAACGGCTATCGAGAAGCGAGCCGTTCAATCAATATCCAGAGCTGGTTGCCAGCTTGCCTGATCAGCTATAAACAAGGAATGCCGTGTGTCTTTAATAGGTGAAGCAAACAAGATCAGTGTGGTCAAAATCGTTCAGGAATTGTTGCTGGCAGAAGATGCTCAGTCTATTCCGCACAGTCTGATCTCTGAAAAAATAAACCTCGTGCTCGCACTGAATCCTCGCTGGACTGAAGATCTGGATCGTGAATCCGTTATTAACGAGCTGATCCGCCGCCATAGCGAATGGGTTGGAACGGGGGGCATGCTCGGCGATGTGTCGGATCACGTTGCTTGGTTGACCGCGCAACGTAAGAAGGAATGGCGTTACTGGCAGCGTTATCGTGAAATGCAGGAGACACGACTATCAGCAAATGCTGTTGCCAATCTCGATGAAACATCCGATCAGGTTTTGTCCATGCTGGAGGATCCTTGCCGCGAAGGTGCTTGGGATCGCCGAGGTCTCGTAGTCGGTCATGTGCAATCAGGCAAAACGGGCAACTATACCGGGTTGATCTGCAAGGCGGCTGATGCTGGTTACAAGGTCATCATTGTTCTGGCTGGAATGCACAACAATTTGCGCTCTCAAACTCAGATGCGTCTTGATGAGGGGTTTCTGGGGTATGAGACACACTCTTCCAGTAACGAACCCCGGCCGATCGGTGTCGGTCTGATTGACCGGGATCCTGCGATTCGCCCGCACTACGCAACAACACGTTCTGAAAAAGGTGACTTCAGCATGGCCGCCGCGAAGAATCTCGGGATTTCTCCGGAAGAGCGACCGTGGTTGTTTGTTGTCAAGAAGAATAAGAAAGTCCTTGAACGTCTGCACAAGTGGATCGTCAATCATGTAGCCAACACCGTCGAGGCAGAGTCCGGTCGCAAGATCGTGACACATCTTCCCTTGCTGGTCATCGATGATGAGGCAGACAATGCTTCTGTTGATACGGGTGAACAAATTTTTGGCGAGAATGGACTGCCTGACGAGGAGCATCAGCCTAAAGCCATTAATGGACTTATTCGTAAGATACTGCACGCTTTTCAGCGTAAGGCCTATGTTGGCTATACAGCTACACCGTTTGCGAACATTTTCATTCATGAGCGAAATGCCACCCCGAAAGAGGGGCCAGATCTCTTTCCGGCCGCATTTATTGTCAATCTCGGCGCACCATCCAGTTATGTAGGGCCAACGCGCCTGTTTGGAATCAACAATGGTGGAACTCGTGCGGATGCATTGCCTCTTGTACGCAAGGTTGATGACCACTGTTCTGACGATGGCAAGGCTGGCTGGATGCCGATATCTCACAAGAATGGACACAATCCCAAAATCGACAATGAATTTGGCATGCCTGAGTCATTGGTACAGGCGATAGATTCATTTGTACTTACGTGTGCATTGAGAAAACTGCGGGGACAGGGTGATTCCCATAGTTCAATGCTTATTCACGTAACAAGATTTAATCAGACTCAGGCGGCGGTACATGCTGTAGTAGATCAGTATATTCGACAACAGTTGCAACGAGTAGAACGTCAAATCGGCCATGAAGGATTTTTGGGGCGCCTTGCCGAACTCTGGCAAAAGGACTTCTTGCCTGTTTCCACCGAATTGCATGCACAAATACCTGATATGGTCAGCCGGTACGATTATTCGTGGGAGCAAATTGTTGAGCAGATACCGGATATTGTTTCGGAACTTTCTGTCAGGATGATTAATGGTACGGCCAAGGACGCACTGGATTACGCAGATTCTGGAAAGGGACTCAAGGTTATTGCAATTGGTGGTGATAAGCTCGCACGGGGGCTGACCTTAGAGGGACTATGTGTAAGCTATTTCCTGCGTGCATCAAAAATGTATGACACTTTGATGCAAATGGGAAGGTGGTTTGGTTATCGGCCTGGTTACCTTGATCTTTGCCGTCTCTACACGACAGCGGATCTGGTCGAGTGGTTTGAGCATATTGCCGATGCCTCAGAAGAGCTGCGTGAAGAGTTCGACATGATGGTTGCCAGTGGTGGGACACCACGTGATTACGGTCTCAAGGTCGTATCGCACCCTGTACTGATGGTGACTTCTCCCTTGAAAATGCGATCTGCAAAGACATTGCGACTTTCCTTTAGTGGGCATGTGGTCGAAACAGTGTCAATGCACAAAGAGTCTGTGATTGTTCGTGCAAACTTCGATTCGTTCCAGAGTTTTGTTTCTGTGATCGGAAAGCCTTCAACCATACCGGAGAGGAAACGTGGGGATGGACGCGATCGCTGGACCGGAGCGTACTGGTCAAATGTATCCCATGCTGAGGTGACGTCGTTTCTTGCCGGTTATACGACTCACCCTAGCGCGTACAAGGTGAACAGCCAGATGCTGTGTGAGTTCATCGACTCAATGGCGCTTGATGGTTATCTGCTGAACTGGAACGTGGCTGTAGTTGGCGGAAGCATTGACAAGGGCGCTTGGCAGATCGAAGACCTTGTTGTACCGCTAACCCAACGAGCTAATCGACAGCAGGCCGCCGGTCGCTACGCAATTGGCCGACTGCTGTCTCCGCGAGATGAGGCGCTGGATCTTGACGAAGTAGCTTGGCTTGCTGCGCTCGATGAAACGAAAAGACTCTGGCATGCCGACCCCGCCAGACCGGATGGCAAGAAGGAACCTGTGACTCCAAATGGGCCAGCCCTGAGAAAGATACGTGGATTCGGTGCGGAGAGAATTCCTGCCTCCCCGGAAACGGGATTATTGCTGATTTATTTGCTGAATCCAGTGGATGCAGGTTTACCTGAGGGTCATGAGCCTGTCGTGGCATTCGGGATCAGTTTTCCCAGCAACAACAGTGGGATCAAGGTCGACTACAAGGTCGGACATATTTTCTGGGAGCAAGAATTTGGATCTGCTGAGTAAGGAAGACATCCTCGGGACATGGCGCGCGTTATCAGGTGTGTCGAACGAGGACGTATGGAGAACGATTTTGCTTGTGCCGGAAGGTGTGTGTACTTTGCGAGCTGGCCGTTGTTTTCCTGGGAATGAGGAAGGTTTGTTAGTCCGGTTTGGCAATGGAGATATTGGTTCATTACATGGACTACCTGCGGCCACTGGATTCAAGGTCAAAAAAATTAAGCTAGGGAATAATAATGAAGAGTGGTTGGCATTGGTACGCCAGCCAGGAGGAAACCTTGATCTGTTTGCTACGGTCGTGGCAGATCTTGTTGCAGTTTTGTTGGGTAGCTCAATTCTAGATGGGCGCCAACTATTGAATATATTCATGAAGCGTTTGCGTGCGTGGATGAGCTTCATGAAGAAAGGAGCTACCATGCTCAGCCCCGAAGCGGAGTTGGGTCTAGTTGGTGAATTACAGTGCATGTCCACATTGCTAGCTGCAGGCTGCTCGGCTGAAAGTGTTGTGGAAGGCTGGACTGGCCCGATGGATGGCTTGCAAGATTTTCAGCTTGGACATGGGGCTATTGAAGTCAAAAGCACATTGGCAAGAGACGGATTTTCCGCCTCTATTCTGTCGCTTGAGCAGTTAGATGACAGTGTTCGCAAACCTCTGTTTCTTTGTGCTTGCCGATTTTCAGTTGATCCGTCAGGGGTTTCTCTGCCTGTTCGTATTGCATCGTTAAAAGAGCAGATGGATGAGGCCACAGCAGTTGTTTTCGGTTTTGCCTTACTGCATGCGGGGTACCTCGATGCGCACGCCGATTTGTATACAAGACAGTTTGTCGAAGTGAGTACACGTTACATGCTTATCGATGAAACTTTTCCGAGGCTTACTGGCGGGAATGTTCCGGTTGGAGTGGTCCGTGCAAAGTATGAGATAGAGCTGGATGCGATTGATGCTAAAGAGTGCCTAGCTGACGCAGCAATTGAAATGATTGGGATGAATTGAATGGAATTGGTTGATTTTTTGCGTCAAACGCAACAACAGGTTCGTGATGAAACTGTCGAAAGAGGGATTGAGGGCGGAGAAGCAGCATTCCCGGAGCTACTTTTTACTGAGATCGTTACAAGACATATGGCCGATATCGGGATGACTTTTGATCCTGAAGTGTGTGCATACGATGCCAGAGTTGGAAGTGGATTAGGTTCAGGAAATGTGAGGTTGAGTGGTTTCGCTGTTTCTGAAGACAATGAACAGCTAGATCTGTATGTGAGCGACTACGAAGGCCTAGATGAAATTGTCGACATTCCTAATGCCGAAGCACAGAAAGCAGCCGAACAATGCCTGCGCTTTCTTTCGATGTGTGTGGAGGGCAAACTAGCCAAGGAAATGGACGAGTCCCATCCGGCATATGCTCTAGTGCTCACAATTAAGCAGGTTTATCCTGACCTTGAGCAGATCCGAGTCTTTGTTTTGACCGACAGGCGTGCAAAAGTTCGTACATATCAACCGCGTACAATATCCGGTAAGGTTGTAAAGCTTGAAGTTATGGATATCCAGCGTTTGTTTAATCACTGGCAGGAGGGGCGTCCACGAGATGAACTCATTGTCAATTTCCAGGATATATCTGGCGGCCCTCTGCCCTGTATCTGGGTTCCGGACCAGATGGGGGAATATGATTATGCAATGACAGCTATTCCCGGTGAAGCCCTACGATTTTTGTATGAAAAATATGGTGCACGTATTCTTGAAGCCAATGTCCGTTCGTTTCTGAGCCAAGTTGGCGGGGTCAATAAAGGGATTGCAGAGACTTTACGCAAGCAGCCTGAACGGTTTATGGCCTACAACAATGGGGTTGTCATTATTGCTGATGAGGCCAGCTTGGGACGTACCGAGGATGGCAGCCTCGGTATTTTCGGGCTTAAAGGCATGCAGATCGTGAATGGTGGTCAGACGACAGCATCGATGTTCTTCACGAAGAAAAAATTTCCAGATATTAATCTCTCTCAGGTCAGAGTTCCCGCTAAAATCATCGTGTTGAAAAATGTAGGTTCAGAGCAGGAAGAACGTCTGATTTCAGATATATCACGCTATGCCAATAGTCAGAATAAAGTTCAACTGTCTGATTTGTCTGCAAATATGCCTTATCACGTAGAGCTCGAAAAACTTGCTATGGCTACATATTGCCCTGATGGCGTTAGTCGGTGGTTCTACGAGCGGGCCACAGGCAGCTACAAAGTGATGCTTGAACGTGAAGGTAAAACACCAGCTGGTATCAAGCGTATACAGGAAGGTATACCATCAACTCGCAAGATTACTAAAACGGATCTTGCAAAATATCAAAGTGCTTGGATGCAGCGACCAGACTTGGTGAGTCTAGGGGGCCAAAAGAACTTCAAAGCGTTCATGGATATTATTAATGCAGCTGGCGAGGCTAGGGGGCTGACTGATGTTGCTGAGTACAAGAGCATCATTGCTCAAGTCATTTTATTCAAGGAAGCGCAGCGTAGAATACGCCCACGCTTTGCCGCATTCCAAGCGAACGTGATTGCATATACAGTCTCTCTTGTGTCCCTGAAGCTTGGTGAGCGTCTGAGTCTGGAGCGTATTTGGTCCACCCAGACTGTATCGCCGCAACTTCTCGAGCAGATTGAAATATGGTCAGACGAGGTGAATGCACAGCTTCATGCGACTGCAAACGGGCGAATGATTTCAGAGTGGGCGAAGCGGCCTGAATGTAGGGAGATTATGTTCTCTCGTCCATTTTCTCAGCCAAGAGTAGATATTCCAGAATTAAATTTCTCCTAATATTTAACATCGCATAGGTTAATTAAATTTATCGTATTAATCCTTACACTATGGCTTGGACTTACCAAGCCATAGTGTTATGGTTTCTTATGTACTTCTGACACAGATAAGACATCTAAGATATCAGCTTCTATAAGTAGAAGATTTTTGAAAAATGTCTAACACCAAACGAGCTATTTTATTTGCTAATAGGGGAGGCACTGCATTACCCACTTGATGATATTGCTGAGTTCGTCCACCTTGGAAAAAATAATTATCAGGAAAGGTTTGTAAACGAGCAGCTTCTCTTACTGTGAGGCTGCGACACTGTGTCGGATCAGGATGAATGAAGTAATGCCCATCTTTAGATATATGACTTGTAATTGTTGTAGAAGGTGCATCAGAAAGTTGAACTCGGAACCGATCCGAAAAATGCCCACTTTCCCAATTCTTGTGCGCTGGAGCTAAGGAGTCAAGACAAAATTCTTTGTGCCCCTTTGGCGATCTTCCTTCTATTTTAGCAAAACATGCAGCAAATCCGTATCGAATCAAATCATCAATTCTATGACCTCTGGTTTCGTGGTTCAGCCAAACTTTCAGTCGGTCATCATTGAACCATTTGTCAAGTTCACTAATACCAGTAGTACCTTCATTTTTCTCTCTTGGATATTGGAGAGAGCCTGTATCAACGTTCTGAAGAAAATCAGCTGTTTTACGAATATTATCTATCAGCTCTGAAGTGAGTTTGGACTCTTTAATTGCATTGTTTGCAAGCAGTTTTAATCCTTCTCGGATTTTTTGTTCCCATGCAGCAGCAGAGTCCTCTTCTCGACTTAATTTACTGCGTAATGGGGGCAGATTACCAATAGCATTATTAACTGTAATCCGACTCTCTTTGTTTAGCTTAGGCAAATTATGGCTGAAACGATCGTCTCTGATACCGAGTAGAATTACTCTATGACGAGCCTGAGGTATTCCATAGTCTTCGGAGCGAATAATGAAATTAGTTGCATCTATTTTTTGTGGATCATCACCATCCATGAATGTTTCATCATTGACAAGAGATACGATATTATATCGTAAGCCATTATCTTTTTTATCCAATGCCATGCTAGGATTTGCAAGATCTCTTAGGATTTGATGAAAAATAAAACCACCATTTATTTTTGATGAAAGAATACCCTTCACGTTCTCCATGACAAAAATGTCTGGTTTATTGTTTTTTATGATTCTTAAATACTCCAAGTATAGGAAGTGCCTAGAATCATCTTCGGGTATATAGTTAGAGTTACCTTTATTCCTCGAGCGCCCAGCAAGAGAATATGCTTGACATGGAGGTCCGCCAATGAGGACCCATGGTAAATCCTTATTGCCTAATGCAGCTGTAATTGCAGAGTCAAGGGCTGCATTCCCCTTATCACTACCGATAGCAATACACATCGCTTCATGATTTGCTCGCTCCCAATACTCATAGGTTCTCTCAGTGAAAGGATTAGGTAATTTCCCATTGCAAAACTGATAGTAATCTGATAGTCCATCAGGAAAGTTGCTTTTGAGTAATCGATAGTAAGCCCTGAGTCTTAGAGTCTGGTGAGCAACAGGATCCTTCTCTGCAGAGACCATAATCTGGAAGGAAGAACCTTCATTAAGTGAAGAGAAACCTTCGCCTAGTCCTCCTGGACCAGCAAATAAATCGATAATTGGGATCGGTGATAAAACGGTGTTCATGGTCTAATACTGTGTTTTTGATCAGCTAACAAAGATACCAGGAAGATGCGTGAACGGGAAGCCAAAGCGTGGCTCTTGTCGATAAAAAGCCTTGCGTAAGGCTCATGGCGGGGGCTGGTAACATCGGATGTATGCCGGAGAAGGCTGTTCAATCGGTTCCGTATGATGCATGGCGTCGGTGCCATGGCCTTATGAAGGCTTTCTTGGGACAACATCGCTATGACTTGCTTACTACCAAGTGTTAAATTATCTATCTGAGCTAAGCTGGTAGGTATTCGCCCAGCTTGATGTATATTGGGGGCTTTACATCGTTGCTTTCGCCATGTTTTCGCACGATTAATTGGGCAGATTGATAGTAACTTGGAATTTATTGTAATGGTTATGCATTTATAATATTTTTGAAAATTCCATCTGTATGAAAAATTATGTTGTTTTTAAAAAGAAATTTTTAGGATGTGGATGGAATAATTTATAACATCTGTTAACCCTCCTGAATATAACATTCTTTCATGGCGGTCTTCGTTTTTATAATAGAAATCAATAACTTCATAGCATTCTCTGTCCTCATTTTCAAAGATAACGGTCCCATTGTTTTTACTTCCATTTATTAACCATGTCTGGAATATCCAATCAGCAGATAAACCGACCATAGGAAATTTTTGGTTTAGCATGTCAATTTTATTAGTGTTGCCCATTTTATATCCCTTTGATATTAACTTATACTTTAATATGTTTAATCCGTAATGAAGGCGAAGAAGGGTTATGACCTCTATCGCACTTACAATTCCTACTGTAACAAATATTCATCGATAATAACCGTACTCTTTGCCTATGTCTGGAGATCAGTCTGGCTGGCGATCGTCAACAGCTCATCTTCGTTAACCAGAGCGGTGAGGAGATAGGTGCCGGGTTGCTCCCCGGCGATCAGTTTGTGATGCAGCATGATGGTGCTAGATACGCCATCGCCCCACTGCATGGGAAGCGGTAGGGTAGGCGAGGTGGTTAATGACAACAATCAGCTCGAAAGGTCAACAGCCTCTAATCATGCCAAAACATCCTCAACCACTTCCTCATCCTGATCTTCAGGCTCCGGTTCAGCTTGGATAGACTGCGAAATATACACACGACTTTTCAGCCGTTCTTTAAGCGCTGCTCTGCGCGCGGCAAAAAATTCCGGAAAATCCTCAAAGCCCAGATCGACACCCTCTACCAGCAGGTTTGCCGCTGTCAGATGAACAGAAGAGTCCTCAAGCCACTCCTTCAGTGGCCGATCAGACTTACTCCGGTTCTGGGAGTCATTCAGCAGATGAAGATTGGTAATAGTGTTCCAATGGCTGGAATCTGCATAAAACTCCATTCGCTCAGAATTATTGAGAAGGGCATCCACTTTAGCCAAACGCTTCTTGTCAAAGTGACTACGTGGGTGCAAGTGATCAATATGAAATACTTCCGTTGCATTCATTTCCGGGAACAACAAATGCAGCAGTGCACGGCAGCGCCCTTCGCCATGCTCAATATTCAGTACGCTCTCCATGTATTCATCATCAAACCGCAAATCCTTGTTGGTTGCCGTGTATCTCTCCACCACCTGCTGCAATGGGAAGTACTGCTCGTCCATATGCTGATCCAGCACATCACGCATCGATTTCAGGATGGTATCTGCTTGCCCGCCAAATACCCCTTTAAGCAGCGCCATATAAAACCAGCGACTGATCAGGTCTCGCTGCTCATTATGCTTGGAAAGATTGTTTATGCTCTTGAAGAGAGATTCATTGCCAACCTGCTTTTTGTACAGGTAGTAACAAATCGGGATCACCGCATTTTTGGATGTCAGCGATTGGGAGTTAATGCCCATGCGGCGGATCAGCCGCAGTGTTTCCAGAATGCAGTCACGTATTTCAGCCCATGCGTCTTGGATCTGGCGAACCTGCTCGGCACTGAAATTTTTCACTTTAAACCGCACGTCCGCACCGATAAGCACCAGGCAGGCTTTGAGCACCCAGTCGCGATCCATGTAGAAACCAATATCGGCGCTTTGATGAATCTGACGAATCAGCCCATCCACATCCTGACGGAAGTCACCATCCCAGTTTGCTACCGCAATCGACATCAACAGATCAGAAAAGTCCAGCTTGGTACCACCACTGTTGGTGCGGATAAACACATCCAGTACGTGGTCTATTTCCTGACTGCTCTCATTGAAGTAATGAACAATACGCTGCGAACGGATGACGTCATACAACTGACCCAAGGTGTCAGCAGCAAACTCATTCGCCTGCAAGTTATGGGCTTCCAGGTAAGGCTTGGTCACCTTGTTCCAGATATGGTTGCCACCATCAACCTGCGGCATCTTGAGGATGTCATGCAGGCAAAACCAGTGATGCTTACTATCCGATGCCGCCAAGGCGCTCTTGTACTGGGCGTCGGTCAGAAATTTAAAGTTGTAATGCATCAGTGATTCGTTGTCTTGCGAGTCGACAGCCTGTGCCAAGTCGAGGTACAACTTGCGTGGCGGCAGCAGCTTGTCATCCCGAGTTGTCGGCCACCACACCCGTGGTTGCTTGTAAGCATAAGTGCCACATAAGCCAATATACAATGAGGTAAGGCGCTGCTGGCCGTCGATGATGGCCTTGAAGTTTTTATAACTGGCAGTGGTCGGCTTATGCGGATTCTCCTCACTGAAGCGCTGGCAGTAGCACTTCAGGAACTCATAAAACTTGTAGTCGTTCTTGATTTCAGCGCTGTTCACCTCCCACATCATGAAGGAGTTAATCGGATATCCCCGCATGATGGAATCGAACAGCACACAGATCTGGTGACTGCTCCAGACAAACTTGCGCTGAATAGCAGGCAACAGATAGTCCCCACCATTAATGGCCGCAATCGCTTCCTGAATGGTAATTGCCTTTTCATACTCACCTGCCATGTTTAGTCCTCTTTCGCATGCATCTAGGCCTACGCTCTTCTTCAAGGCCGCGCCGAGTTTGAGATTGTAAAGAAAGTCACTGAATCAGAAAATTCTGATTCAGTGACTTGTATCAAACTATCTCGATGTTATCTGCAAGCCAGCCGCGTCGCTCGATGAGTATGTCTAGGCTGATAAGTGTAAGGTTCATATCAGTCCCCGTTCTGCCAGCGACACCACGCCCTTAGTACCGACGACCAGATGATCCAAAATCCGGATATCCACCAGTGCCAGGGCATCCTGTAGGCGCAGGGTGATCTCGATATCTGCCCGGCTGGGTTCCGGGTATCCCGATGGATGGTTATGCACCAGCATCAGGGCGGCAGCATTGTGGTGCAGTGCCCGCTTGACGACATCGCGGGGGTAGACGGTTGCTGCGGACAGGGTGCCAAGGAACAGCTCCTCGTAGGCCAGTATCCGGTGTTGGTTATCGAGGAACAGTGCCGCAAAAACTTCGCGATCCCGTGTTTGCAGCAGCCCTTGCAGGGCTTGATGGGCTAAGTGTTTATCGGTAATAGCTTCACCCTTGGCCAGTTTCTGCCGGGCAATAGCTTGGGCGATGGTGAGCAGGTCATCGTCGGTGACAAGGTCAGTCACCCGGTAGGTGCCGGGGGTCTCCCCGGCGATCAGTTTGTGATGCAACATGATTAGGCTCCATACGCCATCGCCCCACCGCATTGGACGCGGCAGGGTAGGCGAAGTAGTTGGTTAATGGGTTACTGAATGGGGTGTGACCGCAGGCTTGGTTGGCTGTGTTCAGGCCGCCAAGGTGTGCGGGGTGTAGTCGTGCAGCGGAATGTGGTAACTGGTGGCGAGCATGGTGCCTAACTGGGTTAGCCAGCGGTGATCCGGATGATCGCACAGCCATTGCGCCAGTGCATCGCCCCGTTCGTTTTCATAGCGCAAGTAGAGGGCATAACCGTTCACTGGTTGGCCTTGGTCATGCACCACTTCAATCTGACCGTTGTGCTCAAGGTAAGCCTCCAGCTCGATAGCGATCATGGTATTAATCATCCTTATTCTCCTGTTGCTCAATGGGGTTACTCTCTACCCGATAGCCACGATGGATGCAGATGCGCTGCAGGTCTGCCAGAAAGCTGGCCAGCACGCGGGGCTGTTCGGTGAGCGGCACGGGCCCTGCTTGGCATTGCCAGAAACAACTTCGCTTGGGGTCGATGCAGATCTCATCCCTCGGCTGGCTCATGGTGTGCCAGTCCTCAGCATTAGTGAGGGAGAGCAGTTGCCACTGCACGCCAGACCAACGCACTTGTAAGGTGACTGTGCGGGCTGGTGGGCTATCCGGTGTCAGGTGCAGCAGCCAACGCTGACCACTGCGAGTGGGGGTTAGCTTGGCGCTGGTGGCGACTCGTCCCAGCCACTGGCGTGAGTAGTGGGAGAGCGCTAATTCTTGGATCATCGTGACCTCCTAATCTCCTGCGACCGTGACGCTGAAGCATTCCAACCGGCAGTAGGCAATGAAGTTGCTTTGCCAGGTGTCGAACAATTCCCGCGCTTCGGCCAGCCGCAGAGGCCCCAACCCAGCATGGTGTGTTCCCCATCGAGGAAGTTGAAATCGAGCTCCTTGCAGAGCTCGGCATACTGCCCCAGCCCTTGATAACTGAAGTCGGTGACGTAATCGAATAGCCAGCCATCGAGTCCACGGATCAGGCGGATCTCGACCGGGTGTACGCCTCCTTGCTCGGCGCTGTAGCCGGGGTTACGAAAGTTGAAGGTCAGTTGGGTTAAGCGCTCGATGTCGAGCTCGGTTTTAGCGACTTCCTGGTTGAGCAGAACCAGCAACGCTTGGGCAACGGGCAGGGCAAAGCCATCCAGAAAAAAGGGAATGGTCATGGTGTACTCCTTGTGGGGTTTAATCTTGGCCGAACAGCTCGCGCATTTTTCTGGCTGCACGGGCACGGATCTGGGCGTCAATAAAGGCGGTAATGCTGGCGAGCGCCGCACTGAGTACCGCGATGTCATCGGTTAGCCCCATCGGTAACACGTCCGGGATCGCATCGATCGGTGAGATAAAGTAAGCCAGCGCACTGTAGATCAGCAGTTTGGCCCAAAGCGGCAGGTCATCCTTCTGGCTGGTGTAGTAGAGCAACAGGCAGGTCTCGATAAAGGGCCGACCGGCCCGTTTGGCGAAGGCCCAGAGTTTTTGCCAAAAACCTGGGTGATCAAACGGCTCGCATTCAGGGGGAATACAGGGGGGCATAGTGCGTCTCCTTTACGGGTGGGTGAATTGCAGAAATAAAAAGAGGAGGCAAATGCCTCCTCTTGGATGGGAATGGGTATGAGCTATTGGTCCCACATCAAGCAGTCAAACTCGGGGGTATTGGTGGCGGGCAGTACAGATGCGACCTCTTTGGTTGGCAGTGCGAGTTGCTTGCCGTCAGCCGTCAAAATGCGGATCGACTTGGCCTTGCGCAGCTTGCCCCACATGTCGAAAAAGTTGTTCTCACCGACACGGGACTCGGTCTCATAGGGCGCATCGTATTGGCTGCCATCGACGATGATGGAGAAAGCCTGCCCAGCATAAGAGCCGTACTCCTTGCCCTGCACAGTGGCCGTCATGCTGACTTTGCGGGTGTCATTACAGGCGATATAGAGATGGTTCTGTTCGTTGACCACCGCTGTGTATTCGCTGGTGCCCTGACCCCAGCCACTGCTCCAGCGTCCGGCCTCGCCATAAGCTAGGGCGTTGCCGCACAGCAGCAGTGCTGTTGAGATAATGAAGAGTTTATTCATCCCAGTGACTCCTAAAGGCTCAAGAATTTAGATGAGCCATTAACGTGGTTATTTTTTGTAAAGCACGCTGAGTGAGTTATCCACCAGGTGCTTGACGATTTCATAGTCTGGATTGTAAGTGGCGAGATTATGTGCCGCGATGGTGACGGCAGATGCGATCCCGGCTAGACCGGTAATACCGCCAAAGACGCTGGCCCCTGCTGCGGCGATCCGACCCTTGGTATAGACCCGGCATTTCAGCCCAGCAGGTTCGATGCTGTTTTCAAGTTTTGTCACAGCGGCGCTCATTCGCCCCGATAGCCCCACGACTTCGAAAGATTTTCGTGCACAGATCAGTGAGGTCAGCTTGTCAGTACCCAGATCTTCATAAGTCAGTCTTTCCATGTTTTGTGTCCTTGGTCGTGTAGTGAAAGCGTCTTATGGAGCCCACCTGTTGCGAGTTAGTCACGATGGTTTATTGGCTGAGGGCCTCGCATCCGTGTCAAATCAGCATCAATTGCTGTCTGGTGGACTCATTAAGTCTTTAGTCTACCTTTTGGGTCCTTATCGTCAATGGGTCCATGGTCAACCATACGGGTTGACTGGAGGAACCATGACAGATATCAACCTTGAGCTGTTAGCCAAGAGCGTTGGCAAGGCGATTAGCCACAAGCGTACTCAAGCCGGATTCACGCAAGAGCATGTGGCTGAACACCTCAATATCGGGATGGAAGCCGTCTCTCGGATGGAGCGGGGAATTGTGGTGCCGACCGTGGTGCGCCTGGCGGAGCTCGCTCAACTGTTTGGTTGTGAGCTAGCCGACTTTCTGCGTGAGACTAGTAACCGCCCGACCGAGCAGGGCATTGTGCTGAGCCAGCAACTGGCCCGGCTCGATGATGCTGACCGAACTCTGTTGCTGGAAACGGTAGAACGGTTGGTGGAGCGGTTGGCGCGTCCCCGCTGATCATCCACCATTCACTGGGGAGGGGATGGGTTCTCTTTCCCCAATTTGTTGGTGAGTGGACTCCTTCTTGGTTGTGGTCTCTGTGGCGTTCTGGTTGCTTGGCTTTGTGGTGGGTTAAGCGAGGCAGTCGCCACTGCCCCTGCGTTACCATTCGCCGTCTCGTCGCTGCAGACTTGCGGATAGAACTCCTCCAGCAGCATCGGCACCTCCTCATCGATATCCTCAAACTGGCCGTTACGCAGCAACTCACGAGCAGCCTGCTCCATCTGGTCGATGGCAAGGCCAGCCTCTTGGTCACGCTGGGCGGCCTCCTGTGCCAGCCTGACTGCTTCGGTCAGATTGGACTCTTCCCGCAAGGTCAAATCCACGTAGTAGACCGGTGTGCGGTAGGACTGGGTGGTGCTCTTGGCTCGTAGCCGTAGGGTGAGCGGCAAATAGCGGGTATGGCCACCGCTCACAGCCTCTAGGTATTTCAGTCGTGCCGCCAGGGTGCGTACCGAGTTGTAGCCGGTGGTGCGGAAAATAAAGCTACCCAGCTCATCCCCTTGCCCCTCCACAAACAGGTTCAGTCGCCCGTACAACTTGCAGCCCTGTTGCCCGGCAAAGGCACAGCGCTCAGGCCCAGTGCAGCTGACCTCCTCCATGCCTTGCGCCCCTACACGTCTCGCCACCTCCCCATTCCCGACACAGAGCGGCCTGCCGGTTTGCCGGTCAAAGGCGCTGTATTCCGCCCGCAAGTTCAAGTCGCTATCGTTGAACAGCACCCGCACCGGAATGGCGCGGATCTTAGTTTGTTCCTGCCCTTGGCCACTCTTTTGCGATGAATAGTGTTGATGCAGGGGATGGAGCAGCCATCCTCCCTTTTGCTGTATTTGGGTGGTGAGGGTGAAGCTGTCGTCCTTCTCCGGTACCCACTTATCCTGTTTTTGCACCAGCTTGCCGATGCAGATCCGCCCGATCACGGGCGGGGTAATTGCCAGTCCTTTGATCATGGTGTTTGCCTCAAGGGTTGAATGGTGAAACGGCGTACGCCGGGCACCGGTTTGACGTAACGGGTGAGCAAGTCTGGATGATCCTGTCCGAGCTTATCCAGATCCGGTGCCAGCCGGTCTTTGCTGCGCTTCCAGGTGATCTTGCCATCGGCAAACAACCCGGCTGTCGCTTCACCCAAGGTGGCTTGCAGCCGCTGCTTGAGTTGTGACTCTTGCAGCTCGACGGCTTCCTTTTGCTGACGCAATTGCAGTAGCTCGCCAAACAGCCGGTTGAACTCGGGGGAATCGGAGAGATCCACCGTCTGACCATCATCGCGGGGAAAGAGCCAGCTCAGGGCATTGGCGGCATCACTGGATCCATCAGGCTCGGGCTGTTGGTCTTGTTGCACCATCTGCCAGAACTGCGCTTCCCGCTCGGTGAGATCCTGGATCTTCTCCTCATCGCGCTCGATGCGGTAAATCCGAAAATCCTGGCCGCCGATCAGCACTGCCACCTCAGCCCAGGCATGGCCGGTGACGGCCAGCTGATGGAGTACCTGACACTGGTAAGCCACCGGCACCCCTTCCTCCCACTGGGGGGCGCTGTGATAGCTGGCGGTCTTGATCTCCAGAATGCCCGGCCCATCGGGATGGCCGACTATCTCCCGGTCGAGGTTGGCGAGCATGAAGGGTTGCTCGGGGTGTTGCAGTACAGCATTGACCCGGCGCACCTTGTAGCCAGTGCGCTTGGCATAGACCTGCGCCAAGACCGGTTCCAGCTCAATGCCCCACAGCACTGCTTCCTTGTGGGAGATATCTTCCGGCTCCTTGCGGCCGGTCTTCTCCAGCCACAGGCTGAGTGGGCACTTGTAAGGGGAGAGCCCCACTGCCACGGCGGCATCGGAGGAACCAATGCCGAGTTTGCGGATAGCGAGCCACTGCTCGCGGGTTAATTGGGTAGTGGAGGCCAGCCGCAGGGCTTGGCCGTATTTGGCTTTTGATTTCATGACGACTCCTTTTTGACGGCATAAATGGCAACGCCCGGATTGGCATGCGCCAGTCCGGGTGAGTTCGTTATGCGGTTTAAATGGGGAAGCGGGATTACTGCAGCAGAGTGAGTGCCTGATTCAGAGCCTGGGATTTGAGTTGGGCCCCCTGACCAAACCAGGCGGAATCGAGCCGGTGATCTTGGCTGCGGGCACGGCGGTGGTGATCCACGTATTCCGTTACCGCATTGACCAACCCCCAAGCGGTATTGCGGGAGCTGGCAAGCTCTGAGCCCATGCCTGCGCCCATATACAGCTCGTGCAGTTTTTGGGCGGGACGGCTGAGAATAATATTCTCATCATCGCCAGCCTGATCATTGAGTAGTTCACCGAAGAAATTAAGGGCTTCCACGGGTGATACCGGACGATTGCTCAACGATGTCATCTCTTGTTGGAAACGATCCCAATTTGCCATACCAAGGCCCAATGCCTCTTTGACGGCAGCAGCATTAAATTGAGTGGAGTGGGGAACCTTGATCGCACCAGTATTATCCCGTAGTGCTATTCGCAATGTGTTATTACAGACGACTCGTAGCGAGGTAAATTGTGCTGTGGTGCACAACGTACCATCACAACTGGTGGCGAGCAGTAGGTAGGATTTCACCCTGTCTCCCCCTTTCAATTTCATATCTTGCCCCGTTTTTGCAAGCGCCCATAATTTGCGGCCGCCCTTGAGCGAACCTGCAGTTTCCAACTCAAAGCCGCCCACTTCTACTAGATCTTGATAAAAATGCAGCACCTCATGAGGCTGTACCACATTATATCGGCGAGAGACGACGGATAGAGGCTCCAGATTATCAGAGCGGTACAAAACTTTGCTGTCTGAATAAGGGCGAATATGGAGTGCATCGGAGGCGACGTTAAACATTACGTCACTCTGCTCGATAGTCCAATCCATCCCGGCTGCCTGTAGCCAGATATCCAAAGATTGCCGTGGCGGCAATATATTGCCAAGGCCATGCCAGGGGGGTTGGCCGGTGTAGGCTATGGTGTCGATCAGATGTGCCATGTGTAAAATCCCATTCATTGGTTAATTCAAGATGGGAATATAGGTTTAAAATTATTTTGAGTTTCTTTTTGTTAAAATCAAAAAACAAGAAAGAATTCCAAAGGAGTCTCTTCTAGAGTGCTTTTTTTTGCTATTGTAGCGGGAGTAGCAGAAGCGCACTTCGCTGGAGGTGTATTGTTGGAACTGATTGTTATTTTTTTAATCGTTTTTTTATTTCGTTGGAAAATATTTCAAATGCATAATGGTTATACAGTTCCTCTTCAAGAGGAAAAGGAACATACTCTTGTAAAATACGCTGGCCATCACTCTTTAAAGTTAACTCGGCATAATTGAGCACATCATGATTTTTATGAAAATCTATTTTGTATCGATAAGGATCAATTGAATGAAGAATTTTTCCTTTTAAGTAAATAGATTCGCGACTAAATCGTTGAACATTAACGGATTGTTCCATTATCCAAGATGGCCAAAAATCAATGAGTGAATTTATCTCGCATAGACAGTTGTAAAGTGTAGATTTTGGTATGTAGGGAATGCAATTACTTTTCATGAATGGCGTCAATAATACTCTGATTTTATCTAATGGCGCAGAATGCAAGTCAGGATATGAGCTATAAAGTGTATTCAGAGCCCTTTCTAGCTTATTTGGAAATGGGATCATCATTGCTATTTTTTCTTCCATTGAAAGTGTCTCAATACACTCCAAAACATCTGCATAGGTTTGAATGGAAGAGAATGCATAAAGGATTGATGGTGTAGAAAACACACTTTCATTGACTTCTTTAAATGGATCTTGAGGGCTTTTCTCTAACGAAAAGCCTGTACCTCCAAGTAAAAATGCTACTTTCGCAATATTCTCATATTCGCGGTGTTTTATACTGGAAACATACAGCTTTATCTTTAATGCTAACATTAAACGGATTAAAATACTGTGGAATCGCCCGGCTGAAAAGTTATTTTCGCTATTTAGAATTGATAGCGAACGCTCGTGAGACTTTATTAGCTCACCATTGGCAATAAACGAGATTACAGCATTGAAGTCGTAACAGAATTGGATGATAGGCTTTATTATTTTTCCTTGTGGTGGGAGGATATTATATTTTGAACTATCTGATATAGTATTAAATATCACGTTAAGTTCGCCACTTGTTAGCGAGGATTTAGCTATTTTCGTACTGACTTTGTCAAAAAATGCCATCAGTGTATCTGAGTGCAGGTATGGAGAGTCAGATTTTAATAAGTCTGTGAATAAAGATAGACAGTTGTCCTTCAGCTCTTCAAGTGCATACATAGGACTAATTGAAAAATCAATATGTCTAGAGAAAAATATTGCAATTCTAGCCCCATACCAAAATGATTTCAGCTCATTCATTGAGGGAAATTCCTTAGAGGAAACAGAGACGTTATCCTCATGTAATTCCTGACAGAGCTTGTCGATAGTGTGCAGACTGATTATAGATGTTTTTCCTCTATACCCCCGAAGAGCCTTTTTAAAAGTTGTTCCAACACCATGGCTGAGAAATTTTTTTGTCTACACATCCATGCGTTAACGTTTACTTCGGCGTGTTGCAGATATTCAGGAGTCAGCATGTACAGCAGGTGAGTCATCAAGTTATCTGCTCGAAACTCATTTCTATCCAATGGTGAGTAGAAAATAGGTTCGTCTTGATTGGTGATAAGTGCGATTGCTTGTCTCATGAAAGGCAATTGCACATCACGTAGAAAATGTACATACAGTTGAGTTCTTGATAAATCAGAAAATATTTCAGTTCTATTGAAATGCAGTAACATCTGGTTCATGAAGTCAAACATGACCATGAGCTGATCTGACAGCATGAGCACATTGGTGCTTTTTCCATTATTACTCACAAGATGTTTAGCAAGGCCCATGGTCATTTTTTCGACCATATCTGAAAGGGCATCAATACTCTTTAATTCTTTAAGCTGATGTTGACGGCCATCCCTCAATCCAAAAGCGTCATACATAAATGTAACGAACTCATCGAGGCTATGGCTATTTAGTCTCAGCTTATCTGTTGTTGGTTGTGACACCTTGTTTAAACCTCTGCATATGTGCTGTGTTTTTAATTTTCTTCCCCGCATCTTTACTTCCGTCCAGTCTGCAAAGAAAAAAGCAAGCAGTGCTACGGGTCAACCATACCATGGCCTGTTCCTATACAAAATTTCTTGTCGAGGGGTTTGAAAGGCTCTCCAGCTTTAGCCATATCTCTGCACATTTTCGGCGTTTTCATTTTTCAGGAGGAGTTAGTCTGCCCTCAGTCCAAACCGAAGCGGAGATGAATCATGAACTTGCAAGAAGATGGTCACTACTGGGATCGTGAGACGCTACATCGAGTTGTGCGCATCAAGGAACTAGCTCGCATCCTGGGGCTTTCACGTTCGACCATCTACAACAAACTTAACCCCAAATCCAAGTCCTATGACCCCGACTTTCCCAAGCCGTTGCGCTTGGGGAGTAGTTCAGTGGGGTGGCTGCTGTCATCGGTACATCAGTGGCTTGTCTCACGCATCCAGTAGTTCCTCCCCTGTATTAACGAAGGAGATCTAAAAATGTACACAACCCCCGTGAAGCTCAATCTGATTGGAGAATTTCCTGTTCATGTACTTGATGAACAGCTGCAAGGCGTAATGCGTCAGATCCAACAGCAGACTCAAGCTCCCCTTGGGCTGATTGCCTCGTCCGTACTCAGTGCGATGGGACTGGCTTGCCAAGATCTGGTGGATGTCAGTCCTAAAGCAGACCTTATTCACCCAGTCTCCCTGTTTTTTATTACAAAGGCTGACTCGGGTGAACGAAAAACAGCGGTTGACGAGCTGGTGATGAAGCCTTTTCGTAAACTGGAACTATTGGCAGAACAGCAATATCGTGATGCGCATGCACAATACACGATCGAGCTCAGTGTTTGGGAAGAAGAGCAAAAGGCATGCAAGAAGGCGTTGCATAAAGCCATTTTGGCGAAAGGAGACGCCTCGCCTGAAAAACAGGCATTAAGAGATGTGGAGGCGGCAAAGCCTTCACTTCCATCGAATAAGAAGTGGCTTCTGAATGATGTGACGAGTGCAGCCATCAAACATGCCATTAGCGCCTATGGTCACACCATTGGCGTCTTCTCGGATGAGTCCGCACATCTTTTTGCCAGTGATTTCATGCGCGAGACCTCTGTACTGAACTCTTTATGGGGGGCAAAACCAATTTCGGCTCTGCGAGTATCGACTCAGGGGGCGACAACGATCGGTGATTACCGATTTAGCCTTTCCCTGATGGTTCAGGGGCCGCTCTTTGAACGGTTTCTTGAGCGTCAAGGTGATCAGGCTCGCGAGTCGGGTTTTTTCGCACGCTGTTTGTTGTCTGAGCCCCATTCAACCCAGGGATCGCGATTGTTCAGTGATGAATTGTCGCCAGGTGGCGTCAATGCCACCTCTTTGAACGACTTCTACCACACGGTAGAAAAACTGCTTAAGGCATCTCAGATGCGTCGTGAATTGAGTGAGTCCAGAGTGTGCTTAACATTGTCGCCAGAAGCCCGTGCTCGCTGGTTCGAAGCATCAAACCACGTTGAAAGCAAAATTGGTCCCTTCGGAGAATGGCGCGAGTACCGTGACTTTGCTTCTAAATTCATGGAGCATGCATCAAGAATTGCCGCAGTCTTGCACTGCTTTACTGAGCGTAATCCAGTCATCTCTGACGTGAGCATGCATGCATCGATAGTTATTGTTCACTGGTACTTCCAGCATTTCATCCAACAATTTAAAGAACGTACAGTGCCGAACGATATTCGCGAGGCGAATGAACTAGAACGTTGGCTGGAAAGCAATCTGCATCGCAGCCAGAATGGTGTATTCAAGAAGAATGATATCCGCAAATTTGGTCCAAATTGCATCAGGAATAAAGTGAAATTGGAGCAAGCCCTGAATGCACTTGTTAATCACATGGCAGTGACCCAGTACCAATTTAATGGCACGAGTTATGTCAACTATTACCTGCCAGGGCAAAGACGGTTACTTGTGTAACAGCAAGTGTTTTAATACGTAGCATCTAACACATTTCATATGTAGCTATAGAGTTGCTTATATAGCAATAAGCATATTTATAGCCAGCGGAGATAATGTTAAGCATCTACATAGCTAACATTGACTAACAAGAACTACTCTGGGTTAGATGATGGCGTGAGTACAGAGAAGGGGGTAATAGACCCTAACTATGCAAATTAAAAAAACTCTCACAGAGCATGTTTTTTGGCGAAATCAAGGTGTGCTCGAATGTTTTGTTCAAAAAAAATCGTGCCATTGAATCATGAATATTGGTTTTTAATGTTATTTATAGTTCGTCTAACTCATTACTCAACATAAATATAAACAACTACTTAGCTGGTTATCCAATCATTCAGACTCTCAGTCGACAATGATGGAGCAGAGTACAGGCGTAATCAACAGGATGAAGCCTGTAACCAGATGTACGAGTAGGACATGATCACATGTCCTTACACGCCACCAAAACCAAGGATTAAATGAAGGGGTAAATATGCCTAAGTATGTTCGTAATAGTATCGACATTGATGCTATCCCTATACAGAGAGAACCAAGGAAAGCATTGCGTATGAATAATGCAATTCCCATAACAAGAGCGTTGCGTGAAATGCTTGTTCAATCTGTTCATTATAAGGCGTTATTCAAATTCATCGAAAAACTGGAACAGATGGATGCCTACCCTGCTCTATTTTCGGCTGAAATGCTGGGGAGTATTTACCCCCTTACTAAGGAGGGGAGAGAACTATCAGATATCGTCACGCTTGCTATGCAGGTATACAAACATCAGGAGTGTTTTAATTTGCATCCCAAACTGGCCTGCTTGTGTAATTTCGTCTTCAAGCATCAACTTCGTGAGATGATCATCGATGGTGGCACCAGCCAAGATGCGCAGAAGAAGCTGGACCTCAGGTATCAGCAGCTGATGTCGGAATTGAAGTCTGAAGCCATGCAGGGCAAGTGCTGCACCTTCATGAAGGGAGCGCAGAAGAATACAGCATCACTGCATCGATACGTGAATGGGCTGTTTGGGCGATATGCTCGCCTCTTGGTACTGCGGGTTGATTTGTACTACAAAGCGGAGTTCTTGGATGCGCTTTCTATTGAGGAGATCATCAAGCACAAAAAAATGTTGTTTAAAACCCGTCGTAAGGGGACATTAACTGCCAATTGGGTGGGGTATGTTTGTCGTTTGGAATTTGCACCTCTAACAGGCTTTCATTTTCACTTGGCAGTTTTTATGAACGGTGCTCACTTCCAGCGTGATGTTTTCTACGCAGATGCCACCATTAAGGAATGGTTGCGTATCACGGGCAATCGAGGCAGAGGGCATAATTGCAATCAGAAAAAGGCTGAATACCGGGAGTGCGGGATTGGCATGGTGGGGCATGCCGACAAGACGAAACGGTGCTATTTACAAAAAGCCCTTGCTTATCTGACCAAATCAGAGTCAGCCGCTAGGCTGAAACTCAAAAAGCACCGTACCTTTTTCAAAGGCAACTTGCCCAAGCACGACACTGCACGAGGCAGACCGCGTGTGAAGGCGGCACTGAATTAGATTACCTGACACCGGCCTTAAACCGGTGTTTTACTTGTACAAGTTCAGACTTTATCTGACAGTTATCCTGCTTTTGTGGACGGTAGCCAAGTCAGTGCAGAGCCCGTTTTCGCTGCTGCATCAATATGCTCTGACCACCAGACCATCATTTCCCGGCGGCGGTCCAGATAATCAGTGCGGTTGTATGCACTACGCACTTCGTCTTTGTCAGAGTGCGCTAAGGCAGATTCTATAACGTCTCGATCAAATCCTCTCTCGTTAAGGGTCGTGCTGCCCAAGGCTCGCAGGCCGTGAGCGACCAAGGTCCCTTCATATCCCATTCGTTTCAAGGCAGCATTAGCCGTTTGCTCGTTGGTGTGCGTTTTGGGGTTACGGATACCAGGGAAGATGAACTCACGATGGCCGCTGATCGGTCGCATGAGGTCCAGATAGGCAAGTGTCTGTGGCGTCAAGGGTACGTCATGACCTCTGCGCTTCTTCATCCTCTCTGGTGGAATCCGCCAGAGTTTCTTTTCCATATCGATCTCTGCCCACCGGGCTCCGGCTGCTTCGCTGGGGCGAGCCAAGGTATGCAGGCTCCATTCGATGAGACAGCGGGTCTGCAAATTGATGCTTGCTTTGGAAAGCCGGTTCATCAGTTCTGGTAGCTGGTTGGGGTTAATGCTGGGCATGTGTTGCTTGGCTGGCCGCTGAAACACCTTGCTGATCCCCGAGCAAGGGTTGGCATCGATCAGGCCGGAGTTAACGGCAAAGGTCATGATCTCGTTCACCCGCTGGGTGAGGCGACGCACGGTTTCAAGTTTTCCGGCGGCGGCGATGGGCTCGATGATCTTGATTGTCCGCTGCGCCTTTATCTCCATCACGGGCACAGTACCGATCTCCGGAAACAGATACATTTCGAGCGAACGCCAGAGATCCTCGGCATATGCCGGGGTGACGGAAGGGCGCTTAACATCAAACCAGCGCTTGGCGACGGCTTCAAAGGTGTGCTCGCTCTGTGATAACGCAGCGGATGCCTGCTCATCACGATGGTGTTGGGGATCGATGTTTTGTTGCAGCAACGTTTTGGCTTCGGAGCGTTTCTCTCTCGCTTCAGCCAACGACATCTCCGGCCAGGAGCCAAAGCTGATCATGTTTCTCTGTTTAGTTAGGGGGCGGTAGTAACGCAGGCGCCACAACTTGGAGCCATTGGGCTTTCCAGACCAGCCCCGTCGCAGAGGGTGTATTCCTTCTCTTTGGGCTTGGCTGCTTTGATCTCGGTTGGGGATAAGGGACGGGTGATACGAGGCATAGGCATACGCTCCGGAAGGCATACAAAACGATATGCCTAACGATATGCCTAAAAGGGCTGGATGGCAACGCACCCCATTGGACAGCGTAAGACAACAAAAAACCCGCAAAGCCTTATGCTATGCGGGTTTCTTGGACTTCGTTGGTCACTGTTGGACCGGTATTTGGTGGAGCTGGGGGGATTTGAACCCCCGTCCAAAATTACTACATCCTCGGTACTACATGCTTAGTCACTCTTTACATTCGCCAACACGCTGCGGAGAGACACGCCACGCATTGACTAGCTCGATTGGTTTTAATGCTTCCGCCCCGAGCAGGACTTCCACACGATCCTGTGAAGGATGACCTTCCAATTCCCTAGGACACAGGCAAGCTAGGGGAGAAGGGCTCAGCGCAGGTTATTAAGCTGCGAGTGCGTAGTTTTCGTCGTTTGCGACTATTTTTTTGCGGTTTGTTAACGAGGCCTACCGCACCTCGGCATGCACCTTGGGTTTCGTGAATCTTGTCGAATCCAGAATCAGCCCCAAGTTGTCAAAAGCGATTGTACGCAAAAATCCTGCCATGGCAAGGCGTTGATGGCAATCGACCGGCACGGGCCGGTCGATTGCTGGTTTATTGGTCGCCCCACGGGCGCTGGCGGCGCACAATCAACCGCGGTTCTTGTTCTTCATGATGCGGGCCTTCTCCCGGTCCCATTCCCGGGCCTTGGTGTCTTCCCGTTTGTCGTGTTCTTTCTTGCCCTTCACCAGGCCGATCTCGACCTTGACCCAGCACTCTTTCCAGTACAGCGCCAGCGGCACTATGGTATAGCCCTGGCGGGCGGTCAGGCTCTCGAGCTTGTCGAGTTCACGGCGGCTCAGCAGCAGTTTGCGGGTGCGGGTCGGGTCACACACCACGTGGCTGGAGGCGGCGTTCAGCGGCAGGAAGCTGGAGCCGAACAGGAAGGCTTCGCCCTGCAGGAAGATGACATAGGCTTCGCTGATGTTGGCCTTGCCCGCCCGCAGGGATTTAACTTCCCACCCTTGCAGGGACAGACCGGCTTCCACGCGCTCTTCGATGAAGTACTCGTGACGGGCGGTTCTGTTGAGTGCAATGGTGCTGGACCCGGCTTTGTTTTTACTGTTCTTTTTGCTCATGACGGGGGCCTTCGGCAATGTTTAGGAAGGCGCATTATACGTGGGTGGCGGCGGCTGTAAAACGCGCAACCACTCGAGTGGCGGCTTTGTGAGCAGTTCAGTGATGTTTTTGGCCGGCAAGGTGATCTCAAGCTGGTCATCCGGGGCCGCAAAGGGGGGCAATTGCGCGCGTGGCGGCCAGGTGAGCAGTTTCGGCGGTGATTTTGGCTGGCAAGGTGATAAAATCGGCCCGATTGGATGAGGAAAGCCCATGCCCCGTATTACTCGCAGTGCCCTGGTGATGTTCAGCGCGGAACAAATGTTCCGTCTGGTCAATGATGTTCACGCTTATCCCGAGTTTCTGCCCGGTTGTGTCGGCAGCCGCGTTCACGAGACGGGTGAGGACTACATGATGGCCTCGGTGGATGTGGCCAAGGCAGGCATCGCCAAGACCTTTACCACCCGCAACTTGCTCGATGCCAACCGCGCCATCAAGATGGAGCTGGTGGAGGGCCCCTTCAGCAAGCTGGCGGGCTGGTGGACCTTCACGCCGCTGGATGTGGATGCCTGCAAGGTGGAGTTCGATCTCGACTTTGAATTTACCTCCAAGCTGATCGAGCTGGCTTTTGGCCAGATCTTCCGCGACCTGGTGGGCTCCATGGTGCTCGCCTTCTCCAACCGCGCCAAGGTGGTCTACGGTGTCTGATCTGCTCAATGTCGAAGTGGCCTATGCCCTGCCCGAGCGGCAAACCGTGTTGTGCATCCGAGTGGCCCCGGGCACCAGCGTGCTGGCTGCCATCGAGCAGTCCGGCATAGTGCAGAAACACCCGGAGATCGATCTCTCGGTCAACAAGTTCGGCATCTACAGCCGTCCGGTCAAGGGAAGCGAGCCGGTGCAGGACGGGGATCGCATCGAGATCTACCGCCCCCTCATCGCCGATCCCAAGGAGATGCGAAAGAAGCGGGCGGAGAAGGCCAAGGAAGAGGGACGGGCCGACGTGGTCACCGGCGGGCGTCCCGATGTGCACCGCAAGCGGGACGACGGCGAATCGACCTGATGCGGGGAGACCGAGCAATGAAAAGAGGCGCCACGGCGCCTCTTTTCTATTGGATGTTTTACCACAGGGGTTGCACTGGCCTGGGCCTTACAGGGTGAGCAATCGCTCGTTCTGCACTATCTCGACCCCCTGAGCCTGGTCGGCGAGCACCGTCATGGCGTGGGCCACCTGGCTCGCCTCTATGGCCCGCCAGCGCCTGAGGGGCCCCTGCAGCAGAGGTTTTATCCAGGGATAGATGGCCTGAACTATCTGCTCGGATCTGCGCGGTGGTTGGCGGTGGCCGAGCAGCATGGCGGGGCGCAGTATGACGAGCCGCTGCCACGCCTGCGCCAGCAAGGCCTGCTCCATCTCGCCCTTGGTGCGGGGATAGAGGGCGGGGGAGCTTGGATTGGCCCCCAGGCTGGAGACGACCAGCAGACGGCGGCAGCCGTGGCGGCGGGCGAGAGCGGCAAAGGCCAGCACATAGTCGTGATCGACCCGGCGAAAGGCCTCATCGGAGCCGGCATCCTTGCGGGTGGTGCCGAGGCAGCAGAAGGCCATGTCGACGGAGTTGGGCAGCGCCACCTCGTCGAGGCGTTCGAAGTTCACCGGCAGCCAGTGCCGATTGGGGGCAGCCTCGCCCGGCTGGCGGCAGAGCAGGGTCAGCTGGTGCTCGGGGCCGAGCTGACGGATGAGGGCCTGGCCGACCAGACCGGTTGCCCCGGCGATCAGGATCTGGCTCATGTGATCTCCTTGAGGGGATGACGAGGGGTGTTGACCTCCTTGATCATGGTTCAGGGAGTGCGCCCCTGTGAAACCCGATCGGGGGCCAGACAAGAGAAAACCGGCCTTGGCCGGTTTTATGATGCTATCAGAGCGGTGTCGTGAAGGCGGCGGGGAGGGGGAAGTCACCCGTGGCGGTGGCGAGTCTGTCACCCACGAAGTTCAGGGTCAGCTCCTTGCGCTCCTTGTCACCACGACCTGGCTGGAACT
Organism: Aeromonas sp. Marseille-Q5825; assembly: GCF_946892685.1. NCBI lineage: Bacteria > Pseudomonadati > Pseudomonadota > Gammaproteobacteria > Aeromonadales > Aeromonadaceae > Aeromonas > Aeromonas sp. Marseille-Q5825. Next base: position 529,014 of record NZ_CAMPOU010000001.1, read on the forward strand.
CATAGAGATAGTACCAGGTGTTGGGGTCAAAGCCGTCGCGCAGCATGGGAGAACCCAGCACGAACTCGACCTGCTCGCGGGTCATGCCCTGGCGCAGCTTGTCGACCTGCTTTTGTTCCACATAGTTGCCCTGAGGAATATCGATGCGATAGACCAGGCTGCAACCGGACAGGGTGAGGGCGGTCAGGGCCGCGGCAATCAGGTGTTTCATCCGCATATCGGGTTCAGATCATCCATACAGTCTTTTTAGCTCGGCAAATCATACCCACTCCCCGTGCGGAAGTAAAAAGCCATTGATCCTCCTGCCAATAAAAAGGGCCGCGTGGCGGCCCTGACACATAATCGCTCCGTCACATGGCGGCGCGGAAGATGGCGACTATATCTTCGTGGCTTGCCTGCCTGGGGTTGGTGAAGCCGCAGGCATCTTTCAGGGCATTGCTGGCCAGCAGGTCGAAGTCATCGGCCTTGACGCCCAGCTGCTCCAGCCCGGCCGGGATCTTCACGTCCAGCGCCAGCTGCTTGATGGCGGCAATCGCCGCCTCGGCACCCTGTACGTCGCTCATGGCGCTCACGTCCACTCCCATGTGGCGGGCCACCTCCTTCAGGCGAGCCGCGCTCACCTGAGCGTTGAACGCCTGAACGTGGGGCAACAGCACGGCGTTGCAGACCCCGTGGGGCAGGTCATAGAAACCGCCGAGCTGATGTGCCATGGCGTGCACATAGCCGAGGCTGGCGTTGTTGAAGGCCATGCCGGCCAGAAACTGGGCATAGGCCATCTGCTCGCGGGCGTGCAGGTCGTCCCCCTGGTTGACGGCGGTTCGCAGGTGTTTGGCGATGAGCTGAATTGCCATCACGGCACTGGCATCGGTGACCGGGGTGGCGGCGGTGGAGACATAGGCCTCGATGGCGTGGGTCAGGGCATCCATGCCGGTGGCGGCGGTGAGTCCGGCCGGCTTGGCCAGCATCAGCTCGGGATCGTTGACCGACATCAGCGGGGTGACATGCTTGTCGATGATGGCCATCTTCACCTGGCGCGCCTCGTCGGTGATGATGCAAAAACGGGTCATCTCGGAGGCGGTACCGGCTGTGGTGTTGATGGCGATAAGGGGCAGCTGCGGCCTGGCGGAGCAGTCCACCCCTTCGTAATCCTGGATGCAGCCCCCGTTGGTGGCCACCAGGGCGATGCCCTTGGCGCAGTCATGGGGGGAGCCGCCCCCCAGCGAGATGACGCAGTCGCAGCCATGGGCCTTGATCATGGCCAGACCGGATTCGACGTTGGTCATGGTGGGGTTCGGTTTGGTTTCATCGAAAACCACGCTTTCAATGCCATGTTCTGCCAGCAGGGCGGTGAGCCTGGCGACCACGCCTATCTGGTTGAGGATCTTGTCGGTGACGATCAGCGCCTTGCGAAAGCCATGACCCTGGATGTCGGCCGCCGCCTCTTGCAGGCAGCCCGCCCCCATCAGGTTGACTGCGGGAATGTAGAACTTGAATGTCGCCATGGTGGACTCCGTATGATTAGCCATTAAGTGGTATACGGGCCTCAACATAACAGCGCCAGAGGGGATGAAAAGGGGTCAATGGTATCTGATTGGCAACTTTATGGACTCGATCACGTACCGAAAAACCGGGGCCAGGCGGGGATTGACAAGGGCCCTTGCCTCTTGTTCGGTATAAAAACGTTTTTCAAGAAATTCATCAGGTTAGCAAACGTTTTGCCGGTTTTTTAGGGCCGTGGATGCGCGGAAGTGTGAAGCGCGTCAAGGAATTGGAAAGCGCTTTCGACCATAGTTGGCGCCTTCCCCAATGGAGGGAAACAGGCTCGAAAATACCATAAAGAATCACCTTAACTGCGCTCGGCTGCGAGGCGGCGGGATGCAACCAGGAGTCCACTATGTCTGATGTATTTCACTTGGGTTTGAAGAAAGCGGATCTGCAAGGCGCCACCCTGGCGATCGTTCCCGGTGACCCCGAGCGCGTGAAGCGCATCGCAGAGCTGTTGGACAACCCTGTGCACCTGGCCAGCCATCGTGAGTTCACTACCTGGCGCGGCGAGATGGACGGCAAGGCCGTGATCATCTGCTCCACCGGTATCGGCGGCCCGTCCACCTCCATCGCGGTGGAAGAGCTGGCCCAGCTGGGCATCAACACCTTCCTGCGTATCGGCACCACAGGCGCCATCCAGCCGCACCTGAACGTGGGCGACGTCATCGTCACTACCGGTTCCGTGCGCCTCGACGGTGCCAGCCTGCACTTTGCACCCATGGAGTTCCCGGCCGTGGCAGACTTCGACTGCACCACTGCGCTGGTCAACACCGCCAAGGAGATGGGTTCCAAGCTGCACGTGGGTGTGACTGCCTCTTCCGACACCTTCTACCCGGGTCAGGAGCGTTACGACACCGTATCCGGCCGCGTAGTGAGCCGTTTCCAGGGTTCCATGAAAGAGTGGCAGGCCATGGGCGTGCTGAACTACGAGATGGAGTCCGCCACCCTGCTGACCATGTGCACCAGCCAGGGCCTGCGCGCCGGCATGGTGGCCGGTGTCATCGTGAACCGTACCCAGCAGGAAATCCCGAATGCCGAAACCATGGCGAGAACCGAATCTGATGCCATCAAGATCGTGCTGGGCGCCGCCCGCAAGCTGATCTGATAGCACCACCACGAGTGGGGGGTGGGGGCCGTTGCGAAAGCGCGGCCCCTATCTTTATCCGCCGTTTGCCGCTGTTCTCACTTTCCCCTTCTCCGCGTTACGCTTTTTGCCCCGTCATTGCCCCAAGCACCTCCTCAAAGGGCGCCTCACATCTGATTTGCATCGGCTCGCCGCTCACCGGATGCACGAAATCAAGCGCGCTGGCGTGCAGCATCAGCCGTGGCGCCTGCTCACAGCCCGGCAACAGCAGACCGCCGTAGAGATCGCAGCCGAGTATGGGGTGACCCAGCAGCTGGCTGTGGATGCGCAGCTGATGGGTGCGGCCCGTCTCCGGCACCAGGCTGACCCTGGTCAATGGCAAGGGCTCGCCCCCAGCGCCCTCGCGCACCAGTCGCTCCACCACCCGATAGCGGGAGCGGGCGGGCTTGCCGCTGGCGCAGATCTTCATCAAGGGGAACAGCGCCGGATCCTTGGCGATGGGGGCGTCGATCACCCCCTCATCGTCCGCCAGATGGCCGCACAGCAGGGCGTCATAGGCCTTGCCCACCGCCCGCTGGCTGAACTGCTGGCACATCATCCCGTTGATGGCCTTGTCTCTGGCCACCACCATGAGACCTGAGGTGCCAAAGTCGAGGCGGTGCACCAGGGTGCAGCCGGGGTAATCCCGCACCAGCCGATGGTGGACAGAGTCGAGGTTCTGCGGGGTCTTGCCCGAGAGGCTCAGCAGGCCGCTCGGCTTGTTGATGAGCAGCAGGTGTTTATCCTCGAACAGGATCTCTATTTGGGCATTGCAAGGGGGGGCGATAAAGGTGTCGACGATGGCGGACATGGGCGGCTGCGGGCTGGAAACGGGGGGCGATCATACTCCAAGCGGCGGCGCGGGGCGAATCGGGACGAACTGGCCAGTGACTGCCCGGCGGACCTGGTGGCAAGTGATTGATAATGCAGGAAGACGCCGTTTTGTGACCCCTTCCAGAGTTCATTCGGCGCTGGCTTGCTAAGGTATGGCTCCCTGTCATGTCGTAAGGAGCCTCTCCATGGCGTTGCCCGTTATTCTCGATTGCGATCCCGGCCACGATGATGCCATCGCCCTCATACTGGCGCTGGCGAGCCCAGAGCTCAAGGTGCTGGCGGTGACCACCAGCGCGGGCAACCAGACCCCGGACAAGACCCTCAACAACGCCCTGCGCATCCTCACCCTGCTCGGTCGCCACGACATTCCGGTGGCGGCGGGGGCGCCCAAACCCCTGATGCGCGATCTCATCATCGCCGACAACGTCCACGGGGAGTCGGGACTCGACGGCCCCACATTGCCGGATCCCGCCTTTGCGCCCCAGGCCATGACGGGCCTCGAATTGATGGCCAAGTGCCTGCGCGAGAGCCCGGAGCCGGTCACCCTGGTGCCGACCGGCCCCCTCACCAACGTTGCCCTGCTGCTGGCGGCCCATCCTGAGTTGAAATCCAGGATTGCCCGCATCGTGCTGATGGGCGGCGCGGCGGGGGCGGGCAACTGGACCCCGGCGGCGGAATTCAATATTTATGTGGACCCGGAAGCAGCCGATATGGTGTTCAACGCCGGTATCCCCATCACAATGTGCGGGCTGGATGTGACCCACGAGGCCCAGGTGATGGACGAGGATATAGCACGGATGCGTGCCATCCCCAACCCGGTGGCCCAGTGCGTGGCGGACCTGCTCGATTTCTTCATGATCTACCACAGGGATCCCAAGTGGGGATTTGCTGGCGCGCCGCTCCATGACCCCTGTACCATCGCCTGGTTGCTGGCACCGACGCTGTTCCATGGGGTAGAGTGCCGGGTCGATATCGAAACCGGAGGCACCCATACTACCGGCATGACGGTAGTGGATCGCTACGGGCTCACCGGCAGACCGGCCAATGCGCGGGTGTTGCTGGGGCTGGACAGGGTCGGCTTTATCGATCTGCTGGTGGGGCGTCTAAGGGCATTTGACTAAGAACTCGGACATCGAATAAGGGGTTGGGCATGTGGAAAGGGACGTTGGCACTGCTGACATGTATGCAATTGACGGCCTGTGCCACCCCCTTCGAGAGGATGTGGCAGGGGCTGGCGACCTGCGATCTGGACGATCTCTACCTGGACAGCGAGAGCGGTGAGCCGTCCCACCCGCTGCTCAAGACCTTCACCCCCGACAAGACGTCAGACGGCTTCGCCTGGTACAAGACCCACCAGGAGCTTCATGGCCTGCCCATCACGGGATTTCTGATCCCGGCCTCGACCTTCGAGGTGCACGCCCTGTTTGTGGATACCCCCATCGCCAATGCGCGCAGGCTGACCCACAACGCCTACGGCAGCGAGTTTGCCGACGAGCAGAAGCACGACAGGGGGGAGGCCCCCCTGCTGCTGCGTGACCCGGGCAACCCCAAGCGCTCCATCATCGACTGCACCAAGGGGGAGTCGGCGGATCCGCTGCCGGAGGAGCCCTTCCCGGAATAGGGGGCACATCCTGCAGATAAATAGAGAGGGGAGCCTGGGCTCCCCTCTCTATTTATCGATTGCCAGCTCGCCCTCAGGGATAACCCAGGGTCTGCTTGATGACCGGCAGCTGAGCCTTGATCCAGTCAGGATTGATGGGGCCCCAGTCGCTGATGCGATAGTGGCCCTGCAGGTGGCGAGCCCCCTCGGTCTGCTCGAAGGCGCAGCTGATATCGAGTTCGGCCAAGGCACTCAGGGTGTCCTGGGCGGTGCGGCGCGGCATGCCGGTGGCGGCCATGATGGCGGGCACAGTGTCCGTGCCCTGGCTTATCAGATGGGCCACGTAGAGCCGCCGGTAGAAGCTGGTGCGGGTCTTGCTCGGTTCCGTCATTGCCCGTCTCCGCCTGATGCCGGTGTGCCCCTCATATCTCGTCCTCGAGACGGTCGAAGTAGCGCCAGGTCGCGATGGCGGCCTTGCCCATCACCAGCGCCCAGACACCGAACCAGAACCAGCGGAAGAAGCTCCAGGTGGAGGCATCGGGCTGGGTGCTCTCTATCTTGGTGACGTTGGGGAAGAGGGAGAACATGTTCACGCGCCAGCCGTAGGAGGTGATGATGGCCAGGCGCTTCTCGAACTCCATGGACTTGGCCTTGGCCTGGACGTCGGCGGCATTGAACTTGAAGTAGAAGGGCCAGCCCCAGCCGGTATCTTCATTGCGGAACACCCGGATCTTCTCGCCGGGACGCTCGGTGTAGATGTAATAGACGTCGGTGATGGGGCCGTCGGCCGGGTTCTTCTGGCTGATGGGACCATCCTTGTCGGTGCGCTTCACCTCGACCCCTGTGATGGTGGCTATGGTGTGTTCCGGCAGATAGAAATCGAGCCAGGTGGCGGACACGAGGGCGATGAGCCCCAAAGCGATAAAGGCGGGTTTCTTGAACTTCAGGCTCATGGTGTTCTCTGGGTGAGGGGGAATGACGTGCCTCTACCATACCCATATTTGTGGATGCAGCCCAGCCCCTAATGGCGCCTTGTGGGCAAAAAGCCGTTTTAAACGGGAGGGGGCAGACCCCGGTGCCGGGCCCGGAGTCTGCCAAAGAGAAGGGGGAGGATTACAGCTGGAACTGGGCGAGCTGCCTGCGCTGCTGCTCGGCGAGCTGTGACAGTTCGTGACTGGCGGCGGCGCTCTGGGTGATGCCGGCCACGTTCTGGTTCACTATCTCGTGGATGTTGGTGATGTTGCGGCTGATGTCGGCGGTGACGCAGGACTGCTCCTCGGCGGCGGTGGCCACCTGGGCATTGGCGCCATTGATCTGGTTGACCGCCTCCGTGATGCCCCCCAGCAGGTCTTGCACCTCGGCGGAGAGACGCTGGTTGTGGCCGAGGATCTCCAGGGTCTCCTGTACGCCGCTGTTGGCCGACAGGGACTGGCTCTGCAACTGCTCTATGATGGCCTGGATCTCCTTGGTGGAGTCCTGGGTCCGTGCCGCCAGCAGGCGTACCTCATCGGCCACCACCGCAAAGCCACGGCCGGTTTCGCCGGCGCGGGCGGCCTCGATGGCAGCGTTGAGCGCCAGCAGGTTGGTTTGCTCCGAGATGCTCTGAATCACCTCTATCACCTTGCCGATCTGCTCGGACTGGGACTTGAGCCGCGCCACTACGGTAGCGGCGTTCTCCAGGCTGCCCGCCATGCGGCCGTTGGCCTGGATGCTCTCGGCAAACAGGGCCAGCCCCTGCTCGACCCGGCTGTTGGCCTCTCGCGCCAGCTCATCGGCCAGGGCGGCATTGTGGTTGACGTTGTCGGCTGTGCTGGCCAGCTCGGTGACGGCGGAGGCCACCTGCTCGGTCTCGCTGCGCTGCTGCTGGGCATTGGCCTCGGACTGGGTCATGACGGCGGCCAGCTCGGTGGCGGCGGAGGCCACGTTGCCGCTGATGCCGGTCAGGGCCTGGATAGTGCTGCCAAGCTGGCTCAGGGTCTGGTTGATGTCCTTGGCCAGCTGGCCCAGCTCGTTGTTGCCTTCGGCTTTGGCGCGCACGTTGAAGCGACCGAGGGCGACGGCGTGCATCACCTCCTGCAACTGGCCTATGGGCTGGACGATGCGACCGGAGAGCCACCAGCCGCCGCAGAGCGCCGCGACCAGGGTGGCGGCCATCAGCAGCAGGGTTTGCAGCAGGGTGGCCTGATAGTGGGCCTGCTCCAGGGCTATCTCCTGCTGGATTAGCTGATTGATGTGGGCAGAGAGGGTGTCAATCTGCTTGATCAACTGCTCCCCCAGCTCGCGAAAACGCAGCCTGGATTGCTCATAGCCGGCGGGCTTGGTCCCGTCTCTGTACTGCTGGGTCAGCAGTGGCAGCATGTTGCTGCGGGTGTGGCCGAGATAGGCCTGCAGGGCTGCGGCCACCTGGCTGTTGTCCTGCTCGGCACCGGGGATCACCAGCCGGGACAAGAGGCCATTTATCTCCTGCTCGGCGGCATTGAGCGTGCCGGGCAGCTCGGCGAAGCGGGCCTGATCGTAGAGGCCGTAGATGGCATTGGTGCGCAGCCGGTAGGTGGCGTGGATCAGGGCTGCGATGTCATCCTTGTGGCGGGTGACGCTGGTGGTGGTGTCGTTCATGTCCTTGATGGCACCGTCTATCTCCTGCTTGCTGATCACGGCCATGAGCAGCATCAGCAGGCTGGCGAGCAGTAGTGGAATGAGAACTTGCAGACGAATGGACAGATTATTCAAAGACATGAAAGATCCTAACCCAAAAGAGGAGTGAGGCGGCATCTTACACAGGCGCGACAACTCTTGTCACAGGGTTTTTAATGCTGAATTCTTGCTGAACGCAAAGGTTTTTCTTGTGTTAAAAGAGTGTGATAGGCAAGATCGACTGCTTGTTACCTGGAGGTGTAGTGTGTCCGACTGGATTGATCCCGCCATCTTGGCGCTCTTTGTTCCCACGTTTTTCTTTGTCTCCGTGACCCCCGGCATGTGCATGACACTGGCGATGACCCTGGGCATGAGCCTGGGGGTGCGCCGAACCCTGCACATGATGTGGGGAGAGCTCATCGGGGTCGGCCTGGTCTCTGTGCTCTCCGTGGTCGGGGTGGCGGCCGTCATGCTCAACTATCCGGCCCTGTTCTCGGCCTTCAAGTACGTGGGTGGAGCCTATCTGGTCTGGCTCGGCATCCAGATGTGGCAAGCCAAGGGCAAGATGGCGATTCCGGCGGATCTCTCGGCTGGCCAGGAGACCAAGCCGCTCGGCCTGGCGCTGCAGGGTTTCGTCACCGCCATCGCCAATCCCAAGGGGTGGGCCTTCATGGTCTCCCTGCTGCCGCCCTTCATCAATGCGGCCAAGCCGATGGCACCCCAGATCAGCGCCCTGGTGGTGCTCATCCTGGTCATAGAATTCTCCTGCCTGCTGCTCTACGCGAGCGGTGGCCGCACCCTGCGCCACTTCCTCGCCAAGAGCGGCAACGTCACCCTGATGAACCGCATCGCCGGCTCGCTTATGCTGTTTGTCGGCGTCTGGCTGGCCTTCGGCTGAGGCGATCGGAATGAAAAATGCCACCTCCCCCGGTGAAGGGGAGGTGGCATTTTTATTGGGCGTCCGGCGAGGTGTCAGTCGGTGAGGCAGTCCGGATCGAACACATACTCCCCCGCCAGCCAGCGCAGGATCTCGTTCACGCAGCTCTGATCCTGGAACGGCAGGTAGCGGTGCTTGAGGTGGGTGAGTTGCTCGGGGGTGAGCTGGGCCAGGCCTATGTCCTGAAACAGCGGCAGATCCGCCTCTATCATGGCGGAGATCTGCGGCCCGCAGGTGGCGTTGAGGGAGGTGTGCAGCGCCTGATCCGGATCGTACTGGTGGCCGAGCCGGTAACTCATGGGCAGGGTGGCGAGCGGCAGCACGGAGAGCGCCGCCTGCTTCATGGGATTGACCGCGTGGCCGGCGGTCAGCTCCGCCAGCTCGGCGGGGCGGTTCTCGAAGGCGCGCAGGTGCAGGAAGCTGCTCGCCTTACTGCCGTCGTTGACCGGGTAGTTGTCCCACAGGAAGGGCTTGCGGTGCAGCCAGTCGGCGGCCTGCTTGAGGTGCGCGGCCGGGTAGTCGGTGGAGCAGACTCTGGGTCCTGTCCAGAAGATGTCAAAACCCTTGTCCAGCCCCTGGCCCAGATCCGTCAGATAGTGGGGGGGCATGGCGCCGAACACCTTCTCCAGCACAGGATCCGTCGAGTAGTAGCTGGGACAGAAGATGAGACGGCTGGCGCCGGTGTGGGCCGCGATGTCGTGGGCTATGGTGAGCTGCCAGTGGGCGAGATCCGGGGTGTCCCCCTTCATGTCGTCAAACAGCACCGCCAGTATGTCGGGCTTGAGCGCCTCCTCGATGAGGCGCACCTTCTCGAGCAGGGCCGGGCGCTTGTGCGCGTAGTCGTGATGGGCGCCCATGGGGCTCAACCCCACACCGAAGGCGAGGCCGTTGTCCCGGCACTGCTGGGCCAGCTGGCGCAGGTGGTCGAGCTGCTCCCTCGGCCAGGGTTCGGCCCAGTGCTTGCGCAGATAGCCGTCTTCCTTGGGGGCATAGAGGTAGAAACCATAGCCATGGCGGGGCAGCCACTGGGCATAGCGGGCGCGGGCCTCCCAGCTCCAGCCCTTGCCGAAGAAGCCCTCGATCAGCCCCAGTCGGGGGGAGGGAGGATAGAGACCAGACAACAGGGTTTGATAAGGCATGGGTCACTCCCTTCTCGCCGGGCGCCGGTTCACCGTCCTGGCGGGAACGGGCGCCGAGTATGTGTATTGAACAGGGTCCGGCTTGCGTCCTAGACCGGATCTTCTTCCAGGAAGCGTACCCCTATCTTGCGAGGCTCACCCTCTTCCATCTCCGCCACCGTCCAGAGCAGGCCCTGCCAGGCGACGTGGTCACCCACTACCAGATTATCGCCCAACTGAAGGGCAATGAAATCGCCCAGGGTCTGATCCGCCACCTCGCTCACATCCAGCCCGTAGAGCGGGGCGAGATCCACCAGCCTGGCGGTCGCCTCCAGCAGGAAGTCACCGAAGAAGCGCGGGCCCAGATCCTGCTCCGGCGCCTGGCTGAACAGCTGGCCGAGGGCGGGGAGATCCCGCTCGTGGCCGATGACGCAGAGGATGTCGTCCGACTGCAGGCAGGTACTGCCCGAGGGGTGCAGCAGCTCCTGGCCGCGGAACAGGGCGCAGATGCGGGTACCCTCCGGCATGCGCAGCTCCCGCAGGGGGGAGCCTATGCACCACTTCTCGGCGCTCAGGCGATAGACGAAGGTCTCCCACTGGCTGTCGAGATCGATCTCGAGCCCGGAGCGGTTGATGGGGGACGGCGGCGCCGGTACCTCCACCCGCGCCAGCCTGGAGGCCAGCGGCAGCGAGCTGCCCTGCAGGATGAGGGAGACCAGCACCACGAAGAAGGCGACATTGAAGTAGAGCTGGGCATTGGGCAGCCCCGCCATCATGGGGAAGACCGCCAGTATGATGGGCACGGCGCCACGCAGGCCGACCCAGGAGATGAACCAGCGCTCCCGGGGGGCGAAGTTCTTGAACGGCAGCAGGCCTATCCAGACCGATACCGGGCGGGCAAAGAGGATCATCCACATGGCCAGGGCCAGCGCCGGCACGGCGATGGGCAGCAGATTGCTCGGGGTGGCGAGCAGCCCCAGCACCAGGAACATGCCGATCTGGCTGAGCCAGGTCAGACCGTCCAGCACCGACAAGGTGGTGCTGCGGCTGCGCAGGGAGAGGTTGCCGAGCAACAGGCCGGTGAGGTAGATGGCGAGGATGCCGCTGCCCCCCACCGCCGTGGTGAGGGCGAAGATCAGCAGGCCGCCGCTCACCGTGAGCAGCGGATAGAGCCCAGGGGCCAGGCGGGCCGTGTTGATGAGCCGCCACAGCAGCCAGCCCCCTGCCAGGCCTATGCCGGCGCCGAGGCCAAACTGCTTGATGAGTTGCAGCAGCAGGAAGCCGGCGTCCAGCCCCTGCTGGGCGCTGGCCAGCACCTCTATCAGGGTGACGGTAAGAAAGACCGCCATGGGATCGTTGCTGCCGGACTCTATCTCCAGGGTGGCGCTGACCCGCTCGTTGAGGCTGCGTCCGCCGAGCAGGGAGAAGACAGCCGCCGCATCGGTGGAGCCGACGATGGCGCCGATCAGCATCCCCTGCATCAGGTTGAGGTCAAACAGCCAGGCGGCGGCCAGACCGGTCAGGCCTGTGGTGATGGCCACCCCGACGGTGGCCAGCGACAGGGCGGGCCAGAGTGCGACCCGAAAGGAGGAGACCCGGGTGCGCATGCCGCCATCCAGCAGGATGATGGCGAGCGCCAGGTTGCCCACCAGGTAGGCGACAGAGTAGTCGGCGAAGTGGATGCCGCCGGGACCATCCTCACCGGCCAGCATGCCGACGGCGAGGAAGATGACCAGGATGGGGATGCCGACCCGGGACGAGAGCGCACTTAACAGGACACTGGCTCCCACCAACAAGGCACCGATAAAAAAGAAACTGTTGATGGTGGTGGCATCCAATGGCGAACTCCTTATGGCGGGCGGCAAAACAGGCACATTATATGCAGATTGCACCCCTTTGTGTGGCTTAATTGTGCATCGATTTGCAGTTTTTTACGGTTGTTGTGCTGTTTTTAAGCAGTAGGCGCGGGGCCTGAGGGGACGAGAAAGAGGGGGAAGGAGTGGCGATTGGTGCCCATTTTCAGGGGCGGGTGCCGGGTTGTCAGCAGGCCGGGGTGGGGGCGCAGGAGCGCCATCGGGCTCCTGCGGGGGAGGTCAGTCGTCCTCGTCGTCCTTGACTTCCCGGATCTTGTCCTTGTATTTCGGCAACTGCTTTTCGAGCTGTTTCATGTCCTTGATGGCATTGAGAAACAGGCCGAGCAAAAACAGCAGCGGCAGGCCTATCCATAACCACACACTCATCGGATTCTCCTTTCGGTGTGACCGGCAGTGACATAACGGGCCAGGATCTCGTCGAGATGGGACAGTATGCACGCCTTGCCTTCAATATCCGCCTGTTGCAGGCAAAGCGCCAGCGCATCCGGATCCAGCCGCTGTTCAGCGGACTCCAGGGCGAAGCTGATGTGCCAGGGCTCGTAGGCGACCCCCTGAGCCGCGTCCAGCGGTTTGGCATAGGGCAGGAAGAAGCCGAAGTCGCTCATGTGATCCCCGAGCCACTCGCCGAGATCGGCAAACCAGCCTCCCGCCTCATACTCCCAGGGCTCCAGCGCCAGCCTGGTACCGGCGGGCAGGCAGTCGGGATCATAGATGTCGAGATCCGTGCCCCAGTGGTGGCGGCTGGTACCCGGCAGGGCGCTCCAGCGCAAGATGGCGTGCAGCCGCTCTGCCTCCCCCAGCTGCAGCGCATCCAGCGGCTGGTTGTCGGCATCCAGCAGGGGCCGCTCCCCGCGCCACTTGCCATTCCAGATGGCGAGCTGGCGCTCGAAGCTGCGCCAGCTGGAGGCGGCCTGCAGGTTGAACCCTTCATAGGCGGCCGCCACCTGCATGTCGTTGAAGGCCGCCGCCGTGGCGGCGGTCAGGCGGTGAGGCCCGCGCCCCACCAGGATGAGGTGGCTCTCGTCGAGCCCAAGCAGTTGATCCTGGGTCATGCCAGCAAGTGCTCCAGCACCCCTTGGTACATGTCCGCCAGCAGATCCAGATCGTCCGCCTTCACGCACTCGTTCACCTTGTGGATGGTGGCGTTGACCGGGCCCAGTTCGATGACTTCAGCCCCGGTGGGGGCGATAAAGCGTCCATCGGACGTTCCGCCCGTGGTGAGCAGGGCTGGTTGCTGACCGTTGACCGCGGCCACGGCGGCGACTGTGGCCTCCAGCAGGGCGCCGGTGTCGGTCAGGAAGGGCTGGCCTGAGAGGGTCCACTTCAGCTCAAAGTCCAGACCGTGACGGGTCAGCAGTGCCTCGACCCGCTCGCGGATATCCATGTCGGTCAGTTGGGTGCTGAAACGGAAGTTGAACTGCACCTGCAGTTCGCCGGGGATGACGTTGGAGGCGCCGGTTCCGGCCTGGATGTTGGCTATCTGGAAGCTGGTGGGGGGGAAGTAGGCGTTGCCCTCATCCCAGACGGTGGCGGCGAGTTCCGCCAGGGCAGGCGCCGCCTTGTGGATGGGGTTGTCTGCCAGATGGGGGTAAGCGACGTGGCCCTGTACCCCGCGTACCAGCAGATCGCCGGTGATGGAGCCGCGACGGCCGTTCTTCACCACGTCCCCTACCACTGCGGTGGAGGAGGGCTCGCCGACGATGCACCAGCGGATCTTCTCGTTGCGCGCCTCCAGGGTGTCGATGACGCGCACAGTGCCGTTGATAAAGGGCCCCTCTTCATCCGAGGTGATGAGAAAGGCGATGGAGCCCTGGTGATCCGGGTGGGCCGCCACGAAGCGCTCGGTGGCCACCACCATGGCGGCCAGCGACCCCTTCATGTCGGCGGCGCCCCGGCCATAGAGCATGCCATCCATGATGGTCGGCTCGAAGGGCGGCGTATGCCATTTGTCCAGCGGCCCTGCGGGCACCACATCGGTGTGGCCGGCGAAGCAGAACAGCGGCCCCTCGCTGCCACGGCGGGCCCAGAGGTTGGTGGTGTCTTCAAACACCATGGGTTCGATGACGAACCCGAGGCGCTCGAGGCGCTCCGCCATCAGGGTCTGGCACCCTTCATCCAGCGGGGTAACTGAGGGGCGGCGGATAAGATCCTTGGCCAGTGCGATGACATCCGACATCGGCGTTCCTTAACAGAAAAGTTTAACGAGAGAAGAGGGATTGGTAGTGGTCTGCCTTGAACCCCAGGGTGAGCTCGCCATCGCGATCCAGCAGCGGGCGCTTGATCATGGCGGGGTGCTCCAGCAGCAGTGCACGGGCTTTTGCGGTGTCCAGCCCTTGCTTGGCCTCCTCCGGCAGGGTGCGGAAGCTGGTGCCTCGGGTGTTGAGCAGGGCTTCCCAGCCCAGCTGGTTCAGCCAGCCGTCCAGCCGGGCAGGCTCGAGGCCGTCGGCCCTGTGATCGTGAAAGCGATAGTCGATGCCTGCCTCGTCCAGCCACTTGCGGGCCTTCTTGATGGTGTCGCAGTTCTTGATGCCATAGAGGGTGGTGGCCATGGGAGATCCTATATCTGCGGGCCCTGGGCCCTGAAATCCGAACGTGAAATCATGCAAGGGCCCGATTCTGGCATTGTGGCCCAGCCATGGCAACGCTCATGGCCGGGCTGGCTGGTTTTACCAGGGGGGAGGGGGGAGAAAACGCGAGGGGCCAGATAGCCAAAACGCGCCTGGGGGCGCGTTTTGTGGGAAGGGGGCTATCAGTGCAAGGTGGTCCACTGGTGGTCGAAGACCCGGGCCCGCTCCCAGGGCGCATCCGGCAGGCTGGAGGAGAGGCCTGTGTATTTGCCCACGTCGTCCACCACTATGGCGGAGAGGATCGGCAGGTTGTTTTCGGTGCAGTACATGCGGATGCGTTGCAGCAGGGTGCGCAGCTCATCCTGGCACTGTTCCAGCCCGGCCTGCCTGGCCAGCTTGGAATAACGAATGGTGGTGCGTTCCTTTGCAGACTCGACGAGGATGTCCCACAGCTTGTAGTCGCAGGTCGAAGTCCCTGCGGTGGCTTGGCTTGTCATAACTCTCTCCGGTGCGAAATGGTCGCTCTGTGTCGATGGGCATCTTGGCCAGTTCACCCCTGACGGGCGTTGATCCAACGCAAAAAAAGTGGAGGTTGTTGGTCAGGATCTGATGCAGGGCATTCTAGTGCGTCGGGACTGGATTGATGTACCAATTTTATTTGATAAATCAAAATTTAATGCTGCTTTTTGTCATTCAAGCCACTTTTATTGATAGGGATCAAGGGGAAAGGAGGGGCTCGCCACTAGATTTCGATCCTCGATAATCTTATCAGGAGCGCATTTTGGAACTCATATTCGTCTTGCTTGTGCTGGCGGCCGTGGTCTACGGCATCGTCAAGGATTACAACCCCCAGGCGGTGCTGGCGCTGGCAGGCATGGCCATCTTCGCGGTGGCCTACTGGCTGGGGTTGCACCCCATACTGCCTGCCGACAAGAGCACGGGGTTCGCGCTGTTCGACCTGTTCGAGGTGTTCAAGGGGATCTTCTCCTACCGGGCGGCGGGGCTTGGCCTCACCATAATGGCGGTGGCGGGCTTTGCCACCTACATGTCACACATAGGCGCCTCCCAGTCCCTGGTGCGGGTGGCGGTCAAGCCGGTAGCGGGCATCCAGTCCAGCTACCTGATGCTGGCCATCTGCTATCTGGTGGCGGTTTTCGTGTCGCTGTTTGTCACCTCCGCCACCGGCCTCGGCCTCTTGCTGATGGTCACCATGTACCCCGTGATGCGCAACCTCGGTATCAGCCCGGCGTCTGCCTGCGGCGTCATCGCCACCTCCCAGGCGTTCGAGATTGGCCCGACCCAGACCAACGCCATCTTCTCCGCCGGCCAGTCCGGCATGGATCCGACCAGCTACTTCGTCGACTACCAGATCTGGCTGGTGGCCCCCATGCTACTGGTGACCATGGTGCTGCACTTCTTCTGGCAGCGTCACTGCGATCGCCAAGATGGCTGGGATCCGGCCCTGCATCGCGGCGATCCGGCCGAGCTGGACGAGCAGGGGAAGGAGGAGGTGCCGGCGCCGACCTGGTATGCCCTGCTGCCCATCATCCCCTTCGTGCTGATGATGACCTTCTCCAAGCTGCTGGTGACCAGCATCAGCGTCAGCGTGGAGGTGGCCATGCTGCTGTCGGTCTTTATCGGCATGCTGTGCGAGCTGCTGCGCACCCGCTCGGTGCGCACCGCCATGGCCGGGCTCTCCAGCTTCCTCGACGGCATGGGCAAGGTGTTTGGCCCGGTAGTGGCGCTCATCGTCTGTGCCGAGCTGTTTGCCGAATCCCTCAAGGCCATCGGTGCCATCGACACCCTGCTGCACTCTGCCAGCAATGCCGGGATCGGCAGCGGTCTGATGACGCTGGTGATGGTGGGACTCATCATGGTGGCGGCCGTCATCATGGGCTCGGGCAACGCGGCCTTCCTGAGCTTCTCCACCCTGGCACCGGCGGTGGCGGCCAAGTTCGGGGTGCCGGCGGTGACCATGCTGCTGCCGATGCAGCTCGCCTCCAGCATAGGCCGCACCGTCTCCCCCATAGCGGCGGTGCTGATCGCCTGCGCGGGGATCGCCAAGGTCTCCCCCTTCGTGGTAGTCAAGCGCACCTGCGTGCCCATGGCCGGCGCCCTGGTGACGGCGCTGGCGCTCAACTATCTGCTGTTTATGTAATGGCGGGGCGGGTGGCCAGGCTGCCCGCTCCATTCACTCTGCGCAAGGGCGAGGCCCGACCTTTTGCCCTTTGGAGACGATGATGACAGATCCTCGCAACGCTTTTTCCCTGGACGCCTATCTGGCGGATCTGGCCCCCCTCATCAACCTGGATTGCGGCACCCGCACCCCGGCCGGGGTGGCTCGGGTGGCCGACATCCTGACCGAAAAATATGAGGCCATCGGCTGGCAGGTGAGCCGCCACCAGTTTGCCCCCGAGTGCGGCCCCTGCCTCGAGGCAACCAATGCCCCGGGGGCGGATCACTATGACGTCATGCTGGTGGGCCACATGGACACCGTCTTCCCCGAGGGGACGGCGGCCAAACGCCCGCTGAAAGTCGAGGGCAATCAGGCCTTCGGCCCCGGTGTGTCGGACATGAAGAGCGGCCTGCTCTCCACCTGGTATGCATTGAAGGGGATGGATCCGGCGCTGCTGGCCAGGCTCCGGGTGTTGGTCTGCTGCAATTGCGACGAGGAGATTGGCTCCCCCTGGTCCAGGGATTGGCTGGTAGCCAAGGCCAGGCAGAGCGGCTGCGTGCTGGTGGCCGAGGCAGCGCGCCCGAGCGGGGATCTCATCAGCGCCCGCAAGGGCAACGCCAAGTACCGCATCCGCTTCCACGGCAAAGCCTCCCACGCGGGCTCTGCCCTGGCGGAGGGGGTCTCCGCCATCACAGAGCTGGCCCATTGGGTGCTGGCCATCAACGAGCAGGTCAACATGGAGACGGGCACCACCATGAACGTGGGTGTGGTACAGGGCGGCACCGGCGTCAACGTGGTGCCGGACTTCGCCGAGGCCATAGTCGACCTGCGCTTCTGGAGCAATGACGAGGCTGCCGCCGTGCACGAGCGGCTCGGCTTTATGGCCAACAACCCCTTCCTGCGCGGTTGCCGGGTCGAGGTGGAGCGCCAGAGCTTCAAGCCGGCAATGCGCCCGAGTGGCGACACCGAGGCGTTGATGGCGCTGGTGGAGGCGGCGGCAGCGGATGAGGGGATCTCCTTCAACTGGCTGGAGGCGGGGGGCGGATCTGATGCCAACTTCACCGCCGCTGCGGGCGTGCCGTCCCTGGATGGCTTCGGCCCCATGGGCGGCGGCTTCCACTCGGAGGCGGAGTTCCTGCTGCTGGAGAGCATAGCGCCGCGCATCCGCCTGCTGCAGCGGGTGCTGGGCAAGCTGGCGAAATAGGTCGGTGTGCACGGCAAGCAAAACGGGAGGCCATCGCCTCCCGTTATTTTATGGTTGCTCGGTGGGCACAGGCTCGTCCTGGGCCAGATAGGCCAGATGATCCTGGCGCGCCAGCTGCCAGCCATCGAGGTGCAGCGGGGCGGCAAAGCCCGGGCCGTCAGTCACCATGCTGTGGTACTCCCCCTGCTCGCCACAGGCATCGAATCCCTCTCGCTCGGCCAGTTGCTGCAGCTCGCTGAGGGTGGCGGCATCCAGTGAACGCCCCACCCATTCCGGGGCCAGCACCCGGGTATCGACGCAGGAGAGGTGAGCCACTATGCCGCGGGCCAGCATATCCGCCAGCAAGGCTTGACGAGATTGCTGCCAGAGCGGGGTGTGGACGGTGAGCCCCAGCGGCTGGCAGCGTTCGCGGATCCAGTTTGGTGCGCCCCCCACGCTGTCGATGTCACCTGTCACCACACCATCGAGGGCCCACTCCTGCCGCAGGCGACTCAGTGCCATCTCATAGCCCTGCTCGAAGGGCGCTTCTATGGTGATCAGCAGATGGGGCAGCCCCAGGGCCGACGCCTGACGGCGCACCAGCGGCAAGGGGTGAGCCAGAAATCGGGGCTCTAGCGGTGCAAAGGTGGCCAGGGCCACCACCTGATGACCTGCATCGCGGGCATGGCAGAGGGCCAGCATGGCATCTTTGCCACCGCTCCAGAGCAGTATGACGCGAGACATGGGGGGAGATTCCGATGGTGAAAGAGGGAGCACATGCTACCCAGTGGCGGGGGCACAGGTAAAGCCGCAGCGGGAAATCGTGGCAGGAATTGACCGAGGGGAGAAAAGAGCAGGCCCCCAAAGCGGGGGCCTGTCTGGCAATGGCGTGCTAAACGCGACTGCGATTAGAGCAGAATGGTGGTCAGCACATAGCCCAGGGCGCAGGAGCTGCTGACCCCGATCAGCCCAGGAATGATGAAGCTGTGGTTGATGATGAACTTGCCGATGCGGGTGGTGCCGGAGCGGTCGAAACCGATACAGGCCAGATCGCTCGGGTAGGTCGGCAGCACGAAGTAGCCGTAGCTCGCTGGCAGGAAGGCGATCAGCAGCTTCGGCTCCACCCCCAGCGCCAGCCCCATGGGGGCGATGGCGGTCAGGGCGGCGGCCTGGCTGTTCACCAGCTTGGAGATGAGGAAGAGCACCAGGGCGTAGGTCCAGGGCTGGGCCTGTACCACGTGGGCCAGGGTCTCTTTGAGCAGCGGCATGTGGGCCTGGAAGAAGGTCTCGCTCATCCAGGCAACCCCGAACACGGAGAAGATGGCGACCATGCCGGCCTTGAAGACGGCGCCGTTGGAGATATCACCCGGCTTGACCTTGCAGCGCATCAGAATGATGGCGCCGGCGATCAGCATCATCATCTGGATCACCAGGTTCATGGAGAGGGGGCCAGTCTTGTCCTTGATGGTGAACACCGGACGCAACCCTTCGTTGGCACCGAGCAAGACCACGGCAGCGATGGCGGCGAAGAAGATCCAGGTAGACCAGTAGGCCTCTTTCGGGAACTTGGTGTTGAGCAGGGTTTCACCGCCGCCATAGACGAAGGCGCGCTGCTCCGGATCCTGGATCTTGGCCTGGAACTCTTCATCCTTGTCCAGATCCTTGCCACGGCGCAGGCTCCACAGGGCCGCCATGACCACACCGGTCAGGGAGGAGGGGATGGCGATCATCAGGATGTCGAGCAGGCCGTAAGCCTGACCTATGCCGTGACCGGCCGCCAGAATGGAGACCATGGAGACCACGGCAACGGAGACCGGGGAGGCGCAGATCGCCATCTGGGAGGCAACGGAGGCGACCGCCATGGGGCGCTCGGGACGGATGTTCTTCTGCAGCGCTATGTCGGCGATGATGGGGAACATGGTGTAGACCACGTGGCCGGTACCGCACAGGAAGGTGAGGGTCCAGGTAGTGAGCGGCGCCAGGATTGTGATGTACTGGGGGTGACGGCGCAGCAGGCGCTCGGCCACCTGCATCATCAGGTTGAGGCCACCGGCGGTCTGCAGGGTGGCGGCGCAGCCGATCACCGCCAGTATGGTCAGCATCACCTGCACCGGCGGCTCGCCCGGCACCAGGCCGAACACGAAGGTCAGCAGGAAGAGACCTATGCCACTGATGAGACCCAGTCCCATGCCCCCAAAGCGGGTACCCAGCAGCAAGCAGCCGAGCACCACCAAAAATTCCATCAAGATCATTCCATTACCTCGTGTGATTGAATCCATGTCCGCATTGGCCCTGGGGCCCGGGAGCATCAGTCGTTATTTGCCCCTAAAGGGTTAGTGGGTATTCTGGCACCCCTAAAGGGGTAAAAAATTGAGGTGGTTCAATAACAGACTCTTTTCCGATTTAAGTGCATAAAAACTATGGATATGCCCTTGAACAGGGGCGATCGGGAGGATGGCAGGCAGGGGAAGAGGGTGGTGGGATTTATTCGAGGATCAGGATGAGAGGCGGGGGGCCACAGCCGGGAGAGCAGGAAAAAAAAGCCGACCCAAGGGTCGGCTTTTGCAGGGTGCGAGTCTGGCTCGGCGCGTCTTAGAACTCGGCGGTGCGAGGGGTACGCGGGAAGGGGATGACGTCGCGCACGTTCCCCATGCCGGTCACATAGACCACCAGACGCTCGAAGCCCAGGCCGAAACCTGAGTGCGGTACTGTGCCGTAGCGACGCAGGTCGCGATACCACCAGTAATCTTCCTTGTTCAGGCCCATTTCGGCCAGACGGGCATCCAGCACCTCGAGGCGCTCCTCACGCTGGGAGCCACCGATGATCTCGCCGATCCCCGGGGCCAGCACGTCCATGGCGGCGACGGTTTTGCCGTCGTCGTTGAGGCGCATGTAGAAGGCCTTGATGTCTTTCGGGTAGTTCTTCACCACCACAGGAGACTTGAAGTGCTCCTCGGCCAGGTAGCGCTCGTGCTCGGAGGAGAGATCGATTCCCCAGGAGACAGGGAACTCGAAGCTCTTGCCGCAGTTTTGCAGCACTTCGATGGCGTCGGTGTAGTCAATCTGGGCGAAGTCGGAGGCGACGAAACGCTCCAGGCGGTCGATGGCATCCTTGTCGATGTGCTGGGTGAAGAACTCCAGATCGTCACGGCGCTCACGCAGCACGGCATTGAAGACGTATTTGAGCATGGCTTCGGCCAGGGCGGCGTTATCTTCCAGGTCCGCGAAGGCGATTTCCGGCTCCACCATCCAGAACTCGGCCAAATGGCGGCTGGTGTTGGAGTTTTCGGCGCGGAAGGTCGGGCCGAAGGTGTAGACCTTGGACAGGGCGCAGGCATAGGTCTCGACGTTGAGCTGACCGGAGACGGTCAGGAAGGTCTCCTTGCCGAAGAAGTCCTTGTCGTAATCCACCTTGCCTTCGGGAGTGCGCGGCAGGTTTTCCATGTCCAGGGTGGAGACGCGGAACATCTCGCCGGCGCCTTCGGTGTCGGAGGCGGTGATGAGGGGGGCGGCAATCCACAGATAGCCTTCTTCATGGAAGAAGCGGTGAATGGCCTGGGCCAGGCAGTTGCGCACCCGGGTCACGGCGCCGACCACGTTGGTACGGGCACGCAGGTGACCCTGCTCGCGCAGGTATTCGATACTGTGGCGCTTGGCAGACATGGGGTAGGTGTCCGGGTCTTCGACCCAGCCTACTACCTTGACGTCGGAGGCTTGCAGCTCGAAGGCCTGGCCGCTGCCCTGGGAAGCCACGACCACACCGGTCACTTCCACTGAGCAGGCGGTGGTCAGACGCAGCACTTCATTCTCGTAATTGGCCAGGGTATTGGGAACGACGGCCTGTACCGGATGGAAACAGGAGCCATCGGATATGGCCAAAAATGAGATCCCCGCCTTGGAATCGCGGCGGGTCCGGATCCACCCTTTCACTGTCTGGGTGGTGCCAACCGCATACTTACCGGTCAGCACATCTACTACGGATGCGTGCGTCATCGAAATATTGTCTCCAGCTTGTTCTTGCAGCGCTATTTGCAACACTAGGGGTCTGGCCCGGGCGTGAGTGGCCCACCATGGCAGACTAAGCCGTTAATCTTACCCGCGCGGGTTTGATAAACAAGCAAAAATGTCGGACCCTTGCGGGGTTTTCCCCATGAATCTTGCATGGATCCGGTCGGTTGGGCAGGGGGTGAGAGTGAAGGAACGCAGGCGGGGGCCGGATGGCTGGATACGGGTACTCCAGGGGCTGGTGATCCTCTGCTGGGGCGGCTTCATCGTCCTGCTCTCCCTTTACCACCATGCTCGTCCCGATATTGCCTACGGCTTTCTGGTCTATGGCGGAGTCAAGGTGCGCGACTATTGGGAGCCTGCCCTGACCCCCTGGCTGGTACACGGGCTCTGGGGTTGCTGCCTGCTGACCTTGGGGGTCTTGGCGCTGGAGCGCAGGCGCAGCCGACGGCAAGAGGATGCGCTGCATGTCAATTTGTTCATCCTGTTGCTGATCCTGATTGCCAGCCTGCTGTTTTACTATCTGGCGTGATCCGCCGGCTTGTCGTCCTGTGACGAGGGGGCGGGGCGCTTGCCGAGCTGGCGCTCCACGCTGTCGAGCATCTGGTTGTAGGCGAGTGCCACCCGGCCTATCTCGTCCCCTTCATCCCCCTCCAGCCGGTGGCCGAAGTCGTGCAGGTCGGTGGCCTCTTCCATGGAGCGGGTCAGCTGGTTGAGGGGGCGGACTATCCAGGTGCGGATGACCCAGAGGGTCAACAACAGCCCCAGCCCGAAGATACCGGTGAGAATAAGTGCCGAAGTGAGAATGTTCTGCTCGACCCGGGTAAAGAGGGTATCGAGGGAGTAGTCAAAGCGCACAGCCCCCAGCACGGTATTCTCCGGCACCTGGTGACAGCTGGTGCAGTCGGTGCCGCGAAAATCCGTCTTGGCCAGCAGGGGGCGGGTCACCACCAGCTTGCTGTGGGTGCCGTCGTGCACCACCTCCAGGCTCCCCTTGCCCGCCAGGGCCAGGGCATCGAATCTGTCCTTGGGGGCCTCGGTCTCGCGACCCGCCCCGTACTGCTTGTTGATCGCCGCTCCGCGCACTATGCGGGCATCTTCCACGTGGGCGTGATCGAGGAACTTGGCGCGCAGGGTGTCGCGGGCCTCCATCTTGCCGGTCAGCATCAGCATGTTGAGGCCGTCGAAATAGGCCTCGGTCTGCTCGCGGCTCTGCTCCTTGATGAGGGTCAGGATGAGGTCGCGCTCGCGCACCGCCTGATAGGCCGCGGAAAACACCAATACCATGGAGAAGATGAAGAGCAGGAAGAAATTGATCTTGGCAGTGATGGAGAGGCGCATGGGAAAGGTACATCTGTTGGGTAAAACCCGCGCAGTCTACTCCCCTCGCCAGCCGGGTTCTGGTGTCTCGCTCACATTCTGATGAAAAAGAGCCAAAAGGCCCTGCATTCTCATGCAGGGCCTATTCATCCAGACTCAGAATTCGCCGCTGGCGATGGCCTCATGGATGGCGCGGGTCAATACCCGCAGCTCCTCGGGGCTGATGACGAAGGGGGGCATCAGGTAGATGAGCTTGCCGAACGGGCGGATCCAGGCCCCAAGCGACACGAACTTGCGCTGGATACGCGCCACGTCCACCCGCTCCTTCATCTCCACCACGCCGATGGCGCCGAGTACCCGCACGTCCGCCACCGCCGGGTTGAGGGTCAGCTGCACCAGCTCGGTGCGCAGCTGATGCTCTATGGCGGTTACCCTTTCCTGCCACGGTGAGGCCAGCAGCAGATCGATGGAGGCGTTGGCCACCGCGCAAGCCAGCGGATTGCCCATAAAGGTGGGGCCGTGCATAAAGACGCCGGCCTTGCCGTCACAGATGGTGCGGGCGACCTGCTCCGTGGTGAGGGTGGCCGACAGCGTCAGGTAGCCGCCGGTGAGCGCCTTGCCAAGGCACATGATGTCGGGGCTGATGCCGGCCCAGTCACAGGCAAACAGCTGGCCGGTGCGGCCAAAACCGGTGGCGATTTCGTCGGCAATCAAGAGCAGGCCGAACTCGTCGCACAGGGCGCGCACCCACTGCAGGTAGCGGGGGTGATAGAAGCGCATGCCGCCCGCTCCCTGGACTATGGGCTCCAGCACTATGGCGGCTATCTCTTCGTGGCGATCGGCAACCAGCTCCGCCAGCTCCACCACGCAGCTCTCGTCCCACTGGGCGTGGAAGCGGCAGCTCGGGGCGGCCAAGAAATGGTGCTCCGGCAGGAAGCCCTTGTAGAGCTCGTGCATGCCGCCATCCGGGTCACAGACGCTCATGGCGCCGAAGGTGTCGCCGTGATAGCCGCCCCGCAGGGAGACAAATTTGGCCCTTGGCGTCCCCTTGGCGTGCCAGTACTGCTGGGCCATCTTGAGTGCCACCTCCACCGCCACCGACCCCGAATCCGCCAGAAACACCCGATCCAGCCCAGCCGGGGTGATCTCCACCAGCTTGCGGCACAGCTCCACCGCAGGAGCATGGGTCAGGCCGCCAAACATCACGTGGGACATCTTGCCGAGCTGGGCAGTGGCGGCAGCGTCCAGTTCCGGCACCTGATAGCCGTGGACGCAGGCCCACCAGGAGCTCATGCCATCCACCAGTTCACGGCCGTCGCTGAGGGTGAGGGTCACCCCCTTGGCGCTGGCCACTTCATAGCAGGGCAGGGGATGGGTGAGGGAGGTATAGGGGTGCCAGACGTGGTGCAGGTCGAATTCTTGATTGGTCATTTTGTGTTCTGTTGTCAATTGGTTTGATCTGGTCGGTGTTGACAGTCTACGCGCGCTCTCTACACTAGCCAACAATTTCAGCCACTTGGCGCCAGGCCTCACAACGAGGAGGTCGGCCTGTGGCGGCTTTTGCGGTCCTTCATCCCAGGATGGCGGCGCAGGATCCCACTTATAACAACTGGAAGCCATGTATGAATGCTCTCACCCTGGGCGGTCACGCCCTTCGTCACGACTGGACCCTCGCCGAGGTTCAGGCCCTGTTTGCCCTGCCATTCAACGATCTGCTGTTCCAGGCCCAGACGGTACACCGCGCCCATTTCGACCCGAACGAGGTGCAGGTGAGCACCTTGCTCTCCATCAAGACCGGCGCCTGCCCGGAGGATTGCAAATATTGCCCCCAGAGCGCTCGCTACCACACCGGGCTCGAAACCGAGCGGCTGATGGAGGTGGAAAAAGTGCTGGAGCGGGCCCGTGAGGCCAAGGCCAATGGCTCGTCGCGCTTCTGCATGGGGGCCGCCTGGCGCAACCCCAAGGAGAGGGACATGCCCTACATACTGCGCATGGTCGAGGAGGTGCGTGGGCTGGGGATGGAGACCTGCATGACCCTGGGGATGCTGACTGCGGATCAGGCTGCTCGCCTCGGCGCCGCCGGCCTTGACTACTACAACCACAATCTCGATACCTCGCCGGAGTTCTACGGTGACATCATCACCACCCGCACCTATCAGGACAGGCTGGATACCCTGGAGCACGTGCGCGGCGCCGGCATGAAGGTGTGCTCCGGCGGCATCGTCGGCATGGGGGAGCAGGCCAAAGATAGGGCGGGCCTCTTGATGGCGCTGGCTAATTTGCCGCGTCACCCGGAGAGCGTGCCCATCAACATGCTGGTCAAGGTGAAGGGCACCCCGCTGGAGAACGAGGAGAACCTGGATCCGTTCGAATTTATCCGCACCATAGCCGTGGCGCGCATCATGATGCCCGCCTCCCACGTGCGCCTCTCGGCAGGGCGGGAGAAGATGAACGAGCAGATGCAGGCCATGTGCTTTATGGCCGGGGCCAACTCCATCTTCTATGGCTGCAAGCTCTTGACCACCCCCAACCCCGACGAGAACAGCGACATGCAGCTGTTCAAGCGGCTCGGCATCCGTCCCGCCCAGCGGGCCCAGAAGCCGGATCAGGTACAAGAAGAGGAGCTGCTGGCCGAGGTGAGCCGCCAGAGCGAGCCGACCGAGATCTTCTACGATGCCACCCGTCCCCGCGCAGGTGCCGTCCGTCCATGACTTCCCCTGTTGTCACCGGCCCCTTTGCGCTGGGGGAGGCGCTGGCCGGGCGCGAGCAGGCGGCCCTGCTGCGCCGCCGCATCGCCACCGATGGCCCCACTGGCGCCAGGCTGGTGGTCGATGGGCGCGACTACCTCAATTTCTCCGCCAACGATTACCTGGGGCTCGCCGATCACTCCGCCATCAAGACCGCCTTCAAAGCGGGGATCGACCGCTATGGTGCGGGCGCTGGCGCCTCGCCCCTGGTGACAGGTTACAGCCGTGCCCACCAGCAGCTGGAAGAGACGCTTGCCGACTGGATCGGGGTGGAGGCTGTGCTGCTGTTCAACTGCGGTTTCTCGGCCAATCAGGCGGTGCTCAAGGCCCTGCTCGGCAAGGAGCACCTGTTGTGGCAGGACAGGCTCAACCACGCCTCCCTGCAGGAGATGGGCAGCCAGCTCCCCTGCAGGATGAAGCGCTTCGGTCACAACGACATGGCCGCGCTTGAGCGTCAACTCGAGCCAAACCGGGGCTTGATCGTCTCGGAAGGGGTCTTCAGCATGGACGGGGATCAGGGCCCCTGGCGCGAGCTCGCAACACTCGCCGCCCGGAGCGGCAACTGGTTGATGATCGATGATGCCCACGGCCTCGGCGTGCTGGGGCCACAAGGGCGCGGCACCCTGGCGGCGCAGGGGGTTGACCCTGGCAGCGTGCACATCCAGATGGGCACCTTTGGCAAGGCGCTTGGGGTGGCTGGTGCGTTTGTTGGCGGCAGCCGCGAGCTGGTGGAGTACCTGGTCAACTTTGCCCGCCACTATGTCTATAGCACCCATACGCCGGCCGCCCAGGCCTGTGCGGTCAGCAAGAGTATCGAATTGGTACGCGCTGCTGATGATGCCCGCGCTCATCTTGGCCAGTTGATCGCCCGCTTCCGGCAGGGGGCCGAGGCGCTGGGCTGGCGGCTCGGCGCAAGCGAGACCCCGATCCAGCCCCTGCTGGTGGGGGAGAGCGCGGCTGCCCTGCAACTGGCCCAGCGGCTGCGGGATAGCGGCGTCTGGGTGAGCGCCATTCGCCCGCCCACTGTGCCGGTCGGCACGGCGCGCCTTCGCATCACCCTGAGTGCCGCGCACCGCGAGCAGGATGTGGACAGCCTGCTCGACGCCTTGGGCCCTTGCCCGCCAGGTGTTGGTGCCGAGGGGGCTTGCCATGCATGAGCGCTTCCAGCAGGTCGACAAGGCCCAGCTCGCCCGCCGCTTCGGGGCGGCCGCCCGTCATTACGACGCCCATGCCCGTTTCCAGCAGGAGGTGGGGCAGGCACTGCTTGACCTGATGCCGGACGGGCCGGTCGGTTCTGAACTGACGGTTTGCGGGCTGGATCTTGGCTGCGGCACCGGCTTCTTCCTGCCCGCGCTGGCGGGCCGTTGTCAGCAGTTGCACGGGCTGGATCTCGCTCCCGGCATGCTGGCGCAGGCCGCCCTGCGTGGCAGCGGCGCCCGGCTGGTGTGCGGTGATGCGGAGGCGCTGCCCTTCGCGGATCAGAGCTTGGACTGGGTCTTCTCCAGTCTGGCCCTGCAGTGGTGCGAGCGCCCGGCCCAGGCGTTTGCCGAGATCCACCGGGTGCTCAAGCCCGGCGGCCAGCTGCTGTTCTCGACCCTGCTTGTGGATTCCCTCTGGCAGTTGCGCGAGGCCTGGGGCGTCGTCGACGGGCACGCCCACGTCAATCGCTTCCTCGCCCTGCCCCAGTTGCAGCAGGCCATTGGCGCTGCGGGTTTTCAGGCGCCTGAGTTGACCTCTGTCACCTGGTCCCTCGCCTATCTGGAGCTCAATGACTTGCTGCGGGATCTCAAGGGCATAGGGGCCAGCCAGGTCAATGACGACAGGGCCGCGGGGCTTGGCAACCGCCAGCGCCTGAGGCGTCTCGGGGAAGCCTATGAACGCCACCGCCAGCCCGACGGCCTGCTGGCCGCCAGCTATGAGGTCTGCCTCGGACGCCTGGTTCGCCGCTGATCGGCCGCGGGATCACTCATTTTTGCCTTGTGCCGGGCGGCCACCATCAGGTTCGCCGCCCGGCACAAGCCCATCACTGATACCCAGGTGGTGCCAGAGCGCCACCTTGAACTGCGCTGAGGAATCATCATGGTCAGATCCTATTTCATCACGGGCACCGACACCGACGTGGGCAAGACCCTGGTCGCCCGCACCCTGCTGCAAGCCTTCGCCGCCCAAGGCATAGCCTGTGCCGGCTACAAGCCGATTTCCGCCGGCTGTGCCCGCACCCCCGAGGGGCTTCGCAACCTCGATGCCCAGCAGTTGCAAGCGGCCGCCAGCCTCCCGCTGCCCATCGACTCGGTCAACCCCTATGCCTTCGAGCCCCCCATAGCCCCTCACATAGCCGCGCAGGAGGTGGGGGCGAGCATTCCTCTGGCGGGTCTGTCGGCTGGATTGCGGGAGATTGAGCGGGCCGGGGCCGAACTGGTGATAGTCGAGGGGGCGGGAGGCTGGTTTTTGCCGCTGGATCACCAGCATCTGCTGTCGGACTGGGTCGCCCTGGAGCGCCTGCCGGTGATCCTGGTAGTGGGGGCCAAGCTGGGTTGCCTCAATCATGCCCTGCTCACCTGCGCCGCCATCCGCCATCAGGGGCTGACCCTGGCTGGCTGGGTGGTCAATCGGGTGGATCCGCACATGAGTCGCTACCCGGAGAACCTGGCCACCTTGAAAGCCTTGTTGCCGGCCCCATTTCTGGGAGAGATCCCCTTCGTAGACCAGCCGCTCGAGGCGGATCTGCGCGGGTGTCTCGACATCTCGCCCCTGGGCTGACCCCTCGGCAGCTTAGCTGGGCCCGACATTCAGCAAACATTCATCGAGTCTGTCTATGATCGGGAGCAGGTGTGGTATCAGGTCGATCGTGAATTGGCCCGAACCATGCCTCTATATCTCACAAGGAGTCAATATGAAGCGAATTATGCTATTCCTGGTGACCAACCTGGCCGTCATGCTGGTGCTGGGGGTGGTACTCAATATCCTGTTCTCGGTTCTGGGGATCAACAAGTCCAGCATTTCCGGTCTGTTGGTGTTCTGTGCCGTGTTCGGTTTTGGGGGTTCCTTTATCTCCTTGCTGATGTCCAAGTGGATGGCCAAGCGCAGCTATGGCGTCCAGGTCATCGAGCAACCCCGCAACGAGACAGAACACTGGCTGGTGAGCACTGTTGCCCGTCAGGCCCGTGAGGCTGGCATCAAGATGCCGGAAGTGGGGATCTACGACTCCCCCGAGATGAATGCGTTCGCCACCGGTGCCCGTCGTGACGACTCCCTCGTCGCCGTCTCCTCCGGCCTGCTCTACAGCATGAGCCGTGACGAGGCGGAAGCCGTGCTGGCCCACGAGGTGAGCCACGTGGCCAACGGCGACATGGTGACCCTGACCCTGATCCAGGGTGTGGTGAACACCTTCGTGATGTTCTTCGCCCGCATAGTGGCCGGCGTCATCAGCAACTTCTTCAGCTCCAACAACAGCGAAGAGAGCAGCAGCTCCGGCGGCTTTGCCTACATGATCACCGTCTTCGTGCTGGAGATGCTGTTTGGCGTGCTGGCCTCCATGATCGTCATGTGGTTCAGCCGTCAGCGTGAGTTCCGCGCCGACGCCGGTGCCGCCAAGCTGGCCGGTCGCGACAAGATGATAGCCGCGCTGCAGCGCCTCTCCCGTGGTGCCGAGCCGCAGATGGAAGGGGCCATGATGGCCTTCGGCATCAACGGCAAGCGCTCCATGAGCGAGCTGTTCATGAGCCACCCGCCCATAGAGCAGCGCATCGCCGCCCTGCGTGGCTGATTGCCAGACGCCATAAGAAAACGGCTGCCTCAGGGCAGCCGTTTTGCTTTGTGGTGATGGCACCGCCCCCTGGCGGCGCCATCATCCTATTTGATCACCAGATCGGTCAGCGGCACGGCGCAGCAGGTGAGGATCTTGCCAGCGGCCCGCTCGGCGGCCGTGATGGCCGGGGCGTCCGGGTGATCTACCTCCCCTTCGAGCAGGGTCTGCTTGCAACTGCCGCAGATGCCGGCGCGGCAGCTCCAGGGCAGCTCCACCCCCTGCTTGTGGGCCTGATCCAGTATGGTGCCCTGGTTGTTGCCAGCGAAGGTCTGCTCGCCGATGCGCAGCTGCACCGCCTTGTGGGGGCGGGCCACCGAGAGGATGGCCCCGCCAAAGCTCTCCTGCCGGATGCGCTCGGCAGCGACCCCTTGCTCCTGCAGCAGCCTGACCGCCTCGCTCATAAAGCCGTGGGGGCCGCACAGGAAGATCTCCCGCGCCAGCAGATCCCTGACCTGCTCTAGGTGCCCCTTGCCAAGGCGACCGCTCATGCCCTGCCAGTGCGCATCGGGCTGGCTCAGGATCAGGGTCAGCTGCATGCCTGCCTGACTCATGGCGTGCAGCTCGGCGGCGGCCGGAATGTCGGCCTCGCTGCGGCACAGGTGCATAAAGTGCACGTCGTCGAGTTCGTGTCTGAGATGCAGGGTGCGGGCGATGGAGAGCATGGGGGTGACGCCTGAGCCCGCCGAGAGCAGCAGCAGCTTGCGCTCGGTGCCGAGGTGAAACTCCCCGGCCGGGGGGGCGGCCAGCAGGTGGTCGCCCACCCGCAGCTCATGGTGCAGCCAGGGGGAGATACGGCCATCGGCCAGCTTCTTGACGCTGATGCTGTAACGCTCGGGCCTCTCCGGGGTGGAGCTCAGGGTATAGCGGCGCTGTTGCCTCTCCCCCTTGATGTCGAGGCTGATGGGCAGGTGCTGGCCCGGCAGATAGTCGGGCAGGGGCTCGCCGTCGGCGGCCTCGAACCAGAAGGTCTCCAGATCCCGGGCCAGGGACTCACGGGCGACGCAGACCAGCTCCCGCTTCTTCGGCGCCGCATTGGGGTAGACGTGGGGGCGGGTGCTTTCCAGCACCTCGATCTCGCTGCCCGCCTCAATCCAGCCCTCGTTCAGGGCCACCAGATTCTGGCCGAAATAGACCTCGCCATCTTGGCCACGGCGGTAGCGGGTGAGGGTGGCGAGCGGCTCTTTCAGGGCGTTGAAGCGATCCGTGCCCGCTTCCACAGTGGTCATGATGCAGCGGCTGCAGGGCTTGGCCACCAGAAACTCCACCTCGCCGATGCGGATCCGCTTCCAGCCATCCTCCTCGAAGGGGCGGGTGCCGCTCGCCACCAGGTTGGTGCGAAACTGGCTCATCTGGTGCAGGGCATCGGACCTCAGGTTGAGATCATCGAGCGAACTCTGGCTTATCAGCAGCAGGGGATAGCCGTCGGCAAAGCTGACCCGGGTACCGGTTTTCTCCCGAAAGCGGTCAGAGGTTTCGCCGAGCCAGAGCAGGCGAACCGGCTCACCCGCCACCCGGCTCAGCCACTCATCGGCCTGGGACTGGGTGTGCAGGGCATGGAAGCTGTCACCCCAGACCCCGGTGGCCTGGGGGGCGCGGCTGAAGTCGGCCTCCTGCAACCTGAGCTGCGCCATTCCCGGGTAACGCAGTTGCAGGCCGCCCTCCACCGGGGTGGCCGTCACCAGTTGCAACTGGGGGTGGGTGCGGGCGGTGATGAAGCTGCCGTCCGGCTTGACCACCATGTAGCGGCGATCTCCCAGCAGCCCCTCCTCGGTCACCAGGGCACGGGTCAGCGGCATGCCCGCCGTCGATTTGATGGGGTAGAGATGAATGCTGGCGAGGCTGGGCATGTCAGGGTCCTTGTGCTGTGGCGATTCCAGTGAAGAGGGCAAGATAACGATTCCTGCCCCGTGCGGCAATCCTCTCTTGCCCCCCATCATGGGGGGCAAGAGAGGCGGTGCCAGCCAGCGGCGCCATGTGATCGGGGTCGGATCCCGGGGGAAACTCCTCATAAAGTGCAACATTTATTGATCCTGATCCCCAGGTACGTACAAAAAACGGCCCATCATCGAGCCAGCTTCCAGTTTCTGACGCTTTCGCTTCTTCCCTCTCCGGCCACCGTCTGCCTCGGCTACACGGTATCAAGTGCATTCGGATGGGGCCTGTTACCCAACAAAGAAGAAAGCAATGTATGAGCAAACAACTGGATATGACCCCACAGCCGGATCTCTCCCAGAAAACGGGGACGGGCCCGGTCCGCACCCGGCTGCCCGTCTGGCAGCCGGCCCTGCCCCCCTGCAATCACGCCTGTCCGGCCGGTGAGAATATCCAGGCCTGGCTTGCCCTGGCCGAAGCGGGCCGCTTCGAGGCGGCCTGGCAGACGCTTATCGAAGAAAATCCGCTGCCCGCCGTTCATGGCCGGGTCTGCTATCACCCCTGCGAGAGCGCCTGCAACCGCGCCCAGGTGGATGATGCCGTCTCCATCCACGCCATCGAGCGTTTCCTCGGCGACGAGGCGCTGGCCAAGGGCTGGCTGCCTGCAACCCCCGCGCCCGCCAGCGGCAAGAAGGTGCTGGTGATTGGCGCCGGGCCCTCCGGCCTCTCCTGCGCCTGGCACCTCAACCGGCTAGGCCATCGGGTGGAGATCCGCGAGGCGGGGCCGCTGGCGGGCGGCATGCTGCGTTTCGGCATCCCTGCTTACCGTCTGCCCCGCGATGTGCTGGACAGGGAGGTGGCCCGCATCCTGGCCGCTGGTGTGACGCTGACCCTCAATCACAAGGTGGAGGATGTGCTGCGCGAGCGCGATGAGGGGGGCTTTGACGCCGTCTTTATGGCCATAGGCGCCCATCTGGCCAAGCGGGTCGATATTCCGGCCCGGGAGGCGGGCAAGATCCTCGATGCGGTGAGCTTCCTCGAGCAGGCGAGTCTGGCCGAAGAGCAGGGCTTGCCGCCCCCCAGACTGGGACGGCGGGTGGCTATCTACGGCGGCGGCAATACCGCCATGGACGCGGCCCGCACCGCCCGCCGACTCGGGGTTGAGGAGGCGATGATCATCTACCGCCGCGACCGGGATCATATGCCGGCCCACGCCTTCGAAGCCCTTGAGGCCGAGGAGGAGGGGATCAAGATCAACTGGCTGCGCAGCATACGCCAGCTCGACAACACCAGCATCGAGGTGGAGGTGATGGCGCTAGATGCCGAGGGCAAGCCGGTGCCCACCGGCAAGTTTGAAACACTCGAAGCAGACTCCCTCATTCTGGCGCTCGGTCAGGAGGTGGACTTGAGCGTGCTGGAGAGCATTCCCGGCGTGCGGGTCAACAAGGAGGGGGTGGTGCAGGTGGCGGGCAACCTGATGACGGATGTGCCGGGTCTCTTTGCTGGCGGCGACATGGTGCCCTCTGAGCGCACCGTCACCATAGCCACCGGCCACGGCAAGAAGGCGGCGCGCCATATGGATGCCTGGCTGCGCGGTCGCCACTACCACAAACCGCTCTCCTACCCTCTGGTGGGGCCGGAGCAGTTGCAACTCTGGTTCCAGACTCATGCGCCCGCCAGCAGTCAGCCGGTCAAACCGGCGTGGGCGCGGGACGACTTTGGCGAGATCATCGGCGGGCTGGATGAGGTGGCCGCCCGTTACGAGGCGGCGCGCTGCTAC
The DNA here is from genome assembly GCF_946892685.1 of Aeromonas sp. Marseille-Q5825. Classification (NCBI taxonomy): domain Bacteria; kingdom Pseudomonadati; phylum Pseudomonadota; class Gammaproteobacteria; order Aeromonadales; family Aeromonadaceae; genus Aeromonas; species Aeromonas sp. Marseille-Q5825. The sequence continues at coordinate 562,137 of NZ_CAMPOU010000001.1, forward strand.
TCCTGCGGCAACTGCTTCGAGTGCGACGGCTGCTACGGCAGTTGCCCCGAGCAGGCCATCGCCAAGCTGGGGCCGGGCAAGGGCTATCGGGTGGATGCGGCGCGTTGCACCGGCTGCGGTGCCTGCCACGACCAGTGCCCCTGCCACGCCATAGCGCTGCGCCAACCGGAGGAGTCCCAATGAAACATGAACTGATCATGGTCGACGGCAACGAAGCCGCGGCCCGGGTGGCGTACCAGCTGAGTGAAGTCTGTGCCATCTACCCCATCACCCCGAGCTCGACCATGGCCGAGCTGGCCGATGCCTGGGCGGACGAGAAACAGACCAACCTTTGGGGCAACATCCCCACAGTCGTGGAGATGCAGAGTGAAGGGGGGGCGGCCGGGACTGTGCACGGCGCCCTGCAGGCGGGGGCGCTCGCCACCACCTTCACAGCCAGTCAGGGGCTGATGCTGATGCTGCCCAACATGTACAAGATCGCCGGTGAATTGACCGCGGCTGTGTTCCATGTGGCGGCCCGATCCTTGGCGGCCCAGGGGCTGTCGATTTTTGGCGACCATCAGGACGTGATGGCGGCGCGCAGCACCGGCTTTGCCATGCTCGCCTCCGGCTCGGTGCAGGAGGCGCAGGACCTGGCCTTGGTTGCCCACAGCGTCACCCTGCAGTGCCGGGTGCCCTTTATCCACTTCTTCGACGGTTTTCGCACCTCCCACGAGGTGAACAAGATAGTCGCCCTGCATAGGGACGAGATCCGTGCCCTTATCGACAACGACTGGGTGCGGGCCCACCGCGCCCGGGCCCTCAACCCGGATCATCCGGTGATGCGCGGCACGGCCCAGAACCCCGATACCTATTTCCAGTCCCGCGAGAGCGTCAACCCCTTCTACGAGGCGGTGCCGGCCCGGGTGCAGCAGTGCATGGACAAGCTGGGATCCCTCACCGGCCGCCACTACCGGCTGGTGGAGTACCACGGCGCCCCGGATGCCACCGACGTTATCGTGCTGATGGGCTCGGGAGCTGCCACCGCCCGCACCACGGTCGACTGGCTCAATCGGCAGGATCGCAAGACAGGGGTCCTGGTCATTCGTCTTTATCGCCCCTTCCCGGTACAGGCGCTGCTCGATGCGCTGCCCGCGAGCGTGCGCCGCATCGCCGTGCTGGATCGCACCAAGGAGCCGGGCGCCGGCGGCGAGCCCCTGCTGCTGGATGTGCAGAGCGCCCTGATCGACGGTTTGCAGCGTGGCCTTCTCAAGCGCCTACCCTGGCTGAGCGGCGGTCGCTATGGTCTCTCTTCCAAGGAGTTCACCCCGGCCATGTGCGCGGCTGTGTTCGAGGAGCTGGCATCCGATGCGCCGCGCCCGCGCTTTACCGTGGGGATTGTCGATGATGTCTCGGGCCTCAGTCTGGCCTGGCACCCCATCGGCGATCTGGAGCCCGCCAGCCGGGTGCGGGCACTCTTCTTTGGCCTGGGTGCCGACGGCACCGTCGGCGCCAACAAGAACAGCATCAAGATCATCGGCGAGCTGGAGGGGTTCCACGCCCAGGGCTACTTCGTCTACGACTCCAAGAAGTCGGGCTCGCGCACCGTCTCCCACCTGCGCTTTGGCCCCGAGCCCATAGACGCGCCCTGGCTTATCGAGCAGGCGAGTTTTATCGGCTGCCACCAGTGGGGCTTTGTCGAATCGGTAGACCTGCTGGAACATGCCGCGGAAGGGGCGACCCTGCTGCTCAATGCCCCCTATGAGGCGGACAAGGTGTGGGGCCAGCTGCCCGAGCGGCTGCGCGCCCGTATCCGCGCCCTCAATATCCAGCTCTACTGCATCGACGGCGATCGGGTGGCCGAGCAAAACGGCATGGGCAATCGCATCAACACCATTATGCAGACCTGCTTCTTCGCCCTGGCCGGGGTCTTGCCGCGGGACGAGGCCATTGCGCTGATCAAGGAGAGCATAGAGAAGAGCTATGCCCGCAAGGGGCCAGAGGTGGTGGCGCGCAACTTCGCGGCGGTGGACGATACCCTGGCTCACTTAAGCAAGGTGGCGATCCCGGCCGGTGATGAGCCGATCAGCGACTATCCGCTGCCACTGGCCCCCGGCGGCAGCGAGTTTGTGCAGCGGGTCACCGGCGAGATGCTGGCGGGGCGAGGCGATCTCATCCCCGTCTCCATGTTGCCGGTGGATGGCACTTACCCCACAGCCACCAGTCGCTTCGAGAAGCGGGATATCGCCCGCGAGATCCCCATCTGGCATTCCGATATCTGCATCCAGTGCGGCAACTGCGTCTTTGTCTGCCCCCACGCGGCGCTGCGAGCCAAGTTCTATCACCAGGACTGGCTGGCCACCGCCCCCGAGGCGGCCCAGTCGGTGCCCGTCACCGCCAAAGGTTTCCCCGACAGCCGCTACACCTTGCAACTCTATCCGGAAGATTGCACCGGCTGCGGCCAGTGCGTTCAGGCTTGTCCGGTGCGGGCCGGGGCTGATGCAAGCCATCAAGGCGACCGTGCCATCACCATGATGGACAAGGCGCCGCACCTCGCTGGCCAGAAACAGGCGCTGCGCTGGTTCGAGAGCCTGCCCTGGCCTGCCCGCGAGCGGGTGGATTTCTCCACCGTGCGCGGTGCCCAGTTCCTGGAACCCCTGTTCGAGTTCTCCGGCGCTTGCGCCGGTTGTGGCGAGACACCTTATCTCAAGCTGCTGACCCAGCTGTTTGGCGATCGCATGCTGGTGGCCAACGCTACCGGTTGCTCCTCCATCTATGGCGGCAACCTTCCGACCACGCCGTGGGCCAAGAACGCGGAAGGGAAGGGGCCGGCTTGGTCCAACTCATTGTTCGAGGACAACGCCGAGTTCGGCTTTGGCTTCCGTCTCACCGCCGATCAGCATCACGGTCAGGCGGTGGCGGCCTTGCAGGCGATGAAGGGGGAGCTGGGGGAAGCATTGGTCGATACCCTGTTCAACGCCCCGCAGCGGTTGGAGTCGGAGATCCGCGCCCAGCGGGGCCGGGTGGCGCAAGTGCGCGAGCGGCTGGAAGAGGTGAAATCCGGTAAGGCCCGCGAGCTGCTGTCGCTGATTGATCAGCTGGTGCGCCGCTCGGTCTGGATCATCGGCGGCGATGGCTGGGCCTATGACATCGGCTCGGCGGGGCTCGATCACGTGCTCGCTTCCGGGCGCGATGTGAACGTGCTGGTGATGGATACCGAGGTCTACTCCAACACCGGCGGCCAGATGTCGAAATCGACGCCGCTCGGTGCCGTTGCCAAGTTCGCGGCGGGGGGCAAGACGCTGGCCAAGAAGGATGTGGCGTTGCAGGCCATCTCCTACGGCAACGTCTACGTGGCCCGCATCGCCTTTGGTGCCAACCCGCAGCAGGCGCTGCAAGCGTTGCGTGAGGCGGAGGCTTATCCGGGCCCATCGCTGATCATCGCCTACAGCCACTGTATCGCCCACGGCATCGATATGGAGTTTGGCCTGACCCAGCAAAAACGGGCCGTGGCCTCCGGTCACTGGCCGCTGATGCGCTACAACCCGGTCTTGCGCAGTGCGGGGCAGAACCCCTTTAGCCTCGACAGCCTGCGCCCCTCTATCCCCCTTGCTGAATATCGGCAGGAGGAGACCCGTTATCGGGTGCTGGCCCAGAGCCATCCGGAGGAGGCTGAGCGACTGATGCAGGTGGCGCAAAAAGTGGCGTGGCAGAAGTGGGCCACCTACGAGGAGATGGCCACCCGCGAGGCCAGCCAGTTCCATCCGCCGGTGTGAGAGGGGACTAAATCGGTATAACGAAGCGGGCCATTGGCCCGCTTGTTCATGAGAATAACTCTGATTGTTTAAAGAGAAAAATAATTTTCCCATCCGTTAAAAATATGGCCTGTTTTTTGAGGATATATAAGAAGAAAGTATTGGTGTGAAATGAGAAAATTATTGATGGTTCCGGATGTCATTGCTCATCATATAGTGGTAGGTTATTCTTCGATGTTGGTGATGATGAGAGTTCTAGAGCAACCTGAAGTGAAATTTAGCGATAGGATGATAAATGAAAAATGATGAAATGTTAGGAAGGTTAGTAGATAATGCTTTCGACTTCCTAAATAAGGCTGTCGTGGAATTAAACGATTACCCTAAGTTTTCAGTTATTAATTTCCATGCGGCTGTTGAATTGTTCCTGAAAGCTAGATTAATGAAAGAAGATTGGTCCTTGGTTGTCTCTCATAGACAAGAGCCTAACTGGAATAAATTTATATCTGGCAACTTTCAATCAGTATCACTTGATGATGCAGTTGATAGACTTGAAAAGGTTGTGGGGAGTGGACTGACGAAGCCAGAATTTAAATCATTTAAAGAAATAACAAAGCACAGAAACAAAGTTGTACATTTTTACCATGAAGCCCACTCTGCTGCGGAAAATAGTGAACAAATAAGAAGCATTGTTAAACAACAGCTGACAGCGTGGTATTACCTCCACAACATATTAACTAGCCGCTGGAATGATGTTTTTTGTAAATGGAGCGAACCTCTATTAGAAGTAGACAAAAAACTACGTTCGTTACATACATTTCTACAGATTGTTTATGATCAAATTAAGCCTGATATAGAAAAAAGAAAACAGAATGGTGAACTGTATTCAGTTTGTCCATCTTGTGGCTTTGAAGCTCAAAATCATCAGGTGGAACTGGATGAAATATATGAGGCAAGCTGTTTGGTATGTAGTCTGACTGAGAATGTTCTAAAGATTTTATGCCCTTCTTGTTACAGTGAGGTGATTTTTATAAATGAAGGATTTGGTAATTGTAGTTGTTGTGGTGAAAGTTTTGAACCAGATAACTTGGCTGAAATACTGATGGATGAGGGTTCTGCATATGTAGCGATTAAAGATGGTGATTCAACGTGGGATTTAGGTAATTGTAGTAACTGTGATGGTTACCATACTGTGGTGAGAACAGAATCAGACGAGTATATCTGCACTAGTTGTTTCCTGACGCAAGAGCAGGTTGAGAATTGCCAATGGTGCAATGAACCCAATACGGGAGACATGGGAAATAGTTATTGGTCGGGATGTAGCCATTGTGACGGAAAAGCAGGATGGGATAACGATGAATAAAAAACAAAATGCCACCACATTGGCGGCATTTGTCTATCTGAATGCCAAGGCTTTCTGTTCCTTCGAAGGCAGGCAAGCTTCGGGGCAAATAGCGTCAAGCAGGAGAAGGGGACGATGACAGAACAACATATAGCCGGGACGATAGGCATTCTGGGGGCGGGCTGGCTTGGGTCCTGCTGGCAGCATGCAAGCCGATGGCGGTGACGGTCAGCAGCGCCGAGAAGGCGGCCCCTCTACAGGGAGAGGGGATCGCTGCCTATCCGCTGACGATTTCTGCCGATATGCCCGATGAGTAGCCCATCCCCTGCGAGAGATCTGGTGATCTGCGTACTGTCCAGCAAGACCGACGATGACCAGCAGGCGGTGGCGGCCTGACATAGTTTGCCCCGCACCATCGTGAGCGGGCAACAAAAAGCCCGGCGTTGGGCCGGGCTGGGGGATAAGTTGCTTATCCGGGTATTCGTCGAGGCGTCAGTGTGGATGTTGTTTGAGGATGTCGTATATCTCCTCTTTCAGTTTAAGTTTCTGTTTTTTCAGATCCTTCACCTCGGAGCTGTAATCGCTGGCGTGATGTTTTTCCAGCTTCCTGATCTCCGCATCCAGGTCGTTGTGCAAGTCAAACTTCTTTTGGAAATGGACATCACTGCTCTTCAGTTTCGAGATGAGATCTCTGTACTCGGGGAACATGTAATGAAGCCTCCTTGGTGTCGTTTGATTGTGCCTTGACCTTCAAACTACCCCTTCCCCCGGGAGATAAATGTGATCCCGATCCAATTTGGGGCAACGGATTTGCTGCATCTGGCGGATGATTTTTAACTGATTGAATCACAAGCAGATAAGTGATTTATGAGGCGGGCAGAGAGGAGGGAATCGGGAGCTTGTTCACAGTTGTGACGCTTTGATGACGACAGGCTCGCGCCAGGCGGGCAGCAAGAAGGGGCGCAAGGCCCCTTTCTGAAAACCAGTGCAGTGTTTACTCTTTTTTCTTTTTCTTCTCGGGCAGGGGCTGACCGCCGCGGGCTATCACCTTGCCCACCTCGAAGCCTATCTGGGCCGCCAGCTCTTCCAGGTCCGGGGCCTTGGCCTCGTTGCCGATGGCGTACTGGTAGTTGGCTATGGTGATCTTCTCGGCCACCGGGGTGCCCGGCACTATGGGCTCACGCCAGCCCTGGCCCACATGGGCCACCAGGGTGCCGTTCATGATGAGCTCGCCGACTATCTCCTGGGTGGGGATGCCCTTGCCGTAGGTCAGGCCCTGGGGGTGTTTCTTGCCCACCAGGGGTTCGGTGCTTGCGGGCACCAGCTTGGTGCGGATCAGCCACTTGGGATCCTTGTGCTTGCCCACCGCCTTGCCGATCTGGTACTCGTTGATCTTGATGGTCTTGATCATCTGGGCCATGAAGTCCTTGGTCAGGGCCTTCTGCGCCTCGCTGGTCTGGTCGATGACGATGGGGGCCACGTACCAGGTCTGGGGGGCTTGCGCCTTGGGGGCCGCCGGGGCGGTTTGTGCCATGGCGAGCGGGCTGAGCAGGATGGCCGCCAACAAGAGTCCGATTTTCTTCATTGTGATTCCGCTTATGTTTCGACAAGAATTTTGTTTTGCCAGCGACGACTGCGCCAGCGCCAGAACATGGCCAGACCGCGTACCCACTCGTCGCAGGCCAGCGCCAACCAGATGCCTACCAGGCCATAGCCCTGCATGATACCAAGGAAATAGGCCAGGGGAACGGCAATGCCCCACATGGAGACGAGCGCCATGTAGAGCGGGAAACGGGCATCCCCGGTGGCACGCAGGGCGTTGATCACCACCAGGTTGAAGGTGCGGCCGGGTTCGAGGATGAGGCTGATGAGGAACAGCTGCGCCACCTGGGTGATGATGTCGGGGTCGTCGGTGAACAGGCTGATGATGGCGCGTCCGTTCAGGGCCGCGGCTATGGCAATCAGGCTGGTGACGATGAGGCCGAGCTTGAGGCTCTTGATGAGCTGGCGATAGGCCTGCTCGAAGCGACGGGCCCCCGCCAGGTGGCCGATGATGATCTCGTTGCCAAGGCCGATGGAGAGGCCGAACAGCAGGATGAACAGGCAGATCTGGAAGAAATAGGACTGGGTCGCCAGCGCCTTGTCGCCGAGCAGGCCGACGAAGGCCGTTACCACCATGAACTGCAGCATCCAGGAGAGGTTCTCCCCGGCCGCCGGCAGGCCTATGTGCAGCACCTTGTCCAGCATGACCTTGCTTGGCCGAAGGATCTCCGGCAGCCGCAGCCGTATGCCGGTCTTGCGCGCCACTAGCCACACCAGCAGCACCACGCCGACGATGCGCCCCACTACTGTGCTGATGGCGACCCCGGCGACCCCAAGTTGAGGCAGGCCGAACCAGCCATAGAGCAGCAGCAGGTTGCCGACGAAGGTGATGAGGTTGACGATCAGGGTCACGTACATGGCCTGACGGGTGTGGCCATGGGCGCGCAGGGTGGCGGCCAGGCAGAGCGCCGCCGCCTCCGGTAGCAGGCAGAGGCCGATGATCTGCAGATAAAGGGTGGCATCCCCCATCAGGTGGGCGGGCAGGTTCATCAGCGCCAGCATGGTGCTGGCACCGGCCATGACCCCGACCGCGGCCACCAGCCCCACCAGCAGGTTGAAGCCGATGGCGGTGTGGATGACCACCCGCGCCTTCTCTCTATCCCCCGCCCCCAGGTACTGGGTGATCACCACGCTGGTGCCTATGCTGACGAAGCTGAACAAGGTGATGGCGAGATCGAACACCTGGTTGCCGACTGCCAGTGCCGCCACCCCCTGATAGGAGACGTGGCCCACCATGAAGGTGTTGAGGGCCCCGGTCAGGAAGTGCAGGGCGAGATCGATGAACAGTGGCCAGGTCAGGGCGAAGAGGGTGCCCGGGCCCGCGTGGGATTGAGTCTGCATGGGATGTCCAAATACTGGGGATGGCCCTCGTCAGCGCCATCTGGACGGGCATTTAACACCAAGCGGGTGCGGGGTGCAATCCTGCCCTGAGCAAAGAGGGTGCTGGCCCGGCACCCTCTCGCAGTCTGGTGGCGCGCTGCCGTCAGACCGGGGTGGCGCCCGCTTCCTGCTCGCAGGGCCGGGTGAGGCGCGCCGAGTCCGGTAGCGTCTCATCCTGAGGCCAGCGGGAGAGCAGGGTATCAGTGGTGCTCTCCACCACTTCGTCATCCTTGAACACAGGCTCCCGGTAGCAGCGGGTCAGGCGCAGGGCCTGATACATGTCGGGACTGAGGATGACCCCCTCGTCCCCGATCCGGATCCCCGCCTGCTTGAGCCACTGGGTCATCTGGCCGTGGCGACCGGCCATCACCATGTGGATGCCGCGGCGCCTGAGCTCCTTGTGCAGCTCCCCCACCATGCTCATCACGCTGATGTCCTGGTGGGTGAAGCAGGCCACGGCATCCACGATGAGGCACTTGGGATTGTGGGGATCCTGCACCAGCAGCGCCAGCACCCGCCGCTTGAAGTAGGGGGCGTTGAAGTAGGTCAGCGGCGAGTTGAAGCGATAGACCAGGATGCCGGGGATGGCCTTGGCCTGCTCGTTGTCCCCCAGGGTGCGCACCACCCCTTCATCATCCATGCCGAGCAACTGATCGGTGGGGCGCATCACGTTGCGCAGGAACTGGAACAGCCCCAGCAAGACCGCGAGGGTGATCCCCGGGATCACCCCCATGGTGAGCACGCTGATAAAGGTGATCAGCGCCAGCCAGAAGGCGGCGCGGTCCGAGTCGCGCAGAGCCCAGAGGCCGCGAAAATCGGTGAGCGACAGAGAGGCCATCACCAGCACCACCCCGAGGGCGGCGGTGGGAATGAATTGCAGCGGCGCCGTCAGGTAGAAGGTTATGAGGGCGATCACAGCCGCGGCTATGATGGAGACCAGCTGGCTCTTGCCGCCGTTGGCGTCGTTGACCGCGGTGCGTGAATCCGCGCCGCTGATGGCAAAGCCCTGGGAGACAGCCGAGGCGAGGTTTGCCATGCCAAGGGCCCGAAACTCCTTGTCTGCATCGATTTCGTAGCCGTTCTTGGCGGCGAAGCTGCGGGCGGTGAGCATCATGGAGACGAAGCTCACCATGGCGAGGTTGAGCGCCGGCAGCACCAGTTCCCGCATCAGGCCGGGGGGGAACTCCGGCATCTGGAAGGCGGGCAGGCCCGAGCCCACGGCCCCCAGGGTGGCGATATCGAACTGGCCGAGATTGAGGGCCCACACTAGGGCCGCCGTCACCACCATGGCCACCATGGAGGAGGGCCAGGATGGCCTGTAGCGCTTGGCCAGCAGCAGGGTGAGCAGGGCGGTCAGACTCATGGCCAGGGTCGGCAGATGGGTCTGGGTAAGGTAGTCGGTGCCATTCAAGATCCGCTCGATGAGATAGCGCTCGCTGAAGGTGAAGCCGAAGATCTTGGAGAGCTGACTCACCATTATGGTGATGGCCACACCATTGAGCAGGCCCATCAGTATGGGGCGGGAGAGAAAGTCCGCCAGCACCCCCAGCTTGAAGCGGCTGGCGATCAGGCACCAGAAGCCGGTCATGGCGGTCATGGTCATCACCAGTTGCCACTGGCGGGTGGGATCCCCGGCGGCGAGCGGTGTCACCACGGCGGCAATGACGGCGCAGGTGGCGGCGTCCGGGCCGACGATGAGCTGGCGGGAGGTGCCAAAGAGGGCATAGACCACCATGGGCAGTATGCAGGAGTAGAGGCCGACGATGGCGCCCACTCCGGCGAGCTCCGCATAGGCGATGGCCACGGGCAAGGCCACGGCCGCCACCGAGAGGCCAGCGCGAAGATCCGGCATCAGCCAGGCCCGCTGATATTGCAGCAGGGCGGCGAGGCCCGGCAGCCAGCGTTCGAGAGAGAAGAAGTCGCGCATTATTTAACCCATTGAGTTATAAACAGCTTTTTCTTAGTGTGCCCAAGGTTGTCGGCCCATTGCAATCCGGTTATGGCCAGTTCACCACCAGATCAGGCCAGATGCGCTGCCACTCTTTGTCCCTGATCCTGTCGATGAAGATCCGGCTCTCCTGCCGGCAGCGCGGATTGGCATTCACCTGCAGCGACCAGTTGTGGCCAAAGCCATGGGGCGCCAGCCACTCGAACTCATCGTTGGCCAGCAGCCTGACCCCGATGCAGGTGGGGACCTCCACCCAGTGACTGAGCGCTTCCAGCGAGCTGGCGAAGGGGGGCACTCGCTGGCGCATATGCATGCGCGCCTGGTTGCGCACCTCCCAGCGTTGATCAGGCAAGCGAATTCTGAGCCAGGCTTCGTACTCCCGTTCGCCCGTACCTTCCGGGTCGCCCGGATCCAGATAGATAAGATCTATGTCGTTGAGGGGAGTCGGCTCGGCTTTCTGGTGCAGGTGATCCCAGATGAGGTTGCGCACGAAGCCCGCCCCCAGCGCCCAGTCCGGCAGGGCCAGCTCCCGCGCTGCCCAGAGGCAGGCCATGCGCAGGGGATCGGCCCGCAGCAGGGCCTCGGTGCGGGCTTGCAGCTGTGCCTCCCGGGTCGCTTGTGCCTCAACCCCCATGACGGCGCAGCCAGACGTCTATGTAGCTGCAGCTCGGCACTATGGTGAGCTCCTCTGCTCGGGCCCAGTCGTAGAAGCTGCGCGCCAGCCTGTCGGCAATGCCCTGTCCCCTCAGCTCGGACGGCACCTGGGTGCTGCAGGCATCGACAGTGCCCGCATCCAGCCAGCGGTAGCTGAGGCGAGAGGTCTTGCCGTCCACCACGCAGATGAACTGCTGCTGGTCGGCCTGATGAAGAATGTCGCTCATGGAGGCTCCTCAAAGGGTGGGGAAGGGGTATCAGAGCATGCTGGCCGGACTTTGCCAACAGTGCTCTTTGCGGGCCGAGGAGGCTCGCTTACACTGACCGGCCTGCGAGCGGCTCGTCAGGCAAGGTATAGAACAGTTAGCAGAGGATGGATCCCGTTATGGCCTTCGCCACCCTGGAAGATCTGATTGGCAATACCCCGTTGCTGCGCCTGCGCCGCATCAACCCCTATCCCGACGTGACCCTGCTGGTGAAGCTGGAGGGGAACAACCCCGGTGGCTCGGTCAAGGACAGGCCGGCCCTGAACCTCATCCGGGCGGCGGAGGCGAGTGGTCACTTAGGGCCAGGCGCGCGGCTTATCGAGGCCACCTCGGGCAATACCGGCATAGCGCTGGCCATGGTGGCGGCGGCCCGGGGGTACAGGATGCGCCTCATCATGCCGAGCAACATGAGCCAGGAGCGGCGCGATGCCATGCAGGCCTATGGCGCCGAGCTGGTGCTGGTGGAAGAGGGCATGGAAGCGGCGCGTGACCTCGCCCTCGCCATGCAGGCTCGCGGCGAGGGGCTGGTACTCGATCAGTTCAACAACCCGGCCAACCCCGATGCCCACTACCTCTCCACCGGCCCGGAGATCTGGCGCCAGAGCGAGGGGGCAATCACTCACTTCGTCTCGGCCATGGGCACCACGGGCACCATAATGGGGGTCTCCCGCTACCTCAAGGAGCAGAACCCGGCGGTAGAGGTGATTGGGCTGCAACCGGCAGAGGGGAGCCAGATCCCGGGCATTCGCCGCTGGCCCGCCGCCTATATGCCCGCCATCTTCGAGCCACAAAGGGTCGATCGGGTGCTGGATGTGACCCAGGAGGAGGCGCTCGCCACCATGCGCCAGCTGGCGCGGGAGGAGGGGATCTGCTGCGGGGTCAGCTCGGGGGGCGCCGTGGCCGGTGCCCTGCGGGTGGCGGCCGAGCTGAGCCAAGGGGTGGTGGTGGCCATCATCTGCGATCGGGGGGATCGCTATCTCTCCACCGGGGTCTTCACTCCACCCATCTGATCCTGCGCCCCGGGGTCATTCCCATACCTGCTCCAGCAGCGTCAGCAGCTGTTCCCTGTCCGCATCCTTGCGGTTGTAGAGCAGGGCACCGTCGTTGATGGCGAGATCCCGGATATCCTTGAGCACGGCTCTGTCCGTCACCCCGGCTTCCGCCAGGGTACGCGGCAGCCCCACCGCCTGCCAGAGACTGTCCCTCAGGGCGCAGAGTGCATCCAGGGCCGCCTGGGGGCGCAGGGCCTGTGGGGTGGCCGCGAAGCGCTCCGGCCCCGCCAGCGGCAGCAGCAGGCGGGCCAGCTCGGTGTCTATCTGGGGCCTGTTGTAGTCGAGCACCGTGGGCAGGAAGAGGTTCATGCACAGGCCGTGGGGCAGGTGACAGCGGGCCCCCAGGCTGTGGCCGAGGGCGTGCACCAGCCCCACCATGGAGTTGGAAAAGGCCATGCCCGCCAGGGTGGAGCCCTCCGCCAGTTGCAACCGCAGGGCCTTGTCCTCGGGGGCCAGCAGCACCCTGGGCAGGGCATCGGCTATCTTCTCCACCGCCATCAGGGCCAGGGCGTCGCTGACCGGGTTCTTGCCGTTGCCGATGAAGGCCTCGATGGCGTGGGTCATGGCGTCCATGGCGGTGGCGGCCGTGATGGGCAGCGGCAAGCCCTGGGTGAGGCGCGGGTCCAGCACCGCCAGCTGGGGCAGCAGGAAGGGGGAGGTGAAGGGTACCTTGCGCCCGCTCCCCTCGTCCCGGATCACTGCCACCAGTGTCACCTCCGATCCGGTGCCCGCCGTGGTGGGCACCACAGCCAGCGGCTTGAGGGGCCGGGTCAGGCAACCTGCCCCCGCGTGATCCAGCAGCCGCTCCCCGCCCAGGGTGACCAGGATGTTGACCGCCTTGGCGGTGTCGATGACGGAGCCGCCCCCCAGGGCCACCAGGCTGTCACAGCCGAGCTCCCGCCAGCGGGTGGCGATGCGCTCCACCACTGCGGTGGAGGAGTCGGCGGGGATCTGGTCCCAGATGGCGGCCACCGGCAGGCCCCCCTCCGCCAGCACATTGGCCAGCAGGGTGGCGAGCCCGCTGCCGCCGACCCCCTTGTCGGTGAGCAGCAGCGGACGGCGCGCCCCCAGCGCCATCAGCTCGTCCGGGAGCTGCTCCAGTGCCTGCTCCCCCGCCATCAACCTGACCGGACAGAAGAAATCGTAATAACGGCTCATGGTGTTCATCCTTCTCTTCAACCGGTCAGCAGACCCAGGTAGATGTGGCAGGCTCGCGTCAGCTTGTGGCGCGGGCTCGGGTAGTGGCGCAGCAGGGGCCGTGCGATGAAGGCCGGCAGGATCAGGGCTTGCAACTGCTCCAGCGCCCGCACCAGGTGCATGGCCGCACTGAGATCCCCCTCCACCAGCAGTCGGTTCTCGCAGAAGGCCTGATTGATGCCGAGGCGAAAGCTGAGGGCGCGAAAGGCGATGGCGGGGTGCTTGAAGCAGACGCGCAGCAGATGAGGGCTTGTTGCCCCCCGGGGCGCGGGGCCGCAGCGCCAGCGCCCGGCCCTCTTGTGCAGGGTCAGGCCATGAGGCAGCCCGTGAACCTCCAGCCGGATGTAGAGCCCCTCCGGCAGGGGGGCCAGCTCCCGGCGCACCGCCTCGTCGACCCGGGCGGCGCGGCACAGGGTGCGGCCGATGACCCAGAGCAGGCTCCCTATCCAGAGGCGCCTGCCGGTGGCGAGCAGGGGATCAAGCGTCATGAGGGCCTCCCGCTATGGCGGACCAGAAGAGGGCGAAGGCGCTGGCCTGCCAGTGGGGATCCTCCCCGAGCTCGGGTTGGTCCACAAAGAGGGAGGCGCAGGCCAGAAACTGGCTCTGGCACACCTCCAGCATCAGCACGGGGGGGGCCTGCATCAGCTCGCCGCTGGCCTGGCCCTGGCTCAGCAGGCGCGGCAGGAAGCGCAGTGTCTCCCCCAGGATCTGGCTGCGCAGGGATCTGGCCAGCAAGGGGGAGTGGAAGAAGCCCAGCACGAACTTGAGCTCGTGGGGATGGGCCTGCATCCAGCTCATCGCCTGGCGCCAGTAGTGGCGCGCCTGCTCCCTGAGGGGCAGGGCCGGATCCGCCTCGCTGATGGCGGCGCCAAGGCGCAGCTTGACGTCCTGATAGAGGCATTGGATCAACAGCTCCTTGCTGGGAAAGTGGTGAAACAGGGTGCCGTTGGCCACCCCGGCCGCCCGGGCGATGCGGGCGGTGGCGGCCCCCTGCAGACCATCCTCGGCGCAGAGGGCGAGGGCGGCATCCAGGATCTGGCGGCGTTTGTCTGTCATGGGTTCGCTCATGCAGCCTCCTAGCGCAGGAACAGGGCCATCATCAGCCGCTGGTACCAGCGCCGATAAGGGGGGTGGATCAGGGTTCCGGCGCTGAAACGGCCACGGCGCAGCACGGTTTTCGCCTTGGAGAAGGTGAGAAAGCCCTCGTGGCCGTGGTAGTGGCCCATGCCGGAGGGGCCTATGCCGCCGAAGGGGGCGTCGTCCGCCGCCACCTGGAACAGGCACTCGTTGATGGCCATGCCACCGGCGTGGGTCTCCCGGATGAGGCGGCTCTGCAGCGCCGGATCCAGGCTCATCAGGTAACAGGCGAGGGGGCGCGGGCGCGCCGCTATGTAGGCGAGGGCCTCGTCGATGCTGTCATAGGGCACCAGGGGCAGCAATGGGCCGAAGATCTCCTGCTGCATCAGCTGGCAGTGGCCGGGCACCTCGGTCAGCAGGTGGGGCACCAGGCGGCGGGCGCCGTCATCCCGGGCCGGCGAGGCGCAAGGGTGCACCTGGGCGCCCGCCTGCTTCGCCTCCGCCAGCCAGGCGGTGAGTCGCTCGTATTGGGCCCTGTTGATGATGGAGCCGTAATCCGGGCTATCCAGCCCCTTGGGATAGAGGCGGCGAAAGTGCGCCTGATAGGCCTCGATAAAGGCCTGCTCCTGCCCCCGCGGCAGCAGCACATAGTCCGGGGCCACGCAGATCTGGCCGGCGTTGAGGCTCTTGCCGAAGATCATCCGCTCCACCGCCAGGGCCAGCGGCATGTCGGGGGCGATGAGGCAGGGGCTCTTGCCACCGAGCTCCAGGGTGAGGGGGGTGAGCTGGGGGGCGGCGGCGGCCATCACCAGCCTGCCCACCGCAGTGGAGCCGGTGAACAGCAGATGATCGAAGGGGAGGGTGCTGAAGGCGGCCGCGAGTCCCGCGTCCCCCTCGATGACCACCACCTCGTCATCCCCAAACACCTGGGCCAGCAGGGTGCGCAACACGGCATTGGTATGGGGGGTGAACTCGGAGAGCTTGATCATGGCTCTGTTGCCGGCGGCGATGGCGCCGATGAGGGGCCCCAGGCTCAGCATCACAGGGAAGTTCCAGGGCACCATGATGCCGATGACGCCCAGCGGCTGATAGTGCACCTCGACCCTGGCGGGGGCCAGCAGCAGGCCGGGGTGGCGCCGCGCTGGTCTCATCCAGCCCTTGAGCCGTTTCAGGCTGTAGTTGACTTGCATGACGCAGGGCAGTATGTCGGCGACCAGGCTGTCGTAGTCGCTGCGCTGGCCATAGTCCAGGGCCAGGGCGTCGCACAGGGGTTGCTTGTGGGCGAGCAGGGCGCCCTTGAGTGCGCTCAGTCGGTTGCGGCGTTGCTCCAGGCTCGGCATGGGATGGGCCTGACAGGCCTGCTTGAGGCGGTTCACCTGCTCGGGCAGGGAGAACTTGTCTGGGGACTCTGTTCGTATGGCTTCCATGGCATGCTCCGCACAAAAATTGACCGACTGATTAGTCGGTCTAAGCCTATCGGCTTGTTGCCAGCTTGTAAACAAGGGCGTGCCAGAGCAAGGGCGGATGAGTGGGTTCTCCGATGGAACTGTGCTCGGCCACACAGTTTGGGGGTATCTCGATTGGTGGATTATCCAATAAGAGGTAGTTTTCAATCATCAACTCAAATGGAGAGCAGCACATGACCAGGGAATTGCACAGCCTGCTGGCCCGGCTGGACGATGTGATCGAGCGCATGCCGGACAGTTTCAACACCTATGAATTTGCCCAGAAGCTGGCGCTGCAACATCAGCGCGAGTATTTCGCCGCGGGTCACTCCCTGGCGGAGCAGGACAAAAACCTGCTGCGGCTGCTACACGAGAAGATTGCCGAGGCGCTGGCAGCAAGCGATGGGCTGATCGAAGGGGCCCTGCTGCCCTGCGTGACCCCCTGGGGCGAGCGGGCCACCTCGCCCCGCTGGCACCGCAAGCACTGAGCCTCTGCGCGGCACATAAAGAAGAAGGCCCCTCGGGGCCTTTTTGGTGTTCGTTGGTGGCGGCTACTGGGTCAGGCGGCGGGCCTGCCAGTAGCGGCTGTTCCAGTAGACGTTGTCGAGGCGCGAGCGGATCACCCCCTTGCTGGTGGAGGCGTGAATGAACTCCCCGGCACCGGTATAGACGCCGACGTGGTACTGCTGCCAGCCGGTCTTGAAGAACACCAGATCCCCGTGCTGCAGACGGTATCTGTCCACCGGCCTGCCGAGATTGGCCTGGGATTCAGTGGTGCGGGGCAGGGTGAAGCCCAGCACCTGCTGGTAGGCAAGCTGGGTGAAGGCGGAGCAGTCGAGGCCGGCGCGATTGGTGCCGCCCATGCGATAGGGGACGCCGCGCCACTGCTGATAGAAGCCGTCGAAGGCACTGGCCTGGCGGGCAGGAGGGGGCGGCTCCGGGGTACTGGAGCAGGCGACGACAAGCAGGGCCAGCAGGGGCGGAAGCAAGGTGCGAAACATCTCAACTCCTTGATAGGGCACGGGATTCATCATAGACGATGTTCCTGCCTGGAACCTGAACAGCGATAGCATAAAAACTTGCCGAGGGCAGAGAAAGGGCCCCGGCGAGCCAGGCGTCAGTCCGCCGCCTTGGGATTTATCAGCGGCGTGAGCAGTTCGGCAATCTTGTAGAAGGTCTGCACCCGGGTGGTGCTGGGGCGCCACACCAGGCCAATCTCGCGATAGGGCTTCTCCCCGGGCAGGGGGATGGCCACCAGATCCGAGTTGTCGAGGATGCCCGCATCTATGGCCATCTGGGGCAGGAAGGTGGTGCCAAGGCCGGCGCCCACCATCTGCACCAGGGTGTGCAGACTGGTGGCGGCGAAGGGGTTGATCTTGCTCTTGTCCCGCAGCCGGCAGGCACTCACCGCGTGCTCGGTCAGGCAGTGCTCCCGCTCCAGCAGGAAGATGCTCTGATTGGGCAGCTCCTTGTAGTCGAACGGCATGTGCAGGCCCGCCGCCATGTGGGAGGGCATCACCATGTGGAAGGGATCCAGCCCCACCGTCTTGCTGTGAAAACCGCCTATCTCCACCGGCAGCGCCAGGATCAGCAAGTCGAGCTGCCCCTGCTCCAGCTGCTTGAGCAGATTGGTGGTGGTGTCTTCCCGCAGCAGCAGCTCCAGCTCCGGATAGGCCTTGCCGCACACCTGCAGCAGCTTGCTGAGCAGGAAGGGGGCTATGGTGGGGATGCAACCCAGGCGGACTGTGCCGTGCATGACGCCCCCCTGCTGCTGGCCGAGCTCCATCAGATCCCGGGCGTCGGAGAGCAGGTTGCGCGCCCGCGCCACTATCTCCATGCCGACCGGCGTCATGATGAAGCTCTTGTGGTCACGCTCCACCAGTTGCAGGTTCATCATGTCCTCCAGGGTCTGGATCCCGGTACTCAGGGTGGACTGGCTGACATGACAGGCCTTGGCGGCGCGATTGAAATTCTTGTGCTCGTCCAGAGCGACCAGATACTGCAGCTGTTTCAGGCTGGGCCAACGTTGCATAGGGGAAACCCGATCGATGCTATCTATTTGATTTGATTAATCTACCATCGAGAGACTGCTTTGTCGCCGAGATTAGGCGCCCTCTTGGCAGGGTCTGTGCATTGCGGGGCAAGCGGATGGGGATAGGCCCGCCATCCACCTGCCCGTCGCTACAACAACTGCCATGGGAGCTTATCCCCTTGTGCCAGCCCGTTGAAGGGGGGTTGCCATGGGATGTGACGGGGATCGGCCTTCCCTGGCGTCTTGCGGGGCCGCCCATGGCTGGCCATAAAAAAACGCGCCTGTTGGCGCGTTTTTGCAGGAGTGAGGGCAGGCTATTCGTCGAAGATACCGAAGTGATCCTTGGCGAAGTTGACCCGCTGCTCCACGTTCATCTTGACCTGACCCAGCTTCTCGATGGTCTTGAGATTGGGCACCAGGCCGCGACCGTTGGCTATCTGGATGGCGAGACCGGGACGGGCGTTGAGCTCCAGCAGCATGGGGCCGCGGAACTTGTCGAGCACCATGTCGGTGCCGATGTAGCCCAGACCCGACATCTCGTAGCAGGAGGCGGCCAGGGTCAGCAGGGTATCCCAGTGGGGCACCTTGAGATCGTAGAGATCCAGGCCTGTGTCCGGGTGATGGCGCAGCGGGTTGCCAAACTGCACCGCCCGCAGGGCGCGACCGGTGCGCAGGCACAGACCCACCCCCACGGCGCCCTGGTGCAGGTTCGCCTTGCCGTCGGAGGCGGCGGTGGAGAGGCGCATCATGGCCATCACGGGGAAGCCCTTGAAGATGATCACCCGGGCATCGGGGACCCCTTCGAAGGAGTAGCCGTCGAACACGTCATCGAAGTTGATGAGGCCTTCCACCAGCGCCACGTCGGGCTTGCCGCCCAGGGAATAGAGGCCCGCCAGTATGTTGGAGACATGGCGCTCCAGATCCTGACCGGTGGAGGCGCTGCCGTTGGGCTTATAGAAGCTGCCCTCTTGCTGGCGCAGGATCACCAGTATCCCCTTGCCCCCCGAGCCGCGGGCCGGCTTGATGCAGAAGCCCGGCCAATCCTTCACCAGCTCGGTGATGCGGGTCACGTCGTGCTGCTCGCGTATGGTGCCGATGAGTTCAGGCACAGTCACCCCCGCATCCAGCGCTATGCGCTTGGTCTTGAGCTTGTCATCCACCAGCGGGTAGAGACGACGCGGGTTGTAGCGGCTGATGTAGGAGTGGTTGCGTTTGTTCATGCCGAGGATGCCTGCCTGGGACAGGCTCCACGGACTGGTGTATTTCTGCCAGAACCACATCTGTTACTTGTCCTTACCCGGGGTGGCACCGGACTTCATCTCGTCCACCAGCGGCTTGAAGCGCTTGAGCTCGCTCAGCTTGTAGCCGGTGTAGTTACCCATCACCAGCACGGTCGCCATCAGCACCAGTTGCAGGCCGAGGAAGTTGAAGGTGAGGTGACGAATGAGCTCGTTATCCATGGCCAGGTAGGCGATGACCGCCACCAGCAGGGAGCCGCCACCCTGACGGAACACCTCTTTGGGGCCCTCTTCTTCCCACAGGATGGACATCCGCTCTATGGTCCAGGAGAGGATGATCATCGGGAAGAAGGTGATCTTCATGCCGTCGGTCAGCCCCAGCTTGAAGGCAAAGGCCGAGAAGATACCGATCATCGAGATCACCATGATGATGATCGCCGATATTCGGGCCACCAGCAGCAGGTTGAGCCTTGAGAGGTAGGAGCGGATCACCAGGCCGGTGCCGACGATCAGCAGGAAGCCGATGAGACCGGTGACCAGGGAAGTCTGGATGAAGGCGACCGCGATCAGCACCGGCATGAAGGTGCCCGAGGTCTTGATCCCCACCAGAACCCGCAGGAACACCACCATCAGCACACCGATCGGGATCAGCAGCAGCCCCTTGAACAGGGCCTGCTCTTCCAGCGGCAGGCTGTGGATGGAGAAGTTCATCATCTCTGATTTTTCGAACTTCTGCGCCAGGGCCACGTTCACCGGTTGCTCCTGCTCGATCATCGAGAAGGTGACGCGGGAGTTGTGACCGCCGGTCACGTCCAGCAGGGCACCTGAGTTGTATTCCCACAGCAGCAGGTTGCCCGGTTGTCCCTGTTCGCCGGTCTGCGGGTTGAACAGCTTGTAGTCGGTCGGGCTGTTGAACACCTGCAGGTAGTCCACCAGCTCCTGACGACGGCGACCGTCTTCCAGGCTCAGGGCGTGCACCACGCGCGCCGGTACCTCGGCGTTGTTGAGCAGCTCGGCGATCAGGCTGGCGCGGCTCTTGTGGGATTTGAGCAGCTCGGCGTTCTGTTCCTGCTTCTCGATCTCCTTGATGATCTCGCGGGTCAGGGTGTAGCCGTCGGCGGAACGCTCCTGGGCGCGCTCGAGGATCTGCTTCATCGCGGTGGCGTAGGGCTCACTCTCGATCTGTTTCTCGATGGCGGGCGGCAGGGGGTTGGCGGCGGGCTTGGCATGGGCATCCGCCATCATATCGACCCGGTAGTAGAGCTCCTGGCGGCCGGAGGCGCTGCGAATGGACCACTCGGCGCGGGCATCCCCGTCTTTTTCCACGAACGACAGGCCGTAGCCCGGGCTCGCGGCATTCTCGTTCATCAGGGTGAAGCCGGGCTGGGTGCCCGGAATGGCCAGGGAGGCGATCACCGGCTCGCCGGTCGCCTCGAACTCGAGCTTGGCTTCGATAGACCAGATCTGACGTTTTTCACCGGGCGTGAGGGGCACGTCCAGGGCGACATGGTGATAAAACGTCATTCCCAGGCCGACAATGAACAGCAGGGCGACCAGCAGATAGAACGGCTTACGGGAAACCATGGATTATTTTACATCCTTGAGCTTGGGTTTTGGTTGGATATACTCGCGGGCCACGTCGACCACGGCGATGTCTTTCAAGAATTCACGGCCCAGCAGCACGGGGAAGGTCATGTCGCTGCGATCTTTGAGGGTAAACTCGGCCTTCTCGGTCATGTCGCCGATACGCACTGTGAGGCGCACCACGGGACGGCGGTCGAGGTCGTCGGCAGAAGCCTGACGCACCCGCACGTGACGCACCAGGGGCGCTTCGATCTGGATCTTGTCGTCCATCTCCTGGTGGCTCAGGAAGAAGCGCACCCAGTTCTTGCCGTTGCGCTCGAAGATGGTGATCTCCTGGGCGCTGATGGAGGAGGTGGTGGCGCCGGTATCGACCCGTGCCTGGAAGGCATCGTTGGCGGCATCGACCCAGATCCACTCGGCTTCACCCACCAGCAGCTTGCCGTCGACCGTGTGGCCCTGGCTCGGGGCCGGGCACTTCTCGGTCGGGATGGCCATGGGTTTGGGGGGCTCGGGTGGCAGGGTAGCCAGCTTGCTGTCGACTTTCTTCACGGACTCTTTCATGTTGGTGACATCGGTGTTGAGCTGAACCAGCAGGTGCTGTTGCTGCACATACTGCTTCTGTTGCTGTTCCATGGATGTTTGCAGGCGTTGCTCGCTCAAGCTTATCTCGTTGCGAAGCTCCGCCAGCGTCAGGGTCGGGACAGGGGGCGCTTTTTCCATACTGACACACCCGCCGAGACTGAGCAGGGAGAGCAGGGTCATTCCTTTTAATTTGCTTTTCATGTCATTCATTTAACTGTGCTTCCTGGAATTGGGTCAGTGTAACTTCCACAGCCGCCATCGGCTAGTCTTTGGCCTTTCTGGCGATCAGTACGGCACGCTTGGGTGCCGGGTATCCTTCGACCGTGAGTGCGGGATCATCGGGATCCAGATAGTCACTCAGGGACTCGTTAATCATCCAGTCGGTACGACGCTGTTCGTCGGTGCTGGTCATATTCTCGTCCACTATCCGCACGTCGCTGAAGCCGCAGCGCTCGACCCAGAGTTTGAGGGCCGCGCTGGAGGGGATGAACCAGACGTTGCGCATCTTGCCGTAGCGATCGGTGGGCACCAGCACTTCCCGCTCGTCGCCATCTATCACCAGCGTCTCCAGCACCAGCTCCCCATCGTCTTTCAACTGGTTGCGCAGCTGTTCGATGTGCTCGATGGGGGACTTGCGATGATAGAGCACCCCCATGGAGAAGACGGTGTCAAAGGCACGCAGCTCCGGCAGCTCCTGGATGCCGAGCGGCAACAAGTGCGCCCGTTGATCGTTGCCGGCGAAGTGGCGAATGGCCTCGAACTGGCAGAGGAAGAGCGGGCTTGGGTCTATGCCGACCGCGAGCCTGGCCCCTTCCCCCACCATGCGCCAGAGGTGGTAGCCGCTGCCGCAGCCCACATCCAGCACGTAACGCCCTTCGAGGGGGCTGATGTGGGGCAGCACCCGATCCCACTTCCAGTCGGAGCGCCACTCGGTGTCGATGTGGATGCCGTGCACGGTAAAAGGCCCCTTGCGCCAGGGCATGAAGTGGCGCAGCAGGCTCTCGGTCTTCTTGCGCTCCCCTTCGTTCATGCTCTCAAGGCTGCCGATCTCGACCCGGTTCTTAAGCTCGACCTGGCCTGGGGCGACCGTGGGCAGCTTGTTGAGGGCCCGGTTCCAGCGCGGCAGATCCCCGTGCAGGTTGTCGTGCTGCCAGGCGTGCAGCTGGGCGGGCAGGGTATGCAGCCAGTGGCTCAGCCGGTTCTTGGCGATCAGTTGATAAAAGTTGGCGAAATCGATCATGGCTGGGCGTCGCTTGATTTGATGGCAATCATGGAGCCGAAGTTGAAGCACTGGAACCAGAGATCCTGATGGGTGAAACCGGCGTCCCGCAGGCGGGCACGGTGGGTCTCCAGGCTGTCGGTGCGCATCACGTTCTCCAGCGCCGTGCGCTTCTGGCTTATCTCCAGCTCGCTGTAGCCGTTGGCCCGCTTGAAGTCCAGATGCAAGTCGATGAGCAGTTCGTTGACCTGGGCATCCTCGAAGCGGAACTTCTCGCTCAGGATCAGGATGCCACCGGGGCGCAGACCGTCATGGATGCGCTGGATGAGGGCGGCCCGCTTCTCGGGGGCGACGAACTGCAGGGTGAAATTGAGCACCACCACCGAGGCGTTCTCGATGGCGATGTCGCAGATGTCCGCCTCCACCAGCTCCACCGGCACCTCGGACTTGAAGCCCGACAGGTGGGCGCGGGCGCGCTCTATCATGGGGTGGGAGAGATCCACCGCCGTGATCTGGCAGCCGGGCTGGTTGACATGGCGGCGCATCGCCTGGGTCGCGGCGCCAAGGGAGCAGCCGAGATCGTACAGGCGGCTCTGGGGCTGGGCGTAGCGGGCGGCCATCATGCCGATGGCGGAGATGATGTTGCTGTAACCCGGCACAGAGCGCTGGATCATGTCGGGGAAGACATCGACGACCTGTTCGTCAAAGCAAAAATCCCCCAATTGGGCGATGGGGGCGGCAAAAATCTGATCGTGCATGCTGGCGCAACCTGACAGCCGGTGCGCGAACCGACTGTGTGTTCAATGGAGTCGTTGGGTGACGCCCGTCCGGGTCGTCACCGGTTTACGAACGGGGTGGCTGGCCTTGAGATCCTTCGGGCCCGCCCCGTTCGCAATGGACCATCATCCTGGTCCTTTATGGGGATGAGCCGTCTGCGGCAGGTGTTGCCATGGACAGCGGTCAGAGCCCTTTACCGGGAGCCGGACGGTCGCCTGCAACACTATGCAATGGCGGGCGTCCGGGTCCTTACTTGGGGCGGTAGTGTAGAGGAAAGGTGGGCGTTTGTCTTGACGCCGAGCCCCGTGGGGCCACAAAAAAACGGCTTTTTTTAGCGGTGAAACAGGGGCGGGGAAGGGAGCGGCTAAAAGGGCAGCAGGCCCTGGCGCGCGCGATCGTTTTCCCCCGGCCAGGGAGCCATCTCCTGACCGAGCAGCCGACTGACCTGACGGGCCAATTCGGGGGCCCGGGCGTTGTCGGCGGTATGGATAAAGAGGTAGAGATCCTTCCCCTCTGCCAACCATTGTTTCCAATGGGGCAACCATGAGGGCAAAAAGGGGTGATTGTCCTCGGGATGAGGAAGGCCGATGAGGCGCACCACAGGGCTGTTGGCCGTGGCGAGCAGGTGCACCGGCAGGCGCGGCTTCTTGCCCTGGGCATCGACGAGGGCCGGCGTAGTGGCGGGCACCGAGAAGAGCGGCCGGCTGTCGAGCATGATGCGGTTGATGCCTTTGTCCATCAGCAGCCGGTTGAGGGCGCGCTCCGCCTCCCCCTTGGCGAAGAAGTCGGGGTGGCGCACCTCGAGGGCATAGGTGAAATCCGGCGGCAAGCCCTCGAAGAAGGCGGCGAGGCGCGGCAGGCCGGCTGGGCCGAAGCGGGCGGGCAGTTGCAGCTGCCCCAGCTTGTCGTGCAGGGGCGCCAGCAGCTGAATGAAGTCCGTCACCTGCTTGTCGGCGCTCACCAGATCGCTCTGGTGGCTGATGGCCTGCGGGAACTTGAAGCTGAAGCGAAACTGGGGCGGCACCGCATCGGCCCAGCGGCGCACCGTTTCCGGGGTGGGGGAGGCGTAGAAGGTGGTGTTGCCCTCCACCGTATTGAACACCCGGGCATAGTGGGCGAGGTGTTCGGCAGGCTTGGCGCCCACCCCCAGCAGCTGGCCGGGCCAGGCCGGGTGTGACCACTGGGGCAGACCCAAATAGAGGCTCATGTTGGTTCCTGTCTGCGGATTTATGCTGTTTTGCTCCCCTTTTTGCGCCAGGACAACAAAAAACAGGGCAAAGGAGGCTGCGGGCCATTTTACCCAAATGGGGGTTTTCCTCTATAATGCCAGCCCTTTTGTTTGCCAAATCGTTGTGACTCACGGGGTTGTGCGCCTAAGGTGGCGATGACCGGGGTCATAAGGTTGCCAGACAACGACGCTTGCCGATGTTCTCGCCTCGCGCGTCGACCCCTCAGTGGGGCCACTCGGCGCGAGCCGGCATTGGCGGCAAGTATCCGGCTCGGGGAGCCGGATGATATGAGACTGATTTCAAACCGGGTAAGAACCAGGATCTGGCCAGCTGTGAGACAGACGGTGCTTGCCAGTCGTGCCCGGCGACCCAAGGTGAACCGTCTCTCTACCATTTCGAAGGAAGAAGTCCATGCGCTCTATCTATTGCGGACAGGTCAATGAGGCCCATGCCGGGCAGACCATTACATTGTGCGGTTGGGTCCACCGTCGTCGCGATCTCGGCGGCCTCATCTTTATCGACATGCGCGACCGGGAAGGGATCGTGCAAGTCTTCTTCGACCCGGACAAGCCGGACGCCTTCGCCCTGGCCTCCGAGCTGCGCGGCGAGTTCTGCATCCAGGTGACCGGCGTGGTGCGTACCCGTCCGGACTCCCAGCGCAACAGCGACATGGCCACAGGTGCCATCGAAGTGTTCGCCCACGAGCTCACCATCATCAACCGTGCCGAGCCGCTGCCGCTGGACTTCAACCAGGTCAACAGCGAAGAGGTCAGCCTCAAGTATCGCTACCTGGACCTGCGTCGCCCCGAGATGGCCAAGTACCTGAAGACCCGTGCCAAGGCCAGCGCCTTCGTGCGTCGCTTCATGGACGAGCAGGGCTTCCTCGACATCGAGACCCCCATGCTGACCAAGGCGACGCCGGAAGGGGCCCGTGACTACCTGGTGCCGAGCCGGGTCCACAAGGGCAAGTTCTACGCCCTGCCGCAGTCCCCGCAGTTGTTCAAGCAGTTGCTGATGATGTCCGGCTTCGATCGCTACTACCAGATCGTCAAGTGCTTCCGCGATGAAGACTTGCGTGCCGACCGCCAGCCGGAATTCACCCAGATTGACGTGGAGACCTCCTTCATGACTGCGCCCCAGGTGCGTGAAATCATGGAAGAGATGATCCGCAAACTCTGGATGCACATCCTGAACGTGGATCTGGGCGACTTCCCCATCATGACCTTCGACGAGGCCATGCGTCGCTTCGGTTCCGACAAGCCGGACCTGCGCCTGCCGATGGAGCTGGTGGATGTGGCAGACCTGCTGACCGCCGTTGAGTTTGCTGTGTTCGCCGGCCCCGCCAACGACCCCAAAGGCCGCGTGGCTGCCTTGAAAGTCCCGGGCGGCGCCGAGCTGTCTCGCAAGCAGATCGACGAGTACACCAAGTTTGTCGGCATCTACGGTGCCAAGGGCCTGGCCTGGATGAAGGTCAACGCCGCCGCCAACGGCCTCGAGGGCGTGCAGTCCCCGGTGGCCAAGTTCCTGTCCGACGAGATAGTGCGCGAGATCCTGGCCCGTACCGGTGCCGCCGACGGCGACATCCTCTTCTTCGGCGCCGACAGCAAGAAGGTGGTGTGCGACGCCATGGGCGCCCTGCGCCTGAAGGTGGGCCGCGATCTGGGTCTGGTGGAGAACGTCTGGAAGCCGCTCTGGGTCATCGACTTCCCCATGTTCGAGGAAGATGGGGAAGGTGGCCTGGCTGCCATGCACCACCCCTTCACCGCCCCGAGCAACCTGGGCCCGGCCGAGCTGAAAGCCAACCCGGTGAGTGCCTATGCCAACGCCTACGACATGGTGATCAACGGCTACGAAGTGGGCGGCGGTTCTGTGCGTATCCACAACAGCGAGATGCAGTCCACCGTGTTCGACATCCTGGGGATCACCCCGGACGAGCAGCGCCTGAAGTTCGGCTTCCTGCTGGATGCCCTGAAGTACGGTACCCCGCCCCACGCCGGCCTGGCCTTCGGTCTGGACCGCCTCAGCATGCTGCTGACCGGTACCGACAACATCCGGGACGTGATCGCCTTCCCGAAAACCACGGCAGCGGCCTGCCTGATGACGGATGCTCCCAGCTTCGCCAACCAGGCCCAGCTGACCGAGCTGGCCATCGCCACCGTTGCCAAGGCCGATGCCAAGGCTGACGCCTGAGAAGATTGAAGAACGGGTCGCCATGCGACCCGTATCCCATTGATTTCAAAATTATAACGGAGAGTTTTTATGGCAGGTCACAGCAAATGGGCCAACATCAAACACCGCAAGGCAGCGCAAGACGCCAAGCGTGGCAAGATCTTCACCAAGCTGATCCGCGAAATCACCACCTCGGCTCGCCTCGGTGATGCTGATCCCGCCAACAACCCGCGCCTGCGCGCGGCGGTAGCGGCTGCCCTGACCGGCAACATGACCCGTGACACCATCAACCGTGCCATCCAGCGCGGCGCCGGTGGTGGCGATGGCGAGCAGCTCGAGACCATCGTTTATGAAGGTTACGGCCCGGCGGGCTCCGCCGTCATGGTGGAGTGCCTGACCGACAACCGTAACCGTACCGTGGCCGAAGTGCGTCACGCCTTCAGCAAGTGCGGCGGCAACCTGGGCACCGACGGCTCGGTGGCCTACCTGTTCAGCAAGAAGGGTCTGCTGACCTTCGTGGGCGTGGACGAAGATGCCCTGATGGACGCGGCCCTGGAAGCGGGCGCCGATGATGTGGTCACCGAAGAGGATGGCTCCATCGAGGTCTACACCACCCCGAACGATTTCGGCACAGTGCTCGATGGCCTGGAAGCCGCCGGCTTCAAGCCCCAGAGCGCCGAAGTGACCATGATCGCCTCCACCGAGGCCGAGCTGGACGCCGACACCGCCCCCAAGCTGATGCGTCTGATCGACATGCTGGAAGACCTGGACGACGTTCAGGAGGTCTACCACAACGGCTCCATCTCCGACGAAGTGGCTGCGCTGCTCTGATCTGATCGCACCGCCCCTGACTGGGGACAAATACCAGACGGCAGCCTCAGGCTGCCGTTTTTTTATCTCACCGACTCTCCTCTGGCCCCATTTCCTTCGCTTTGCCTCCCTTAATGCCCGCTTAAGTTTGCCTTTCTAGGATCAAATTGCATCCGGGCCGCTGTGCCCATCACCGCGTTGTCTGCTCGGGAAGAGAGACGGGTGACAGGGATGCCCACAACGGAGCCCCCATGCAGGGTCTCCAGATCACTGGTTTGTCGGAGTCTTCTTATGCGCCTCACTCTGGGAGTGATGAAGGTCAATCTGTTGCTGGTGCTGCTGTTTGCACTGGTATTCAACTGGCCCATTTTTCTGCACTTTTACCGTATTCTCAGCGCCCTCGAGCACGTCAAGGCGGGGTTTGCCCTCTCTATCCCCCTGGTGCTGGTCGCCGCCCTCAATGCGGTCTTCCTGCCATTCACCTTCCGCTATCTGCTCAAGCCTTTCTTCACCTTCCTGATCGTCACCGCCTCCCTGGTCAGCTACGCCATGCTCAAATACGGCATCATCTTCGATGTGGGCATGGTGCAGAACATACTCGAAACCAACAGCGGGGAGGCCACTTCCTACCTCAATGGTTCAGTGGTGCTCTGGTTCCTGCTGACTGCCGTCCTGCCGGTGCTTGGCCTCTTGTGGCTGAAGATCGAATACCCAACCCCCTGGTACAAGGGGCTGGGCATGCGCCTGGCGGGGATCGCCCTCTCCCTGCTGTTCCTGGTCGGCGTCGCCGCCCTCTATTACCAGGACTACGCCTCGGTCGGGCGCAACAACCATACCATCGTCAAAGAGATAGTCCCCTCCAACTACGTGCGCGGTCTCTATCGCTACGCTAGGGATATTCTCTTCGCCACCCCTGTCCCTTATCAGCCGATAGGCACAGATGCCAGGGTGGTGGACAAGGGCGGCAAGCCGACCCTGATGTTCCTGGTGGTGGGGGAGACGGCCCGCAGCCAGAACTACTCCCTCAACGGCTACCAGAAGCAGACCAACGGCTTCACCATGAAGGAGCCGGATCTCGTCTCCTTCAGGGACGTGCGCTCCTGTGGCACCGCCACCGCAGTCTCGGTGCCCTGCATGTTCTCCAACCTCACGCGCCGTGGCTATGACGAGACCCTGGCCAAGTCCAGGGACGGCCTGCTGGACGTGCTGCAACACGCCGGTGTCTCTGTGCTGTGGAAGGAGAACGACGGCGGCTGCAAGGGGGTGTGCAATAACGTGCCCACCCTGGAGATCGAGCCCAAGGCCTTCCCCCAATACTGTGAAGGGGACTCTTGCTATGACGAGGTCTTGCTGCAGGGGCTGGATCGGCAGATCGCCGGGATGAAGGGCAAGCAGGGCAGCAAGCTGGTGGCCTTCCACCTGATGGGCAGCCATGGCCCGACCTACTATCGCCGCTACCCGGCCGGGGATCGTGTCTTCCTGCCGGACTGCCCGCGCAGCGACATCGAGAACTGCAGCAACGAGGAGCTGGTCAACACCTATGACAACACCATCCGCTATACCGACAAGGTGCTGTCCCAGCTTATCGCCAAGCTCAAGACCCTGGAGAGCCAGTACAACGTGGGGTTGGTCTACCTGTCGGATCACGGGGAATCCCTGGGGGCGCTGGGGCTCTATCTGCACGGCACCCCCTACAAGTTCGCCCCGGACGATCAGACCCGGGTGCCCCTGCTGACCTGGCTCTCTCCCCAGTTGCAGCGGGATCGCGGGCTCAATCAGGATTGCCTGCGCCAGGAGGCGGGCAGCAAGCGCTTCTCCCACGACAACCTGTTCCACTCCATGCTCGGCATCATGGACGTGCAGACCCAGGTCTATGACGGCAAGCTTGACCTGTTCAAGCCGTGTAGGGCGGGGTAAGCCACCGCGTCCGATTACGCCGCTACGCGGCTAATCGAACCTACGCTCGAAGCATCCATCAATAAAAAACGGCAGCCACTGGCTGCCGTTTTTGTTTCTCAAGGCTTGGGCCTTTACTTCTGCTCCATGATGATCTGCAGCAGATCCCCCTCCAGCAGGGAGCGCTTCACCAGGGCGAAGCCGCCTATGGTGGGTTGGTTCTGGAAGCGCGCCTTCACTATGGGCAGGCCACGGTGGAAGCTCGGCAGGGACTGGTGCTCGACGCAGCGACGGATGGCCGGGATCAGGATCTCTTCGGCGGCGGTGATTTCACCGGCGATCAGCACCTTCTGAGGGTTGAACAGGTTGACCGTGATGGCGATGGCCCGGCCCAGGTGTTCCCCCACGTTCTCGATCACGCTGCGGGCCAGTTCATCCCCCGCCACGGCAGCCTTGCACACCTCCTGGATGGTGATGTGCTTCTCCTGCAGCGAGCTCAGGTGGCCGCGGCTGATGAGCTCCTTCACCTTGTCGACGATGGCCTCGTTGGAGGCGATCGTTTCGAGGCAGCCGAAGTTGCCGCAGTGGCAGCGCTTGCCGAGGGGTTCGACCTGGATGTGGCCTATCTCGCCGACGTTGCGGTTATGACCGAGGAATACCTGCCCCTTGGTGATGATGCCGGAGCCGGTGCCCTGGTGCACGCTCACCAGGATGGAGTCCATGCAGTCGCGGGACTCGCCGAAGAAGTGCTCCGCCAGCGCCAGGGAACGGGTGTCGTTGCCCACGTAGCAGGGGAGGTTGAAATGGTGCTCCAGCAGCTTGGCGAGCCCCAGGTTGCGGATCTGGTAGGTGGGGGTATAGATGACCATGCCGGATTCCGGGTTGACCAGACCCGGCATGGTGAGCGCTATGCTGATGAGGTTGCGGCTGCGCTCGGTATTGGCGTCGATGAAGGCGCCAATTTCCCGCAGCAGCATGTCGACCACGGGCTGTTGCTCTATCTCTGTCACCTGGGTGATGTGCTGATCGAGCTCCTTGCCGTCGAGATCATACAGGGACAGCTGCAGATAGCCGCGGCCAAGCTTGGCGGAGACAAACTGAAAGCGATGCTTGATGGTGGTCAGGGAGATGGCGCGTCGTCCGCCGGTTGACGCCTGGGGCGACGTCTCCCTGATCAGCCCATGCTCGATCAGTTGCCGGGTTATCTTGGTCACGCTGGCCGGGGCCAGCTGACTCAACTCGGCAATTTTGACCCGCGAGATGGGCCCCTGCAGGTCAATGAGTCGATAGACGACGGCACTGTTCACCTGCTTGATAAGATCTACGTTTGCTATTTGTCCGCCAGTCATAGTGTCACTGTGTTGTGTAGTGTCCGTTAACCACGGTCCCGCAGACCGTGAAGGCCTGATCAAAGACGGTGAGGTTGGCAATTTTTCCGACCTGGATACTACCGAGACGTGAGTCCCATCCAATGGCGCGAGCGGGATAAAGGGTGGCCATTCTCAGTGCTTCATCGAGCGGTAATCCGACCTGTTTGACCAGATTCTCCACCCCTTCAATCATGGTGAGGGCAGAGCCGCCGAGTGTACCATTCTCATCGACGCACTGACCATCGCGGAAATAGACGGTTGCGCCACAAAAATCAAACTGCTCAAAGCCTTCCGGTGCACCGGCCGCGGCGGTGGCATCGGTGACCAGCACCAGTTTCTCGCCGAGGATCCTGTGTGCCAGGCGCACGTTGGCCCAGTGCACATGGTGACCGTCGACGATGACACCGGCATAGACATCCTTGCGATCGTAGATGGCGCCCACCACGCCCGGCTCGCGACCGTTGAGGGTCGGGGTCATGGCGTTGTAGAGGTGGGTGGCAAAGCGCATGCCGTTGTCAAACCCGGCCATGGCCTGGTCATAGCTGGCTGCGGTGTGACCGGCGGAGACCAGGATGCCGGCCTCCACCAGGCGACGGATGTGCTCCGGCTTGTTGCGCTCCGGCGCCAGGGTGATCTTGGCGATGGCGTCGCTGTTGGCGCAGAAGAAATCGATCATCTCGTCGACGGGCTGACGGATCTGCTCGGCCGGGTGTATGCCCTTGCGCTTGAGGTTGGTGTAGGGCCCTTCCAGATGGACCCCCAGCACCTCGTTCGGACGGGCGGCCATGTAGTCGCGGGTCACCGCCACCGCCAGCTTCATGTCGGCATCCGGACTGGTGATCAGGGTCGGCAGGAAGCTGGTGGTACCGGACTTGAGATTGGCCGCCTGCATGGTGGCCAGGGTCTCTGTTGTGATGTGACCGTTGAACATGACGCCACCGCAGCCGTTGAGCTGCACGTCGATGAAGCCGGCGCTGAGGTTGGCGCCCTTGAGATCAATCTGCTCAATGCCCGCTGGCAGTTCGGCCAGGTGGGAGATGGCGACAATCTTGTCGCCTTCGATCAGTACGCCGTGGCCGGTCAGCACGCAGCTGCCGGTATAGAGGGTGCAATTAGTCAGTGCGTACATGACGGCTCCTTACAGGCGGTCGATGTTGGCGGCTTCCAACTGCTGGAAGTAACGGACCGTCTTGACTTTCAGCTCCATGGTGGAGGGCTCGTCGCACACCATCATGCCCTTGGGATGCAGTTGCAGGGTGGAGATGGTCCACATGTGGTTGACGCAGCCTTCCACCGCGGCCTGCAGGGCCAGGGCCTTGGCGTGGCCGGTCACCAGGATCATGATCTCCTCGGCATCCATCAGGGTGCCCACGCCCACGGTCAGCGCCAGCTTGGGCACCTGCTCCATGTCGCCACCGAAGAAGCGGGAGTTGGCGATGCGGGTGTCCTCGGTCAGGGTCTTGACCCGGGTACGGGAGGCCAGGGAAGAGGCCGGCTCGTTGAAGGCGATGTGGCCGTCGTTGCCGACGCCGCCCATGAAGAGGTTGATCCTGCCGTAGGACTTGATCTTGTCCTCGTAGCGCTTGCACTCGGCCACCAGATCCTCGGCATTGCCGTTGAGGATGTTGATGTTTTCCGGGCGAATGTCGACATGATTGAAGAAGTTGTTGTACATGAAGCTGTGATAGCTCTCCGGGTGCTCCTTGGGCAGACCCACGTACTCATCCATGTTGAAGGTCACCACGTGCTCGAAGCTCACCTCGCCGGCCTTGTGCAGCTCGATCAGGCGCTTGTAGGTCGTCAGCGGCGTGCCGCCGGTGGGCAGGCCCAGCACGAAGGGGCGGTCGGCTGTCGGTTTGAACGCATTGATGCGGTCAACGATGTAACGGGCAGACCAGAGACCCACCTGGCTGGCAGACTTCAACGGGATCAGGCGCATTTTATATACCTCAGTACGGTTGCCGCACAGGATTGACGGCAAGGGACCAAACACGGATTCAAGTTGTTTTATAGCGTAAATAAAGATTGCGAACTAAGCCACATCTATCCGCTACCTTTATCTCTGTTGAGTGATAATGATCACGAAAGCCGGTTTATTAATTTGCGCAGCGAAATAAAACACATAGACTGCCAATCAAGCCTTGATGGCTTATGCGTCGAACGTGATAAGCACTTAATTTCTAGAAAAACATCAACTAAGGAGAGGAACCGTGAACATTCTCGGTTATTTGCAAAAGATCGGCCGTGCCCTGATGGTGCCGGTAGCGGTATTGCCTGCCGCAGCGATCCTGATGGGGATTGGCTATTGGATTGACCCGAACGGCTGGGGCGGTGGAAGTCCGGTCGCAGCTTTCCTGATCAAGGCGGGTGCCGCCATCATCGACAGCATGCCCGTGCTGTTTGCCGTGGGTGTCGCCTATGGCATGTCCAAGGATAAAGACGGTTCCGCCGCGCTGGCCGGTCTGGTCGGCTTCCTGGTGGTCACCACCCTGCTGAGCCCGGGCGCCGTTGCCCAGATCAAGGGTATCCCGGCCGACCAGGTGCCGGCAGCCTTTGCCAAGATCAGCAACCAGTTCGTCGGCATCCTCTGCGGTGTCATCGCGGCTGAGCTGTACAACCGCTTCAGCAGCGTCGAGCTGCACAAGGCGCTGGCCTTCTTCTCCGGCCGTCGTCTGGTGCCGATCGTGACCTCCGTTGTCATGATCGTTGTCTCCTTCATCCTGATGGCCGTCTGGCCGGTTATCTATGGTGGCCTGGTACACTTCGGTGAATCCATCGTCAGCATGGGCTCCACCGGTGCCGGCATCTACGCCTTCTTCAACCGTCTGCTGATCCCGGTCGGTCTGCACCACGCCCTGAACTCGGTGTTCTGGTTCGACGTGGCCGGCATCAACGACATCCCGAACTTCCTGGGTGGCCAATCCTCCATCGACGCCGGCAAGGCTGTCGTGGGCGTGACCGGCATGTACCAGGCTGGCTTCTTCCCCATCATGATGTTCGGTCTGCCGGGTGCAGCACTGGCCATCTACCACAGCGCGAAGAAAGAGCACAAAGAGAAAGTTGCCTCCATCATGATCGCAGCCGCCTTTGCCGCCTTCTTCACCGGGGTGACCGAGCCGCTCGAGTTCTCCTTCATGTTCGTGGCGCCGGTACTGTACGTCATCCACGCCCTGCTGACCGGCCTGTCCGTGTTCATCGCCTCCAGCATGCACTGGATCGCCGGTTTCGGTTTCAGTGCCGGTCTGGTGGATATGGTGCTCTCCAGCCGCAACCCGCTGGCGACCCAGTGGTACATGCTGCTGGTACAGGGCCTGGTGTTCTTCGGTCTCTACTACGCCATCTTCCGTGCCGTTATCGTCAAGTTCAACCTGAAAACCCCGGGTCGTGAAGATGACGAAGCCGTGCCGGTACAGGCTCAGACCACCGACCGCACCGAGCTGGCTCGCCAGTATCTGGAAGTGCTGGGTGGCCAGGACAACCTGGTGACCATAGATGCCTGCATCACCCGTCTGCGTCTGACTCTGAAAGATCGCAGCATCGTCGATGAGCGCAAGCTCAAAGCCCTGGGCGCGGCCGGTGTGGTCAAGCTCGGTGAGCAGAACCTGCAGGTGATTCTGGGCCCCTTGGCCGAAATCATCGCCGGTGAGATGAAAGCCCTGCGTTAATCGAGCGACTCGCTCACCTCAAGTCTAAGTCCATTGTTGACATAACTAAGGGCCCCGTTCCCGGGGCCCCATATAAAAAAAGCCAAGAAAATCCAACCTTTACTTCAAATGAGAGCAGCAGTTATGAACTTGAAACATTCTCTGTTAGCCATTGCCATGTCTACCGTTTTCGTCAGCCAAGTGCAGGCAGCCGATGCCGCCAAGCAAGCCGTGGTCGATTCCCTCGCCAGCAATCTGGTCGTCAAGTACGAAGTCGTCACCAATGACGGTGCCGGCGCCGGCCTCGACTGCCAGGCCCTGGGCTCCGAGTGGGCGAGCTGCGGTGTTGCCAAGCTGCACCTGACCAATACCGGTGCCGACGTCACCTCCAAGGACTGGAGCATCTATGTCTCCTCCATCCGCCGCATCCAGCGGGTGGACAACGACCAGTTCACCATCACCCACCTGACCGGCGACCTCTATCGTTTGACGCCAACCGAGAAGTTCCAGGGCTTTGCCAAGGACGCCACGGTCGAAGTGCCCCTGGTGGTGGAGTACTGGGTATTGTTCGAATCTGACATCATGCCGAACTGGTACGTCGCCAGCGAAGGGGCCGAGCCGAAAGTGCTGGCCAGCATGAGCAACATCGACGATGCCACCACCTACGAGAAGCCGATGCCGGCCGACGGCTGGAAGCGCACCAAGGATGACAACAACATCCTGATGAACAGCGAGACCCGTTTTGCCGCCAACCAGACCAGCACACTGCTGCCTGCCGGCAAGATTGACGACCAGATACTGCCGACCCCGATGAAACAGGTGGTCAAGGCCGGTCCCCAGGTCGATTTCTCCACCATCAAGCTCAATGCCCTGGACCTGCCAAGCGATCGCGCCGAGGCCATCAAGGCTCAACTGACCAAGCTGGGTGTTACCCTCTCCGACACCGGCTACCCGGTCACCATCAAGCTCGGCAGCAAGCTCAAGCAGGCCGAAGGCTATGACATGACCATAGGCGCCAAAGGCACTGTGGTGCAGGGTCATGACATCGACGGGGCCTTCTGGGGCGCCCAGTCCCTGATCTCCCTGCTGGGGGTCAACGACAAGCTGGTGAGCCAGATGAGTGTCGAGGATGCACCGCGCTTCGAATACCGCGGCATGCAGACCGACGTGGCCCGCCACTTCAGAAGCACTGAGACCATGAAGAAGCTGGTGGACCAGATGTCTGCCATGAAGCTCAACGTGCTGCACCTTGGCCTGACCAACGATGAAGGCTGGCGCATCGAGATCCCGGGCCTGCCGGAGCTGACCGACGTCGGCAGCCAGCGTTGCCACGATCTCTCCGAGACCCAGTGCCTGATGCCGCAGCTCGGCTCAGGCCCCACCAGCGACAACATGGGCTCCGGCTTCTACAGCAAGTCCGACTACATCGACCTGGTCCGTTACGCCAAGGCCCGCGGCGTGACCGTGATCCCCGAGATCAACATGCCGGCTCATGCCCGTGCCGCCGTGGTCTCCATGGAGGCGCGCTACAAGCGTCTGCTGGCGGAAGGCAAGGAAGCGGAAGCGAACCAGTTCCGTCTGACTGACCCGGATGACACCTCCAACGTCACCTCGGTGCAGTTCTACGACAAGATGTCCTTCATCAACCCCTGCCAGCCGGGTGCTGCCACCTTCGTGGCCAAGGTGATGGATGAAGTGGCCCAGATGCACCAGGCCGCCGGTCAGCCCCTGACCGCCTGGCACTACGGTGGTGACGAGGCGAAGAACATCATGCAGGGCGGCGGCTATCAGGATCCGGCCGTCACCCAGAAAGCCGATCTGGTCGCCTGGAAGGGCAACGTCGACTCCAGCAAGCAGGACAAGCCGTTCGGCAAGTCCCCGATGTGCCAGAAGATGATCGACGATGGCAAGATCAAGGACGTGGCCGAGCTGCCAGTTCATTTCGCCAAGGAAGTGAGCGAGATGGTCAAGGGCCACGGCTTCTCCACCCTGCAGGCGTGGGAAGATGGTCTGAAGTACGCCACGGACGCCAGCGTGTTCGCCACCGACAAGACCCGGGTCAACTTCTGGGAAACCCTCTACTGGGGTGGCTTCAACGAGGCGATGAAGTGGGCGCACAAGGGCTATGACGTGGTGCTCTCCAACCCCGACTACCTCTACTTCGACTTCCCGAACGAGGTACACCCGGCCGAGCGTGGCTACTACTGGGCGACCCGCTTCAACGACACCCGCAAGGTGTTCGCCTTCGCCCCGGAAAACCTGCCGCAGAACGCCGAGACCTCGGTTGACCGCGACGGCAACGCCTTCGTGGCCAAGGGTGACCAGGATCCGGTCAAGTTCAAGGGGATCTCCGGTCAGCAGTGGAGCGAAACCGTGCGCACCGACGCCCAGTACGAGTACATGGTCTACCCGCGGATCTTCTCCGTGGCCGAGCGTGCCTGGCACAAGGGCGGCTTCGAGCTGGATTACGTGAAGGGCCGCGAGTTCTCCGGTACCTCCAAGCACGTCAACAAGGCCACCCTGAACAAGGAGTGGAACCAGTTCGCCAACCTGCTGGGTCAGCGCGTGCTGCCGAAGCTGGATCAGGCCGGTGTTGAATACCGCCTCTCGGTGCCGGGTGCCAAGGTGGTGAACGGCAAGCTGGAAGCGAACGTGGATCTGCCGGGTCTGCCCATCCAGTACAGCCTGGACGGCACCACCTGGACCGCCTATGACGCCGCGGCCAAGCCGACCGTCAATGGCAAGGTCTGGCTGCGTACCACCAGCTTCGACGGCAAGCGCGCCAGCCGCGTCACCGAGCTGAACTGATAGCGTATCGTCACTGACACAGGGCGGGTCGCAAGACCCGCCTTTCCCAAGGCCGATATGTCATCGGATTTGGGAAAGGTTGACTGTGCGTGTGAACCTTTGTTGTGTGTGTATTGTCTGTTTTTCATCACTTGTGACCCCGCCTCGTGCGGGGCTTTTTTTGTTCGGCGATCAGGCAGGCCGCAGGCGTCATAGGGTGGGGAGGCAGGAGCGGGAAGAGGCAGGTCTGACGGGCTGGCGGCTCAGAGCGGATCCTCTGGCCAGTCGATGTCTTGCACGCAGCCGGGATCGTCCAGTGACAGAGTGCGCAGGCGCCCCTGATGGCGCAGCAATACGCCTTGCGCTCCCTGTTCTCCCTCCAGGCTCGCCAGCTCGGGTAGCAGATCGGCGGGGAAGCTGACAGGATGGCCCGGCTGCCCCTGATGGAGGGGGCGCACTATCTCCCTGCCAGTCTGGGCTGCTTGCAGCGCCCGCAGGCTGGTGGGGGAGAGGTGGGGCATGTCGGCCAGGGTGATGAGCAGGCTGTGGATGGGGCGGCCGCTTGCCAGCAGAGTGCGCACCCCGTGGGCCAGGCTGTCCCCCAGGCCGCCGTCCCGTGGCACCTGGGTCAGCTCGGCGCCGGAGTCCGCCAGCAGGCGGCACAGTGTCTCGTCTCGCTGCCTGAGCACCACCAGCACGCTGTCATGACAGGGGAGCAGGGTGGCCAGGGTGCGCAGGATCAGGGGCGGGGAGCCCGCGAGGCGCTTGTCACTGCCGTAGCGACGGGAGAAGCCGGCCGCCAGCAGCAGGGCGACGCGCTCAGGCTGCATCTGTGGCGTCTCGCAATCGGATGCCCTGGCGCACGGCGATCACCTCGGCCAGCACGGCGATGGCGATCTCTATGGGGGTCTTGCTGCCGATGGGTAGCCCTATGGGGGCGTGGATCCGCGCAAGCTGGACCTGACTCGCCTCGGCAATTCGCTGCAGCCGCTCCAGCCGACGGGCGCTGGTGCGGACCGAGCCCATGGCACCGAGGTAGAAGGCGTCGGATTCGAGCCCCGCCATCAGCCCGGCATCGTCGATCCTGGGGTCGTGGGCCAGTGCCAGCACGGCGCTCCGGGCCGTGGCATGGCGCTCGACGAAGCGCTCGGGATCGCACCACTCCACCGCTATGCCCCCTTGCTCCGGCCCCCAGTGCCAGTCGCGGCGGTACTGCTCACGGGTATCGCATAGCCGCACCTCGAAACCGGCGGCCTGACCGAGCCGCGCTACCTGCTCGCTCACCTGGCTGATGCCGAGCAGCAGCAGGCGCCAGCGCTGGGCATAGCTCAGGCGTACCCGGCCTGGCGCCTCTTGCTCGCTGGGATCCGTCGTCTCTTCGTCCAGATAGGTGCGTTTCCCCTGCTCGAGCAGCACCTCCCGCACGAAGGGACGGGCCCCTTGCAGTCTGGTGAGCCACTCATCGAGATCCGCGCTGGCCGCGTCCCCTTCGAGGCGCTCCACCAGCAGCCGGATGCGACCCCCACACGGCAGCTCGAACGCACTGCCATCGGGGGCCAGGTGGGAGCCATAGTCCAGCAGGCTCAGGGGGGCGTCATGCTCCCCCCTGGCCAGCATGTCGACGAAGGCATCCTCGATGCAGCCGCCCGAGATGGAGCCGCTGCGGTGGATGCCGTCGGTGGCGAACAGGGCCCCCTTGGGGCGGGGGGCCGAGCCGTAGGTCGCGACTATGCTGCACAGCCAGATGCCTTTCCCCTGGGCCAGCCAGGCGAGGCTCTGACGCAGCACCTCCAGCTGAGCGTCACTCATCGTGCGCCTCGACGATCTCCTTCTTGAGCGTCTTGATGTCGTCGACACTCAGGGCGGAGGGCTGATGGGCCCAGGTCTGGCGCAGGAAGTTCACCAGATCCGCCAGTTGCTGGTCGTTGAGCTCTTTGGCGTAGCTGGGCATGGGGGCGAAGCGCTCGGTCTGGCTGTAGCTCTGGGCCGGGATCCCGCGCAGCAGCACCGCCAGGGTGTTGGTCGCGCTCGCCTGATCCAGGGTGGCGTTGGTGTACATGGAGGGGGTCACGTTCGGCTTGCCCTGACCCTCCTGGCCGTGACAACCGGCGCAGTAGTCCCGGTAGAGCCCGTAACCAGGGTGCGATGCGTCCATAGTGACCGGCTTGGGTGCAGGCTCCGGCAACGGGGTGTCGCTGCCGAGCAGGTAGCTGGTGGCGGCATGCATGTCCTCGTCGGTCAGGTAGGCGAAGCTCTTCTCGACCACGGGATACATGCCGGCGAAGACGCCGCCCTTGACCGAGTAGCCCTTGCGCAGCAGCCGGGTCAGGGAGTCATGGGTCCAGCCCTGGCGCCTGAGCTCGGTGGCGGTGATCTCCGGGGCCATCACCCCCTCTATCATGGCCCCTTTCAGGTAGCGGGAGCCGTCCATCGCCATTAAGGTATCCCGCGGCGTGTGGCACTCGCCGCAGTGTCCCAGCCCATCCACCAGGTAGCGGCCACGGTTCCAGTTGCTGCTCTTGGCGGGATCCGGTTGGAAGGGACTGTCCTCGTGGGCCACCAGGTTCCAGAACACCAGGCCGGTGCGCACGTTGAAGGGGAAGCCGACCTCGTTGTCGCGGTTCGGGGTGGCGGCTGGCTTGGTCTGCATGAAGTAGGCGTAGAGCGCCTTCATGTCCTCATCCGTGACCATGTGATAGGAGGTGTAGGGCATGGCGGGATAGAGGCGTCCCTTGGGGGCGTTGCCGTTGTGCATCACCTCATAGAAATCCTCATAGCTGTAGCTGCCTATCCCCTGGTTCTTGTCGGAGCTGATGTTGGTGGAGTAGATGACGCCAAAGGGTGTCTTGAACGCCAACCCACCGGCGTATTTCTGGCCCCCCTCTGCGGTGTGGCAGGCGGCGCAGTCACCCACCTTGGAGAGGTATGCCCCCTGTGCCACCAGTGGATCCTGGGTGTCGGCCGCAGAGACGGCGCCAGCGCCCAGCAAGAGCGCGAATGTGAGTCTGGAGAGCATCATGTGCGTACTACCCCCTCCGAGATCAGCATGGCCTTGACCCCCTCGTAGTACTTCTTGTAACCGGTGCAGCGGCAGACGTGATCTTTAAGCGCACCCTCTATGGTGGATTCAAGATCGGCCATGGCCACCGGCTCTTTGCGCAGCCGCTCCAGCAGCACTGTGGTCTCGTTGACAAAACCCGAGGTACACCAGCCGCACTGGAAGGAGAAGTGATCCAGGAAGGTCTTCTGCACCGGGCTCAGGGCGATGATCTTGCCCAGGTTGTTGCGCTTGGCATGGCCTTCCACGGTGCGGATGCGCTGGCCGTTGAAG
This sequence comes from Aeromonas sp. Marseille-Q5825, assembly GCF_946892685.1. Lineage (NCBI taxonomy): Bacteria > Pseudomonadati > Pseudomonadota > Gammaproteobacteria > Aeromonadales > Aeromonadaceae > Aeromonas > Aeromonas sp. Marseille-Q5825. Next base: position 602,499 of record NZ_CAMPOU010000001.1, read on the forward strand.
CGGCCCACCCCGTTGATGCAGGTGCGCACGCTCTCGCTGCTGCCATCCGCCCCGTCGACCACTATGGTGCAGGCATGGCAGACGCCGACGCCACAGCCGAACTTGGTACCGGTCAGGTTCACATACTCGTGCAGGAAGTCGATCATCATGGTGTTGTCATCCACTTCGATCGGGCCAATGAGACGGTCGTTGATGGTCATGTTTACGGTGATCATTGGATGGCCTTCTGAATGTCGGTTGCAGTGACGGGAAGATGATAGAAACGGGTGCCGGTCGCCTGATAGATGGCTTCGACCAGGGCGGCGACCACGGGGATCATCACCACTTCGCCTATGCCCTTGGTGGCATCGGTCGGCGAGAGGGGATCGAGCAGGGTGTGGGTCAGATTCCAGACCGGCAGCTGGTGCGCCAGGGGGACCTGATAGCGGTTCAGGTTCCAGGTGCCGTTGCCCGGCCCGTCCTGCCCTGCGGGCAGGTATTCATAGAGGGCGTGACCGACCCCCATGGCCAGGCCGCCCTGGATCTGCCCTTCCACCAGTTCGGGGACTATGACACGGCCGGCGTCCAGCCAGCTGTGGGCAGACAGTATGTGCACCTTGCCGGAGCCCTTCTCCAGCGCTATCTCGACCAGGGTGGCGCAAGGGGCGTAGTAGGTCACCATGGCGTTGTTCAGGCTGGTGCTGGGGTAGTGGGCCTGGGTGCGATCGAGCAGCTGGTAGCCGTTGGCATCCGCCTGTGCACGTTTCTCGCTGCTGGCGCCGTCGCCGTAGCGCAACGCCAGCGCATCTATGGGCAGGCGCTGGCTCTGACCCTCTATGGTGAAGTCGCACTCGGCCCAGGCCCAGCGGTTGAAGCTGTGGACCATGGCGCCGGTAATCAGGCCGTTGGCGTGAGCGTGGGCCGCCAGCAGGGCGAGCGGCAGCGGCGGCATGCCACGGGTCGTCAGTCCCGCCGGGGTCCAGCTCGCCTCGCTGGCGGGGCCCAGATCCAGGCCTGCCTGACCGACGAAGTACTGCTTGCGCCAGATGGCGGTTGCCGCCGGCCAGAGCGTCTGCTCGAACAGGATGCGGGCCGCGGTGACGGTGGCATGGCTCTGGAAGTAGGAAGAGATGGAGGCCGAGGAGGCCTGCGGAATGGCCAGGGTCCAGCGCGGGTTCTTCTGCATCTCGTCCTGGCGTTCCTGCGAGATGGTGTAGGGGTTGTCGGTCGAGACCAGCTTGAAGCTATCCCAGAGGGCGATTTCGGCGAGCGCTATGGTGTCGGCCGGTTGGCCCAGGTAGCGGCTGACGATCTCGGCCTGGGAGGTCTGGATCCCGGTGCCCATCTCCATGCCGCTGATCTTGAGGAGTATCTCCCCCTTGCTTGTCAGCTCGACGCAGGCGGAGGGGGCCACGGCGCCGGTGCCATAGTCCTTGGTGGTGATGCCAAAGCCAGTGCCGTGCAGACGATCCGGATGCTGGGCCTCGTAAGCCTGCTTCCTGGCCTGGCGCTGGGCCCAGATCTCGTGCTGCTCGGCCATCGCCAGGATCTCGGGGTAACGGTTGTTGCCCTCGGGAATGGCCCCCTGGGTATTGGGCTGGCCGGGCTTGATCAGGTTGCGGCGCCGCAGCGCCAGCGGATCCATCTTCAGCAGTGCGGCGGCCTCGTTGACCATCATCTCCATGGCCGCCATGGTTTGCAGGGATCCATACCCTCGCATGGAGCCGCAATCCGGGTTCTCGGAGGGCAGGGCGACCGCCGTGATGTCGTTCTTGGGCAGGTAGTAGACCCCCTGGATGGCGCTGGCGCCCACGCTGGCCACCGAGCCGGTGAAGTTCAGGCGACCGCCGCCGTCCACTGTCATGGCGCTGATCAGGGCGCGGAACTGGCCGCTCTGCTTGTCGATCACCAGCTTGTTGTGCATGTTGAACGGATGACGCTTGAGGCCACCCTGGAACTGTTCGAAACGATCGTTGGCCAGACGCACCGGGCCCTCGCCATAAAGGGTCGCGAGCAGGCCATAGAAGGGGAATATGGTGTGATCCTTGGCCCCGAAGCCACCCCCGATGAAGGGGGAGTGCACCACCAGCTTGTCGACCTTGCCGGCCAGCGGCCCCTTGGCCAGCATCTCGGCGGCTTCGTAGTAGAAGTCGTGAGGGGACTGGGTGCTCACCACCAGGTGCATGGTGCGCGCCTTGGCGTCGAACCAGCCGTTGAAGTTTTCCGGCTCCATCATCATGGGCTCGATGAACTGGGTCTGGTAGCTGCGATCCAGCACCAGGGCGTCCTCGGCCTCCAGCTCCTTGTGCACCTGCTCGGCCTGATACATCCCCTGCTCACCGGCGTTGCCATCGGCTCTGGCCGTCGGCCATACCGGCTGGTGGCTGACGATGGCCGGGAAGAAGAGGCCGTTCTTCAAGGTACTGTATTGATCTTCCCTGCCGAGCTTGCCCTCGATCCGGATGATGCGCCAGCAGGCCCAGGGATCCCGGGTGGTGGCGACCAGGGGGGTCACATCTCCGTAGCGCACCACCTTGTTGTTGAACTGCAGGATCTGCTTGGCCCGGTTGAAGGTGGCGAAGTCAGCGAAGATAAGCATGGCGGCCGCATGACCCAGATAGTCCGGGGTGGCCCCTTCGCTGACCATCATGTTGATGCCGTAGAAAGCGGGCAGCTCGACACCGTCGCGCACCAGGTCGGTGGCCGTGATCACCCGGCGGGGCTGGGCATTGGCGGGCAGCATGGAGAGATCCAGCCCCAGATAGACGCGATCCGCCTTGTCGAGCCGGATCAGCAGCGCATGTTGCTGCTGGGACGGCCAGCCAGCCAGATCCTGCGCACGATAGTCCCGGCTGTAGATCTTCTGGCCGGTGACCTTGGCCAGGCCATCGCTGCGAAACTTGATCTTGCCCCCCTGCTTCCACTGGCCGAGCAAGGCGGGATCGAAGACCTCGTCTTCCATGCCGGACAGGGAGAGGTTGGCGAGGAGGGGGGCGCTGTAGACGGCGATGCCGGCGATGACGCACTGCTTGATGAAATCACGTCTTGATACGGAGTAGGACATGGCTCAGCTACCTGTGTGAGGATGAGGCGAGTGGCTCGGGGGGAGGGAGGGGACAGGTGTTGTCGACCATCTTCCCTGATGTCGCAGTAAAAATGACAAAGTTATAAATAGGATACTAGGATGATGCAGTTTGGAAAATGCCTGGTTTCTGTTGGTTCCAATCCTGTTCAGCTTGGCGAGGTGATTCGCCAAATGTTACAAGCTTGTTTCAAAACATTGAAGTGTGATCTCGCCGCAATATCAAGCAGCCATGTGTTTGTACTCACAGGACACCTTTATGCCCAGGTGCGTCCCACGCTTCTCAGTGGGGAAGTCGCTTGCTCGAGAGCCGATGGCGGCGACATAAAGGAAGTCTGTGGCTGGGAAGCGACCCCCCGTCGAGGCAAATGGCGTCTGGCGTGACGTCAGCCAGGGCGCGGCGGCAAATTCCTGTTGAGCCTCATGGATGAATAGTGGATCATTGTCGGTTTCTAAGCGGGGGCGCGCGGTTGCCCCATGAGCTGAGACATTCGAGGTGAATTCATGAGCGAGGCGAGCAGCCCAACCAACTTTATCCGTCAGATCATCGATGAAGATCTGGCCAGCGGTAAGCACAACCACGTGCATACCCGTTTTCCGCCGGAGCCGAACGGTTATCTCCACATCGGCCACGCCAAGTCCATCTGCCTGAACTTCGGCATCGCCCGTGACTATCAGGGCCAGTGCAACCTGCGCTTCGATGACACCAACCCGGCGAAGGAAGACATCGAGTTCGTGGAGTCCATCAAGCAGGACGTACAGTGGCTCGGCTTCCAGTGGAGCGGCGAGATCTGCTACTCCTCCGACTATTTTGACAAGCTGCACGGCTATGCCATCGAGCTCATCGAGAAGGGTCTGGCCTATGTGGACGAGCTCTCCCCCGAGCAGATGCGCGAATACCGCGGCACCCTGACCGCACCCGGCAAGAACAGCCCGTTCCGCGATCGCAGCGTGGAAGAGAACCTGGCGCTGTTTGCCAAGATGAAGAGCGGCGAGCTGGCAGAAGGCAGCGCCTGCCTGCGCGCCAAGATCGACATGGCATCCCCCTTCATGGTGATGCGCGATCCCGTCATCTATCGCATCAAGTTTGCTCACCACCACCAGACAGGTGACAAGTGGTGCATCTATCCGATGTACGACTTCACCCACTGTATCTCGGACGCCCTGGAGGGGATCACCCACTCCCTGTGCACCCTGGAGTTCCAGGACAACCGCCGCCTGTATGACTGGGTGCTGGACAACATCAGCATCGACTGCCACCCCCGTCAGTACGAGTTCTCCCGCCTGAACCTCGAATACACCGTCATGTCCAAGCGCAAGCTGAACCTGCTGGTGACCGAGGGGCACGTCAGCGGCTGGGACGATCCGCGCATGCTGACCGTCTCCGGGCTGCGTCGCCGCGGTTACACGCCGGCCTCCATCCGCGAGTTCTGCCAGCGCATCGGCGTGACCAAGCAGGACAACATAGTCGAGATGAGCATGCTGGAAGCCTGCATCCGTGACGATCTCAACGAGAACGCCCCCCGTGCCATGGCGGTGCTGCACCCGGTGAAGGTGGTCATCGAGAACCTGGCCGCCGACGAGGTGCTGACCGCACCGGCTCACCCGAACAAGCCGGAGATGGGTAGCCGTACACTTCCCTTCACCCGCGAGATCTTCATCGACGAGGCGGACTTCAAAGAGGAAGCCAACAAGCAGTTCAAGCGTCTGGTGCTGGGCAAGGAAGTGCGTCTGCGCAATGCCTACGTCATCAAGGCCGAGCGAGTCGAGAAGGATGCGGACGGCAAAGTCATCTGCATCTACTGCTCCTACGATCCCGAGACCCTGGGCAAGGATCCGGCCGATGGCCGCAAGGTGAAGGGGGTGATCCACTGGGTCAGCGCCACTCAGTCTCTGCCTGCCGAGATCCGTCTCTACGATCGTCTGTTCAAGATGCCGAACCCCGGTGCCGAGGACGACTTCGAGGCGGCGCTCAACCCGGATTCCCTGGTGATCATCGAGGGTGCACGGGTCGAGGCTTCCCTCAAGGACGCCAAGCCGGAGTTTGCCTATCAGTTCGAGCGTGAAGGGTACTTCTGCGCCGACAACAAGCTCTCCAGCCCGGAGCAGCTGGTGTTCAACCGCACCGTGGCCCTACGCGACGTCTGGGGCAAGGCCGAGGCCTGATCGCTGCGGTCTGACAAGAAGAGGGCAGGGGAGACCCTGCCACTCTGGTCCGGATTGCGGACACAAAAAAAGCCAGCGTGATGCTGGCTTTTTCATGGCTGCTCGCGGCCGACGGCGTTATTCGTCGTGCTTGCAGTCACCGTTCGCGCAGTGACCATACAGATAGAGGCTGTGGTTGGTCAGGCGGATGTTGTGGTGTTTGGCGATATCGCGCTGACGCTGCTCGATCACCTCGTCGGAGAACTCGATCACCTTGCCACAATCGAGGCAGACCAGGTGGTCGTGATGTTCCTGGGTCGCCAGCTCGAACACCGACTTGCCCCCTTCGAAGTGGTGACGGGTGACGATACCGGCATCATCAAACTGGTTGAGAACGCGATAGACGGTAGCGAGACCAATCTCCTCACCCTGGTCGATCAGCCGTTTGTACAGATCTTCCGCACTGGTGTGCTGGCAGTCCGGCTGTTGCAGGATTTCCAGGATCTTGACGCGGGGCAAGGTGATCTTGAGCCCGGCCTTTTTTAACGCTTGGTTGTTGTCTGCCATATTCTATTTATTCGCATTCTCGAAGGTGTGGTTATTCTGATTGACTGCCGAAGGAATGGCAACCACGAACTCGTATGGCCTGACATTATAGGTCGTAGCCAAGCCAAAAATAAACCCATTGATTCAAGGGGTTTAGCACATTTCTCCCCTGTGGAAGATTAATCTGGCCGGCCCGGACCGGGCTTGCTCCACGAGGGAATGTTGATACTATGTCACTTCTCTATAGTCTGGTCGGATGAGATCCATGGATTGGCTTTTTGGCAACGCGGCCTGGGTGCGCCACGCCCTCAACGCCTGGCCCCCCTTCTGGGGAGCCGGCATCAAGATAGAAACATTGAGCCCCGATTTTCGTTTCTGTCGGGTCACCCTCAAGTCCCGCTGGTGGAACAAGAATGCCAACCGGACCCAGTTCGGCGGCAGCATGTTTGCCATGACGGATCCCATCTATCCGCTGATGCTGATGGGCCATTTCAAGAACCGCTATTACGTCTGGGACAAGGCGGGCAGCATCAATTTCATCAAGCCTGGCAAGGGGATGCTGGTGGCGGAGTTCAACCTGACCGACGCCAAGCTGGCATCCATAGTGGCGGCGACCGAGGGGGGCAACAAGCATTTCCCCGAGTTCGAGGTGCAGGTACAGGACAAGCGGGGCGAGCTGGTGGCCCAGGTCAGGCGCACCCTGTATGTGAAACCCAAGCCGGAACACAGAACGCAGGGCCAGGCAGCGCCAGCCAGTCAGGAGTAGAAACAACAAGGGCCCCAGCGGGGCCCTTGTTGTCAGAGGAGGGAGATCACTCCAGCTCGCTCAGACACATCTCTTCGTGCAACTGCTTGCACCAGCCCTTGACGCGCTCGGCGGTCAGTTCCGGCTGGCGATCCTCATCGATCCCCAGACCGACGAAGTGCTTGTCATCCACCAGTGCCTTGGAGGCCTCGAACTCGTAGCTCGCGGTTGGCCAGTGGCCGATGATGATGGCACCTTTGGCTTCGACTATGTCACGCAGGGTGCCCATGGCGTCGAGGAAATATTCGGAATAGTCTTCCTGATCGCCGCAGCCGAAGATGGCGACCAGCTTGTTGTTGAAGTCGATCTCTTCGAGCTCGGGGAAGAAGTCATCCCAATCGGCCTGGGCTTCGCCGTAGTACCAAGTCGGGATACCGAACATCAGCAGATCGAAGCTGTCGATGTCGGCCTTGCTGCTCTTGGCAATGTCACGGACTTCAATCAGTTGTTTGCCCAGTTCTTTCTGGATCATCTTGGCGACAGCTTCGGTATTACCGGTATCGCTGCCGAAAAACAGACCTACACTAGCCATAGTGTTTAGTTACCCGTATCTGGTTAATGCTTAACGGTTCAGATTGCGATGCCTGCTGCATGCGCAGACTCAATCTGTTGCTTCAGGATAGATTGGATCAGCTCGGCTCGGCTGACGTTCTGTTGTAGCGCAAGTTGGTTCAGGCGCTCCAGCAATTCGGCCTCCACCTTTAACTCGACCCGCTTCAGGCCGTTCTCCCGATCGCGCTTGAGCTGGTTGCGCTTGTTGATCTTGAGTTGGGTCTCACGGGGGAGTGGATTGGTCTTTGGCCTGCCGGGGCGCTTCTCAGTTGCGAACAGATCCAGTGTTGTTCGATCAGTTTGCTGTTTGGCCATACATCACAGATGAAAAGTAGTTAGCCGATCCCAGAGCCTTCCCAGCCCATTTCGATCAGCCCCTTGGCGACAAAACCCGCGCAACCCAGAAACAGAACCAGCCAGACGATAAAGCGGCCGAAACGGGGCACGTTGCCGCGTTTGAGCACGTCGTGAATGGCCAGACCAATCAGCAGGAAGATGGCCACGAAGAACAGCTTCAGGCCCAGACTCTCGATCAGATCGATATGTTCATACAGCATGGATTGCGCACACTCCTTATGACGGGCGCACTATATCACAAAGGATTTGAAACTGTTAACCGCCTGTCGACAGGAAATCCACAACCAGTTTATTGAACAAAACCGGCTTTTCGGCGTGCAGCCAGTGGCCGGTTCCGGCGATGACACGGGCCTTGGCGGCCGGGAATTGTGCCATCACAGTCTCGGTATATTGAGGCTGCACATAGTCGGAATCGCCCCCCTTGATGAACAGGGTCGGCCCCTCGAAGCGGGTCTGGTCGTCGGGCCAGCCCATGATGTTGGCGTAGTTGCGCTCAAGGGCTGGCACATTGAAGCGCCAGGCCCAGCCCGCCTCGGTTTTGGCGAAGGACTTGAGCAGGAACTGGCGCACCCCGGGGATCTCGACGTACTGGGCCAGCAGGGCCTCGGCCTCGGCACGGCTCTGGGGGGGATTGGCCAGCGTGGCGTTGAGTCCGGCAAACACATTCTGGTGGCGGGCATGGGGGTAGGCCACCGGGGCTATGTCGGCCACCACCAGCCGGTCGACCCGGGCAGGGGCCAGCTTGGCGACCTGCATGGCGACCTTGCCCCCCATGGAGTGACCGACCAGGGATACCTTGTCCAGCGCCAGGTGATCCAGCAGGGCGATCACATCCGCTCCCTGCTGCGGGTAGCTCATCTCATCCGAGTGAAAGGAGGCACCGTGGTTGCGCAGATCGACGCTGATGATCCTGCAGTGTTCGCTCAGGGGGCGGGCCAGCAGGCCGAGGTTGTCCAGGCTGCCGAACAGGCCGTGGATCAGCACGACGACAGGGCCTTGTCCCTGATCCTTGAAATTCAATAATGAGTTTTGTTGCAAAATGACACCTTGTCGGTCGTGGGCTGTTTCGCCAGATTTTTAACACACTGAAAGAAAAGGATTTCATTCCTCTAAGGGCATTTTTTTGTGGTTTTTTTCCAAAAAAACGGCCCGGGATCGGCTATCAGTGCGGGGGATCACACACTTGGCCCGCCATTATGCCGTATTCTCACCGAGATTCATGCACATCTGCCAGCCCCTCCCTTGGGCTGCCGGGTCTGCCTATGTATAATCGCCGCATCCGAATTTCGACGAGTCCAGCGCATCCCTATGAAAACCATCGAGCTTGATGACGATCTCTACTTCTTTATCGCCAGCCAGACCCGGCACATCGGCGAGAGTGCTTCCGATATCCTGCGCCGTCTGCTGGAACAACCCGTCAAGGCGGGGACGACAGTGCCGGCCGCGCCTGTGGCCCAGCCTCAGCCCCTGGCCGATGCTATGGGACTGGAGGCCCTGCTCGATTCCGGCGAGCTGCAAAAAGAAGAGAAGTCCATCAACCGCTTCATGCTGGTGCTCAGCACCCTGTACCGGGACAACCCGGGGAGCTTCACTCAGGCGACCGAAATAAAGGGGCGCAAGCGCGTCTATTTCTCCCAGGATCCCGAGGCGCTGCGTGCCAGTGGCAGCACCACCAAGCCCAAGCAGGTGCCGGATACCCCGTTCTGGGTCATCACCAACACCAACACCAGTCGCAAGCAGAACATGGTGGCCCAGCTGATGACCAGCATGGGTTATGACGAGGATTTGACCGCTCGGGTGTGCGGCACCGTTTAACGCATCAACGACTCAAGGCCTTGCCGGGCAAGGCTTCTGCTCAAGGAAAACGCCATGGCACAGCATCCCCACGCCGGTCAGCCGGCCCGTTTAAGCGACTTGACCAACATTCCCCGTCTGGTCAGCGCCTACTACCTCAACAAGCCGGACATGAGCCGCCCCGAGCAGCGGGTCGCCTTTGGCACCTCCGGCCATCGGGGCAGCGCCCTGCACAACGCCTTCACCGAATCCCATATTCTGGCGGTGACCCAGGCGCTGGTGGAGTATCGCCAGCAGGCCGGCATCACGGGCCCGCTGTTTGTGGGCATGGACACTCACGCCCTCTCTGAATCCGCCTTCTCCAGCGCGGTGGAAGTGCTGGCGGCCAACGGCGTCGAAACCCGCATCCAGGCAGGCCTCGGCTTTACGCCGACCCCTGTCATCTCCCACGCCATTTTGCGCCACAACGCGGGCAAGCCGGCTGCGCGAGCTGACGGCGTGGTGATCACCCCGTCCCACAATCCGCCGGAAGACGGTGGCTTCAAGTACAACCCGCCCCACGGCGGTCCTGCCGAAGGGGAGATCACCAAGTGGGTGGAAGACAGAGCCAACGCCATTCTGGAAGCCGGCCTGGCTGGCGTGAAGCGGATGCCGTTCGCCGAGGCCCTGGCCAGTGAGTTCGTGGTCGAACACGACTATGTCACCCCCTATGTGGATGATCTCGAGAACGTGCTGGATCTGGCCGCCATCAAGCGGGCTGGCATCAAGATAGGGGTGGACCCCCTCGGCGGCTCCGGCGTGGCCTATTGGGACGTGATCGCCAAGCGCTACGATCTCGACATCGAGGTGGTCAACTATCGCGTCGATCCGACCTTCTCCTTCATGACCCTGGATAAAGACGGCAAGATCCGCATGGACTGCTCCAGCCCGTTCGCCATGGCGGGCCTGATTGCCCTGAAAGACAAGTTCGACATCGCCCTTGGCAACGACCCCGACTACGACCGTCACGGCATAGTCACCAAGGCGGGTCTGATGAACCCGAACCACTATCTGGCGGTGGCCATCCAGTATCTGTTCACCCACAGAACCGGCTGGCCCAAGGCGGCGGCCGTCGGCAAGACGCTGGTCTCCTCTTCCATGATCGACCGGGTTGCCGGCGAGATAGGCCGTACCCTGAAAGAGGTGCCGGTCGGCTTCAAGTGGTTCGTGGATGGTCTCTACAGCGGCGAGTTTGGCTTTGGCGGCGAGGAGAGCGCGGGCGCCTCCTTCCTGCGCAAGGACGGCACCGTCTGGACCACCGACAAGGATGGCTTCATCCTGGCGCTGCTGGCTGCCGAGATCCTGGCTGTCACCGGCAAGGATCCCCAAGCCCACTATGACGCCCTGGAAGCCAAGTTCGGTCGCTCCAGCTACCGCCGCATCGACGCTCCCGCCAACAGCGCCCAGAAGGCGGTGCTCTCCAAGCTGGATCCCGCGCTGGTAGAAGCCTCGACCCTGGCGGGTGAACCCATCATCGCCAAGCTGACCAAGGCGCCCGGCAACGATGCCGCCATCGGTGGCCTGAAAGTGGTGACCGAGAACGGCTGGTTCGCGGCGCGCCCCTCCGGCACCGAGTCCATCTACAAGATCTACATGGAGAGTTTCAAGGGCGAGGCGCACCTGGACCTCATTCAGCAGGAGGCCCAGCAGATAGTCTCTGCGGCCCTGGCCAAGGCCGGCGTCTGAGCCTGAGGCCAGTTTTTGAAGCGCATAAAAAGGAGCCATCTTGGCTCCTTTTTGCTGGGTGTCAGGTGGGGTTCTGGTGCCCGATCAGCCATTTCCCGGCTGGTCGGGGCAAGCCTTGGCAGCCTGCCTGCCCTTGAAGAGAGGCCGGGTCGGCAGCTTCATCAGGAACAGGGAGAGCAGGATCACCGCTATGCCGAGCCACTGGCGAACGTCCAGGGTCTCTCCCACCAGCAGCACGCCGAAGGAGACAGCCACCATGGGATTGGTGAGGGCCAGCATGCCCATCACCTCGGGGCCGTGGCGCTTGAGCCCCCAGAGCCAGGCCCAGTAGGCCAGCGCCGTGTTGAGCAGGACAAGCCAGATCAGGCCGGGGGCACTCGCTGGCTGCGGCAGCGGCATGGGGCCCGCCAGCCACCAGGCGAGCGGGATCAGCATCAGGCCCCCGAGAAGCAGTTGCCAGGCGGTCAGCGCCAGCAGATCGCTCACCGGCCAGCGCTGCATCCAGCGGCTGGACTGGCCGATGAGCAGTGTGGCCAGCAGGGCGCACGCCACGCCGACGGGATCCAGGTTGGCGGAGGGGTTGAGCAGCAGGAGCACACCCGCTAGCCCCATCAGACCCAGCAGCAGCCACTTCAGGCTGGGTCGCTTGCCGTCCTGCCACCAGGCCAGCCCCATCAGGACGAGGGGCAGGGTGGCACCCAGGGTGCCCGCCACCGCCCCCGGCAGGCGATAAGCCGCCACGAACAGCAGGGCAAAGAAGGCGGTGATGTTGCAAAACGCCAGCAGGAACTGCCGGTTCCAGGTGAGCGGTGGTCGGCGGGGATGGAGCAGCAACAGCAGTATACCGGCCGGCAGCGCCCGCCACACGGCCACCCAGTAGGGGGAGTAGTCGGTCAGGTAGAGGCTGACGACGGCATAGGTACTGCCCCAGAGCAGGGGGGCGAGCAGGGCAATCAGCAGTGGCATGGTTGTCTCGCAATGAAGTATCTTGAAGTAAAGATAAATTAGCCGCGAGTTAGTTTATTATCAAGTATCTTTTCGAAAAGATAATGGAGCCGGAATGGATAGTGATCATGTAGACCTGTTGCTGGCCCAGTGGGCACGGCAGAGACCGGACCTCGACTGCTCCCCCATGGGGGTGCTGGGACGGGTGGCGCGCATGGCGGCCATCGCCGGGCGCGAGGTGAGTGAAGAGCTCAAGGGGTGCGGCCTGCTGGGCTCGGACTTTGACATACTGGCGACCCTGCGCCGGGCCGGTGAGCCGCTGACCCCGACCGCCCTCTACCAGTCCGCCATGCTGAGCTCGGGGGCCATGACCGCCCGACTCGACAAACTGGAAGAACGGGGCTTGATCGAACGCCAGGCCGCCCCGAGCGATCGGCGAAGCCTCTTGGTCTGCCTGACGGAGCCGGGGCGGGAGCTGGTCGACCAGGCGGTGGAGCGCCACGTGGCGAACGAGCGCCGCCTGCTGGCCCCGCTGACGGACGAGGAGCAGGGGCAGCTGGCCGCTCTGCTCAAGCGCTGGCTGCTGGAAAACGAATAGCAAAACGGGCCCCTGGGGCCCGTTTTGCATTGGCAAGGTGCGGTTTCAATAACCGCCTCTGGCGTCCTTGACCGCCAGACCCAGCTGCCACACCGCCATGGCGTAGTGGGTGCTGTGGTTGTAGCGGGTGATGGCGTAGAAGTTCGGCAGTCCGTACCAGTACTGATAGCCGGTGCCCACATCCAGGCGCAGCAGGCTCGCCTCCTTGTGGTTGCCGAGCGAACCTGTGGGGGCAAGCCCGGCCCCGCGCAGGGTGGCGACCGGGTAGCGGGTCTGGAAGCCGTGCTCATAGCCGGGCAGTTGGCCCTGACCGCGCACCGCCACCGGTTGCCCCTTCTCCCAGCCATGGGCCTTGAAGTAGTTGGCCACGCTGCCGATGGCATCCACCGGATCCCACAGATTGGTGTGGCCATTGCCGTTGAAGTCCACCGCATAGCTGCGGAAGCTCGACGGCATGAACTGGCCATAGCCCATGGCGCCCGCGTAGGAGCCCTTGGGTTCGGTGGGATCCATGCCCTCATCCCGGGTCATCACCAGGAAGGCCTCCAGCTCGCCGGTGAAGAAGGTCGCCCGGCGCGGGTAGTCGAAGGCCAGGGTCGCCAGGGCATCCAGGATGCGGGTCTTGCCCATCACCCGGCCCCAGCGGGTCTCCACGCCTATGATGCCGACGATGATCTCGGGGGGCACCCCGTAGATCTGCTGCGCCCGATTGAGCTCGCTCTCGTACTCACGCCAGAAGCTGACGCCGTTTTGCACATTGTCCGGGGTGATGAACTTGGCGCGGTAGCGATTCCAGGCGCCGGTCGGCCCTGTGGGCGGCGTGGTGGTGGGCGCCTGGGCGTCCATCAGCCGGATGATCCAGTCGTAGCGCTCCGCCTGGGCCAGCACCCGGTGCAGCTCGGCGCCGTTAAAGCCGTGCTTGTCGACCATGCGCTGCACGAAGTTGTCCACGTTGGTGCGGTTGGCGAAGTCTCCCTTGCTGACTCCCTGGCCGCTCCCCTGCTGGTAGAAGGGTTTGCTCGGCGGCGTCTGATTGATGAAGGCGCTCTGGGGCTGCGGCTTGACCACGGGCTTGGGGGCCGGTGTGCTGCTGCAGCCATAGAGCAGGGGGAACAGGGAGAGGGTGAGGAGAAGGCGACGCATACGGTTCTCGTGAGCCTGAAAAAGAGTGTCGTCATGGTAAAACATTGGCGTCCATGCGCAAGTGCTCAGTGCAGGGCCGGGGGCCCATATTCATCAGCCGCTGAATTCGCCGACAGGCCCGCCCCCTCTCAACGCAGGGTGTGGTAGCCGCTCCAGAGCCGAGTCAGGGTGGTGATGGCGCAGAGCAGGGCGAAGCCGTAGGCCAGCGGGGCGAAGGCGGCGGGCCAGAGGCACATCAGCACGAACAGGGCTATGGTCTCGCTCCCCTCGGTCAGGCCGCCCAGATAGTAGAGTGACTTGTGGTGGTAGACGGGATTCTCGATGCCGCGCTTGCCCGCCATGATGGCAAAGGCGAGAAAGCTTGAGCCCGTGCCCATGAAGGCGAACAGCAGGGTGGCGGCGGGCAGGGCGTTGGCGGGGTCGCTCAAGGCAAAGCCCAGCACCACGGCGGCATAGAAGATGAAGTCGAGGCTGATGTCGAGGAAGCCGCCGCAGTCGGTGATCCCGCTCTGGCGCGCCACTGCCCCATCCAGGCCGTCCAGCAGCCGGTTGAACAGGATGGCGAGCAGCGCCCAGCCGTGCCATCCCAGCGCCAGCAGCGGCAAGGCCAGCATGCCGATGGCAAAGCCGGTGAGGCTTATCTGGTTGGCGCTGATCCCGGCCCGGCACAGGGGGGCGGCCAGCAGCTGGAGGGGGCGGCGAATGAGGGGGATCAGATGGCGGTCAAACAAGGTCTATGTCCTCTTTGGTCAAGCAGGGAGTGGTCAGGGTGAGGATAGCCCCCGGGGCATCCTCCTCGTCGTGGGTGACCAGCAGGGCGGGTATCCCCAGCGCCTTGAGCCGCTCGAACACCAGGGTTCTGAAGGCCGCGCGCAGCGGCTTGTCGAGCCGGGAGAAGGGCTCGTCCAGCAGCAGGGCCTCTGGTTCTGCCAGCAGGGCCCGCAGCAGGCTGACGCGCGCCTTCTGACCGCCGGAGAGCTGGCCCGGCAGCTTGTCCGCCTGCCCTTCCAGTCCCACCTCTGCCAGCGCCTCCAGGGCGCAGGCCCGCCTCGCCTCCATCCCCTTGAGATGAGCCGGCATGCCGAACATCAGGTTCTCAGCCACCGTCAGATGGGCAAACAGCAGGTCGTCCTGAAACAGCATGCCGATGCGCCGTACCTGGGGCGCCAAGGGGGTGAGCAGCCGCTCGCCGAGCCGTATCTCCCCCGCCAGCCGGATAGGCCCCCCCGGGGGCAGCACCCCCGCCAGGGCCGCCAGCAGGGAGCTCTTGCCGCAGCCGCTCGGGCCCATCAGGGTCAGTACCTCGCCGGGGGCCACCGTCATGGGGGGCAGTGTCAGCAGGGGCTGCTCATCCAGGTAGAGGGTGAGCGCGGTGGTATGCAGCATGATCAAGGCCTCAGTGCGGGATTGATACGGCGGGGCAGCCAGAGCACCAGGCCGTAGATGAAGAGTGGCAACAGCAGTTGCAGCAGGCCATAGAGGCCAGCCAGTCGCCGGTTGAGGCCGCTGCCGATGGCCACCGCCTCTGTGGTGATGGTGACCACGCGGCCCGCACCGAACAGCAGGGTGGGCAGGTATTGGGCCAGGCTCACCGCCGCCCCTACCCCGAAGGCGAACAGCAGCGGCCGCGCCAGCAGCGGCCCTTTCACCCGCCACCAGGCGCGCCAGGGACTGGCCCCGAGGGAGAGCGCCGCCCGGGTGAGGCGATCGTCGAACTGGCGATAGGGGCCGTGCAGGCAGAGATAGACGTAAGGGAAGACGAACAGCAGCTGGCTCCAGAGCACCCAGCCCGGCCCTATGCCGTCGACGGCGCCGAGCCAGTCTATCTGCAGGCGCAGTCCGAACAGCAGGCTGGCCTGGGGCAGCAGCAGCGGCAGGCAGATGAGCCAGAGCGGCCACTGGCGGTCAGGGGTGCGGCGGCCCTGTTGTGCCTCCAGGGCGAGCACCGCCAGTAGCAGCGAGAGAGCAGAGCAGAGCAGGGCCAGCCACAGGCTCTGCCACAGCAGGGGCCCCAGGGTGGGCAGCAGCTCCAGCCAGTGACGGCCGCTCCATTCGCTGGGCCAGAGTGCGGGGAAGGACCAGCGCCGGGCCAGGGACCAGAGCAGCAGGGAGGCCAGCACCAGCAGGTTGGTCAGGATCAGTCCCCACATGGCGGTGCGGGCGACTAGCGCCAGCCAGGGCGCGGCGGGGGCGCGTCGCCCATTCAGCCAGCGGGCCTTGCCAAGCGCCCCCTGGCCCCACTCCAGCAGCCGCAAGGCCGCGAGCAGCAGGAGGTTGAGCACCAGCAGCAGCAGGGCGCCGCTGGCGCTGGCCCCGCGCCACTGGAGGTCCGGGTCCTGATACCAGAGCCAGAGCCGCACCGCCAGGGGGGCAGGGGCATCGGGCCCCAGCAGCAGGGCGAGATCCACCACTCCCAGGCTATAGGCCGCCACCGCATAGAGGGGCAGGCGCAGGGCGGGCCAGAGCGCGGGCAGTAGCAGGCGCCACCAGATCTGCGGCCCGCTGAAGCCCATGGTTTGTCCCAGCCACTGCTGGCGGCTGACTCTGGCGGGGTCGAGGGCCGAGAGCGCCATCAGCAGCAGAAAGGGGGTCTCTTTCAAGATGAGCGCCAAGATAAGGCCGAGCCCCCAGGGATCTTTCAGGGTCTGCCAGTCGGGCGGCAACTCAAAGCCGGTGAGGGCGGGGGAGATCAGGCGCAGCAGCCAGCCGGAAGGGGCGAGCAGGAAGGCCACGCCGATGGCGAAGGCGACGTGGGGCAGGGCCAGCAGGGGGGAGAGCAGGCGGCGAAGCCAGCGCATCCAGGGCCGCCCCTCCCCCTGGGCGAGCAGCAGGGCGGTGAAGATCAGGGCCCCCAGGGTGGAGGCGCCCGCCACCCAGAGGCTCAAGCCTGCCGAGTGCCAGAGCCCGGGCTGGGCGAGCAGCAGGCTGACATGGCCCCTGGCCAGCCCTTCAAGCAGCAGGAGCAGCAGGCCGCCGGCGATAGGGGCGGCCAGCGACAGGGCACACAGCAGGAGAAAGAGGAGGCGCCAGGGCCGGATGCTCATGGTTTAGTGGCCGTAGCGTTCGGCCCAGGCCGCTTCCAGCTGGGTCTGCCAGCTGGGGTGGGGTTCGGCCACCGCCTTGAAGCGCAGGGCCGGCTGACTGTTCCCGGGCAGGGCATCCTGGCGCAGCACGCTGGGGTCGCCCCAGAAGGCGGGATCCGCCTTGCGGGCCTGGGCGGTGGGGCTCAGCAGGAAGTTGGCCACCACCTTGGCACCGGCCCGGGCGCTGGCGTTGAAGGGGATGGCGAGGAAGTGGCTGTTGGTCAGGGCCCCCTTGCTCATGGCAACGGCCCTCACCGCAAGGGGCAGGGTGCCGTTTTGCACCGAACTCTGGGCCTCGCCCGGGTTGAAGCTGATGGCCATGGCCAGCTCGCCGTCATCGAGCAACTGCCCGGTCTCGGCGGCGCTGGTGGGGAACAGCTTGCCCTTGCGCCAGAGCGCGGGGTGAAGCGCATCGAGCCAGGCCCAGAGCGGGGCCGTGAGGCGGGTGAAGTCGGCGTCGTTCGCCTCCCGATACAGTGGCGCGGGATCATCGGTCAGCTCCAGCAAGATCTGCTTGAGAAAGCTGGAGCCATGAAATTGCGGCGGCTTGGGATAGGTGAAGCGCCCGGGATGGGCCTTGGCCCAGGCGAGCAGCTCGGCCGCCGAGCTGGGGGGCGTGCCCACCTCGTCGCCGTTCACCATCAGATTGAGCTGCCCTATGCCCCAGGGGGCCTCGAGCCCGGCGACCGGCAGGGTGAAGTCCTCGTGCACCGGCAGCTTGGTGTCCACCAGAGCCATGTTCGGCAGCTCGTCGGTGAAGGGGGCTCCCAGCAGCCCCTGCTCCTTGAGCGCCTTGAAGTTCTCCCCGTTGACCCAGAGCAGGTCTATGGGGCCGCCCGACGTCTTGCCCGCCTGCTTGCTGGCCAGCAGCTGGCTGACGCTCTGGGCTATGTCATCCACCTTCACCTGCACCAGGGTGACCTGATAGTCGCGCGCCAGCTCCTGCCCGGCCCATACCAGATAGGCGTTGATCTCCGGGCTGCCGCCCCAGGCATTGAAATAGACGCGCTGGCCCTTCGCCTCGGCGAGGGTCTGCTGCCAGGCCTCCTGGCTTGCGTGGAGCTGGTTCGCCAGCAGCAGGGGGAGGGCTGCGACGAGCAGGGGGTGGAGCAGGGCGCTTAGCCGGGTCTTGAACATGATGAGGGTCTCGTGGGCTCAGGCGCCGCGGCGCCAACTGTGATAACGGGCCAGCAGGGCCAACAGGCGGGTGGGCTGGTGGGCCCGCTTCCACTCACCGGCCAGGTACTTGTTCCCCTCCATCAGGGTGGGATAGGCGTGTATGGTGCCCAGGATCTTGCCAAGCCCCAGACGGTGGCGCATGGCGAGCACAAACTCGGCGATCCGCTCGCCGGCGTGAGCGCCCACTATGGTGGCGCCGAGGATCCTGTCCTTGCCCGGCACCGTCAGCACCTCGATAAAACCGTGGCGCTCGCCGTCGGCGATGGCGCGATCCAGCTCGGCCAATTCGAAGCGGGTCGCCTCGAAGGGAATGCCTTGCGCCTCGGCCTCCTTGCGATTGAGACCGACCCGGGCAATCTCGGGGCTGGTGTAGGTGGCCGCCGGGATCACGCGATAGTCCGCCTTGAAGCGCCTGAACTGGCCAAAGAGGGCGTTGACGGCGGCATACCAGGCCTGGTGGGCGGCGAAGTGGGTGAACTGGTAAGGACCCGCTACGTCCCCCACCGCCAGTATGCTGGGGTAGTTGGTAGCCAGAAAGCCGTCGACCTTGACAGTGCCGCGGGAGGCCAGCTCCACCCCCAGCTCTTCGAGCCCGAAGCCGCTCACGTTGGCCACCCGGCCTAGGGCCAGCAGCAGCTGATCCCCCTCAACCAGGTGCATCTCATCGCCCCGGCGCAGTTGCAGCCGGATAGGCAGGGTGCCTTCGGCCGCGGGCTCATAGTCGGCGCGCTCTGCCCGCCAGCCGGTGAGTAGGGTCACGCCGTCGCGGGCCATCTGTTCGGCCAGCGCCTCGGCCACCTCCCGCTCTTCCCGGGGCAGCAGCTGGTCGGCCAGCTCCACCAGGGTGACGGGAATGCCGAGCAGGGCAAGGCTTTGAGCCAGCTCGCAGCCGATGGGGCCGCCGCCGAGTACCAGCAGGTGGCGGGGAGGTTCGCGCAGTTGCCAGAGGCTGTCCGAGGTGAGGTAGGGCACCTGCTCAAGACCCGGCAGCTTGGGCACCAGGGGCCTGGCGCCGGTGGCAAGCACGATATGGCGGCTGCTAAGGCGCCTGCCGTCCACCTCCAGCTCCCAGGGGGAGACGAAGCGGGCCCGGCCCTGAATGCACTCCACCCCCAGCCCCTGATAGCGCTCAACCGAGTCATGGGGCTCGACCTCCTTGATCACCGTCGCCACCCGCTCCATCACGGCGGCAAAATCGGCCCGGGATTGGCTGGGGCTGAAGCCGAGTTCGCCAGCCTTGTGCTGATCAAAGGCGAAGCGGGCGCTTCGGATCAGCGCCTTGGAGGGGACGCAGCCGGTGTTGAGGCAATCTCCCCCCATCTTGTGCTGCTCGATGAGGGCCACCCTGGCCTTGACTGCGGCGGCTAT
This sequence comes from Aeromonas sp. Marseille-Q5825, assembly GCF_946892685.1. Classification (NCBI taxonomy): domain Bacteria; kingdom Pseudomonadati; phylum Pseudomonadota; class Gammaproteobacteria; order Aeromonadales; family Aeromonadaceae; genus Aeromonas; species Aeromonas sp. Marseille-Q5825. The sequence goes on from NZ_CAMPOU010000001.1 coordinate 621,800, forward strand.
GTAGCTGGTGACCAGGCCCCCGGCACCGGCGCCTATCACCAGCAGGTTGTAGTCGAAGCGAGCCGGTTTGCGATAGGGGGCGTGCAACCGGCGCAGGGCGAGCCGGCGTTGCAGCCCTCGCATCAGCCAGGGCATCAGGCCGAGCAGGGTCAGGGCCGCCACCAGGCCGGGGGAGAGGATATTGCCCGTGCTGGTGAGGCTGGCGAGCTCGCTGCCCGCCAGCACGTAGACGAAGGTGCCCGGCAGCATGCCGAGCTGGCTGACCCAGTAGTAGGTACTGACTCTGATGGGGGTGAGCCCCATCAGCAGGTTGATCAGAAAGAAGGGGAAGAGGGGGATGAGGCGCAGGCTCAGCAGGTAGAAGGCACCATCCTTCGCCATGCCGGCCTCAAAGGTGGCCAGCTTATCCCCAAAGCGGCGGCTCACCCAGTCGCGCAGCAGGAAGCGGGCGCTGAGAAAGGCCAGGGTGGCCCCGAGCGAGCTGGCAAAGGAGACCAGCAAGAGCCCCCAACCGACGCCGAACAGGGCGCTGCCCCCCAGGGTCAGCAGGCTGGCGCCGGGCAGGGAGAGGGCTGTGGTTGCCACGTAGAGGAGGGTGAACAGCAGGGCCGCCTGGCCGAAGTGGGCCTGCACCCAGGCCGAGGCTTGCTCCTGGTGTGCCTGCAACCGGGAGAGGCTGAGGTAAGCATCGAGATCCAGGGCGAAGAAGGCGCCGACCAGGCACCCCATCACCAGCAACAGCAGCAGGCGGCCCCGGCTCATTGGTGCTCCCTGTCGGAGGGCGCCGGGCGCTCGGGTTGCACCGGCAACTGGCAGAAGCCCTGGGGGGCTATGTCGAGGGCGGCATTGAACTTGGCCGACATGTTCTGGAAGGCGATGAGGCCGGTCAGCTCCACCAGGGCATCGTCATCGAACCAGGGCTTGAGGCGCGCGGCCTGCTCGTCGCTCACCCCATCCAGCCCGGTCATGGCCTCGGTGTAGTCGAGCACTGCTTTCTCCCGCTCGTCAAACAAGGGACTGGTGCGCCACTGGGCCAGCGCCTCCACTTTCTCGCTGGAGCCCGCCCGTTTGATGAGGGTCATGGCATTGATGTCGACGCAGAAGCGGCACCAGTTGAGCTGGGAGACCCGCACCGTCACCAGAGAGCGCAGCACGGGATCTATGGGGGAGCGCTTGCGGTTGATGACGCCGTAGAGGGTGGCGACGGCGGCAAACAGGCGCGGTGAGCGACCCCAGCATTTGCCCGGGATCAGCACCTGACCGTAGTTGCGTTGCTGCAGCCAGAAAAAGGGGCGGATAAACCAGGCATATTCCCGATCCGGCTTGACCTCAATGCGCATGTTGTTCCTCGTCGAGTCTCTGCATCTTGGGTTTGTAGGCGCCCCCCAGCCGTTCGTTGAGCCGGTTCAGGAAGTTCAGGATCCGCCCCCGGTTGACCCCCAGATCGCTGCGCCCCTGGCGTGAGGCTGAGCGCATGTCGACCCGGGTCTCCTTGGGGCCCGTAAAGACCCGCAGCGCCACATCATCCTCAAAGCCGAACCAGCCGGTGGTGACCACGGCATCGAGGCCGTCCGGGCCCGGGCGTACCCGCCAGCCGAGCTCCGTCATCAGCTCCTCCGCCTCGGCGAGCACCTCGGCCGGGGAGGCGTGGGTATAGAGAGGACCGGGGTCGCCGGGAAAAACTTGCAAGGGGGGGGCATTGACGGGGAGATCCTGCGCCGTCCTCAGCTGCTCTGCCCACAGCAGACGGGGCGGATGATGGGGATCCGTGCTGACGTCGTTGGTGAGGGGCGAGCGCAGCGCCTGAATGACAAACAGCAGGGGCAGCAGCAGGGGGGCTATGCCCCAGGCATAGGCCCACAGACAGGGGGAGCTGCGGTAGCGCCAGGGCAGGCGCAGCAGGAGCCAGAGACTTATCAGGGCGCTCGCGAGGCAGAGGGCGAAACCGACCCACCAGGGCCAGAGATGAGCCCGGCTGCCGAGGGCGCCCCCCAGGGGCAACAACCAGGCCAGCAGGGGCCACCACAAATAGCTGTGCATATGCAGGATCCACTGGTTATGATGGAGTAATGCCCAGAAGGATAAACTTAATTACCTGATAACGTTAGTAAATTATCTTTATCTTGGCGCTTTTTGCCGCCCTGCACGCAGGGGCGGCAGGGCGGTGGCCAGGGCCCGGCCGGGCAGGGAGCCGGCAGGCGCCCTTGTCAGGGCAGAGGGGACACGGGTAAGGGTGCCTGCCCTCAGTTGCGGTAGAGCACCTTGATGAGGTGGAAGCCGAACTTGGTGCGCACCGGCCCCAGCACGGTCAGGAGTTCCCCCTTGAAGACGGCATCGTCGAAGGACTTGACCATGTCCCCCTTTGAGAACTCCCCCAGATCGCCGCTGCGCTTGGCGGAGGCGCAGGTGGAGAAGCGCTTGGCCATCTGGCCGAAGTCGGCACCCTTGGCGAGTTTTTCCTTGATCTCGAGACACTCTTTCTCGGTCTTGACCAGGATGTGCTGGGCACAGGCTTTTTTCATCGAAACGCTCCTCGGCGAGGGTAAAGGGGGCGCAAGGGTACTCCAATTCGGCGCGCGCGTCAGCCCCGCCGGCGGCACATCAGCCGCGGGTATGGGTCGCCAGACGCGCTCTGGGGCGAGACTGCCAGAGGATCTCCAGTCCCAGCAGGGCGTAGAGGCTCCAGATGGCTAGGGGATTGAGCCAGTCGCCACCGAGCTGCAGGGTGAGCAGGGCGCCGCCGACCAGCAGCAGGGCTATCCCGGGCAGGCGCCAGTGGGCCGGCAGCGGCGCCAGTATGGCCAGCCCCAGCAGCAGGGCGAGACCGAAGGGCAGGTTGAGGGCGGTGAAGGCCAGGGCCTGCTGGCCGTTCATGCCGGTCAACAGGGCCAGCAGGGCACTGCAACAGGCCAGGAAGGTGACGAATTCGAGTCTGTCGGCTATGTAGTCAGCCAGTTGTTCGCTACGTAAGGGCATGGGATCTCTCCTGCGATTGATGACATCAGTGTGGGGCAGGGAAGGAAGCAGTGGCAGCGGGATAAATCGATTGGATTGAACGAAGCTTTAGTGCCACCTATTCAAGTTGTTGATTTAAACTTATTTTCCTGTTCAATAGCAGGATATGGCAATGGGGGCGCCAGACGATGATGTCAAGCCTGCCAGGGCATCCGGGGTCTCAAGGTCCGGGGCCGTCCGACAGGGGCTGTCGCGTGGCGAGCACTGCAGCGCCGCGGGCGGCGACGGGAATGAACCGCTGGCATCGGACTTGAGTGCCGTTTTTTTGTACGCCCCTTGCCGGGAGAGTGCGCACTTTCCCCCGCTGGCGGGCTGTTTTCCCTGTCAGACCCCAGTGAAAGCCGGCCCCGGAAGAGGACGCCAGCCCAGGGGGAGAGGGGGATTTCGCGACTGCGGTTATGCTAGGATGAGCCGCGCTCGCCTGGGGTGAGCCCCATTATCATTCTAAATCGAACAGTTTTTTACTTATGTTATTCGGGGAAATTGACGTTTGACAGGATGCCATCCTATTTTGCCTGCCGGGTTCAGCTCACCCGGGCGAACCGGTCGCCGTGGGCTCGGTACCTTGCTGCTCGCCCTCTGTCTGTGGCTGCTGGTGACCCCCGCCATGGCGGCCAAGCTGACCTATCAGATCAAGGGCATCAAGGGGGAGCAGAAGGATAACGTCGAGGCCTATCTCAATGCCCTGCCGGTCTACCAGGAGCGCCAGTATCGTCCCGCCCGCGCCAAGATCACCGAGAGCGTGCAAAAAGCCCTGCAGGTCTATGGCTACTACCAGCCGAAGGTAACCCTCAAGCGCGACAAGAAATCCCCCGCCAAGGTGGTGATCGAGATAGCGCGGGGGGAGCCAGTGCTCATCTCGCGCCTCGATATTCTGCTGGAAGGGGAGGCGGGCAGCGACGAGGTCTACAGCGAGCTGCTGGACAAGCTGCCCCTGAAGGAGGGGGATCCCCTCAACCACGGCAAGTACGAGTCCATCAAGGCGGATCTCGGCAGCCTGGGGCTGGCGCGGGGCTACTTTGACGCCAAGATCAGCAAGAGCCAGGTGAAGGTCTTCCCGGATCAGGGCAAGGCCGAGATCTATATCCTGTTCCGCTCCGGTCCCCGCTATCACTTCGGCGAGATCCACTACGATGCGACGCCGGAGGCCCTGCGCCTCATCCGGCCGCTCATCAACATCAAGAGTGGCGACCCCTATCTGGCGATCCGGCTGGCCGAGATGTCCCAGGACGTCTCCTCCACCAAGCTGTTCAAGCAGGTGGACATCAAACCCATGATCAGCCAGGCCGAGGGCAATCGGGTGCCGGTGCAGGTGACCCTCTCGAACCGGGTCGACCACGAGATCGAAACCGGTATCGGCTATGCCACCGACGTGGGGCCGCGCCTGAGTGCCACCTGGGAGAAGCCCTGGGTCAATCGCTATGGCCACAGCCTCTCCAGCACCGCCAAGGTCTCGGCCCCGGAGGCGGAGCTCAGTTTCGATTACCAGATCCCGGTCGGCAACCCGCTGCGGGACTACTACTCCCTGCAGGCCGGCTACCAGTACACAGACAACAACGATACCCGATCCGATCTGGCCACCTTGGGGGTGCACCGCTGGAAGCGGCGGCCGGAGAGCTGGGACAGGGACGTCTTCATCCGGCTGGAGAACGAGCGCTACGTGCAGGGTAACGACGAGGGGAACAGTCTGCTGCTGATCCCCGGGGTCTCTTGGTCGCGGTTGCGGGTGCGCGGCGGTCTGGTGCCGGACTGGGGGGATCGTCAGCAACTGACGACGGAATTCTCCAGCCCTTACTGGGGCTCGGACATCAACTTCATGCGGGTATGGGGGCGCAGCAAGTGGCTGCGCACCCTGGGGCAGGATCACCGCTTCCTGATGCGGGTCGAGCAGGGGGCCATCATAGGGGATGACTTCTCGCTGGTTCCTCCCTCCCTGCGTTTCTTCACCGGTGGCGATCAGACCATACGTGGCTACGGCTATGAGACGGTCTCGCCGAAGGACGAAGATGGCAAGCTCACCGGCGGGCGCTACACCAGCGTGGGCAGCCTGGAGTACAACTACCGCTTCAGCGACAAGTGGCTCGGCGCCCTGTTCGTGGATGGCGGCACGGCCACCGTCGACTACAGCGAGGCCTGGAAGATAGGCACCGGGGTCGGGGTGCGCTGGGTGACGCCCATAGGTCAGGTCAGGCTGGATCTGGCGGTGGCCATTTCCGAGGAGGACAAGCCGTTGCGGCTGCATTTCGCGCTGGGGCCTGAATTATGATCCGGTTTGAACCCACTCATCCTCTTTGTTCTCTCTCCTGGCCGCTGCGGCTGCCTCTTTCTCGGGGGTCTGCGCTGTGATCTGGGTAAAGCGTATTTTCTTGTGGCTCATGGGGCTCTTCTTCCTGCTGCTCATCGGTGTCAGCCTGCTGGGCTTTACCCATCAGGGCAACAAGTGGCTGTGGCAGCAGGCCAGGGGGGCGCTGCCTTCCCTCAAGGGGGAGCTGGTGGCGGGCCAGCTCGGCTATGGCTGGACCCTGGAAGGGGTCGGCTGGCAGGACGAGCTGGTGGATGTCACCGTCGAGCGGGCCGTGCTGGATTGGGATCTCGGCAAGCTGCTGCAGGGCAAGCTCTGGATCAAATCCCTGACGGTCACCCACCCTGTGGTGAAGGTCGCCGACGCTGAGCCTGTGCCGGAAGAGCCCACCGAGCCCTTCGTCTGGCGCCCGTTGCCACTGCGCATCCAGGTGGACAGCCTCAAGGTGACGGATCTGGATCTGGCCGTCCCCGGGGTGGGGGTGACCCTCAAGGATCTGGAGATAGGCGCCACCCTGGATCGCAAGGGGCTCATAGTGCGCGGGCCCGTGCTCGATGGCCTGAACGTGACCCTGGCCGAGGCCCCTCCTGCCGACGAGGCAGCCAAGCCGGCCGCCAGCAAGACGGCCAAGGCGCAGGGCGCAGCCAAGGCCAAAGCCGACCCCAAGGAGAGCGAGACCGCCAAGGCGAAGCCAGAGGCGGCAGCCCCCATAGCGCTGCCCGAGATCCGTCTGCCATTCCCTATCCAGCTGGAAGGCCTGACGGCGACCCGGGTGCGCTATCAGCAGGGGGAGCTCATCGAGGGGCTCGACAAGTTGCTGTTGTCGGCCCGTGCCCAGGATGCGCGCATCGACGTGCGGGAGCTCTCCTTGCGCCACGCCATGGCGGATCTGGCGCTCAAGGGCCATGTCACTCTGACCTCGGATTATCCCCTCGCCCTGACCCTGGAGGCCAAGGCGCGCAAGGGGTTGCTGGACGGTGAGCTCAAGGGGGAGCAGGCGAACCTGACCCTGGATGGCTCCGTGGGCAAGCTGGGGCTGTTGCTCAAGGCCAAGGGGCCGGTGAGCGCCAACCTCAAGGGGACGCTGGCGACGCTGGATCCCGACTTGCCCTTCGATCTGGCGCTGGACTGGAAGAGCCTCGGCTGGCCGCTGCACAAACCAGCCAAAGACGAACCCAGCTATCGGCTGGACAAGGGCAGCCTGAGCGCCAAGGGCAAGCTCTCGGGCTATCAGTTTGCACTCAAGACCGCCGGCAAGGGCACGGATCTGCCCCCCTTCAAGCTGGCGCTCTCGGGCAAGGGGGATCTCGGCCAGCTGAGCCGTGTCGAGCTGCTACTCAATGCCCTGAAGGGGGAGCTCAAGCTCGATGGCAAGCTCGCCTGGCGCAAGGGCGTCCAGTGGCAGGGGACCACCGAATTCAAGGAGATCAACCCGGCCGAGCTGGTGCCCGAGATCAAGGGCAAGCTGGCGGGCAAGATAGCCAGCCGCTTCGAGCTTGACGAGGCGGGCCATTGGCAGCTGGCGCTGCCGGAGCTCAGGGTCGAGGGCAAGCTCAACCAGTATCCCTTGGCGCTCAAAGGCGCCCTCAGCGGCAACGACAAGATGGAGTGGACCATCCCGGCCCTGGCGCTGCAAAGCGGCCCCAACCAGTTGCAGGCCAAGGGGGCGCTCACCGCCCAGGCCTGGAAGCTGGATGCGCAGATAGATGCCCCCAAGCTTGGCGGCATCTATCCCGGCCTTGGTGGCGACCTTAAAGGGCAGGTGCGCCTTAGCGGCAGCCAGCAGGCGCCGAGGGTGAATGCGGATCTGGTTTCGAGCCGCCTCTCCTATGCCGGAACCGTGCTGAAGGAGACTGTCATCAAGGGCAACGCCCTGGTGGGGGACAAGCCGGCCGGCGAGCTGGCCCTGACGGTGGCGAGCCTGGTGCAGGGGACGACGACGCTCTCCCAGATAGCCCTGAACCTGAGCGGCGATCTCGATCGCCACAGGCTCACCTTGACCATGAAGGGGGATCCGGTGGCCGCCGATCTGAGCCTGAATGGCAGCCTGCGCGGGGATCGCTGGCGCGGCGCCCTCTCTGAGCTCAAGGTCAAGACCCCGTTCAAACGCTGGACGCTGGCCGCACCCTGGTCCCTGGATCTGGACTTGCCCAGACAACAGCTGACCATGGGGGATCTCTGTCTGGGTTCCCAGGGGGCCAGCCTCTGCGTCAAGGGCAGCCAGGTCTCCGCCGCCCAGGGTAGCCTGGAGTTTGCCCTGAACGAATTCGATCTCAAGCGGCTGCGCCCCTGGCTGCCGGACAACTTCCGCTGGCAGGCGGTGCTGTCGGCCGACGGCCGCGCCAGCTGGCGCGGCAATCAGCCGACCCTGCATGCCAGGGTGAGCACCACGCCGGGTACATTGGTGGCCGACGAGATCAAGACGGAGTACCAGCGCCTGGAGCTCGGGGTCGATTTCGAACGTCAGCAGGCCGCCATCCGGCTCGATTTCGCTTCCAAGCAGATAGGCAACATAGACACAGATCTGCTGATAAAGGAGCCTGCGGGCCGCGGCCTGCTGTCGGGTCAGCTCAAGTTTGACGACCTCAAGCTGGCGACCTTTGCCCCCCTGATCCCTGAGGTGCGCTCCCTGCAGGGCGTCATCTCGGCGGATGCCCGCTTCGATGGCACCCTGGCCGCGCCCCTGCTGTACGGTGAGCTGAACCTGCTGGAGGGGGAGGTGCAGACCCACTCCGACATGGTGACGCTCTCCAAGCTGGTGACCCGCCTCAAGATAAACGGCAACCGGGCCGAACTCGACGGCTCCATGCTGGTTGGCAAGGGGCCGCTCGCGCTGGGGGGATGGCTGAGCTGGGCCAGCCTGCCGGTGACCGGCAGCCTCACCATCCAGGGCAAGGATCTGGAAGCTCAGTACCCGGGCATGGGTCGGGTCAGGGTGACACCTGACATCGCCATCTCCCTGGGGGAGGAGACCAGGGTGAGCGGTCAGGTGGACATCCCCTGGTCGCGGATCCTGGTCAAGACATTGCCGGAGAGTGCGGTGGCGGTCTCCGATGACGTGACCGTCATCTATGACGATCTGCCGCCCGTGCCCAAGACGGCGCCCCTGCCGATGGAGATCAAGCTCGCCATCCGGCTCGGCGACGATGTCCGGCTGGAGGCCATGGGGCTCAAGACCAAGGTGACGGGGGCGCTCGGCATTCGCCAGGAGCCCTCCAAGCCGCTGTCGGGCAATGGTCAGCTGGAGCTCAAGGATGGGCGCTTCAAGGCCTACGGTCAGAACCTCATCATCAAGGAGGGGCGGATCCTCTTCTCCGGCCCCATCGACCAGCCCTATCTCAACATTGAGACTTACCGGGATCCCGACACCATAGAGGACAACGTCACCGTCGGGGTCCGGGTGACGGGGCCGGCGGCCAAGCCGAAGATCACCGTCTATTCCGAGCCGCAGATGGCGCAGTCCGAGCAGCTCTCTTATCTGCTGCGTGGCAAGGGGCTGCAGACCAGTGGCGAGGATGGCGGCTTCAACGGCCTGCTGGTGGCGGGGGCGGTGAGTCAGGCGAGTGGCGTGGTCTCCAGTATCGGGGAGTCCCTTGGCATGAGCGATGTGGCCCTCGACACCGCAGGGAGCGGCGACGATACCCAGGTGACCCTGTCGGCCTACCTGCTGCCCGGCTTGCAGTTCCAGTACGGCGTCGGGGTATTCAGCCCCATCGCCGAGTTCAAGCTGCGCTACGAGCTGATGCCCAGACTCTATCTGCAGGCCATGAGCGGGGTGGCCCAGGCGGTAGACATCTTCTATCGCTTCACCCTGTGAAGGGAATGAGCATGAAAACGGGAGGCCTTGGCCTCCCATTTTTCATGGCGCTGTCTGGCGGGACGGGAGCGAGATGACCCGGAAAAGCAAAAACCCGGCGCCAGGCCGGGTTTTCTGAATGATGGTGGAGGGAGAAGGATTCGAACCTTCGAAGGCAGAGCCGTCAGATTTACAGTCTGATCCCTTTGGCCGCTCGGGAACCCCTCCACGGGGTATGACCTGATTGTTGCACTTGAATGGTGGAGGGAGAAGGATTCGAACCTTCGAAGGCAGAGCCGTCAGATTTACAGTCTGATCCCTTTGGCCGCTCGGGAACCCCTCCCCAAGTGCGAGCCGCATACTAACAGATCTGTCGCGCTTGTGAACCCCTTGGCAGGGATTTTTAATGCTTAAAGGATTGGGTTGACGGCCGATAAACAATGAAACCCTCATTTCCAAGATTTATCCCATGCTGCCCAGTGCCATTCGTGATCGCCTGCTCGTCGATGAAGCCCAGTTGGGCCAGCGGCTCAACCAGGATCTCCGCCAGGGGGACAGGGCCGACTTCAGGCTGCACCTGGCGCTGCTGACCGACGCGGTCGAGGAGCAACCCTGGTTTGGGGCCGCTCCGGCGGCGGCACCGCAAGCGCAGGCATGGCGCACCCGTTTCGGTTTGATGCCCCAAGCCGATTTGCAGGGCGAGCCGGGGGACGCCGACGCCTGGGCACTCAACGAGCGGCTGCAGCAGGGGGGCTGCATGGCCGATGTGCGGCTCTGGCTGGCGCTGCGATCCCCTGCGCTGGTCAACCGGACACCGGCGCTGGATCCCGCCGTGTATGACAATCTGTCGGCGCTCGGGCGCGAACGCTGGCAGGGCAAGCTGGCCTCCCAGCCCAGAGGGGAGGATCCCTTGCTGATGCTGCCGTTGCTGGAGGATTTGACGCGAGGGGTGGATGCTCGCTTGCGCTGGCTGGCCTGATGCCAGAGGCGCAGGGAGAAGATGCAAAAAGGCGGGATGACCCGCCTTTTTGCGCAATGGATGGGATAACCGGGATTAAGCGTCGGCTTCGTCCACCTCGGGAACGTCCTTGCCTACGACAGCCGCGCGGCGGGCGAGGGGTTTCTCGATATGACGATTGAGCTGACGCTCCAGCTTCTGGCCCAGATCCGTGATGGCGGCATACAGATCCTCGTGCTCTGCCTGCGCAAACAACTTGCCGTTGGGAATGCCGGCGGTGGCTTCGACGATATACATCAAACGCTCTTTGGAGATGATCACATGGGGTGTGATAAGAGGCACCTGAAGACGCTCGAGCTTTTCAAAACGGGATTCAATGCGCTCGCGGATGGCTGGGGTAATGTCGATGATTTTACTGGTCATTTCGATTTTCATATTGGCCCCCTTCGGGTCGTCTTGCTTGTGTCTTCACCCTCAGATTACCCATGTGGCCGGATAGAAATGTGATTTGGGTCACAAAATATCCCCTTGGTGATCCGGCAATCCCTAAATTGTGAGCTTTTCCCGTTTCATGCCAAAAACCGCTTGAGCTCAGCGAAACGGGCAGGCAGTATGCGCGAATAGGATCGTTTCTGTCCCCCCTTGGCAGCGCCTTGTGTCGACCCGATGTCTGGTTTTCACCGCTCAGTCTCGCATTTTCTCTACCCACATCGTTTATCGCATCGCAAAAGGATTGCCATGCGCCGGTGGAGATATGCGCACAAACGGATATGCTTTTCTGCATGTGTCGGGGTGGATAACGTGGTTGTAGTGTTGGAGTCGTAAATGAAGCAACAAGCCACCCAGATGATGTGGTTTTATGATCGGCAGCATGAGCAGTGGAGTCTGTCTGATCATCTCTCTTGCCAGCCCTGGCAAGGGGAAGGGGCTCATCCCTGGGCCAGCCAACTGGCGCCAGAAGATGAGTCCGGTTTCGCCGATTTTCTCGCAAGACTCCACCATTCGGGCCAGCCCGGCCAGTTCATCGGTCACCTCTGCGATGAGGCAGGCAAAGTGCATCACGTGCTCTGGTACGGCCAATATGTGCCGGCCCAGCAGCTCTGCTGCGGCTGGCTGGCGCCCCTGGAGATGGCTCACAACGCCGCGAGCCGCGTCGAGCCGCCTGCCAGTCTGGCCCCGCCGCTTCCCCTGCTGCAAGCCCCCTTGCTGGCCCAGCTGGCGCAGGCGCTCTCCGCGAGGACGGGTCTCGATTTCTGCCATACCCTGGTCAACGAGCTGGCCCATATCCTCGGGGCCAACGCTGTCTGGCTGACGGAGCGGGTGGGCCTTGACCGGCTCAGGGTGCTGGCGAGCCACGGCATCGACTTCAAGGAGTACGCCCTGGCAGACATGCCTTGCCAGCAGCTCTATCGGGGCGCCGCCAGTGCGACCCCCATCAGCGAACCCCTGACCGGCTGTACCTGCCTGCCCCCGGGCCAGCACTACTATGCCCAGCCCCTGCTGGATCGCAGTGGCCAGATCCTGGGCCATCTCGCCCTGTTGTTCCCGAACCAGACCCAGACTGCCGATCTGGGATCCGTGCTGACCATCTTCTCGGTGCGCATGGTGGCCGAGCTGGAACGCCTGCAGAGCGACGCCCTGATGCGGCTCTCTGCGGTGGCGTTCGAGACGCATGAAGGCATCATCATCACGGATCCGGACTTCAAGATCCTGAGGGTCAACTACGCCTTCAGCCAGATCACCGGCTTCGACAGCCAGGGGGTGATAGGCCTGCACCTTGGCAACGACCTCTGGTCCGGGCTCGGGGGGCTCGGCTATGAGCTCAACGCCCTGGATCGCTGGCAGGGTGAGACCCTGCGCCTGCATGCCGACGGCCATGTCTATCCCCAGTGGGAAATCGTCACGCCGGTGCAGGATGACAAGGGGGGCATCAGCCACTACGTCATCTTCTTCGAGGACATCTCCGAGCGTAAGGCGGCGGAGCGCCGCATCCAGGATCTCGCCTATTACGACGAGCTGACCGGTTTGCCCAATCGCCGCCAGCTCCACGAGACCCTGGCCCAGGCATTCAGCGAGGCGAGCCGCGAGCACCTGATCGGCGCCCTGCTGTTCATCGACCTCGATCACTTCAAGACCATCAACGACTCCCTCGGTCATGCCACCGGCGACTGGCTGCTCAAGGAGGTGGCGAACCGCCTCAAGCGGCTGGTGCGGCAGGGGGATTGTCTTGCCCGGCTCGGCGGCGACGAGTTCGTGCTGCTGCTGCCCGGTCTCTCCATCAGCCCGCCCCAGGCGGAGATGCAGGCCGATCTCATCGCCGAGCGGCTCATCGGCGAGATTGCCGCCCCTTACAGTCACGGGGGCCAGGTGCTGCACATCGGGGCCAGCGTCGGCATCACGCTCTTCCCCGGAAGGGAGCAGGAGGCCGGGGACCTGCTCAAGCAGGCCGACACCGCCATGTATCAGGCCAAGTCGGCGGGCCGCAAGACCCGGCGTTTCTTCGATGCCTCCATGCAGTTGCAGGCGGACAGGCGTCTGCTCATTCACAACGAGCTGCGCAGCGCCCTCAACAATCAGGAGCTGACCCTCCACTATCAGCCCCAGCACATGGTCGAAGGGGGAGACATCATAGGGGTGGAGGCTCTGATCCGCTGGCAGCCGCCGGGCCGGGCGCTGGTCTCGCCCGCCGAGTTCATCCCCATCGCCGAGGAGACGGATCTCATCGTCGACATCGGCAACTGGGTATTGCATGAGGCCTGCACCCAATATGTCTCCTGGGAGGAGAACGGGATCCATGTGCCCCAGCTGTCGGTCAACGTCAGTGCCAAGCAGTTCCATGCCCACGATTTCGTCGATCGCATTCACGATGTGCTGGCCGCCACCGGCATGGATCCCTCCTGCCTGAACCTGGAGATAACCGAGTCAGTGGTGCTCGGTCATGCGGAGGACACCATCAGCAAGATGGCCGAGCTCAAGACCCTTGGCATCAGCTTCGCCATCGACGATTTCGGCGCGGGCTACTCCTCCCTGAGCTACCTCAAGCGGCTGCCCGCCGATGAGCTCAAGATCGACAGATCCTTCATCCAGGACATCCCCAAGGATGGCGACAACATGGCCATAGTGGAGGCGGTGATCGCCATGGCCCGTCACATGGGATTCAACGTGACGGCCGAGGGGGTAGAGTCCCGCCAGCAGCTGGAATTCCTGCAGGCGCAAGGCTGCCATTTCTTCCAGGGCTATCTCGCCTCCAAGCCGCTGCCCGTGCCCTATCTGGAGCGCTACATCAGCCGCCTGACCCGCCATGATCGCGCCGCCCCTGCAGACAAAAATAGTGTGGCGTAGCGCCCATCTTTAACGGGTAGAATGAAGGTATCTCACCACCGCCAGCGGGCGGTGGTTATGCCTCTTCTTAAGGGAGAATGCCTTTCGTGAAAGCCGTGCAGGGAATCATCTTTTCGGCGCTGTGCGTGCCAGGGCTCGTGGCACCCGTCTTTGCGCAAACCATGGAGCAGTCCCTCTATCGCGAGGGTTATGACGCCGTGCGTGCCAATGATCAGGAGCGTTTCCAGCAGATCCGCGCCCGCCTGAACCATTATCCGCTGCTGCCCTATCTGGATTACTACCAGCTGGCGTTCCGGCCCGGGGCGGCAGATTACAACGACGTGACCCGCTTCATCCGCCAGCACGGGGATACCCCCCAGTCCAACCGCCTGGAGCGCAGCTACCTCACCTATCTGGCCCAGAGCCAGCAGTGGTCCCAGTTCCTGCGTTTCTACCCGGCCAAGCCGAACTCCACCGATCTGCTCTGCATGCACTACCAGGCCCGTTATTACACCGGACACAAGAGCGAGGCCCTGCAGGAAGCGGGCAAGCTCTGGCTGAGCGGCCAGTCCAGGCCAGATGCCTGCGATCCCCTGTTCCAGCTCTGGCAGCAGGCGGGTCTGCGCACCCAGGATAAGATCTGGCAGCGGATGAACCTGGCCTTCGAGGCGCAGAACCCCAATCTCATCCGCCACCTCGGCGCCCAGCTGGGGGGCAGTCTGAAACCCTATGGGGATCAGATGATAGCCCTGTTTGATCAACCGGCCAGGGCGATGAACCCGGCCTCCTTCTCGACGGCGCCGCCGTCGAGACAGCTGCTCTCCCTCGGGCTGGCCCGCTATGCCAACGAGCAACCCGAGCCCGCCCTGCGTCAGCTGGGGGAGATGAAGCGTCGCTTCGGTCTGAACCAGGCCGAGGTCGCTCGGGTGGAGCGGGCCGCCGCCCGCCGCCTGCTGCTTGACAGATCCCTCGCCCAGCGCAGCTGGCTGGATGCGACCCTGGTGCGGATGAAGGATGCCGAGCTGGTGGAGCTGCGGGCACGCCTCGCCATCTGGGAGCAGGATTGGCGCGGCCTCGAAGGCTGGGTCAAGCGGATGCCCATGGCACTGCAGAAGGAGGATCGCTGGCGCTACTGGCTGGCGCGTTCCCTGGAGGTGCAGGGCCGGCAAAAACCGGCGCGGGAGCTCTATCTCGAGACTGCCAACCTGCGCGGCTTCTATGGCTTCATGGCGGCGCAGCGCACCGGGGTGCCCTATCGCATCAAGAACCAGAGCGTGGGGCACAAGGTGCCGGACTGGCGTACCGCCAGCAGCCGCTGGCCTTTCCTGGTGCGGGTACGCGAGCTGCTGGCGATGAACGAGATCACGGCGGCGCGCTCTGAGTGGATCCACAACATGGATCGCAATCCTGTGGCCCAGCGCCTGGAGTTTGGTCATATCGCCCTCAACCAGGGTTGGCACGAGCTGGCGATCCTCTCCAGCATCCGGGCCGAGGCCTGGGATGCGATCGACTTGCGCTTCCCCTTGCCCCTCAAGCGCACCTTCTCCCAGATGGCGCAGGAGCGCACCATGAACACCAGCCTGCTCTACGCCATCTCCCGTCAGGAGAGCGCCCTCTATCCGCTGGCCCAGTCGCCGGTCGGGGCGCGCGGCCTGATGCAGCTGATGCCGGCGACGGCCAAGGAGACGGCCGCCAAGCTGGGGGTACCCTATCGCAATGAGCAGCAGCTGTTCGATCCCACCATGAACATCCGCCTCGGCAGCGCCTACCTCAAGCGACTGCTGGACGTCTATGACGGCAACCGGATCCTGGCGGCGGCGGCCTACAATGCGGGCCCTGGCAGGGTCAAGCGCTGGCGGGATCAGAGCACCAACAAGCCGATGGATGTCTGGGTGGAGAGCATCCCCTATAGAGAGACGCGCAACTACGTCCAGAACGTGCTCTCCTTCGATCTCATCTACCAGCACAAGCTGCAGCAGCCCCTGCGTTTCATGTCGGAACGCGAGCTCAATCACGCCTATTGAGGACAGAGGCAGTCGCGTCAGCGACTGCCTCCCATTCTTGCCTCAGAATGGTTATCATCCCTTAAGCTTTGTTACAAAAGGAAACCTGTCAGGTGATCGGGCGCCGCGTCTTGGTCTGACTGGTTCGATATAATGCCCGATCAACACAGACAGGCTTCCCCAACAAAGGAATTGAGAGTGGCAACGATCAAAGACGTATCTCAGCTGGCGAATGTGTCCATTTCGACGGTGTCGCGAGTCATCAACAACACGGCGCAGGTTGCACCCGAGAAGCGCGAGGCCGTGCTCGCGGCCATGAAGGAGCTGAGTTTTCGTCCAAACAGCTTCGCCCAGGCCCTGGTAAGCAAGCGTTCCAACTGCATCGGCGTCCTGGTTGGGGATCTCTGCGGTGGCCCCTTCTTCGCCCAGATGATGCGTGGCATCGAGAGCATGGTCGACAAGGCGAACAAGTTCACCATAGTGGTCTCCGGCAACCACGACGCGGCCCGGGAGCGTCACGCCATCCAGGCGCTGCTGCAACGCCAGTGTGACGCCCTGATCCTGCACAGCAAGGCGCTGCCGGACGAAGAGCTGAGCGAGCTGGCGTCGGGATCCACCCCCATCGTCTTCATCAATCGTCAGGTGCCGGGCTGCGAGGAGCGCTGCGTCTGGCTCGACAACCAGGCGGGCATCACCACCGCCTGTCAGCACCTGCTGGACGCAGGGCACAGCCGGATCGCCTTCATCACCTCGGATGACGAGGAGTTCGTCGATGGCCAGCAGCGGATGGCCGGCTATCGCTTTGCCCTGCAACGGGCCGGCATAGAGCTGGATCCCGCCCTCATCGGTCGCGCCTTTGCCGACGAGAAGGGGGGTTATGTGGCCATGAGCGAGCTGCTGGAGCGCGGCGTTCCCTTCACGGCCGTGCTGGGCTTCAACGATGCCATGGTGGCGGGGGCCATCTCCTGCCTGCTGGAGCGGGGCTACAAGATACCGCAGCAGGTTTCGGTGGTCGGTTTCGACGACATACCCTATGCCCGTTACATCTATCCCAAGCTTACTACTGTGCGCTACCCCATCGAGGAGATGGGAGAGCGGGCCGCCGAGCTCGCCTTGCGACTGCTGGATCACAAGCCGGTAGAGGGGCTGGCGCTCAAGTTTGAAGCTGAACTGGTGCGTCGGGAGTCCGTGGCCTGAGCCATGAGGTTGGCCCCAAGCGGGCCAGCTTTTTTGTCAAACATTGAAAGCGCTTTCAGAAATCCTTTTCAACTGTGATCCGCTTCAAAGCTTTTTGACCGCGCTGCCACTAGGATAGGCCCACGAATTAGGAGCGTGCGCTCCCGATTTTCCCGCTGTGGGAGGTAACCGGTTCATCCGGCTATTTCCTTCGTTACTTTCGACGGTCATCATGGATGGCCGTTTTTTTTTGTCAGGATTTTGCCAATGACGACCGAACATGAGTATCAGACGGGAATAGTGGGAGCAGGTTGGCTGGGGTTGCCCCTGGCCAGGGCGTTGCAGGCGCAGGGTCAATCCGTCGCCGTGACGGTCAGCTCCCTTGAGAAGGCCACCCGGTTGTGTGACGGGGGCATTGTGGCCTGGCCGCTCCTGCTGGCCCCTGACATGGCGGGCCCGCCGCCCTTTCGCTGCCGCGATCTGGTGATCTGCGTGCCCCCCAGCAAGACCGAGGACTACCCGGCGTCGGTGGCACGGCTGTGCCAGCTGGCCAGGGAGGCAGGCGTTGGCAAGGTGCTCTTTATCAGCGCGACCTCTGTGTGGGCGCCAGGGCAGGGGGAGGATGAGATCCCGAGCCCGGCCAGCGCCAGGGGAGAGCGGATGCGAGCAGCCGAGCGGGCGGTCCAGGAGGGTGGCTTCGCCTGCGCCATGGTACTGCGCCCGGCCGGCCTGTACGGTCCGGACAGGCACCCCGGCCGTTTCCTCACGGGCAAGACGCTGGCGGGGGGAGGGCAGGCGGTGAACCTGGTGCATCTGGACGACGTGGTGGCAGCCTGCCAGCTCATGCTGGCTGCGGGGCAGGAGGGGGATGCCTACAACCTGAGCGCCCCGGTACATCCGCGCCGGGAGCAGCTCTATCCCTTCGCGAGCCGTCTGCTCGGGCTGGCGCCCCCGCAGTTCATCGAGCCCGCCGGCGTCTTTGCGCCCATAGAGGGACAGCGCATCTGCCAGCGACTGGGTTTCGTCTACCGCTGGCCAGATCCGGCCCACTGGTTTGCCGAGCAGGCCACCTTGCAAGGGTGAGTCCGGATGGGCTTCAACCTGGTCTTTTTTGCATGGGGTTGGGCACGGGAGCCCCGTGCGGCGCGGGTTCGCTCGGCAATTGAGGTTTGCCAAGGGCGGGATCGCCCCCTATCATGCCGCCATCCATATAGAGAGAGCGGTAATGATGGAAGAGACAAAGCGTCATCCCGATGGGGAACTGTTGCTGAGAACCCTGGCGATGCCAGCCGATACCAACCCCAATGGCGATATCTTCGGGGGGTGGATCATGTCCCAGATGGATATAGGTGGGGGCATCATGGCCAAGGAGCTGGCAAAAGGACGCATCTGTACCGTCTCGGTGGAGGGCATGACCTTCCACAGTCCGGTCAAGGTGGGCGACGTGGTGTGTTGCTATGGTCGCTGCCTGAAGGTCGGACGCAGCTCCATGCGCCTCAAGCTGGAGGTCTGGGTCAAGCCGGTGCTGCGGGAGAATGAAGCCCAGCGTTACTGCGTGACGGAAGGGGTCTTTACCTACGTGGCCATCGACGATCAGGGCAAATCCCGTCCCGTTCCGGTCTGAATATGCTCAGATGAGCCGGGCGTTGATGATGGATATTTCCTGCTCAAGCCCGGTTTTTTGCCGTATCATGCGTTCCAGCATCTCTTCCGAGCCGACGCACTGATCCGTGTCGAACAGGCAGAGATCGCACTGGGGATCCCGTCTGATCTGATAGACGGTGGAAAGCTCCACTTGATGACAGGTTCCTTGTTGATCATAAAATGTCACGCGGTACTGGTGCTGTCTCGCCATTGCGGGATCCCTCATGGATGAGTCGGGCCGGACACGAATAATGAGACTAGTCGGCGTCCATGACCTCTGTGAGGATCATGGCGCCTTGCAGAGGCAGGTGATTGTTAGCCAATGAAAAATAGTTATCGGATTCTGGGGACTTCCCTGCTGACGCTGGGACTGGTTGGCTGTTTCGAGGTGCCGGATCAGGATCACCTGGTCACGGCGGCGGGCATAGTGCCCGGCGTCGATTGCCAGAAGCCCCCCCTGGTGGCCCTGGCCACCACCGCCTTGCCCCGCGAGTTTGGCATCACCGTCTGGAATCTCTACAAGGGGCAGCGCAAGAACTGGCGCGAAGGGCTGGACGAATATGCCAAGTCCCAGGATCTGGTGCTGCTGCAGGAGTCGGCGACCCGGCCCGAGATGCTGCAATGGCTGCGTGCCGGCGACTTCCAGTGGCAGCAGTTGCAGGCGTTCACCCAGGGCGGTGTCTCCTTCGGTGTCATGACGGTGGCCAAGACGCCGCAGGCCTTCGTCTGTGGCGTGCGCTCCCCCGAGCCGCTGCTGCGCATCCCCAAGTCCGGTCTGGTGAGCCTCTACCCCTTGCAGGGGGATCCTGACGGCGTGCTGGTGGTCAACCTGCATGCGGTCAACTTCGAGCTGGGGATGGCCACCTTCCGCGAGCAGCTCAACGATCTGACCGCTTTGATCCATCGTCATCAGGGCCCTGTCATCCTGGGGGGAGACTTCAATACCTGGAGCGACAAGCGCGAGTTCTGGCTGAACAAGCTGGTCGGCGAGCTTGGCCTGCAGGAGGCCATCCCTGTGCCCGACTTGCGCCGTACCGCCTTCGGCCGTCCGCTGGATCACCTCTACTACCGCAACCTGGACCTGGTGGAGGTGAGCTCACCGGCCACCGATGCCTCGGATCACAATCCCATCATGGCGCGGTTCGCGGCCCAGGCCATCACCCCCTGAGGTTTGATGGATTGCAGGTAAAAAAATACCCCGCATTCGCGGGGTATTTTTTTATGCGGTGATAAGCCATCAGCTGTTGTTCTTCACGAACAGGGTCAGCTCCTGCCCCGGCTTGAGGTAGTCGGTTTTGCCGAGCTGATTCCAGCGCATCACATCGTTGACGGCGACCTGGAAGCGGGCGGCGATGGAGGAGAGGGAATCCCCGCGACGCACCTGATAGACCATGGATTTGTTGCTGCCCTTGCCCTGCTTGGGCCAAACCACCAGCTTCATGCCCGGTTTCAGGGCTGACTTGGCGCTCAAACCGTTCCACTTGGCCAGATCGGCGTGGGTCACCCCGTGGGCCTGGCTGATGCTCCACAGATTGTCACCGGAGCGCACCTGATACTGGATCTTGCTGCCACTGCGGCTGGCCAGTTGCTGGGGCTTGCTGCGGGTGACCTGGCTCGCGGTGCCGCCGTTGGGGATCACCAGGCTCTGGCCACGGCGCAGATTGTTGCCGCGCAAATTGTTGGCCAGCTTGAGCTGCTGCACGCTCACCCCGTGATTCTGGGCGATGCGGGAGAGGGTATCGCCGCTGATGACCTGATAGGAGCGCACACCACGGGTACGTTCACGCTGAGGCAGATCGGCCAGGGCCAGCTCCAGGGTGTCGGCGTACTCGATGGGTACCAACAGGTTGTAGGGGCCCCGCGGCGAGGTCATGCCACGCTTGAGTGCGGGATTGAGGGCCTTGAGCTGGGAAGCGGAGACGCCTGCCAGCTGAGCCGCCACGTTCAGATCGATCTGGCCACCCGTGTTGATGGTCCGCAACTGCGGCTTGTTGGCCAGCACCGGCAGGGTGACATTGTATTTGTCCGCATTGCGGATCATGTCGGCCATGGCCAGGATCTTGGGCACATACATCCGGGTTTCACGGGGCAAGTCCAGCGACCAGTAATCGGTCGGCCGACCGGCCTTCTGATTGCGGATGATGGCGTTGCGTACCCGGCCTTCACCGGCATTGTAAGCGGCCAGCGTCTGCAGCCAGTCGCCATCGAAGAAACGGTTCAGGTACTCCAGATAGTCCAGTGCGGCATTGGTGGACGCCAATACATCGCGGCGGCCGTCATACCAGTTGTCGTGGCGCAGGCCGAAGTTCTTGCCGGTAGCCGGAACGAACTGCCAAAGACCCACCGCATTGCTGCGGGAGCGGGCATTGGGATCGAACATGCTCTCGATCATGGGGATGGTAATAAGCTCCATTGGCAGCTCACGCCGTTCGATTTCCTCTACCATCAGATACAGGTAGGGCTCAGCCCGGCTGGCAATGGTCGCCATATGCTTATCATTACGCAGTAACCAATCACGCTGCTGGCGGACACGGGCGTTTTCGTGCGAGTCCAGCTGCATATCATCGCTGATACGCACCCACAGGTTATCCGTGTCATCCAGCTCTTCAATCTGTTCATCGCCGAACAGGAAGCGCGCTGAATGTTTTTTGTATGTTTTCTTGCTGACTTGGGGGGATTTGATCGGCTCGATTGCCGTTACCGCCCGGTCATCCTGATGGCTCAGGTTTTGACAGCCGCTGAGAAACAGCGCCGCCAATAAGGCCGTTCGTAGCTTCATCTCGCTCAGGTCATCTCTTGAAAAACAGCTCGCATCATAAGGGGCAATGGCCCCCTGATCAAGGTTTGTTCAAAAAACGTCCTTCCAGCCCCTCAGTACGGTGAAGGTATCCTCTGGATTTTCCAAGCATTTAAGGGCGTATTTCTCAGCAGAAAATTTCACTGAGTCCTCATTGCAGCGCAGAAAAACATTGAAATGCCGCTCATCCCCCAGGCGTGAGGGGAGACTCGGCAAGCCCTGCTGACGCAGCTTGCTGATCACCCCGATCCGCCGCTGGATCGCCAGGTTGTCCGGCTCGACCGCGTGGGCGAAACGCAGGTTGGAGAGGGTGTATTCATGGGCACAATAGAGGAGGGTGTCATCGGGCAGGGCCGCGAGCCGCTGCAGGGATCCGTACATCTGGGCGGGGCTGCCCTCGAACAGGCGGCCACAGCCGGCACTGAAGAGGGTATCACCACAAAACAGCATGCCATTGCCGTGATAGGCGATGTGGCCCAGGGTATGACCGGGGATGTGGAGGACATCCAGGCTCAGGCCGTGCCAGTTGATCTGATCGCCGTCATCGAGCCACTGGCCGTGATGATCCGGCATGGGGTCATGTTTGGGGCCATAGAGGCGGGCATGAGGGAAACGATGAAGCAGATCCGTGACGCCGCCCACATGGTCGCGATGATGGTGGGTCAGCAGGATGGCGTCGAGCTCAAGCCCGAGCGTCTCGAGCCGCTCCAGCACGGGGGCCGCCTCGCCCGGATCCACGACCAGGCAGTGATTTTCGTGTCGGATCAACCAGATGTAGTTGTCGCTGAAGGCGGGAACTGTGATGACGGTATACATGGGTCGGCTTCTCTTTGTGTTCTCTTTGTGGAAGGGATCTTATATAACAAGATGGCATTCGCACCCCGGATTGGTCCCATTATGCAGCTGGCACGTACCGAACAACAGATCGCGATCCCGACCAGCTGGTCGGCACTGCCCATGGGTGACTGGGTGGCGGCCGAGATCCAGGAGCGGCTCGACAACTGGTGCCCTCATCTGTTTGGCTACCATCTGCTGAAAATTGGCGCTCTGAGCGCCGAGCTCTCCTGCGGCAGTTCCACCATTCGCCACCAGCTGGGTGTCGCCCCCGGCGGGCGTCTGCTGGATATCAAGGGCGATCCCCTTGCCTTGCCGATCCGCACCGCCAGCGTGGATGCCTGCCTGCTCGCCCACTGCCTAGACTTTTCACCGGATCCCCACCAGGTGCTGCGCGAGGCTGAGCGGGTGCTGACCGATGACGGCTGGCTCATCGTCAGTGGCTACAACCCCACCAGCCTGGTCGGTTTGGGTCATTACCTGCCTTTCATGCGACAGCACCTGCCCTGGTCGGCGCGCATGTTCACCCCGGCCCGGGTGACCGACTGGTTGCAACTGCTGGGATGCGAGGTGATGTTTGACGATCGCTTCGGCTTCTCCTTCATGGGGAAGCAGAGCCGGATCGGCTGGTGGCGGGAGAGCCTGGGGCGGGATTACTGCAGAGCCTTTGCCTCTGTCTATGTGATAGCCGCCCGCAAGCGGCGTTTCCCCGTCACTCCGGTGCGCCGCCGCTGGCGCCTGCCGGAGTCGATGGCGGCGCCTGGCATGGCGCGCCAGGGCTGGTGACTGTCCGGCAGGCCGCTTGCCGTTCCCTTCATTAATAGAGAAGCTTCGGCCTGCCTGGCATCTCAGGGCTGGTAGCCCGTGTCTTCGGCGAGCTGCTTGCCGCTGGCGGCATCCCGGGCCAGCACGTCGCAGCGTTCGTTTTCAGGGTGACCTGAGTGACCCTTGACCCAGAGCCATTCGATCTGGTGGCGCGCCACTTCCGCATCCAGCGCCTGCCAGAGATCGACGTTCTTGACCTGTTGGCGACTGGCGGTCATCCAGCCTTTCTTCTTCCAGCCGATGATCCACTGGGTGATCCCCTGGCGCACATACTGGCTGTCGGTGGTCAGGCGAACCTGGCAGGGTTCGTTCAGGGTGCGCAGCCCCATGATGGCGGCCATCAGCTCCATCCGGTTGTTGGTGGTCAGCCGATAGCCCCCTGCCAACTCCTTGCGATGCTTGCCATAGACCATGACGGCGCCATAGCCGCCGGGGCCCGGATTGCCGAGGCAGGAACCATCCGTATACAAATCAATCTTTTTTAGCATGTGTCTTGGGGTAAACTAGCGAATAAAACCGAAGTTTGACATGGATTCGATCATGAGCACACCCCAACTGAATCGCCAGATCATTCTGGATACTGAAACCACAGGTATGAACACGGCAGGCGGCCCCATCTATCAGGGGCACCGCATCATCGAGATCGGCTGTGTGGAGGTGATCAACCGCAAACTGACCGGCAATCATTTCCATGTCTACATCAAGCCGGATCGGTTGGTGGACCCCGAGGCCATCGCCGTGCACGGCATCACCGACGCCTTCCTGGCGGACAAGCCTTCCTTTAGCCAGATAGCCGACGACTTCATCGCCTTCATCCGCGGTGCCGAGATCATCGCCCACAACGCGCCCTTTGACGTGAGCTTCATGGACTATGAGTTCAGCAAGCTCGGCCTCGGTTTCAAGACGGCGGACATCTGCGGCATCACGGATACCTTGGCGATGGCGCGGGATCTCTTCCCCGGCAAGCGCAACAATCTGGATGTGCTGTGCGATCGCTACGGCATCGACAACTCCCACCGTACCCTGCACGGGGCCTTGCTCGATGCGGAGATCCTGGCGGACGTCTACCTGCTGATGACGGGTGGCCAGACCAAGCTCAATCTGGCCAGCGAGAGCAACGAGAATGACAGCAACCAGGATACCGGGATCCGTCGGTTGGAGAGCAACCGCGCCCCCCTCAGGGTGGTGCGCGCCAGCGACGAGGTGGTCGCCGTCCATGAGGCCAGGCTGGATCTGGTGCAGAAGAAAGGGGGAGCCTGCCTGTGGCGGCAATGAGTTCGCTCTGGGGGGGCCTGCTGCTGCTGACCTCCCTCTCCGGCATGGCCAACGAGGTGTTTGCCCCCTCTGACATTCCACTGCTCGACAACCGCTTTCGCATCGATTACGGGGTCAAGGAGATCACCTTCATCATCAAGCGCAAGCCGGGCACGCCGTCGGTGATCCTGGTGCGGCCGGATGGCAGCAAGCTCTATGTGGGCAAGGTGACGCCGCCAGATGTGGGCTGGCTGACGCAGCAGGATCAGGATCTCATCACGGTGCGCAACCCCATGCCCGGCCCCTGGCAGGCCATCGGTGAGGTGGACCCCGACAACAGGGTGCGCCTGCTCACCGACATCCGGCTCGAGAGCGAGCCGCTGCCGGCCCGCCTCTATCAGGGAGAGCGGGTCAAGCTGCAGTCCAGGTTGCTGATCGATGGAGCGGCGCCGGGGGCGGGCTACTACCTATCCGATCTCGGCATGACGGTGAAGCTGCAACAGTTCAACGACGCCGCCCAGAGCGGGGAGCCCATCGTCGAGGAGACCCTTGGACATTATCTGGATGATGGCAAGGGGCTCGACGAGGTGCCCGGGGATGGCATCCTGACCGCCGAGGCGGTGCTGGACGTGCCGGCAGGCAAGTATCGCGCCCTCTACAGCAGCGGCAACCAGGTGTTCTCCCGTGCCCAGTCCCAGCAAGTGCTGCTCTTCCCCTGGCCGCTGAGCTACACCCTGGATGCCCCTTCCGGCGACATTGGGGCCAGGCTCTCCTTGCTCATCGATGCCGACGAGCTGGATCCGGCCTCAGTGGTGATCCAGGGCAAGGCCATCGACAGCGCAGGGGTCAGCATGGCCTTCAATGCAGTGGCAACCGAGCCCCGCCTTGGGGTCGATCTCTCCGCCCTCAAGGCGGCGGGTCAGTACAGGGTGGAGGCGACCCTGTTTGGCACCACCCGGCTCGGCCGCGAGGTGCAACTGCAACTGCCGGTCAAGTCGTTCACCATAATGCCGCCACCGGCGCCCACCCCGTCAGCGGCATCTCCCACTTCGGCGGCGGTACCGACCAAGGCCAAGTTTGAGGAGCGGGAGAGCCCGGTCTGGTTGCCCTGGGCCCTGGGAGGCGGCGGCCTGCTGCTGCTCCTGCTGGGGGCGGGTGGCTTCATCCTGCTGCAAAAACGCCGCACCCTGCACAAGGCGATGGCGGCCCAGAAGGCGCAAAGCGAGGCTGCGGCCCCGGCGGCGCCCAAGCTGGATCTCAATCTGCCGGAGCAGTAGCCCGCGCTCAATGCTAAGAAGCCGCCCGATGGGCGGCTTCTTCGTGATGGCGAGTCGGCGGCTCGCTGGGCACTCTTATCTCAGTGGGCGCCGATATAGATGTCCTTGTACTGCTCGCGGATCTCGAGGAACTTCTCCAGGTTGGCCAGCATCAGATCCACCAGCAGGGGATCGAAGTGCTCTCCCTTCTCTGCTCTTATCAGCGCCAGCACCTGCTCCAGTGGCCAGGCCTGCTTGTAGCAGCGATCCGACCCCAGGGCATCGAACACATCCGCCAGCGCGACTATGCGCCCCTCCAATGGGATGGCATCCCCTTTAAGTCCGCGGGGGTAGCCGGTGCCGTTCCACTTCTCGTGATGGTTGCCAGCTATGGTGGCCCCTATCTGGAACAGCGCGAGATCGCTGCCGGAGAGCATGTCCTGCCCCAGCTGGGCGTGGGTCTTCATGATCTCCCACTCATCCGGGGTGAGCTTGCCCGGCTTGTGCAAGATGGCATCCGGGATCCCCACCTTGCCGATGTCGTGCAGGGGAGAGGCGCGCTTGATGAGCTCGCACCTGTCTTCGTTCATGTCGAGCAACTGGCAGAACAGCTCGGTGTAGAGCGCCACCCGTTTGACGTGCAGGCCGGACTCCTTGGAGCGACTCTCCACCAGCTCGCCGATGCGGTAGATGATCTCGCGCTGGTTGTCGCCGATGACCTCGTTGAGCCGGATGTTCTCCAGCGCCACTATGATGTTCTCGGTGAACAGGCTCAGCAGGCCGGTATCCATCTGGCTGAGGGGGCGAGTGGTCTCGATGTGGAACAGCAGGTGGTGACGGGGGTTCTGGCAATAGAGCACCATCTGGTTGCCATCGTAGACGTTGGCGCCCTTGTCCATGGCGCAGCGCAGTATGGCTGGCGCCTCACTGAGGCGCAGGGCCGGGCCCTCGCTGAGCAGGGGTTCCAGCACCTGGTCCCGCACCTCGTAGGCCAGATGCTTCACATCATAGATCTGGGACTCTTCCAGGTTGAGCAGGGCGCTGAGCTGGGTCTGGGCCCCTTCGACGAACTGGCGCAGTGCCCGTTGCTCGAAGATCCCCTTGGAGGCCTCGATGACCTTTTCCAGCCCCTGGCGATTGCTCTCCAGGGTGCGAATGTCACGGTAGGAGCGCAGGCTGGCGCGCAGCAGGGTGCGCAGCTTCTGGGAGGTGAGCTCCGTCTTGTCCTTGTAGTCGTTGATGTCGTAGTTGGTGACGACGTCATCTTCCGGGGCCTGACCGGGTTGGCCGGTCCGCAGCACTATGCGCACCATCTTGTTTTGCAGCTCGTCGCGCACGAACTTGACCACCTCCAGACCGGCGTGATCGGCTTCCATGACCACATCGAGCAGCAGCAGGGCGACATCCGGGGTGACGGCGAGCAGGGCCTTGGCTTCTGCGGCGGAATAGGCGTGCAGAAAATCGATGGGCTTGCCGTCGAATTCAAACTTGCTCAGGGTAATCTTGGTGATGCGATGCACCTCGGGTTCATCGTCCACTATCATCACCTTCCAGCCGGCGGGTCGCGGTGCTGTTTGGGGCAGGTCTTCATCGTCAATTATCAGGATTTGATCATCCATTACGCAATCCTGTGTGTGATCCTGTGCTTACCTTAACCGCTTCATTCAAGTTAGGAAACGGATTGATATCCAAAATATGATCCAGCTGGTTGCTCTTTCTCCATCCGGGGTTGCCGGGCAGATGCCAGCATGAAAAACGCCTCCACGAGGGAGGCGTTTTGGCATTCATGGCATCAAGCTGCCCTGTGATAGGCGGACGCTTCAAACAGCGCCTTGTTGGCCACCAGATCGATGGGGTCGAAGTCATCGACGTTGATGGTGCGCAGGCGGCTCTCTTCGGCACGGCGCAGCAAGTCGGCCTCGGTCTGGTTGATGACGCCAAGGGCCAGGCCGGCGTCTGCCACCTTGTCCAGCTGGGTGAAGGGACGCTTGCGGCCCTCTGCCTTGCACACCTTGTCAAACAGCGGCTCGGCGGTCAGCACGTCATCGAGGGCCTGCTCCAGCAACCCGAAGGGGTTGCCCTCCTCGCGGGTGAGGTACTGCCCTTCGGCCAGACGGTCGCGGGTGGCACTCGGGGTCTGCAGCAGACGGGCAACCTGGCTGTCCAGCTTGTCGGAGGGACGCTTCATGTCGCGACCCAGCGGCAACACTATGACGCGCAGGGCCAGGCCAATCCAGCGATTCGGGAAGTTGCGCAGCAACTCGTCGATGGCTTCTTGCGCCTTGAACATGGCGTCTTGCAGCGCCCAGTGCAGCAGCGGCAGGTCGGCCTGCTGGCGTCCCTCATCCTGATAGCGCTTGAGTGCGCTGGAGGCAAGATAGAGCTGGCTCAGCACGTCGCCGAGGCGGGCGGAGACCCGCTCCTTGCGCTTGAGCTCGCCACCCAGGGTGCCCATGGCCATGTCGGACAGGAAGGCCAGGTTGGCACTGAGGCGCGAGAGCTGCTGGTAGTAGCCCTTGGTCTGATCCCTGTAGGGGGCGGAGGCGAAGCGGGCGCCGGTCAGGCCCAGCCAGAAGCTGCGCACCAGGTTGCTGATGGCGAAGCCCACGTGGCTGAACACCGCCTTGTCGAACTGCTTGAGGGCCACTTCCTGATCAGGATGGCTGGCGGCCAGCATCTCCGGCAGCACGTAGGGATGGCAGCGGATGGCACCCTGACCGTAGATGATCATGCTGCGGGTCAGTATGTTGGCACCCTCAACGGTCACCGCGATGGGCGCACCCTGATAGCCACGGGCCAGATAGTTGTTCGGCCCCATGCAGATGGCCTTGCCGCCGTGGATGTCCATTGCATCTATGATGCACTTCTGGGCACGGTCGGTGAGGTGGTACTTGACGATGGCGGAGATGACGGACGGCTTCTCCCCCAGATCGATGCCGGTCACCGTCAGCTTGGCGGCGGCACCCATGATGTAGGCGTTGCCGCCGAGGCGCGCCAGCGGCTCTTCGATGCCTTCCATCTTGCCGATGGGCAGTTTGAACTGGCGACGGATGCGGCTGTAGGCACCGGTGGCCAGGGCCAGCATCTTGACGCCGCCCGTGCTGTTGGAGGGCAGGGTGATGCCGCGACCGACCGACAGACACTCCACCAGCATGCGCCAGCCCTGACCGGCCATGGCCGGGCCGCCGATGATGAAGTCCAGCGGCACGAACACATCGTTCCCCTTGGTCGGCCCGTTCTGGAACGGCACGTTGAGGGGGAAGTGACGGCGGCCTATCTCGACGCCCTTGATGTCGGTGGGGATCAGGGCACAGGTGATGCCAAGCTCCTCTTCCTCACCCAGCAGGTGATCCGGGTCGCGCAGCTTGAAGGCCAGCCCCAGCACAGTCGCGATAGGGGCCAAGGTGATGTAGCGCTTGTTCCAGGTCAGGCGCATGCCGAGCACCTCTTCCCCTTCCCATTCACCTTTGCAGACAACGCCAAAGTCGGGGATGGAGCCGGCATCCGAGCCCGCTTCCGGGCTGGTCAGGGCGAAGCAGGGGATCTCCTTGCCGACGGCCAGGCGCGGCAGGTAGTGGTCTTTCTGCTCTTCGGTGCCGTAGTGTTGCAGCAGCTCGCCCGGGCCCAAGGAGTTGGGCACGCCGACGGTGGAGGCGAGCACGGCGCTGGCGCCGCACAGTTTTTGCAGCACGCAGGACTGGGCGTAGGCGGAGAACTCCAGGCCACCGTACTTCTTCTTGATGATCATGGCGAAGAACTTGTGGTCCTTCAGGTACTGCCACACCTCGGGGGAGAGGTCGGCCCGCTCGTGGGTCACTTCCCAGTCGTTGACCATGCGGCACACGTCTTCAACCGGGCCGTCCATGAAGGCCTGCTCTTCGGCTGACAGAACGCTGACCGGAATGGCGTGCAGCTTCTTCCAGTTCGGGTTGCCGGCAAAGAGATCCGCTTCCCACCAGGTGGTACCCGCCTCTATGGCTTCCTTCTCGGTGCGGGACATCTCCGGCATGATGGATTTGTAGATCTTGAACAGGGGTTTGGTCAGCTGGTTGCGACGAAACTCCACCAGGTTGAGCGGGATGGCGATCACCGCGAACAGCACCCACACCAGCAGGGGCACATGGCCATAGAGGGCGCCGGCGACCAGGGCGGCGGCCGTGGCAAGCGTGGAGGTGAACAGTGACGCCCGGCGGTAAGCCATGGCGCCGATCACCAGGATCACCCCGAACAGAGTGAGGGTCGTCGTCATTTTTCGCTCCTTGCATGAGTTGCCGAAGTTGGGGAAACGTGGGTTAACTGATCCAGAGGTCTGACCTGTTGGATGTGGCCCCTGTTGTAATTCATACGCACAAAATTATCAAGATGTTTACAAGCTTGTTACCTTGACACCGTGATCGGCCTAACGTACCGGGGCCGCATCTTGGCGGGCGGGGGGGCGACGATTGGATTGGCTTGTGCGACAATGCAAAACCCTATGTTGGACGATACAAAGAGACATCAGACGCCATGTACCAAGAACTTATCCGCAATGAATTGACCGAAGCTGCCGGCGTGCTCCAGGCCTTTCTGGCCGATGAGCAAAATCTGAAGAACATAGAAGCGGCCGCCAAACTGCTGGCTGACTCTTTCAAGGAAGAGGGCAAGGTGCTCTCCTGCGGCAACGGCGGCTCCCACTGCGATGCCATGCACTTTGCCGAAGAGCTGACCGGCCGCTATCGCGAGAACCGTCCTGGCTATGCCGGCATCGCCATTTCCGATCCCAGCCACCTCTCCTGCGTCTCCAACGACTTTGGCTATGACTATGTCTTCTCTCGCTACGTGGAAGCGGTCGGCCGTCGTGGCGACGTGCTGCTCGGCATCTCCACCAGCGGCAATTCCGGCAACATCCTCAAAGCCATCGAGGCCGCTCGTGCCAAGGGCATGAAGGTGATTGCCCTGACCGGCAAGGACGGTGGCAAGATGGCGGGTCTGGCCGATGTCGAGATCCGGGTGCCGCACTTCGGCTATGCCGACCGCATCCAGGAAGTGCACATCAAGATCATTCACATCCTGATCCAGCTGGTCGAAAAAGAGATGGCCAAGTAATCAGAGAAAGAGGGCGGGTGGGGCTGCCGCGGGAGCAGATGACCGATCCTGGCGCCTCGCATCCAGCTTAAGTTCGCTGATTGACGCAGAGATGATCAATTAATTCAGGGAGTGGACTGGACATGTGCGAACTGCTCGGCATGAGCGCCAATGTGCCGACCGACATCTGCTTCAGCTTTACCGGGCTGATGCTGCGGGGCGGCAAGACAGGCCCCCATAAGGATGGCTGGGGGATCACCTTCTACGAGGGGCGAGGCTTTCGTACCTTCAAGGACCCCGAACCCAGTGCCCAGTCACCCATCGCCAAGCTGGTGCAGGCGCTGCCCATCAAGAGTCGCGCCGTGGTCAGCCATATCCGGCAGGCCAACCGGGGATGCGTGTCGCTGGAGAACACCCACCCCTTCACCCGCGAGCTGTGGGGACGCTACTGGACCTTTGCCCACAACGGCCAGCTGACCGGCTACAAGGGGTTGCGGACCGGGCGCCATCGTCCTGTGGGGGACACCGACAGCGAGCACGCCTTCTGCTGGCTGCTCGACAGGCTGGAGCAGAAATACCCCAAGCGTCCGGCCAATTTCCCCGCCATGTTCCGCTACCTTGCGACCCTGTGCGACGAGCTGCGCGGACTCGGGGTATTCAACATGCTGCTGTCGGATGGGGAGTTCGTGATGACCTATTGCAGCAACAACCTCTACTGGTTGACCCGCCGGGCCCCCTTTGGCGAGGCCCGTTTGCTGGATGAAGATGTGGCCATCGACTTCCAGAGCGAGACCACCCCGAATGACGTGGTGACCCTGATAGCCACCCGCCCGCTCACCGGCAATGAGAGCTGGGTGAAGATGGCGCCCGGGGAGTTCTGCCTGTTCAGGCTGGGTGAGCTGGAATACGGCAATGCAGCCAAGCTGCTGACCCGCCAATAAAAAAATACCAGGGTAGAATCCTACCCTGGTTCTTCGCAGCAGCCATACAGGCAAAAAGGGATGAGAGAGGTGTTGCTGAGCCGCATCATTCTCATGGCTTGCATTGTTATGTCATTGTTAATTTTGTGACAATATTTATCTCTTTCCTGCTTGGAACTGCGTGTTGATAACTTGAACTGGCTCACATTCTGATGGCGGCACGCCGCTTCAACCGACTCTCGCCGCAGAGCGGGTGACAGCCGGTGTGCGGGTCGGCTATATTGTGGTCTGTTTGAATACCATCATAGGGAAGAGAAGATGGAGTGGCTGGATCAGAAAGTGCTGAGACAACTGGCAGATGACATAGGTCACGACATGATGCCGGTCGTCATCTCGGTGTTTGTCGAGGAGGTGGGCGGGCAACTTGCCCAGCTCAGGCCGCTCTTTGATCAGCGGGACTGGACCGCCCTGGCCCGCCTCGCCCACAGCATGAAGTCCTCTTGTGGCAGTTACGGTGCCGAGCCCAGCTATCAGCAGGTGATGGCGCTGGAGCTCGCCTGTCGCCGGGAGGATGCAGAGGAGGCCGGTCGCCTGCTCGAGCAGCTCGAGCACTCCCTGCCGCAGGTGTTCTCCCATCTGGCCAAGTATCACTAGATTGCACTGGCGGATTAGCCCGCCTTGTCACGCTCTGCGTACCAGCTCAGTATCACCGCATCCAGCGCCTGTCGAAGCTTGAGGCGATCGTGGCGATGGGGCAGGGCCGCCTCACCCAGACTGGCCTGAATCAGGCAATGCTGCAGCTCCGGGGCCCCATGGCCTTCGGGGGCCAGGATGGCATCGATCCGCCCTTGGCCGATCCGCTCTTCCAGCCAGCGATGCTGATGGGACAGGGTCAGCTTGCCAGCCGGCCCGTTTTCGGCCACCAGATTGCTGATGAAGACGACGATGGCGCCGCTGCTGCGGATCGCTTCTGCGATCTCGCTCAGCAACAGGGGCGGCATGATGGAGGTGAGGAAGCTGCCGGGCCCCAGAATGATCATGTCGGCCTGGCTCAGGGCGTCGATCGCCTCGCGGGTGGCGGGCACGATCGGATTCAGGCTCAGGGCCCGTGGCGGCGTGGTGAGCAGATCGATGGAGACTTCCCCCAGGATCTGATCGCCACAGACGGTGTGGGCACACAGATCCGTGGGGTGCTCGGACATAGGTAGCAGGCTGGGCGCTATGTGCAACATGTCGCTGATGAGCCGGATGGCATCCAGGGGACGGACACAGAGGTTGTCGAGGGCCAGCAGCATCAGGTTGCCGAGGTTGTGACCCGCCAGCTCGCCGCGACCCGTGAAGCGGTATTCGAACAGCTGGCTGCCGATGCTGGGCTCGGTCACCAGCTGATTGAGGCAGTTGCGCAGATCGCCCCAGGCGATGCACTCCTGGCTCTTGCGCAGGCGTCCGGTGGAGCCGCCATCATCCGTGGTGGTGACTATGCCCGTCAGCCGAGTGCCTAAAAAAGAGAGGGAAGAGAGCACCCGACCCATGCCGTGACCACCGCCGATGGCGACGACCCGGTCGAAGTCATTGATATTTTTCTGCCACATGCAGTCATCCTGTGGGAGGCCAGTGCGCATCAGTTTAGTCCGACTGGCCAGGTAATTGTTTGATAAAGGTATGATTTTTGCTTGATGCCCCTGCATCACATACCACTAGGAGATGGTGTTGAACTTCCTGACGGCTCACTCTCTTGCCGAGACGACCCCGCTGGCCGCCCAACAGATAGCTGAACGGTTGCTCGCTCAATCACCTCATTCCCCGTCGCTGTTGCTGGTCTATTTTACCCAAGCACACGATGCCGCGGTACTGCGCCGTGCGCTCAAGGCCCGTTTCCCCCATACCCGGCTCATCGGCTGCAGCTCCTGTGGCGGTATCCTGACCCAGGCTGGCCATCATGGCCGGCTGGGCTGGAGTCTGGCAGTGGCGGCCCTCTATGACGACAAGGGGGCCTACGGCGTGGCCGGTCAGGCAGGAGACGAGCTGGATGTGCGCCAGTTGCTGCGCCGCGCCATCGCCGATGGCGGGCGTCCCGGCGAGTTGCCGCAACTCATCTTGCTGCACACCAGCCCAGGGCAGGAAGAGGCGGTGCTGGCGGGCATAGATGCCGAGTTCGGGGCGACGGTTCCCGTCGTCGGCGGGTCGGCTGCGGACGACAGTGTCAGCGGCGAGTGGCAGCTGTGCTGGGATGAGGGGGAGGGTCGCCAGGGCTGCGTGGTGGCTGTGCTCTATCCCGATTGCCAGCTGGCCTTCCAGTTCCACTCCGGCTATGTGCCCACCGAGCGCCATGGCACCATTACCGCGCTGGATGGCCGCGAGGTGCTGACCATAGACAATGAACCTGCGGCCCGGGTCTATGCCCGCTGGACAGAGCGCCAGCTCCCCTGGCCTGTGGGCCCCATTTTGCGGGAGACGACCCTCTCCCCGCTGGCCCGCCAGGTCGGTACCCTGGATGAGATGCCCTACTACAAGCTCTCCCATCCTGAGGCGGTGACGGAGCGGGAAGGGTTGCGCCTCTTTACCGAAACCCGGCTGGGGGAGCGGCTGCAACTCATGTACAGCAGTCAGGAGGGCCTGCTTCAGCGCAGCCTGAATGCGGTGCGCATCGAACCCGAATATGGCATGGCGGGGAACCTGCAGCCCATAGGCGCTCTGGTGGTGTTCTGCGCGGGCTGCCGTCTGGCGCTGGGAGATTCGCTCAGCGATGTCGTCGGCCATTTCAGCCAACGGCTGGGGGAGATCCCCTTTATCACGCCATTCACCTTCGGCGAGCAGGGGCGATTGCCCCACGGTGAGCTGGCGCATGGCAACCTCATGGTATCGAGCGTAATCTTCCTCGAGAACTGACAAGGTGCTGGACACAAGATGATAGGCAATAGCGAACTCGAAACCCTGGGCGACAAGCTGCAAACCACGCTGGTGGAGCTGATGCGTTGCCGGGAGCGGGAGGCCAGATATCGCCAGGAGTCACAGGCTCTGCTGTGCGGCGTGGCGACGCTGGCACAGGCCAAGAGCCTGGAGCAGGTGCTGGACAGCCTCATTCTGGCGCTCAAGCCCTTCATCGGCTTCGAACAGGCTGACGTGGTCGCCTGGGAGAGCACGCGCGGCACCACGCATTTGAGCACCCAACCCGGGGAGGTCGGCCGCACCTGGCCGCTGACGGCGCTCTTCTCCCGCGCCATCGCAGGTGAAACCCTGGTCATCTATGATCCGGCCCAGTTGCCCGAGCTGGCCTCCCTGGCGGGGGCGGCGGGCTGGGCCAGCGTCATGATGACGGGCTTGCAGGCGCCGGGCTTCTCCGGGGTGCTCATCTGCCGGCACAGTGTCGCGGGCACCTTCGATCTCCAGAGCAAGGCAGCGATGCAGCGTTGTCGCCCGCTCATCTCCCAGGCGCTGGTCAACATTGCCTATAGAGCCCGCCTGCAGGAGCAGGTCGACCTCAAGACCCTCGCCTTGCAGGCCAGCGAGCAACGCTTTCGCAGCTTTGCCGCCATGGCGTCCGACTGGTTCTGGGAGACGGATCCCGAGCACAGGCTGAGCTATGTCTCTGCCCCCGGCTATCAGGGGGAGGCGCTTGTCCGCCAGGCGGGGCGCAGCCTCTATGACTTTGCCCACGACAAGCAGGATCCCGCCTGGTGCAAGTATCAGCACCAGATAGCTCGCCATCTGCCGGTGCGGGCGATGCGCGCCCAGGTGACGCTGGCGAGCGGCCCCTGCTGGATGGAGATCAATGCCGAGCCCTGCTATGACGCCAGCGGTGCCTTCATCGGCTACAGGGGCACGGCGCGGGAGATTGGCAGCCAGATCCGCCGCGAGCAGGAGCTGGCGCGGGCGCGGGATGAGGCCGAGAGTGCCAACCGCGCCAAGTCCCAGTTCCTGGCCATGATGACCCACGAGATCCGCTCCCCCATGAATGCGGTGCTGGGGATGCTGGATCTGCTGCAACATGGCCGGCTCGAGACCCCGCAACAGACCCTGCTCGGCCACGCCACTCACTCTGCCCATCTGCTGCAGACCATCATCGACGATGTGCTCGACTTCTCGAAGATTGAATCCCATACCCTGGCCCTGCACTGCGAGCCCTTTCAACCCGCCGAGCTGTGCCGGGCCCTGGTTGAGCCGCTGCAGGCGCAGGCCAGCGGCAAGGGCATAGCGCTGCACTGGCAGCTGGATGAGGAGGTGCCGTCCCAGCTGCAGGGGGATGCCGTCCGCCTGTCCCAGGTGATCGGCAACCTGCTCGGCAATGCGGTGAAATTTACCGCCGCCGGTAGCGTGCGGCTCGCGCTGGCGTGGCAGGATGAACGGCTGAGGGTGTCGGTCAGCGACACCGGGATTGGCATATCCCCCGAGGATCAGGCGCTGCTGTTCGAGCCGTTCTATCAGGTCGACAGCTCGGCCACCCGTCGCTTCTCCGGCTCCGGGCTTGGGCTGGCCATCTGCCGGCGGCTGGTGCAGCTCATGGGGGGCGACATCCGCCTGCAGAGCGCCCCTGGGCAGGGCAGCTGTTTCTGGTTCGAGCTGCCCGGGATGGCCTCACCTTGCGTCGCGTCGACCAACCCCGCCATCGAGGGGGTCTCCATGCTGGATCTGGATGTGCTGGTGGTGGAGGACAGCCCGGTCAATCAGCTGGTGGTGTCGCTCATGCTGCAAAAGCTGGTGTGCCGGGTGAGGCTGGCAAGCAATGGCCTGGAGGCGCTGGCACAGGTCGGCGAGCGGCGACCGGATCTCATCCTGATGGATATGCGGATGCCGCAGATGGATGGGCTGGAGGCCACCCGTCGTCTGCGAGCCATGGGATGCGAGATTCCCATAGTGGCGCTGACGGCCAATGCCATGACGGAGGACAGGGCCCGTTGTCTGGCCCAGGGGATGAACGATTTTCTGGCCAAGCCCATCAGTCTGGCCCGGCTGCGCAGCTGTTTGCTGCGCCATTGCCGGCTCCCGTAGCCCGATTTTGGGTAAAAAAAATGGTCAACCTGGTGGTTGACCAATTCTTCAGCAAATACTGAAGAGAGCACGGGATAAATCGGGTTGTACGGTCTTATATGAAAAAGTCGTGCCAACTTTTCATGACCTGTTATTGCGGCTTGCAGCCGTGTTATCTGTTTTATATGGTGGCTGCTGGTTGCAAAATGCAAATGTCTTGTTTCATTGTAAGAATTGTCAGTCGTTATTTTCGCATTTTGCAAACCACTTCTTGACTCACTGTGCGATCAGTCGGCGCAGGAACTGGCGCGCCGCTTCACTGTTTTGTTTGGCAATCAACATCTGTTTCTCATAGATCGGCATGGGCAGGATCTCGAGCCAGCGCTGGCAGAGCCAGGCCGCGTCGTCGAACTGCTTGTCCGGGTAGAGCTCATCCAGTTCCGGATATTGTTCAAATACCTCCTGCAATCTGCTGACCAGCTGCTTGTCGCTGAAGTCCGAGTGCGCGCTCGGCCAGTTGGGCAGGGTTTCCACCTGAGCGTGGCGCAATCCGGAGCCATCCGTTTCCATTTCATGGATGCAGAAACGTTCCAGACCGAGCACTGTGACCCCGAGCAGGCCATCGTTGAGGGTATAGAAATCAGTCACTTTGACACGAGTGCCGACCGGCAGTATGCGTCCGCAGGTGCCCGTGCTGGTGGTCTCTTCCATCACTATGCCAAAGCCCCGATCATCGACGAAGGACTCCTTGAGCATCTGCAGGTGGCGAGGCTCGAACAGGCGCAACGGGAGTTTCCCGCCCGGCAATATGTGTGAGGGCAAGGGGAACAGTGCCAGGTGTTGAAGTTTCATGTTCCATCCTCCGATAAGTTGCATCTGGATATGACAATGCAGTGACTGTGCCAGAGCTCGGGGAAAAGGGAGGAACGGCAGGAAAATGAGGCCGATAATTTAAATATCCATTAGTAATCAAGCTATTAAGATTTGATTCAATGGCAGGGACGGGACAACTCAGGAAGGGATTCAGGTGGCCTTGTAGGGGCTCGTACATGCCCCACCTGCAGAATGGGGCAGAGTTCGCATATTGCAAATGATCCCCCTGCAAAATGCGTATCTGCCGTCCATCTTAAGCGGCAGGATCTCTCGGGCGTGATGGCAGAGGCGGCTAGGCGACGGATTCGGTGGGCTGACTGAGCCCTTCCAGCATCAGGGCGGCTATCTCGTCGTACATCTGTGACCAGGCATCAGAGAGCGCTGGCGTGAAATGCTCCCCCAACCGACGTGCCAGCACCAGGGTCAATGCCTGTTTCAACAGGGCGAACTGGTGTGACTGCACCTTGAATTTTTGATGCCGCCTGCCGAGATCCCGGATGATGAAGCGCAAGGCATCCAGCTGCTCCAGGCTGGTGATCACCGTATTCAGGGTATCCGACACCTTGGCGACCGGCATTCCCGCAGGATCGGGAAAGAGGTTGATCAATTCCGGCGACAGTCGGAACAGCTCCGCATATACCTCCTGGACATAGGTGTTGTTCAGTGCGGTGACCTTGCCCCAGGCCCTTTGTACCAGCTCGATCTGTTCGGATGTCATGTCGTGCGCCCTCCATGTGCTGTCTCCTGAACATAATAATTCATTTGCTCAATAAGATGCGGGGGACTGTGACGTTTTGTGAGGCGGGGGAGGCAGCCAGCAAAAGGCCCCGGGATGGCGGGGCCTTGGCTGGCATGAGATGGGGCGCGTAACGGGAGCTTAGTTGCGCTGCTCCAGATACATGACGGCGGCTTCGACCCGGCTCTGGGCCTCGAGCTTTTTCAGCAGGCTCTTGACGTGTACCTTGACGGTACCTTCCGAGATGTGGAGCACTGAGGCGACCTGCTTGTTGGAGAGACCCTTGGCAATCTCGCGCATGATCTGCATCTCGCGGCGGGTCAGGCTTTCCAGCTTCTGCTGCAGGTGATCCAGCTCGTAGATGTTCTCGAGGTAGGGGCGCAGCGGCTCGCTCAGGATTTGCTTGCCGGTCATGACATCGGCCAGCTGGCCCAGCAGCATGTCGGGCTCGGTGTCCTTGAGCAGGTAACCATCGGCGCCGGCCTTGAGCAGGGCAACCACGTCCTGGCGGGCATCGGAGACGGTCAGGATCACGACCCGGGAGGTGACCTCTTCGGCGCGCAGGGCCTTGAGGGTATCGAGGCCGGACAAGCCCTTCATGTTGAGATCGAGCAGGATGAGGTCCGGCTCCGACTCCTTGGCCATGGCCACGGCGTCAGTGCCGTTAGAAGCCTCACCTATCACTTCGATGTTATCTTCCAGCTCCAGCAGTTGCACAATGCCTTTGCGCATCAGGGGATGGTCATCTACGACCAGAACACTATATTTCATCTCGTCCATCAGGCGTCTCTTGTTAGGCTGGTGGGAAAGGTCAGGTGTACACGGGTGCCCCCGGAGGGCGGTTCACTGATGGTCAACTGACCGTGCAACTTGCTGGCACGCTCGTTCATGATGCTGAGACCGTAGTGATTCACCGCCGAGCTTGCGCCCCCTATTCCGACACCATCATCTGCAATCTGAACCTGGATGTTACCATCAGCCAGGGTCTCACAGCTAACGTCAATGCGCTGGGCGCAGGCATGTTTGATGGCATTGAGCACTGCCTCACGGATCAATTGCAGGATGTGAATGTGTTGCCCCGCCTCGAGATCCGTATCGGTCAGTCCGTATTGGAGCCTGATCTCGGCCCGGGTCTGGGGCTTGAGCTGCTCCAGCATGACGCCTATGGCTTCGCCGAGGTTGGCATCGCCGATGCTGAGGCGGAAGGTGCCGAGCAACTCGCGCAACTGGGTATAGGCATTGCTGAGCCCCTCGTCGATCTGCTGCATGGCGGCCTCGGCCTTGCCATTATCCCCCTTGGCGACGGAACGCTTGAGCAGGGTGGACTGGATCTTGAGGTAGGAGAGCGCCTGCGCCAGCGAGTCGTGCAGCTCGCGGGCGATGACGGCCCGCTCCTCCATCAAGAGCAGGCGCTGGTGTTGCAGCAGGGTCTGATCCTTGTGCAGCACCTGGGCCAGCAACATGGAGAAGTTCTTCATCAGCCGCTCGTCTATGGGGTGTTCGCTTATCATGTCGAGCCGGCCGTACTCCTCATCATCCATCTGCAGATAGAAGCTCACCACGGCCTCCAGATCACCGGGCCAGCCCTTGCGCCCCGTGATGTAGACCGGCATGGCATTGTGCTCGAAGCGGGTCAGCCGGATATGGTCTATGTGCTGGTGGGCGGCGGCCCGCTCCAGCAATTTCTGCAGGGTACGCCGGCTCAGCGGCGCCGCGTGCAGCTTCTGGGCGGTGGAATAGAGGAAGGAGAGGGTGTCGTTGGCCTGCTGCAGCTTGGCGGTTTTCTCTTCCACCTTGCTCTCCAGCTCCCGATAGAGCTTGCCGAGCTCGTCCGCCATGGTGGCGAAGGCACCGGACAGTTCCCCTAACTCGTTTTCGCAGTGGGGGGGCAGGGTCAGGTCGAACTCCTGGCGCTGGATCTGGCGGGCGCAATGGACCAGCTGATTGAGGGGGGCCACCACCTGCTGGCGGGTGAAACGCACCGTGAACCAGGCGATGGTGATGATGGAGAGCAAGCCAAGTCCCTCCGCCAGGGCCAGCATGCGCACCTTGAACTCCACGTGATACTGCATCTGGTTGACGAAGTCATCGATGGCGGCGACGAACTGCTCGGTGTTGTCGGTATAGCGGCTGGGGGTGGCGTTCTCGATGTGCTCGCGCATCATCTGCCATTGCAGCAGCACCTCGCCATAGGTGCGGCGCAGGGAGGCGGGGGTGATCCAGCGTTGGGTCTCCTGCAACTCGGAGGCGTGCAAAGTCTGCTCGAACTGGTCGAGTCGGCCGAGGACGGCCTGATCCTTTTCGATTTCGTAGGCCATGCGATAGGCCTGCATCCGCAATGATCCCGACAGGTTGATCGCCTTGGCATCGGGTACCGAGTAGAAGAGGGTGACCATGGCCACCACGGCGATCAGGCTGGCCATGAACAGGATCAGCACCATGGAGCGGCCGATGGCGCTGCTGACCGAGTGTACTTTGAACCACTTTCCCATGCTGATTGGCTTCCTTCAGATCAGACAAAGACCCCACAAAGTAGCATGGGAGTGTACTCCAACTTGTGCTAGCATCGAAAAACTAGATGAACTCCGAGCGTTTTTGCCTAAGTCATTGAGATAGGGGGAAAACGCCGTCAGCCGTCGTTCGAGCTGAAAGGGTCAGGAAAGAAATGCCCTGGCCTCCCGTATTTGGAAAGGTGTTTATGTTGCCACTTGAAGATGGTTTTTCCCGTCGCTTTTACTATTTGCGCCTGTCGATTACCGACGTGTGCAATTTTCGTTGTACCTACTGTTTGCCGGACGGTTATCGCCCCCCGGATGGAAACAAGGAGGGGCGCAAGTCGTTTCTCTCCCTGGAGGAGATACGCCGTATCGTCTCGGGCTTCGCCGCCATGGGCACCCGCAAGGTGCGCCTGACCGGGGGGGAACCCTCCCTGCGCCGTGACTTCACCGCCATCATAGAGACGGTGGCCAATACCCCCGGCATCGAGAAGGTGGCCATGACCACCAATGGCTATCGCTTGAAGGAGCGGGCCCAGGAGTGGTTCGATGCCGGGCTCAATGCCCTCAATGTCAGTGTCGACAGCCTGGATCCGCGCCAGTTTCACCAGATCACCGGCGAGAACAAGCTGGTGGAGGTGATGGAGGGGATAGAGGCGGCACTGGCCGCCGGCTTCAAGTCGGTGAAGATCAATGCAGTGCTGCTCAGGGGGCTCAACGACCAGCAACTGGATCAGTTTCTGGCCTGGATCAGGCACAAGCCCATTGAGCTGCGCTTCATCGAGTTGATGCAGACCGGGGAGATGGACAAGCTGTTTCGCGACCACCACACCAGCGGCGAGCTCATCAAGGAGCAACTGCTTGGCAATGGCTGGATCCAGCAATTGCGCGCGGTGGACGACGGCCCGGCCCAGGTGTTCATGCATCCTGAGTCAATGGGGGGAGTGGGGCTCATCATGCCCTACAGCAAAGACTTCTGCGCCGGTTGCAATCGGCTGCGGGTCTCCTCCGTGGGCAAGTTGCACCTCTGTCTGTTCGGTGACAACGGGGTGGAGTTGCGGGATCTGCTCGGTGACGACAGCCAGCAGGAGGCCCTGCAACAGCGGATCCGTCAGGCGCTCACCGGCAAGGCCGCCACCCATCGTCTGCACGAGGGCAATGCCGGCATGACCCCCCATCTCGCCTCCATCGGCGGCTGAGAGCTCGCCGTCAGAGCAAAATAGCCATCGATTAATAAGCAATCCTCACATAGGGGTAATTTACCTTGCCCCTCTGCTGCCTTATTGCGCCAAGGGTTTGATCCAGCGCAATAATCCCCCCTGTTTATCTCCCTGGTGGTATATCGCTGGACTTGTGAGAGTCGCAATATACACCCACGCTTATAATTGGTATTGAAAATGCCAGTCACTGCTTCCGCGCTCGAATTCTGTCCTGTGAAGAGGAATTGATATGCCTGATGGGGTCAATCTGTCACGCCGCAGCCTGTTTCGAGGACGACTGAGTGCGCCCAAGGCCGGGATTCAGCTGCCCTGGTCCGTCTCCTGGGCCGACTTCGTAGCCGATTGTACCCGGTGTGGCGACTGCCTGACGGCTTGCCCGGAGCAGATCCTGGTCAAGGGGGACGGCGGCTTCCCGACGGTGGATTTCCAGCGTGGTGAGTGCACCTTCTGCGGCGAGTGCGTCAGCGCCTGCCAGGCGCCTGTGTTCAGGCCGACGACGCAGACGCCCTGGGACTATGTGGCCCACATCGAAGCGGGATGCCTGGCCAGTGCCCAGGTCTTCTGCCAGCGCTGTCAGGACAGTTGCGAGCAGCAGGCCATCCGTTTTTCTCCTCAGCTGGGGCGAGTCCCCACCCCCAGCATCCATACCGAGTCGTGCAATGGCTGTGGTGCCTGCGTGGCAGATTGTCCGGTCGG
Source organism: Aeromonas sp. Marseille-Q5825 (assembly GCF_946892685.1). Lineage (NCBI taxonomy): Bacteria > Pseudomonadati > Pseudomonadota > Gammaproteobacteria > Aeromonadales > Aeromonadaceae > Aeromonas > Aeromonas sp. Marseille-Q5825. Next base: position 663,953 of record NZ_CAMPOU010000001.1, read on the forward strand.
CAGTATCAGGGTGGGCGCCCCCCATCAGGGGGCGTCCACATGAAGCAAGGGATGAGCAAGTTGGAAAACAACCATATGACCCGAGAAGAGTTCCATGTATCCAGCCTGGTGGTACTGACCCAGCCCCCCTTGCGCCACCGTCTCGCAGAGCAGATTGCGGCTCTGGACGGGGCCGAGATCCATGCCGTCAGCGACGAAGGCAAGCTGGTGGTGACCCTGGAAGGGCCCAGCCAGCGCCCCATCATGGCGGCCATCGATGCGATCAATGCCATGCCGGGCGTGCTCTCTGCCGCCCTGATCTACCACCAGTTTGATGAAGTCGAAGCCGAGGGCAGGGAATAGCGCCATGAGGCTGGGCCGCGAGGTTCGCGATGCCCGAAGAAAGCAATAAAGCGCCATGACGCTGAGCCAGCGCGGCTCGTGACAATGGCTGTCATTGATGTGATTAAGCAATGCGAGGATATGTCATGAAGCTGAGTCGACGCGACTTTATGAAGGCCAATGCGGTGGCGGCAGCCGCTGCCGTGGCCGGAGTCAGTGCCCCCACCCTGGCGGCGAACCTTATTACCAGCACCGACAAGACGGCCATCACCTGGGACAAGGCGCCCTGCCGCTTCTGCGGCACCGGCTGCTCAGTGCTGGTGGGCTCCCAGGCCGGCCGTGTCGTGGCGACCCAGGGTGATCCCGATGCGCCGGTCAACCGTGGCCTCAACTGCATCAAGGGCTACTTCCTCTCCAAGATCATGTACGGCGAGGATCGCCTGACCCAGCCCATGCTGCGCATGACCAATGGCAAGTTCGACAAGAATGGCGACTTCGCCCCCATCAGCTGGGATCAGGCGTTCGACATCATGGCCGAGAAGTTCAAGGCCACCCTCAAGGAGAAGGGCCCGACCGCGGTCGGCATGTTCGGCTCCGGCCAGTGGACAGTGTGGGAAGGCTATGCCGCCGCCAAGCTGATGAAGGCAGGCCTGCGTACCAACAACCTGGATCCCAACGCCCGTCACTGCATGGCCTCCGCCGTGGTCGGTTTCATGCGCACCTTCGGCATGGATGAACCCATGGGCTGCTACGACGACATCGAGCAGGCCGACGCCTTCGTGCTCTGGGGCTCCAACATGGCCGAGATGCACCCCATCCTCTGGTCGCGGATGTCCGATCGCCGCCTCTCCAACCCGGATGTGCAGGTGCACGTGCTCTCCACCTTCGAGCACCGCAGCTTCGAGCTGGCGGACAACGGCATGGTGTTCACGCCCCAGACCGACTTGGCGATCCTCAACTACGTCGCCAACTACATCATCCAGAACGACAAGGTGAACTGGGACTTCGTCAACAAGCACACCCAGTTCCGCAAGGGGGTCACCGACATCGGCTACGGCCTGCGTCCGACCAATCCGCTGCAGCAGAAAGCCAAGAACCCGGACAGCGGCGACTCCACCCCCATGAGCTTCGAGGACTTCGCGAAATTCGTGGCGGATTACGACGTCGACTCCGTATCCAAGCTCTCCGGCGTCTCCAAGGACAAGCTGGAAAAACTGGCCCAGCTTTATGCCGATCCGGACAAGAAGGTGGTCTCCTACTGGACCATGGGCTTCAACCAGCACACCCGTGGCGTCTGGGCGAACAACCTCTGCTACAACATCCACCTGCTGACCGGCAAGATCTCCACCCCGGGCAGCGGTCCCTTCTCCCTGACCGGCCAGCCCTCCGCCTGCGGCACGGCGCGGGAAGTGGGTACCTTCGCCCACCGTCTGCCCGCCGACATGGTGGTCACCGATCCTGCGCACCGGGCCATCGCCGAGAAGATCTGGAAGCTGCCGGAAGGCACCATTCCCGAGCAGGTGGGGTATCACGCCGTGCTGCAAAACCGCATGCTCAAAGACGGCAAGCTCAACGCCTACTGGGTGATGTGCAACAACAACATGCAGGCCGGCCCCAACATGAACGAGGAGGGGCTGCCCGGTTATCGCAACCCGGCCAACTTCATCGTGGTCTCCGACCCTTACCCGACCGTCACGGCGCAAGCGGCTGATCTCATCCTGCCCACCGCCATGTGGGTGGAGAAGGAGGGCGCCTACGGCAACGCCGAGCGCCGCACCCAGTTCTGGCACCAGCAGGTCAAGGCGCCGGAAGGGGCCAAGTCCGACTTGTGGCAGCTGATGGAGTTCGCCAAGCGCTTCACCGTGGAAGAGGTGTGGCCGGCCGAGCTTATCGCCAAGATGCCGGAAGTGAAGGGCAAGACACTGTTCGAGGTGCTCTATGCCAACGGTCAGGTCAACCAGTTCCCGAAAGAGCAGAGCAAGGGGGCACTGAACGACGAGGCGGAACACTTCGGCTTCTACGTGCAGAAGGGGCTGTTCGAGGAGTACGCCTCCTTCGGTCGCGGCCACGGTCACGATCTGGCTCCCTTCGATCAGTACCATGAGGCCCGCGGCCTGCGCTGGCCCGTGGTGGACGGCAAGGAGACCCTGTGGCGCTATCGCGAAGGGTTCGACCCTTATGTGAAGGCGGGGGAAGGGGTGCGTTTCTACGGCAAACCCGATGGCAAGGCGGTGATCTTCGCGCTGCCTTACGAGCCGGCCGCCGAGGCACCGGACCAGGAGTACGACATGTGGCTCTCCACCGGCCGCGTGCTGGAGCACTGGCACACCGGCACCATGACCCGTCGGGTGCCCGAGCTCTATCGCGCCTTCCCGGATGCTGTGCTCTTCATGCACCCGGAAGATGCCAAGGCCCGTGGCGTGCGCCGTGGCGAAGAGGTGATAGTCGCCTCCCGCCGTGGCGAGGTGAAGACCCGGGTCGAGACCCGCGGTCGCAACCGTCCGCCCAAAGGTCTGGTGTTCATGCCCTTCTTCGATGCGAGCCAGCTGGTCAACAAGTTGACCCTGGACGCCACGGATCCGCTCTCCAAAGAGACGGATTACAAGAAGTGCGCCGTCAAGGTCATGAAGGCGTAAGGCGGGGCCGGGGGGATGAGTCGCAGCCGTCGCCAGTTCCTGGCAGACCTTGCCAAGGGGGCCTGCTCGGTGGGCCTGCTTGGGGCAGGGCTCGGCACCGTGGCCCGCCAGCAGGCGCAGGCGGTGCCCGCCCAGGCACTGCGGCCGCCGGCGGCACTGGGGGAGGCTGACTTCCTCGGTGCCTGCGTGCGCTGCGGGCTCTGCGTCGACGCCTGCCCTTATGACACCCTCAAGCTCGCCCGGCTGCTGGATCCCGTGACCACGGGCACCCCCTATTTCGAGGCGCGCGCCGTCCCTTGCGAGATGTGTGACGACATCCCCTGCGTGGCGGCCTGCCCGAGCGGTGCCCTGGATCAGGGGATGACCGACATCGATCAGGCTCGCATGGGGGTGGCGGTGCTCATCGATCACGAGACCTGCCTCAACTATCTGGGGCTGCGCTGCGATGTCTGTTACCGGGTCTGCCCCTTGATAGACAAGGCGATCACCCTAGAGCTGCAACGCAATCCGCGCACCGGCAAGCACGCCATGTTCCTGCCCACTGTACACAGCGACATCTGTACCGGCTGCGGCAAGTGCGAGCACGCCTGCGTGCTGGAGACGGCGGCCATCAAGGTGGTGCCCCATGGGCTCGCCAAGGGGGAACTCGGCCATCACTACCGGCTCGGCTGGGAAGAGAAGGCCAAGGCGGGCAAGTCCCTCATCGGTGAGCGACTCACCCTGCCGACCCGCAAACCGGAGGGGCTATGAGTCGTTATCCGGGGGCCGAGGCCAGCGCCAGGCTGGGCTGGTGGCGCGCCCACCGCTTCCTGCTGCTGCGCCGCCTCAGCCAGTTTGGCGTGCTGGGGCTCTTCCTGCTGGGGCCGCTGGCGGGGGTCTGGATCCTCAAGGGCAACCTCTCCAGCTCTTTATTGCTGGAGACGGTGCCGCTGAGCGATCCCCTGACTCTGCTGCAGTCGGTGGCGGCGGGCCATTGGCCCATCACCACCCTCTGGCTCGGGGCGGCAATAGTGCTGCTGGGGTACTGGCTGGTCGGGGGACGGGTGTTCTGCTCCTGGGTCTGTCCGGTCAACCTGGTCACGGACGCCGCCGCCTGGGTCAGGGCCCGGCTCGGGCTCAAGGGCAACGGCCAGTTCAACCGCAACACCCGCTACTGGCTGCTGGCCATGGTGCTGGTGGCGCCCGCCATCACGGGCGTGCTGGTGTGGGAGCTGGTCAATCCGGTCTCTTTGGCCATGCGCGGCCTGCTGTTTGGCATGGGGGCGGGCTGGGGTCTGCTGGTGGCCCTGTTTCTGTTCGACCTCTTGGTGGTGGAGCGGGGCTGGTGTGGTCATCTCTGTCCGGTGGGGGCCTTCTATGCCCTGGTCAACCGGGTCGGGTTTATCAAGATTTCTGCCAGGGGGCGTGAGCGGTGCAGCAACTGCATGGATTGTTATGCGGTCTGCCCGGAGCGTCCCATCCTGCGCGGCCCGGTTCACGGGGCCAGGCGCGGTCACGGGCCCTTGATTGTGGCTCAGGAGTGTACCAACTGCGGCCGTTGCATCGATGTCTGCGCGGAGCAAGTTTTCGAAATCACTACAGGTTTTGCCGTCAAGGCAGAGAAAACGTCGGAGAACAAATAATGAAAAAGCTGATTGGAGCAATGCTGGCCTGCCTGATGGCGGGCTCCTTGATGGCAGCCACCCCCGAGATCACCAACAGCACGGGGGGGATCAAGTCGGAGCGGGGGAGTACGGATCTGGTCACGGAGGCAGATGCGGCCCCCATGAAGAACTATCGCAAGGATGGCGACCTCTACGATCGCCAGTACATGCATCAACCGCCGCTGATCCCCCACGATACCCGCAACTACGAGGTGGACAACAAGGTCAACAAGTGCCTGGCCTGCCACAGCTTCAAGAACGCCAGCAAGATGAAGGCCCCCAAGATCAGCCCGACGCACTTCGAGACCCGCGACGGCATGACCCTTGGCGAAGTGTCACCCCGCCGCTACTTCTGCCTGCAGTGCCACGTGCCGCAAGCGGATGCCAAGCCGCTGGTGGAAAATACGTTTAAACCAGTTGAAGCGCTGAACTGAGGAGCCAACTAGATGAAATTACCCGGCTTTATCCAGCGTCTGTGGACCACCTTCAAGTCCCCGTCGAAGGCGGCCCTCTGGGTGCTGCTGCTGATGGGCTTCTTCGGCGGCGTCATCTTCTGGGGCGGTTTCAACACCGCCATGGAAGCCTCCAACACCGAGAAGTTCTGTACCGGCTGCCACGAGATGAAGGACAACGTCTTCGTGGAGTACCGTGACACCATCCACTATGCGAACCGCTCAGGGGTGCGCGCCAGCTGCCCGGACTGCCACGTGCCCCACGAATGGACCTACAAGATCATTCGCAAGGTGCAGGCCTCCAAGGAGCTGTGGGGCATGCTGACCGGCAAGGTGGATACCCGCGAGAAGTTTGAATCGCATCGGCGCGAGATGGCCGAGCGGGAGTGGCAGCGGATGAAGGACACGGATTCGCGCGAGTGCCGCAACTGCCACAACTTCGAGTACATGGACTTCTCCCTGCAAGGGCGGCGGGCGGCCCAGATGCACTCCACCAACCTGGCAAGCGGTCAGAATACCTGCATCGATTGTCACAAGGGGATAGCGCATCAGCTGCCTGACATGAAGGGCGTGGAAGGGTTCTAAGGTGCCGGGCCATCGAAGCGCATAGCGCCGCTTCGATGGCCTTTGATTTTTATGGGCCTTTTAACCCCCTCAGCCAGACATCTTTTGATAGAATCCCTCCCCGGCAACGCGGCGCCCCTGTCGGCGCGCATTCACCGACCGGCATGGCCGGGTGACGCGTCCCCCTCTTCTCCTCTCGTGGTCAATGAATGATTGACAGGATTTGTCCTATGGCATCCAGAAACATGGCACCCAAAAACAGCGAATTCATCCCTCTCAAGATCGCCGTGCTGACGGTCTCCGACAGCCGCACCGCCGCCGACGACAGCTCGGGGGATTATCTGGTATCGGCGTTGACCCAGGCGGGGCATCAGCTCGCGGATCGGGCCCTGTGCGCCGACAACCTGTTCCGGATCCGGGCCCAGGTGAGCCAGTGGATCGTCGACGAGGCGGTGCAGGTGGTACTGATCAACGGCGGCACCGGCTTCAATGAACAGAACCGGGTGCCGGAAGCTGTGGGGGTGCTGTTCGAGCGCACCGTACAGGGCTTTGGCGAGATGTTCCGCCAGCTCTCCTTCGCCGAGATAAAAGGCTCGGCCATGCAGAGCCGCGCCCTGGCGGGGCTCGCCAATCGCACCCTGATCTGCTGCCTGCCGGGCTCCACCGGCGCCTGCCAGCTCGGCTGGGAGCAGCTCATCCGGGATCAGCTGGACGCCCGCACCAGGCCGTGCAACTTCGTGTCCCATCTGTGATCTCGGGAGTTTCTCTAGATCATCCATCTTATTTTTCGATAGGGGAATAGATGAACCTGACCCATCTCAACCAGAGCGGCGAAGCCCACATGGTAGATGTGACCGACAAGCAGGTCACAGAACGTGAAGCCCGCGCCGAGGCCTTCGTGACCATGGCCCCCGCGACCCTGGCCCTGATCCTCGGCGGTCAGCACCACAAGGGGGACGTGTTCGCTACCGCCCGCATCGCCGGCATCATGGCAGCCAAGAAGACAGCCGATCTCATTCCCCTCTGTCACCCCCTGGCGCTGACCCGGGTGGAGGTAGAGATCGAGGCCCAGCCCGAGCACAATAGGGTCCATATCCGCACCCTCTGCAAGCTCTCGGGCAAGACAGGGGTGGAGATGGAGGCGCTCACCGCTGCGTCCGTAGCGGCGCTGACCATCTACGACATGTGCAAGGCGGTGCAGAAGGACATGGTGATAGAGCAGCTGCGGTTAGTGGAGAAGAAGGGCGGCAAGTCCGGCCACTTCCAGCTGGGCTCCCAGGCAGGAGAGAAGGCATGATCAAGGTACTGTTTTTTGCGCAAGTGCGTGAGCTGGTGGGCTGCGACGAGCTCAGCTTGCCCTGTGACTATGCCAGTGCCAACGCCCTTCGCGCGGCCTTGTGCGAGCGCGGCGACAAGTGGGCCCTGGCGCTGGAGTCGGGCAAGCTGCTGGTGGCGGTCAACCAGACTCTGGTGCCGCTCGAGACGCCGCTTAATGATGGCGATGAAGTCGCCTTCTTCCCCCCCGTGACCGGAGGCTGAGCCCATGTCCCACGAGATGCCCACTGACTCGACCGATCGCATCCTGGTGCAGCGGACCGACTTCTCCCTGGGAGAGGAGTATGAGCGCCTCGCCGCGCGCCATGACAGCGGCGCCATCGTCACCTTCGTCGGCAAGGTGCGTGACTTCAATCAGGGGGAGGAGGTTAAGGGGCTCTCCCTCGAGCACTACCCCGGCATGACCGAGAAGGCGCTGGCGGACATAGTCACAGAGGCCCGTGGCCGCTGGCCGCTGCAGGAGTGCACCCTCATTCACCGCATCGGCGATCTGCTGCTCGGGGATCAAATAGTGCTGGTGGCGGTGAGCAGCGCCCACAGGGACGCCGCCTTCGAGGCCTGCCACTTCATCATGGATTTTTTGAAGACCCGGGCACCCTTCTGGAAAAAAGAGCTGACCGCCGAGGGTGTTCAACGCTGGGTCGAGGCGAAGCAGAGCGATGACGCCGCCGCCGCCCGCTGGCGGCAAGAGTCCTAGCCGCCCCGGTTCGATGACAGGCGAGTGCCCGCGGGCGCTTGCCACCACTAGCTTCGGGTTCGCCGGAGCCTCAAGGAGACAGGGAATGAAGAAACAGTTGTCCGTGGTGTTGTTCGGTCTCGTCGCCGGCGCCTTGCACAGCGGGGCCGCTTTGGCCGATGAAGTCAAGGTGGCCGTGGCCGCCAACTTCAAGGGAACCCTGGAGCGCATCGGCAAGGAGTTCACCGCCAAGACAGGCCACAGCGTCGTCATCAGCTCGGCGGCCACCGGTGTGCTCTACACCCAGATCACCCACGGTGCCCCCTTCGATCTCTTCCTCTCTGCCGACGTGGCCACCCCTCAAAAACTGGAGGCGGAGGGCAAGGGGAGCGGTCGCTTCACCTATGCCATCGGCCAGCTCGGCCTCTGGAAGAAGGGGGGACCTGCCCCCGATGAGGCAAGCCTGCGCAGCTGGAAGGGTAACCTCGCCATCGCCAACCCCAAGACCGCCCCCTATGGCACCGCCGCCATGGCAACCCTGACCCACCTCAAGATAGATCCCAGGCAGTATCGCCTGCTGACCGGCACCAATATCAGTCAGACCTGGCAGTTTGTGGACACGGGCAACGCTAAGCTCGGCTTCGTCGCCTGGGCCAACCTGGTGGAGGCGGGCAAGACAGGCGAAGCCTGGGCCGTGCCGGCCAGCTTCTACCCGCCCATAGAGCAGCAGGGGCTGGTGCTGAAGAAAGGGGAGGCGGTGGATGCGCTGGTGGCCTGGCTCAAGGGCCCGGGCCAGGGTCAGATCAAGGCTGCGGGCTATGCCTTGCCGCAATGATGGCATGAATGCCAATCTCCCATGACCACTGGCCGGCCTCAGGGCCGGCCAGGCTTTGCAATGAGGATGCATAACATGTTGCTGCTCGAACCAGGGAGGGATATGCCCCATGAGTGAAGGGGATCTGCTGGCGGCGTTTAGCTCGACCCTGAAGCCATGTCCTCGCCCCCATGGCTTCGCATTTCTCATTCAAACCCGAGAGGTGCCGCTATGAGTGAAGGGGATCTGCTGGCCGTCTGGCTCACCCTGAAGCTGGCGGCCAGCACCACCGTCATACTGCTGCTGCTGTCGCCGCCGCTCGCCTGGTGGCTCTCCCGCAGCCAGCACCGGCTGCGGCCGCTGGTGGAGGCCCTGGTGGCGCTGCCCCTGGTGTTGCCGCCGACCGTGCTCGGTTTCTATTTGCTGCTCGCCTTCTCCCCCGAATATGGCCTCGGCGCCTGGTGGCGGGAGACCTTCGGGACAACCCTGGCCTTCAGCTTCCTCGGCCTGCTGTTTGCCTCCATCCTCTATTCGCTCCCCTTCGTGGTGCAGCCTCTTACCTCCGCCTTCGTCAACATGGGCAACAAGGAGCTCGAGGCCGCCGCCACCCTGGGGCTGGGGCCCCTCGAGCGCTTCTTTCAGATCATCTTGCCGATGACGCTGCCGAGCTTCGTGATGGCGGCGGCGCTGGGCTTTGCCCATACCCTGGGGGAGTTTGGCGTGGTGCTGATGATTGGCGGCAACATCCCGGGGGAGACCCAGGTGCTCTCCATCGCCCTCTTTGATCACGTGGAGGCCATGGATTATCAACATGCCCACTACTTGGCAGGCGGCCTGATGGGCTTCTCCCTGGTGATGCTGGTGCTGGTCTATGGCGTCTTGCAGCGCCGGCAGCGGAGGTTGTTCGGATGAGCCTGCACCTCAAGATCAGCCGTGCGTTCGGCTCCTTCACCCTGGCATGCGATCTGGCGCTGCCCCTTGGCGGCATTCTCGGCCTCTTTGGCCCCTCCGGCTGTGGCAAGAGCACCTTGCTGCGCATCATCGCCGGGCTGGACCGCGCCCCCTCGGACGTCTTGCACTGGCAGGGGCGTGATCTGGCGGCCCTACTGCCGGAGGCGCGCCGCATCGGGCTGGTGTTCCAGGACTCCCGCCTCTTCCCCCATCTGAGCGTGCTCGGCAACTTGCAGCTGGCGGCGGGCAAGGGGCGAGGGCGCTGGCAGCCCGAGGCGCTGGCGCTGCGGCTCGGCTTTGCCGATCTGCTGGAGCAGCCCGCCCACGCCCTCTCCGGCGGCCAGCGCCAGCGGGTGGCCCTGGGGCGGGCCCTGCTGGCGGAGCCCGATCTGCTGCTGCTCGATGAGCCCTTCTCGGCGCTCGACAGCCGCAGCCGCATCCATCAGGCCCATGTGCTCAAGGGATTGCAGCGTGAAAGCGGCATCCCCATGATCTTCGTGAGCCACGCCATGGAGGAGGTGAGCCTGCTGTGCGATCAGTTGGTGCTGCTGGCTGACGGCAGGCTGGAGGCGCAGGGCAGGCCGAGCGAGATCTTCGCCCGCACCGACCTCTCCTTGGCCAGTCGCGACGATGTGGGCGTCATGCTGACGGCGACCCTGGCCCATTACGACAACGATGAACAGATGGCGACCCTGCAACTCGGGGATCAGAGCCTGATGGTCACCATGGAGCATGCCCCCGACGAGACAGGGGAGTTGCAGATCAAGGTGGCGGGGCGGGATCTGGTGATCGCCACCGCTCCCATAGCGCACTCCAGCCTCTCCAACTGCCTCACGACCCGACTGCTCGAGGTGAGGGAGGTGAGGCCGGGGCAAACCCTGTTGCAGTTGGCGCTGGGGCAGCAGATACTGCTGGCCCGGATCACCAGCCGCTCCGCGAAACGGCTGGCGTTGGTGCCCGGGCAGCGCCTCTACGCCTACATCAAGGCGGTGAGCCTGGTGGGAGAGGGCTGAGGGGCGTGTCGCCACAGCATGGGCAGCAAGGCCGTCGGTGGCCGCTATCGAGTCGAGAGGGAGAGCACGGGTGCGTCGCAACCAGGTAATGAAATCCCATGGATTGGCCTTGCGCAGCGCGGGGGAGGGCCCTTTGCTGCTGTTGCTGCACGGCCTTGGCTCCTCCAGCCTCGACTGGCAGGCCCAGATCGAGCACTTCTCCCAGCACTACCGGGTGGTGGCGCTGGATCTGCGCGGCCACGGCCAGAGCATGCAGGAGGGCCCCTTCGACGTGCCCACCCTGGCGGCGGACGTGGCCCGCTGGCTCGAGGAGCAGCCGGAACCCGCCTGGGTGGTGGGGCTCTCGCTCGGGGCCATGGTGGCGCTGGAGCTGGCGCTGCGACTGCCCCACAAGGTGCGGGGGCTGGTGCTGGTCAACGGCTTCAGCGAGTTTCTGCTGGAGACGCCGAAAGAGCAGGAGCGCCATGCCATGCGCCTCAAGTGGTTGCGCTGGTTCGGCATGCGGCCGCTGGCCTGGTGGCTGGGGCGCGAGCTCTTCCCCGGCCCCGAGCTCGCTCCGGTGCGCCACACCTTCCGGCTGCGCTTCGTGCGCAGCAACAAGAAAAAGACTTATCGTGCGCTGCTGGAGGCGCTGCCCGGCTGGTCGGTGCGTGCCCGGCTCGGTAGCCTCTGGCAGCCGGTGGCCATCATCTCCACCAGTCACGACTACCTGCCGCTCGCCAAACGGGTGGAGCAGTTCGCCTCCCTGCCCAACGCCAGCATCCATACCCCGGAGGGCCATCACGCCTGGCCCGCGGAAGATCCCGCCGGGTTCAATCATCTGTTGCAACGGATCCTGGCGACTCACTGAGCCTGCATGGGCACAACAAAGCCGAACCCCTGGGTTCGGCTTTTTTGTGGGTGCGCTTTGCCACTCAGGGCTGGGAGCAGACCGGGCAGTCCGGGCGCTTGGGCAACTTCATCTCGCGAAAGCTGCCACCCAGGCCGTCGATCATCAGCAGGCGGCCGCTGTGGTTTTTGCCCATGCCGGCCAGCAGCTTGATGGCTTCCAGCGCCTGCAGGCTACCCACCAGGCCCACCACGGGGGCCAGCACCCCGGCCTCGACACAGGTCAGGGACTGCTCGCCAAACAGGGCGCTGAGGCAGGCGTAGCAGGGCTCGTCCGCCTGCCAGGTGAAGCTGCACAGCTGCCCCTCCAGCCGGATGGCGGCACCGGACACCAGCGGCACCCGATGCTGGCGGGCACGCTGGTTGAGCAGGTTGCGGATGGCGACGTTGTCGGTGCAGTCGAGCACCAGCTGGTGGCTGGGCAGCAGGGCATCGAGCAGCGCCTCGTCTGCGAGGAGGGCGTGAGTCTCCACCTCGAGCCAGGGATTGAGGGCCCGCAGTGCCAGGGCGGCGGAGTCCACCTTGTACATGCCGATGCGCTCGTCGGTGTGCAGCACCTGGCGCTGCAAGTTGGAGAGCTCCACCCGATCGAAATCCACCAGGGTGAGGTGGCCGACCCCGGCCACCGCCAGGTACTGGCTGGCGGCGCAGCCGAGTCCCCCGGCGCCTATCACCAGCACCCGCGCCTGCTTGAGCGCCTCCTGCCCCTCGAAATCGAAAGACTTGAGTACTATCTGACGGTTGTAGCGAAGGAGCTCGGCATCGCTCAGGATCTCGCTCACAGCAGCAGCCCCGAGAAGGGCTCGACGGTCACCGTCTCACCGGCGGCCACCTTGCCCCGCGCCTGCTCGAGGACTATGTAGCAGTTGGCCCGGGACAGGGAGCTGAAGACGCCGGAGTCCTGGGAGCCGGTGCTGCGCACCTCCAGGCCGTTCGGGCCAAGGCTCAGGATGCCGCGCTGGAAGTCCAGGCGCCCCGGCGCCTTCTTGAGGGTCTCGGCAGCCATGGCCTGCAACGGCAGGGGGCGCGCGAAGTGGTGGCCGGCCAGTTTGGCCAGCGCCGGTTGCACCAGCTGATCGAAGGTGACCATAGCGGAGACGGGGTTGCCCGGCAGGCCGAAGAACCAGGCGTTTGGCAGGCGGCCGAAGGCAAAGGGTTTGCCCGGCTTGATGGCGAGCTTCCAGAAGCCGATTTCGCCAAGCTCCTCCAGCAACTGCTTGGTGAAGTCTGCCTCCCCGACCGAGACGCCCCCTGTGGTGATCAGGGCATCGGCCTCGCGGTCGGCCTGGAGGAAGGCGGCGCGCAGGGCGGCCGGATCGTCGGGGATGATGCCAAGATCCAGGCACTCTATGCCCATGCGGGTCAGCATGGCCTTGACCCCGTAACGGTTGGAGTCATAGATGTCGCCATGGGCGAGGGGGGTTCCCAGGGGTTTGAGCTCGTCCCCTGTGCTGAAGATGGCCACCTTGAGGGGGCGGCGCACCGTCACCGTGGCGATGCCGAGCGATGCCAGCAGCGGCAGCTCCCGGGGGCTGAGGCGCAGGCCGCTGGCCAGCACCCGGGACCCTTCGGCCAGGTCCTCGCCGCGGCGGCGGATGTTCTGGCCAAGGAAGGGGGTCGTCAGAAAAGTGATCCCGTTGGCGCCCTCCCGCGTTTCTTCCTGCATCACCACCGCCTCCGTGCCCGCGGGCACAGGGGCGCCGGTCATGATGCGGATGCAGTGACCTGCCGGCCACTCCCCCTCATAGGGTTGGCCGGCGAAGGCCTTGCCCGCCACGGGGAGCGGGGCGCCGGCGGCGAGATCGGCAAGGCGCAGGGCATAGCCGTCCATGGCGGCGTTGTCGAAGGGGGGCACCGACAGGGGGGAGCTGATCTCCTCGGCCAGTATCCGATCCAGCGCCTGGGGCAGCGGCAACTGCTCCGTCTCGCAGCGGCAGCTCAGTTGTTCCAGCATCCCTTGCAGGGCCTTGTCCAAGGGGAGGAGTGCACCGGTATCGAATCCCATCATCATGACCTCTCTGGTGTATAGGGGGCGGATTATCCCAAAAATCCGCCCCCATGGGCAGGCGGATCGCGCAGGAAGGGGGGATAAAGCCGCTTTTGCCGCGATGACGAGGGCTGTCATCCCCTTGAATTACCTCCTTGTGGGTGGTGTGGCTGGGGGGCATGGGGAGTTGCCGGACCATTGACCCTATGCCCCCCGAACGGGGAGGGGGGGAGAGGGTAAAACGGGGCGGTTTGGCATAAAGTCGGGTAGCGGGCTTGAGTTAGTTTGAATTATGACAATAATCGCCCTGTAACATTGCGCCACGGCACCACGTCGATGGCCAGCACAGTCCCTGAGCGTGGGAGAGAAACAAGATGACGAGCTTTAGCCAGGAAGCCCTGTTGGTCAGGGCAGCGCTCGAGGCCGAGGGCCTGGAGACACCACTGGTGGCCAATGGGTTGAACGGCCAGCAGAAGAAGGAAAACATCGAAGGCCATATGCGCGCCATCATGGAGACGCTTGGGCTGGATCTGGCCGATGACAGTCTGGCCGAGACGCCGCACCGCATCGCCAAGATGTACGTGAACGAGATCTTTTCCGGCCTCGACTACGCCACCTTCCCCAAGGTGACGGTGATCGAGAACAAGATGAAGGTGGACGAGATGATCATGGTGCGGGACATCAGTCTCACCAGCACCTGTGAGCACCACTTCGTCACCATAGACGGGCTGGCCCACGTGGCCTACATCCCCCGTGGCAAGGTGATCGGGCTGTCGAAGATCAACCGCATAGTGCAGTTCTTCGCCCGCCGTCCCCAGGTGCAGGAGCGGCTCACCCAGCAGATACTGCTGGCGCTGCAGACCCTGCTCGGCACCAGGGACGTGGCCATCAGCATCAAGGCGACCCACTTCTGCGTGAAGGCTCGTGGGGTGATGGATTCGACCTCCTATACCACCACCACCTCCCTCGGCGGTGTCTTCAAGACCCAGCCAGACACCCGTGCCGAGTTTCTCGGTGGCCTGAAAGGCTAGTCACTCAGGGGCATGTCCCACCGACATGCCCCGACTTCTTCTTCCTCCTCTTCCCTCCCGTCTGCCCACCCCGGTTTATTTTCTGAAAAAATCCTAAAGGGATGCCCGCGTGCGCCGATACAGCTCACCGTGCCGCGAGATGGTCTGTTTGACACCCGTTTGGCCCCCTCGTCCGTGTCGATACGGATGAGATTTGAATGACTGCTATGGATGGCAGCTAGCGTGCTCGCGCCTCGAAGGGCCAGCGCCGACGAATGCCACTTGATGACCCATATGCAGGACATGCCATGAACACCATGACGATAGGCAAGAAACTCACCGCCGGCTTTGCCGTACTCGGCCTGATGATGGCCTTTATCGGCGGCTTTTCACTGTTTGAATTCAGCACCATGAACCGGGCCGCCACCGGGTTCACCGACAGCATACTGCCCGCCGTGGTGCGCACCAGCACCCTGGGGGAGACCATCAATGCGGTGCGCCGCTATGAGCTGGATGTCTTTCTGGTGGCGGACGATCCCCAGCAGCAGGCCCATTACCGCAATGAGAGCGAGAAGAGCCTGAGGGAGGCCGGGCAGCAGATAGCGGCCCACGATGCCACCATCTGGGCGGAGGATGTGGAGGAGCGCCGCACCTTCGACATCGTCAAGGCGGACTGGGAGAAATACCTCGGCCTGCACCAGCGCATCAGGCAGATGCAGGACGCCGGTCAGATGACCGAGGCCCAGCACCTCTTCATGGGGGAGGGGATCACCCTCTACACCAACCTGGCCAAGTCGGTTGGCGATCTGGTACGCATCAACCATGGCTATGCCGACGCCTCCCGCAAGGTGGTGGTGGGGGCGTATGACTCCGCCAAGCTGAGCGTCACCCTGGCCCTGCTGGTCGGTCTGGCGCTGGTGGTCTGCCTATCTGTGGTACTGACCCGCCAGATCCGCGACCCGCTCATCATGCTGGCCCGTCAGGCCCAGCGCATTGCGGGCGGCGATCTCGGCAAGGGGGAGCTGCAGGAATGGATCCGTGGCAGTCGCTTCAACCGCGACGAGCTGGGTCAGCTCGGCTCGGCCATCGACCGCATGCAGGGGGCGCTGGCGGACCTGGTGAGCGAGATAGCCGGCTCGGTGAGCCAGCTCAGCAGCGCTGTGGAGGAGGTGAGCGCCATCTCCGAGCAGTCCGCCAAGGGCATGGCCAGCCAGCAGAGCGAGGTGTCCCAGGTGGCCACCGCCATGAACGAGATGCAGTCCACCGTCAATGAGGTGGCCCGCAACACCACGGATGCCATGAGCGCGGCCAAGGATGCCTCCCGCACCTCGTCCCAGGGCAACCAGGTGGTGCGCAGCGCCATCGGCAGCATAGAGCAGGTATCTCAGCAGATAGAGCAGGCGGGTACTGTGGTGTCGCAGCTGGAAGCGGACAGCGCCAGCATCAGCATGGTGCTGGATGTCATTCGCGGCATCGCCGAGCAGACCAACCTGCTGGCACTCAACGCGGCCATAGAGGCGGCCCGGGCCGGCGAGCAGGGGCGTGGTTTTGCGGTCGTCGCGGACGAAGTGCGCTCCCTGGCCCAGCGTACCCAGGCCTCCACCGCCGAGATCAGCAAGATGATAGCGCTGCTGCAGGAGCGCACCGCCGAAGCGGGCAACGCCATGCAACTGAGCCGTCAGCAGATGCAGGAGAGCGTCGGGCTGGCACGGGAAGCGGGGGGCAGCATCGACAGCATCAACGGCGCCGTCACCCAGATCAGCGACATGAATACCCTGATCGCCACCGCCACCGAAGAGCAGAACGCGGTGACCGAGGAGCTCAACCGCAGCATAGTGAACATCCACAATGCCGCCGACGAGAACGCCCAGGGGGCGCAGCAGACCGCCCAGGCCTGTGTCGAGCTGAGCAAGCTGGCCAACAACCTGCACCATATGACCCAGCGCTTCACCCTCTAAGCCCATGGTCCATGGACAGCACAAGGCCCCGCCAATTGGCGGGGCCTTGTTGTTTCTGGCGTATTGCTTGGGGCTGACTATGTCGCCGTCAGCTCAGGCCCACTATCTCGCCGTTATCGTCGATGCCGATATGGCGGTTGGGGAGGGCAGGCTGCCGGTGCGGTTATCAGCTCAGACCCACCATCTCGCCGTCGTCGCCGATGTCGATATGACGCTCAGGGAAGGCAGGCTGCCAACAGGGTTCTTAGCTCAGTCCAATGATCTCGCCGTCGTCATCGATATCGATATGGCGATAAGCCGGCAGACTACCAAGGCCAGGCATTGTCATGATGGGGCCTGCCAGGGCATAGACGAAGCCGGCGCCGGCGCAGAGCTTCACCTCCTCGATGGGCACCTCGAAGTCCGTCGGTACTCCCTTGATGGCAGGATCATGGCTGATGGAGAGCGGCGTCTTGGCCACGCAGATGGGCAGGTGATCCCAACCCTCGGCCGAGAGCCGGGCCAACTGCTGGCGCGCCTTGTCCGAGAGCCGCACACCGCGCCCGCCGTAGCCGCACTCCACCAGGGTGGCGAGCTTGGCGCCGAGGCTCATCTCGTTTGGGTAGAGCAGCTTCACCTTGCTGGGTTGCTCGCAGGCGGCGACCACGGCCCGGGCCAGTTCGCTGGTGCCCGCGCCCCCCTCGGTGAAGGCGTGGGAGATGGCGGCGTCACAGGCGCCGGCGGTCAGTGCCTCGCGAGCCAGCAGATCCAGCTCGGCCTGGCTGTCGCTCGGGAAGCGGTTGATGGCGACCACCACGGGCACCCCATAACGGCGGGCGTTGCGGATATGCCAGGCGAGGTTGGCGCAGCCCTGCATGAGGGTGGGCAGATCTTCCCCCTGGAGGCTCGCCGGCAGCGGCTGGCCCGGGCGAATGTCGAGCAGGCCGCTGTTGGCCTTGAGACCGCGCACCGTGGCCACCAGCACCACGCAGGCGGGGGTGATGCCGGACTGGCGGCTCTTGATGTTGAAGAACTTCTCCAGCCCCATGTCGGAGCCAAAGCCCGCCTCGGTCACCACATAGTCGGTGAGGCCCAGGGCGATGCGATCGGCGATGACGGAGGAGTTGCCGTGGGCGATGTTGGCGAAGGGGCCGGCGTGCACCAGCACCGGGGTCTGCTCCGTGGTCTGCATCAGGGTCGGTTGCAGGGCGTCTTTGAGCAGCACCGTCATGGCGCCCGCCACCTCCAGCTGCTCGGCGGTGATGGGGTTGCCGCGGATGTCCAGCGCCAGCTGGATGCGGCCTATGCGCGCGCGCAAGTCTTTCAGATCGCTTGCCAGCGCCAGGATGGCCATCAGCTCGGAGGCGGCGGTGATGACGAAGCGGTCGGCACGCTCCACCCCGTCGGCGGGGCCGCCCTGGCCTAGGGTGAGGTGGCGCAGGGCGCGGTCATTCATGTCCAGAGTGCGCGGCCAGAGGATGTTGGCCGGGTCTATCTCGAGGCGCGAGAGGCCGGTTCTGGCGCTGAACTGCTCGCCCAGTTTCTGCTCGTGGAACAGACGGGCATCCAGGGCCGCCGCCGCCAGATTATGGGCGGCGCAGAGGGCATGAAAGTCCCCGGTGAGGTGCAGGTTCATCTCCTCCATGGGCACCACCTGGGCATGTCCGCCGCCGGCGGCGCCCCCCTTGACCCCGAACACCGGCCCGAGACTCGGCTGGCGTATGGTGGCTATGCTGGGCTGGCCTATGTGGTTGAGGCCCATGGAGAGGCCGAGGGTGGTGACCGTCTTGCCCTCGCCAAGGGGCGTCGGGGTAATGGCGCTCACCAGCACCAGTTGACCTGCCTGCCTGGGCCGGGACTTGAGCAGCTCGAGACTGAGTTTGCCCTTGTGGTGGCCCTGGGGGCTGAGCTGGTGGGGTTGGATGGCGAGGCGTTCGGCCAGCGCCTGAATGGAGAGACGGGGGGACTGGCGGGAGATCTCGATATCGCTTAGCATCAGCACCTCGTTGGCATGTCAGGTCAAAGATGCGGCGAAGTCTAGAGGAATCAATAAGGTTATCCAATGAGTAATACTATTTTATCCGGCAGTCGTGAGCCCCATCAAAGCCCCATACTGCTGGACCTCAATGCCCTCTACCATCCTCCCAAGCAGCCGCTCACCGCCCTTGGCATCGTCAGCGCCTTGGTCCCGCTGTTCGGCTACGGCTGGCAGGCGATGACCCAGGATCCCGAGACTCACTTTCGCCAGGAGCTCGCCAAGCGCATCAACAAGCGCAAGACGGACGAGGCCAACCTCACGCTGATCCTGCAACTGGCGGCCATGCTCGATTGCCACTGTCTGCACATCACCCTGCCCTATGCGCTTGGCGAGGAGCAGCTCGCCACCCTGGCGCGGCGCCTGCCGCACTGGCAGCTGACTTTGCGCGATCTGCTGCTGGTGGCCGAGCTGCCACTGCCGGCCGGCCCAGCGCGCTAGTTCACACCTCCCTGTCCCAGTAGTGGGGGGCCAGGTAGCGCTCCTGCACGAACTCGATGAAGCAGCGCACCTTGGCCGAGACGAAACGGCGGTGCGGATAGAGGGCATAGAGCCCCACCTGTCCCTTCTCCCATTCCGGCAACAGGGGCACCAAGGCGCCTGAGCGCAGCGCATCCCCGACGATGAAGGTGGGTTGCAATATGATGCCCTGGTGGTCGCAGGCGGCCCGGGTCAGGGCCACCCCGTTGTTGGCGCGAAGGGGCCCTTGCGGACGCACGCTTTGCTGCTCACCATCCCGTTTGAAGACCCAGTCCGGCTGGGTCAGGGTATAGATGAGGCAGTCGTGCTGCTTGAGATCCTCCGGGGTCTTTGGGGTGCCCCTGCGGGCCAGATAGTCGGGGCTGGCACACACCACCAGCTTCATGGTGGCCAGCGGCTTGGCCACCAGGGAGGAGTCCGGCAGGTTGCCGATCCGCAGCGCCAGATCGAATCCCTCCTCCACCAGGGCCACCCGCCGGTCGCTGTACTCTATCTCCAGCTTGAGCTCGGGAAAGCGCGTCCGAAACAGCGGCAGGGCGGGGGAGAGATGCAGGTAGCCAAAGTCCATGGGCACCGAGAGCTTGAGGGTGCCCTGGGGCTGCTGGTTGTTGTGGGTGAGCTGGCTGTGGGTCTCTTCCAGCTCCGCCAGCAGGGCCAGGGAGCGCTGGTAGTAGAACTGGCCCGCCTCTGTGGGGTTGACCTGGCGGGTGGTGCGTGACAGCAGTCGGGTCGACAATGACTCCTCGAGCTGCTGCATCAGCTTGGAGGTCATGGCGACCGAGATGCCGAGCTGATGGGCGGCCTTGGTAAAGCTCTGGCACTCCACCACCTTGATGAAGGTGCGCATGGCGGCTATCTGATCCATATTCCACTCTCGGTTGATAATTATTTTAATAAATCGATGATTATCCATTCCTGCTCGGAGGTTAGCATGTCGGATATCGATGTGAACCCCCCAATGAAGGAACGATCGGAATGAAAATGACCAAGGCCCTGCTGGCTTCCTGCCTGTTTATGGCGGCTCCCCTGATGGCGGCCGACTACGATGTCGATGCGGCTCACACCACAGTCCAGTTCAAGGTGGGCCACCTCGGCTTCTCCGAGCTGGTCGGCCGGTTCAACACCTTCAGCGGCACCTTCAGCATGGACGATGCCAATCCGACCGCCGCCAAGGCGAGCTTCGAAATCGACGCCGCCAGCGTGGACTCCAACCACGAGGCCCGCGACAAGCACCTGCGCAGTCCCGATTTCCTGGACGTCAAGCAGTACCCCAAGATGACCTTCGTCAGCTCCGGCTATGAAGGCACCAAGGACAAGGGCGTGCTCAAGGGCACCCTGACCCTGCACGGCGTCTCCAAGGACGTGGCCTTCGACATGGTCCACATCGGCGAAGGCAAGGATCCCTGGGGCGGCTACCGCAGCGGCTTCAACGCCACCACCACCATCAAGCGCAGCGACTTTGGCGTGAACTACATGCTGCCGGGCATTCCGGATGAGATGAGCATCAACCTGTTCGTCGAAGGCGTGCGCAAGTAATGGGCGCAGCACTCTTGCTACAAACCCTGGCGGCTCCTTTAGGGGCCGCTTTGCTGTCATGGCGCTGGCCGCGACTGGGGTATCTGTGGGGGGCGCTCGCGCTCTGGCTGGTGGGCTGCCTGCTGGGCGGCGCCTATGGCCTGCCGGTCAAGGCGTGGCAGTGGCTGCCGCTGTGCCTGCTGGTGCCCGCCGTGGCGCTGCAACTGGCAGACAAGGGCATAGCCCTGGCACTGTTCGCCGGGCTCGGTGCCCTGGTGTGGTGGCAGGGGCTGGCCTCGGTGCTCGACATCGAGCCGCGCATCTGGCTGGCCCTCTTGCCCGCCATCGCCTGGTTCGGCTGGACGGGCTGGCGCGGTGACAGCGAGGAGGGGCTGGGCTTTACCCTGGGCTTCATCTGGTTGGCGCTGGTCATCGGCATCGATGGCAGCCTGCTGATCGCCCAGCTGGCGGGCGCCCTGGCCGCCTTCGCCGGTTTCCGTGCCCTGCTCGGTGCCTTTGCGGGCATCAAGGTGACTCCGGCCGCCCTGGCGCTGGCGCTGGCCTTCGTGCAGATGCTGGCCTGGCAATATGTGGAAGTGCCGCTGCTGGTGCTGCTGCCGGTCTGGTTGCTGCCGCTCTTGGAGTGGGCCCTGCGCAAGCGCCCGGGGTTGTCTCGTTGGGGTCTGCTGATCCTGGTCGGGGCAATTGGTGCTGGTTTGAGTCTGTGGTGGGTCTGGCCAGAGGCATCACTTTATTAATTTCTGCATGAAAAACAGACTATTACCTTATAAATTGATGGGTTAGTCAAAGTCTGCACAGATAAAGATTGAGCCCCATGGTGCTTTCAGATAAAAAGGATTTTCAATTATCTGGACACACACAGAACCCGGCTATGCCGGGTTCTGTTTGCCTGCTTTCTCGCGGCACGCTAAGGAGGCCACAGTTGCGCAGTCAGGGATCTGAGCATCTGTTTTTTCGCCATTTCACCGAGCAGGGACGCCTCGGGGATCTCTGCATTCTGCTGGTGACCCACCTGCTCCCGGACCGACCCCATTTCATCCAGGTGCTCGACCGGGTGGGGCGGGTCGGCGCCATACTGCCCAAACCCAAGTCCGTGCACGGACCTACCCTGGCCTGGGCCCAGCAGCACTACCCAGTGCTGCCCCTCAATCGCCACTGGACCTCGGATCCCGAGGGCGTCATTGCCCAGATAGCCCCCCTGGTGGCACCCCACGAGCGGCTCATCATTCTGGACATAGGCGGCTACTTCGCCAAGACCCAGGCGGTACTCTCTGAACACTTCGGCGAGCGCTTTCTCGGGGTGGTGGAGATGACAGAGAACGGCCATCAGCGCTACGAACAGGAGCTGCTGGCCGCCCCCGTGATCTCGGTGGCGCGCAGCCCCCTCAAGCAGGCGGAAGACATCCAGATCGGCCTGAGTGTGGTCTACTCCGCCGAGTCTCTGGCGCGCACCCTGAGGCGTACCTTCAACGTCTGCCAGGCCGCCTTGTTTGGCTATGGCAAGGTGGGGCGCAGCATCGCCCGCGAGCTGCGCTGCCGCAACCTGCACCTGGAGCTGGTGGAGACGGATGCCCTGCGCCAGGTGGAGGCGCTCTCCCACGGCTTCAAGCTGGTGAACAAGGCCGAAGCCCTCGGCCGCGCCGAGCTGGTGATCTGCTGCACCGGCAACGGGGCCCTGGATATCGCCGACTTGCAGGCGCTGCGCCCCGGCGCCATGGTGGCCTCTGTCACCTCGGCGGACGACGAGTTCGCCTTCTGCCTCTCCCAGCTGCCCTGGCCGAGCGAGGAGGTGTGCCCCCATGTGCTGGCGCTCACGCGCCCGGATGGCAGCACCATCTTCCTGCTCAATCGCGGCGAGGCGGTGAACTTCGTCCACGGCGCCGTCATCGGCGAGTACGTCTATCTGGTGCTGGCTGAGATCATCGAAGGGGTGCACCAGCTGGCCGGGCAGAGTCCTGCCCCCGGCCTGCTCGAGCTGCCCCAGGCCACCATGCAGACCATAGCCCGCCACTGGTTAACCGATTTTCATGGAGTCATCGCATGACAGAACCACAGACCCCGGTCAGCAAGCCGCGCATCGAGATCCGCTACTGCACCCTCTGCCGCTGGATGCTGCGCGCCGCCTGGCTGGCCCAGGAGCTGCTCTCCACCTTCGACAGCGATCTCGGCGAGGTGGCGCTGGTGCCCGCCAGCAAGGGGGAGTTTCGCATCCTGGTCAACGGGATACAGGTGTGGGACAGGGTGGCCGACGAAGGCTTCCCCGAGGCCAAAGAGATCAAGCAGCGGGTGCGCGACATCATAGCCCCGGAGCGCGATCTTGGTCACGCCGATCGCAAGCCTGCCACCGAGTAGGCCGGGGACAAGGGGTTGAACGAGAGAGGGAGGCGCAGGCCTCCCTCTCTTTTTTTGCCCGGGGGATCAGGCGGCGGCAGACGACGGGGCGTCGGTCCCGCTCGCGGGAGAACCTATGTAGCGGGCCCGCTTGTGGGGCTTGATGCGGCTCATGTCCACCCACACCAGGCCGTCGATGCAGTGGTTGAAGTCGGGGTCTATGCCAAAGTCCATGAACTGCACGCCCCCCGGTTCGCACAGCTCGGAATACTGCTTGTAGAGGGTGGGGATGGCGCAGCCCAGGTGGTCGAGGCGGGCCTTGAGCGCCTTGAGATCGGCGCCGTAATCGGTCCCCTCGAACAGGGGCGCCGTCTCGGGGTAGGGGCGGCGCGAGGGGGCAAGGGCAAGCTCGGGGGCGAAGTGCTGGCGGTAGAAGCCCACCAGCAGATCCTTGCCGCCGGTGGCAGGCTGCCTGAGAGGGTCACGGGCCCGAACAGATACCGATACTGGGGGTAGCGGGCCAGGTAGGCCCCTATGCCGAACCAGAGGTAGTCGAGCCCCCGCTTGCCCCAGTAGGCGGGCTGGATGAAGCTGCGGCCAAGCTCGATGGCCTGCTCCAGCCGGGGCAGCAGCCTCTCTTCAAACCCGAACAGGGTGTGGCTGTAGAGGCCGCTCAGGCCTTTGCGCGCCAGCAGCTCGGCCACGGGGGCGAAGCGGTAGGCCCCTATGATGTCGAGGCGGGCCGGATCCCAGAGGATGAGGTGGTGGTAGTCATCGTCGAAGGCGTCGAGATCCCGCCGCCTGCCCGAGCCTTCCCCCACGGCGCGAAAGGCGATCTCCCGCAGTCGCCCCAGCTCGCGCAGTATCACAGAGTGGCCCTGCTCGTGGCGGCGATAGAGCAGGATGCGCTGGCCGTCCGGGGTCTGTCCGAGCAGCTCGCAGTCGTCTATGGCCTGCTTGAGCTGACGGCGCTCCTCCGGCAGGGCTATGGGGGCCTCGGTCGCCAGGGGGCCCTTCTTCCCCTTGCCGAGGCGATAGAGGTGGCGGCGCACCAGGGCGGCCGCTGTTTTGGGGGCGAGCTCCCCGAGGCTCTGGGGCGGGATGCGTTCCCCCAGGGTGAGGGAGATGCGCCGCCCCTGCTGGCGAAACAGCTGGCGCACCAGCAGCAGGGCGGAGGCGGGCTTGTGGAGCCAGGAGGCGAGATAGAAGGGGAGGCCGTTGCGCCCGTCCAGATGAATGGGCACCAGCGGGGTGCGGGTGCGCCTGGCGAGCTTGATGAAGCCCCCCTGCCAGGGGCCGTCCTTCACCCCCTTGGGGCCGAGGCGCGACACTTCGCCGGCGGGAAAGATGATGAGGGCGCCTTCTTGTGCCAGGTGTTCCCCCATAGCCAGGATGGCGCGCCTGTCTGTCTTGCCCCCCAGGTTGTCCACCGGCAGCAGCAGGGGGCGCAGGGGACGGATCTCCGCCAGCAACTGGTTGGCCACTATCTTGACGTCGGGGCGGATGCGGCCGAGCAGGCGCAGCAGGGCCAGCCCGTCCAGGGATCCTATGGGGTGGTTCGCGACTATCATGACCCGGCCGCTGGCGGGGATGTTCTCGAGTTCGGCCTCGCTCACCCAGTAGTCAAAATCGAGGGCGCCTAGGGCCTGCTCGACGAAGTCGAGGCCGCGCAGGTGAGGATGGCGCTCGGCAAACTCGGTGAAGGCCTCCTCGTGCAGCAGCCAGCGCAGCCCCTGCCGGAGCAGGGGACGGATCAGGGGTTGGGTGGCGAGGCGGGGCAGATGCTGCCCCAGCAGGGTATCGACGTTGAACATGGGCAAGGCTCCGCGGAACGTTGCCCCAGCCTGCCGCTACCCGGTTTCCCCTTTGTGGCAGCGGTGTGACGGTTTGATGACGGGGCGCAGGACCCCGCTCAGACCGCCGTTATTGCTTTCCCTCGGCCCGGCCCCGTTCAGGCGGCGTCACTGCTCCCGCCAGGCCGAGGTGAGCCGCACCAGTGCCACCAGGGTGGCGACCGCCTTCTCCATGGATTGCAGCGGGATGAACTCGTGCTTGCCGTGGAAGTTGTGACCACCGGTGAAGAGGTTGGGGCAGGGCAGCCCCATAAAGGAGAGGCGGGCGCCGTCGGTGCCGCCGCGGATGGGCTTGATCTTGGGGACCACGTCGGCGGCCTCCATGGCGGCCCTGGCCAGCTCGACTATGTGCATGTGCGGCGCTATCTGGCTGCGCATGTTGCGGTAGTTGTCCTCTATCGTCAGCTCGATGCGCGCCTTGGGGCAGTCGAGCTGCAAGGAGGCGACCCGCTCCTTGAGCTGGGCCTTGCGGGCGGCGAAGTGGTCGTCGTCGAAGTCGCGAATGAGGTAGTGCAGTGTGCTCTCCTCCACAGTGCCCTCCATCCGGGCCAGGTGGAAGAAGCCCTCATACCCTGCCGTGCACTCCGGGGTCTGCTCGGGGGGCATCTCGGCGTGGAAGCGGGCGGCCAGGGTCTGGCTGTTGATCATGCTGCCCTTGGCGGTGCCGGGGTGCACGTTGTTGCCTGTGATGCGCACAGTGGCGCTGGCGGCGTTGAAGTTTTCATACTCCAGCTCGCCCAGTTCACCGCCATCGACGGTATAGGCCCATTTGGCCGGGAATCTGTCCAAGGGGAACAGATCGGCGCCGCGGCCTATCTCCTCATCCGGGGTGAAGCCTATCCAGAGATCCCCGCGGGGGATGTCGGGGTTGGCCAGCAGGTACTGGGCGGCGGTGAGGATCTCGGCGATGCCCGCCTTGTCGTCGGCCCCAAGCAGGGTGGTGCCGTCCGTGGTGATGAGATCCTGCCCCAGGTAGTTTTTCAGGCAGCGGTACTGGCGAATGGCCAGCACCTCGTCCCCCTTGCCGAGGCAGATGTCGCCCCCCTGATAGTGCTCGACTATCTGGGGCACCACCTGCGCGGCCTCGTAATCGGCGGTATCCATGTGGGCGATGAGCCCGATGGCCGGTGCATCCGGCTGGTTACCCGGCAGGCAGGCGGTGAGATAGCCGTGCTCGTCCAGGGTGACCTGGGTCAGCCCCAGCTGGATCATCTCCTCGAAGAGGGCGCGGGCGAAGACGAGCTGGCCCTCGCTGCTGGGACAGGCAGGATTGGTCGCATCGGAGCGGGTATGAAAAGTCAGGTAACGCAGAAAACGCTCAAGCAGGGTATCCATTGGCAGGCCTCAAACCACAAAAGAGGGACCATTGTGGACAAGACGGCCGGACTGCTCATTGCGTCAGCGCAGTTTTTGATGAATTTGTCGGGGCAGGGATCCCGGGAGGAACGCTGGGGAAGGGGGCTCAGCCCTAAGGTGTTTTGAATAAAAATTCCGAATTTAAAACTGGTCATGCATATGCGAAAGGGCTGAATTTCCCCCCGGCCCAGCACTGGCAAGGGGTGGGGGAAAATGGCCGGTTCCCCTGTTATTTTCAGGGCCAATCCCGAGCGGGCTCATCCCTCGCCATCCCAGAGCCAGCCTTGCTGGCAGCAAGATTTGACCCATCGATCAAAACCCATTTTTTAACACGATTTTTTATTGTCAGTGGCGCCGGTAAGTGTGTACACTCCGCGCCGATCCGAGGGTAACCCTGAGCAGGCAGAGGCCGCCAGACACCGACAGGATCAGACGCCTATAGGGCGAGGCACGCAGAAACGACAGACACTGCTGGGGAATGGTTTCTTTAATACCGGTTAGGCTCCGGTATCAGGGAGAACAACAGACTCTCATCACCTACTGACCGAGTGGGCCAACGGCTCATCATCTTCCCTTGTCATGGGCGGTCACTGGCGTTGAGCGGGCTGTGGTGGTTGTCGTTTATCAACACGCGTGCGTGCTGACGTCTACCCTTCTCTTCCTTGAACCTCTCTCCTTCTGTCGGGATGGCTGCCGAATGATGAACGAACGGCGTGGCTGATGCCGGTTGTCATCAAAGTACCGCGGCGCCCCATTAGAGTGGCACCGCATACCGTTGAGCTTGATGTAAAGCCACCAGCCCCACATCAAGACTCGTTACTTCCCAAGATCCACCAGGCAGCCTTGGCTTGCCGCGATGTGCAATAGAGGATCCGGCTGTGACAAGGCCCAGGGTCAGGCGACAACGCCTCCCCCGCTGGCAGTGACGCACCGGGTGCCCGCAGGCAGCCTTTGCTCGCCGCATGTTGCAATCGATGGTCTGGATGTGATTGAGGGTAACGAAGGCGGCCTTCTGGCCGCTCATTTGCGAGGCATAGCCCATGACTAACTGGTCCAGCAAGGACTCCTTGAAGGTCTACAACGTTCCCTACTGGGGTGCGGGTTTTTTCAATATCAATGACGCCGGTCATGTGACCGTCTCCCCCGACAAGTCTCGTCCCGGGGCGCATATAGTGCTGTCCGAGGCCATCGAACAGCTGCGCCAGTCCGGACTGACTACCCCGGTATTGCTGCGTTTCCCCGACATCCTCAAGAGCCGGGTCGATGCGTTGTTCAACGCCTTCGGTCAGGCCATCGAGAAGTCAGGCTATGAAGGGGACTACCTGTGCGTTTACCCGATCAAGGTAAACCAGCAGCGTCGCGTCATCGAGACCATCAGTCAGTCCTACAGCGACAAGCCGCGGCTTGGGCTGGAGGCCGGCTCCAAACCGGAGCTGCTGGCCGTGCTGTCCCATCATCATGAGCAAGGCTCCGTGATCGTCTGCAACGGTTACAAGGACCGCGAATACATCCGCCACGCCCTCTTGGGCAACCTGATGGGCCACAAGGTCTACATAGTGGTGGAGAAACCCTCCGAGCTGGAAATGGTGCTGGACGAGTCAGTTCGCCTCAACATCAAGCCCAACATAGGGGTGCGTGCCAAGCTCGCCTCCACCGGCTCCGGCATGTGGGAATCGAGCGGTGGCTCCATGTCCAAGTTCGGCCTCTCCGCCTCCCAGATCCTGGCGCTGGTGGAGCGTCTGCGCAGCCTAGGCAAGCTCGATTGCCTGCAACTGCTGCACTTCCACCTGGGCTCCCAGATAGCCAACATCCGCGACATCCAGGGCGGCATCCGTGAGTGCGGCCGCTTCTATGCCGAACTGCGTCGCTTAGGGGTGCCCATCGACGTGGTCGATGTGGGCGGCGGCCTGGGTGTGGACTATGAGGGCACCCGCTCCCAGAGCCACTGCTCCGCCAACTACAGCCTGTCCGAGTACGCCAACAACGTGGTGTGGGGCATAGGCGATGTGTGCCGCGAGTTCGACCTGCCGCACCCGACCATCATCAGCGAGTCCGGCCGTGCCCTGACCGCCCACCACGCCGTGCTGGTCACCAATCTGATTGGTGCCGAAGGGGTGGAGGTGAACGACATCCATGCGCCGGATGAAGACGCCCCGACCATCTTGCAGAACATGTGGAAAGGCTGGCTGGACCTGCGCAGTGAAGATCCCTCCCTGCTGGAGATCTTCCACGACTCCGTGGCCGACCTTGGGGATGTGAACGCCCAGTTCACCATGGGTCTCTTGAACCTCGAGCAGCGGGCCTGGGCCGAGATGCTGCACCAGAACACCTGCCTGGCGCTCAAGGAGCTGCTCAACCCGGTCAACCGCAACCACCGCGCCCTGGCCGACGAGCTCTCCGAGAAGCTGGCAGACAAGTGCTTCGCGAACTTCTCCCTGTTCCAGTCCCTGCCCGATGCCTGGGGCATAGGTCAGGTGTTCCCCGTGATGCCGCTCACCGGCCTCGAGCGTCCGCTCACCCGCCGCGGCATCCTGATGGACATCACCTGTGACTCCGACGGTCAGGTAGAGCACTACGTCGACGGTCTGGGTGTCGAGAGCACACTGCCGATGCCGGAGTACGGCGAGAACGAAGAGTGCCACGTCGGCTTCTTCCTGGTGGGTGCCTACCAGGAGATCCTGGGGGATCTGCACAACCTGTTCGGTGATACCCACTGCGCGGAAGTGTGGCTGGACGAGGAAGGCAAGATGGACATTCGCAACGTGGTGCGCGGCGATACCGTCGATCAGCTGCTGCGTTACGTCAACATCGACCCGTCCGTCATCCGCGAGAACTACCAGCGGATCGTCTCCCACCCGGCGCTGGACGACGCGACCCGCAAGGCCCTGCTCGACGAGCTGGAGCTGGGTCTGCAAGGCTACGCCTACCTGGAAGACGAATAAGCCACGGGCTGGTTCGCCCCGTCGCTGCAAAGACGGGAATGAAAAACGGCGCCTTCGGGCGCCGTTTTTGTTGCCAGGATCCGCCCATCCGGTGATGTAGCGAGGCGAATCCCCCTCTTCATTTGGAGAGCAGGAGCCGGCCCTGGCTCTGGCAGGCCACAGATCCGGCAGATATCTGCGCCCGCCTGCCGCTTCCCTTGATCCACATCAAATGGGACTCGGACCGGTTATTTTACGGTCAGGAGTGATGTTGATGGGATGTAACAAAAGGATGCGCATATGGAACTGAAAAGGGACCCGAGATGCTATACCGACCTCTGTATCGACGGTAAGTGGTATCACTACGATCATTGCAGCACCCAGGTCTACATGCTGATGGGGGGCGCGGCGCCCAGCCTGCAACTGGCCTATGAGCCCGGCAGCGAAGAGGAGCTGATAGCCATGCTCCAGCAACTGGCCCGCTGCTGAGCAGGACTGTCTCATGGCCATCGGGCAATGTGCCGCGATGGCCACCTTCTGTTTTTCCTGTCAGCCGTTTGTCTTGCGGCCAAACAGTCTCTTGCCCATCTCCATCAGGGCGCTCGCTGCGGTATAGCTGCTGTCTGACTTGCCCGCTTCGTCTGTCACATAGAGAAAGTCTGATCTGTGCTTCTCCACCGCCTCCTGGGGGCTGGCGGCATAGATAAAACCCTCCTGCACCTCGAATCCCTGCGCCAGCAGCGCCGCTTTCTCGGTCAGAAAGCTGGGGGAGGCCATGTCGATAAAGGTGTACTGCTGCCGGTTGGAGGCCGGAATGGAGAAAAACTGGTATCTGGCCATCTGCGATTCCTCGCCTGCACGGCGTTGCCTTGATGTGATTGCCACTCGTCGAACGGCCTCCCTGTTTGCCGCCTGTGCAGGGGACGGAAAGCAATATTCGACTCTTTGTTGGGGCGGCCGACCCGATTCAGCGAGAGGCGCAATTGGAAGGCGTGCCCGGGGCAGGGGAGCAGGCCGAGCGCGGCAAGGCGTTGTGGCATTGCCCCTGCACCCGGGCGGCTCTGCCCCCACGGCAGGATCAGGCGGGCAGGCTGTGCCACTCAGGCGTAGGGAGTGGCGCCTCGCAGTGGGCCAGCAGTTGCTCCCCCGGCATGGGGCGCCCCAGCAGATAGCCCTGCAGGGTGTCGCAGCCGAGCTGGGTCAGCAGGGCGCGCTGCTCCGGGGTCTCTACCCCTTCGGCCACGATGCGCATCCCCAGGGCCTGGCCCAGGGCTATGATGGCGCCGATGATGGTGGCATCGTCCCCCTCGTGCGCCAGGGTGGCGACGAAGCCCCTGTCTATCTTGAGTTCGTTGGCGGGGAAGCGCTTGAGGTAGAGCAGGCTGGAGTAGCCGGTGCCGAAGTCATCGATGGAGATGCCAAGCCCAAGCTTTGCCAAGCGATTGAGGATGGCCAGGCTCTCCTCGGCGTTCTCCATGGCGGTGGATTCGGTGATCTCCAGGGTGAGGTGGCGGGCCTCGAGCCGGTGGCGGGCGAGGGCGGCCTCCACCACCTCCAGCAAGCCGGGGCTGGCCAGTTGTATGGTGGAGAGGTTCACCGCCACGCTCCAGTCGTGATGACCCGCCTCCCGCCAGCGGCTCATCTGACGGCAGGCCTCATCCAGTACCCAGTTGCCGATGGGGATGATGAGCCGGGTCTTCTCCGCCAGGGGCAGGAAGCTCGCCGGGGAGATGGCGCCATGGTGCGGATGCTGCCAGCGCAGCAGCGCCTCGGCGCCGACCACCTCGCCGCTGCGGGCGCCGTACTTGGGCTGATAGTGCAGGGCCAGCTCCCCCCGCTCCAGGGCATGGCGCAGCTCCTTTTGCAGCAAGAACTGCTGGTGGGCGTTGGCATTCATGGCGCTGTCGAAGTAGTAGTAGTCGTTGCGCCCCCGCTGCTTGGCGTAGTACATGGCGGCATCGGCGTTGAGGGTCAGCTCGTGCAGGCTGGTGCCATCCTGGGGATAGACGGCGATGCCGATGCTGGCGGTGATGTGCAGGCTGTGATGCTCCCAGGGATAGGGCCGGGCCAGAGTCGCCAGCAGCCGCTCGGCGAAGGCCGTGGTCTGGGTGATGTCCCCCGGCGCCAGGGCCAGCACGAACTCGTCGCCGCCAAAGCGCGAGGCGGTGTCGCTGGCGCCGAGCAGCCCGGTGATCCTGGTCGCCACCTCGGCCAGCAGCAGATCCCCGGTGTGGTGACCGTGGGCATCGTTGATGATCTTGAAGCCGTCGAGATCGAGAAACAGCAAGGAGAAGCTGCGCTGATTGTGCTGGCACTCCTGGATGCGCTGCTCCAGCCGGTCGGCAAACAGCAGCCGGTTCGGCAGCCGGGTCAGGCTGTCATGGAGCGCCAGCTTGAGCAGCTCGTCGTGGGCCAGGTGCAAGGAGGTCGAGAGGCGGGCTGCGTGGGCATCCAGCAGGGAGAGGACCAGGGCGATGGCGAACACCGCCAGGGTCACTATGATGATGACGGTCGCGAGCCACTGGGTATTGAGGCCGGTGTAGAGGGCGCCGCACAGGCTCCCCTCGGGGAACTGGGCCGCCGCCATGCCGGTGTAGTGCATGCCGATGATGGCGGCCCCCATGACCAGGGAGGCGAGGGCCTTGCGAAAGAAGGCGCGCGGTGTGCTGTTTCGCAGGCGAAACGCAATCCAGAGCGCGGCGCCGGAGGCGAGCATGGCGATGAGGATGGAGAGGACGAAGAGCCCGCTGTGGTAGTGAATACCAGGCTCTATCTTCATGGCCGCCATGCCGATGTAGTGCATGGCGGCGATGCCGGCCCCCATCAGCAGGGCGCCCCCCGCGATCTGGCGCCAGGGTAGCTCGGGGCGGCTCACCAGCCAGAGCGCGAAGGCCGAGGAGCCGATGGCCGCCACCAGGGAGAGCCCGGTCAGTGTCAGATCGTAGCCCAGCGCTATGGGCAGGTTGAAGGCGAGCATGCCGATAAAATGCATGGACCAGATGCCAAGCCCCATGGCGAAGGCGCCCCCCGCGAGCCAGAGGGCGGCGGCCCGTCCACGGCTCTGGCTCACCCGGCTCGTCATATTCAGCGCCGTGTAAGAGGCGAGCACCGCCACCAGGATGGAGAAAAACACCAGATCCTGGCTGTAATAACTGTCGAGCATGGGGTGGGTCGCGGTCACTTGATTCACTCTGGGATGGATAACGGCCTGAGCCATGGCCGGGCTGGGGAGGAAAATCGGGCTGGAGATTGTACACCAGAGGTGCCCCATACCGGCCAGCTATACGCACCAAAATGGGCCCAGGATCAGAGTAAAAACACTGAATTTATCCCTTGATGGCAATGCCCTCCCGCCCCTTGTCCCAAGGCGGGTTCCAAATTTTCCCGCTTGAAAAGCAGGGGCGATTCAATGGCACCGAGGTCAAGGCGCTGGTGGTGCTGTATGAGGGGGAGCAAGTCCCCTTCTCTTATCAGCTCTGGCAGATCAAACAGAACAGCGTCTGCCGTCCCTATGAGCAGGATGTGCGGCGCTTTAGCCAGTGTACGGTCAAGGCAAGGGCACTGTTTGGCAAGCTGTGCGATGAGTTATCGCGCCAGGATGACAGTAGCTGGCAGCTCCCTAAGTTCCGCACCATGTACTGCTCGGCCGCCATCGGCTTTCGCCCCATGATTGCGGAGATCGCCGATGCCAAGCAGAGCCCGGCGAAGCTGGCGGAGCGGGCCTGCAATCAGGCCATTCTGGCGGCCATGGAGAGCGAAGACGAAGCCCTGCTTGCCCAGCGCGACAAGGCCTGTGCCGCCATGCGATAAGGCGTATTCCCCTGATAAAAGAAATGCTTAGGGATAATGGATGTGCGCCAAGGCACAGTCTTTGCCAAGGGGGCTGGCTATGATGGGGGGCGATCACCATCACAGGGAGGAAGCATGATCAGCCATATCGACCATCTGGTATTGACGGTCAGCGACATAGAGCGGGCGGTAGCGTTTTACAGCCGCGCCTTCAAGATGGAGCCCATCACCTTCGGGGCCGGGCGCCGGGCCCTGCGCTTTGGCAACCAGAAGATCAATCTGCAACTGCTGGGGGAGGAGCCGCGCAACCGGGCACAGGTAGGTTCGGGGGATCTCTGCCTCATCACCCGCTGGCCCCTGGATCAGGTGATGGCCCAGCTGGCGAGCCAGGGGGTCGAGATAGTGGAGGGGCCCGTGACGAAGAGCGGTGCCTGCGGCCCCATAGAATCTGTCTATTGCCTGGATCCGGATCAGAACCTCATCGAGATCAGCCGCTATCGCTGAGTCCCCTGACGCATCAGGGCCGGTTTTCTTCCCCTTTGGTGAGGGCCCTGCGCAGTAGCGGGCGCAAGCTGAGCACCATGCCGGTGAAGAGCAGCAGATAGCCCAGGGGCAGCAGGGCAAAGGGCTCGTGCAAGAATCCCTGTGCATCCACTGTGGTGCCAAGCAGGTTGAAGGCCACAAAGCAGCCGAGCCCGGCCAGGATCAGCAGGGCGCCTATGGTCGTTGTCATCTCGTTGTCCTCGTTCGCGTATGGAAGAGGGGTGAGGGTGTCATGGCTGGGTGAAGCGAGCGTGAAGTGGTATCGGCCATGCAACCTGCGGTCGCCCAGATTAAAGCAACAGCTATGCATATAGAGCAACAGGGCAGCCATGGGCTGCCCTGTTGCTTTGGGGGATGTCACGGGGAAGGGCGTGACTAGCAGACCCCTTGCGCCAGCATGGCGTCGGCTACCTTGACGAAGCCGGCGATGTTGGCGCCGCTTTCGTAGTTCACATGGTCGTCATCCTGGCCATAACGTACACAGGTGGCGTGGATGCTGGTCATGATCCCCTTGAGGCGGGCATCCACCTCTTCCCGGGTCCAGGAGAGGCGCTGGGCATTCTGGCTCATCTCCAGGCCCGAGGTGGCGACCCCACCGGCGTTGGCGGCCTTGCCCGGGGCGAACAGCACCCGCGCCTCGTGGAAGACCTTGATGGCGGCGGCGCTGGAGGGCATGTTGGCCCCCTCGGCCACCAGTTGCACCCCATTGGCGACCAAGGCTGCGGCATCCTCTGCATCCAGCTCGTTCTGGGTGGCGCAAGGCAGGGCGACGTCCGCTTGCAGGTGCCAGGGAGTGCGACCGGTGAAGAACTCCAGCCCCAGCTCATGGGCGTAATCCGCCACCCGCTTGCGCTGCTCGTTTTTAAGTTCCATCAGGCGGGCCAGCTTCTCTGGGGTGAAGCCGTCCGGATCGTAGACGGTGCCACCGGAGTCGGAGGCGCTGATGACACAGGCGCCCAGCGCCATCGCCTTCTCGATGGCGTATTGGGCAACGTTGCCCGAGCCCGACACCGAGACCCGCATGCCGGCCAGGGACTGGCCACGGTGGGCCAGCATGGCCTGGGCGAAATAGAGCAGGCCGTAACCCGTGGCTTCCGGGCGGATCAGGCTGCCGCCAAAGGAGAGCCCCTTGCCGGTGAAGACGCACTCGGCGCTGTTGGTGAGCTTCTTCATCATGCCCGCCATGTAGCTCACCTCACGCCCGCCCACCCCGATGTCACCGGCCGGCACGTCGGTGTTGGCACCCAGGTGGCGATAGAGCTCCAGCATCAGCGCCTGGCAGAAGCGCATCACTTCCCCCTCGCTCTTGCCCTTGGGATCGAAATCGCTGCCCCCCTTGCCGCCCCCCATGGGCAGGGTGGTGAGGGCGTTCTTGAAGGTCTGCTCGAAGGCGAGGAACTTGAGCACCGAGAGATCCACCGAGGGGTGGAAGCGCATGCCCCCCTTGAAGGGACCTATGGCGCTGTTGTGCTGGATGCGGTAGCCGCGGTTGACCTGCACCTGACCCTGGTCATCCACCCAACTCACCCGAAACTGGATGAGGCGCTCGGGCTCCACCAGCCGCTCCAGCAGGCCGTGTTGCAGGTAGCGGGGGTGGCGTTCCACATAGGGCCAGATGGAGGCGACCACCTCGCTCACCGCCTGGATGAACTCGGGTTGGTGGGGGTTGCGGCTGGCCACCTGGGCCAGGAATGCCTCCTGAGAGAGGGAATGACTCATCTGTAACTCCTGTAATAAAGGGAAATTGGCCTCTTGCCAGAGACGGGTCGGCGCCGCTACATGGCCGACGCGAGCATGATAATTCGCGCTGACGAAAATCTTTTTATGCATTTTTGGTCAATAAATAGCAAGTTTTAGTTCATCCCTCTCTATGGGTATCCTTCGACGCTCTCTGCGGCCCTTGGCCTGTCGCTTCAGGCGAGGCTGGGCGGGGCAGGGGAGAGGAGGGTGAGAGCATGGGCAAGATGAAGGGGTGAATGGGCAAGGGGAGTCTTATCTGCGAGGCGGCATCCGCCGGGCGGCGGTTCTCTTCGGGGCGAATAGCAGGATCCGGTGCACGGGGCGGGGCAAGGGATGGCGCAATATGCTACTGTAGCGGCGTTTTTTGATGGGTTTATTGATGAAAGGGCAGCCTTGCCCTTTTGAAGAGACTTTTTGCAGGTGCTTTTTGTAGATTCTTTTTGTAGATGGAACCGTATGCAGACTAACCCGACCATGACCCGGCTGACTCAGCCGACACTTCTTCTGAACTCCACGATCTGGCAGGTGACCCATGCTGGCCGATGAATCCATGCGCCTGAACAAATACATCAGCGAGAGCGGCATCTGCTCCCGTCGCGAGGCCGACCGCTTCATCGAGCAGGGCCATGTCTACATCAACGGCAAGCGGGCCGGGATCGGCGATCAGGTGTTTGCCGGGGATCTGGTCAAGGTCAACGGTCAGGTGATAGAGGCGCGCGAAGCCGACAGCCTGGTCTTCATCGTGCTGAACAAGCCGGTGGGCATAGTCTCCACCACAGAGGCGGGAGAGAAGGACAACATAGTCGACTTTGTCAACCACAGCACCCGCATCTTCCCCATCGGGCGCCTCGACAAGGACTCCCAGGGCCTCATCTTCCTCACCAACCACGGGGATCTGGTGAACAAGATACTGCGGGCGGGCAACGATCACGAGAAAGAGTACCTGGTGACCGTCGACAAGCCGGTGACCGATGAGTTTATCCGGGGCATGGGGGCCGGGGTGCCCATCCTCGGCGCCGTCACCAAGAAGTGCAAGGTGAAGCGGGAGGCTCCCTTCGTGTTCCGCATCACGCTAGTGCAGGGGCTGAACCGCCAGATCCGCCGCATGTGTGAGCACTTCGGCTTCGAGGTGACCAAGCTCGAGCGTATCCGCATCATGAACGTCAGCCTCAAGGGATTGCCGGTAGGGGAGTGGCGCGATCTCACCGACGACGAGCTGATCGAGTTGTTCAAGCTCATTGAAGACTCCTCCTCCGAGGTGAAACCGGCCAAGGGGGAGAAACCCAAGACCCCGGCGGCGCAAACCGCCAAACCGGCCCAGGGCAAGAAGCCGCGCCGGGACGACGATCACGAGATTGGCGGCCGCCCCAATGTGCCGGGCCCGGAGGCCTTCGAGAAGAAGAGCCCCGCCGGCAAGGGGACTGTTGGCAAAGGTGGCGCAGGCAAAGCCGCCGCAGCTAAAGGTGCCCCCAGCAAGGGCGGCAAACCGGCCCCGGGCAAGCCGCGATCCAGCCAGGCCGGGCGGCAGAAGAAGGGGCGCTAGTTCGCCCCCTCATCGCCCTCTGATGTGCTCCCGATACACCGGCCCTAGGCCGGTGTATCGCTTTGTGCCGTCTGGGCCCTTTGGGTGAGGGGGGCGGGCTGCCCCATCGCCCTGGCCCCCATCACGTGAGCGTAGTGGCGCGGGTTCAGGCGCAGCACCAGCAGGCTCATCAGCATCAAGCCGCTGAGCTGCCACTGCCAGGCGCTGGCGAAGTCACCGCTCAGGTGGTGCAGGCGGGCCGCCACCCAGGGGCCTGTGGCCGCCAGCATGAAGCCAAATCCCTGCATCAGGGCGCTCAGGCTACCGGCGCGTCTGGGGTCTGGCAGGTGATCCAGCGCAATCACCATGATGAGGGAGAAGCTGCCGCCAAGGCCGGCGCCGCACAGCAGGCACCAGAGGATGGGGGCGGCTTGTGGGGCGAGCCAGAGGCCGCCAAAGCCCGCCACCTGCATCACTATGGCCAGCCCCATCCAGGGGCGCCTGTCCTCCTTGCGTGCCGCCAGCAGCGGCAGACCCAGGCCGCTGGCGGTCTGGGCCAGGGCCAGCCAGGCCACCAGCTCGCCCCCCTGCTGGGGGCTCCATCCCAGCGCCAGGTAGGCGGGGGCCAGCCAGGCCACGACTATGCCGTAGCCGCTGTTGATGATGCCAAAGCAGGCGATCAGCAGCCAGGCGCGGGGCAGCGCGATCAGCCGCGGTTCCCCTGATGGGGCGGAGTGCGGTGCGGCGGCGGGCAGGCGCACCCGCCAGCCGAGCCAGAGCAGGGCCAGCAGCACCGGCAGGCTCCAGAGGGCCAGCGCCCGGGACCAGTCGAGGTGCAGGGCGACCCTGGGGGTGAGCACGGCGCCGAGCGCCCCGCCCCCCATCATGCAGGCCGAGAAGATCCCCATCACCAGGGGCACCTTGCCCGCAAAGGTCCCCTTGATGAGGCCGGGCAGTGTCCCCTGCACCAGGGCCGACCCCAGCCCGCACAGGGCGGCGCTGGCGATGAGCAGGGTGCCGCTGGACAGGCTGAGGCGCAGGGCGCTGCCCAGCGTCAGCAGCAACAGGGCCGCCCCGAGCAAGGGGCGCGGCCCGGCCTTGTCGAGCAGGGCCGGGGTGAGCAGGACACCGACTCCGATCAGCAGCAGCGGCAGCAGGGTGACCCAGGCCAGCCTGTCCATGCCGAGGCCCAGCTGGGCGTCTATCTGCCCCGCCAGGGGGCCTATGGCGGTGAGGAAGGGGCGCAGGTTGATGCCAATCAGCACCACCAGCACCAGCAGGGCGCCGCTGCCGGAGGGGAGATGGCGCTTAACCATGGGACTGGGGGCCGTAGAGGGCGGCGGCCGGTATGGAGCTTGGCAACTTGATGAGGGGCAGGGGTGGCGGGCAGAGCGGCAGTCGCAGCCTGTCGTAACTGGCGCTGCTGTCAAAGCCGAAGGGGGCGGCGTCTTCATTGTCGAAGGCGTAGTAGACGGCGCTGATGCCGTTCATCACCAGGGCGCACAGGCACATGGGGCAGGGGTGGCCGCTGGCATAGACCACGGCGCCGGCAAGCGGGCCCTTGCGGCTCCCCTCCCGCAGCGCCTCCAGCTCGGCGTGACGGCTGGGATCCCCCGCTTCCAGCATGCGGTTGACGGCGCTCGCCACCAGCTGGTTGTCTCGCACCAAGAGGGCTGCGAAGGGGCGGCCCCCTTGCTGGCGGTGGGTCAGGGCCAGCTGCAGGGTCTGCTCCAGCCATGCCTGATGGCTGGGGGCCGAGACGGCACTGAGGGAGTTCACCGGGCGGGCACCGGACTGGGGAGGCTGTGACATGGGATCATCCTGGCAAAAGAGGGGGTGACGGCAGCCTAACGGGCCCGCAAGTCATTTGGAAATTAAATGATAAAATGACTTTCAGTGATTTTATAAATGGAGAATCCCCCCATGGAGCGACCCTTGCTGGATCCCCACCTGCTGCAGAGCTTTGTCGCCATCGTCGAGACCGGCAGTTTCACCCGTGCCGGCGAGCGGATGCACCTGACCCAGTCCACCATCAGCCAGCAGATGCGCCGCCTCGAGCAGCAGCTCGGTTGCCCGCTGCTCGACAGATCCGGCCGCCAGGTGGTGACCACGGCCCAGGGGGAAACACTGCTGGGGCTGGCGCGCCGCATCCTGGGGCTGCTGGCCCGGGCGGGGGAGCGGGTGAGCGAGGCCAGTCACCCCCTGCGCCTCGGGGTGCCCGAGGATTTCGCCGCCGGCGCCATGACGGCTGTGCTGGCGGCCTTTGCCCGGCAATACCCCGAGGTGAGGCTGGAGGTGCAAAGCGGTCTTAGCCACGTGCTGTGGCAGGCCTTCGAAGGGGGGGAGCTGGATCTGGCGCTGATCAAGCAGGGGCGGGGGCAGGGGGAGCCCATCGCCCGTTGGCGCGAGCCGCTGGCCTGGGTCGACAGCCGC
Source organism: Aeromonas sp. Marseille-Q5825 (assembly GCF_946892685.1). Lineage (NCBI taxonomy): Bacteria > Pseudomonadati > Pseudomonadota > Gammaproteobacteria > Aeromonadales > Aeromonadaceae > Aeromonas > Aeromonas sp. Marseille-Q5825. The sequence goes on from NZ_CAMPOU010000001.1 coordinate 702,719, forward strand.
GGCTGGCCTGCCTGCGAGCGGGAGCCTGTTCCCCTGGTGGTGTTTCCGAGCGAAGGCCTCTATCGGCGCCAGATCACCGAGGCCCTGGATGCCAGGGGGATCCCCTGGCGCATCGCCTACGTGAGTGCCAGCCTCGCCAGCCTGCAGGGGGCGGTGAGCGCGGGCATAGGGGTGAGCCTGCTGCCTGCCCGATTGCAGCAGCCCGATCAGGTGGCGCTGGTGGATTGGCCGGCGGTGCGCTCGGTGGAGCTGGCCCTGCACCTGGGGGCCGGAGACAGTGAGCCCCTCAGCCGGCTGTGCGAGGCCCTGATCGCGCTCTGTGACGAGGTGATGGGGCCCAGGTAGGAACAAGCCAGGCCCGAGGCCTCAGGCCAGGGATTGTCTGGGCACCACGGCGAGCCAGACTTCCACCTCGCCGCTGCCGCTATCCGGGTCAAAGGCGTCGCCGTAGCGCTCAAAATCCGGCTGGTGGGCCGACTCGTAGCCTGAGTGCGCCAGCCACGCCAGCGCCTGCTGCCAGGTTTGGGGCAAGGCATCGACATGGCCCCGGTGCAGGAAGACGGCGTAGGTCTGGGGAGTGATCCGCATCCGGCCGATCCCGGGGGGCAGCACCTCCAGCGCCGCTACTTCCACCGCGCACATATATTCGCACTCGGTGGCGGTGGCGGCGCAGATGACGCCGTAGGCGTGCTCCCCCAGCTGACCCGGCAGGGGGCCAAGGTTGCTGAAGTCACGCCACTGGCCGGCGAAGTCGCCGTGCTGGAAGCTATGATGGCGGCGCAGGCCGCCAAGCAGCATGGCCTTGCCGGTTTCGAAGCGAACGGGGTCTGACATAGCGCCTCCTGGGTTGGAAGGGTGAAGGGACAGAGTCTAGGTGAACGCGTCAGTGCGCCCGGCCTTCCTCGAGCTTGCGCTCATAGTCCCGGCGGACGATGGCGAGCGCCGCCAGGGCGAGATCCGGGGCAATCTGGTTGGTTTCCAGCAGTTCTATCAGATCCACCGCGAGTTTGACCTCGGGTGGTGCATTTTCCAGTGACATCTTGATTTCTCATGGGGCAGAGTGGGCGCCATTATAGCGCCGCGGGCCGTGAAGACACGCCCCGGTTGCCCGGGACCTGAAGGGCTTCACATGTGCTGGCGCATCTCCTTGTCGAGCTCCTCGCGCAGGGCCATCAGCTTCCTGGCGTACTGCTGCAAGCTCAGATCCTGCTCGCTCACCGGCTGCCATTGGGGCACCGGGCTCGGCTTGCCGTGCTCGTCCATGGCCACGAAGATGATGATGCAGTGGGTGGTCTTGTGGCGCTGGGGGTCAGTGGGGTGGCGGCTGTAGACATCCACCGCCAGGTGCATGCTGGTGGTGCCCGTGTGGATCACCCTGGCGTGCACCTCCACCAGCTGGCCTATCTGGATGGGGCGCAAAAAGCGAATGCCCCCCACATAGACGGTGACGGCATAGCCGCCACACCAGCCGGCGGCGCAGGCGTAGCCGGCCTGATCGATCCACTTCATCACCATGCCGCCATGGACCTTGCCACCGAAGTTGACGTCGGCGGGTTCGGCGAGAAATTGCAAGGTCAGCTCGTGGGGTGGGGTCATATCGTCTCCTCGGTTCATTGCCGGTCACTCTTGCGGTAGGCCTCGGCCTGCTGGCAGGGAGGCAGGGATGACACATAGGGGCGTTCATTGCCGGTGCGCTGGCCGAGGCTGGCGTACTCCTGCTGGCAGCGGGTCGTCTTGCCCCCGGCCCTGACGCAGGCATCGATGCGCTGCTGCCTCTCTTGTATCGTCTGTTGTTGCCGGGCGTTGGCACAGGCTCTGTCCAGCCCGGCCTGATGGGTTTCCCGAGCCTGTTCTATGGCGAGCAGGCCGCCCGAGAGGGTGCCACCGAGCAGCAGTATGACCAGCTTCATCATGGGTTGTCTCCTTGCGAAGGGCGCCTCGCCATGCCCAGGGCTATGCCCCCGAAATGGCCAGTGATGACAATAACAACCGCAGCGACCAGGACTCATCCAACCAGAGTCCGCGGGTCAGCGGCACCAAACGGGGCGCGGGCATCCATTCACCTTGAGTTCAGCGGCGGCGGCCCAGCATGGCAGCTCATGCAAATGAGGAGGCCCCATGAAACAGATGCTGGAGCAATTGATGGGAGCTGGCAAGGGCTGGCTCAACGATGGCGGTGACACGCGCAAGGCCCAGATGAAGGGCATGGCCCAGGGGGGGCTGGCCGCCGGGGCCATGGCGCTGCTGCTTGGCAACAAGAAGATGCGCAAGTACGGCACCAAGGTGGCGGCGGTGGGTGGGGCGGCCGCCCTCGGCGGGCTGGCCTACAAGCTCTATCAGGACTGGCAGCAGAACCAGAGTGCGCCTGCGGCCGGCACGCCCCATCCCCTCAACGAGCTGGCGGGCGCCGAACTGGATGCCCGCGCCAGCTTGCTGGTGCGCGCCATGGTGGCGGCGGCCCGGGCCGACGGCCACATCGACGGCAACGAGCGTCAGAAGATCCAGCAGTACCTGACCGAGCAGGGCCAGCCCGATGCCGCTCGCTGGATTGATGCCGAGCTGGCCCGCCCGCTGGACCCGCAAGCCCTGGCCCGGGAAGTGACCGACATGGAGCAGGCCACCGAGGTCTATCTCGCCTCCCTGCTCGCCGTCGAGGTGGATCACTTCATGGAGCGCGGCTATCTCGATGAGCTGGCCCGTGCCCTCAAACTCGATGACAACCTCAAAGCCAGCATAGAGCGCCAGGTGGCCCAGCTGGGCGCGCCGGGTTGAGCCCAGGCAGCCATAAGATTGTCCACAAGGCCCCGTCATGGGGCCTTGTCGTTGGTGGTCTATTGATGGGGCGCGAGCTGCTGGTGGACCAGGGCCGCCAGCCGGGTGAGGGCGGCCTCCAGCGCCGGGCTCCAGGGATGGGCGCTGTTGAGGCGCAGGCAGTGGTTGTGCTGGCCCTGGCTCGAGAACAGGGCCCCGGGGGCCAGTGAGAAGCCGCTGGCCAGCGCCTGGGCATAGAGTGCCCGGCTGTCGAGGCGCTCGTCGAATGTCAGCCAGAGGAAGTAGCCGCCATTCGGGGTCGAGATGCGCACCTCGTCCTGGAAGAGGCGCAGCAGGGCCGCCCGCATCTGCTGCTGGCGCTGGGCCAGGGTGTGGCGCAGGCGGCGAAAGTGGGCATCCACCCCGCCCTGGCGCAGCATGTCGGCGAGCGCCAGCTGGCTCGGCACATTGGTGGAGAGGGTCGACATCAGTTGCAGCCGCTGGATGCGCTCGGCATGGGGACCGGCCACCACCCAGCCGACCCGAAAGCCCGGCGCCAGGCACTTGGTCCAGGAGCCGCACAGCAGGCTGTCGCCCCGGGCATCCCAGCGCTTGATGGGGCTGGGGCGCTCGCGGCCAAAGTAGAGCTCGGCGTAGACGTCGTCCTCCACCAGGGGCACCTCATGGGCGTTGAGCAGCGCCATCAGCCCCTGCTTGTGGCCATCCGGCATGGTGTGGCCCAGGGGGTGCTGGACGTTGCCCATCAGCCAGCACGCCTTGATGGGACGCTGGGCCAGGGCCTCGGTGAGCAGGGCAAGATCGATGCCCACCCCGGGGATCACAGGGATTTCCACCACCTTGAGCTGCAAGCGCTCTATGGCCTGCAGGGCGCCGTAGAAGGTGGGGGACTCCACCACCACCCAGTCCCCAGGCTCGGTCAACACCTGCAGGCTGAGGGAGAGGGCCTCCATGGCGCCAGTGGTGATGATGATCTCCTGAGGGTCCACCGCCAGGCCGTCGCTGGCGTAACGCTGGGCGATGGCGCGGCGCAGCGCCTCGTTACCGGGGGGCAGATCTGCGACCGTGCTGAAGGGATCGAGGCGGCGCATGCAGCTCGCCAGTGCCCGGCCGAGCTGGGGATGGGGGAAGAGGGCGGGATCGGCCACCGCGAGCCCCAGCGGCACCAGCTCCCGGGACTTGCTCGCCTGCAACACCTCGAACACCAGATCGTTGATGTCCACCGAACCGCTGTAGTGGGCCTGCTGGGCGGCGCTCGCCTGCAGCGGGGAGGTGGCGGCCTTGACGTAGTAGCCGGACTGGGGCCTGGCCAGGATAAGGCCGCGGCTCTCGAGCAACTGGTAGGCCTGCAGCACCGTCATGGGGCTGAGGCCGTGGGTCTTGCAACTCTGGCGGATGGAGGGGATGCGCTCCCCCGGCTGCCAGAGGCCGCTCTCTATCTGCTGTTGCAACAAGGCAGCCAGCTGACCGTAACGGGACATGGTGTGTCCTAACTGTTATAGGTGGATTTCACTATAACTGCATCTGTTATAGGTGTCATGGCACGTGTTGTACTTAACGGGCGAAAACCTGTCTGTTAAATGCAACATAGAGAGTCATGCATGATAAGCCTGGATGATGTGGTCAGCCTCTCCCGAATACAGTTCGGCGCGACGGCGATGTTCCACTTTCTGTTTGTGCCCCTCACCCTGGGGCTGTCCTGGATCCTGGTGATCGCCGAGTCCGCCTACGTGATGACCGGCAAGGTGATCTACAAGGACATCACCCGCTTCTGGGGCAAGCTGTTTGGCATCAACTTCGTCATGGGGGTCACCACCGGGATCACCCTGGAGTTCCAGTTCGGGACCAACTGGGCCTACTACTCCCACTACGTCGGCGACATCTTCGGCACTCCGCTGGCGGTGGAGGGGCTGATGGCCTTCTTCCTCGAATCCACCCTGGTGGGCCTCTTCTTCTTCGGCTGGGACAAGCTCTCCCGGGGCCAGCATCTGCTGGTGACGGCGCTGGTGGCGCTGGGCTCCAACCTCTCCGCCCTCTGGATCCTCATCGCCAACGGCTGGATGCAGAACCCGGTCGGCGCCGAGTTCAACCCCATGACGATGCGCATGGAGCTGGTGGACGTGGCGGCGGTGATCTTCAACCCCGTGGCCCAGGTCAAGTTCGTCCACACTGTGGCGGCGGGTTATGTGGCGGCCTCCCTGTTCGTGATGGGGGTGAGCAGCTGGTATCTGCTGCGCCGCATGGAGGTGCGCTTCGCCCTGCGATCCTTTGCCATCGCCTCGGGCTTTGGCCTCGCCGCCATCCTCTCTGTCATCGTCCTCGGGGACGAGTCGGGCTACCGCTCAGGGGAGGTGCAGAAGGTCAAGCTCGCCGCCATAGAGGCGGAGTGGGAGACCGAACCCGCCCCTGCCTCCTTCACCCTGTTCGGCCTGCCGGATCAGGGTGCCGAGACCACTCACGCGGCCATCAAGATCCCCTATCTGATGGGCATCATAGCCACCCGCTCCCTGGATGAGCAGGTGACAGGCCTTAAAGATCTGAAGGCGCAGCATGAGGTGCGCATCCGCAGCGGCATGCTGGCCCACGAGGCTCTGGAAGCCCTGCGAGCGGATGGTAGCAATGCCGAGGCCAGGGCCACCTTCGAGCGCCACCGCGCCGATCTCGGCTACGGTCTGCTGCTGACCCCCTATGCCAAGGAGATCGGCAAGGCGGACGAGGGGGCCATAGCCAAGGCGGTGGACGACTCCATCCCCCAGGTGGCGCCGCTGTTCTGGAGCTTCAGGCTGATGGTGGGCATAGGGGGGGGGTTGCTGCTGCTCTTTGGCGCCGCCTTCCTGCAGCTGTGCCGGGGCAGGCTGGTGCAATCGCCCCGCCTGCTCAAAGCCCTGTTCTGGAGCATACCCCTGCCCTGGATTGCCATAGAGGCGGGCTGGTTCGTGGCCGAGTTCGGCCGCCAGCCCTGGACCATCAGCGACGTGCTGCCGGTGTCGGCGTCCGTCTCCTTGCTGCAACCGGGCCAACTCTGGTTCAGCCTCATCGCCATCTTCCTCATTTACAGCACGTTGCTGGTGGTGGAGCTGTTCTTGTTGCGTCATGTGATCCGCAAAGGGCCCGCCAGCCTGCAGACGGGTCGTTATCAAGGTGAAGTCTTGGCAAGCGGGAGTGCGCTCTGATGGATTACGAAACCCTGAAAGTGATCTGGTGGGGGCTGGTGCTCTTCCTGCTCGTCGGCTTCGTGGTGATGGATGGCTTCGATCTCGGGGTCGGCCTGCTGCTCCCCGTGGTGGCCAAGAACGACGAGGAGCGGCGGGTGCTGCTCAACAGCGTGGGCCCGGTGTGGGAGGGCAACCAGGTGTGGCTCATCGCCGGGGCCGGCACCCTGTTCGCCGCCTGGCCCCTGGTCTATGCCGCCGCCTTCTCGGCGCTCTATGTGCCCTTCATGTTCCTGCTGTTCGGCCTCTTCCTGCGCCCGGTCGGTTTTGACTATCGCAGCAAGCTGCCGGACCCGCTCTGGCGCCGCTGGTGGGACAGGGCCCTGGTGATGGGCGCCCTGCTGCCGACCCTGGTGTTTGGCGCTACCCTCGGCTTCCTGTTGCAAGGCTTGCCGTTTCGCTTCGATTCGCACCTTCGCATCCACTACGGCGCCTTCGATTTCAACTGGCCGCTGCTGTTGACCTGCATGGGGACGGCGCTGGCCCTGCTGATGCTGCACGGCGCCAGCTTCCTGCAGTGCAAGACCCAAGGGGTGATAGCCGAGCGCTGCGCCCGCCAAAGCCTCTGGCTCGGGCCCTTGGCGAGCGCCCTGTTTGCCCTGGGCGGGGTCTGGCTCAGCCAGATGCGCGGTTACCGGATAGCCGAGATTGGGGATCTCAACAGCGCCCTGACGCCGCTGATGAAGCAGGTGACGACGGCGCCGGATGGCTGGTTTGGCAACTTCGTGGCGCACCCAGTGCTCTGGGCTGTGCCTGTCCTCGGCCTCTTGCTGCCGCTCTTGAGCACGCTGGCAAGCCACCTTGGCCGGGCGCGGCTGGCGATCCTTGCCAGCGGTGGTGCCTGCGCCGCCATGATGCTGACCGTGGCCATAGCGCTCTTCCCCTTCGTGCTGCCCTCGTCCCTGGATCCGTCCAGCAGCCTGACCCTGTGGGACGGCACCTCCAGCGAGGGCACCCTGCTCATCATGCTGGGAATCGTCGCCGTGCTGATGCCCATCAACCTGGGTTACACCCTCTGGGTCTACTGGGTGGCGCGGGGCAAGATGAGTACCGAGCAGGTGCGCCAGCAGGGCCATAGCCTCTACTAACCCGCTTTCTACCGAAGGGAGACTTCGACTATGTGGTATTTCACCTGGATTCTGGGATTGGGGTTTGCGCTGCTGTGCGGTCTGGTCAATCTGCTCTGGCTGGAGGCGCGCTGGGCGGCGGACGAGGATCTCAAGGAGCCTTGATCCCGCCCCTGAAAACGAGAAAGGCCGACACTGGGTGTCGGCCTTTTTGTTTTTTTGTGCGGCGGATTAGATTGCCAGCGCCAGCCTGGCCTCGCGCTTCTCGCTTGCATGGGTGAGGCCATAGGCCAGCAGCACTATGAGGGCCCCGATCCAGGGTGTGTGCATCAACCCCAGGTGCTCCACCACAAAACCGCCAACGACAGAGCCCAGGGCGATGCCGACGTTGAAGGCGGCGATGTTGAGGCCGGAGGCCACATCCACGGCGTTCGGGGTATGGCGCTCGGCCTGTTTCACCACCAGCACCTGCAGGCCCGGCACGTTGCCAAAGGCGAAGGCACCCCACACCAGCACTGTGAGCACTGCCAGCACCGGATGGGGTGCGGTGAAGGTGAGCATCAGCAGGATGAGTGCCAGGCCGCCAAACATCAGCTTCAGCGCGGGCAGCGGGCCCATCTTGTCCGCCAGCTTGCCGCCCCAGATGTTGCCGACCGCCACCGAGACTCCGTACACCAGCAGGATCAGGCTCACCGCATTGGCACCGAAACCGCTCACCTGCTGCAAGATGGGGGCGAGGAAGGTAAAGGCGGTGAAGGCGCCGCCATAGCCAAGCGCCGTCTTGGCGTAGACCATCAGCAGCGGCTTGTGGGTCAGCACGGCGAGCTGCTCGCGGATGGTCGACGCTGTCCCCTTGGGCAGGTTGCTCGGGATCAGCAGCAGGCTGCCGACCATGGCGATGATCCCGAGTGCGCTCACCACCAGGAAGGTCTCGCGCCAGCCGAACTGCTGACCAATCCAGGTGCCGAGCGGCACGCCGGTCACCAGGGCGACTGTGAGGCCGCTGAACATGATGGCGATGGCGCTTGCCGCCTTCTCCCTGGCCACCAGACCCGTGGCTATGGTCGAGCCCACCGAGAAGAAGACACCGTGGGCCAGACCGGTCAGCACCCGGGCGACGATCAGGCTCTCGTAGCCGGGGGCCTGCCAGGCCAGCAGGTTGCCGGCGGTGAAGAGCGCCATCAACCCCACCAGCAGCCACTTGCGCGGCAGCTTGCCGGTGAGCGCCGTCAGCACGGGGGCGCCGATGGCCACTCCCAGGGCATAGAGGCTGACCAGCAGGCCCGCCGAGGGGAGCGAGACATTGAGCTGCTCGGCTATGGTGGGGATCAGCCCCACGATCACAAATTCGGTGGTGCCGATCGCAAAGGCACTCAGGGTGAGGGCAAATAATGCCAGTGGCATACAAACTCCTTGGATAGTGGCTCCCGACGGGAGAATGGCGCCAGTATGCCGATGAGCTTTGTTGGCAAAAATGACGGCAACGTCAAATTACTTTTGCCAAATCAGCAGCAATGGCGCCGTGGAATGGGGTAGAGGGAATGGCTGAGGCTGCGCAGACAAGAGCGGGCCGTACAGCGCGAGTTGAGTGCAGAGGCAAAGCGCGTAGAAGCAAGCTGTATAAACCGAGCTGGGAACAAAGAGGAAAGGGGCAAGGGCAGGTAGCAGAGGTAGGGGTCAGCGGCGCGGGCGGCTGGAGCGATACTGGAGACAAAAAAAGCGGGAGGCATGGTGCCTCCCGCTGGGGTTCTCGTCGACGGTGTTGGGTTTTCTTTGCTCCCTTCTCCCCTGGCGGGAGAAGGGTTGGGGATGAGGGGGGATAGCTTGCCCCTCACCCTAACCCTCTCCCGCAGGGAGAGGGGATAGCTCGTGGTTGCAATTGGCTAGTGAGGGTTGCCGGTATCCGCCGCCGCAGCGATAGATACAATGCGTCCTCTCCCGTTTAATCCCAATTCGGGGCGAAGTCCGGGTTGGCGCAGCGCTCCCCTCGCTCCAGGGTGGCAATCTGTGCCATCTCCTCGTGGCTGAGTTGCACCTTGAGGGCGGCCAGGTTGGCGGCGAGATTCTCCCGCTTGGTGGAGCTTGGGATCACCGTCATGCCCTGGGCCAGCAGCCAGGCCAGGGACACCTGGGCCGCTGAGACGCCGTGGCGCTTGCCTATCTCCATCAGGAGCGGCTCGCTCAGCACCTTGCCATAGGCCAGCGGCATATAGGCGGTGATGGCGATGCCGTGCTCCTGGCAGAACTCCACCACCTTGCGGTTTTGCAGCAGGGGATGGATCTCCACCTGCTGGTGGGCGATGGCGCCCGGCCCCAGGATAGCGATGGCTTCTTTAAGCTGGGCGACCGTGAAGTTGGAGACCCCGATCTCCCGGGTCAGGCCTTGTGCCTTGGCCTCGGCCAACTGCTCCAGGTAGACCGCCATCGGCACCTCATCCTTGGGGGAGGGCCAGTGAATAAGCGCCAGATCCAGATAGTCGGTGCGCAGTTTCTCAAGGCTCAGCTCCAGGCTCGGGATCACCTTGCCCGGGCCAAATTCGCTGGTCCACACCTTGGTGGTCAGGTAGATATCCTGGCGGGGAACACCGCTCTCGTTCATCAGCTGGCCCACTTCGGCCTCGTTGTCATAGATCTGGGCGGTATCTATGTGGCGATAGCCGAGATCCAGACCCTGCAGCAGGGAGTCGCGCAGGGGCTGATCTTTCAGGCGAAAGGTACCAAGACCCAGGTTGGGCATCTTCATCATTATATTCCTCAAGTTATTGTTTCTACGCTCAATATTGTGTCGGCCCATCCCCGCATCCAGGGCGGGCAGGGGACAGGCCGCAGCTGGATTCAGGCTAGCTGATAGCGGCGAACGCTGGTGCTGGCAAACCAGCCCCGGGTGTTGGCCACGAAGGCGAGAAAATGGGGCTGCTGCTGGTGGGCACTGAGCGCCGTATCGCTCTCCCACTCCTCGTGGATCATCCAGCCGTGGGGGTTCTCCATGCTCTGGTGCAGCCGGTAGCCGAGGCACCCGGGCTCTTGCCGGCTGGCGTTGACGAGCGGCGCCAGGGCGGCCCGACACTCGGCGGCGAATTCAGGCTTGGCCTCAAGCTCGGCAATCACGATCAGGGGGGATGGCATCTGAACCTCCTTGCTAAAACGACGGTCAGTATGCCCCCGGCAGACTGGGGGAAACAGGGCAGCAGTCGCAAAACACTATTGAGGAAAGAACAGCAATAGGGAGGGGGAACCCACACATTAGTATTTCGTTAGATCTATGGGCATTGCGAATTCTTCGCCAGCGACTTCTTTAGTTAAGGCTTGTCCTGCGATGCAAGTATTTCCATTGAAGGTCAGTGTCGGGCCATGGTGAAGCTCCCAGCCCTTGTTCATCAATTCAGAGATCCGCATGCAAAAATCTTTATCATCAGGGCCAGTAATAAATCGATAGAGCTTCATGGGTAATGCCTTGATTTAAAATTAAAAGTCAAAATATTTCGCTGAAATAACATGTCTGCTGCGCTGAGGGTTATCCCTCTGACCAGACCGCAAACTCGTTGCCGCTGGGCTCGACAAAGTGGAAGCGGCGGCCACCGGGGAAGTCAAACAGCGGGCGCACTATGGTGCCGCCATGCTGGCTCACCTTGGCCTGGGTTGCCTCTATGTCGGCGCTGTAGAACACCAGCAGGGCGCCCCCCTGAGCCGTGTGGCAGCAGAGATCCGCGCGATAGAAGCCGCCATCCAGCCCTTCCTCTTCGAAGGCGCAATAATCGGGGCCGTAGTCCGCGAACTGCCAGCCAAAGGCGGCGGCGAAGAAGGCCTTGGTGGCGGCGAGATCCCTGGCTGCAAACTCCACATAGTTCAGTTTTTCATGGGCCTTGGTCATAAGGGTCTCCTTGTCGATGACGGTGGTTATGTCGGTTGTCAGCCTTGCTGGGGGCGGATCGTGGAGTGCGGCAAGGCGTCCCAGGGGGTCAGCTTGAGCTGCTTGCAGCGCACCAAAACGATGATTCCCATCAGCAGACCGAAGCCTATGCCGAACAGCAGGCTCTGGCGCAGGGCGAAGGCCGGACTCACCTCATCTTGCCAGCCGAGGTACCACATCAACATCCCCCAGATGGCACCTGTCGGCAGACCAAAGGCAAGCAGGTTGACCAGAAAGCGTTCATGGTGGGGCGGTCTGAGTCGCAAGCCCAGTCTGCGCAGCAGTCTGAGCAAGGGGGGATTGTAGTTGGCGTGCCACACGCCTTTGCTTTCAAGCTCCTGGTGGGCTGCCGCCAACCGCTCTTCGAAGTTCATGATGTTCATCCTTGCGATGGCTTGGCGCCATACGATGCCAATTTTCGGCATTGTAACCACAAGGCCGGGAGCAAAACAGGCGGTTGCTCACGTTATGCGGACGGCAAGATCCGTCTCTGGTGACGCCTGCCTTGCCAACCCAGGGCCATTGTGCCTATAAAACCCCATGACTCTTGCCAGGATGACAACAATGAAGACCCATTCCGATGAACTTACCCTGTTCGTGGCCGTGGTGGAGGCGGGCAGCTTTCGCCAGGCGGCGGAGAACCTCGGCATGGACAACTCTGTGGTGAGCCGCGGCATCAAGCGCCTCGAGGAGAAGCTCGCCACCGTGTTGCTCAATCGCACCACCCGGCGGGTCAGCCTGACCGAGGAGGGAAGCTGGTTCTATCAGCGGGCGGTGAAGGTGCTGACCGAGATGAGCGAGGCGGAGAGCCACCTGCTGATGCGCCGGGAACAACCCGAAGGGATTCTGAGGGTCGACGCCGCCACCCCCTTCATCCTGCACCGGCTGGTGCCCATCATTGGCGAGTTTCGCCGCCGCTACCCCGGCATAGAGCTGCAACTGCACAGCTCCGAGGGCTTCATCAACCTGATGGAGCGGCGGGTGGACATGGCCATTCGCATCGGCGAGCTGACGGACTCCTCCCTGCGCGCCCTGCCGCTCGGGCGATCCAAGCTGCGGTTGCTCGCGTCCCCCGACTATCTGAAGGCGCGCGGCACCCCGCGCCAGCCAGCTGACTTGCTGGCGGGCCACGAGCTGCTCGGCTTTTTGCACCCCGATCACCTCAACCACTGGCCGCTGCTCAGCACTGAGCAGGGGGACAGGTTCGCCATCACCCCGACCCTGAGGGCCAGCAGCGGCGAGACCCTGCGCCAGCTGGCGCTCAGAGGTCAAGGGATCGTCTGCCTGTCGGACTTCATGACGGGAGAGGACAGGGCGAGCGGCGCCCTGGTGGAGGTGCTGGCCCGCAGCAACAGCGGCGCCTCGCGCCCCATTCATGCGGTCTTCTACTCCGATGCCCAGCGGGATATCCGGCTGCGGGTCTGGCTCGACTTCCTCAAAGAGCAGCTCGGCGCCGAGGCGTTGTAGAGGGCATGCCGACAGTGCCAACCCCCTCCCCCTCGTGGAGGGGGCATTTTCTCCCACCCCTTGGCAAGGGGAGGGCTGGGGTCAGGTGCGGTCAGAACACCCGCGCTCGCCAATAAAAAGAGGCCGACATCGCTGTCGGCCTCGTTCGTTTTCATCTCAAGGATGCATCGGCTGCCCGATTAATCCTCTTCGGCCCAGCGGCGTGAGCGTTCAACCGCCTTCTGCCAGCCGCTGTAACGCTTGGCGCGATCGGCTTTGTCCATCTGGGGAATGAACTCCCTGTCCACGCTGAACTTGTCTTCCAGCTCGTCGGAGCTCTTCCAGAAGCCGACGGCGAGGCCTGCCAGGAAGGCGGCGCCCATGGCGGTGGTCTCGATGCGGGTCGGACGCACCACAGGGGTGTGCATCATGTCAGCCTGGAACTGCATCAGGAAGTCGTTGGCGACGGCGCCACCGTCAACCTTGAGCGCTGCCAGCTTGATGCCGGAGTCCTGCTGCATGGCATCCAGCACGTCGCGGCTCTGGTAGGCGATGGATTCCAGCGCGGCGCGGATGATGTGGTTGCGGTTGGCGCCACGGGTCAGGCCGACCATGGTTCCGCGAGCGTAGGGATCCCAGTAGGGTGCGCCCAGGCCCACGAAGGCCGGTACCAGGTAGACGCCGTTGGTGTCCCCCACCTTGCTCGCGAAGTAGTCGGTGTCGCGGGCATCGTGGATGATCTTCAGTTCATCGCGCAGCCACTGGATGGTGGCGCCGCCCATAAACACGGCCCCTTCCAGCGCGTAGTTCACTTCCCCTTTCGGGCCGATGGCGACAGTGGTCAGCAGGCCGTTGTTGGAGCGAACCGGCTCTGTGCCGGTGTTCATCAGCAGGAAGCAGCCGGTGCCATAGGTGTTCTTGGCCATCCCCTTCTCGAAGCAGAGTTGGCCGAACAGGGCGGACTGCTGGTCACCGGCGATGCCGGCGATGGGGATGCGGGAGCCGCCGCCACGGGTGGTGTAGCCATACACCTCGGAGGAGGGTTTGACCTCGGGCAGCATGGAGGCGGGGATGCCCAGCTCGTCCAGCATCCGCTCGTCCCACTTCAGATCGCGGATGTTGTAGAGCATGGTGCGGGAGGCGTTGGTCGGGTCGGTGACGTGCACTTCACCGTTGGTCATCTTCCACACCAGCCAGGTGTCTATGGTGCCGAACAGCAGCTCGCCGTTCATCGCCTTCTCTCGGGCCCCTTCCACGTTGTCCAGGATCCACTTCACCTTGGTGCCGGAGAAGTAGGCATCCAGCACCAGGCCGGTGTTTTCGCGCACGTACTCTTCCAGGCCGCGGGCTTTCAGTTCTTCACAGATGGCCGCGGTGCGGCGGCACTGCCAGACGATGGCGTTGTAGATGGGCTTGCCGGTGGCTTTCTCCCACACAACGGTGGTTTCACGCTGGTTGGTGATGCCGATGGCGGCGATCTGCTCGCTGTGCAGGCCGCTCTTGGCCAGCACCTCGGTGAAGACGGAGGACTGGGTCGCCCAGATCTCCATGGGGTCGTGCTCGACCCAGCCCGCCTTGGGGTAGTGCTGGGTGAATTCGCGCTGTGAGGTCGCGACTATGTTGGCATCCTGATCGAACACTATGGCACGGGAGGAGGTGGTACCTTGATCCAGCGCGACGACAAATTTCTTTTCAGCAGACATGATGTTCTCCACGTTTGGGGGGACCGCTCTTAGGCGGCGGCCTCTTCTTTATTGGACAGCTTGGCGGCTTCTTCGGTCACGACACGGTTGCCCGGGACGCAGGGAGCCAGCACTTTCACATACAGAGCGGTACCCAGCTGGGCGCCGACTATGGGGCCGAGGATGGGAACCCAGAAGTAGGGGTTGTCGCGACCGCCGGTCAGGGCCACATCGCCCCAGCCTGCAAAGAAGGCGAACAGTTTGGGACCAAAGTCACGGGCCGGGTTCATGGCAAAGCCGGTCAAGGGACCGAGGGAGGCGCCGATCACCGCGATCAGTATGCCGATCAGCAGGGCGGCGGCGAAGCCTTTGGGGGCACCGTTGTTGTTGTCACCCAGCGCCATGATGCCCAGCATCAGGACGGCGGTGATCACCAGCTCGACCGCGAATGCCTGCATGTTGGAGAGCAGGGCATTGGGGTAGGTGGAGAAGATGCCGGCGGTGCCGAGGCTCTCTACGCTGCCGCGCACCACGTTGTGGGTCAGTTCCCACTGGGTGAAGAGGTTGCCATAGAGGAAGTAGACCAGGGCGGCGGAGGCGAAGGCACCCGCTATCTGGGCGATGATGAAGGGCACCACCTTGCGCTTGTCGAAGCCGCAGAAGGTCATCAGCGCCAGGGTCACCGCCGGGTTCAGGTGGGCGCCAGAGATGCCGCCGGTCACATAGATGGCGATGGCGACCCCCAGGCCCCAGGTAATGGAGATTTCCCATTGCCCGAAGTTGGCGCCAGCCAGCACCAGGGCGGCCACGCAACCGACGCCGAAGAAGATCAGCAGGCCGGTGCCGATAAACTCGGCGAGGCACTCGCCGAGCAGGGTATTGGGTCTTTGTATGCTCATAGTTGTTATTCCTTATATCCACCCAGAGTAGGTTTGATGTTCCGTTTCGTTATCTTGCATTCCCATTTTTTGCGTCCGAAAACGTTTCTTCTTGTTATTTGAGCTGACGCAAACGTTATGCTCGTTTGCGCTCGTTCTTGGACGAGAGAGAAAATAAACCTTCTGTGCCAATTCACCAGACCCCCGCCACCGGAAATGTGGACAAGATCCCATTCATTGCTAAGAAAATGTGACGAAAAGCAACTGTTAGCGGCGTTAATACTCCTTAGTGGGTATCTGCATTCCTTGCCCTGCAAGGGCTGGCGGCCGATGAGCGATCACTCATCAGGTGACATTTTTTGTAATAAAACTGCAATAATTTAGCCTTCATCACAGATTGAATGTTCACAAATGAGCACAATAGGCTCGCTTGCGAATAAGGACTCATCTGGTCGCAGGCATGATCGGGGCACCCTCAACCGCCCATAACAACAATAAGGAAGCAGAACATGCTTAGTCTCTTCAGGCCTGCACCCCACATAGAGCGGCTACCGGCCGACAAGGTGGATCCCTTCTACAAACGCATGCGCTGGCAGGTGTTTTTCGGGATCTTCTTCGGTTATGCCGGCTACTACCTGGTGCGCAAGAACTTCAGTCTGGCGATGCCCTACCTCATCGAGCAGGGCTTCTCCCGCGGTGATCTGGGCCTGGCCCTGTCCGGCGTCTCCATTGCCTACGGTCTCTCCAAATTCCTGATGGGGAACGTGTCGGATCGCTCCAATGCGCGCTACTTCCTCTCCGCCGGCCTGCTGCTCTCGGCTGGCATCATGTTCATGATGGGGACAGTGCACTGGGCCACCTCCAGCATCGCCATCATGTTCGTGCTGCTGTTCCTCAACGGCTGGGTTCAGGGCATGGGCTGGCCGCCCTGTGGTCGCACCATGGTGCACTGGTGGTCACAGAAGGAGCGGGGCGAAGTGGTCGCGGTCTGGAACGTGGCCCACAACGTGGGCGGCGGCATGATAGGTCCGCTGTTCATCCTGGGGATGGGCTGGTTCAATGACTGGCGCAGTGCCTTCTATGTACCGGCTGCTGCCGCCGCCGCCATTGCGGTGATCGCCTTCTTCGTGATGCGTGATACCCCGCAATCCGTGGGTCTGCCCCCCATCGAGGAGTACAAGGACGACTACCCGAAGGATTACAACGAGAGTCACGAGCAGGAGTTTTCCGCCAAGGAGATCTTCGTCAAGTACGTGCTGCACAACAAGCTCTTGTGGTACATCGCCATTGCCAACGCCTTCGTTTATCTCATTCGTTACGGTGTGCTGGACTGGGCTCCGACCTACCTGAAAGAAGCCAAAGACTTCAGCGTGGATCACTCCTCTTGGGCCTATTTCCTGTACGAGTGGGCCGGTATTCCGGGCACCCTGCTGTGCGGCTGGATCTCTGACAAGATGTTCCAGGGCCGCCGCGCCCCGGCCGGCATCCTCTTCATGGTGCTGGTGACCCTGGCTGTGCTGGTCTACTGGCTCAACCCGGCGGGCAACCCCACCGTCGACATGCTGGCACTGGTCGCCATCGGCTTCCTGATCTATGGCCCCGTCATGCTGATCGGTCTCTATGCGCTGGAGCTGGCGCCGAAGAAGGCGGCCGGTACAGCGGCGGGCTTCACCGGGCTGTTCGGTTATCTGGGTGGCGCCGTGGCGGCCAACGCCATGCTGGGCTACACAGTCGACCACTTCGGCTGGGACGGCGGTTTCATGGTGCTGACCGCATCTTGCGTGCTCTCCATAGTGTTGCTGGCAATGACCCTCAAGCACGAGAACATTGCCGTGGCGGCCCGCAAGGCCGCTGCCGACAAGGCATAAAACGTGATCCTGCCCTTATCAGTCCGAAAAGGGATAGGGTACACTGCCAAAGGCCCCGCAATGCCGGGGCCTTTTTTCGTCTCTCAAGCGGAGTGCAAGCGTGAAGCAAACCCAACGACATCTGGAGATCCTGGACGTCCTGACAAGGCAGGGCTTTGTCTCGACCGACGATCTGGTGACCCATTTTGACGTCAGCCCCCAGACCATTCGCCGGGATCTGAACGATCTCGCCGAGCAGAACAAGATCAGGCGCCATCACGGCGGGGCCTCCCTGCATTCGAGTACCGTCAATACCGCCTACAGCGCCCGCAAGGTGATGCAGCTCAAGGAGAAGGAGCGCATCGCTCGCGAGGTGGCCGCCAATATTCCGGATGGCTCGTCGCTCTTCATCGACATCGGCACCACCACAGAAGCCATAGCCCGCGCCCTGCTGGATCACCGGGAGCTGCGTGTGGTCACCAACAACCTCAACGTCGCCAGCATTCTCACCGCCAAGGATGACTTCACCGTCATCATCGCAGGTGGCGAGATCCGCAACCGGGATGGGGGCATAGTGGGGGAGGCGACCCGTGACTTCATCGGCCAGTTCCGCATGGACTATGGCGTCATCGGCATCTCCGGCATCGACAACGACGGCTCATTGCTCGATTTCGACTACCACGAGGTGAAGATAGCCCAGGCCATCATAGCCCACTCCCGCCAGGTGTTTCTGGCCGCCGACCACACCAAGTTCGGCCGCAATGCCATGGTCAACCTCGGCAACCTCAACCAGATCCACGCCCTGTTCACGGATCAGGAGCCGCCCGAGAAGTTGATGCGACTGATGTCCCAGCATCAGATAGCCTGCCACATCTGCTGAGTCTCCCCACGCCGTATTAGCATCAGGCCGCCACCGGGCGGCCGCTTTCTTGTCGCTCTCTCTCGGGGCCTCTCCCCATGGCGGCCGCCTTGCTCCTGCTACCTTTCCCCTTTGTCCCTGTGGCGCCGCACTCTGCTGGTCGCTGCGCGACTTGAGCTAAAAACAGCGGCTCTCTCCTCGTCCTCCATGGTGTGTTTCTGTGCTGGTGGCCCTCTCAGAGTCGGGCCCTGTCGGCCTCGGGCAGCCGCGCCCGTATCCGCTGCGGCAGATTCGCCCTGGTAGTAGGTGCCATGGCAAGGCTCGGGGCGGCATCTTGTCACCGACCGGCAGCATTTTTAGCATTGTCAGAACAATCGCGATCACATTTCCCTCATAAAATGTTCGTTTATCATTTTTTCATGTTCTAATATGAGCGAAATCAAACATTGCCGGCATGGCGAACACAAAATAAGAAAGTAGGTGAACATGAGCGAACATTATGATCTGGTCGTCGTCGGCGGCGGCATCAACGGGGTCGGCATTGCGGCGGATGCGGCGGGGCGGGGGCTGAAGGTGGCGCTGTTCGAGGCGCAGGATCTCGCCTCGGCCACCTCGTCCAACTCCAGCAAGCTGATCCACGGTGGCTTGCGCTATCTCGAACATTACGAATTCAGGCTGGTGAAAGAGGCGCTGGCGGAGCGGGAGGTGCTGCTCGGCATGGCGCCGCACATCGCCCGTCCCATGCGTTTTCGCCTGCCGCACCGCCCGCACCTGCGCCCGGCCTGGATGATCCGCGCCGGCCTCTTCCTCTACGACAACCTGGCCAAGCGCGACAAGCTCAAGGGCAGCTGCGGCCTGCGCTTCCTGCCGCAAGATGGCCTCAAGAACGGCATCAACAAGGGCTTCGAGTACTCGGACGCCTGGGTCGACGACGCCCGCCTGGTGGTGCTCAACGCCATGATGGCCCGGGACAAGGGCGCCGATGTGCAGACCCGCACCCGCTGCGTCAAGGCGGTGCGCGGATCCAAACACTGGACCCTGACCCTGGAGCGGGAAGGGGGCGAGCAGTTCACCGTCACCTGCCGTGGCCTGGTCAATGCGGCCGGTCCCTGGGTCAAGACCTTCTATGACGAGAGCCTGCACGAGAAATCCCCGCGCGGCATCCGCCTCATCAAGGGCAGCCACATCATAGTGCCGCGCATCCATGAGCGCGAAGAGGCCTATATCCTGCAAAACGAGGACAATCGCATCGTCTTCGTCATCCCCTACCAGCAGGACTACTCCCTCATCGGCACCACGGACGTGGAGCACCATGGCAGCCCGCGGGAGGCGAAGATCAGCGAGGCCGAGATCAATTACCTGTGCAAGGTGGTCAACGCCCACTTCACCCGCCAGATTGCGCCCTCCGAGGTCATCTGGACCTATGCCGGGGTGCGGCCGCTCTGCGATGACGAGTCCGACTCTCCCCAGGCGGTGACCCGCGACTACACCCTCGAACTCAGTGGCGAATCCGACGGGGCGCCGCTCTTGTCCGTGTTTGGCGGCAAGCTCACCACCTATCGCAAGCTGGCCCAGGCCGCCTGCAACAAGCTCAAGCCCTGGTTCAGCCAGATGGGGGATGACTGGACCGCCAGCAGCCGTCTGCCCGGTGGCGAGTTCGACTGCTCCACCACAGAGCTGGCCCGCGCCTACCTGCTCGAATTCGACTGGCTGGATGAGCGCAGCGCCCGCCGCATCGCCGAGGCCTATGGCAGTCACGCCCGTCTCTGGTTGCACGAGGAGCGCGGTCAGCACTTTGGTGCCGGGCTGTACGAGTCGGAAGTGCGCTATCTGATGAGCCGCGAGTGGGCCCATTCGATGGAAGACATACTGTGGCGCCGCAGCAAGCTGGGGCTGCGCCTCTGTGATGCCGAGCAGCAGCAACTGCACGCCTGGCTGGAGCATCACCATCACGCCCTGCCCAAGGCAAGCTGATGACAAGGCGGGCGGCCCTGGCCGCCCGCCGTTAAACTGCAATAAACCTCTGCTATAACAACTACCTACATCCAATAAACAATAACAAAGAGCCGTTTTTATGAAACAACCTCACCTCTCCCTGGTGGCCCTTGGCCTCGGGGTTGCCCTCGCATTGCCCGCCCTGGCCGCCGATGACGGCAAGATAGTGATCGCCCACCGTGGCGCCTCCGGCTATCTGCCCGAGCACACCCTGGAATCCAAGGCGCTGGCCTATGGCATGGGGGCCGACTATCTGGAGCAGGATCTGGTGATGACCAGGGATGACCAGCTGGTTGTGATGCACGATCACTTCCTCGACGGCATCACGGACGTGGCGACGCGCTTCCCCGGCCGCGCCCGTCCGGACGGTCGCTACTACGTGGTGGACTTCACCCTGGCCGAGGTGCGCTCCCTGCGCATGACGGAGCCCTTCCAGCTGGTGGAGGGCAAGCAGGTGCCCGTCTATCCGGCCCGCTTCCCGCTCTGGAAGTCCGACTTCAAGATCCACACCTTCCAGGAAGAGATAGAGATGATCCAGGGGCTCAACAAGAGCACCGGCAACAACATCGGCATCTACCCGGAGATCAAGGCCCCCTGGCTGTTCCGCCACGAGGGCAAGGACATTTCAAAAGCCGTGCTTACCGTGCTCAAGGAGTACGGCTACACCGGCAAGGACGACAAGGTCTATCTGCAGAGCTTCGATGTGGATGAGCTCAAGCGCATCAACGGCGAGCTGATGCCGGCGCTGGGCATGGACTTGAAGCTGGTGCAGCTGATGGCCGAGACCGACTGGAACGAGACCATGGTCTACGACACCAAGGGCAAGGCGACCCCCTACAGCTATGACTGGATGTTCAAGCCGGGGGCCATGAAGACCATAGCCGCTTACGCCGACGGCATAGGCCCCTGGAAGCCGATGATAGTCACCGAGCCGGGCACGCTCGGCAAGCCGGTGTTCACCGGCATGGTCAAGGAGGCCCACGCCGCCGGTCTCAAGGTGCATCCTTATACCTTCCGCCAGGATCAGGGGCAGATCCCGGCCTATGCGAAAGACTTCACCGACCTGCTCAACATCTTCCTCTATCAGGCGGATGTGGATGGGGTGTTCAGCGACTTCCCGGACAAGGCGGTGGCGGTCATCAAGGCCCACGGCAAATAATAAAAGAAGAGCAACACGGGAACGCAAGCGGGGCCAGGTGCCCCGCTTTTTTATGGCGGCAGGCCAGCCCCGGGAGTGATGAGATATAGGGTGTAATTATTTGTTTACGTTTTTCGTGGTGCAGGGGAGCTTTTGCACGCTACTTTCTTGCTGTTTTGGTCACGGGAGTGGTCATTAATCCATCTGTTGATGCAGTAAACCGCTAGTTTCACTTGATTGTTTGCTTTTCCTTGGTAAGGTGAGGGCGGTTGCGTAACAAAGCGCTGACTTGTGTAAACAAATAAATACACCTTGGCGCAATTGGCTTAAATACTGTAGAGAGAATGAGAAAATGCAAAGAGACCCCCTGAACAACATCCATATCCAGTCCGAACAAGTGATGATCACGCCTGCCCAGCTCAAGGAGAAGTTACCCATCTCCGACAAGGCGCTGGCATTCGTGCAAGGGGCCCGCAATACCATAGCCGACATCATCCACCGCCGGGATCACCGCCTGCTGGTGATCTGTGGACCCTGCTCCATTCACGACATGGACGCCGCCAAAGAGTACGCAACCAGACTCAAAGCGCTGCATGATGCCTACCAGGGCTCTCTCTACATTGTCATGCGGGTCTACTTTGAGAAGCCACGCACCACTGTCGGCTGGAAGGGCTTTATCAACGACCCGAATCTCGACGGCACCTTCGACGTTGAGTTGGGGCTGCACCGCGCCCGCGAGCTGCTCTGCTGGCTGGCGGAGCTGGAATTGCCGCTCGCGACCGAGGCGCTCGATCCCATCAGCCCCCAATACCTGGCGGAGCTCTTCTCCTGGTCGGCCATAGGCGCCCGTACTACAGAATCCCAGACCCACAGGGAGATGGCGTCCGGCCTCTCCATGCCGGTCGGCTTCAAGAACGGTACCGACGGCAACCTGGGGACCGCCATCAATGCCCTGCAGGCGGCCTCCAGCCCCCACGCCTTCATGGGGATCAACCAGCAAGGTCAGGTCGCGCTGCTGCAGACCCAGGGCAACCCGGATGGCCACGTGATCCTGCGCGGTGGCAAGCACCCGAACTACGATTCGGTCAATGTGTCGCTGGCGGAAGAGGCGCTGGAAAAGGCGGGCCTGCTGCCCGGTCTGGTGGTGGATTGCAGCCACGGCAACTCCAGCAAGGATCACCGTTTGCAGCCCAAGGTGGCGGACAACGTCATCCACCAGATCCAGGAGGGCAACCGCTCCGTCATAGGGGTGATGCTCGAATCCAATCTGTTCGAGGGCAACCAGTCCAGCGAGCAGCCCAAGGAGCTGATGCGCTACGGCGTCTCCATCACCGATGCCTGCATCGACTGGGAGACCACGGCAACCCTGCTGGCCCGCTGCCACAGCCAGCTGGCGGCGCCGCTCAAGAGCAGAACCGCGCTGTAAGTCGTGGTATCTTGTCGTAACTGATTGAACCATAGAGGTATCACTGTCCACGCAGTGATACCTTGTTGCCTCTTGAATCACAGGGCGCCGCCGCCAGCGGCGCCGGCAGGGACTGGATATGGCTGAAGAGTTGAATGCCCTCAGGGACAAGATAGATGTGGTGG
Organism: Aeromonas sp. Marseille-Q5825; assembly: GCF_946892685.1. Lineage (NCBI taxonomy): Bacteria > Pseudomonadati > Pseudomonadota > Gammaproteobacteria > Aeromonadales > Aeromonadaceae > Aeromonas > Aeromonas sp. Marseille-Q5825. Next base: position 725,112 of record NZ_CAMPOU010000001.1, read on the forward strand.
ACAGGCAGCTGATCGATCTGCTGGCCGCCCGTCTGACCCTGGTGGGGGAAGTGGGTGAAGTGAAGAGCCGCCACGGCCTGCCCATCTATGCGCCGGACAGGGAGGCGAGCATGCTGGCACGCCGCCGCACCGAGGCCGAACTGCTGGGGGTGCCCGGCGATCTCATCGAAGATGTGTTGCGCCGGGTGATGCGCGAGTCCTACATCCTCGAATCGGCCAGCGAAAAAGAGAACCACTTCAAGTGCATGAAGCCGGATCTTGGCAAGGTGGTCATCATCGGCGGCCAGGGTCAGCTTGGCCGCTTGTTCGGCCAGATGTTCGGCCTCTCCGGTTACAGGGTCGAGACCCTGGAGCAGGGGGACTGGCCGCGCTCTGACGCCATCCTCGCCGATGCGGGTCTGGTGATGGTGGCGGTGCCCATCGACATCACCTGCCAGATCATCGACCGGCTCGGCAAGCTGCCAGCAGATTGCCTGCTGGTGGACGTCACCAGCGTGAAGGCGGCGCCACTCGAACATATGCTGGCAGTGCACCAGGGGCCTGTCTTGGGGCTGCACCCCATGTTCGGGCCGGATGTGGCGAGCCTGGCCAAGCAGGTGATCGTCTGCTGCCAGGGCCGTGACCCTGCCGCCAGCCAGTGGCTGCTGGATCAGATGACCATCTGGGGCGCGCGGCTGCAGCAGGTGGAGGCCAAGGCCCACGACGAGGCCATGACCCTCATCCAGGCGCTGCGCCACTTCGCCACCTTCGCCTACGGCTGGCACCTCTCCCGGGAGCAGGCCAACATCGACCGTCTGCTGGCGTTGAGTTCCCCCATCTACCGGCTGGAGCTCGCCATGGTAGGGCGGCTGTTTGCCCAGGATCCCCACCTCTATGCCGACATCATATTGTCGTCACCGCAGAACCTCGCGATGATCCGCCGCTACTACCAGAACTTCGGCGAGGCGCTGGGGCTGCTGGAGCGGGGGGACAGAGCCGGATTTATCGAGGCCTTCTCGCAAGTGTCCGGCTTCTTCGGCGAACATGCCGACGAGTTCCTGCGCGAGAGCCGCACCCTGCTGGCCCAGGCCAACGACCGCCGTCACCACGACTGACGGCACGCATCCATAACAAAGGGGCCACTCGGCCCCTTTTTTTCATGCTGATCAGGCTGAAGCCCGGCTACTCGGCGGATGGCAGCCGCAGATCGGCGCCATCCCAACCCAGCGGCAGGGTGAGCAGCTGATCGATCAGCTCCCGGCGATCGGATTTCTCCAGATAGGCGAGGTAGAGCGGGCGGCTCAGCGCCTGCCCCCCTTCCACCAGGTGAAGTTGTCCCTGCTCCAGGAAGGGGCTCACCATGCGCCGCGGCAGATAGGCGGCGCCCCCATTGGCCAGCACGAACTGCAGCGCCATGCTGGCTGAGCTCGAATGCAGCACAGGGGTCTTCTGCAGGCTCTGCAACCGGCTCGATGGCGGCTCGAAACTGGTGCCCCAGTCGAGGTGAATATGGGGCATCTGCATCAGGCTGTCGGCATTGGCGGCCGGCTCCCGGCTCACCAGCTCGAACACCAGCTCGCCTATGGGGTGCAGGGCTATCTCGTCTATCTTGGTCGGCTCGGAGAGCAGGGCGAGATCGAGGGAGCGCTCCAGCAACTGGCGGCACAGGTGCTCGCGGGAGGCGGTCTCGAGCCGCACCGCGAGGCCGGGGGCCAGCGCATAGACATGGTTGAGCCAGTCGTTGAAGTCGAGCTCCCAGAACACCGCGGGCGCGCCTATGGCGAGCTGCTGACTGAAACCGGGGGAGAGGGCCACGTCCTGCTTGGCGCGGCCCAGGGTGTGCAAGATGGCGTCTGCATAGGGCAGCAGACGCTCACCGGAGGCGGTCAGACGGATGTTGTTGCGATGGCGGGCAAACAGGCTGACCCCGAGTTGTTGCTCGAGCTGGCGGATCCGAAAGCTCACCGCCGATTGGGTCAGGTAGAGATTCTCGGCAGCCCGGCCAAAGTGCCGGGTCTTGCTGACCTCGATGAAGGTCCGAAGCAGCTCGGTATCCATTAATCGAGGGACTCGTCGCTGCCACCGCCGCCGCCGCCTTCAAAGCTGCCGCCCGTGTCCTCATTGGCGCCACCCGCGACTGTGCACAGACGGTGCACCCGCTTGGGACCAATCACCTTCAGGTACTTGAACCATACCTTGGCGTGGGGGTTGCTGCCGGCTGCGCCAGACTTGACCTGCTCGATGAAGGCAGTTTCTACGTCATCGCGTGGGGCCAGGTTGCCCTGATAGAGCGCCAGCATCACAGTGCCATATTTTTCCAGACTGTCCGCTTCGGCCACGGTGAATTCGCCACTGCGACGCAGGCCACGGGGAAAATGTTTGAAGTCGTTGAAACGCTTGTCTGATTCGAAGCTCATAGTGCTCTTGTTCTGGTTAGTTTGACCTTTGCGGGCAAGTATCATCAGGCCGTCGCAGAGTGCAAAATCAATTTTCTTACTATGTTAATAAATATCTTTTATCGAACAGCCTTTGTCTCATCCCGAGGGTGAATTTTGCGGTCAGCTGCACAAAAAGCCTGAAAAATAGTGGAGTTATGTCAGGTTTTGTACAGCTGCGCCCGCTCTCTGCGGGGTGAAAACAATAAAATAAAGGCGCCATACGGCGCCTTTATTTGTGTTCATGAATTGGCTGAACCTGAGCGTTGGACACTCATTCAATCATGGCTGGCTGGGCCAGGTTGTCGGCACGCCACAGACGGTAGCGCACTTCATACTCCTGCGGCACATAGATGACGAACGGCAGCTTGGAGTTGTAGTTCACGAAGAAGCCCTGACCATAGATCTGGACGAAGCTCTCTTTCTTCTGGCCATCCGGGCAGGCCATCAGGGTGCTGACGGGACCCGAGACCTGGCCCAGGGTCAGGTAGTTGTAGCCCCAGCCCTTGACGCTGTGCTGTTCCAGGTTGCCGGCGAAGCGGGGCAGGTTGCAGTCAACCAGCATCTTTTTGCCCACTTGCAGCTCGACCATCATGTCGGCTTCGTTTTCGACTTCCGGCAGGCGGATCACCACACGTTCCTGGTTCACTTCGGCGGCAGGGAACATGCTGATATCAAATTTTTTCGGTTCGGCGGCGAAGGCATGGCCGCCCAGTAACAAGGCGCCCAGCAGGCTAAAACGCAATACGGTTTTCATCTGTACCTCATGGGATTGGTTCAACGCCGCTAGACTAACCGCTCTGCCCGTTTCACGCCAGCGCTCCGGCGCGCAAAACCAGCCTGAACCGGCACAGGGTGACGTAATTTGATGCTTTTTTGACGCCTTCCACCACAAAAAGGCCATTCGGGAGTAAACCGGGCAGGGGAGTCCCCGCCCGGACGCCTCACCTTACCAGCAGCACCTGCTTTGCCCAGGAACCTGGGGCCCGCATGCCGATGGCGCCACTGGTGATGTCCAGATAGGCGACCCCCTTGCTGGCGGGGACCGGGGTCGAGGACCAGAGGTAGACATAGCCGTCGTTCACCTCCTTGCCGTCCCCGGCCATGGCGCGGGGGAAGAGGGTCTCGTTCAATGCCGGCTTGTAGCAGGCGGACTCCAGTATGCTGATGAGCTCCTTGATGGTAGGCAGGCGCCAATCGGTGTGGCCGCCGAAACCGTGGAGGGCATGGCTCGGCTCGGTGCGGATCCGCTCTGCGGTCAGCAGGGCCTGCTGCCAGTAGAGCCGGGTCGGTTCGCCGCTGCAGCTCCCATTTTGCCAGCGTTGACCGAGCTGGCAGCGCATCCAGGTGAGGCCGGAAGCCCTGTCGGTGACTGTGCCGTTGCCGCGATCCAGGAAGCGGGAGCTTGGGCTGGTGCGCGGCATGGTGTCGTCGCAGATGGCGATGGCCAGTGCCAGCGGGCTGCACAGGGTGAGCAGCAGGGTCAGAAGATACTTGTTCATCGGGTTACCTCGGCCACCAGGCGCAGTTGTATGGCATTGATTTCATTTTCGTTCTGGACGCCATAGGGGTAATCGGTGCCCGCATCCTCCCCCAGAAACTGGGGACTGATGACGGCGATGGGGACGCTCTCGAGGCGCCGGGACGGGGTCAGGGTCTGGGTCCAGTAGCTGCCATCGAAGTCGCCGCTGGAGGGACCGACGTCGGGGAAGTAGCGCACATCCAGGCTGACCAGCTGGCCATCCTGGCGGGCGAGGGAGCCGTAGTGCTGCAGGCTGCCGAGCTCCTGGGCCGTGGGCAGGCGCCAGTGTCCTATGCCGCACAGCCGCTGTGCATTGAGCCACTGGCGATACTGCTCTGTGGAGCAGATGGCCTCCCCCTGGGGGCAGGCATAATCCAGCTCCGCCTGACTGGGGTGATAGTTGCCAAACTCCCAGGCGAAGACCCTGTGCAGATCCCGCGGACTGTCGGCATCATCGAGCTTCTTCTCCCAGATGAGGCCGGTGTTGAGATCCTCCACGCACTCCCACTCGTCGGCGTTGTCCGCCAGGGGCTGCCCCTTGCCGTCCAGCTTGCGATAGCGCAGGGGCGCCTGGTCCAGGCTCGCCTCCTGGCCCGGGTGATCCGCAGGCTCCTGGGTCAGCAGGTAATCCACCCCGTCCGTGTAGGTGGTGACGCCGCCGGCGGTCACCAGGGCCCGGGGTTGTTGTTGCTGCAGCACGGCGGCGAGCCTTGCCTGCTGGCTCAGGAGCTCGGGGCTGGCGGCAAAGTGCTGGGCGAGCTCGGGCAACAGGGTGACCAGCCCCTGCCAGATCTGGCGCTGGCGATCGCTGGCGGTGAGAGCGGGCAAGCTGGCGGCGTCATCCCGTGTCGCCAGGGCGAGCGCTTCCAGTGCCCTGTTGAACTCCTCCAGTTGCGCCAAGGCCGCGAGTCCCTGGCCCGGTTGCAGGGGGGCCAGGGCGAGCAGCAGCTCGGCCAGGGCCTGGGCCGGCGGGATCCCGTCCGCGACCCGGGTCTGCAACAGCGTGCTCAAGGGGGTGGGGGTGAGGCGCTGATCGTCCAGGCGCGCCGCCGGGTGGGTCAGGGTAAGGGCGCCCGGATCCCGGGGGATGAACAGCAAGGGGCTGGTGAGCAGGCCGGGAGCGCTGTCGCTCAGCTGACGGGCGCCGGCCTCGCCACTGACCACGGGCTCGCCTGGCTCGCAACTGTCGTTCTGGTTCAGGTTGACGCACAGGGTGCCCGCCGCTGGCAGCTTGACCGTCAGGCGATAGTCGGGGGGCGTCAGGGGCGCCTCATCGGACTCGCCACCACCACAGGCGCTGAGCAGGGGGGCCAGCAGGCAGGCCAGCGGGGTCATTCTCATCTTCATTTCTTGTCCTTTGAGGGGCCTTGGCCCCTCTTTGCTTTTATAGGGATGGATCAGGTGCGACGGCTGAGGCGGCGCCAGAGGGCCAGCGGCAGCAGCCAGAGCAGGTTGAGGGCTCCGCCCCCGCTGCTGTCCGCGGTGTTGAAGTGGATGATGCCGTCATCCGGCGGGGCGACGGGCTCACCACACTGGGCGCCGATGCGCTGGCTGATGCTCCAGCCGTTGATGCGCCCCTGATTGCCCGGCTTGCTGTCCACCACTTCCAGGGTCCAGCGACCGGCCAGCGGCTCCCCCTCCAGGGGAGTGAAGGGTTGCAGGGGCAGCAGCTGGGTGGGGAAGACCCCTTTGAGCCGTGGCAACGGGCTGTACCCCTTGTCCCAGATCTGGATGCGGGTGCCTGAGGGGGAGTTGAGCCAGATCTCCAGCTCATCCAGAGCCTGGTGCTGCAAGTCCAGGTGCAGTTGCAGGCGATCGCTCACCCGGGCGTCGCTTTTTTCCAGCACCAGGCTGGTTTCGCTGATGCCGCGCACCTCCTCGCTCTGGGCATCCTTGAGGGCCAGCGGCTGGCCGTTGGCCCGGCTGATGATGGGGGTGCCTATGGGCAGGGTCAGCGACTGCTGCCACTGACGCTCGGTCGGACTGGTGCCGCTCATGGCGAGGCTCAGCGGCAGGCTCACCTCGTCGCCACAGGCCAGCGGGCTGGTGGCCAGCAGCCGCAGGGTGGCGATGGTGCTGGCGCCGGCCGCCAGTGTGGTCGCTGACCAGGCCAGGGGATCGGCCTGCAAGCCGGCGGGCAGGGACAGGGTCAGGGCGTTGAGGGTCACCGGGGCGCTGCCGGGGTTGCTGAGGTTCAGCTGCACCGACTGGCGCTGATCCAGCACAAGGGCGCTGCCCTCGGCCAGGGCTATGTTGACGGGCGCCTGCAACAGGCCGTGCTGGCGGAAGGCCTGCTCCAGATGGCGGGCATAGGCACGCGCCGGGTAGAGGCGTGCCGCCGTGTCCACTGTGATGCGGGCCAGCTGCGGCATGCGGATGGCGGGGCCCAGCCCGAAGTGGGATTCGATGATGACGCGGTCAAATTCGTCCCGCGCCCCTTCCCCGTGCTCGGCCACCGACGCCAGCAGGGCCTGGAACAGCGGTGTGCCCCACAGCTGATCCCCGTTGCTGCCGTTGATGGTGCGGTGAGCCGGGTAGTTGTAGTCCGGGTGGTAGCGGGCCCGAGCATCGTCCAGCTGGCGCGGGGCGCGGTCGGTGAAGCGGGCATCCCAGTTGAACACAATGGCAGGCTCGAACTGGCGGCCCGCCTCGCTGCGCTGGCGATGGCTGGCGGCCAGATAGTCGCCGAAGCCCTCGCCGATGGCGCCCCAGTCACCCTCTTCCCCGAGATCCGGCAGGATGTGGTGCTGCACGCCGTGGCCGAACTCGTGCCAGATGACCATGGGATCCTCGGCATCGGGGACGCCGCTGCGGCCCAGCTCCAGCCTGCGCTCGAACGGATCGTAGAGAGAGTTGTCCTGATAGCCTGCGTCCGTGTCGACGTCGAGGGCGCCGGGGATGAGGTCGGTGAAGCCGAGCGCCTTGAGGTGGCGCTGGGCGAGATCCAGGTGGTAGTAGGCGTTGATGTCGGCAAAGCCCGGGTCGTCCCGGGTCAGGCGAAAGGCCTGCTGGCTGTCTGCCCCGTAGGGGGTCGTGGTGGGCTCGATGGCATCCACCACTCGAGCGTGGGGGCCGCTCAGCACATAGTCAGTGCCCAGCAGGGTGACCGGCAGTGCCACCTTGTCCTGATAGGCGGCATCTGCCAGCACCAGGGCCTCGTGCCAGACCAGGCTGGCGTCTTGCAACTGGGTGCGGGGATCGGGATCGAACACCCGCGCCAGGACGCGCTGATCCCCCGCATCCGGGGTGCGCACAGCCTGGGTGCTTGCCTGATCCCCCCAGCGGCCAAGTTCGCGATCGCCGTCGCAACTGGCAAACAGCTGGACTCGGCTGGCCTTGGCATTGCCCGCCTTGTGCTCGCTCACCCGCTGGCGCAGGGCCGGCACCAGGGTGTCGCCGTCACGCCAGTACCAGGCTTCGACCTGTCCCAGCGGCGCTATCTGGCTGCCGTCGGCGCGCAGCAAGTCCAGCAGGGGATCCAGGCTGGTGCTGGCATCGCAGCCGGGCGCTGCGCTCTGCAGGGGGCGCAGATTGTGATAGAGGCGCCAGGGTCTGCCGGCGCTGTCTATGCTGACGGCGGCCTGGGTGGTGGCCACCGGCAGGCCGTTGACCAGCATGCGGAAGCTATGGTGGTGGCCGAGCAGGCTGGCCCTGTCGTAGTCGGGGGCGAGGGTCACGCCCAGGCGCTGCTCCAGCCAGGCCTGGGGCGTGGTGGTCAGGGGTTGTTCATCGACAAACTGCAGCTCGGCCGCCAGCAGGGGCTGGGAGAGCAGGGTTGCCGCCAGCCAGAGGGCCAGGGAGGAGGGTTTCATGGGTGACTCCAAAACAGAAAAGGTGAATGGGGGCATCAGTGACGGACCCCCGCCAGGGAGAGCAGGAAGGCATACTCCCGGGCTGCGCGCAGCTCGGCCGTGCGGGGATTGGCCAGGTGGCCCCCCTCGAGTTCGGTGTGCAGCAGATAGGGGCCGGCCCCTGTGCTGTGGGCTCGCAGGCGGGCCAGCCACTTGAGGGGCTCCCAGTAGGGCACCTGGCTGTCGTGCAGCCCGGCCGTCACATAGAGGGGCGGGTAGGGGGCCGCGTGCAGGTTGTCGTAGGGGCTCAGGCGGCGCATGGCCGCATAGTCGGCCGGGATGGCCGGATTGCCCCACTCCCCGTACTCCTGGCGGGTGAGGGGCAGTTCGGGATCCTGCATGGTGCCGAGCAGGTCGACGAAGGGCACCTGCAGCACGGCCCCGGCGAAGCGGGTCGGCGCCTGATTGAGGGCCGCCGCCACCAGCAGGCCGCCGGCACTGCCTCCCATGGCGAACAGCCGGGCGGGATCGATGGCGGGATCCCGGGCCAGGCTCTCTGCCACCACCAGGAAATCGTCCACGCTGTGTTGCTTCTGCTGGCCGCGACCCTCCTTGTACCAGGCCTCTCCCAGCAGACCGCCGCCGCGCACATGGGCGATGGCGTAGACGAAGCCGCGATCCAGCAGGCTCAGCACCTGGGGCTGGTAGTAGGGGCGCATGGGGGTGCCGTAGGCGCCATAGCCGTAGAGCAGCAGTGCCTTGGGCGCCTGAATGTCCTTGCGCCACACCAGGGAGACAGGCACCCGGACGCCGTCCCGGCCGACGACCCAGCGCCGCTCGCTTTGGTAGGGAGAGGAGGAGGCTGGCTGCTCCTGGCGCCAGGTGCCGGAGGCCAGATCCAGCCAGCGCTGGTGCGGCGCCTCGGCCATGCCCTGGCGGCGGATCAGGATCTGCTGGCTGGCGGGGTCATGGGCACCCTGGATCCAGGCCGTGCCGGCCCCTTCGGTGAGCACCAGGCTGTGGGTCAGCTTGCCGCCAGCATCCAGCACATCGAGCCAGTCGTCCCCGGCCTTGCGGTATTGCAGCACTGTGTGGTGGGCAAACAGGCGCCACTTCTCGAGCTCACGGCCCTCGCCTGACCAGAGGGGTTGCCAGGGCCCGCTCGCTACCTGAGCCAGGCTGGGCGCCTGATAGAGACCCATGGCCCCGGCCCGGTTGCTCTTGACAAGCACCCTGTCCCCCTGGGTATCCAGGTAGTACTCGAGGCCGGGCTGGCGTGCCTTGATGAGCACTGCCTTGCCCTCATCCAGCAGGTATTGCTCCGAGCTGTCGTGGTTGTTGCTCTGCAAGATGAGGTGACGCTTGTCCGTGGTGCGATAGAGGCTGAGCAGCCAGGCGGGATCGGCCTCCTGGTGCACCAGCGCCTCCTTGCCTGCCTGCCAGGCCCATAGCTGCCAGGGGCGCAGGGTGTGGCGCTCGTTGGCGACCGTATAGAGGGTCTTGCCATCCAGGCTCCAGAGCAGGTCGGCGGTTCGGTGCGCCAGGGTGGCCTGGGCCTCGCCGCTCGCCAGATCCAGCAAGGTGATGCGGTAGTCCCTGTCCCCTCGGTTGTCTTCGGCCAGGGCAAGCAGGCGGCCATCTGGGTGCAGGGCCCAGGCGGCAATCTCGTAATAACCCTGGTCGGGTTGACGGGGGGCCAGCCGCTGGCGGGGGGCGGAGCCTGCGTCGCTGCGCTGCCACAGGCTGCCGTCCGCCTCCATGCGCCACTGGCTGCCGGCCTCGGTCAGCCACTCCTCTGGCAGGGGTTCGCCCCGCTCTCTGGCCTGCCACTCGGCTTGCAGTGTCTTCGCAAGCGGCTGCTGGCCGGCGAGCTGCTGTTCGGTCCAGCGGTTCTGCTCGCGCAGCAGCGTTAGCAGCTCGGGGGAGCGGCGACTGTCGTCACGCCAGCCGCCATAGGGATCGAGGCGGGCTATCTCTCCCTTCATCAACTGTGGGCGCTCGGGGATAAGGGGCGCGGCCTCCTGGGTTGCCTCAGGAAGCGGGGCGGCAGGGGCCGGGGTGGCCAGCAGGCTGGCCAGTACAAGCAGGCTGTGCATCAGATCCCCACGAAGGTGTAGCGCAGGCTGGCACTGAAGGTGCGGCCGCTCTGGGTGAAGAGTCCGGCATCGGTCCCGGCTTCCAGCCCGGCCACGTCCTGATAGCGGATGTAGCGGGTGTCGAACAGGTTATCGAGCTTGAGGTTGACCTTGAGGGCATCGGTGATCAGCCAGTCCGCCGTCATGGCGAGGCTGAACCAGCCCGCGCTGGTGAGGCAGGCATCCTGGCGCTTGGTCAGGCTGTTGCCACAGCTGGGCACCCTGTCCATGGCGGCGGCGTAGTCCGCCTGCACCCCCAGGCTCCAGTCATGGGTCTGGTAGCTCAGGCGGGTGTTGCCCTCCAGGGGGGTCAGGGTGCGCAGCGCCTCGCCCTGGCTGTCTTCCCCGTCGACCCAGCCGAGCTTGGTAGCCAGCTCCCACTCCTGGGTCAGCCAGTAGCTGGCGGCGATTTCCGCCCCCCAGGTCTCGGCCTTGGCCACGTTGCGGTACTGGCGCAGTATGACGCCGTCACTCAGGCGCAGCCCCACCTCGCGCCAGTCGATGAAGTTGTAGTAACGGTTGTAGAAGAGGGCCGGCTTGATGCTCCAGCTCTCCCCCTCGCCACTCAAACCCCACTCGAAGCTGTGGCTGGTCTCCTCCTTCAGATCCGTGTTGGCGATGATCTGGAACGGCGGCAGGGCGAAGTAGTGGGGAATATTGCCGTACACCTTGTCGTAGGAGGGAGCGCGAAAGCCGTTGGCATAGCTGAGCCAGCTGCGCCACTGCTCGTTGATGCGGTAGCTGGTGGCCAGGCTCGGGGAGAGATGCCAGCTGTGGTTCTCGCCCTGATTGCCATCTTGCGGGCGCAGCCACTGGTGATCCATGCGCAAGGTGGGGGTGAATTGCCACCGGCCCAGGGTCGCCACGTCGCCGAGCCAGACCCCGGCCCGGTCGGTGCGGGCACTGCTGAAGGGCTCGGACTGGCTGGGCTGGGGCACCCCCGCCTCCAGGCTCAGCTTCTCCACCGGCCGCTCGTGGCGGGTACGCTCCAGCTCGACGCCGTAGCTCAGCTTGTGGGCGATGGCGCCGGTGACGAGATCCCGGCGTACGTCCAGCTCGCTGCCGACGCGGTCTTCGGTGAAGGTGGAGAGCTCTCGCTCGCTGCGGTAGCGGGGATAGCCGCTCAGCAGGTCGTTTTGCAGCAGGCTGCGCTTGTTGGCGCTGTTCTTGGAGTGGTTGCCATAGAGGCTCCAGGTGAACTGATCCGCCAGCAGGCTGCCGAGATCGCTGGCCTCCCAGCCAAGCTTGCCCCCCTGGGTGCGCTGGCTGCCTTGCTCATTGTATTGGCGCACCTGCCACTTGCCGTCGGGCTGGGGTACTTCGCGCGGTCCCTGATCCCGCTGCGCATTGTCCTCGAAGTAGTCGAGCTCGAGGCGCAGCAGGTGGTGATCGCTTAACGGGAAGCGGGAGCTGGTGGAGGCGCTGAGGCCGTCCAGATCCGCCGGGATGCGGCTCTCGTCATAGTTGGCGGTCTCGTGTCCCTGCCAGCCGGAGACCCGCAGCAGGTGCTCGCTATCCAGCACCCGGGCGGCGCCGGTGGCGCTCAGCTTCTGCTTGTCGCTGCTGCCATCCTGCAGCACCTTGCCGCCGAGATAGGCATCCTGCCCCTGCAGGTAGTCCTCCGGCTGCTTGGTGGAGATGACTATGGTGCCGCCGATGGCGTCGGAGCCATGGAGGGAGGAGCCGGCACCCTTGGCGACCTCGATCTGCTTGACGTCATCGAGATCGAAGCTGAAACGGCCCACCTTGTCGTTGAGGTCGTCGGCGCCGAAGCCGTCGCTGACCCGCACCCCATCCTTGATGATGAGCACCCGGTTACCGCCCATGCCACGGATGATGATGTTTTGTGGCCGACCGGCTGAGCCGGTCACCGAGACCCCGGGTTCGTTCTTGAACACGTCGGTGAGTTCGGTGGCGACCTGGCGATCCAGATCTTCTTCCGTGATGACTGTGATGGAGCCGGAGACATCGGACAGCTTCTGCTCGATGCGCTGCCCCTTGACCACTATGGTCTCGTGGGCCCTGGGTTCGGGATCTGTCCCGGCGGGATCGCTGGCGGCCAGGGCTGTACCGGACAGCAGCATGGGCCAGTAGTGAAGCAGTGTTTTCATTGTTGATAATGATTTTTATTTAAGCCTGAAGGGCGCGGATTATTGCAGATGAATCCCTCCGCATCAACGATTGATAATCATTATCATCTTTGTTTTATGATCTTGATCGGACTGAGGTTTTTTGAGAGAAGAGTCAGTAGCTGCAGGGCATACGTTTGCGAATGGCACTGGCCGGGGGAGGGGATGAGGTGCGTCCCTCCTGGATCTCGAGACAATAAAAAGCCCGCCGAGAAGGCGGGCTGATTGAATCCATAAGAGCACCTAGGGGGTGCGATAGAAGCGGTTGAGCTCGTTCATCACCTGGATCATGGCGCCCATGTCCGGGGTGCCGTGCTTGATGGGGCGATAGGTATTGCGATCCAGCAGCTCGAAGTCACCCTGCTTGTTGAACTGGGTGATGGTGTTGTCCTGATAGATGGCAAAGTCATTCTGATCGCCGGCCAGCAGCCAGTTGCGCGGGCTGGTGTCAAACAGGCTGCGCCCCGTGCTGTAGTCGCGAGGGGGGTTGCGTACCCCCAGCATGCCCTTCATTAGGGTCGGCACCAGATCCAGGTGGCTGCTTGCCTGCTCCTGTGGCTGGCTCTCGACCCCGGGCCAGGCGAGCACCAAAGGAACCTGCACCTGATAGGGAGAGTAGTTGCTGCCATAGCCCCAGCTGTTGCTCTGGGTTTCGTTGAACTCCTGGCCGTGATTGGAGGTGATGACGACTATGGTCTGTTCGCTCAGCCCCTGCTGTTGCAGTTGGGAGAGCATCTGCTCCAGCAGCTGATCGGTGTAGAACACCGAGTTCTTGTAGCGATTCTCCAGCTTTTGCAGGTTCTCGGGTCTATAGGCGGTGGCCGGGTTGAACCGGGTCAGCTCGGGCTGGAAGGGGCCCTTGAGGCTGGCGGGCACCTGATAATCTCCCGGGCTCGAGAGATAGACCAGAGAGAACCAGGGTCTGTCCGCGGTGCGGGTGCCAAGCCACTGCTGCCAGTCGCCGATGAGGCGAGTGTCATCACTCTGGCGGGAGACAAACACCTGCTTGCGCAGGCCGGCGAGCAGGCTCTGCTGATATTGCTTGGCGTCTTCCAGCGCACCGAACAGGCCGAACTGGTAGTCCTGGCGCAGCATCTCGTCAAACAGCACCGGCGGGCGCTTGTCGGCACGGATGTCGCCATAGTAGTGGCCGGGCAGCCCGTAGAAGAGGCCGAACATCCCCATGGCGTCATCGTTGCCGCCACTCATGTGGCGTCTGTAGTTGAGGTGCTGATCCGCATAGCGCTGCAGATTGGGCATGTTGATGTTGTTGAGCATGTCGGCCCGCAGGGAGTCGACCACTACCACCAGCAGGTTCTTGTGCTCGCTCGGCGCACTCACGCTGAGGGGGCGCAGGGGATAGAGCAGGCGATGCTCGGCGCTGCCCTGGTTCTCGGCCTTCTTCTCATACTGCTCGAGATCGAGCCAGCCATGCTTGGCCAGGAAGCTTCGGGCTGTCATGGGATAGGAGAGCGGGAAGTTGGCGCGCTGCATGGTGATGGGCTGATACAGGGTCGCATCGGCCCAGCTGTTGACCAGGTGAGTCAGCATGAAGCAGACCAGCAGGGCCAGCCCTACCTGATTGCCGTACTGGCGGCGTTTGCGCTTGTTGATCTTGCGCCACACATAGGCCGACAGCAGCAGTTGCAGCAGGAAGATGGTGGGCACGGCGACGAAGATGATGCTCCAGATAGAGCCCTCTTCGGTCTGGGCCTGATCCAGCAGCAGTTGCCACACCTGACCATTCAAGTGGAACTTGAACAGCTGGAAGACCTGGGTATCGATGAGCAGCAGCACCTGCGCCAGGGTGGCGATGATGGCCGAAATGAAGCGCAGGGGCTTCTCCCTGGGCAGCACGAAGCTCAGGGGGAAGACGGTCAGCAGATAGGTGACGAAGCTCAGGAACGAGAAATGACCTATCCAGCTGATGATGAGATAGGTGACCCCGAGCGTGGTCGATGGCCAGCTGATGGAACCCAGATAGCGGGTCGCGATCAGCATGGCCAGGATGATGTTGAAGAAGGAGAACCAATGCCCCCAGGTGATCAGGCGAGAGACGTTATCACGATAGGGGTTGCCGGTTTCGACCATAATGATCCATCTGCTTGAAAAACATCAAAGAATGCGAAGAAACTCAGTGAGCATCGTGGCGATGATCCACCGAGGCGGTGAGCGCCTGGATGTACTTCTCGGTGATCGCCTGACGCTGGGCCGGGGCCATACCGTTGATGATGTTGGTGGTCAGGTTGCCAAGCACCATGAGACTGAGATCCACCGGCGCCTTGTGTTTCTCCAGGGCGGTGATCAGGTCGTTCATCAGGGCGTCAAACTGCTCGTTATTGTACTTTGATACGATGGGCATAATCTTGGGTTCATCTCGGTTCAAAGCGCCTTATAATACTTCACCCTTTCGGCTAACACTATGGCTTTGTGACATGAGTCTCGATATCGACAAGATCATTCTTCACTCCCTGCGCGCCGGCAATGACGGTCAGCCGCACGCCGATACCCGCAGTCAGACTCTGCCTGCCGACGAGGCGGTGCAAGGGCTGATGGCAGAACTGCATCGCATCTACAACGGCAAGGGTGGCAAGGGCTTCGGTTTCTTTGCCGACCCGGAAGCCGCCGTCGCCGAGCTGGCAGAAGGTGAAGAGGCTCCCAAGCAGCCGTCTCCGGCCTTTCGCATCGCCCTCGAACAGCTGCTTGGCGAGCAGACCGAATTCGTCCCCTTCTCTATCACCCTGACCCAGATGCTGGTCAAGCAGCTGGTGGAGCACGCCCTGGACGAGCAGGGCGTGCTGCTGATTGCCAAATACAACTATGTCGGGGTCGATTATCTGATGATTGCCTTGCTGGAGGGCAAGGAGAGCGTCACCGTCAGCGAGGCGCTGGACCTGCGTCACATTCATTACCTGGATATCGGCAAACTCAACCTGGTGGCCCGCATCGATCTGACCGAATGGAAAACCCAGCCTGATTCTCGCCGTTATATCACCTTCAGCAAGGGGCGGGTCGGCCGCAAGCTGGGGGCCTTTTTCATGGATTTGCTGGGTGCCCGCGAGGGCATGGATGCCAAGGTACAAAATAAAGGCTTGCTGCAGGCGGTGGACGATTATTGCGACAGCCGCCAGCTCGAACCCGCCGAGCGCAATGATTACAAGAAGCAGGTCTTCAAATATTGCACCGAGCAGGCGAGCGCCGGTGAAGAGATCGAAATCAAGGAGCTCTCGGCGGAATTGCCTGGCGATGGCGATCTCGATTTTTACAGCTTCATCGGCCAGGAATACGAGCTGGAAGATCGCTTCCCGGCCGATCGCTCCACCCTGCGCGGCCTGACCAAGTTTGTCGGCTCGGGTGGCGGCCTGACCTTGAGCTTCGAGCAGAAATTGCTGAACAGTCGGGTCTTCTACGATCCCCAGACCGACACCCTGACCATACGGGGCGTGCCGCCCAACCTCAAGGATCAGCTGCTGCGCCAGTCATAATGTGATCCAGTCACCATTTCTGGCAAAAAGGCACCGGAGTTCGCTCCGGTGCCTTTTTATTTAAGGGGGAGATGAACCTGGAATCCGGCTTGGTACTTTTGTTAACACATTAAACAAAATAATGGAGTTGAAAGGGTTTTCAATGGGGTGAAACCCCTTTCAACGGTGTAAATTTATTTCTTTTTGGTAATTAATTTTCCATGCAAGGCCAAAAATATGGCGATAAATCCCGATAAGTCGCTGAAATAAGAAAATGTTTTCATAACTTTCTGGAAGAAAATACGTAATTGCATTTCAAAAATGCGAGGCGTGTCATGTGAGGCGTTGCAGGCTTGGGATAATATTCATCTCGCACACAATGCTCTTACAGCGCGGAACTAATACAAGGAAAGGCTCATGAAAAAGAAATTGCTGTCATCCCTGATCGGTCTGGCTACCCTGGGTGTGGCTTGCTCAGCCACTGCTGCGATTGACGAAGGTCAGCTGACCATCTGGATCAACGGTGACAAGGGCTACAACGGCCTGGCCGAAGTAGGCAAGAAGTTTGAAGCCGAGACCGGCATCAAGGTGACCGTCGCGCACCCGGACCAGGTAGAAGTGAAGTTCCAGCAAGCTGCCGCCACCGGCAACGGCCCGGACATCTTCTTCTGGGCTCACGACCGTTACGGTGAGTGGGTCAAGGCCGGTCTGCTGGTGCCAGTGACGCCGAACGCCGCCACCAAGGCCAAGTTCGAGCAGTTCGCCTGGGACGCCATGGCAGTCGATGGCAAGACCTATGGCTACCCGGTCGCGGTCGAAGCCGTCAGCCTGATTTACAACAAGGATCTGTTGCCCAACCCGCCCAAGACCTTCGAAGAGATCGCCAAGATCGACGAAGAGCTGAAGAAGAGTGGCAAGCGCGCCATCATGTGGGCCTATGACACCCCCTACTTCAGCTACCCCCTGGTGGCTGCCAACGGTGGTTACGCCTTCAAGAAAACCGCCACCGGTTATGACGTGAAAGATACCGGCGTGAACAACGCAGGCGCCAAGGCCGGTGTGGGCTACATCTCCGAGATGATCAAATCCGGTCACCTGGAAAAAGGCATCGACTACGGTGTGATGGATGCCAAGTTCAACAAGGGCGAAGTAGCCATGATGATCAACGGTCCCTGGGCCTGGAGCAACCTGGACAAGAGCGGCATCAAGTACGGCGTAGCGCCGCTGCCGACCCTGAACGGCAAGCCGGCCAAGGCCTTCGTTGGCGTATTGGGTGCCACCATCAACGCCGCCAGCCCGAACAAGGATCTGGCCATCGAGTTCCTGGAAAACTACCTGCTGACCGACGCCGGTCTGGCACCGGTGAACGCCGACAAGCCGCTGGGCGCCGTGGCACTGAAGTCCTTCCAGAAGACCCTGGAATCCGATGCCAACATCAAGGCGACCATGCAGAACGCCCAGAATGGCGAGCCGATGCCGTCCGTGCCTGAGATGAGCCGTTTCTGGTCTTCCTTCGAAACAGCCCTCAAGAACGTCACCTCTGGCCGTCAGAGCGTTGACGAAGCCCTGGATACCGCTGCCAAGCGCATCGTCCAGTAAGCTAGCACCAGGGAGGCCTTCGGGCCTCCCACTCTCTCCAATCTCTCTTGGCGCAATAAAGGTTAATTGGCATGGAAGTTGTACCTTCTATCGAATCCTATGCCGGTCCGAAGAAAGACAAGTACGTCTGGCTGAAGTGGACCATGGCGGCACTGATTGCAGTGCTTAATGGTTATGCGGCCGTGATGATGTATGCCAGCGGCGAGTGGGTGTTTGCCCTGCTCGATCTGGTGGTCGTTTCTGTCGGTCTCTATGTCTTCATGAACAAGAAGACCTATGCCCACCGCTATATCTTCCCCGGTGTGGCAGGCATGGTTGTTTTTATCATCTTCCCTCTTGCCTACACGATCGGCATCGCCTTCACCAACTACTCGGGTGCCAACCTGCTCTCTCTCGAGCAGGCACGGGATTTCCATCTGAAAAAAATCTATAAGGTGACTGGCGGTGAATTCGATTTCACCCTCCTGGGTGGTGAGAACAATCAGTTTCAGCTGCTGCTGCAACAGGACGACCAATCCTTTATCAGTCAACCCCTTACCCTGCTGAACAACAAGGCGCGTACCCTGGCCGTCCGTGAAGGACGGGTCCGTGACGAGCCACAGGTTGTTCAGCTGCAACCCCTGAACGGGGAAGCGCTCGACCAGGCGGCACCCATACGTGCCATCGTCGATCACCGCACTCACCTGAGTGCCCTGGATCTGGTACTGCCGGATGGCAACATCCACCTGACCCTGAGCAGCCTGCGCAAGTTTGCGGCGCAAAAGCCGCTCTATACCCAGCTGGTGGACGGGGCCGTGCTCAAGTCCGGAGTCGTTATCAAGGACGGCAACCTGCTGCGGGACAACCAGAACGGCGAGCTGATGCTGCCGAACCCGGACACCGGCTTCTATCAGTACATAGATGCTGACGGTCACTTCGTCGGCAAGGGCATGGCCCCTGGCTTCGTGGTGAGCGTGGGCTGGAAGAACTTCGTCCGCATCATGACAGACCCGGGCATCCAGGGTCCCTTCATGCAGATCTTCGTCTGGACCGTGATCTTCTCCGCCTGCTCCGTGGCCTTCACCCTGGCCATCGGCATGGTGATGGCCTGTCTGGTGCAGTGGGAGCAGCTCAGGGGGCGCGGTTTCTACCGGGTCATGCTGATCCTGCCCTATGCGATACCGGCGTTCATCTCCATCCTGGTGTTCAAGGGCTTGTTCAACCAGAACTTCGGCGAGATCAACCTGTTCCTGGAAGCGGCGTTCGGCATCAAGCCGGACTGGTACACCACCCCCTTCCTGGCCAAGGTGATGATCCTCATCGTCAACACCTGGCTCGGCTACCCCTACATGATGATCCTCTGCATGGGCCTGCTCAAGGCCATCCCGGAAGATCTCTATGAGGCGTCCGCCATGGACGGTGCGGGTCCGGTACAGAACTTCTTCAAGATCACAGTGCCGCTCCTGATGAAGCCGCTGACTCCCCTGTTGATTGCATCCTTTGCCTTCAACTTCAACAACTTCGTACTCATACAGTTGTTGACCAACGGGGCGCCGGACATCATAGGGGCCAGTACCCCGGCCGGGACCACGGATCTGCTGGTGAACTACACCTACCGGATCGCGTTCCAGGGCTCGGGTGGTCAGGACTACGGTCTGGCCAGTGCCATCGCCACCGCCATCTTCCTGATCGTCGGCGCGCTTGCACTGCTCAACCTGAAATTGTCCAAAGCGGACAAGCTGTAAGGAGGCTTCTCAATGGCTATCGTACAACCCAAATCAGTGAAATACCGGGTGTGGGCAACCCACCTGGTCATGTGGGGCTTCCTGGCGCTGATCATCTTCCCGGTGATCATGGTTATCGCCATCTCGTTCCGTAACGGCAACTTCTCGGTAGGGGAGATAATCCCCTCCAACCCGACCCTGGATCACTGGAAACTGGCGCTTGGCATGTCCATCACCAACACCGATGGCAGCATAACGCCGCCGCCGTTCCCTGTGCTGACCTGGCTGTGGAACTCCATCAAGATCGCGGGCATCACGGCCCTGATGATAGTGGTGCTTTCCACCACCTGTGCCTATGCGTTTGCCCGTCTGCGGTTCCGTGGCAAGCAGACCATATTGCAGGGGATGCTGATCTTCCAGATGTTCCCGGCGGTGCTGGCGCTGGTGGCCATCTATGCGCTGTTCAACAAGATTGGCGACTACATCCCCTGGCTGGGTCTGAACACCCACGGCGGTCTGATCCTGGCCTACATGGGCGGCATAGCGCTGCACGTCTGGACCATCAAGGGCTACTTCGAGACCATAGACTCTTCCCTGGAAGAGGCGGCGGCCATCGATGGGGCGACCCCCTGGCAGGCATTCAGGTTGATCCTGCTGCCCCTGTCGGTGCCCATACTGGCGGTGGTCTTCATTCTGGCCTTCATCGGCTCCATCACCGAGGTGCCCGTGGCCTCCATCCTGCTGCAGGATGTGAACAACCTGACCCTGGCGGTCGGTGCCCAGCAATACCTCTATCCGCAGAACTATCTGTGGGGTGACTTCGCCGCCGCCGCCGTGCTGTCCGGCCTGCCCATCACAGTGGTGTTCCTCATGGCGCAGCGCTGGTTGGTCGGTGGCCTCACCGCGGGCGGTGTGAAAGGTTAAGTGGCGCCACGCAGCCAGCACCAAAGTGTTCCTGATGGTCAATCACAGGGCTGGTTAGTTGGTGGTCTCACCGCGGGCGGTGTGAAAGGTTAAGGTTTTAATGGCCGGGGGAGTGCTCCCCCGACTATCACGATTTGCACAGATTTCAGAGCGGAGCTCGTCATGGCTGAAGTAGTACTCAACAACGTTCGCAAAAACTACGATCCGGCTGTCCACAAGGACACGCTGCGCAACATCAACCTGGCCATCAAGGAAGGGGAGTTCATCGTCTTCGTCGGCCCGTCCGGTTGTGGCAAGTCCACCCTGCTGCGGATGATCGCAGGGCTGGAGGACATCACCAGCGGTGAGCTGACCATAGGCGGTCGTTACATGAACGACGTGCCGCCGGTGGAGCGCAACGTGGGCATGGTGTTCCAGTCCTACGCTCTCTACCCGCACATGAACATCTACGAGAACATGGCCTTCGGCCTCAAGCTCAAGAAGATGGACAAGGAGAACATCCACAAGCGGGTGATGCGTGCCGCCGAGATCCTGGGGCTCGAGCCCCTGCTGGACAGAAAGCCCAAGGCGCTCTCCGGCGGTCAGCGCCAGCGGGTGGCCATAGGTCGCTCCATAGTGCAGCAACCCCAGGTGTTCCTGTTTGACGAACCCTTGTCCAACCTGGATGCCGCCCTGCGGGTCAAGATGCGCATCGAGATCGCCAAGCTGCACAAGGAGCTCAACTCCACCATCATCTACGTGACCCACGATCAGGTGGAGGCCATGACCCTGGCCAACCGCATCGTGGTGTTGAGCCCGCTCAAGGGCGAGGCGACCACCAACCTGGAGCAGTTCGGCACGCCGCTCGAGCTCTACCACAACCCGGACAACAAGTTCGTGGCGGGCTTCATCGGCTCACCCAAGATGAACTTCCTGGCGGGGGAGCTGCTGGAGATAGGCGAGCAGGAGTGCGTGGTCAAGCTGACTTCCGGCGACACAGTGCGTGCCCGGGTCGATGCCCGCAGCGGCGCCGTCGGTGACAAGGTGGAGCTGGGCATTCGTCCCGAGCACCTGGTGCCGCTGGATCACGCCCACGCCGACAGCAAGGTGAGCGGCATAGTCCAGGTGGCAGAGCACCTGGGGGCCGAGTCCTTCGTCTACATGGACGTGGATGGCCACGACTTCACCGTCAAGGCCAGCTCGGATGTGGACGTGGCCACCGGTCAGGAGTACAGCGTCGGTATTCCGGCCGAGGCCTGCTATCTGTTCGATGTCAAGGAGCAGGCGTTCCCCCGTACCGCCAGATATATCCGCACCTGATGGTGTTGCTGTGCAGGTTTCCATAGTATTCAATGCCTTTTTGCCGGTCGAATGACCGGCTTTTTATTGCCTGCCCTGTGGGAAACCGGGCAGGCGGGGTGACGGGGTGAAGGCTTAGAGCTCGGCGGTGATGTCGGGCACGAAGGTCTGGCTGGCCAGGGGAGGGCGCTCATAGCCCTCTGTCTTGATGGGGGGCAGCTTGATGGGCTCGTAGTGGATCGCCTCGTAGGGCACCTTGCCGAGCAGGTGGGCGATGCAGTTGAGGCGGGCACGGCGCTTGTCGTCGGCATCGACCACGAACCAGGGGCTGTCCTCGGTATCCGTGTAGGTGAACATGTCATCCTTGGCGCGCGAATACTCCACCCAGCGGGAGCGGGACTGCAAGTCCATGGGGCTGAATTTCCAGCGCTTGATGGGGGTGTTGATGCGCTCCTTGAAGCGCTTCTCCTGCTCTTCATCACTGACCGAGAACCAGTACTTGATGAGGGTGATGCCGGAGCGAGTCAGCATCCGCTCGAACTCGGGGCAGGCACGCAGAAACTCGCGGTATTCGGCGTCGGTGCAAAAACCCATCACCCGCTCCACCCCGGCCCTGTTGTACCAGGAGCGATCGAACAGCACCATCTCGCCTGCCGACGGGAGGTGGGCGGCATAGCGCTGGAAGTACCACTGGGTGCGCTCCCGGTCCGAGGGGGCGGGCAGGGCGGTGACCCGGCAGACCCGGGGGTTGAGGGGCTCGGTGATCGCCTTGATGACGCCCCCCTTGCCGGCGGCATCGCGCCCCTCGAACAGCACCACCACCTTGAGCCCCTCCTGCTTGACCCACTCCTGCAGCCTGACCAGCTCCTCCTGCAGCTGAGTGAGGTGGTGTTCATAGGTCTTCTTGTCCAGGCGCGGGCGTTTCTTGCTCTTTTCCTTCGGCATGATCTTCTCCTGTTTGAGTCCTTTCTGTGCGTCACCCCAGCTTGCACCAGGGAGGCGCCACTGCCAAGGTCGGCGTGTTACACTGCCGCCCCATCGCTGCCAGCAAAACAGAAGAAAACATGAGGCAATTTATGGCGATTGATACTGCCGTCTCATCATCAGCAGCTGGCAACAGAAAAAACATCAAGCCATGTATGGCGATTTACACTGCCGCCTTATCAGCCGCTGGCAATAGCAAAAACATCAAGCCCTTTATGGCGATTTGCACTGCCGTCTCATCATCGGCAGCTGGCAACAGGAGATAACATGAAGCATTTTATGGAGATAGCGGGCCGCCGCATGGCCTATCTGGACGAGGGGCAGGGCCCTGTGCTGCTCTTTGGCCACAGCTACCTGTGGGACAGTGCCATGTGGGCGCCGCAAGTCGAGGCGCTCAAGGGTAGCTATCGCTGCATAGTGCCCGAGCTCTGGGGCCACGGGGATTCAGACTCTTTGCCGGAAGGCCCCTGCTCCCTTGAGACCCTGGCCCGGGATCACCTGGCCCTGCTCGATGCCCTCGACATAGAGGAGTGCGTGCTGGTGGGACTCTCCATTGGCGGCATGTGGGGCGTGGAGTTGGTCAGGATGGCCCCGGCGCGGCTCAAGGGAGTGGTGCTGATGGACACCTTCGTTGGCTGGGAGCCCCAGATCCCCTGCGAGCGCTACCTCGGCATGCTGGCCATGATAGAGCAGCTTGGCAGTCTGCCGGCCCCCGTCATCGATCAGGTGGCGCCGCTGTTCTTTGCCCATGAGCCGGATCCCGCCCTGATGAGCGGCTTCAAGGCACGCCTCGCCAGCTGGCCAGCGGATCAGGTGGCTAGCCTGGTGGCGGTGGGGCGCAGCTTCGTGACCCGGGAGGATCGCATCGAGTGGCTCGAAGAGATGGACGTGCCGAGCCTGGTGATGACAGGCTGCGAGGACAAGGCGCGCCCTGTGCTGGAGGGCTATCTGATGGCCGAGGCACTGGCCTGCCCCTTCAAGGAGATCCCGGCCGCGGGCCACATCTCGACCCTGGAGAACCCCGAGTTCGTCAACCGGACCCTGGCCGAGTTTCTGGCCACCCTGTGATGGCCCCTTGGCGCGCGCCAGTCACATCAAACAAGAAGGGAGCCATGGGCTCCCTTCTTGCTGGTTGGCGGTGGGGTTACCAGATGTAACCCACGGCGAAGCCGGCGTAGAGCTCCCCCTTGTGCTGGACTATGGGGCTGTCCGCTATGTCGTCGTCGTAGAGCTCGTAGTTGGCGGCAAACATGCCGATCCAGTGGGGGCTGAAACGGTAGCTGGTGATGATGGCCGCCATGGGTGAGAGGGTGGTGCCCGTGTCCCACTCTGGGCGCAGCCCCGTGGCCTCGCCCCCCGAGACGCCGCCAAAGTAGTAGTTCGCCATCTTGTCGCTGCGGATCATCATCCCCATGCCGGGCATGATGAGCAGCCTGTCCCGCAATATGGGGAAGTCGGCCCACAGCAGCAGCTCCTGGCCGTTGCTGCGCCCGGTCACGTCCGTGCTGAGGCGGGTGCTGAGCAGGGCATAGGGGGTGATGAGGCTGGCGCCTATGCCTCCTTCCAGCTCCCACTTGCGCGGTTCCATGCCAGCCAGCTCGGGGGCATCGTCGGGATCCAGGTTGCCAAAGCGCATCCTGCCGTAACCGTAGGCGGCGAAACTGTCATCCTTGTGAAAGTAGTAGCGGGCCCTGTCCCCGAGGAACATGAACTGCTCGCCGAAGTAGATGAAGCCGGGCACGGCAAGGGCCGTGTCATCCTGGCCCTGATAGCGGGCATCGCCACCGATGACGGCGCCACCCAGCACCAGTCCCTTGGGCACCGGGCTGGTGGGGCTGTCCTGCACGAAGATATCGAGGGAGCCGAGATCGACCTCGGCCTGGGCCGGGGTCGCGAACAGCAGGGTCAGGAGCGCGCCAAGCGCGGCGCTGTGCAGGGGGCGAACAGGGGACATGGACTGATCCTTCAGAGTCGGGGCTGGCAGAGCATACTGCCGATGGCCTTGTCAGTGAAGCCTGTTTTTATTTGAAATTCAAGTCGATAGCGTCGTTGTGCTGCAGCTGGATTCAGGCGGGAACCGAGTCCGTGGTCGATGAGTTCGCGGTAATAAAAAAGAGAGGCGAAAGCCTCTCTTCTCATCAGGGGGTAGGACGGGGTGTCTCGTCCCGCTTGGGCCAGGCGTTGAGCACAGCTTTCACCAGGGTCGCCAGGGGAATGGCGAAGAAGACTCCCCAGAATCCCCAGAGCCCGCCAAACACCAGCACGGCGATGATGATGGCCACAGGGTGCAGGTTGACCGCCTCGGAGAAGAGCAGGGGCACCAGCAGGTTGCCGTCCAGCGCCTGAATGACCAGATAGGCCACCATCAGCCAGGCGAAGTCCGGGGTCAGCCCCCACTGGAACAGGGCCACCATGGCGACGGGCACAGTCACCGCCACCGCCCCTATGTAGGGGATGAGCACGGAGAAGCCGACCGCCACCGCCAGCAGTACCGAATAGCGCAGCCCCATCAGGGCGAAGGGGATATAGGTCGCCACCCCGACGATGAGGATCTCGATCACCTTGCCGCGGATGTAGTTGATGATCTGGTCGTTCATCTCCACCCAGACCCGGTTGACCAGGGTGCGATTGCGGGGCAGGAAGCGGCGCAGGCCGCCCATCAGCACCTGCTTGTCCTTGAGCATGAAGAACACCATCAGGGGCACCAGGATGGCGTAGATGAGGATGGCCACCACGTTGATGAGGGAGCTGAGGGAAGCGCTCACCAGCTGCTCCCCCCCGGCCAGAATGCGCTGACGAATGTTGTCTATGATGGTTTCGACCAGGCTGACGTCGACTATCTCGGGGTATTTTTCCGGCAGGGTGCGCACCGCGTCCTGGGCATGGGCCAGCATGGAGGGCGCCTCCTTGGCGAGGTTGACCCCCTGGCTCACCAGTGTGGGGATGAGCCCCAGCAGCATCATGGTGGTCACAGAGAGAAACAGCAGCAGCACCAGGCTGGTGGCCAGGGGGCGGGAGAGCCCGGTGCGTTGCAGGCGGCTGACCGGCCACTCCAGCAGATAGGCCATCACCACGGCCACCAGCAGGGGAGCCAGCAGATCGCCGAACAGCCAGAGCACGGCGAAGCAGAACACCAGCAGCAGGAACAGGGCAACGGCATCGGGGTCGGAAAAACGGGTCTGATACCAGCGCTTCAATACATCTAACATCGAGGCTTCCTTGGTGTTTACCGTGTCATCAGGATGGAAAGGGGCAGCCCGGGGCCTGGCGACATCATGATGGCCGGCTCCCGACCACGAGCAGCAGGGAGAGGCGGGCGGCGGACTCCTCCAGGGGACGGACGCTGTGGCCCAGACGTTGCAGGTAGGCCGGAATGTCCTGCCGGGAGCCGGCATCCCCCAGTATGAGGTGCAGGGATTGGCCGGGTCTTGCCTGGCGCAACCAGAGCTTGAGCCGGATCAGCGGCTCGGGACAACGCCAGGGTGTCAGGTCGAGCTGTTCCATGAGGATTCCATCGCGTGCGTGGTGGTCATTATGGCCGTGATACCAGTATGAAACAACGCTTGTGGGCCTTGATGGGCAAGGGTATTCTGCCCGAGCCCCTTCTGATGGAGATAGAAACACTGTGGCCCGTTTTTCCCCCTTGATGGCATCGCTTCCCCTGCTGATATCCCTGATGAGCGCGACCTTTCAGGCTCAGGCGAACAACCAGCTGCCCGACATCGGCACCGCCGGGGTTGCCGCCCTGCCCATCGAGCAGGAAGTGCGCTATGGCAATGCCTTCATGCGGTTTGCCCGGGCGGGCTTGCCCATCATCGATGATCCCGTGCTGAGCGAATACATAGACGATCTGGGTCAGCGCCTGCTCACCAATGCCGACGGGGTGCGTTTCCCCTTTACCTTCTTCCTCATCAATGATCCCAGCATCAACGCGGCCGCCTTCCTCGGCGGGCGGGTCAAGGTGCACACCGGCCTCTTCCTCTACGCCGACAACGAGAGCGAGCTGGCCTCGGTGCTGGCTCACGAAATCACCCACGTGACCCAGCGCCACATAGCCCGTTACATGGAGGCGCAGGCGAGCAGCTCGGCCATGACTCTGGCCGGCCTGGTGGGCTCCATTGCGCTGGCGGTGATCAACCCCACCGCAGGTATAGCCGCGCTGCAGACCACCCTCGGGCTCTCCATGCAGTCGGCCATCAACTATACCCGGGACAACGAGTACGAAGCGGACCGCATCGGCATGAAGACGCTCTATGACGCCGGTTTCGATCCCATGGGCATGGCCAGCTTCTTCCAGAAACTGGCGGCGGAGTACCGCTACGCCAGCAAGCCGCCCGAGATGCTGCTCACTCACCCCCTGCCGGAGACCCGGATCAGCGAAGCCCGCGCCCGCGCCAACAGCTATGGTCGCCGTGCCTTGCCCCCCAGCCTCGACTTCTGGCTGGCCAAGGTGCGCATCCAGGTGCGCTATGGCACCGAGAGCCCCCAGGCGCTGCTCACCTACTTCGACAGCCGCCTGCAGAAGGGGGACTACCCCCTCAAAGACGCCGCCACCTATGGCAAGGCGCTGGCCCTGTTGCAGCTCAAGCGCACCGACGAGGCCGATACCCTGATGCAGAGTCTGGCCGCCCGCCATCCGGAAGATCTCTTCGTGGTAGATGCCCTGACCGACATCGATCTCGCCAAGGGGCGCAGCGCCCAGGCCATCGCCCGGCTGGAGCGCTTCCGCACCCGGATGCCGGACAACGAGGTGGTAGTGGTCAACCTCGGCAACGCCTATCTGGAGGCGGGCAACTACAAGAAGTCCATCGCCATCCTGGATCCTTATGCCCGGGAGCATGACGAGAACAGCCTGGCCTGGAGCCTGCTGTCGGATGCCTATCGCAAGGCGGGAAGGATGACGGACTTGCACATGGCGCGGGCGGAGACCCTCTCCCTGCGCGGTGATTACCAGGCGGCCATCGACGAGCTGATCGTGGCCCGTGGCACCACCAGCGACAAGCTGACCCTGGCCCGCATAGAGGCGCGCATCACCCAGCTGGAGCGGGCGAAGAAGGATCTCGATAGCCTCAAGGGCTAACGACACCGGGCATTTGCCAATACAACAAGGGCGCACCACGGTGCGCCCTTGTTGTTTATGGTGTTGATGTCGGTGACCTTGATAGCGCGCCGCGCTAGTGACTCAGGCTGCTGGCGGCCGCTCTGAGCATCTCGATCTGCTGCTGGTCGAGCTCGCCGACCAGTGTCTGCTTGAGTTTGCCCTCACTATCGAGCAGATAGCTGGTGGGCAGGGCGCCCGGGCGCGGGAAGGGGAGGCTGGCATCCGCATTGGCGATCAGCAGCGGCACCTTGATCTCGTATCGGGTTGCCAGCTGGCCCAGCTCTGCCGGGGTGGTCGGATCGTAGTTGATGGCCACCACGGCGATCTGGCCCTCCGCCGCCAGCGCGTTGAGGCGTGGCATCTCCCGCAGGCAGGGGGCGCACCAGGGGGCGAAGTAGTTGACCAGCAGCGGCTTGCCCGTCAGGGCGCTCAGGCTGAGGTTGTTGCCCGCCCCGTCGGTGAACTGGGGGGCTGGCGTGCAGGCGCCCAGCAGGGCGGCCACAATCAGCCAACATATTCGTTTCATTTCCACAGGCCTCCCGCTTACCCTGCCCATCCGTTTCCCCTACAATAGCGCCATTTGTTGTCCCATCTTGCAATATCAGGGAGTTACCATGAGCGAGACCCAAATCTATCACAACCCGCGCTGCTCCAAGAGCCGCGAAACCCTGGCCTTGCTGGAACAGCACGGGGTAGTCCCCGAGGTGGTGCTCTATCTGGAACAGGCGCCGAGCGAGGATGATATCCGCACCCTGCTGACCCAGCTGGGCTTTGCCGATCCGCGCCAGCTGATGCGCACCAAGGAAGATCTCTACAAGGAGCTGGGGCTGGCTGATGTGAACGGCGATGCCCTCATTCGCGCCATGCACCAGCATCCCAAGCTCATCGAGCGCCCCATCGTCATCAAGAATGGTCAGGCCCGCATCGGCCGCCCGCCCGAGCTGGTGCTGGAGATCCTCAAGTGAGCACCCGCTTCGCCCGTCTGCTGACTCTGGTCGGCTTCTTCGGCCTGCTGGCCTGGGTCATCCTCTGGCATCTGTGGCTCTCGCCCCACCCGGATCTCAACCCCTGGTTGCTGCCGGTGATCTGGACTGTGCCGCTGCTGTTCCCCCTGAAGGGCATAGTGCAGGGCAACCCCTACACACACGCCTGGGGCAACTTCGTGCTGATGCCCTACTTCCTCCACGCCCTGACCCTGATCACCACGGATGAAGGGGAGCGGTGGCTGGCGGTGGTGGAGCTGGTGTTCACCACCCTGGCCTTCATCGGCACCATCTATTACGCCCGCCAACGCGGCCGTGAGCTTGGCCTCAGCATCCGCAAGAAAAAGGATGAAGTGCAGTAATATCGCCCTCTCAACGCCCCGCTCGGGGCGTTTTTTATTGTCCTGATCCCGCCTCGCCCTGGCCTGCTCGGTAGTGGGTGAGTTGCCCCTCACTAAAGCGCATCACCTCGGGATAGAAGCGCAGAAACCCCAGCTCACAGTCGCGCCAGCGGCCCTCATCCAGGGTATGGAGCGCCTCCCCCAGCAGCAGGGGACGACGCAGGCGCCGGCCTATTCCGTTGAGGGCCTGGCCCAGCCCCTCCCGGCGTCCGTAGGAGGCGATCCAGTCCTGCTCCGCCATCCGCTTGAGGGCCATGGGCAGCCCCTCCGGCAGGTGGGCGTGATCCGCCAGCAGCTGGCCATAACTCTGCTGCAGGAAGCGGGGCAGGGGATCCTGGCTGAATTGCTGCCAGTGGTGGCTCAGCCAGTGGTCGTAGAGCATGTCCACCAGGATGCCGCCAAAGCGGCGCCAGGGGGCCTCGAAGCAGGCGACCGCCGCCCTGTGCTCGGGGTGGGCATCGGTGAAGGCATCTATCTTGCGGTGCAGCCGGATCCCCTCATCGAAATGGGCCGCGAGGCCAGTGGGCAGGGGCCCCTTGACGAAGTCCCCCAGCAGGTTGCCGGTGAGTGAGCTTCGGGTATGGGCCGCCAGATGGAGGTGCGCCAGGTAGTTCATGGGATCAGGGTCGTTGGCAGGTCGATGGCATGGTGCTCAGAGCCTAGAGGATCCTGGTTCTGTTGGCTATGGTCAGGATTTTGCGATGGCCCTGCAAGCCCCTCTTGCAGGGCAAATTTGGGGCGTGCTAAGGTGGCTTTCATCTTTGTCACAGGACGCGACAAACCATCATGATGCGCAAAGCCAGAGGCTTTTTTCTGGCCTTCTACTTCAAGCCTTTCTACCTCTCCGAGTGGTTCGACGAATAGATCGAGGCCCCGGAGCAGCTCATTGACGCCCGCCAATCATTGATACCTGTCGATCATTGATACCCATGGGGGCGTGATCTCGCTCATCCGCGTTTTGCCGTTTGTTGGCCATCGCTTGCCCAGGCTTGCGATGCCTTGACCGCGCCTGTGCGCTTTCTATGTAATGGAGTACTCATGATGAATACCAAACTGACCCTGTCAGCCCTGTTTGCTGCCTGCCTGCTCACCACCCCCGTCATGGCCAAGGAGTGGAAAACCGTGCGCTTTGGTGTGGAGGGCGCCTATCCTCCCTTCTCCTGGACCGATGCGTCGGGGGAGATCAAGGGCTTTGACATCGATCTCGCCAATGCCCTGTGCCAGCAGATGGCCGTCAAGTGCGAGCTGGTGGCGCAGGACTGGGACGGCATGATCCCGGCCCTGCTGTCGCGCAAATACGACGGGATCATCGCCGCCATGTCGATCACCGACGAGCGGCGCAAGAAGGTGGATTTCACCGCGAAATATGCCCATATCCCCAACCGCTTCGTGGCGGCCAAGGGCACAACGCTGGAGCTGACCCCGGCGGGGATGGCAGGCAAGCGCATAGGTGTGCAGCGCGCCACCACCCACGACAAGTACCTGACGGACAACTTTGGCTCCGACGTCACCATAGTGCGTTACGGCAATGCCGATGAGGCCTATCTCGATCTGAAGGCGGGCCGGGTGCTGGCCTTGCTGGCCGACGCCTCGGCCATCGATCAGGGGCTGCTCAGCAAGGCGGGCGGGGACAAGTTCGAGTATGTGGGGCCGGCCCTGACCGATCGCCAGTGGTTTGGTGACGGCATGGGAATTGCTGTACGCAAGGGCGATCAGGATCTCAAGGCCAAGCTGGACGAGGCGATCAAGGCCCTGCGGGCCAATGGCAAGTATCAGGAGATCAACCAGAAGTACTTCAAGTACGATATTTATGGTGGTTGATGGGGGGGAGGGAGCTTGCTCCCTCTCTTTTTTCGCAGCAAGCGGTGATGAAACAAGGAGATGCCCATGTTGACCCTGATCGAGGGTGCGGAAATTCATAGCCCGGCCCCGC
This sequence comes from Aeromonas sp. Marseille-Q5825, assembly GCF_946892685.1. NCBI lineage: Bacteria > Pseudomonadati > Pseudomonadota > Gammaproteobacteria > Aeromonadales > Aeromonadaceae > Aeromonas > Aeromonas sp. Marseille-Q5825. Next base: position 755,473 of record NZ_CAMPOU010000001.1, read on the forward strand.
TCGGCCAGCAGGATCTGCTGGTGGCCGACGGCCGCATCGCCTGGCTGGGCAAGGGGCTGACAGTCCCCCCTGACTGGCCGCTGGTGCGCGTCGACGGCCGTGGCCGCTATCTGGTGCCCGGGTTGGTGGATCCCCTGGCCCACATCACCGGCGGCGGTGGGGAGGGCGGCTTTGCCTTTCGCACCCCTGAACTCGCGGCGGGGGAGGCCCTGGCGGCGGGTGTCACCACCCTGGTGGCGGCGCTCGGCACCGACAGCCTGACCCGCACCCCGGCCCAGGTGCTCGGCAAGGTGCGCGAGTTTCGCGCCGCCGGGGTGAGTGCTTACATGTATACCGGCTCCTATCACCTGCCGGTCAAGACCCTCACCGGCAGGGTGGAGTCGGACATCATGCTGATCCCCGAGGTGCTGGGGGTGGGGGAGCTGGCCATCAGCGATCACAGATCCAGTGCGCCGACTCATGACGAGCTGGCACGGCTGGTGAGCGAGGCGCGGGTGGCCGGGCTGCTCGCGGGCAAGAGCGGGGTCAGCTTCTTCCACGTCGGGGACGGCCGCGGGGCCCTGGCACCGCTGCGGGCCCTGCGCGATGGCACCGACATTCCCCTGCGCCAGCTCTATCCCACCCACTGCAACCGCAACCCCTGGCTCTTTGCCGAGGCCATCGACTGGGGCCGGGAGGGGGGCTGGATCGATCTCACCACCTCGAGCTTTCCCGAGCTGCTGGACGATGGCGAGCAACTGGCGGCAGAGGCGCTGGTGGCGCTGCTGGCGGCCGGTGTGCCTGCCGATCGCATCAGCTTCAGCTCGGATGCCAACGCCAGCCTGCCGCGATTTGACGGCGAGGGGCGCCTTGTGGAGATGCGCTGCGGCCAGATTGCCAGCCTGTGGCAGGAGTGCGTTCGCGCCTGCGCCCTCGGGGTATCGCTCGAGGTCGCCCTGGGGGTGGTCACGGCCAATCCGGCGCGTGCCCTGGGGCTGGCTGGCAAGGGGGTGATAGGAGTGGGGCAGGATGCGGATCTGCTGCTGATAGCACCGGAGCACCTCGCCATCGAGAGAGTGATGAGCGGTGGCCAGTGGCGAACCTAGAGATGGCGCGCCCCTGAACCAACAAAAAGCCCGGCACTGCTGCCGGGCTTTTTTCCACCTGAGTGGTCGCGCCAGGCTCAGATAGCGAGGAAGCCCAGGATCAGGATGGGGCCGAGCAGGCTCAGGATAAAGCCCGAGACGATGGCCACCGGCACCACCTGGATGCCGCCGGATTTCTGGATGACCGGCAGGGTGAAGTCGAGCGCGGTGGCGCCGCCATAGCCGATGGCGGCGGAGGGGTGACGACGCATCAGCACCGGAATGATGAGGATGGCGATGAGCTCGCGTCCCAGATCGTTGATGAAGGCGGCGGAGCCGAGCACTGGCCCCAGCTTGTCGGCCACCAGTATGCCCGACAGCGAATACCAGCCGAAGCTGGAGGCGAGCGCCAGGGCGTGGCTAGAGGGCATCCCCAGCAACTGGGCCGCCAGCAGGCTGCCGAGCCAGCTGCTGAGGATGACGGTGGCGGCTATCTTCATGCCCCAGGGGTTGAGCAGGATCTGGCGCAGCCGCATGCCGGAGTTGCGCATCTGGATGCCGATGAGCAGCAGCAACAGCATCAGGGCCCACTCGCTCCATTTGTCGATGGGCAGGGCGCGCAAGTCCACCAGCAGCCCCAGCAACACGCCGCCGAGCACCACGAAGCAGAGCTGGAGGGACTCCCACAACAGATGCAGCTTGCTCGGCATCTTGGCGTCGCTCGCCTCATGGGTGGGGGGGCTGCGTCTGTCCAGCCACCAGAGTGCCAGCAGGTTGCAGGCGGTGATGGCGGCCAGCATCACCCCGGCCACCTTGAAGATCACCGCCAGGTTGCTGCCGAGGTTCTCCACATAGGCCAGCCCCAGCCCCATCAGGAACAGGATGAGGTAGACCATCTTGCCCAGCGACTGATTGATCAGCTTGATGAGCCGGGTGGAGGAGAGGGGGACAAGATAGCCAATCACCAGCGGCAGCAGGATCAGCAACACATTCAGCAACATTGGGGCCTCGGTCACAAAACTGGGAAAACGACACATTACCACTACTTTTTGGCCAAGAGTCATAAATCCATGATTTTGTATGCTTCATTCGACCCTTTTTTTATCGGTTTGTTACTTTTGCATGGCGAGGCCGCCTTCCCTGAGCCCTCTGGTCTCGGGTCGTCATCGCCAATAAAATCAATTCCATTTCGAAAAAAGTGCGTTTTGTTCGGCCGAGGTGGGGTGAATAAAGTGACTCTGAATGGCTTCTGACTGAAATGGCTGAATCTTCTTGCTACTGGTGCGTTCCGGGTATAAAAAGGCGGTATCCCAGAGATGGCGCAAAGCGGATTTTATGCAGACAAAGTGCTGAAAAATACCGCCAAGGCCAATAAAAATACAGATAAACCACTAAATACCTCGGTTCTGTATTGTTTTTTAACTACCTGAATGATATTTTCGCTGAAGGTTGCCATCGGTTAACTTTTTGTTAAATTTGCGATGGTGGAGTCACGCCGTAGCGGCGTCTAGGGACAGACAAGGTTGTAATGGATGAGCGACGTTGCCGCACTGGAAGTTCGTGAACTGCACAAGTATTTTGGCACCCACGAAGTGCTCAAGGGCATCGATATGACGGCCCGCAAGGGGGATGTTATCTCCCTGATCGGCTCCTCGGGTTCGGGGAAGTCGACCTTTCTACGCTGTATCAATCTGCTGGAAACTCCCTCTTCCGGCACGGTCTCACTCCATGGCGAGCTGATCCGCATGAAGAGCAATCGGGCCGGTGAACGCCTGCCCGAGGACATGCGTCAGGTGGAGCGCATTCGCAGCCGTCTGGCCATGGTGTTTCAAAGCTTCAACCTCTGGTCGCACATGACCATAATGCAGAACATCATCGAAGTCCCCATCCAGGTGCTCAAGGTGCCCCGTGCCGAGGCCATCGCCAAGGCGGAGCAACTGCTCAACCGGGTGGGCCTGTGGGAGCGGCGCGACTACTACCCCGGTCACCTCTCCGGCGGCCAGCAGCAGCGGGCCGCCATCGCCCGTGCCCTGGCGGTCGAGCCCGAGGTGATGCTGTTCGACGAGCCCACCTCGGCGCTCGATCCCGAGCTGGTGGGCGAGGTACTCGGCCTGATGCGCGAGCTGGCCGAAGAGGGGCGCACCATGCTGGTGGTCACCCACGAGATGTCGTTCGCCCGTGACGTCTCCAACAAGGTGATGTTCCTGCACCAGGGGCGGGTGGAGGAGGAGGGTAATCCCAAGGAGATCTTCGCTCATCCCAAGTCGGAGCGATTCAAACAATTCATCTCTTCCATCTATTGATGGGGGAGCGGTATGTTCAATATTCTGCGTTTTCAACGATCGACGTGTTTATCAAGGAGAGATACATGAACAAGCTGATGCTGGCGACTGCCGTGATGACGGCCCTGTGTTCCGGTAGCCTGATGGCCAAGGAGTGGAAAGAGGTACGGATCGGGGTTGAGGGTGCCTATCCTCCCTTCTCCTGGACCGAGCCGAGCGGCGAGGTGAAAGGCTTTGATATCGACATCGCCAACGCCCTGTGTGAAGAGATGAAGGTGAAGTGCACCCTGGTCAAGCAGGACTGGGATGGCATCATTCCGGCGCTGCTGTCACGCAAGTATGACGCCATCATCGCCACCATGGACATCACCGAAGAGCGCAAGAAGAAGGTGGACTTCACCCAGAAGTACCAGCACATTCCGGCCCGCTTCGCCGCCAAGAAAGGCACCGAGGTGCAGCTCGACAAGGCCTTCATGGATGGCAAGACCATTGCCGTGCAGCGCGCCACCTCCATGGACACCTACATCACCGACAACTTCCCCAACGCCACCATCAAGCGCTACGGCACCGCAGACGAAGCCTATCTCGATCTGAAATCCGGCCGGGTTGACTATGTGATGGCCGACTCCGCCGCCATCAGCGACGGTCTGCTGAAGAAAGAGGGTGGCGATGCCTTCGAATTCGTCGGCCCGAAACTGACCGATCCCAAGTGGTTTGGCGAGGGCGCCGGCATAGCGGTACGCAAGGCTGACAAGGATCTGAAAGAGAAATTCAATGCCGCCATCCTGGCCCTGCGCGCCAACGGCAAGTACAAGGCAATCAACGACAAGTACTTCGACTTCGACGTTTACGGCGAGTAACCCCCAGGCGCGCTACCCCGGGTAGCCGCCGAAGGGATTGCGGCGAATCATCACGACAGGTTGACCCTAGTCTGTAGTCATCGGGCCCGTTGTCTCTCGCAAGGGAGCGATGGGCCCGCTTAGTTGCAATGGAGCTGCATGTGTTTGGTTTGAAAGGATATTGGGACGGGCAAGCCCGCTCAATGCGTTGCAATGGAGCCGCATATGTTTGATTTGAAAGGATACGAAGCCTCCCTGCTGGAGGGGGCCTGGGTCACCCTGGAGGTGGCACTGGCCTCCCTGCTGCTGGCGCTGGTGCTCGGCATGCTGGGGGCGCTCGCCAAGCTCTCCCCCTACAAGTGGGCGCGCGGCATCGCGACCGCCTACACCACCGTCATTCGCGGCATCCCTGATCTGGTGCTGATGATGCTGCTGTTCTTCGGCGGCCAGGTGCTGATCAACGGGATCTGTACCTGGGTCAACGAGGCCTACAACAACTACCTGCTGGAGAGCAATCCGAACCAGGAGTGGGTCTCCCTGCTGCCGGATTACATCGACATCAGCCCCTTTGCGGCCGGGGTCGCCACCATAGGCTTCATCTTCGGCGCCTACATGACCGAGACCTTCCGCGGCGCCATCCTGGCGGTGGACAAGGGAGAGCTGGAAGCCGCCCGCGCCTTTGGCATGCGGGCGACCCAGGTGTTTGTACGGATCCTCTTCCCCCAGATGATGCGCCACGCCCTGCCGGGCTTTGGCAACAACTGGCTGGTATTGCTGAAAACCACGGCCCTGGTCTCCATCATCGGGCTCGATGACATGGTGCGAAAGGCGTCCCTGGCGGCGGGCTCGACCCAGCAACCGTTTACCTTCTACATGGCGGTGGCGTTGATCTTCCTGATCTTCACCGCGGTCTCGACCTCGGCGCTCAAGTGGGCCGAGCGTCACTACGCCATCAAGACGAGGTAAGCCATGCCGTATTCAATGCAGTCATTCGTTTACTGTGATAGTCGCGGTGTCAGTGCCGAGCGTATCTACATCACGATCAAGACGAGGTAAGCCATGGATTTCTCCATCATTCTCAAGGAGTGGCCCACCTACTGGGAGGGCTTCTACACCACCATCTGGCTGGTGGCGGCCTCCCTTATGCTCGGCCTCATGCTGGCGGTGCCCATGGGCATTTTGCGCAACAGCCGCAACTGGCTGATCAAGGGGCCGATCTGGGCATATATCTACTTCTTCCGCGGCACCCCGCTGCTGGTGCAGCTGTTCATCATCTACTACGGCGCCGCCCAGTGGGAGTGGCTCAAGAACGGCCCCGCCTGGGTGCTTTTCTCCGAGGCCTGGTTCTGCGCCCTGCTGGCGTTCACCCTCAACACCGGCGCCTACACCGCCGAGATAGTGCGCGGCGCCGTGCTGAACATGCCAAAGGGGCAGATTGAGGCGGCCAATGCCTTTGGCATGAGCCGCTGGCAGACCCTCACCCGCATCATACTGCCCAACTCGTTTCGCCGTGCGCTGCCCGCCTACAGCAACGAGGTGATCTTCATGCTGCAGGGCTCGGCGGTGGCGGGCATCATCACCATAGTCGACCTGACAGGTGCGGCGCGGATCATCAACTCCCGCTATTACAGCCCGTTCGAGGCCTTCCTGACCGCTGGTCTGCTCTACATGCTGCTCACCTTCGCCATCGTCTGGCTGTTCAAGAAGTGGGAGGCCCGCTGGCACGCCCACCTGCGCCCCCGCAGCGTATGACAAAAATGAAGAAGCCCGCAGCTGTGGGCTTTTTTTATGGCCCCGGCCTCTGCAGGCTCAGCGCCCCAGATATTCCCTGTCGAAGAAGGTGTTGACCCAGTGGGGTCGGTAGACGGCGAGCAGTGTCATGGCCATGCCGTTGAGCAGGGCCTCGGGGAAGAGCAGCAGCGGCCAGATGGAGAGGTAGTCGGCACTGATGGTGTGCCAGGGGTAGGCGCCGCTCATCCCCATCAGCAGGGCACTGGCGAGGATCTTGACCGAGATGCTGAGGGCCCCCCCAAGAAAGGCGGCCACGAACAGGTAGACGAAGAGGTGGCGGGGCAGCCAGGCCCAGCTTGCCAGAAACAGCAGCCAGCTGGTGGCCACCGGCAGCGCGACACCGATGAGCGCCTGCCAGCCGAACTCCGCCAGATCGGTGACACCAAAGGCCCCGAGGATCAGCAGGGTGAGGCAGGGGGCCAGCAGGGCGAGGCGCCAGCCCAGCAGCAGGGTCAGGCTGGTGAGGCCGAGAAAGTGGATCTCCAGCCCCTCGTGGAGGCCAGCCCGCAAGGTCCAGAGCGGCACCAGGACGATGGCGCTCCCCAGGCAGAGGTGCTGATAGAGGGGGTTGGCGTGGAGGGTGCGCAGCAGGGAGGCGTTCAGGCTGAAGGCGAGCAGCACCAGCCAGAGCAGGAGGGCGGCGACTTGTCCTTCACTCATGACCTCTCCTCTTGTGCCGGCGCTGCAAGGCCAGGGGCGCAATAAAAAGAGGCCGCCCTGTGCCGGGCGGCCTCCTGTCTCAATACTTCACGTTGGGGTGGTACTTGCCGAGGATGGCCTGGACCCTGTCCATGGTCTCCTTGCTGGGGGGCTTGATCCCGGTCAGATCGTAAGTGTCTCCCAGCACGTCCCACTTGTGCTTGCCGAGTTCGTGGTAGGGCAGCAGCTCCACCTTCTCGACGCACTCCCCCAGCTCTGCGATGAACTGGCCGAGCCCTTCGGCGCTCTCGTCATCGTCGGACCAGGTGGGCACCACCACGTAGCGGATCCACATGGTCTGGCCGCGGGACGCCAGGTAGCGGGCGAACTCCAGGGTGTACTTGTTGCTGACATGGGTGAGGGGGATGTGCTTCTCGTCGTTGATCTGCTTGATGTCGAGCAGCACCAGATCTGTGTTGTCGAGCACCCGATCGAGCAGCTCGTCGTAGTGACGCACGAAGCCGTTGGTATCCAGGCAGGTGTGGATCCCTTGCGCCTGGCAGGCGGCAAACAGCTCGGCGATGAACTCTTGCTGCAGCATGGCTTCCCCACCGGAGGCGGTGACGCCGCCGCCGGAGGCATTCATGAAGTGGCGGTAGCTGGTGAGATCCTGCATCAACTCGGGCACAGTGACCTCGCGGCCGCCCTGGGTGTCCCAGGTGTCCCGGTTGTGGCAATACTTGCAGCGCATCAGGCAGCCCTGCATGAACACGATGAAGCGGATGCCGGGGCCGTCGACTGTGCCGCAGGTCTCGACGGAATGGATCCGGCCAATGATGTCGGGATTGCTGGTGTCGCTAACGGTGGCGGCAGGGATCCGCTGAGTGCCCTGATCGGCAGGGCCGCTGGTTTCAACGGCAGGGATCCGGTTAATGACTGACATAGACGACTCCAATTGTTCGGACAGGGTTCGAGCGGTCGTTATTTTATGACATAAAGCCCTATAAATCCTACCAGTTTAGCCTGCCGGGGTGGCACCCAGCAGACTCTCCAGTGCCTTGACGGGGAGCGGGCGGCTGGTCAGGAAGCCTTGGTAGTGCTGGCATCCCAGGGCCTTGAGCACGGCCAGCTGCTCCTCGTCCTCCACCCCTTCGGCGGTCACCGTGAAGCGAAACACCTTGGCGAGATCCAGGATGGCCTTGACGATGGCCTTGTCCTGCTCGCTGTGTACCAGCGTCTGGATGAAGCTCCTATCCAGTTTGACCTCATCGGCGGGCAGATCGCGCAAATAGGCGAGAGAAGAGTAACCAGTACCGAAGTCATCGATGGAGATGAGGATGCCCAGCCCCTTGAGCTGGCGGATCTTGGCGATGCTGTCCAGCCGGTTCTCCAGCACCACGGACTCGGTGACCTCCAGCAGCAGGCGCGACGGCGGCACCCCGGTATCGCGCAGCACGTACTCCACCTGCTGCACGAAGCCGGCGGTGTGGAACTGGCGGGCGCTGACGTTGACCGACAGATGGGGGATGGCGAGGCCGTTGTTGAGCCAGAAGCTGTATTGGGCGCAGGCGGTCTTCATCACCCAGTAGCCTATCTCCTGGATCAGTGTGGTCTCTTCGGCGATGGGAATGAAGTCCCCGGGGGGGATCATGGTGCCGTCCATCTTCTGCCAGCGTAGCAGGGCCTCCACGCCCGAGAGGCTGCCGTTGTCGACTCTGTACTGGGGTTGATAGTGCAGCACCAGCTCGTTGTTGCGCAGGGCATCGCGCAGCTGGTTGTTGAGGGAGAGCTTGCTCTTCTCCTTCTCCGCCATGGCCTCGCTGAAGAAGATGTGGTTGCCCTGGCCGGCCCGTTTGGCCATGTGGACGGCGGTATCGGCCTGCTGCATCAGGATCAGGTGATCCTTGTCATCGTCGCTGAACAGGCTGATCCCCACGGAGGCGCTGCAGTGCAGCTTGTGATCGCCGATGTCGAAGGGGAGCCGGAAAATGCTCATCAGCTCGCGGGCGAAGTGCTCCGCCAGTATCTTGGCGGTGACATAGCCCTGGCCCAGCGCGGTGAACAGCAGGGCGAACTCGTCCCCCGAGGTGCGGGCCAGCACCAGGTTCTCCTGGGGCAGGGACTTGAGCCGCACCACCACGGCCTGGAGCAGCAGATCGCCGCAGGCGTGGCCGAGGGAGTCGTTGATCGACTTGAAGTTGTCGAGATCCAGCAGCAGCAATGCCCCCCACTGCCCGTTCGGGATCGCAAGGGTGCGCTGCATGATGTCGTTCAGGCTGCGCCTGTTGTAGAGGTCGCACAGATCGTCGTAATAGGCGAGCCGCTCTATGTGGCGGGCCGCCTCCCTCTCCTGGGTGATGTCGTGGAAGCTGCAGACGAAATGGCTGATCTCGTCCTCCTCATCCTTGACGCCGCTCACCATCAGTCGCACCGGGAAGAGATGGCCCTCCTTGTGCAGGCACTGCTCCTCGCCGAGCCAGTATCCCTGCTTATCGACGGCGGCAATGACCTCCTGCTTGAGGCTGTCGCCATAGTAGGTGGGCCTCAGGGCCTCGATATGCTGACCGAGCATCTCGTCGTCCCCGAACCCTGTGATGCGGCTGAAGGAGTCGTTGACCTTGAGGATGATGCCGCCGTGATCCATCACCAGCAGACCGTCGTGGGTGTTGAAGGCCACCTCGGCCAGGCGCAGGGCATCGTCGTTGGCGAGGCGCTGCAGCTCGATGGCGGCCCGCTCACGCTGCTCGTAGAGTGCATCGAGCAGGGGAATGGGGTCGGCCAGCGGCCCGTCGAGCAGCAGGGTGATCTGACCCAGGGGGACGCCGCCCTGGCCCTGGAGGGGAATGCCGATGTAGGCCTTGGCGTTGAGGGCCAGCAACTGGGTGGCCTGGGGATAGCGCAGGGGCAGGTCTTCCACATAGAGGCTCTGGCCGTGCTGGAAGATCTCCCGGCCCGGGCCTATCTCCATCCGCATGGGCTTGACCGCGGAGAAGGTCTCTCCTTCCAGCACGCAGCGGGGAATGAGCCAGAGATCCTGGCCGCGCAGCTGAAACTCTCCGAGCCAGCCGATGCGGGCGCCGCTCGCCGTCATGGCCCAGCGCACCAGGGCGCGGCAATACTCATTGCCGGTCTTGCAACTGAGCCCGCTTGGCAGGGTGAAGGGGGAGGCCTCGGTCACCTCGAGTTCGGGCTGCCAGTGGCCCAGCAACTGGGCGCAGTGGCGCACCAGCTGCAGCGTCTCTTCGCCTATCAGGGTCGTCTCGGCGTATTCGAGGCTGAGCACGCCGATGAGCTTCTCCTGCTCCAGCAAAGCGCCGTCCAGGCGGGAGCTGACATTGGCATTGGCCAGATAATAGTGCTGGCTCAGCATGGGCTGATGGGCGGCCTCCGAGAAGCTCAGGGCCCCCCGGGTACGCAAGGCCCGGATGTAGCGGCTGTCACCGCGAATGGCACCGACAGAATCCGCATTCAGGGTGAAGACAGGGGTCAGCTGCTCGCTGCCGAGGGGGCCATTGGCCTGGTAGTGCCAGAGGATGAGGCGATCGGCCCCCAGACACTCCCTGAGACTCTCCAGCATGGGGGCATACTGCTGCTGGCTGGCCATCTGGCTCAGGCGCGGCAGTTGCAGCGACAAGCTGGCAGCACTCTCCTGGGGTTGGGTCTGCAGGCAGATGAGCCAGAAGGCGTCCTGTTCATGGGAGAGGGAGATATGCCACTGCTGGGCGGCAAAGCGCAGCAGCAGCTTGCCCCCCTTGCCGCTGGCGAGCCGCTGCTCTATGGGCTGGCGCAGGGCATCGGGCAACTGGGCCGGCCAGGCGCTGCGGGGCTCATCGAGCCAGTGGAGCGGGGTCTGCATCACATCGGTCAGGGCGACCAGCCGTTGACTACGGGTATCCAGGCGAAAGAACAGGGGGGCCTGGCTGGCTGTCGGGAGATGACTGAGCGCGGTAGACGACATGAACTGACACTATCCTGTTGAGCAATTGTCGGAGGGCAAGAATACTGCAAATCTGCGGCAAACAAAATTTCATTGAAACCTAAATTAGATTATTCTAATTTAATGTCAATTTCTCGTTGAGTGGAGTCTTGCAGATGAAACGGATCCTGATTGTGGGTGGTGTCGCCGGGGGCGCGTCGGCGGCGGCCCGCGCCCGTCGTGTGAGCGAAGAGGCTGAGATAGTGATGTTCGAGCGGGGCGAGTTTGTCAGCTTCGCCAACTGCGGTCTGCCCTATCACATCGGAGGGGATATCCCCAATCGGGATGCCTTGTTGCTGCAGACGCCCCAGAGCTTCAAGCGCCGTTTCAACGTCGATGTGCGGGTCTTCCACGAGGTGATCGAGATAGACAAGGGGGGCAAGAGCCTGCTGGTGCGCAACCTGCAAACCGGCGAGGAGCGGCGCGAGCCCTACGATCTGCTGCTGCTGAGCCCGGGGGCGGCGCCTATTCGTCCTCCCTTCCCCGGCATCGACAGCCCGGGCGTGCACACCCTGCGCAACATCCCCGACATGGATCGCATCCTGGCGGCCCTGTACCACGACAAGCCGCGCCATGTCACCGTGGTCGGGGGTGGCTTTATCGGGCTGGAGATGATGGAGGCGCTGCACCAGCGCAAGCTGGAGGTCACCCTGCTGGAGCTCTCCGATCAGGTGATGGCGCCGGTGGATAAAGAGATGGCCAACATGCTCCATGCCCGTATCCGGGAAGAGGGGATCGATCTGCGTCTGCGCACCGGCCTCTGTGCCATCGAGCGTCTGGATGTGCCGGCAGAGAAGACCTCGGCCGTATCTGTCGCCAGCTGTGCCGGCCTGCGCCTGACCCTCAATGACGGCTCTCACCTCGACACCGGCATGCTGATCCTGGCCATAGGCGTCAAGCCTGAGACCCTGCTCGCCGCCAAGGCGGGGCTGGAATTGGGCCCGCGCGGCGGCATCAAGGTGGATGCCGGCATGCGCACCTCGGATCCCTTCATCTACGCGGTGGGGGATGCGGTGGAGGAGACAGATTTCGTCACCGGCGAGTCCGTGCTGATCCCGCTGGCGGGCCCCGCCAACCGTCAGGGGCGCATCGCCGCCGACAACATGCTGGGGCGAAGCGAGACCTACAAGAAGACGCAAGGCACCGCCATCTGCAAGCTGTTCGACCTGGCGGTGGCCAGCACAGGCCTCAACGAGAAGCGGCTGGTGCAGCTGGGTCTGCCGTTCGAGAAGGTCTATGTCCACCCGGGCAGCCACGCCGGCTACTATCCCGGCGCCCACCCGGTCAGCCTCAAGCTGCTGTTTGCCCCGGATGGCAAGATTTATGGCGCCCAGGCCATCGGCAAGGATGGCATCGACAAGCGCATCGACGTGCTGGCGGTGGCCCAGCGTGCCGGGCTCACCGTCTTTGACTTGCAGGATCTGGAGCTCACCTATGCGCCGCCGTTCGGCTCGGCCAAGGATGTGATCAACATGGCGGGCTTCGTGGCGAGCAACCACTTGAAGGGGGATACCATCCTCTGCCACGCCGCCGAGGTGCAGGCCCGCAACCCGCACCAGCAGGTGCTGGATGTGCGAAGCGCCCCCGAGCTCGACAAGCTGGGGCGCATCCCGGGGGCCCTGCATATTCCCCTCGACGAGCTGCGCGGTCGTCTCGATGAGCTGCCCAAGGATAAAGAGCTGCTCATCAGCTGTCAGGTGGGCCTGCGCGGCCATGTGGCCTGTCGCCTGCTGAGCCAGCACGGCTTCAAGGTGAAGAACCTCTCCGGTGGCTTCAAGACCTGGCAATTGGCCATCGCCGAATAGGCCTGCCCGGCCGAAATGGCCCAATTGACTGCTTTGCATGAAAATGGGCCACTCCATGGAGTGGCCCATTTTTACACCATGAGCACAGCCCGATCAGGGGGCGCTGTCATTGAGCTGCTTGCGAATGTGGTGCTGCAAGACCGCCAGCATGGAGGCACCGGAGAGGCCTATCATCAGGGCGCCGTTGACCGCTTCGAGGGGGCCGAGCAGCTTCCACTGCGGGCTCATGACGATGTCGCCATAGCCCAGGGTGGCGAAGTTGACCCCGGAGTGATAGACGGCCTCCTGCAGGGTGTCGAACTCCCCGAGCCACAGGAAGAGCCCGCCCCAGACGCCGATCTGTGCCAGGTTGCCCAGCATCACTAGGGTGATGATGCCAAACAGCGCCAGCATGCCGGCCAGCACCCCCTCACGCTTGCCGAACCGCTTGATGTAGAAGCGGATGCACCAGACGGATACCAGGGATTGCAACAGCATGTTGATCAGGATCACCGGGATGCCGACCATAAATATGAGAAACATGTCAGTCTCCTAACTTGGCTTCTGCCAGTGGGCGGCCGACCGGCCACCACTGCTCGAGCAGCAAGATACACAGCCAGCCATAGCCGGCCACCACCAGATAGAGGCCACAACGCATGGCCGCCGCCAACCACACATCCTTGCCGGTGGCGCTGTCCTCGATGGCCGGGCCAAACAGGATGAGCGCCGTGATCCAGGCGTTGCTCCAGAACGACGGCGAGCAGCGGCTCGCCACCAGCCGGATCAGACGCCGCGCCAGCCAGAGGGTCATCAGGGCCAGCATCAGCACCAGCATCAAGAGCGAGGGCCAGAGGCTGAGCCCCAGCCAGAGTGCGCAGGCCAGCAGGGCGCCCATCAGGGTCGAGAGCACCAGCTCCTGGCCCGCCTGTCTGGCGTTGAGGGAGGTACTCTGCTGGGCCAGCGCCACCGTCTTCATCACCGCCGGAATGTAGAATGCCGGGTTGCCGAGAGCCAGCAGCCACACCGGCAGTACGATGGCGACGGCGCGCAGCGCCAGCCGTTTGGGATGTTCGGGGGGCAATGGCACGGGTCTTGCCGCCGCTCCCGCCACCGGCAGGGGAGGGAAGAGCGCGTGGGCCATGCGGTTGACCAGGGTGCCTATCAGGATCCCCAGCCCCATCATCTGGGCGATGGCGATGGCCAGGGACTGCTCGATGAGCCCGGCCACCGGGATCACCGTAATGGCCATGATGAGCAGCATGGCGGCGGCCCCCTTGCCGGCCATCGACTGCTGCATCAGCAGGTAGAGCAGCAGGCCGATGAGCAGCACGGCCGCCAGGGCATAGTGGGTCAGCAGGGGGACCAGCAGCACCCCGGCGGCCATGATCCCCAGTAGCAGTAGCCCCCCTGCCAGCCCCTTCTTCAGGCCGAGGGCCTCCCCGGGTCGGCACAGCACCACCCAGGCCATGATGACGCCGAGGTGGGGCATGGGCAGGGCCAATCCGTAACAGATCCCCGCCGCGAGCCCGATGCCCGTGCCAATGCGCAGTACAGCCCTGTCGGCGTTATGCATATGGCGCCTCAATAGAGGAAGGAGAAGAGGCTCATCAGCCGGATATAGAGCGCCCCCAGGAAGTGCATCACCCCGCTCTCGCCGGTGTAGACCAGCACATCGGCCTGGCCGCCGACCCGCAGCGCCTCGACCGGCGGAAAGTCATCACTCTGGAAGGCGATTTTGACCGGGAAACGTTGTGCCTGACGCAGCCAGTCGCGGTTGTTGTCCACCGTGGGCAGGGCACCGGCGGGCTGGCTCTTGCCATCGCCTACCCCGTAGCCGACGCTGCGGATCTCCCCCTTGAACAGCTGTCCGGGCAAGCTGTCGAGCAATATGGTGACCTTGTCCCCTGGCCGGACGTTGCCCAGGTTGTTCTCCGTCAGATCCGCCGATACCCAGACGTCATGGATGGCGATCAGTGTCATGGCCGGTGCGCCGGCCCCGATGAACTGGCCGGCATCCGTGCTGAGATCCGTGATGAGGCCGCGACCCGGCGCCACCACTCGGGTGTTCTGGCGATCCAGCTGCGCCTTGTGGACAGCCGAGCGGGCGCTGAGCAGCTGGGAGTTGTCATCGCCGCTCGCCCCGGCGGCCTCGATGGCGCGGCGGACGTCGGCTTCCGCTGCCGCCACCTGGCTCCTGGCCGTCTCGCGGGTGGCTTGGGCCACCTCGAGGCGACGCACCGAGATGGCACCCGGATCCTCGCGATAGAGCCGCTCCTGGCGCTCCGCATCCTTGGCCGCGTTGTCATAGGCGGCGCGCATGGCCATCAGGGAGGCCTCGGCCGCCTTGACCCCTTCGGTGTTCGCCTTGACGCCGCTCAAGACCGTCTGGTAGTCGGAGTTGGCCTTGGCCAGGGCAATGTCATAGGGTTCGGGGTCTATCTCGAACAGGGGGGAGCCTGCGTCCACGTCCTGATTGTCGTGGACATAGACCCGCTTGATCTGGCCCGACACCTCGGCGGCGACGGGGACCACGAAGGCCTGCACCCGGGCCTGGGAGCTGTATGGGGTCAGCCGGTCCGCCAGCAGATACCAGATGAGCAGGAGGAGGATTGCAGCCAGCAGCCCTAGGGTGGCGCGGCGGCTGGCCTGGCCGGGAGATGCAGTGCTGTCAGTCATGGGAGCTTGCCTTCTGTGTCATGGGGGAGTGGGTTGCGTCGAGCAGGGGAGCCCAGTCGGCGCGCGTGCGCAGCTGGGCCTCCACCTCGGGGGTCACCAGGGGGCGTTCACGCCCCTGTTCCCAACCGCCACCCAGTGCCTTGTAGAGCGTGATGAGATCGCGCATCCGGGCGCCACGGCTGTTGACCAGGCGCTCCTGCTGGTTGAACAGGGCGCGCTGGGAGTCGAGCACCCGCTGGAAGTCCGCCATCCCCTCGCGATACTGGGTGTTGGCTATCTCGAGGGAGCGACGGGCGGCCTCGCCGGTCTGGGTCAGCAGGGCGATCTCGTCCTGGCCGTTGGCGTAGGCCACGGCCGCGTCATCCACCTCGCGGGCCGCCTTGAACACGCTGTCACGATAGCGCTCGTGCAGTTGCTGGAAGCGGGCGTCCTGCACCAGGATCTGGTTGCCGAGCCGTCCCTGATCGAGCAGGTTCCAGCTGAGCGAAGGGCCGACGGCCCAGGAGAAGGTGCCGCTCTCCCCATTGGTGGCGTTGACGCCCAGGGTGCCGAGCAGGGTGATGGAGGGGTAGAGCTCGCTCTCGGCCACCCCTATCAGGGCCGACTGGGCGGCCAGTTGCCGCTCCGCGACCCGCACATCGGGGCGTCGGCGCAGCAGATCGGCCGGCATCTCGGTGACCAGAGCCAGCTCGCCCTGGGGGATCTTGCCGGTGTTGGTGCCCATCTCGGGCAGGGGGCCAGGGGGTCTGGCAATCAGGGTCGAGAGGGCATTCTGGCTCTGGCGCAGGCTGGTCTCGAGTTGCGGAATGCCGGACAGGGTGCCGAGGTACTGGGTCTTGGCCTGCTGCACGTCCAGCTCGGCGCTGTTGCCGCTCTTGAACAGCCGTTCGGTGATCTCCAGGCTGCGCTGCTGGAGGCGGGCATTTTCGCGGGCTATGTAGAGGCGAGCCTCCACGGTGCGGATGCTCACATAGAGCTGGGCCACCTGGGCGGCCATCAGCACCTGGATGTCATCGTACTGGGCCAGGGTGGCGAAGTAGTTGGCATCCGCCGCTTCGATGCCGCGTTCGAACTTGCCCCAGAAGTCGAGCTCCCAGCCGAGGTTGAACCCGGCGCCATAGCTGCTGCCGGCGCTGCTGTGGCCGTTGCGGGTCTGTCCGGCTTGCAGGAACTCGCCCGTGCCCACAGTGGCCTGGGGGCCGAGCAGGCTCTCGGCGATGCCGAGCTGGGCCTGGGCCTCGAGGATCCGCAAGCCTGCGATCCGCACGTCCGGATTCTTTCGCAGCGCTTCCTCGACCAGGGAACTCAGCACGGGATCGTTGAGCCGGTTCCACCATTGGCGATAGTCGGCGGTTGCGCTCGCCTGCTGATCCTCGCTGGCGCTGTGCCAGCTGGCCATCTCTTCGACTCTGGGAGCCTGATAGTCGGGACCTAGCACTGTGCAGGCACTCAATAACAGGCACGCGCCCCCCGTGAACAGGGGGCGCATGGTGTGACGTTGGACGGCCATGGGGTTATTTATCCGCAGAAGCCAGACCTTCGTTGACCCAGGCCATGAAGATGCGATAGCCGATGGAGAGCAGGGTGGCGCCGATGAACATGCCGAGGATGCCACTGGCAGCCATGCCGCCAAGGGCGCCCAGCAGCACCACCGGCATGGGAGCATCGACACCGCGACCCAGCAGCAGCGGTTTGAGGACGTTGTCGGCCATGCCTGCGACGATCAGCAGGACGCTGTAGATGATGTTCACCGCAGTGCCGTGATCACCCGTGCTCCACATGTAGGCGATGGCGGGAGCCGTCACCAGGATCACTGGCACCTGGGCGATGCCGAGGATCAGCGCCAGGACGAAGAAGATGCCGACGGCCGGGATCCCTGCCAGCATCATGACGATGCCCGCCAGCAGCGCCTGGATGAAGGCGACCCCGA
The DNA here is from genome assembly GCF_946892685.1 of Aeromonas sp. Marseille-Q5825. NCBI lineage: Bacteria > Pseudomonadati > Pseudomonadota > Gammaproteobacteria > Aeromonadales > Aeromonadaceae > Aeromonas > Aeromonas sp. Marseille-Q5825. Next base: position 772,454 of record NZ_CAMPOU010000001.1, read on the forward strand.
TGACCCCTTGAGCGACGGCACGTATGGTGCTGGTGCACAGCTTGGTCAGCGCCAGCCCCTTGCGTTCGTCCGTGATGCGCATGGCGATGCGATCGGCGCTCGCAGCACCCGGTGCGCCCCAGGCCATCATGATGCCGGCCACGATGAAGGAGAAGACGAAGCCGAGCAAGCCACCCCCCATGCTGGCCAGGATGCCGACGACCTTCTTGGCCAGATCCCCGAGCTGCGGTTTGTAGCTGACGATGAGGCTGGGCAGATCCACCGAGGCCTTCAGCCAGACGGCATGGAGCTTGGCGCCCACCAGGGGGATGTCGGCGATGTCGGCGGAGGGCGCCGGGATCACCAGGGTGTTGTTGTTCACCTTGTCGACCAGGGAGCTGACGCTGTCACCCAGGGAGCTGACCATGACGACGGTAGGGGCCACGATGAGCAGCACCCCCAGCAAGACCAGCAGGGTAGAGGCCTTGCCCTGTTTCCCGCCAAGGCGCGCGGCAAAGCGCTGGTGGAGGGGATAGAGGGTGACGGCCAGGATCAGGGCCCACAACATCATGTTCATGAAGGGGGAGAACACGGTGAAGCAGAAAGAGCCCAGTGCCAGGATAAGGCCAAACTTGATGAACATATCCAGGAATCTGGCAACCAACCTTTTTTCGACTATGGACAGATCATTATTTTCCATTCTGGTATGACTCCGACGGGGGATGAGCACACAACCATGCTGGCCCAACACAGGTGTCGGGCCAGCAGGCATAGGGTGTGTAGTGATAAAGAACACTGAGTTCAGCGTGTGGGGGGCACTCTGACCTTGCCTGCATTTAATTTATGGCACAGGAACTCAATGTTTAAAAAATATTTAACTGCTTGATATTAGGCTGATTGCTTCTACAACTTCAGCGGTGCCAGAGAATAAAGAGTATTCCTATACCACACAAGGGAACTGTTGCCCCCAGTCTAGCTTGGGTTCAGAAAACGGGGAGGAGTTTACCTGTATAAAATAACTGTCGAAAAAAGAGTTTCGAATGGGAAATATTATTTGCTGGCTCATTAATAGCTATTTCTGCTGCCAGTAACGGAATGCCGTGGATGATGTGTCCGCCGCACTGAGCTTTGTGTTAATGGGGGCGACGTTTTATCCTATTGGCTCCTGCGCTGCGCTGGCGGCGACTCAACCCGGGATCAAACCTATGCGTCTCCTCAAGCCCTCTCCTGTGTCTCGCGTCCCTCGCTTACTGGCCTCGTTATTGGCGGGGGTGGGGGCTCTGCTGCTGGCAGGCTGCGGCCCGGACACCCCGGCGCCCGCATCTCCCTCAACCGAGGCGCAGCAGGAGGCGGGAGCTCCAAGTTCTGTGGTGCAGGCCAATGCCCGCCAGTATCGGGATGCCCCGGCGCTGGCACTGGTCTTCTCCGGCCCCCTGACGCCCAAGGCGAACTGGCAGAGTTGGCTCATTGTCAATGAAGGGGGCAAGCAGGTGCAGGGGGAGTGGATCCTCGCCGAAGATGGTCGCACCCTCTATTTCCCGAATGTCCAGCCCGACAAGAGCTATGAGGTGAGTCTCAAGGCGGGGCTGGGCCCATCTCCCCAGCGCTGGACCCTCAAGACCCGACCGCTGGAGGCGGGGGCCTCCTTTACCGCCAGCGGCATGGTATTGCCCCTGCGCGAGGAGCTGCGCCTGCCCATCAGCGCGGTCAACGTGGACGAGGTCAACATCGACTTCTTCCGGATCGATGCCGAGTATCTGCCGCGCTTCCTGGCCGAGTATCGCCCCGGCGCCGGCATGGGCAACTGGGATCTGGAGCAGGTCACCCAGCGTGCCAAGCGGGTGTTCAGCGGCCGCTATGCCCTGGCGCTCGATGCCAACCGGCGCGAGACCCGCCTCATCAATGTGAAGGAGCCGCAACTGGCCGAGGCCGGGGTCTATTTTGCGGTGATGTCGCCCCTTGGCAACTACGACTGGCGCAAGGAGACCACCTATTTCGCGGTGAGCGACATGGGGCTCAGTGCCCGCCGCTACCGGGATCGACTGGAGGTGTTCGTCAGCTCCCTGGCAACCGCCGACCCCCTCAAGGAGGTGCAACTCTCCCTGCTCGACGAGAAGGGCAACCGGCTGCAGGTACAGCAGACAGATCCGCGCGGTCACCGGCGTTTCGAGCAGGTGCAGGGGGCCCGCCTGCTGCTGGCCGAGCAGGGCAAGCATCTGGCTGTGCTGCGCCTCGATGGCGCGGCGCTTGATCTCTCCACCTTCGATCTGGGCACCCAGCCCTGGCAGGCCCAGCAGCTCTATCTGTTCAGTGGGCGGGATCTCTACCGCCCCGGCGAGCGGCTCGACAGCGAGATCCTGCTCAAGGGGCAGGATGGCCAGCTGTTGCCCGGCATGGCGGTGGAGCTGGAGGTGAAACAGCCGGACGGTCAGTTGCTGGAGCAGAAACGGTTGCTGCCTGACACCCTGGGCGCCGCCCACTACGGCCTGCGCCTGCCGCAGGATGCGCCCCTGGGACGCTGGACCATCACCCTCAAGACATCGGCAGGCAGCCGCTTCGAGTGGCCCTTCCTGGTGGAGGAGTTCCTGCCCGAGCGGCTGAAACTGCAGCTCGGCAAGGGGCCGGATGGGGAATTGCAGAGCCCGGAAGCGGCCCTCACCCTGCCGCTGCAGGGGGACTACCTCTATGGTGCCCCGGCGAGCAGTACCAAGGCGAAGGCGGAGGTGAAGATAAGCCGCGCCACCATGCCCTTCACCCAGTGGCAGGAGTTTACCTTAGGGGACGTGCTGCTCGCCGAGCAGGCCAAAGAGCCGGAGCCCCTCAATATCACCTTGAACGAACAGGGGCAGGGGACTTTTTCGTTAGCTGATGAGCTGGATGGCGTGCGTGCCCTCGGGCCGCTGGAGGTGGCCTACCGGGTGTCGCTCTCCGAGCCCGGTGGCCGCGCCGTCAATCGCAGCCGTACCCAGTACGGCTGGCCCGCCGACAGCCAGTGGCCCGCCCTCAGGGCCGATTTCGTGGCAGAGCGGGTAGAGGGGGGCAAACCGCTCCCCTTCCAGATCCTCAACCTCGACGACAAGGGCCAGCCGGTGGCGGGGGCGGTGAAGGTGCGGCTTATCAACGAATACCGCGACTACTACTGGCACTACGCCGACGGCGAGGGATGGAAGTACGAGTTCAACAGCCAGCCCTATCTGGAGCAGGAGCAGACCCTGCAGCTGGACGGCAAGGGGCCGACCGCCCTCAGCCTGCCCCTTGCGGCCGGCTGGTATCGCCTCGAGGTGGAGAACAGCCAGGGCCATCAATCCAGCCTGCGGTTCGAGATCGGCAGCTACGCCTGGGGCGGCGGTGGCGAGCAGGCGCGGCCCGACAAGATTGCCATCACCCTCGACAAACGTGCCTATCAGGCTGGCGACAAGGCCAAGGTGACCCTGGTGGCACCGCGTGCGGGCAAGGGGTTGCTGCTGGTGGAAGATGGCGACGGCCTGCGCTGGTGGCAGCGCATCGAACTGAACGCCGAAGGTGCCGGGCAAGGGGAAGGGCGTGGCGAGTTCGAGATCCCCATCAGCCCCGAGTGGCAACGTCATGATCTCCATATCTCGGCCCAGATCGCCGTCCCTGACAGCGAGTCGAGACCGGCGAGCAGCAAGGGCATTCAAAGCCTGCGTTCGGTCGGCCTGGTGCCGCTCGCGCTCGACCGGGAAGCTCGCCGCCTGCCGCTCACCCTGAGCGCGCCGGATAAAGCCGTGCCGCTCACCCGGCTCGAAGTGACCGCTACCTCCACCCCCAACAGTCAGGGGCGGGTGGTGCTGGCGGCGGTGGACAGGGGCGTGCTCAATATCAGCGACTACCAGCCTCTCGACCCCTTCGAGATCTTCTTCGGTCGCAAGCGCTTCGCACAAGACTTGTTCGACAACTACGGTCAGGTGATCCCGCCCCAGGACGGCAAGCAGGCTCGTCTCAACTACGGCGGTGATGCCCCGGCCCTGAAGAAGGGGGGCGCACTGGAGAGCCGGGTCGAGGTCGCTGCGCTCTGGAGTGGCGAGGTGAGTTTTGATGAGCAGGGCAAGGCGGTGATACCGCTGGATCTGCCCAACTTCAACGGCGAGCTGGCGCTGATGGCACTGGCCTGGAACGAGCAGCAGGTGGGGGAGGCTGAGCGCGCCGTCAAGGTAGTGGCGCCCCTGGTGGCCGAAATTGGCTGGCCACGCTTTGGCGCTCGCGGGGATCAGACCCGGGCCCTGGTGCAGTTGCGTAATATGAGCGGCGAGGATCAGAATCTTTCGCTTGAATGGACCCTCAATGGCGGGCTCAAGGCAAACGGCGAGCTGCCCAGCACCCTTTCCCTTAAAAACGGCGAGGAGCAGTGGCTGACCCTGCCACTCACAGTGACAGGCGCCAGCGGCGTGGCAAGCCTGCAACTGGCGGCCAGCGGCAAGGGCTTTGCGATAAGCCGCGACTGGTCGCTGCCGCTGCGCTCCCCCTGGCCTGCGCAGACTCGCCAGCGCTACCAGATGCTGGCCCCGGGTCAGCAGATGAGCTTTGCCCAGAGCGAACTGGCCGGGCTGGATAGCACCAACCTGCAGGGGCTGCTCAGCCTCTCAGGCACGCCCCCCTGGGATCCTGCCGCCCAGTGGCAGGCGCTGGCCGATTACCCTTATGCCTGTCTGGAGCAGACCCTGTCGCGCGCCTGGCCTTACCTGCTGACCACTGCGGATGAGCGTGTCGCCTGGTCACAACCCACAGAGGGCCGCAAGCCGGTGAGCGAGGCGGATCTGCAGCGCGCCCTGCTGCAACGCTTGCAGCGGCTGCAACTGCCGAGCGGCGGTTTCGGTTTGTGGGATGGACGCTCCGACGAGGAGCAGTGGCTCACCGCCTATGCCGCCGACTATCTGCTGGCCCGCAAGGAGGCGGGGGATGCCGTGCCGGAGGCCATGCTGAGTCAGGCGTTGAACCGGCTGCAGAGTTATCTGACCGACAGCCAGTACGGGGAGCGCTGGAGCAGTGCCCCCGAGCATAGCCGGCTGGCCTATCAGGCCTACAGCGCCTATGTGCTGGCACGGGTGGGCAAGGCGCCGCTTGCCACCCTGCGCCTCATCTGGGAGCAGCAGGCCGATCACGCCCGCTCCGGTTTGCCGCTGCTCCACCTCTCGCTGGCGCTCTCGGCCATGGGGGATGAGCAGAACGCCGCCAAGGCCCTTGCCCGGGCGCAGGCGACCGAGCGCGGTGAGGATTATCTGGGGGATTACGGCTCACCGTTGCGTGACCAGGCCCTCGAGCTATCTCTGCTCCGTCAACACAAGCTGGCCGAGGAGCGCTGGCCAGCGCTGAGCGCCAAGGTGGCCGATACCCTGGCTCACCGTCAGTGGCTCAGCACCCAGGAGCGGCTGGCCCTGTTGCGGCTGGCACAAGTTGATCCCGCCGCTGACTGGCAGGCCAGGTTGGTATCTACCGATGGCGAGCGCCCCTTTGCCGGCGAGGCCAGTGTGCAGCTCGGCGCCCCGGAGGCGCTGACAGCCAGCGCAGTTACCAACGAGGGCAAGGGCTCGCTTTATGTGCAACGCACTCTGATCGGCTACCCCGAACAAGCTCCTACTCGGTTGAGTCAGGGCATGAGCGTCACCCGCAGCTGGTTCAACGGCGACGGCAAGCAGCTTGATCCTGCCAAGGTTCGGGTCGGCGATCTGGTGGTGGTGCGGCTCAATGTGAGTAGCGAATCGGCGGTGCCCGATGCCCTGCTGGTGGAGATGCTGCCGGCCGGTTTCGAGCTGGAGAATCCGGCCCTTGGCAACAGCATCAAGCTGGAAGAGCTTTCGATTGAGGGTAAACCTGCGTGGCAGAGCGAGTGGAACGACTACCTCAAGCATCAGGAGTTTCGTGACGATCGCTACACGGCGGCGCTGGATCTGAGTGCGGGGGGCAACCAGCAGCTGGTCTACCTGATGCGGGCGGTGACGCCGGGTCGTTATCCGGTACCGCCGACCCAGGTGGAGGACATGTACCGGCCTGAACTGCGGGCCCTGGGGGAGGATATTCACGAGGTGAGCATCTCTGAGTAATCTTTCCTCCCTCGAGCGGGTTCGCCCGCTCACCCTCTGGCGGCGCAGTTTGCTGAGGCTTAGTCGCAGTGGCCGTGTTTGCCGTGCCTGGCTTGGCCGTTTGCCACCCTGGCTGCGCTGCTCGGGCATGGGGGCAATCGCCCTTATCCTGTTGCTGCTGACGCTGGATCGCCTCTTCCCGCCGCCGCCGCTGGATCCCGCCTACGCGCGGGTGGTGCTCGATATGAAGGGTCGGCCGCTGCGCGCCTTCGCCGACACCAGCGGCGTGTGGCGCTACCCCGTGACCCTGGAGCAGGTCTCCCCTCGCTATATAGAGGCGTTGCTGGGCTACGAGGATCGCTATTTCTGGCGCCATCCCGGGGTCAATCCGGTGGCCATGGTACGCGGGGTTTGGCAGTGGCTGCGCTACGGGCGGGCCGTCTCTGGGGGCTCGACCCTCACCATGCAGGTGGCCCGCCTCATCGAGCCCTACCACAGGAGCGTGCCCGGCAAGCTGCGCCAGATGGCGCGGGCGCTGCAACTGGAGTGGCATTACGACAAGCGCACCCTGCTCACCGTTTACCTCAACCGGGCCCCCTTTGGCGGCAATCTGGAGGGGGTGCAGGCGGCGAGTTTCGCCTATCTGGGCAAGAGCGCGGCCAAGCTGACCCACGCCGAGGCGGCGCTGCTGGCGGTGCTGCCCCAGGCCCCCAGCCGTTACCGGCCGGACAGGCACCCCGAACGGGCCCGTGCCGCCCGCGACAAGGTGATGCAGCGGCTGGTGGCGCAGGGCGCCTGGCCCGAGGCGGTGTGGCAGGAGGGGCGTATCGAACCGGTACTGGCCCGAGGACACTTCACCCCCATGGAGGCGCCGCTGTTTGCCCGCCTCGTCGCCGACAGCCAGCCGGGGGCCCTGGTGCACACCACCATAGACGGGGATCTGCAGCGCTGGCTGGAGGCCCGGGTGGCGAGCTATATCCGCCGCTTCCCCGAGCAGACCTCGGCCGCCTTGCTGCTGGTGGACAACAGCACAATGGCGGTGCGCGCCTATGTGGGCAGCGCCGAGTATGGCAACTTGCGCCGCCACGGCTACCTCGACATGGTGCAGGCGATCCGCTCCCCGGGATCCACCCTCAAGCCTTTCATTTACGGTCTGGCCCTGGACGAGGGGCTGGTGCACTCGGCCTCCCTGCTCTCCGATGCCCCGAGATTGGGTTCCGACTATAGACCCGCCAATTTTACCGGTGCCTTTCAGGGGCCTGTGACCCTCACCCAGGCGCTGCAGCAATCCCTCAACGTGCCGGCGGTGCAGGTGCTGGAAGCGCTTGGGGCCGACAAGCTGGTCAGCCGGCTCGACAACGCCGGGGTGCGGCTAGCGCTCTCGGACAAGCCCAACCCGGCCATTGCGCTGGGGGCGGCGGGCATTCGGCTCGAGCAGCTGGTGGCGCTCTACAGCGCCCTCACCCGGCAGGGGCAGGTGGCGATGCCGGTCTGGCTGGCGGGGCAGCAGGCGGTGCCCCGCCCCTTGCTGAGCCCGGGGGCCGCCTGGATCATCTGGCAGATATTGAGTGCCCAGGGGCGGGCGGATCAGCCCTTCGCCAGCGAGGCGACCGGCCGGATCAACCGGCTCGCCTGGAAGACCGGCACCAGCTATGGCTATCGGGACAGCTGGGCCATGGGGGTCTCCGGCCGTTGGACCATAGGGGTCTGGCTGGGGCGCCCCGACGGTACCCCCTTGCCGGGCTTTTATGGCCAGAGCGCGGCTGTGCCGCTGCTGCTCTCGGTCTACTCTCGCCTCTCGGACAACAGCCCTTTGCCGGCGCAACCCAATACGGTGAGCGAGGCCGAGATCTGCTGGCCGCTGGGACGCAAGGCAAGCGCGACCCTGCCTGAGGCCTGTTTGCAACGCCAGAGTGCCTGGCTGCTGGAGGCGCGGGATCCGCCCACCCTGCCGGATCCCATGGACTGGCCCTCGCCCCTGCGCCAGGTTGCGCTCACTGCCGAAGGCAAGCCGACCCTGGCCCGCTGCCAGGATGCGGCTCAGTCAGGCGTTCGGGCGCTCTGGCCGCTCTCGCTGGAGCCTTGGCGCACACCCGGCGAGCGCCGTCAGGCGCTGCTGGCAAGTGGTTGTGCGGGGGAAGGGCTAAGCGCCGACTTGCAGGCTCCCATTCGCATCCTGGCCCTGGGGGAGGGCAACCTCATTCGCAGTCAGCGCTACCGCCTGCAACCCAGGGTGTTGGGGGGCGTGGGCAAGCCGCACTGGTTTCTCAACGGCCAGCGGCTGCGCTGGGACGGGGATCAGGTACTGAGCGAGGCAGGACGCTACCAGCTGGTGGTGGTGGACGAGGCGGGCAACAGCGATCGCATCGAGTTTCGGCTGGAGAACCCCTCCTGAGAGAGGCGGGTCAGGGGAGCCTCGTTCAGGGCGACAACATCTTGACGGCAGCCCCTGTGCTGGCGCTGGATCAGGGTTTGACCTGACCCAGCCGGGTGAAGAAGTGCTGACTCTTGCGCTGGTGAAAGTGGCTCTTCTTGATGGGATGGAAGACAAGGCTGCTGTCGGGGTGACTCTCCTTGAGCCTGTGGATCATCGCCATGGCGGGCAATGAGCAGCTGACAAGGGTAGTGAGTGGCAGGCAGCGGGTCTCCGGGCCCAGCAGCTGGTTGAGCCCCTGCTGCGCTTGCTCGAAGCGGGCCAGTACGGCAGGGTCGGCGTAGCCGCTGCCCAGCATGGCGAGCAGGGCATCCAGAGCCTGGTGGAAGGCCGCCAGCTGCTGGCGAAAACCGCTGCGCCCGCGCAGGGCAACCAGCTCATCGAAGGAGATCTCGGCGAGGTGAGTGGGCACTTGCAGCGGGATCTCGAGGTGGAAGCAATCCTGGCCACCCCGGTTGTGGTAGCGGGATTCGAGCAGGTGCAGCAGCCTGTCCAGGTAGTCGTGATCCGTGATGAGGGCCCCCTCATTGGCGAGCGCCCACTCACGGGCGAGGCGCATGGAGAGCAGGTTGGCAAAGCGTCGCGCCATTCTGATCCCCCCCTCATCCTGGGTCGCAAAACCGTGGCTCAGGCAAAAGCCGTGCAGCCGCTCCAGACCCTGCTGGGCGGGGCAGAAGCAGTCGTGGTTGGCACGCTGGCGCCAGCGAGCGATCAGCTCCTTGTTGCCAAACACCTTGTGGCGGACGAAATCGGGGGCGATAAGGCCGGTAATCTGATTCTCGATTTGGGGGGTGATGGCGGCAAAGAAGGCCGGTGCCGGCCGCTCGGCCAGCAGATCGCTCTGCTGGCGCAGGGTATCGAGCAGGGCGGTGAGGCCGCTCTTCTCGCTGACGGTGAAGACGAAGGCGAGCCGCTCCAGATAGATCAGAGCAAACTTGAGCCAGAGTTCATCCCGTACTTCCATGCCGGGGTAGTAGATATAGGTCTTCATCGGATCGTCAGTGTTCAAGCCGGTGGCCAAGGCGCAGGCTCGGGAATATACGCAAGATTGCCGTCTTGCGGCAAACATTGTGTGGGAAAATCTGCCGTCACCTGGCCAGTAGGCGCTGGCGCCAAACTTCTGATATAATTCGCGCCCTTAAATCAAGGCCACCCGAGTCAACACCATGAAGTTCATTATCAAGCTGTTCCCCGAAATCACCATCAAGAGCAAGTCAGTGCGTCAGCGTTTCACCAAGATGCTGCAGGGCAACATCCGTAACGTGTTGCGCCGCTTTGACGAAGACGCCCGCGTGCGGATGGACTGGGACAAGCTGGTAGTGAGCTCCCGCAACGATCAGTTCCACGCCCAGTATCTCGAGACCCTGGCCTGCATCCCTGGCATCCAGTATTTCCTCGAAGTGAAACTGAGCAACTTCACCGATCTGCACGACATCTTCGAGCAGACCCGCGCCGTCTGGGGCGATCGCCTGAAAGGTAAGACCTTCTGCGTGCGTGCCCGTCGCGTCGGCAAGCACGACTTCAGCTCCCTGGAGCTGGAGCGCTATGTGGGTGGCGGCCTCAACCAGCATTGCGAAACCGCTGGTGTGCGCCTGAAGAAGCCGGATATCCAGGTCAATCTGGAAGTGGAAAACGACGAGCTCTACATCATCAGTGCCATCCACCACGGCATGGGCGGCTTCCCCATGGCGACCCAGGAGGACGTGTTGAGCCTGCTCTCCGGCGGCTTCGATTCCGGCGTGGCCTCCTACCAGTTCATCAAGCGCGGCTGCCGCGTGCACTACTGCTTCTTCAACCTCGGCGGCGCTGCCCACGAGATCGGGGTCAAGCAGGTCGCCTATTACCTGTGGAGCAAGTTCGGCGCCTCCCACAAGGTGCGTTTCACCGCCATCGACTTTGAGCCCGTGGTGGCCGAGATCCTCGAGAAGATCGACAACGGCCAGATGGGCGTAGTGCTCAAGCGGATGATGATGCGCGCCGCCGGCCAGGTGGCGGAAACCTTCCAGATCCAGGCCCTGGTGACCGGCGAGTGTGTGGGCCAGGTTTCCAGCCAGACTCTCACCAACTTGAACGTGATCGATCGGGTGACCGACAAGGTGATCCTGCGCCCCCTCATCACCTGGGACAAGCCGGACATCATCAGCGAGGCCCGTCGCATCGGTACCCTGGAGTTTGCAGAGACAATGCCGGAGTATTGCGGCGTCATCTCCAAGAAGCCCACCATCAAGGCAGTGCTGTCCAACATCGAGGCGGAAGAGGCCAACTTCGACTTCGCCATCCTGGACAAGGTGGTGAGCGAGGCCCGCTATCTCGACATTCGCCGCATCGGCGAAGAGACTGCCGCCCAGGTGCAGGAGGTGGAGACCACCCAGGTGCTGGCTGCCAATGAAGTCATCCTGGACATCCGCTCCAGTGATGAGCGCGACGAGAAGCCACTGGTGGTGGAAGGGCGCGACGTTCTGCACATCCCCTTCTTCAAGCTGGCGACTGCCTTTGGCGATCTGCCCAAGGAGCAGACCTACCTGCTCTATTGCGATCGCGGCGTGATGAGCAAGTTGCAGGCGCTCTATCTGAAAGAGCAGGGCTTTGACAACGTCAAGGTGTATCGCCCCTGATAGCGGTGTGCATGCGCCCATAAAAAATCCGGCCAAGGTGCCGGATTTTTTTATTTCACATCTTCGGTGACGATCAGGGGCAGGGGACTGGGGTAAAGGTCTCCTGGCCCTGGCAGCGCCAGCCCATCTCGGCCTGACGCATCTGCCACAGGTTGTTGCTGCGAAACAGGGTCAGGATGTAGAGCATGTCGCTCTTCTGACCATCGAGGGCCACAGAGAGCACCAGATCGTTGTCCAGCTGCTGGGCATGGATGCGGGTGGGCACGTCTTCATGACCCACGAAGCGGCGAGCCACTTCGCGATAGTCGTTGACCCAGCCCTGCTGACTGCTGCTCGCCTGACGGATCTGCTGGTTGAACTGCTGCACCGGGGTGGATGCCAGGCGCCCGAACAGGGCCTGTGTCCCCGCATGAGCCGCTGCCACCATCATCAGAATCAGCGTGGTAATGAGCCCAAGTTTTTGCATGAGGTAATCCGGCTTGAAACGACCACTCTATGACAACAGAAAAGCGGGCTTGGTTCAATCTTGCCCCTGCAAGGGTGGGATCTCGCCCACCCAGACCCGCTTCAGTTGCGCTGCAACGAGAAGGTCGGCAGGGAGAGGTGCCAGTAGATGGCGGCAACCCGCAGGCCAAAAACGGCCGTCATGCAGATGAGCATGGCGGTGACCCTGTCCATGTTGACCTCCAGCGCCAGGGTATAGAGGATGCCCCCCAGGATGCAGGCGGTGGCATAGATCTCCTTTTGCAGCACCATGGGCACTTCCCGGGCCAGCACGTCCCGGATCATGCCGCCAGCCACCCCCGTCATGGTGCCCATGAGCACAGCAATCAGTCCCGAGGTGCCGAAGTTGAGCGCCTTCTGGGCGCCAATCACGGTGAAGAGCGCCAGCCCGAAGGCATCGGCCACCGGCAGCACATACCAGGGCATGCGGCGGGGCAACTTGACCATCCACATACCGATGAGCGCCGTGGCGATGACGACCCAGATGTAGAGGGGGTCGCGTACCCAGAATACCGGGGTGGCGCCCAGGATCATGTCACGGATGGTGCCACCGCCGATGGCAGTCACCGCAGCCAGCACCATGACGCCGAAGCCGTCCATTCTGAGGCGCCCTGCCACCAATACCCCCGAAAACGCGAATACCGCAGTACCAAACATGTCGCTGATGTAAACAATCTGCTCAACCAGTGTCTGCATGGAGAACAACTCACGTCCAATAAATGATGGGGCGGCGATTTTAGGGGCAAGGGGCGCGCGTGAGCAATGCCGGTATGCAAAAGTGGGAGCCAGAGCCGGTTTCTGGGGACTGAAGAGGGCGGGTGACTGGCAGCACAGACCCAGCGGTTGCGGGATCTGGCCACCAATCTGCGGGTTGGTTGGGATGCAGTGACAAAAATTCTGATTTTTTTCTCAAGGCTGGGAAATAGAGGCCGATATATAGGTTAGGCGGCGATTACTGCCAAGAAGGCAGAAAAAAGAAATTAAAGTCTTACCAAACAGCGCCGTTAACTAAACATATCAGGCACAAAACAAAATAAAGCCTGAGTGAATTAAAGATAAAATTTAATAGCTTAGGAGAAAAATTATGAGTCTGTATATCAATACCAACGTTTCATCGCTCAACGCTCAGCGTAACATGATGAACAGCACCAAATCTCTGGATACCTCCTACACTCGTCTGGCCTCCGGCCTGCGCATCAACAGCGCCAAGGACGATGCGGCGGGTCTGCAAATTTCCAACCGTCTGACCTCCCAGATCAACGGCCTGGACCAAGGCAACCGCAACGCCAACGACGGCATCTCCCTGGCACAGACCGCAGAAGGGGCCATGGACGAAGTGACCGGCATGCTGCAGCGTATGCGTACCCTGGCTCAACAATCCGCCAACGGCTCCAACTCTGATAAAGATCGTGTGGCTCTGCAGAAAGAGGTGAATCAGCTGGGGGCAGAGATCAACCGTATCTCTACTTCCACCACCTTTGCGGGTACCAAGCTGCTCGATGGCTCTTTTAGCGGCACTTTCCAAGTAGGGGCGGATGCAAATCAAACGATTGGTTTTAGCCTCAATCAGGCGGGCGGTTTTAGTATTTCGGGGATAGCGGCAGCAGCTACAACGATCAATATGGGAACAGTTATAGGTACGGCCATTGCTGCCAACACCATTTTTACTGGTGGGGGGGCGGGTGGTATCGATATTAGTAGTCAGACTAAGGCTCAAGATGTATTAGCTGCTACTGATGCCATGCTGGAAGTCGTGGATGGCAAGCGCGCTGAGCTGGGTGCGGTGCAGAACCGGTTGGATTCCACCATCCGCAACCAGGCCAATATCTCGGAAAACGTCTCTGCAGCTCGCTCCCGTATCCGCGATGCGGACTTTGCCACCGAAACCGCCAACATGACCAAGCAGAACATCCTGCAGCAGGCCGCCTCCAGCATCTTGTCCCAGGCCAACCAGCGCCCGCAGTCTGCGCTCTCACTGCTGCAAGGCTAAGAGGACTGACTGCAAGAAAAAGAAAAGGGCGGTTGTTCAGGCCGCCCTGGTAAGCAAGATGGAACAATGGGGTGTTCGGATTTACGCCTTGTCCTATCGAAAGAAAAGTTCTCTTATTGGTATACCCCTCGAGTGTTGCGCAGATCGTTCACTCTGTCATCATCGAGGTTGTTCTCCTGAGCGTAAGCTCTTCTTTGGCCGACATTGTCGGCCTTTTTTATGAGCGCCGAAAAATTGGCAGCTCAATAACATTAAGCATAAACCATGCCACCTGTAGTCCTTTCCTGTATTGAGGCTTGAACACTTCCCCCACCCCAAATTAAAACAACCGTGCGGAGCTTTGAGCGGAGAAGTGTTGCCTCTCTGCTGATGAAGGCGGCAATAAATTTCCTAAAGCTTCTGATGGGGCTGCCGTTACAGAGAGTGAAGCAAATTGAGGGGTGTTCGGAAATCCAACATTTGCGCAACTGCGGGTCCCTTGTCCGTTCAAACAGGGGACCCGCCAGATGAGACAGATCGTTCAATCTGCCCGTCTGAACGGTGGGACCCTGACTGTATAGATGCAAACAGAGCCCGCAGTTTCTTGTTCATCAGGAGAAATCTTTTATGGCCATGTTTATCAATACCAACACTTCATCACTGAACGCCCAGCGTAACTTGATGAATACCAGCAAGTCTTTGGATACCTCATATACCCGTCTGGCATCGGGTCTGCGTATCAATAGCGCCAAGGACGATGCGGCGGGTCTGCAGATCTCCAACCGCCTGACCTCCCAGATCAACGGCCTGGATCAGGGCAACCGCAACGCCAACGACGGCATCTCCCTGGCGCAAACTGCGGAAGGGGCCATGGATGAAGTGACCGGCATGCTGCAGCGTATGCGTACCCTGGCCCAGCAGTCCGCCAACGGCTCCAACTCTGATAAAGATCGCGCCGCCTTGCAAAAAGAAGTAAACCAACTGGGTTCTGAGATCAACCGTATCTCGAAAGATACAACTTTTGCTGGTACCAAGCTGTTGGATGGTAACTACAGCGGTAGTTTCCAGGTGGGGGCTGATGCCAACCAAACAATTAGCTTTAGCCTCAATCAGACGGATGGTTTCAGTATTTCTGGCATTGCGGCAGCAGCTACAACGATCAATATGGGAACAGTAATAGGTACTGCTATTGCTGCCAACACCATTTTCACTGGTGGTGGGGCGGGTGGTATCGATATTAGTAGTCAGACTAAGGCTCAAGATGTATTAGCTGCTACTGATGCCATGCTGGAAGTCGTGGATGGCAAGCGTGCCGAGCTGGGTGCGGTGCAGAACCGTCTCGATTCTACTATCCGCAACCAGACCAACATCTCGGAAAACGTCAGCGCAGCCCGCTCCCGCATCCGCGATGCGGATTTTGCCACCGAGACCGCCAACATGACCAAGCAGAATATCCTGCAGCAGGCTGCCTCCAGCATCCTGGCCCAGGCCAACCAGCGTCCGCAGTCAGCTCTGTCACTGCTGGGCTAAGCCGCTATACCCATCAGCCACTGATAGAAGGAGCAGCAGATGGCCAATGAATCGATAGCCGTGCCCTCTGTTACTTCGATGCTAACTCAACATGGCGGCCCTCAGGCCGCCATGTCTGTTTCTCCATCCCCCTCTGGTGAGAAACGTGTGAAGGAACAGGCTGGTGTCGAACCGGCAGCCAAGGCATCGCAAGAACCATCAGCGCATATCAAGGCGTCAGCATCGCGCACCGAGAAGGCGCAATTAGAAAAGCAGGCCCAAGAATTGCAAGAAAGGCTGGACAGTTTGAGCAGAGTGAAGGGATGGACCATCAACTTCAGTCTGGTGCCTGAGCTCGATCAGCCCGTGATCAAGGTGATAGATGCTGATACCAGGCAAGTGATACGCCAGATCCCGAGTGAAGAAATTCTCTTGATGAAAAAGAGACTGCAGACCATGGAACAGGGGGGAGACGATAGCATCAACCTCTCGGGTCTGTTGTTTGATGGCCAAGTTTGACCCTATTTTTTAAGTTAATAGTAGACAGGAGGATGTATGGCGATTACCTCTGCGGGGGCGGGCTCTGGGCTCCAGCTTGAAAGTGTGATCTCGGCGAGTGTGGAGGCCAAAAAGGCCCAGTTGCAACAGCCGATCATCACCAAACGCAACAGTACCCAGATCACCTTGTCTGGCATAGGTCAGCTCAAGTCCTCTATCTCCGCCTTCACCGATATCCTCGACAAGTTGAGTGCCCCGGGTGCGTTCAACAAACGGGCCATCAATATCACGCAAGATAAAGATGATCCTGTGCTGAAGATGGAGAGCAAGAGTGGCGGATCCAACGGTCAGTACAACATTACCGTCAATAAGTTGGCACAGACGAGCCGGCAGGAAGGGGTGTTTGACAGCTCGACGGCCCCGCTGATCACCCAGGATGGTCAGCTGACGTTCAAGGCGGGTGACAAGGAATTCAAGGTTGATGTGAAAGCGGGGGATACCCTGCAGGATATCCGCAAGAGCATCAACGGCAATGGCGACAACTTTGGCCTTAGCGTTAACATAGTCAACACCGCGGATGGCAAGGCAAAACTCATCATCGACTCGGGAGTGTCGGGCGATGGCAGGGATCTGGCCATCACGGGCGATAACGCCGAACTGGATATCTTCTCGACCGGCGCCGCAGGTAGTGCCATGAGTCAGACCCAGGCGGCGAGCAGCGCCGAGATCGTGGTCGATGGCAACGTCCTCAAGAGCGATACCAATGTCTTCGATGACACCATCCAGGATCTGAAACTGACGGTGCTGCGGGTATCGGACAAGGACAGCAATGGCGATCTGAAGTCCAACAAGGTGGATATCACGACGGACAAAACCTCTATTCAGGAGCTGGTGCAGCAGTTTGTCGATGGCTACAACGCCTTGCAGGACAAGATAGGGACGCTCGGCAAGCGCAGCAGCTTCGTCGGGGGCGTGAAACAGGATGACGGCGGTGCCTTGGCCGGTGATTCCACTACGCGGGCCATCAACACCTTCATGAGCAATCTGGTGGTCAGTCCCTCTGAGAGCAGCTCGACCTATTCGACTATCTTTGAGATCGGCATGAAGATGGATAACAAGGGAAAACTATCTCTCGACAAAGAAAAGTTCGGGGAAGCTGTCGACAAGAACTTCGATCAGGTGGTGGCCCTGTTTGGCAATGAGAAAGGCCTTGCCGGCTCTCTGAGCAAGGGGCTCAAAGAATATACCAAGTCAGGGGGCATGCTGGCGCAGCGTACCGATACCCTGAACTCTGATCTGCGTAGCCTGGGTCAAAAAGAAGTGACCAGCAATGCCCAGTTAGTGAAATATGAGGCGGCGCTGCGTGCCCAATACGGCAGCCTGGATGCCCTGCTGGTCAAAATGAACAACTCGGCATCCGCCCTGTCTGCATTGCAAATAAAAGATAATTGAGAGTGATATTTCGAGGTTTCATCTTATGTACCACCGTAATCTGAAGGCATATAAGGCAACCAGCATAGCGGCTGATTTGGCGGTTGCCGATCCTCACCGTGTTATTCAGCTGATGATGCAGGGATTTCTCGAGCGTCTGGCACAAGCCAAGGGCGCCATCGAACGGCAAGACATGGAGGCAAAGTCCATCGCCGTCTCCAAGGCGCAGGGCTTGTTACATGGCCTGCAAGATGCACTCGATATGAGTCAGGGCGCCATCTCCGAAGACTTGCACGGCCTTTATGCCTATATGGATGAGCGCATCTGGGATGCCAGCCTGACACGGGATGTTGCCCCCCTCGATGAGGTCATGAATCTGATGGTGACGATCAAATCCGCTTGGGATCAGCTGCCCGAGGCAGAGAAACAGCAAGGATTTCATATGCGCCAGCAGCTGGGTGATCTGTGAGTGCCGTGCTCGCCGCCCTCGAAGCGGCGCTGCAGGACAATGTCAGCTTGATGGGAACGCTGCTGGAGCAACAGCAATATGACGAGGCCCTGCAGTGCATGGATGAGCGGCAGGCTCTGATAGACAGTCTGGTACAGCTGGCCAGGGTGGAGCCGATGCAGCGACAGCCTGCCGCCACCCTGGCGGCCGCCCACGCTATTGAGGACGCACGTCTGCAAGCCCTGGCTGCCAGTCATCACCAGATCGTATTCAAACAGCTAGCTCAAGTCGGTAAAGCCAACAAGGCTGGGCAAGCGTATCGCGTGAACAGCAAGGAGTTCTGATGTCAGTCAATTTGAATGCTACCCTGGCAAAAGCCGAACAGGAGGCACTGCGACTACAGCAGCAAGCCGAACAGGAAGCGGCCATGGCGGTCGCACTGCCGCTGCGTTTTGAACAGAGTATGGCGGCGTTCCGTCGATATATTCCCCATATCGCCGACATGTATGAGGCCTATCAGCCGGCCCGCCCGTTCAAATTATTCTGCACTGAAAATGGTCAACCCAATCTGGCGTGGCTCGATGATGATGTTGCCGTTTACGGGGCCGAGCCCTATCTCATCTGTGAGACATTGGTGACCGAGTTCATGGAGAAGGGGACTTTGTCCAAGTTCTCCTTCAGCCAAGAGGCCAATCCCCTGGGCTTTATGCATGTCGAGTACCTCAACAAGCTGAATACCTATCTTGACGACATTTCTGCGAAAGAAACCTTGCTTGGTCATGTGCCTAGTGAGGCGCCCAGCGCCCTGGTATTCGGCGTCGGTCTCGGGTACCACCTTGGTTATCTCTATGAAAGGTGCAAGATTGGTACACTCTTCCTGTTTGAGCCGGACCTGGATCTCTTTTACGCCTCTCTCTACTGCTTTGACTGGGCACCCTTACTCGATTACCTGCATCAAGAGAATCTGGGACTGCAGATCTTGTTGGGACAGGATGAAGAGACCATCGTCAAGGACTTCGCCTCGGCCATTCACAGCCGAGGTTCCTTCTTGGTCGCCAATGCTTTTGTTATGTGGGGTTATCAGAACGAAAAGATAAGAAAGCTGATAGAAAAAGTACAGAAGGAATATTATCTGTTGGTAATGGGATGGGGTTTTTTTGATGATAATATGATTTCCTTGTCTCACACAGTAACTAATATTGAGCGTTCTGTACCATTTATACAGAAGGGAAAGAAGTTATCAAACAGATTTAAACACACTCCAGTATTCATTATTGGGAATGGCCCTTCTTTAGATGAATCATTAGATATAATTAAAGAAAACAAGGATGGAGCTATTCTTGTTGCTTGTGGCAGTGCCATTTCCGCACTACACAAAGTGGGGATTAAACCAGACATTTATGTTGCGATTGAACGAACGAAAATCGTCTATGACTTTCTAGTAAATCTAAACGATCCTGATTATCTCCAAGATATTCTTTTTTTGAGTGCAGATGTAATTCATCCTGATTGTGCTACTTTATTTAATATGTCTGCGTTTTTATTCAAGCCAAGCGAGCCGGGAGTGAGACTCTACCATAATTACTTTTCCCATGTGGGCTCTTACGTATCCCTTGGTGGAATAAATCCCTTGGTGGGGAATATCGGTATTGCTGCGCCTATCCATCTTGGTTTTAAAACGCTGTATCTGTTCGGTTTGGATAATGGCTATAAGCACAAGGGTCACCATCATTCTAAATTCAGCTCGTACTATAACAATGAGGAAAGTGCCCGCGCTCTGGGGGAGATGATGTATGGCGATAGCTTATGGCAACGTGAAGGGAATTTTGGTGGCGCTATTATCAGCAATGCCATGTTTGACACCTCGCGTCGAGTGATTGAACAGGTGCTGGCTGCCAATGAAGACGTAAGCTGTTTCAATTGCAGTGATGGTGCCAAGATAGAGAGGGCGAAGGCCTTTTCGAGTGCAGATATAAGTCTCTCTATACCGGTTGATAAGTCTGCTCTGCTTGGGGAAATCGGCACCTTTTGTGCACCTATCCCCTTGTCAAAGCAACATTTCGAGCCATTGCTTGATATCGGATTCTTCAATGTTTTCATTGATAAGATGGTCGTCGAATGGCAACAGGAATTTACGTCTCGTAATGAAATCAATCAGTTGATGTTGCGCAATTTTGGCTATCTTTCTCAGATCGCCGCTACCCGACAACAGCATATAGCACAAGTTATGATTGGTTCGATGAACTATGTGTTTTCTCTGCTGAGCTCCATTCTTTATTCGTTTGAAGGTGAAAAAGAAACACTCGTGCTGATGCAGCCAGCTATTGGTATCTGGCTTGAGTTTTTGGCAAAGGCAAAGGAGATGTATCCACAAGCGCTCGACAGTGTAGATATGATTGATGACCATCAGACAATGGATTTATTCAAGAAATGAAATTTTTATTTCTTCATATTTGTAACTAACAATAATTTTTCTGTAAGTTTAATAACTATACTTAGAATGCTTTAACGGTAAGAGGTAGCTATGGAATATCATGCTGATTCACAAAATATAAACACGCCGTGTACGGAGCAGGAAGACTTCTGGGCCGGTGAATTTGGCAATTCGTACGTTGAACGCAATAAATATGAAAATTATGCGGCCGATAATTTAGCATTTTTTAGCAAAGTTATAGCACGCACTCAGAGGGTTAATAAAATTCTCGAACTCGGCGCTAATGTAGGCCATTAATTTAATTGCTCTGAAGCACTTATTACCCAATGCGGTTTTTTCGGCAGTTGAGATAAATGAGAAGGCTGCATTGGCATTAAAACGTAATGTTCCAGATGTTGATATATACCAAAAATCAATAGTTGATTTCACTTCTAATGAAGTCTGGGATTTTATTTTTACAAAAGGGGTTTTGATCCATATCAATCCAGATCAACTACCTAAAGTGTATGAGTTAATGTATCAGAAGTCATCTCGATATATACTCATCGCCGAATATTATAATCAGAAACCAATAGAGATTACTTATCGAGGGCACTCAGGAAAACTTTTCAAAAGAGATTTTACAGGGGAAATGTTGACACAATTTCCAGATCTATCATTGGTTGATTATGGCTTTATATATCATGGGGACACGAATTTTCCTCAAGATGATATTACTTGGTTCTTGCTTGAGAAATAGAACATCATATTTAGAAATAAAATGTGAAGAACAATACAAAAATGACCCAGCAAAATACAAGCTGGGTCTTTTAGTTTAACTTGACTTATATGCAATAATATCCCAGCTTGCAAAATGGTGGTTATTGGCTGGCAATATGGATACTCTTTCTTTATGTTCCAGTCGCTCAATAATAAAGCCAGCATCTGTAAATAATTCAATTATATGTTCTTTATCACTAAAATGTACTTGACCTACCCCTGAAAATTGACTCTCGTGAGGAAGGTCGATTTTTGTGTAGCTATCGATAGCACGACCCTTTTCAAAGTCACTATGCTGTGTGGAGAACCAGTCTATGCCAATGAATTTTCCTCCTGGTTTGAGATATATAATGACAGATTCAATAATTCGTTTTATAGCGAAGGTGTCGTTATGGGTAATAGATGCCCTGTCGATTACAAGATCGAAATAGTTATCAAATTCGGAGTGATGTACTTTTGAAAAATCGCTCGTTATAATCTTTCCCTTCAGCTGTGGGTAGGTTTCAACGAGCTTGGCTGTAATAATCTGACTACCATCAATGCCATAATAACTACAACCTAGTGCAAGAAATAATGGAATATTAGCGCCAGCACCACAACCTAGTTCCAGTACGCGTTGATAGCCATCTTTAGGATTTGCATATCTATATACGCACGATACAAGATCACTCCATGGCCAGATGCTCATATGAGAGTTGTTTTTGTATGCTTCATTCCATTCATTAGAATATGCCATTGAACAAGCCTTTATTTAACGTTGAACCAGTAATCAATAATGCCCATGAAAGGGATAAATGAACCAAAAAGTTGCGGGTAGGGTGTTGGCTCAAAGTAATGATAATCCAATTTTATCCCATTCGAGATGAAATTATTTTCCTCCAGATAGTTCTTTCCCATAGGGCCAGAGAGATAGGTCGTTGCACCTACTTCTTGGCAGATATCTAAGATAAGATCTGACTTTTTTGATGAGATATTCAATGATGAAGACCTCATTATTTTGGTTTTAATATTTAGCTCATCCAGCCAAAATAACAGATGGTTAAAACACAGATCGGCAAGGAGCGTTTCATTATTGTCATAGAGTTTAGTTATCTTTTCATATTTTTCATGAAATGAAGCACTTTTTGAGTAGCTGCTTTTGATGGACATTAAATGACTTTTTCGCCAGTCTACATCTCTTACAATTTCAGTGTCGAACAGACTCTTGCTTAAGTGTCCCTTTTTCATGACGGGGATAGTTAGCCAGTATGGGCCATTGGCACCTTTAATTAAATTTCGATTGGTAAAACTATTCTTTTCAAATTGCACTGTGTCGAGAAATATAAATAGGTCGCTCTTCTTGATGCGTTCTACGTATCCTAGCCAAGGTAGATAAGCGGGTTGATGGATGCTGATGATCATATTTTTAGTGCCCTCGTACAGACAGAAATGATTTTATTGACGTCCTTATCTGAAAGGGAAGGATAGATCGGTATCGAGAGTGTTTTTTTGCTTAAATCGGCTGCATTAGGTACCAATGTATTTGTAGTAAGCAGTTCATCCTCTGTTACTGGTACTATGGATCTGATACCACTTTCAAGCAAAGCGTTTTGACAGGATATGACCTTTGTACTATCAGTAAAAATCACGGCTCTAAACCTAACGGGTTTCACATCTTGGCTTATACTGTCAATAACAGGGAGGCCTGCTTCCTGATATTTATTAAATATATTGGCGCGACGATAAATAAATTCAGGCAATTTTTTTAGTTGCTCTCTAGCAATTGCAGCCTGAATATCTGTCATCTGAAAATTAAACCTTGGTATGGTATCGACAATTGAGTCGTAATCCCTTATTTTTCTTGCTAGCTCGGAAATGTCTCTATTTTTTGATATTATGATTCCACCTTGCCCACCACTTGTTATTATTTTAGTTGCACCGAGAGAAAACACACCGATATCTCCGAAAAGACCCACTTGTATATTTTTTATCGTGGCGCCAAGGGCTTGTGCAGCATCTTCAACTAAAAAATAGCTTCGTTTTTTTTCCACGTTCAGATCTGGCAGGCCAAACATATGGGCTATGATGTAAATATCCGCATTGCTTTTTTTTAATGAGGCATTTACTGATACTTCTTCTATATCCAAAAAATTTGGTATACCACCAGATAACTGTATCGCATTAAATATGGAGCGGCATGAGTAGGCAGGGGCAGATATATATCTATTCTTTGCTTTTGCTATCGTCAATGACATATAAAGTGCTGCAGAGCCACTACTCACAGCGACAATATTTTCTGCTGGTAAGTTTATATAGTTACCAAACTCATGCTCTAGGGATAAGACCTCTTCGCCTTGTGCAACCCACCCGGATGCTAATACTCTAGCAGCTGCTTGAGACTCCTCATGACCAAGTGTCGGCCTATTATGTGGGATCATTTTTTATGATATCCTCCAAATAGTAACCTTCCTTTACAATCATGGGATTACCAATTACTAATGAATATGGTGGTATATGGCCAGCATCAACAATAGTGCCGGCAGCAATAACAGAATGATGCCCTATGTAGACACCACCTTTTATTACGCAATGGGATCCCACAAAGACATTATTTTCCAAAATAATATCTTTTCTATCAATAGACTTTACTAGCTCAATGCACTTCAAGTGAGAATCTGCGCAGTTAATAGTAACAAAAGATGCAATATCACAGTGAGCACCAATGACAACGTTCGCACCTGTAGCATTAACTTCGCTAAAGGCACCAATATAAACATTTTCTCCAATATCAGGAGTGCCTAATATCCATACTAAGGGATGGTAAGGATTTTCTTTGAAAGTAGTCAAATCATAAAAATGCTGCTTGTATTCATCTTGCTTCATCATGATATGTCTTCCCAAGAAAGTAATGTGCCCTTCTGAAGACTGTATTTTGCCACTCTCCCCAGCACATCGTCGAGGTGAATTGGTGGTAGCCCATTACCAGGTCTACGCAATCCGATGTTTATATTACTGAGTATCTCACCTGGCGTAATGTCTTTTAATGCAGTGATACTTCGGCGAGCCAATACTTTCATATCTTGCTCTGCAATCGTAGGTCTTATAATAGGAGAGCCAAGCATCAGGTGTGCGTCTCTGATCGCAGATATCCATTCTCGAGCCCCGTTGGGATCTTCTGAAAACCAATGGTCTGGACCAGGTAATTGATGATCGAGTGTGAAGTGCTTCTCGAATACCACAGCGCCTAAACCATATGCAATTGCTGCAGCCAAGGGCCCTTGGGTATGATCTGAAAATCCCAATACTAAATTTGGGAACGCTGCCGCTAGAGTTTTTAATTTACTCAGATTTACATCGGCTACTGGTGTCGGGTATTGAGATGTACATAGCATCAATACGACAGGTTTACCTTCCATTGCACCTGTAACATCAAGAGCCTGATAAACTTCCCCAAGATTAGCCATTCCACAAGAGATGAGAAGTGGCAATCCAGTGGCACTATACTGCTTAAGCAAGGGAATATTGGTAAAGTCATCAGAGCCTACTTTTAGCGCAGAAACACCTAGTTGAAGTAGCAACTCCATATCAGTAACATTTTGCGGTGTAGATAAAAAAGTTATCTTTTTCTCGTCGCAGAAATTTTTTATGCTATGCCACTCTGCTACTGAAAACTCATAGCGACGGAACATATCCCGCATCGACTCAGTCACTTTTTTACCTTGTGAGCTGTAGGTAAAGAGTAACTCCGGATCGCCGACAAATTCATCAGCTTTGAAGGTTTGAAATTTAATAGCATTGGCACCCGCCGATTTAGCGACAGATATCATTTTTTTTGCGATATTTATATCACCATTATGATTAATCCCTGCCTCAAGTATGATATACGGCTCCCTATTCTCTAGCGGTTTGTTAGAAAATAGAGTGTTGATATCAACTGTCATTTCATCTTCTCCAGAGTAGATATAATAGATGACGCAACATAGCTTGCTCCGTTACCATCGGTAATCGACATAGCCGCTATGGACATATTATTTATTCGGTTGGGATCAAGGCGCTCAACTGCAGTACGATAATCTGTGGCAGTAAGGTTATCTACCATACCTAAATTAATTACTGCACCCAATTCATGTAGTGTTGCTGCAATAGGGACTTGGTTATCCGCCTGAGTGCTGATTAATGCAGGTAGCCCCATACAGCAGCGCTCCCAGGACGCACTCCCTCCAGCACCTATAGCAAGGTCTGCATCGAGCATCAGCCTAGCCATATGTGGAGTCTGTATATGCAGAGTAGAGTGTGTTGAGCTACATAACTTTAATAACCGGCTTCGATGTGGATTTTTGTCACCAATAACGACATCTATTTTAAAGTTTTTATTTGCAGCCAATACCCCTAGCAAAGCTTTTTCCGTTTCATTATCTGGATCTGTGCCACCAAAGAAAATAATTATTTTTTCCAGCTTGCTTCTTGTTTTTACACGATCTCTGAGGTGTTGGAAGGATTCAGATAATAGGGCATAGCGAGGTCCTAAGAAGCAGACACACTCTTTAGAGATATTATCCACATAGAAATTTTCACTTTTAATGACATTTTGGTCTAGGAGAAACTGACTGCAATGGGAACGGAAAATATCATCTATTGCCAGTAACGAAATGTCGGATGCAGTAATTACCTCTTCCCAATCCATGCCCAGCTGGTAATGATCGACAACCACAAGTTTCGTGGAGGTCGATAGGTTAGATAACGTAGCATAAGCATCAGCTTGCTCGCTTTCACCAAGAGAATGTAGAGGTGAGGAGGTCAATATTCTATATTCATGCCCCTTTCTAACCACCTCCTCATAGAGTGCATCTCCATTAGGGGAAAAAATAAAGACAGATTTTTCACCTAATTTCTTAAATGCGTCAGCAAGTGCAAGGCAGCGCATAACATGCCCATATCCTAAACTTATTGATGCATCGGTACGGAATACAATCATTAGGCACCTAATATGTGACGGCCAAGCATGAAGGCCTCAGCATAATGATATCCTACAGAGGCCCCTCGCCATTTTGCTAAGTATTCTACAGCTTCAAGTGATCGAGGGTGCGGGTAGGAGCGCATTTCTGAAGCATATGCTTCGAGAGCCAGTTTTTTTTTCTGCCAGTGTGACGTAATGTCGACGAACCAATTTGGTGAGAAGGGATAAGCAGATGCCGCAGGGCGCCATTCTGTACTTGATGCAATCTCAAAAAAGAGAACTGTTTGGAGTTTTCTTCCGGGCAAGGGGCGGGTTGCTGCTATAACGGCATCATGTATTACTCTATGATCTATATTCACATCACCAACATGATGGGTATAAACAATATCTGGTTGCCATTCATTTATCTCGGTTTCGACAACTTTAATGACATCAAGCAGGTCGACACTATCCATCCTGTTATCTGGGAAGTCTAGTAAGTTGAGTCTCTTTACACCTAGAATGCTATTTGCCATCTGTGCAGCGCTATTCAGCTCAGTTAACTCCGTCATTACCACCGAGCGTTCCCGTTTGGAGAGTCTAGAAGTTGCACCTTCAGCCATAATAAGAACCGATACTTGGTCGCCTCGCTCGCTATGGTTAGCAATTGTTGCTCCGCATCCCAATACTTCATCATCAGGGTGTGCGGCAACGACTAGCACTTTTCGAGAGGATGTTGTCATACGATAAGACCTTGCTGTTTTTGAAGTTGCCACATAAGTTCAGCTTGATGCCAATCCTCTAGTGTATCGATATCTATAACCAGATGACGTGGTAATATTAGTGGTGTAGCCATACGGCTGAACAAAATATTACTCTCGAGCCAAGCATATTGGGTACCCCAATAAAATTGTCCAGCGTCATGTAAAACCAAAGGGAGGTCCTGAGAGCGGGTGGGAAAGTGTTCGGGGAAAAGCATTTCGACACCATCACCAGATCGTACAAATCCTCTGTAAGGAGAGTAATCAAACGTACTGGCACTAAAAACAAAATGCTGATGGCTCTCCTCAAGCATCTTTAGGCCAGTGCGTAGATCATCTGCACGCACGAAAGGTGCTGTTGCATAAAGACAGCACACAGAACCGAGTTGCCATCCTTGTGAGATGGCCCAGTTGATGGCGTGTGCGACCACTTCTTGGGTTCCGGCATGGTCATCTGCCAATTCCGGAGGACGGATAAATGGCACACTGGCCCCATGTTTGTGGGCCACGTCTGCGATCTGCTCATCATCGGTTGAGACGATGATTTGATCAAAACAGCCCGCGTCCTGTGCAGCCCTAATTGAATGCACCATCATAGGGACACCAGCAAAAGGACGGATATTCTTACCCGGAATGCGTTTGCTACCTCCCCGCGCAGGGATGATGGCCAGGATCTGTGATGTGGTCATAGGAGTTTCCATGTCAGCGAGGTCGGGCTGTCGTGACTGATACATATTATTTTCTGACTAGCGGGCCAAGCGTTGTATAGCTTGGATCACGTGGCGCTGCTCTTCGTCACTCAGAGTGAAATAGAGAGGCAAAGAGAGACAATGCTGATAATAACGCTCTGCTACCGGACATGATCCTGTTTTGTCTCCATATTGCTCACGATACCAAGGATGATGATAAACAGGAATATAGTGAACCTGAGTGCAAATGCCGTCAGCCATCAATGAATCCATGACCTGGCTACGACTCTTACCAATAGCTGCATAATCTATCTCTACCACATAGAGATGGAAACAAGAGGAAAACCCCTCCATTTCCTGGGGGGGCTTCAGCCAGGGAAGTTCTGCCAGTGCCTGGTTATATTGCGCTACCAAGGTACGACGGCGCGCCTTGAACAGGTTTAGGCGTTGCAACTGGCTTAAGCCCAAAGCCGCCTGCATGTCAGTCATGCGGTAATGCCAGCCAAGCGTCTGCATCTCGTGATACCAGGGCCCGGGCTGTTGGCTGAGGAGAGCAGGATCCTTGGTAATGCCATGGCTGCGTAGCAGCAACATGCGCTGATACAACACAGGATCATTGGTCATCACGGCCCCTCCCTCACCACTGGTGATCGTTTTGACGGGATGGAATGAGAACACTGTTGCATCCGAAAACAGGCAATTGCCCACCGGACTGCCGTCGGAATAGCGGGAACCAATTGCATGGGCCGCATCTTCGATGATCTTTAGACCATGCTTTTTTGCGATGAGGGAAAGAGCCGGCATGTCCGCAGGTTGGCCTGCAAAATGGACGGGGCTGAGTAATCGAGTAGCTGGAGTAATACGGGCCGATACTGAGCTTGGGGATAGGTTATAGCTGATGGGGTCTATATCGGCAAATACAGGCTTGATACCACAGTAAGCCATACTGTTGGCCGTGGCAGCAAAGGTATTGGGTGTAGTGATCCCTTCGCTACCTTCGGGTAATTCCATCGCTGCTACTGCCAGATGCAAGGCGGCTGTGCCGCTTGCGACCACCAGACAGTACCTGGCCCCTGTGTAGGCACAAAGTGCCTGCTCGAATTCGGCAACTTTCGGGCCTTGAGTCAAGAAGGCGGAGCTTAGCACTGCATTGACTGCGGCTATATCTGCCGCTGAAATGTCCTGTTTACCATAGGGGATCATTCCGCCAATACCTCCTTGTTGAGCTGTTGCAACTCAACCTGAGACATGAAGACGGGATTATTGAGAGAGTTGTATTCAAATCCTATAGGCACGCTGCAACCTTGCTCTCCTATGGCATTGACAGAGAAGTCATCGCTACGGTGATTGAAGGTGATGCTGGGGGCGATGACGTAATAGTCATTGAACTCATAGGTATGGTAGGAGTCATCGGCCGGGCACATCACCTCGTGCAGCTTCTCGCCCGGGCGGATGCCGATGATCTCCTGGGGCAGCTCGGGGGCCATGGCGCTGGCCAGATCCGTGATGCGCACGGACGGGATCTTGGGAACGAACACTTCCCCCCCCTTCATGCGGGCGAAGTTGGTCAGCACGAACTCCACCCCCTGTTGCAGGGTGAGCCAGAAGCGAGTCATCTCCCCATGGGTGATGGGCAGGCGGCTGGCCCCCTCCTTGATCAGGCGGTCGAAGAAAGGCACCACAGAGCCGCGGGATCCCACCACGTTGCCGTAACGCACCACTGAGAAGATGGTCGGATGCTTGCCCGCCATATTATTGGCGGCCACGAACAGCTTGTCTGAGCAGAGCTTGGTGGCGCCATAGAGGTTGACCGGGTTGGCGGCCTTGTCGGTGGAGAGGGCTATCACCTTCTCGACCCCGTTGTTGAGCGCCGCCTTGATGACGTTTTCGGCGCCCCCGACGTTGGTCTTGATGCACTCCATGGGGTTGTACTCGGCGGCCGGCACCTGCTTGAGGGCGGCGGCATGGACCACGAAGTCCACGCCGTGCATGGCCATGTTGAGCCGCTCGGCATCGCGTACATCGCCGATGAAGTAGCGCATGCAGGGATGGTTGAAGCGCTGCTGCATCTCGAATTGCTTGAGTTCATCACGGGAATAGACGATCAAACGGCTCGGCGTGTACAGGGAGAGGACAGCCTCGATGAACTTCTTGCCAAAGGAGCCGGTACCCCCGGTGATCAGGATCGTTTTTCCGTTGAACATGTCATAGTCCCGTTATGGAGTGAGTATCTGTCAGGATAGAAAGCATATTTTATGCCATATCTTGTGGCGAGCCATCGGAGGGCTCGCCCGATGTGAAGCCTGGGCCTCAGTCCGATGGCGGCTTGCTGCGGGCGATGGCCTCACACAGCTGCTCCACCGCATTGAGGGCCCGCGGGGTGAAGCGGTGCAGCTCATCGGGGTTGATGAGGACGAGCCGCTGCTGCTTGACGGCATCCAGCATGGACCACTGACGCCAGTGGGCCAGCACGGCAGGATCCCGGCTGCCGGCCAGAATGAGCCCGGGATTGGCCTTGATCACCTGCTCCAGCCCGACCTGGGGGTAGGGGGAGCTGGCATCCGCCATGATATTGCGGCCGCCACAGAGCCTGATGGCGTGGCCCGGCCAGGTCGAATCATTGACGCTGGTCAGCGGTGGATACCAGAGCTGATAGAAGACCGAGACCGGCTTTGGCTTGCCGTAACGCTGTTTCAGCGCATAGAGCCTGGCCAGATAGGCGTCGGCCTGCTGGTCGGCTTTCTGCCGGGTGCCGAGCAGGCGCCCCAGGCTGCGCATCTCTGTGGCCAGGGAGGCAAAGTCGGTGGGCTCCGAGTAGAAGACGGGAATGCCGAGCTTCTCGACGGGGGCCAGCATGCGGGACTGGGCCGAGCGCCAGGCCACCACCAGATCCGGCTTCTGGGCCAGCAGGGCCTCCAGGTTGATGCTGCGGTAGTTGGCGACCCGGGGCAGGGGCGCCACCTCGGGGGGGAAATCGGAGGCATCGTCGGTCGCGACTATGCGATCCCCGGCCCCTATGTCGTACAGCAGCTCGGTCAGATGGGGGGTGAGGCTGATGATGCGCTGCGGGGTGGCCGCCGCACCGGACAGGGGGCAGCCGAGCAGGCACAGCAAGAGGCACAGGGCGCGAAGGGGGATAAGGTTAACCATGGCGAAGCGTCATCAGGGTCAGGAGCAGCGAGAGCCCGAGCCAGCCCCAGCCGATCAGCAGCAGGCGATGGATCAGGCGCCGGGGCAGGGTGGCGTCGGGTTCGACGCCTTCGTCAAACACCGGGAGGCGCACCAGCTGGCCCTGATAGTAGCGGGGGCCCCCTAGGCGGCAGCCCGTGCTCTGCGCCAGCAGGCTGAGCAGGCCGCCCATGGCCGGATAGGGCCAGCGCAGGGCAAGGCGCAGCTTGCTCCCAAGCTGGCGCAACCGGGTCAGTGCGAGGGGGAGCGCCAGCAGCAGTATGGCGGGGGCGCAGAGCCCCTGATAGAGCGCACTGGCGGCGCGGCCGAAGTGGACGAACTCCGCCTGTTTCGGGCTCCAGGCCTGATTCATCAGCTGGGCGAGACGCCAGAGCAGGGCCCCTTGCACCCCGGCGAGGGCAAAGCCCAGCAGGGGGCCGGCCCACTGACCCACGAGGCGCAGCACGCAGGTCTCGCTCACCGCCTTGTTCAATCCCATCACCGACAGGGCGCCCGTCTCTCGTCTGAGCCAGCTTGCTGCCTGCAACCTCGCCACCACCAGCGTCTCCTGGGTGGCCAGGGCGCGGCTCCCCTGGGCGAGCTCCCGCAGGGGGCGTGATTCCAGCATCAGCAGCAGGAACAGCAGGTCGAACAGGGGCTCGGAGAGGGAGAGATTGCGCACCGCCCAGAGGCCGGCGGCGCAGGGCACCCAGACCACCAGCAGGGCCAGCAGCCCCGCCTGGCGTTGCTGACTGGGGGAACCGTCCGGGCGATACACCTTGTGGCCTAGGCGGGTCAGCAGCGGCACTGTGGCGCCGGGCCTGAAACGGGCGGGCCAGGGCAGCAGGGCCTCCAGCAGGGCGGCACCTACCATGATGGCCGCCGTCGTCGAGGCGAGGGCGGCCATCAGGGCGTCCCAGGGGATGGTGTCGATCACAGCTTGCCGAGCAGCGCCATGATCACCTCGGCGGAGTGTTGACCCGCCACCTCGATGAAGGCATCGAAGGATTCCACCTGCTCCTTGCCGGCAATGTCGGACATGGCACGCACCACCAGATAGGGCACCTTGAACATGTGGCATACCTGGCCGATGGCGGCCCCTTCCATCTCGACTGCCAGCATCTGCGGGAAGTCGGCGCGGGCCTTCGCAATCGCCTCGGGCTTGCACATAAACTGATCACCGGTGCAGATGAGGCCGACCTTGGTCTGATGCTTGCCTTGCTCGGCGATGCAGGACTGGGCCAGGGCGATGAGCTTGTCATCGCAGGGGAAGGCGGCGGGCTGCTGGGCCATCTGACCCATCTCGTAACCGAAGGCGGTCACGTCCACGTCGTGGAAACGCATCTCGCTGGCGATGACCACGTCCCCGATGTGCAGATCCTGGGCGAAGCCGCCGGCGGAGCCGGTGTTGATGACGCAATCGGGGGCAAATTTCTCCAGCAGCAGGCTGGTGGCGACGCTGGCGGCAACCTTGCCGATGCCGGAGCGGGTCAGGATCACCTCTTTACCGGCCAGACGGCCCTGATAGAACTCGCAGCCGCCCAGTTGCAGGGTGGTGGGTTCACTCAGCTGGCTGCGCAGCAGGGCAACTTCCTGCTCCATGGCGCCGATAATACCTACTTTCATCATCTACCTCGTCTCTGTGGCCGCTGGGCCGGAAAAGTTGGCGGGGATGATAACAAAACTTGGCGATGGCGCCGAGCATTCCTGTGGGGCTGCCGGGGCATATCCTGCGTCAGTGGTAGTGCTCGACCAGGGCGGCAAGCTCGCCGCTCAAGGCCAGCTGCTGCAAGGTGTTGGCAAAGAGCGCCAGCCGCTCTGGGGTAGTGCGGCGGTGGAACAGTATGTAGAAGGGGGTCTCTTCCATCACTGTGGGGAGAATGCGGATCCGCTCCCCCAGCCCGTGCTCGCGCAGATCGGATTCAAATCCCGGGGAGCGGTAGTAGACAAAGCGCCCCCGCTTCATCAGCAGCTTGTCGTAGTTGGCCTTGCTGCCGATCCCGCCGCTGTCGATGATGAGGCCGCCGATGGCCTGGAGCCGTGCGATGGCGCCGCTGCCGTGATTGATGAGGATGATCCCCTGCTGACCGAGTGCCTTGACGTCCTCCCAGCGGTGGATCTCGACAGGATCGTCGCTGCGTACCGCCAGGTGATAGCGCACCGTGAAGATGGCGGGTTGCAGATAGACGAACTGGCTGCGCCGCTCCGGGCTGTCCCCCACGCCGCAGATGAAATCCAGCTGGCCGTGCCGCACCTTCTTCTCCAGGCGCTTGAGGGGCAGGGTGCTCTGATCCCCCGCGATGCGCAGGGCCGGCTCCCGCGCCTCCATCCGCCGGAACAGATCGACGCAGATCCCCCCTGTCTTCCCTCCCGCCAGGGTCAGGTACTTGGGGGCCGAATCGGCTTGCGCCGCCGTGTGGTAAACCTCGGTGGCAGCGACGGCCCCACTGGCTGGGGCAAGCAGGCAAAGCAGCAGAGCCATCCGGACGATCATCTCATGCAGGGTCTCGATAGGGGCGACGCGCACCCATCATCAGCCGGATCAGGAACGCAAGGAACTAGACATTAGGCTATTTATCAGCGTGTTATCAACCCAGGGCCGTATCTTGCGTCATCATCGGAGCGAACCGACCATCAGGCCCGGGAGGAGATGGGTCTGATGGCCGTAGCGATTGGTCCGGGGATCTCTGGGTGGGAAAAGACGGCTTGCATCCTGCCCCGGCCTCTCAAGCCCATATCAACCCAAGGCCGTATCCAGCGTCATCATCAGGGCAAAACCGGCCATCAGGCCCAGGGTGGCATGGGTCTGGTGACCGTTGCGGTGGGTCTCGGGGATCACCTCGTGGGAGACCACGAACAACATGGCACCGGCCGCGAGCCCCAGACCTATGGGGTAGGCAATGGCCATGCCGCTGGCGAGCCCGACCCCGAGCAGGGCGCCGAGCGGTTCCAGCAGGCCGCTGCCGATGGCCACCAGCACGGCGACCGAGGGACGAAAGCCGGCGGCGGACATGGCGAGCGCCACCGCCAGTCCCTCGGGGATGTCCTGCAGGGCGATGGCGGTGGTGAGCGGCAGCCCCACTGCCATGTCCCCCTGGGAGAAGCTGACCCCGATGGCCATGCCCTCCGGCAGGTTGTGCAGGGCGATGGCAAACACGAACAGCCAGACCCGGGAGCAGCTCTCGTGGCCGGGGCCGCAGGGGCCCGTCTTGTCGTGCTCGTGGGGGGTGAACTGATCCAGCCCCAGCATCAACAAGACCCCCAGGGTCATGCCGGCCACCACCACGGCGGCGGCGAGAAAGCCGTCCCCGGTGATCCCCTCGGCCGCCTCCAGCCCCGGCAGCAGCAGGGAGAAGGCGCTGGCCGCCAGCATCATGCCGGCGGCAAAGCCCAGCATGGCGTCTTCCACCCGCTGGGGGACAGATCGCAGGAACAGGGCGGGCAGGGCGCCGAGCGCCGTGGCGGCAAACCCCGCGACGCCGCCGATGAGGCCATAACGCACCCCGGGACTGATGTCACCGGCCGCCAGCATGATGAGGCTCTGCAACAGGAGCAGCAGGACGGCGGCCAGGGCGAGCAGCAGTCCCAGGGCGATGAGGGGGCGTTCCTGTATCTGCTCGCGCAGTTGGACTGACCAGGAGGGGCTGAGGGTCGATGCGTTATCCATGGGGCCTCGGGGGACTGTGGTTGGGAGAGACGAGAGGGCCATTACATAACCTGCCCTCCCGTTTGTCCATGATGGCGGGGCGATTGGGGCAATCGGCTCAAGTTTGTGGTCATCCGGTCGCTCTTGTATCCCGGGCCCATGCCAAACGACATGGCCCTGTGCAACACGAGAGGGATGAGCGAGGGCGGCAGCTGTGATAGGGTGCGCGCCTGCGAACGCGCTTCCCCGCTCGTTCGCATTGTTTCATTTTCCCGTCAGGAGTCTCGGGTCACCGCTTACACGGATGTGATCGCCACTGTGCACCTGCTTATCAGCAGTCGAGGATCACCAGCCAACATGTCTTACAAGAACCTCTCCATCGGCAAGAAGATTGCCGTGGTCTTTGCGGTTATCGCCGCCATCAACGTGATATTCGGTCTTTTTCTCGCCAGCGAGCTGCGCGGAGTTCGGGATCGGGTGCTCAATTTCACCGACTCCACCCTGCCGAGCGTGATCTCGGTGGAAACCCTGCTCTACGACGTCTCCTATGTGCGCCGCGCCCAGTTTGCCCTGCTGATGGTCGAGGACGCCGCCGATGTGCAGGCCCGTCGCGGCCGCATCCAGGAGAGCGTGGCCAAGGTGGAGCGCGCCCTGAGCGCCTATGAGGCCACCGTCGGGGCCGATCACGAGCGCCAGGTGTTCAACCGGGCCAAGCAGCAGTGGCTGCACTACCTGAGCGCGGTCAACCGGGTCGACAGCCTGCTGGTGCAGGGGCTCAAGGAGCAGGCCAGGGACGCGCTGTTCCAATCCAACGGGAGCTACACCGAGCTGGAGCAGGGGGTCAACGCCCTGGTGGAGGTGAACCTCGGCTTCGTGCAGGAGAACCGCGGCAGCCTGCTTGGCAGCGTCAACATGGTGACTACCTTCGCCACTGTGAGCATCGGCGCCCTGCTGCTGTTCATGGGGGTGATGACCTGGTTCCTCACGCGCCAGATCTGCCTGCCGCTGCAGGCCGTGGTAGCCCAGGCCAACGCCATAGCGCAGGGGAACTTGACCCACAGGCTGGATCGCCAGCACATAGGGCAGGATGAACTGGGCATGCTGGCCAGTGCCTCCCTCAAGATGCAGGACAACCTGCGCGCGCTCATCGAGGAGGTGGTCGCCGCCGTGACCCAGTTGGGGGCCGCCATCGAGGAGGTGAGCGCCGTCTCCGAGCAGTCGGCCCAGGGGATCCAGAGCCAGCAGCAGGAGATCTCCCTGGTGGCAACCGCCATGGCCCAGATGAAGGCGACGGTGGCCGATGTGGCGGGTAACACCGAGGTCGCCTCGGAATCCGCCAGCTCGGCCAATGCCCTGGCCCGTCGCGGCAATCAGGATGTGCAGGGCGCCCTGGTGGCCATCACCCGGGTTGCCGAGGAGATGGAGCAGGCGGGCACCCTGGTGGCGGAGCTGGAGCGGGAATCGGCCCAGATCAACCTGGTGGTGGACGTCATTCGCGGCATCGCCGATCAGACCAACCTGCTGGCGCTCAATGCCGCCATAGAGGCGGCCCGCGCCGGCGAACAGGGTCGCGGCTTTGCTGTGGTGGCCGATGAGGTGCGCACCCTTGCGGGCCGCACCCAGGCCTCGACCGGCGAGATTGTCGCCATCATCGAAACCCTGCAGGCCCGCGCCAACCAGGCGAAGGCGGTGACAAGCCAGAGCTGCGAGATGATCCGCCAGTGCGTGAGCCAGAGCGAGCAGACCAGCTCGGGGATCCAGCAGATCGAGGAGGCGGTCGGCCAGATTGCCGACATGGCGATCCAGATCGCCAGCGCCTGCGGTGAGCAGGATGCGGTCTCCGACGAGCTCGGCCGCAACGTGGAGCGGATCAACGAGTCCTCCAACGAGGTGGCGACCGGCGCCGATCACACCGCCCGCGCCTGTCTGGAGCTGAGTCAGCTGGCGGCGAGCCTGCGCCAGACCATAGGCCGCTTCCGCCTCGCCTGATGCAGGACGGCTGGCTGAGTACCAACAAAAACGGGGCCCCAGGGCCCCGTTTGCTATGTCACCACCAGGGTGTCGGTCTGGCTCAGACGCCGAGGCCGGTTCCTGTGTCTTTCTTGGCGATCAGCTCAATCTTGTAACCGTCCGGGTCTTCCACGAAGGCGATGACAGTGGTGCCCCCCTTGACCGGTCCCGGCTCGCGGGTGATCTTGGCGCCGGCGGCGCGCAGGGCGTCGCAGGTGCCATAGATGTCGTCCGCTTCCAGAGCGATGTGACCGTAGGCAGAGCCCAGCTCGTACTCGCTCACGCCCCAGTTGTAGGTGAGCTCGATGACGGCCTCGTCCTTCTCGTCACCGTAGCCGACGAAGGCCAGGGTGTACTTGTATTCGCTGTTCTCGCTCTTGCGCAGCAGTGTCATGCCCAGCACGCGGGTGTAGAAGTCGATGGAGCGTTGCAGGTCGCCGACGCGCAGCATGGTATGCAGAATTCTCATTGCTCAATTCTCCGGGTTGGTGATTGGTACTGCTTTCAATCTAGGTCTTGAGGTCAGGCAGTGAACGGACAGGAAGTCGATCAGCTCTCCGGGTAGACCTTTTCTTTGTACTCGCACAGGTCTTCGATGATACAGGAGCCACAGCGTGGCTTGCGCGCCAGGCAGGTGTAGCGCCCGTGCAGGATGAGCCAGTGGTGCACATCCAGCTTGAACTCGGCGGGCACCACTTTCAGCAGTTTCTCCTCCACCTGATCCACATTCTTGCCCACCGCGAAACCGGTGCGATTCGACACCCGGAAGATATGGGTATCGACCGCTATGGTGGGCCAGCCAAACGCCGTGTTGAGCACCACGTTGGCGGTCTTGCGACCGACCCCGGGCAGGGCTTCCAGTGCCTCGCGGTTCTCCGGCACCTCGCCGCCGTGGCGCTCCAGCAAGATGGCGCAGGTCTTGATGACGTTCTCGGCCTTGGTGTTGAACAGGCCTATGGTCTTGATGTACTCCTTCACGCCGTCCACCCCGAGAGCCAGCATGGCGGCTGGGGTATTGGCCACCGGATAGAGCTTGTCGGTGGCCTTGTTGACGCTGACATCGGTCGCCTGGGCCGACAGCAGCACGGCGATCAGCAGCTCGAACGGCGTGGTGAAGTTGAGTTCAGTGGTGGGATGCGGGTTGTTCTCCCGCAACCGCTCCAGTATCTCTCTGCGTTTTTGGTTATTCATCGAGTCTCATGTCTGTCTTGGTGCCAGCCCTCAGAGCTGGGTGGCGCGGGCACCGGCTGCGGGCAGGCTGCAGTGTGCCTTGTCGGCACGCTGTTTGCGGCCCATCCAGTCGTTGATGGCATTCTTGCCGGCGATGAGCAGGCCCAGGCCGATGAAGCCCCCCGGCGGCAAAATGGCCAGCAGCAGGCTGGCATCGGCATGGAACAGCTCGATGCGCAGGGACTTGGCCCAGTCCCCCAGCAGCAGATCGGCGCCGTCGAACAGGGTGCCCATACCGATGATCTCCCTAAGCCCCCCCAGCACCAGCAGCACCAGGGTGAAGCCCAGCCCCATCATAAAGCCGTCGATGGCCGCCAGCAGGGGCGGGTTCTTGGAGGCATAGGCCTCGGCCCGGCCTATGATGACGCAGTTGGTGACGATCAGCGCGATGAAGATGCCGAGCGCCTGATAGAGGCCATAGGTGTAGGCGTTCATCAATAGCTGCACGCTGGTCACCAGGGCCGCGATGATCATCACGTAGACCGGGATGCGAATGTCCTTGGGCACCCAGTTGCGCACCAGGGAGATGGCCAGGTTAGAGCTTATCAGCACCACCATGGTCGCAAGACCCAGCCCCAGGGCATTGGTGAAGGTGGAGGAGACCGCCAGGGTCGGGCAGAGCCCCAGCACCTGCACCAGGGAGGGGTTGTTCTTCCACAGCCCCTGCAGCATCAGCTCCTTGAGCTCTTCGCGGCGGCTGTTGCCTTCCTCGGCCGGGCTCTGGCCGTCAATCACGTCAACTTGTTCCATTGCGTGTTCCGTTGTATGTGCCATAGGGGGCTCCGGTGTTAGGGGGTGGCGTCACAGGAGGGGGCCTCTTGCAGCAGATCGGGGTGCTCCTGTTGCAGCAGCAGCAGGTTTTTCACCGCCTTGACCACGGCGCGGGGGGTGATGGTGGCGCCGGTGAAGGCGTCGAATTCGCCGCCATCCTTCTTCACCGCCCAGCTGGCCGCGTTCTCCCTGGTGAGGAACTTGCCGACGAAGCTCTCTATCCAGCTCGATTTTTTCAGCTCTATCTTGTCCCCAAGACCCGGGGTTTCCTTGTGGGCCAGCACCCGCACCGCGCTGACGGCCCCCTTGGCATCTGTGCCGACCACCATGCGAATGGCACCACTGTAGCCGTCGGGGGCCACGGTTTCCAGCGCATAGCCGGTGTGCACCCCCTTGAGGGTCGCGGTATAGAGCGGCATGGGCTGATCGCTGCCCAGGTACTCGCGGCTGGTGACAAGCCGGCAGCTGGCCACCAGATCGTTGTCATAGCTCCCCGCCGGCAGCAAGGCTTCCAGGGTGCGCAGCTTCTCCAGCTGTTGCTGGTGGGCGATGCGATCCCGGGTCAGCTCGTTGGTCAGCACCACCATGGCGGTGCAGGCCAGGGCGAACAGGGCCAGGGTGACGCCGTTTTTGCGCATGCTCTTTAACATGTAGTGGCTCCGGTTCCGCGGGTATGAGAAGTCAAAGATGAAGTCATTTGCGGCGATCCCCATAGACCTTGGGGCGAGTCAGGCTGTCTATCAGCGGCACGCAGAGGTTGGCCAGCAACACGGCAAAGGCGAAGGCGTCCGGGTAGCCGCCAAAGCGGCGGATGAGGTAGACCAGCACGCCGATCAGCACGCCGTAGATGAGGCGCCCCCTGGCCGTGGTGCTCGCGCTCACCGGATCGGTGGCGATGAAGAAGGCCCCCAGCATGGTGGCGCCGCTGAACAGGTGCAGCATGGGGGTGGCGGTGGCGTCCGGCGTGGCCAGATAGCCCAGGGTAGCCGAGAGCAGCAGAGCCCCCAGCACGGCGGTGGGAATGCGCCAGTTGATCACCTTCTGCTGCAACAGGAAGAGGCCACCCAGCAGGTAGCACAGGTTGACCCAGCTCCAGCCAATCCCGCCCCAGCCCTCGAACACGGCGTGAGTCATCACCTCGCTGGCGGTGAGCCCCTGGGTCAGGCCCGTCTTCAGGGTGTCGAGGGGGGTGGCCATGGTCAAGCCATCCACCCCCTGCTTGAGCTGCGCCAGGCTGTAACCGTCCAGGCTGAAGCCGGTGAAGATCACCGAGACGGCGTCCCCAAAGTCGACCCCGTAGGC
This sequence comes from Aeromonas sp. Marseille-Q5825, assembly GCF_946892685.1. Taxonomy (NCBI): domain Bacteria; kingdom Pseudomonadati; phylum Pseudomonadota; class Gammaproteobacteria; order Aeromonadales; family Aeromonadaceae; genus Aeromonas; species Aeromonas sp. Marseille-Q5825. The sequence continues at coordinate 811,564 of NZ_CAMPOU010000001.1, forward strand.
GGCGATGCTGGAGGGGGGCAGCCAGCTGGTCATCTGGACCGGGAAAGAGACCAGCAGCAGCACATAGGCCACCATGGCCGGGTTGAACAGATTCTGACCGAGCCCGCCATAGAGGTGCTTGGCGATGATGATGGCAAAGGCGGTGCCGAGTACCAGCATCCACCAGGGCAGCAAGGGGGGCAGGGAGAGGCCGATCAGCACGGCGGTGAGGGCCGCGCTGCCGTCCAGCAGGGCCGGTTTGACGGGGCGGCCACGCAGGCGCAGGACCAGGGCCTCGCAGCCCAGCGCCGTCACCAGGGCCAGCAGGGTCTGGATCAGGGTTCCCCAGCCGAAGAACCAGGTCTGGGCCAGGAAGCCGGGCAGACAGGCCAGGATCACCAGCAGCATCAGGGTCTGGGTCTGTTTGCGGTTATGGGCGAAGGGCGCACTCGCGAGATTGAACATGGATCAGTGGCTCTTGTCGGTCGAAGGGGAAGAGGTGTTCGCCGCGGCGTCGGCCGCCAGCTTCTTGGCCTTGGCGCGTGCTATGGCGGCGGCGATGGCCGCCTTCTTGGGATCGACCTCGGGGGCGGGCTCAGCCACTGGCTCGCTCGGGGCGTCACTTGAGGAGACTGAGGCGTCGGATACGACCTCGTCACCGGCAGTCTGGGCAGCTTTCTTGGCCTTGGCGCGTGCTATGGCGGCGGCGATGGCGGCCTTCTTGGGATCGCTCTCGGCAGCGGGCTCAGCCACCGGCTCGCTCGCGGCCTCGCTTGAGGAGACTGGTGCGTCGGGCGCGACCTCGTCACCGGCAGTCTGGGCCGCTTTCTTGGCCTTGGCACGTGCGATGGCGGCGGCGATGGCTGCCTTCTTGGGATCGGCCTCGGCAGCGGGCTCAGCCACCGGCTCGCTCGGGGCGGCCAGCTTGTCGCTCACAGCGTCACTTGAGGAGACTGGTGCGTCGGGCGCGACCTCGTCACCGGCGGTCTGGGCAGCTTTCTTGGCCTTGGCGCGGGCTATGGCGGCGGCGATGGCTGCCTTCTTGGGGTCGACCTCGGCAGCGGGTTCAGCCAGCGGCTCGCTTGGGGCAGCGGGTGAGTCGCTTGTGATCTCGTCACCGGCAGCCTGGGCGGCTTTCTTGGCCTTGGCGCGAGCCAGGGCGGCGGCGATGGCTGCCTTCTTGGGATCGATCTCGGCAGCGGGCTCAGCCACCGGCTCGCCCGGAGCGGCTGCTGTGTTGCTGGCCTCGTCACCGGCAGCCTGGGCGGCTTTCTTGGCCTTGGCACGAGCCAGGGCGGCGGCAATGGCCGCCTTCTTGGGATCGGCTTCGGCAACCACAGCTGTGCCGGCATCATCCGGCTGTGCGGTCTCGACCGCCTTGGCGGCGCGGCGCGCCAGCGCCTCCTGCTTGCGCGCCTCGCGGGCGGCCATCATGGCGGCGCTGTCCGGCTGTGTTTCTGCGCTGGCGGCCTCCTGCTTGGCCTTGAGGCGGGCCAGGGCGGCGGCGACGGGATCATCCCCCCCTGCCGCGGCCATGGCCTGGCGACGCTGGGCCGCCGCCTCGGCGTGGCGAGCCTCCCGCGCGGCTTTGTCCCGCTCGAAGCGGGCCTGCTTGGCCTCGAAGCGCTGCTTGGCGCGCTCCGCCTTCTCGGCCTCGGTACGGACCTCGCGGATGTCATCCTTGGCAATCTTGTAGTACTGCACCAGGGGGATCTCGCTCGGGCAGACCCAGGCGCAGGCCCCGCACTCGATGCAGTCAAAGAGGTTGAGCTTCTCGGCCTTGTCATACTCCTTGACCCGGCTGTACCAGTAGAGCTCCTGGGGCAGCAGGTTGGCGGGGCAGGCGTCGGCACAGGCACTGCAACGGATGCAGGCCTGTTCGGGGCCGGGGGGCGGCAGCTCGGCCCGGGTGGGGGAGAGCAGGCAGTTGGTGGCCTTGACCACGGGCACCATGGCATGGGGCAGGGTGAAGCCCATCATGGGGCCCCCCATGATGACCCGCTGATCCGCCTCCGGCTGAAGCTCGAAGCGTTGCAGCAGCCAGCGTACCGGCGTGCCGAGCCGCACCCAGGCATTGCCCGGCTGCTTGAAGGCATCCCCTGTGAGGGTGACGATGCGCGAGATGAGCGGCTCGCCGTCTATGATGGCGCGCTTGATGGCAAAGACGGTGGCGACGTTGAGCACCATGATGCCCATGTCGACCGCCCGGCCCCCCTTGGGTACCTGGCGTCCGGTGAGCAACTCTATGGTCTGCTTGGCACCGCCGGAGGGGTACTTGGTCGGCACCGACTTGACCAGCACATCCGGGTCTGTGGCATGGCGGGTCAGGGCATCGATGGCCGCCGGCTTGTTGTCTTCCACCCCGATCAGGGTCAGCTTGGGCTTGAGCAGGTGCTTGAGCACCCGTATGCCGTCCATGATCTCGTCGGCATACTCCTGCATCAGGCGATCATCTGTGGTGATGTAGGGTTCGCACTCCAGGCCGTTGACGATCAGGATCTCGGTGAGCTGGCCGCGGCCATCGAGCTTGCTGTGGGTCGGGAAGACGGCGCCGCCGAGCCCCGCGACCCCCGCCTGCTGGATGCGCTCGAGCAGTTCGCCCCGCTCCAGATTCCAGTAGTCGGGTTGGGGGTTGCGCTCGCACCAGGCATCTTCCCCGTCCGGGGTCAGGATGACGCAGAGATCGTCAAGGCCCGAGGGGTGCGCCACCGTGTGTTGTTCGATGGCGGTGACAGTGCCCGAGGTGGAGGCGTGCACCGGCACTATGCGCCCCTTGTCGTGACGGGTCAGGGGTTGACCCTTCTTGACCCTGTCGCCCACCCGCACCAGCAGTTCGCCGGCCGGACCCGCGTGCTGGCGCACCGGTATGATGAGCTGGGGGGGCAGACCCGCGTCCACGACGGGGGTCAGGCTGGACTGGTGCTTGTTCTCGGGAGGATGAATGCCACCGTGAAAATCCCAGAGGGTGCCGGCTTTGATGCGTTCTAGCAGATGCTGCATGGTTACTCCGCTGTTTATTCCACTATCTTGACCGGAATGGCGACCTTGGCCAGATCCCATTTCCAGTTGTCGACCGTGGTCGGCACCGGGATCATCTCGATACAGTCGGTCGGGCAGGGGTCGACGCAGAGATCGCACCCCGTGCACTCGGACGCGATGACGGTGTGCATCGCCTTGGTGGCGCCCAGGATGGCATCGACCGGGCAGGCCTGGATGCACTTGGTGCAACCTATGCACATGTCCTCGTGAATGAAGGCGACCTTCTTGACGGGGGCGGCCGCTTCGTCGCCACCGTCCAGCGGCTGGGGCTCGACCCCCATCAGATCCGCTATCTTGCGCATGGTGGCATCGCCACCGGGCACGCACTTGTTGATCTGATCGCCGTTGGCCAGCGCCTCGGCGTAGGGCTTGCAGCCCGGGTAGCCGCACTGGCCGCACTGGGTCTGGGGCAGCAGGGCATCGAGCTGGTCGACTATGGGGTCGGCCTGCACATGAAACTTGACGGCGGCATAGCCCAGAATGATGCCGAAGGAGAGGGCCAGCAGGGCCAGCACCAGAATGGCAAAGAGTATGTGAGTCATAGCGCTATATCTTGATGAGGCCGGTAAAGCCCATGAAGGCCAGCGACATCAGGCCGGCGGTGACCATGGCGATGGAGACGCCGCGAAAGGGGGTGGGCACGTCGGCGGCCACCAGACGCTCACGCATGGCGGCAAACAGGATCAGCACCAGCGAGAAACCGCAGGCAGCCCCGAAGCCGTAGATGATGCTCTGGATGAAGTTGTGGCGCTCGTTGATGCTCAGCAGCGCGACGCCCAGCACGGCACAGTTGGTGGTGATGAGGGGCAGGAAGATGCCGAGCAGGCGATAGAGGGTCGGGCTGCTCTTGCGGATCACCATCTCGGTGAACTGCACCACCACGGCGATCACCAGGATGAAGCCCAGGGTGCGCAGGTAGGCGATGTCCAGCGGAATCAGGATATAGTGCTCCATCAGATAGGAGCAGGCGCTGGCGAGCGTCATCACGAAGGTGGTGGCCAGTCCCATGCCGATGGCGGTTTCCAGCTTGCCAGAGACGCCCATGAAGGGGCAGAGGCCGAGAAACTTCACCAGCACGAAGTTGTTGATCAGCACGGTACTGACCAGTAAAAGCAGGTACTCAGTCATTGACGATGGGTTTTCCGGTGTGAAGGCGGCGGTATTATCTGATGTTAGGTGCCTTTAGACAACCGCAAGGCCGTATGGTTATTATTCGGGGGCCCAATTCATGGAGGCATTGTGCGCCCGCTACCCATACTGACCCTCACCCTGGCCATGCTGCTCTGGTCCAGCTCCTTCATCGCCCTCAAACATGTGCTGGAGGTCTGGTCCTTCGGCCAGGTGCTCTTCATGCGGATGTTGGTGGCCTCCTGCTGCTGGCTGCTTTGCTACCGCCAGCTTGGCCGGTTCAGCTACCAGAAGGGGGATTGGCGCTGGCTGGCCCTGATGGGCGCCCTGGAGCCCTGCCTCTATTTCCTGCTGGAGGTCAACGCCCTGCGCTACACCAGTGCCGGACAGGCGGGCATGGTCTGTGCGCTGCTGCCCCTGATGGTGGCCCTGGTGGCTTTCGTGTTGCTGAGGGAGCGGGTGAGCCGCCGCCAGCTGCTGGGTTTTGCCATCGCCATCTGCGGCATCGCCCTGCTGGGGCTGGCCGAGGGGGCGGATGAGTTCGCCCTCAACGCTCTGCTCGGCAACAGCCTGGAGATGGGGGCCATGCTCTGCGCCGCCACCTATTCGGTGGTATTCAAGAAGCTCTCCAGCCGCTACGGCGTCATGACCCTGACCGCCCTGCAGGCTTTCGTCGGCACTCTGTTCTTCGCCCCCTTTGCCTTCAGTGCCCCCTGGCCCGCGGACTGGGACTGGCAGGACATAGGGGTCATCCTCTTCCTCGGCGCCTTCGTGACGCTCGGCGCTTACCTGCTCTACAACTGGTCGGTGACTCAGGTAAAGGTGACCCTGGCGGCCGCCTACGTGAACCTCATCCCTGTCTTTACCCTGCTGCTCGCCTATCTGCTGCTGGGGGAGACGCTGGGTGCCTTGCAATGGGTTGCCTGCGCCGCCGTGCTGGCCGGCATCGGGGTCGGTCAGTTGCCCGTGGGCAAACACTGGGTGCGCAGCGCCGCCGCCCAGAGTTGACTTCCCCCCGATCGGCTACAGTCTGGACAGGGACCTATGCTGGCCATGAAGGAGCCACACCATGAGCGACATGAACTTGTTGGCCGAGGCCAAGACCTTGCTGAGCCACCACCCTTTTACCCTGGCCGATGCCAGGGCCCTGGAGGCCCTGGAGGAAGCGGCGGTGGGGGAGGAGGGGCTGTGCATCGCCGAGTTGTGGGAGCTGGCCCTGGGTCAGGCCGACGAGGAGGCGAGGCGCTATCTGCAGGGGGAGGATTGACGCCTCTTCAAGCCTCCTGGATGACAAAAAACAACGCGGGGCCTGGCCCCGCGTTGTTATTGGATGGCTCACCTTGGCCTCAGATGGAGAGACTCTTGACGGTGTCCGAGACGGAGTTGGCGTCTTCGATGATCTCCTTGATGACGTCGGCGATGATGTTGGCCTGATCCTGCCCCGCCACCGCCTTGCCTGAGACGACGGAGACGGTCTGGGTGATCTTGGAGGTGATGTCGGAGTTGTGCTTGATGACGGAGACGATCTCGTTGGTGGAGGTCGAGGTTCTGGCGGCAAGCTGCCTCACCTCGTCGGCGACCACCGCAAACCCCCGGCCCTGCTCGCCGGCCCTGGCCGCCTCTATGGCGGCATTGAGTGCCAGCAGGTTGGTCTGATCCGCGATGCCGCTGATGGTGGAGATGATGGACTCTATGCTCTTGGATTGCTGATTGAGCAGATCTATCTGTTTGCTCACCTCGTTGACCGAGGTGTTGATGTGGGAGGAGGTCTCCAGCACCTTGTCGATCACCTCGCGCCCCTTGGCGGCACTGGCGACGGTTTCGCTGGCGATGGCGCAGGCCTTCTGGGCCGCCTCCCGGGTGGAGATGGATTTTTCCACCCGCTCAGTGATGTCGCTCGCCAGCTTGATGATTTTGACCACCTTGCCCTCGTGGTTGAAGATGGGGTTGTAGGTCGCCTCCAGCCAGATCTTCTCCCCGCGGTTGCCAAGGCGCATGAAGAGCCCGGACTTGATGTCCCCCGAGCCGAGATCGCGCCAGAAGTTGGGGTTTTTCTGGTAGAACTCCGGATCGCAGAACTGGCGGTGGTGTTTGCCGACCACCTCCTCCAGCCGGTAGCCGAAGCAGTGGAGGAAGTTCTGGTTGGCGGTGATGACGGTGCCGTCCGGCTGGAAATCGATCACCGCCAGCGACTTGTCGAGCGCCGCCAGCAGGGCCTGGGTGCGCTCCAGGGAGGACTGCTGCTGGGTCACGTCCGAGGCAACCTTGGCGACGCGCGCCACCTTGCCATCGATCATGATGGGGAAATAGGTAGCCTCCAGCCAGATAGCCTTGCCCGACTTTGACTGGCGGATGAAGCGGCCGTTGCGGGAGATACCGCCGCGCAGATCCTGCCACAGGCTCTCGTAATCACGGGTCTTGACGTCCTCGGGGAAGCAGAGCGCACTGTGGTGCTTGCCAATTACCTCCTCACGTTGAAAGCCCACGATCTTCAGGAAGAGGTCGTTGACGAAGGTGACCATGCCCGCCGGGGTAAACAGGATGAAAGGCACCTGGGACTGGATGGCCTGCTCGAAAGCACCCAGCTCCGCCATCTTCGCCACCTGTTCACTCGCTTCCTTGCTTGCTTTGTGATTCCAGAACATACGGAGCTCCTCCATGAGACCCTTGAATGACAGACCGACAGTAATCTGAGTGAATTAACAATAGCATTGCTGCCTGATGAAGCTTCATCGACTCCGAATCAACTTTTTGAATATTTAATTTCAATCCTGATGAATTTTTCTCCCTCAATCAGGTTTCTAACGAAGATTGCTCCTGGCCGGATACTGGCGAACAGCCAGACCTGATAGTGGCATGGGGGTGACCCTGTTGGCACTGACGATTGTGTTACTTTTTGGTGTCACAGTGCGGGCAGTGAGCCCATCCGGTGAAAGACGGGCCTGTGCACAGGGCAGGGGGAGGGGATTATTTTGACTGCTGGAGGGTGTTTATCTTCTTGTTCAGCGCCTCCATCTCGTTCTGGTATTGGCGCGCCACGGCCTGCCTCCTGGGAGAGCGTACGCTGCCCTCGAGATCGCTCGTCTCTGTCGTCGTCGCCCTCTGTTCGTTGTTGTCACCGGCTATTTCACGGCTCATCTGCTGTTTCTTTGTCTCCATCTCGGCGCGAAGCGCGTCTATCTGGCGCTGCTTCTGGCCGCTGGCCAGGTTCTCTTCGATCTCCCGGGTCTGTCTGGTGGCCCTCTCGACCTCCTCGGGGGAGGGGGTGTAGATATTGAGTGGCAGCGGCTTGGCGTCACTGCTGCAGGGAATGTCGCTGAAGGTGACCTGGCCGTTGCGGGTACATTGATAGACATCGGCACGGACGACCGGGGCTGTGACGGCAACCAGACAGCCAAGCGAGATGATCAGCACGGGTGACATAGACTCCTCCTTGAATCCTCTCTTTGCACAGTAGTACAGAGGCCCTGACCAGACAATCAGCCACTATCGACGCCGCCAGTATGGATCCGGCCCTTTCCCCTGTCGTGTCGCCACTCGTCCGGGCTCCCTCGTGCCCCCGCCGGGATCGGGCGATCGGCATATGGGGTGTGGACTGTGGCGACAAACGGCGGGATTTTGGCCGGTTTTCCCCGCAGTTCAACACATCAGAGCACCATAGCGGGCCACAATGAGGTATCTTATGCCCCGATTTCATCCATTTAACGGATCCGAGACCCCTATGATTATCAAACCCAAGGTTCGCGGCTTTATCTGCACCACCACTCACCCGGTCGGTTGTGAAGCCAATGTTCGTCGCCAGATTGCTTACACCCAGGCCAAGGGCACCATCGAGAATGGTCCCAAGAAGGTACTGGTGATCGGCGCCTCCACCGGTTATGGTCTGGCCTCCCGGATTGCCACTGCCTTCGGTAGCGGCGCCGCCACCATTGGCGTCTTCTTCGAAAAGCCGAGCTCCGAGACCAAGACGGGCTCCGCCGGCTGGTACAACTCCGCCGCCTTCGACAAGGCCGCCAAAGAGGCCGGTCTCTACGCCAAGAGCGTCAACGGCGATGCCTTCTCCCACGAGTGCCGCGCCAAGGTGATCGAGCTCATCAAGCAGGATCTGGGTCAAATCGATCTGGTGGTCTACTCCCTGGCCTCTCCGGTGCGCAAGATGCCGGATACCGGCGAAGTGGTGCGCTCTGCCCTCAAACCCATCGGCGAGGTCTACACCTCCACCGCCATCGACACCAACAAGGATCAGATCATTACCGCCACAGTCGAGCCGGCGAACGAGGAAGAGATCCAGAGCACCATCACCGTGATGGGCGGTCAGGACTGGGAGCTGTGGATGGGAGCCTTGCGTGATGCGGGCGTGCTGGCCGACGGCGCGAAGTCCGTGGCTTACTCCTACATAGGCACCGACCTGACCTGGCCTATCTACTGGCATGGCACCCTGGGTCGCGCCAAGGAAGATCTGGACCGCGCCGCCACCGCCATCCGTGGCGATCTGGCTGCCAAGGGCGGCACCGCCCACGTGGCCGTGCTGAAATCCGTGGTGACCCAGGCTTCCTCTGCCATTCCGGTGATGCCGCTCTATATCTCCATGGCCTTCAAGATCATGAAGGAGAAGGGCATCCACGAAGGCTGCATGGAGCAGGTGGATCGCATGCTGCGCACCCGTCTCTACGCTTCCGACATGGCGCTGGACGAGCAGGCCCGCATCCGCATGGATGACTGGGAGCTGCGTGAAGACGTGCAGCAGACCTGCCGCGATCTCTGGCCCTCCATCACCACCGAGAACCTCTCTGAGCTCACCGACTACGCCGGCTACAAGCAGGAGTTCCTGCGCCTGTTCGGTTTCGGTCTGGACGAGGTGGATTACGATGCGGATGTGAATCCGGACGTGACCTTCGACGTGGTCGAGCTCTGAGCCTGACAGCGTGACAACAGGGCCCTGCGGGGCCCTGTTTTTTTGCAGCTCATTCAAGCTGTTGCCGCAGGTTTATTATCCGCGATCACCTTTTATCACTATCAAACCCGCTAGGCTTGCGCTGATCGGAACATTGACGGCATTGCCGAGGAAGGGAAGCCATGACCACTCCAAACGAGGCGCCCAAGAAGCGCCAACTCCCCACTGTCTATACCCTGCTTTTCATCATCATCGCCCTGATGGCGGCCCTCACCTGGGTGCTGCCGGCGGGCAAGTACAACTATGTCACCGCCAAGACCCAGCAGCCGGTTGCGGCGGCGGCCGTGGCCGACTACAGCGGCGACGAGCGGCTGCTGCCGGTGCCCGGCAGCTACACAGAGCTGCCCTCCCAGCCCCAGGGGGTATTCGAGGTACTCAAGGCACCGATCCAGGGCTTTCACAAGGCGGCCGACGTGGCGCTCTTCGTGCTCATCATCGGCGGCTTTCTGGCGGTGACCATGCAGAGCGGGGCGCTCGATGCCGGGGTGGGAGCCATAGTGCGCGCCTTCGCCGGGCGCGAGCGACTGCTGATCCCGGTGCTGATCGCCCTGTTTGCCCTCGGCGGATCCACCTTCGGCATGGCGGAGGAGACGGTGGCCTTCTGGGCGCTCATAGTGCCTGTCATGATGGCGGCGGGCTTCGATCGCATGGTGGCGGCGGGGATCATCCTGCTCGGCTCCGGGGTCGGGGTACTCGCCTCCACCGTCAACCCCTTTGCCACCGGCATCGCCTCCGGTTTTGCCGGCATTCCCATCGGGGAGGGGATTGGCCTGCGGGTCATCCAGTGGCTGCTGCTGGTGATCTTCGCCTCCTGGTTCGTGATGCGCTATGCCAAGCAGGTGCAGCAGGACAAATCCCGCTCCGTGCTGGCCGACATCGTCTATGACGACGAATTCTCCCAGATGAAGAGCAGCAATCTTGCCTTCAGCGGCAAGCAGAAGCTCACCATGCTGGTCTTCTTCGGCACCTTCCTGCTGATGATCTATGCGGTGGTGCCCTGGTCGGATCTGGGCATAGATCTGCTGCCCACCTTTGGCTGGTGGTTCGACGAGCTCTCCACCCTCTTCTTCAGCGCCTCCATCCTGATTGCGATCATCAACCGGATGCCCGAATCCAACTACGTGGCGACCTTCCTCAACGGGGCGCGGGATCTCATCGGGGTGGCCCTGGTGGTGGCGGTGGCGCGCGGCATCTATGTGGTGATGGAGCAGGGCGTCATCATAGACACCATATTGCACTGGGCCGAGGGACTGGTGACCGGACTCTCCTCGTCGGTCTTCATCCTGATGGCCTATCTGGTGCACATCATTCTTAGCTTTTTTATTCCCTCCACCTCGGGGCTGGCGACCGTCTCCATGCCGCTGATGGGGCCGCTGGCGGACTTCTCCGGCATCTCCCGGGATCTGGTGATCACCGCCTATCAGTCCGCCTCCGGCTGGATCAACCTGTTCGCTCCCACCGCCGCTCATCTGGTGGCGGGGCTGGCGCTCGCCAGGATCCCCTACGATCGCTTCGTGCGCTGGGTGCTGCCCTTTATCATCGGCGTGGCCCTCATCACCATGGGGGTGCTGGTGGCCGGTACCCTGCTCCCCGGCTGAAAAACGACAGACAGCAAAAAGGCTCCCGAGGGAGCCTTTTTCATGAGCCTTGCTTACTGCTTGTAGCCCTTGAGGAAGCGGGCGAGGCGGCCTATGGCCTCTTCCAGCTCCTCTTCCCGGGGCAGGAACACCAGCCGGAAGTGATCCGGTGCCGGCCAGTTGAAGCCGGTGCCCTGCACCAGCAAGAGCTTCTCTTGCTGCAGCAGATCGAACACCATCTTCTGGTCGTCGCGAATGTCGTACACCTTGGGGTCGAGGCGCGGGAACATGTAAAGCGCCCCCTTTGGCTTGACGCAGGAGACGCCGGGGATCTCGTTCAATAGCTCCCACGCCTTGTCCCGCTGGCGGCGCAGGCGGCCACCCGGCAGGATCAGCTCGTTGATGCTCTGATAGCCACCCAGCGCAGTCTGGATGGCGTGCTGCATGGGCACGTTGGCACAGAGCCGCATGGAGGCCAGCATCTCCAGCCCTTCGATGTAGCCCCTGGCACGGCCCTTGGGCCCGGTGATGACCATCCAGCCCTGACGGAAGCCGCAGGCGCGGTAGGCCTTGGAGAGGCCGTTGAAGGTCACCACCATCACATCGTCACACTGGGTGCAGACGCTGGTGTGGGAGATGTCGTCGTAGAGGATCTTGTCGTAGATCTCGTCGGCGAAGATGATGAGGTTGTGCTGGCGGGCGATCTCGATCAGCTCCAGCTGGAATTCGCTGCCGTAGACGGCGCCGGTCGGGTTGTTCGGGTTGATCAGCACCAGGCCGCGGGTGCGCGGGGTGATGCGGGCGCGGATGTCGTCCAGATCCGGATGCCAGTCGGCCCCTTCATCGCAGCGGTAGTGCACCGCATGACCACCGGAGAGGGTGACGGCGGCGGTCCAGAGCGGGTAGTCGGGGGAGGGCACCAGCATCTCGTCGCCGTTGTTGAGCAGCGCCTGCATGGCCATCACGATGAGCTCGCTGGCGCCATTGCCGATGTAGATGTCGTCGATGTCGACCTTGCGCATCCCCTTTTGCTGGTAGTACTGCATCACCGCCTTGCGGGCCGAGAAGAGCCCCTTGGAGTCGCAGTAGCCCTGGCTCTGGGGCATGTTGAGGATCACATCCTTGATGATCTCTTCAGGCGCATCGAAACCGAACGGGGCCGGGTTGCCGATGTTGAGCTTGATGATGCGGTGGCCTTCGTCCTCGAGACGGCGGGCCTCTTTATGCACCGGGCCGCGAATGTCATAGCAGACATCGTCGAGCTTGTGCGACTTGTCGATAGTGAACATGGTGAGCGTGATTCCTTCCCCTGGGGGCGCGTTGGCAGAAAAGCTTTTTTTAGTATCAAATTTCTCTACCCCTATTCTTCACAGAATTGAATGCTAGAACAATCTAATTTATGGAATAAATCCCTGATATTTACCCCTGAAACAGGGTTGCCAGTCTGTTAAATTCAGCAGGATCGTTTGCCTGTCTCGCGAGAGACTAGTGAAAGATGAGGGGGAGGTTCATAAAGCAGCAAGAGTGTATTGAATTATCCATCCCATCTGGCACGATTGGCTGGGGTAAAAATCTGCTCCCACCCCTGCTGCCGGCCAAGGGCACGCGCAGCTCAGGGCGTCCTTTCATCCTGTCATCGAGGATCTTCATGCACGCACCCGCCACCGGTCGCTACCGCCACTTCAAGGGGGGTTACTATCAAGTGCTCGCCCTGGCCCTGCACACCGAAACCCAGGAACAGCTGGTTGTCTACCAATCCGAGCAGGATGGCCAGGTCTATGCCCGCCCGGTCACCATGTTCATGGAGTGGATTGAGCATCAGGGGCAGGTGGTGAGCCGCTTCACGCCTGTGGCATGAGGGGGTGATCAAGGTCCATAAGAAAAGGCGCACCAGGCGCCTTTTTCATGTGGGTACCGGGCTTACAGGCCCAGATTGGCTCTGGCATAGGCCTCGAAATCGGTGCAGCCACCGATGTGCTGCTCGTCCAGGAAGATCTGCGGCACTGTGGTGACGGGCTTGCCCGCCTTGGCGGCCAGATCGTCCTTGGTGAGCCCGGCGACGTTGATATCCACATAGCGGAATTCGAAGTCATCGCGCTCCTCGGTCAGCTGCTCGGCAATCTGCTTGGCGCGAACGCAATAGGGGCAACCCGGGCGACCAAAAATTTCTACAAACATCTTTTCTCTCCGTTAGATAAGGCCGTTGAGACGAGGCTGGCGACAGCATAGCCTCGGCTTTGGGCCAGTCAAAGCTGAAAATACCGATACGCGCATTCGCCGTGCTCGATTGCACCCCGGCCAGGTGCCGACACAGAGGTCGGCACCTGGCGCGGGATTCTGGATTGGCGGCGGCGAACTATTCCTGCCCTATTGCTCGGCAATCTCGGCACTCTGGATTCGTGGCTGCCGAGCGATGCGCTCCGCGCCACTCAAGCCTGCCTTACTGCTCGGCACTCAGGATTCGTGGCTGCTGAGCGATGCGCTCCGCGCCACTCAAGCCTGCCTTACTGCTCGGCACTCAGGATTCGTGGCTGCTGAGCGATGCGCTCCGCGCCACTCAAGCCTGCCTTACTGCTCGGCACTCTGGATTCGTGGCTGCCGAGCGATGCGCGCCACGCCACTCAAGCCTGCCTTACTGCTCGGCAATCTGGATGGGTTGCTGCTGATAGATGCTCTCCAGCACCCCCTTCTCGAACACTGTCCAGGGCCAGGCGGCCTTGCTGGCGCGGTAGCGCTCGTGGGTCGCCGGATCCTGGGAGAGGCCGCGCTGGAACATCACGAAGGCCTTGCGCTGGCCACCGGCGGTGTCGATAAAGCCTGCCAGGTTGGAGGTGCCGGTGATGGTGCCCGTCTTGGCGTGCACCTTGTTCTTCATCATGGGGGCGGTGACGCTGCGTCGCCAGGCCAGGGTGCCGTCCACCTGGGAGCTCGGCAGCAGCTTGATGAAATCGAGCTCGGCATCGTTCTTCTGGATGAAGTTCAGTACTGACAGCATCTGGCGTGCGCTGATGAGGTTGTGGGCGGAGAGGCCGGAGCCGTCGGCCAGGGTGGCGTTGCCCAGATCGATACCATGCTTGGTCAGGATGGCACGCACCGCCATGGTGCCGCTGCGATAGCTGCCCGGCTTGTTGTAGTAGTGACGGCCCACGGTTTTGAGGAAGGTGTCGGCGTAGAGGTTGTCGGATTTCTTCAGCATCTTGGAGAGCATCACCGGCAGGGAGACCGAGTAGTGGGTGGCCAGGGTATCGGCGCTCACCGGAGCCTGATGGGTGACCCGCAGCAGACCGTCGTGGCTGATCCCGGCGCGGTTCATGGCCCAGCGGATGTTGTCCCAGCCCCAGGCTTCCACGTCGTGGATGGCAAAGCGCAGGCCCTGCGGCTCCTTGTTCGGGGTGATGCAGCCCTTGAGTTCGTAGAAGTTGCCCTTGGCCATGTCCACTTCCAGGGCGCAGAACTGACGCGCCATGTCGCCATAGCTCATCACCTCCACGTTGTCGGCACCTATGCCGATGGGGACGCCGGTGGCGACGTTGCCCACCGCAGGCCTGCCAATCTGGGTGGCGGTGACGGTGCCGTAGGCGCAGTTCTTGTCGATGATGACGGCTGAGACGGGGGCTGCGAAGCAGAGGGTCTGATCCCCCCAGGACCAGCCGTTACCGCGCTCATAGCCGTTGTAGGCGCCGGTGTTGACGTAGACATTGCCCTGGATGCGGGTGACCCCGAGCTGCTTGAACAGGGCCACCAGATCCATCCGCGACAGTGTGGGGTCGCCGACGAAGTTGATCCAGATGTCGCCATTGATGGTGTTGCCTTGTCTGGCGCCAGCCTGGGCCTGGATCTCGGTGGCGAAACGGAAGTCGGCGCCGAGCTCGAGGCGGGCGGCCAGGGCGGTCAGCACCTTCATGGTGGAGGCGGGGGCTATCATGTCGTCGGCGTGACGGGCAAATTCCACCCCGCTGTTGCCCTGGACTATGACGGCGTACTGGCCCCCCTTGGGCGGGGTCAGCGGGGTGGCCTGGGCCACCAGGGAAAAGAGAGCACAAAAACCAATCAACAACCGCTGCATAAGATCCTCTAACTGAACGAAGGGCGCCGGCAGTGCGATGCGCCCCTTATAATCAAACCTAGTGACTGTCATTTGCCCGCCAGACGGCGTGGCTAGGCAAAGGCGTTGGCAGTGCGGTACCGCCCTTCATAATCAAAAATTTTCTCCTTCACCTGCCAGAAACGCCCCGACTTGCGTGCGATGACGAAATCCGGGTGACGGAACTGGCTTTGCGCAGCCAGCACGCTCGCCAGAGTGGTGAATTCGGGCTCCAGGCCCGGGGCGGGCCAATGATGACGCACAAAGCGTTGTTGAAACAAGCGCCGCGCACCGCTGGTGTGAAAGGCGAAGTACTCCGTCAGGGTAAGACCGTCCTCATCGTGGTAGGTCACCTCCAGCCGCTCCCCCTGTTTGCCGCGCCCTGCGGTGAGGGTGAGACCGGCGCAGCGAATGACCATGCAGTCCTTGAGATTGAGGGCTTCCTTGAGCTTGTCATCCGGATCCACCAGCAACTGGTCGCAGCTCTGGCAGCGGCGGGCGGCGATGTCGTTTTCGGCGCCGCAGGCGGGACAGATCTTGGCGCGAAAGCGATAGTCGCACTCCTCGCGGTGGCCCTCGTCATCTTCAAACAGCCCCTGGCAGCGGCGGCCGTAGTGCTCGACCACCTTGCCCTCCTCGTCTGTCTTGCCCCAGAAGGTGTTGGCAAAGCCGCAGGCGGGGCAGGGAACCTGTACCGGCTCTGTGCCGGCGTGGGGTCTGGGCTCTCCCACTTCGGGGGCAAACAGGTTGAAGTTGTTGCCCGCGTAGTCGAGCACCAGACAATCTGTCTTGCCCGGCGACAGGCGCAGGCCGCGCCCCACAATCTGCTGATAGAGCGACACCGACTCGGTGGGGCGCAGCATCACGATGAGATCGACATGGGGGGCATCGAAGCCGGTGGTGAGCACAGCCACGTTGACCAGAAACTTGATCTCCCGCTCCTTGAAGGCCTGGATCAGGGCATCGCGCTCCTGACCCGGGGTCTCGCCGGTAACGAGGGCCGCCGTCTGGGATTTGGCGAGCAGCAGCCCCTGAATTTCCCGGGCGTGCTCGACGGTGGCGGCGAAGATCATCACCCCTTGCCGCTCGGCGGCATACTCCAGCACCTGATTGAGGATATGGGGGGTGACCCGCTGCTGGCGCTTGAGCTCGCCGTTGAGATCCGCCTCGCTGAAGAGGCCGTTCTCCCTCGGTACCAGCTTGCTGAAGTCGTAGTGGACTATGGGGGCATCTATCATGCGCGGTGGCGTCAGGTAGCCGTTTTTGACCATGAAGCGCAGGGGCAGCTCGAATACGCAGTCGCCAAAGAGCCGCTCGCCGTGACTCTTCACCATGCCGTGGTAGTGGCGCCGGTAGATCCAGCCCAGCCCCATCCGGTACGGGGTGGCGGTGAGCCCCAGGATCCTGAGGGCCGGATTGGCCCCCTTGAGATGCTCGAGCACCTGATGGTACTGGCTGTCGTCATCGAGCGAGACCCGATGGCACTCATCGATGATGAGCAGGGAAAACGCCCCATCAAATGCGGTCAGGTTGCGGGCCACCGACTGCACCGAGCCGAACACCACCTGGGCGCTCGCCTCCTTGCGGGCCAATCCGGCGGCGAAGATGTCGGCCTTGAGCCCCCAGGCCTCGTACTTGGCGTGGTTCTGCTCCACCAGCTCCTTGACGTGGGCCAGCACCAGCACCCGGCCACGGGCCTTGCGGGCCAGCTCGGCGATCACCAGACTCTTGCCTGCCCCCGTGGGCAGCACTACCACGGCGGGATCCGGGTGTTTGCGAAAGTGACTGATCACGGCGTTGACGGCGTCGGTTTGATAGGGTCTGAGAACAAACATGGGGGCGTGGCGTGTGAGCATGGTGGGGCGCAGGATGGCGCCATTATAGGGATCTTGGGGCCACAAAAACAGCGGGCCGGCATGATGCCGGCCCGCAGGTACCACCAAGGTGCTTAGTGGAAGGGGAACAGGTAGTTGAGCCAGCTGCCCATGCGCAGCAGGATCTTGCGCATGATGGCCACATGGTGCATGTGATCGGTGTAGATGGCGGCCTGACCGCTGGAGCCGGCGATCACCTGATACTTGGCCCAGTCTGGATCCGTGATGCGGATGAGCACCGGCAGGCGACCCGGTTGCTGCGCCGAGCTCTGATCCACCAAGGGGGCGTTGGCTTGCACGTTGCCGGACGCTATGGCCGGGATGATGGCCTCGACCTTGCCCTTGAAGATGCGGCCTGGGGCGCCATCGATGACCACTTCCGCTTCGTCACCCGCCTTGAGGCGTTGCATGCTGTTCTGCCAGAACCAGCCCACATAGAAGTTCTCGTCCTTGTGAACGAAGGTCATCACGGGGCGATACAGGTAGGGAGTGGCCACCATGCCGGGGCGCAGGGCCATTTGCAGCACATAGCCATCCGAGGGGGCATAGACCACAGTCTGCTCCAGGTTGTACTGTGCTTCACCCAGTTGGGCCTGCAGATCTTCGATGGTCGCTTTCTGCTGATCTATCTGCGCCGTGATGTCATCGACGTTGGCCTGCGTCACATCCAGATCGCGCTGTTTGCCGATACCACGGCGCATCAGCTCTTTCGCCCGATCCCGGTCAAGCACCGCAGAGCGGAGTCTGGCGCTGATGGATTTTAGGCTCTCCTTGCTGGCGGTGAGACGGGCGGCCACGCTGTTGACTTTCTGCTCGAAGCGCACCGGATCTATCTTGAACAGCACATCGCCTTGCTTCACTTCCTGGTTGGGCTTGACGGGGACCTCGGTCACTCGTCCCTTCACCAGGGGAACGACGGGGGTGGAGACGTAGTAATCCCGGGCCGTCTGGGCATAGGGGTGGTTGTAGTTCATCAGGGTGATGAGGGCCCCTATGATGAAGACGCCACCAAGCACGGCGGTCGGTACAGTCCACTTGTTGAGCGGGATCTTGAAGATCTTGAAAATCCCTACACAGATGGCCGTATAGGTGAGAATAAGTAGCAAATCCATGGAGGGTTACCTATTTTTCAGTCTGTTCGAGCGTGGTCATACGGGCCTGCAGGGCGGCAAGCTCTTGCTTGAGTGCGGTGATTTCGCCTTCGTCTTTTTCAAGACGCTGACTGAACCCCCAGCCGCGATCAGGGCGATAGAGCGTGGCCCAGATCCAGAGGAAAGGCCAGAGCACGTGCAGGGTGAACAGGCTGACCCAGCCGGCCACATGAATGGCATCCTGGTGCGGGTGATTGCGATGCTTGGCTATTTCATAGGGAATATCGTGTATGACGATGACTCCATAGAACATGATCAAGACAACGAACACCAATATTCCCAGGGCAATGTAGTCAAGTACCATCGGTTTCTCCCATCAAAGTCGCGAGGCCATACCCGGAGCCTGGCATTCACAATAATCGGCTCATGATGACAGCATATTAGCAGAGCGCAAGGGGGCGAGCAGGGAGTTGGGTCATCAGTACAGGCTCGGTTAACCGGTTGGCTATTTATCAGGCATCATTGATTTCTTTCTATAAAATCAAGCATGAAAGAGATTCGTATGTCTCGTAACAAAAAAAGGTGCGCGATGGAAAGGCGATACACAATGAACCTCTGGTTGGGGCTGTTGCTCATGCTAGCCCAGGTCACGGCAGCATGGGCCGCCGAACCCCGGCTGGAGCCGACCGTGCAGGAGAAGGCGCAGACCCTGGTGCTGCTCCATGAACCCATCGTCATGCTCCAGGCCAAGTTTGGCAGTCTGGACGGGGCGGGCAGGGTCCGGCTGGTGCAGGAGCGGCTCAAGCAGATGCAGGCCTCCGATCTTGAACAGCCGGTGACCCTGGTGAGCGCCAGGCGCTTCGGGCAGGACAGCCGGGAGTTCCTGGTCAACGGCAAGCGGATCCTGGTGCTGGTGGAGGGGGATCTAGAAGCCCTCGACGAGCTGAGCCTGGATCAGGCGAGCGAGCGTGTCCGGCAGCGGCTCGACAAGGTACGGCTCAAATACCTCGAGTTGCACTCCACCCCCTATCTGGTCAAGGCTGGCGGCTTGGCGCTCCTGGCCAGCCTGATCTTCTTCGGCCTCATCTGGTCTTTGCAATGGGGTCATAGACGAGTCAGGAAGTGGCTCGCCAATCGCCTCCTGCTGCAGAAGGGATTGATCCCCCATCAGTGGCGCCAGGTAGCGGGCAACGTGGAGATCCGCCTGCTCGGCCTGCTGACCCTGTTGCTGATCTTCATGCTCACCTATGGCTGGCTCACCTATGTGCTTGGTCTCTTCCCCCAGACCCGGGCCTGGAGCGAGCGGCTGGGAGACTCCCTGTTTGCCCTGTGCGGCGACATGCTGGAGGGCATGATTGCGGCCATGCCGGGCCTGGTGACAGTGATGCTGATCGTCATCATCACCCGCTTCTTCATCCGTATGCTGGCCATTCTCTTCGATCGCATCGAGCGGGGGCAGTTTCGCGTGCAGGGGCTGCATGCCGAGACCATAGGCGCGACCCGGCGGCTGCTCTCTGTGGTGATCTGGCTGTTTGCCCTGACCGTGGCCTACCCCTATCTGCCCGGTGCCGACTCCGACGCCTTCAAGGGGATCAGCGTCTTCTTCGGCCTCATGGTGACCCTGGGGTCGGCGGGCATCATGAACCATGCCATGAGCGGCCTGGTGCTCATCTACTCCCGCGCCCTGCGGCCCGGCGATCTGGTGCAGATTGGCGAGGTAGAGGGAATGGTGAGCGAGCTCAATGCCCTCTCCACCAAGCTGGTGACACGCCAGGATCACGAGGTGACCCTGCCCAATGCCGTGGTGGTGGGGGGCAAGGTGGTGAACCTGACACGGCTGGCGGGGGAGAAGGGGGTCGCACTGCTGACCAAGGTGACTATCGGCTACGATGCGCCCTGGCGTCAGGTGCACGCCATGCTGGAGCTGGCGGCCCGGCGCTGCACCATGCTCAATCAGACCGAGCCGCCCCTGGTGCGTCAGCTCAATCTGCAGGACTGGTATGTGGAATACGAGTTGCAGGTACGGATGAAGGCGGACTTGCTCCCCGCCGTGGTCAAGACCGAGCTCCACGGCCACATCCAGGATGTGTTCAACGAGTTCGGGGTGCAGATCATGTCCCCCAACTTCATCGCCCAGCCGGAGCAGGCGGTGCTGGTGGCCAGGGAGCACTGGTACCAGGCACCCGCCGAGGCGCCCGGGGCGCCCAGCAAAGGGTAAGCTATTGGAAAATGAAGAGGCCCGGCAGCAATGCCGGGCCTCTTGTCATGGGGAAAACACAGTCTCTGGACTCAGCTCTCCTTGGCTTCCCTTAGCTGGGAGGGTCTGAACTTCACCAGGAAGGCCAGGGTGATGAGGGCGGTACTCACCAGACCTATGATGGTGGAGACGTTCATTGCCAGCCCGAAGCCGATGGGGGCGTTGGCCAGGTAGGTGATGACCACTGCTGTCATGAAGATGGCGGGTATGGTGCAGATCCAGTGCAGCTTGCCCTCCTTGATGAGGTAGGCGGCGGCGGCCCACAGCATGATGACGGCTGTGGTCTGGTTGGCCCAGCCGAAGTAGCGCCAGATCACCCCAAACTCGGCCTTGGAGATGATGAAACCGAGGATGAACATGGGGATGGCGATGAGCAGACGCTTGACCAGCGGCTTCTGGGTCATCTTCAGGAAGTCCGCCACTATGAGGCGGGCGCTGCGAAACGCGGTGTCACCGGAGGTGATGGGCAGGATCACCACGCCCAGGATGGCCAGGATGCCGCCCACCGTGCCGAGCAGGCTGGTGGAGACCTCGTGTACCACGGCCGCCGGGCCGCCGTTGGCCATGGTGGCGTTGAGCGCTTCTGTGCTGTCGTAGAAGGAGAGACCCAGGGTGCACCAGATGAGGGCGATGATCCCTTCCCCTATCATGGCGCCGTAGAAGATGAAACGGCCGGACTTCTCGTTCTGCATGCAGCGCGCCATCAACGGTGACTGGGTGGCGTGGAAGCCCGATACCGCGCCACAGGCGATGGTGATGAACAAGAGCGGCCAGAGCGGCAGCTCGGTCGGGTGCAGGTTGGAGAAATCCATCCCCGTGTTGTAGAAGCCTTTGCCGGAGACGATGAGGCCTATGATGAGGCCGACCGACATGAACACCAGCAGGGCGCCGAAGATGGGATAGAAGCGGCCGATGATCTTGTCGATGGGGACTATGGTGGCGAGTATGTAGTAGGCAAAGATCGCCACTATCCAGTAGACCAGATCGGTGGAGGTGAGGTTGGCCAGGAGGCCCGCCGGGCTCAGCACGAAGACCACGCCCACCAGCATCAAGAGCACCACGGCGAACAGGTTCATGAAGTGCTTGGCGGCGGTGCCGAGGTGCTCACCAACCACGGTCGGTACCGAAGCGCCCTTGGCGCGCACCGACAGCATGCCGGAGAAGTAGTCGTGAACCGCGCCGGCGAAGATGCAGCCGAACACTATCCAGAGCATGGCGACCGGGCCGTAGAGGGCACCGAGTATGGGGCCGAAGATGGGGCCGACGCCGGCGATGTTGAGCAGTTGAACCAGGTAGACCTTCTTGTCCGACATGGGGACATAGTCCACCCCGTCGGCCATGGTGATGGCGGGGGTGGCCAGCTCGGGTTTGGGGCCGAATATGCGCTCGACGAATTTGCCGTAGATGAAGTAGCCCGCGACCAGCAGGCCGACACAGAGGAAGAACCAGATCATTGTTACGCTCCAGCATTGTTATTTTATGGTGTGCGCGGTCAGTCTAGGTGGGGCCTTCTGTTAACGGCAGGTAAATGATGGTGAGCGGCGACATGGCGACCCGAGCGGTCGCCCGTTGTGATCCGGCGCACAGCGGGCGCCCTCATTCCAGCCCCAGCTCGTCTTTGAGCTCCTTGAGATAGCGTCGGCTGACCGGCACCCGGGCACCGCTCGGGGTGACTATCTGGGCCAGCTGGTTTTCCAGCAACTGGATCTCGAAGATGGCGCCCGGGGCCACCAGGTACTGGCGGTGGCAGCGCAGCAGCGGTGTCTTCTCCTCCAGGGATTTCAGGGTGAGCTGGGTGTGAAACAGCTCACCCTGGCAGGCGACATGCACCCCGCCGAGATCCGAGAAGGCATACTCCACCTGCTCGACGGGTAGCAGACGCACCCGGTTGTGCAGGTAGCCGGGGATGTGGCGAATGGCCGGTGAAAGCGCCGCCACCGGCTGGGGGCTGAGATCCTGCTTGAGGCGCGCCAGCGTCTTGGCCAGCCGGGCGGGCTCCACCGGTTTGAGCAGGTAGTCGAAGGCATTCTCCTCGAAGGCCTGGATGGCGTAGTCATCAAACGCCGTGACAAAGACGATGCGGGGCAGGGGATCCAGCATGGCCACCAGCTCCATGCCGCTGAGCTTGGGCATCTGGATGTCGAGAAACACCACCTCCGGCTTGAGCCGCGCAATGAGTGAGAGCGCCTCTATGGCATTGGCGGCCGAGCCGATGATCTCGATGTCGGGGTCGCTGCCGAGCAACTCAGCCAGCTCCTCGCGGGCATAGGGTTCGTCGTCGACTATCAGGGTGCGGATCATGTCATCTCCTTGGAAGGGGAATCCGGCTGTCTGGGCAGGGTGAAAGAGACCCGGGTCCACTGCTCCGGCTCACACTGCACCTGGATGCCAAAGCGCTCGCCGAAGGCACTCTTGAGCCGCCTGTCCACAATACTCATGCCAAGGCCGTCCCCCTGGGGACCCGGCTGCCAGGCTCCGGCATTGTCCTCCACGCAGAGGGTGACACCCTCTGGCCCCTCCTCGGCGAAGAGCCGGATCCGCCCCTGCTCCAGCAGAGAGCAGATCCCGTGCTTGATGGCATTCTCGATGAGGGGCTGCAGGGTGAAGCTCGGCAGTTGCATGTCGGCCAGGTGCGGCGGTATCTCGTTGATGACGGTCAGACGCTCGCGAAAGCGGGCCTGCTCTATCTCCAGATAGGACTGGCAGTGCTCCTGCTCCTCCCGCAGCGTGGTCAAGCCGCTCTGGCGCTTGAGGTTCTTGCGAAAGAACAGGGAGAGGTGCAGCAGCAGCTGGCGTGCCCGCTCGGGGTCGCGCCGGGTGATGGCACTGATGGTATTGAGGGTGTTGAACAGAAAGTGGGGATTGATCTGCGCCTGCACCAGCTTGAGCTCGGACTGCACCAGCAATCGCTGCTGCTGCTCCAGCCGCCCGCTCAGCAACTGCTGTGACAGCAGGTTGGCTATCCCTTCCCCCAGAGTGTGGTTGATCTTGAGGAAGAGCCGCTTCTTGGGTTCATAGAGCTTGATGGTGCCTATCACCCCCTGATCCCCTTGCAGCGGGATCACCAGCACTGAGCCGAGCTGACACTGGGGGGAGATGCTGCAGCGATAGGGACGGCTGTTGCCATCGGCAAACAGCACCTTGTTCTGGGCTATGGCCTGCAGGGTGATGGCGGAGGTGATGGGGGTGCCCGGTTTGTGGTGATCCTCCCCGGTGCCGATGAAGGCGAGGATCTTGTCGGTGTCAGTGATGGCGACGGCGCCGACCCCGGTCTCCTCCTGCACTATATGGGCTATCTTGCGGCTCGCCTCCGGGGTGAAGCCCTGGGTCATAATGCCGACGGTGCGGTTGGCTATGGTGAGCGCCTTGGCGGAGAAGACCCGGGAGAACTTCTCATACATACGTTGCTGGTCGCGGATCATGCTGATGAAGAGCGCCGCCCCGCAGGAGTTGGCGAGGATCATGGGGGTGGCTATGGTGCGCACCAGCTGCAGGGCCTGCTCGGACGGGGTGGCGACCAGCAGTATGATGACCATCTGCAGGATCTCGGCGTAGAGGGTGGTGAAGAAGGCAATCCGGGGATTGAACAGGGCATCCACCCGGTTCGTTCGCATCAGCCGCCAGTGCACCAGGCCTCCCAGCAGCCCCTCGCAGGTGGTAGAGATGGCGCAGGCGAGATCGGTAAAGCCGCCCAGGGTATAGCGGTGCAGTCCCCCGGTCAGTCCCACCAGAAAGCCCACCAGGGGACCTCCCAGCAGCCCCCCCAGCACGGCGCCGACGGCGCGGGTGTTGGCGATGGCGTCGTCTATGTCCAGCCCCACATAGGTGCCCAGTATGCAGAAGCAGGAGAAGATGACGTATATCAGTATCTTGTGCGGCAGTCTGACCGAGTAGTTGGCCAGGGGGCGCAGCAGTGGGCTCTTGGAGAAGAGGTAGGCAATGACCAGGCTGACACTCATCTGCTGGAGCAGGGAGAGGACTAATTGCATAAAAAACCTTCCTCAAGAATGGTCCCGGGCCCGAACACCACCAGGGCGAACTGTGAGCAAGATCTCGTCTTGATGCAGGACGCGGCCCCATGGCGGGGGCAGTTTGCCAGAATGAAAAAATAAAACCATATAAAATCAGCACGTTAAATTGATATTTGTATAACCGGGCGGCGCTTGATATTGCTGGATGGAGCATGACTGTGCCCACTGGGTGCGCCACACGGAGGTGGCATGCTCCGCCCGGCCTTCGGCTGGGCGTTTTTTATCCAGCTCCAATGGCGGACGATTTTGAGGGGGCTCGAGCAATTATTCAGGTTTGTCCAATGAGTTATCCCCAGCTTCTGGGGATAACTCAGAAGGCGAAATAGTAGCAGACGCGTCGGCCCAGGTTGAAAAATGGCCGTTGTCCCTCATCCAACTCCTCCTGCCTGAGGGTGGCTATGATGCTTCTCCCATCTTCCCGCAGATCCATCATGGCCACGGCTTCCGGGCGCTGCCCCTTGATATAGGGTTGCACCTTGGGTTTGAGAGGCATGCTGGGCTCGGTCGAGAGCACCAGCGCCACCGAGTCATCGTCGAGGCGCACCAGGGATCCGGGCGGATAGACCCCCAGCACCTTTATCAATAATCTGACCAGATCTTGATCGAATTTCTTCTGGGACAACTTGTAGAGCTGGCCGATGGCCTGGCTCGGTCCCGCCGGGTGGAGGCCGCTGCGCGGGTGCAGCAGCTCGTCGTAATAGTCCACCAGGCCGATGAGGCGGGCGAGGGGAGGTATCCTGTCCCCCTGGATGCCAAGTGGAAAACCGCTGCCGTCCAGCCGCTCGTGATGGAGGTGGGCAACCTCGCGGATCCTGGGCTCGAAGGCCTGCAGCTGGTTGAGCATCTCCAGCCCGTACTGGGGATGCATGTTGAGAAAGTTGAGCTCCGCCTTGTTGAGTTCTCCCCGCTTCTGGGTGATCTGGCTCGGGATCCTGAGCTCGCCGATATCGTGCAGCAGGCCAGCCAGCCCCGCCTCCTCGATCTCGATGGGGCTCATGCCCAGCTCCCTTGCCATCAGCATGGCGATGAAGGCCACGCTCAGGCTGTGTTGCAGCAGGATGTCAGTGTGCTGGCTGCGGATGAGGTGCAGGCCCAGGAGGCCCTGATGGTCGGCGAGGCGGGTGGCGACGGTGCGCACCATCTGGGCGGTGTTGGCCAGCCCCTCGTCGGGCTTGAGATTGAGGGCGCCGAGGGCGTCGCGAAGATCAGACAGAGATTGGCCGAATGCCTTGTCGGCGGTGCGAAGGGAGCGGCGAAAGGCCTTTTCGTCGAACGCGGGTTCAGTCGGGAGAGCGGAGGCATCTTGCGTCGCCCCGAGATCGGCTGAAGGTGCCGGCTCGGCCCGCAGCAGGGGCTCGACGGGGAGATCGCTCTTGTCGGGATCCACCATCAGCAGGGTGAGTTCGAGGTGACGGATGATCTCGAGTTGCTGCTGGTCGCGGATCTTGAAGGCGTTGAACATGAAAGGGTGGCTGGTCCATCCCGTGGGGAGATGAATGTAGTGGCCGACTCTCAATTGTTCGATGGAGGCCTGGATCAGCGCCATAGACTCGCTCTTCTGTCGAATTTGCCTATCAACAAGCTAGCAAAATTAAACAGATAGACAAACAAAAAAGCCCGCGCATGTGCGCGGGCTCTTGTCATCCTGGCCGGTTATCAGGCTTTGGATTTTTTCTTGCTGTCTACCTTGGCCTCGACTTTGGCCTCAACCTTGGTCGCTACCTGAGCTTCCTCGGTGAAGGGACGGCCATAGTAGGTGTCCATCAGTATGGCTTTGAGCTCGGTGATCAGCGGGTAGCGCGGGTTGGCGCCGGTGCACTGGTCATCGAAGGCTTCCAGGGCCAGCTGGTCAACCTTGGCCAGGAAGTCGGTCTCGTTCACGCCGGCTTCACGGATGGAGGCCGGGATGCCCAGAGTCGCTTTCAGCTCGTCCAGCCAGGTCAGCAGCTTCTCGATCTTGGCCGCGGTGCGGTCACCGGCGGCAGTCAGACCCAGGTGGTCGGCCACTTCGGCGTAGCGACGACGAGCCTGCGGACGGTCGTACTGGGAGAACGCGGTCTGCTTGGTCGGGTTGTCGTTCGCGTTGTAGCGGATGACGTTGCTGATCAGCAGGGCGTTGGCCAGGCCGTGCGGGATGTGGAACTCGGCACCCAGCTTGTGGGCCATGGAGTGGCACACACCCAGGAAGGCGTTGGCGAACGCGATACCGGCGATGGTGGCGGCGTTGTGCACCTTCTCGCGGGCAACCGGGTCGTTGGCACCGTTCTGGTAGCTGGACGGCAGATACTCTTTGAGCAGTTTCAGGGCTTGCAGCGCCTGACCGTCGGAGTATTCGTTGGCCAGCACGGAGACATAGGCTTCCATGGCGTGGGTTACGGCATCGATACCGCCGAAGGCACACAGGGACTTGGGCATACCCATGACCAGGTTGGCATCGACGATGGCCATGTTCGGGGTCAGCTCGTAGTCGGCCAGCGGGTACTTCATGCCGGTGGCGTCATCGGTCACGACCGCAAACGGAGTCACTTCAGAACCTGTACCGGAAGTGGTGGTGATGCAGACCAGTTCTGCCTTCACGCCCATTTTCGGGAACTTGTAGATACGCTTGCGGATGTCCATGAAGCGCATGGCCAAGTCTTCGAACGCAGTGTCCGGGTGCTCGTACATGACCCACATGATCTTGGCGGCATCCATGGGTGAACCACCGCCCAGGGCGACGATCACGTCCGGCTTGAAGGAGTTCGCCATCTCGGCGCCCTTGCGAACCACGGACAGGGTGGGGTCGGCTTCCACTTCGTAGAAGATTTCCACTTCCATGTTCAGCTTCTTGAGCAGACGAACCACTTCATCGGCATAGCCGTTGTTGAACAGGAAACGGTCGGTGACCACCATGGCGCGCTTCTTGCCTTCCAGGTCGCCCAGGGCGATCGGCAGGGAACCACGACGGAAGTAGATGGATTTCGGAAGTTTGTGCCACAGCATATTTTCTGCCCGTTTTGCGACTGTCTTCTTGTTGATCAGGTGCTTGGGACCGACGTTCTCGGAGATGGAGTTACCACTCCAGGAGCCGCAACCCAGGGTCAGGGACGGGGCGAGAGCGAAGTTGTACAGGTCACCGATACCGCCCTGGGTGGAGGGGGTGTTGATCAGGATACGGGCAGTCTTCATCTTGTCGCCGAAGTACTTGATGCGGTCGGCGTTGCGATCCTGGTCGGTGTAGAGGCCGGAGGTGTGGCCGATACCACCGATGTTGACCATGTCGCAGGCCATTTCGACGGCTTCTTCGAAGTTCTTGGCGCGGAACATACCCAGGGTCGGGGAGAGCTTCTCGTGAGCGAACTCGTCCTCTGCACAGAGCTCCAGACCTTCACCGATCAGGATCTTGGTGGTGGCAGGCACTGTCACACCGGCCATGGCGGCGATCTTGGTGGCGGGCTGGCCCACGATGTCGGCGTTCAGGGCGCCGTTGATCAGCAGCACTTTACGCACCTTGTCGGCTTCGTCCTTGGAGAGGATGTAGCCGGCGTGAGTCGCGAAACGCTCTTTCACCTGGTTGTAGATGGAGTCGACCACGATGACGGCTTGCTCGGACGCACAGACCACGCCATTGTCGAAGGTCTTGGACATCAGGATGGAGGCGACGGCGCGCTTCACATCGGCAGTCTCGTCGATGACGATGGGCACGTTGCCGGCACCCACGCCGATGGCGGGCTTGCCTGAGGAGTAGGCGGCTTTCACCATGCCCGGGCCACCGGTGGCCAGGATCAGGTTGATGTCATCGTGCTTCATCAGTGCGTTGGAGAGTTCGACTGACGGTTGGTCAATCCAGCCGATGATGTTCTTCGGGGCACCGGCGGCGATGGCTGCATCCAGTACCAGCTTGGCAGCGGTATTGGTGGAGTTCTTGGCGCGGGGGTGCGGGGAGAAGATGATGGCGTTGCGGGTCTTCAGGGAGATGAGGGCCTTGAAGATAGCAGTGGAAGTCGGGTTGGTGGTCGGCACTATGCCGCAGATGATGCCTACCGGCTCGGCGATGGTGATGGTGCCCATCTCGTCGTCCTGGCTCAGGATGCCGCAGGTCTTCTCGTCTTTGTAAGCGTTATAGATGTATTCGGAGGCGAAGTGGTTTTTGATGACCTTGTCTTCGATGATGCCCATGCCGGACTCAGCCACTGCCATCTGGGCCAGGGGGATACGGGCGTTGCTGGCGGCCAGTGCGGCGGCGCGGAAGATCTTGTCTACCTGCTCTTGCGAGAAGCTGGCGAATTCACGCTGGGCTTCTTTGACGCGGGCAACCAGTGCATCCAGTTCAGCCAAATTGGTTACTGCCATGTTTATCTCCTGATGATTTGAAAACTGTTTAGTAAGACCTTGGCAATGCCCGGCAATTATAGCCGCCCTGTCAAGGAGAGAATCACCATAACGGGGTATTTACATGCCTTACTAAATTGTTTTCTGGCTCGATTATAGAGCCGGGATGTGTCAGAAAAGATTGATCTGGATCATATGTAACAAAAGAACAAAAGAAATTTTGTTTCACCATCCCAACCTGCCAGATGTTACGCATTTGTAGAGTAGAGCGCCGGGGGGATGAACACGAGGTGAACAGCCATTTTTGCGCCTGGTGTCAAACCCTTGCCTCTTATCCTCCCGCAGTTTCGCCGCTGGCAATGAGGGCGCTGAGGTCCTGCCTGGCGGCGGCCCTTGACAGCCTCTCGCCCCGAAGAGAGGTAGGCGTTTCATTTCTGTTGGAAAAAATGGTGGTTGTTTTCATCCAGCGTCGGGCCTTTGCGCCGGACTGTGGATGGTTGTTCGACAAACCCCATAACGATGCCTTTGTGGGTGCACTGCTCGCGCCATGGTTGTCCCGGGCACATCAGGATGAAGATAGGGGGCCAGCCTGGGGCGAGCCGTGGGGGTGAATAGGGGTTATCCCCTGGGGGCCTCCAGATCAATCCATGAAAATGACGCTTTATTGAAGGGAAATAGGGTGATGGCTGGGCGTTTCGACATAAAACACCACCATACTTTGCTGGCGTGTTAAATGGCCTCCATAACGGTTAACAACTCGATATGTTGATTTTTGTCGATTCATTAGCGGAACTAACTGAAAAGCCCCGGAAAGGGTGAGATTATTTGATTGGAGAAGGGAAATATCATGGTGTAAATTTACGCGCAGTTTGACGGGGATGGCCCTCGGTGGCCCGAATTGGTTCTGGATGGCGCTTATGGCAGCAATTGACTTCTCTTTATACCTGAAATTTTTCGTCGGCCTGTTTGCGATCATCAACCCGCTGGGTCTGTTGCCGGTCTTTGTTAGCCTGACGGGCCACATGCAACCGGATGAGCGCAGGAAGACCAACACCACGGCCCACATTGCCGTGATGATTATCCTCATGGTCTCCATGACCATGGGGCAGCTGATCCTCGACGGCTTCGGCATCTCGCTGGCGTCTTTCCGCATTGCCGGCGGCTCGCTCATCACCCTGATCGCCTGGTCCATGTTGCAGGGCAAGCTGGGGGAGGTGAAGCACAACAAGCAGGAGAAGGGTGAACTGGCCGCTCGCGAATCCATCGCCGTGGTGCCGCTGGCACTGCCCCTGATGGCAGGCCCCGGGGCCATCTCATCCTCCATCGTCTATGCCAGCCAGAAGACCCTGACCGAGCTGATGGGCATGTTCGTGGTGGTGATGGCCTTTGCCTACTGCTCCTGGCTCATCTTCCGTGCCGCTCCCCTGCTGTTCAAGCTGATGGGCAATACCGGCATCAACGTGGTCACCCGTATCATGGGTCTCATCATGATGTCCCTCGGTATCGAGATCATGGTGGCAGGGATCAAGGGAGTCTTTCCCGGATTGATGTGATTCAGGTCTGTTTTGTCGGAGCCGGTCCTCGTGACCGGCTTTTTATTGTTTCTTTTTTGTTAGTCATTTCCTAGAATCGAGCGGCTTTGTATGAAAAACACCCATTACGCGATATTTAAATGCTGAATAAATGGTTTAAAGCTGTTTTTATGACCGCCAAAGCCGTCCCTACCTGATGATATCTATTGCATTATCAGAATTGTCAGGGAATTATGCGGGCAGCGGGATTTTTATCTCGTGAATGGACAAATGCATGGAACGTTCTTGTTGGAGTATGGAAATGACTCATAGAAAAACAATTATTAATACCCTTTTATTGACCGCACTCTTTGGTGGCGCCACCCTGGCCCACGCCGCCGACGTCCCCGCCGGCACCAAGCTTGCCCCCGAGCAGACTCTGGTGAAAGGCAATGGCTCCGAACCCGCCACCCTGGATCCCCAGAAAGTGGAAGGTACCCCCGAATCCAATGTATTGCGTGACCTGTTCGAGGGTCTCGTCAGCTCCGGCCCCAAGGGTGAGACCCTGCCCGGCGTCGCCGAGTCCTGGGAAACCAAGGACAACAAACACTACGTGTTCCACCTGCGCAAAGATGCCAAGTGGTCCAATGGCGAGCCGGTTACCGCCCATGACTTCGTCTTCGCCTTCCAGCGCGCGGTGGATCCCAAGACGGCTTCTCCCTACTCCTGGTACATGGAGATCCCGACCATCATCAATGCCTCCGATATCATCGCGGGCAAGAAGCCGGCCGATACCCTGGGTGTGAAGGCGGTTGACGATCACACCTTCGAGGTGCAGCTGGAGAAGGCGGTGCCTTACTTCGTCAGCATGCTCTCCCACACCACCACCTATCCGGTCCCCAAGGCGGTGATCGAGAAGTTCGGTGACAAGTGGACCCAGCCCGGCAACATGGTTTCCAACGGCGCTTATGTGCTGAAGGATTGGGTGGTCAACGAGCGCGTCGACGTCGAGCGCAACCCCAATTACTGGAACAACGCCAAGACAGTGATCGAGAAGGTCACCTACCTGCCCATCCAGTCCACCAACGCCGAGCTGAACCGCTACCTCGCCGGTGAAGTCGATCTCACCTACAACATGCCCATCGAGCGCTTCAAGCAGATGAAGAAGGAGCACCCGAGCGAGGTGCAGGTCAGCGGCTATGTGGGCACCTACTACTACACCTTCAACACCAAGCGCAAACCCTATGATGATGTGCGGGTGCGTACCGCTCTCACCTATGCCATCGATCGTAACGTGATCGCCGACAAGGTGATGGGCAAGGGCGAGACCCCGGGCTATGCCCTGGTGCCCGACTTCGTGGACGGCTTCAAGCCGGTGGCCCCGGCCTGGTCCAAGCTGACCCAGGCCGAGCGCGACGCCAAGGCGAAAGAGCTGCTGACCGAGGCCGGTTACGGCCCAGGCAACCCGCTCAAGTTCGAGCTGCTCTACAACACAGACGACAACCACAAGAAGGTGGCCGTGGCCGTCGCCTCCATGTGGAAGAAGCTGGGGGTGCAGGTGAGCCTGGTGAACCAGGAGTGGAAAACCTACCTGGAAACCCTCAAACAGGGTCAGTTTGATGTGGCTCGTCGTGGCTGGATTGCGGACTACAACGAAGCCTCCTCCATGCTGGATCTGATGCAGACCACTCACGGCAACAACGACGGCAAGTACTCCAATGCCGCCTTTGACAAGCTGATGAGCGAGTCGCGCAATCAGGTGGATGCGGATGCGCGCAACAAGCTCTATGTCCAGGCCGAAGAGATCCTGGCCAAGGACATGCCGATCGCCCCCATCTATCAGTACGTGACCTCGCGCATGGTCAAGCCCTATGTGGGCGGTTACCCGGCCAACCCGCTGGACAACCTCTACAGCAAAGACATGTACATCATTGCTCACTGAGTAAAGCAACAAGTCGCATAACAAGCAGGCCCGCCAGACGGCGGGCCTTAGTATTAAAACCGCGACCCTTTGGAAGCAGTACAGGACAGGAAATGTCTATGTTGAAATTCATCCTTAAACGTCTACTGGAAGCGATCCCGACTCTGCTGGTCTTGATCACAGTCTCCTTCTTCATGATGCGTTTCGCACCGGGTAACCCCTTTACCAGCGAACGCGCCCTGCCGCCGGAAGTGCTTGCCAATATCGAGGCCAAGTACGGCCTGGACAAGCCCATAGGCGTGCAATACCTCACCTATCTGGGCAACCTGGTCCAGGGAGATCTGGGGCCCTCTTTCAAGTACAAGGACTTCACCGTCAATGATCTGGTGAGCCAGGCGCTGCCTGTTTCCGCCAAGATAGGGAGCGCGGCTTTCGTCCTTGCCGTCTTGCTGGGAGTCACCTTCGGCACCATTGCGGCCTTGAAACAGAACACCTTCATCGACTATCTGCTGATGTCGTCGGCCATGGCCGGGGTGGTGATACCCGGCTTCGTGCTGGCGCCCTTGCTGGTGCTCTTCTTCAGTATCTATCTGGGCTGGTTCCCGGCGGGAGGCTGGCAGGGGGGCGGGGTGCAGTTCATGGTGCTGCCGGTGTTCGGCATGATGATGTACTACATCTCCGCCATCTCCCGCATCATGCGTGGCAGCATGATTGAGACCATGAACTCCAACTTCATCCGTACCGCCCGTGCCAAGGGGCTGCCGCTGCGCCATATCATCCTCAAGCACGCGCTGCGTCCGGCCATGCTGCCTGTGGTCTCCTATCTGGGCCCGGCCTTTGTCGGCATCATCACCGGCTCAGTGGTGATCGAGACCATCTTCGGTCTGCCGGGGATTGGTCAGCTGTTCGTCAACGGTGCCCTCAACCGTGATTACTCCATGGTACTCGGCCTGACCATTTTGGTCGGCGCCCTGACCATCACCTTTAACGCCGTGGTCGATATTCTCTATGCCGTCATCGATCCCAAGATCCGTTACTAAGCCGGGAGTACATCATGGTAGTCACAACTGAAAAGCGCGAAGCCGTCGAGGCGTTCGCCCAGCAAGTGGAAGTGGTGGAAGGACGCTCCCTGTGGAAGGATGCCCGTCGCCGTTTCCTGCGCAACAAGGCGGCCCTGACCAGCCTCATCATCCTGACCATCATAGGTCTGGCGGTGATCGTCGGGCCGCACCTGTCCCAATACACCTTCGACGATCCTGACTGGGGCGCCATGCAGGCCGCCCCTGACATGGAGACGGGTCACTGGTTCGGCACCGATAGCCTGGGGCGCGATCTCTTCGTGCGCACCCTGCTCGGCGGCCGTATCTCGCTCATGGTCGGCATCATGGGGGCCGTGGTGGCCGTCATCATAGGCACCCTGTATGGCGCCGCCTCCGGCTTCATCGGCGGTCGCGTCGACAGCCTGATGATGCGGGTACTGGAGATCCTCAACGCCTTCCCCTTCATGTTTTTCGTCATCATGCTGGTGACCTTCTTCGGTCGCAACCTGGCCCTCATCTTCCTCGCCATAGGCGCGGTGAGCTGGCTCGACATGGCGCGGATAGTGCGAGGCCAGACCCTGAGCCTCAAGAGCAAGGAGTTCATCGAGGCGGCCCACGTCTGTGGCGTCTCCAAGTGGAAGATCATCACCCGTCACATAGTCCCCAACGTGCTGGGCATAGTGGCGGTCTACGCCACCCTGCTGGTGCCGGGCATGATCATGTTCGAATCCTTCCTGAGCTTCCTGGGGCTGGGTGTACAAGAGCCCATGACCAGCTGGGGTGCCCTGCTGGATGAAGGCTCCAAGTCGATGGAAGTGGCCATCTGGCAACTCCTGTTCCCCGCCGGTTTCATGGTGGTGACCCTGTTCTGCTTCAACTTCCTCGGGGATGGTCTGCGTGATGCCCTCGATCCAAAGGATCGGTAAGACGCCAACGGATCGATAAGACGCCAACGGCGCCATAAGACCCATCCGCTGGACGCGCGGCGTCATCCGGATGGGCAGGAAAGCATCACGAGAGATCGATAAGGAGTTTTGATATGAAGTTACTGGATGTGAAAGATCTGCGGGTCGAGTTCAAGACCCCGGATGGCAATGTGGTGGCGGTCAACGACCTCAACTTCTCCCTCTCTGCCGGCGAGACCCTGGGAATCGTCGGTGAGTCAGGCTCAGGCAAGTCTCAGACTGCCTTTGCCATCATGGGGCTGCTCGCCAAGAACGGCATCATTACCGGTTCTGCCAAGTTTCAGGGGGACGAGATCCTGAATCTGCCGGAGCACAAGCTCAACAAGATCCGCTCCGAGAAGATCGCCATGATCTTCCAGGACCCCATGACCTCCCTGAACCCTTATATGAAGGTGAAGGATCAGCTGATGGAAGTGCTGATGCTGCACAAGGGAGTGAGCAAGGCGGCGGCGTTCGAGGAGTCGGTGCGCATGCTGGACGCGGTGAAGATCCCCGAGTCGCGCAAGCGGATGAACATGTACCCCCACGAGTTCTCCGGTGGCATGCGCCAGCGGGTGATGATCGCCATGGCGCTCTTGTGCCGGCCGCAACTGCTCATCGCCGACGAGCCGACCACGGCGCTGGACGTGACTGTGCAGGCCCAGATCATGACCCTGATGAACGAGCTCAAGCGGGAGTTCAACACCGCCATCGTCATGATCACCCACGATCTTGGCGTGGTGGCGGGCATCTGTGACAAGGTGCTGGTGATGTATGCCGGTCGCACCATGGAGTACGGCCGGGTCAACGACATCTTCTATCGCCCGAGCCACCCCTATACCGAAGGCTTGCTGCGCGCCATTCCCCGTCTCGATACCGAAGGGGAAGTGCTGCCCACCATACCCGGCAATCCGCCCAACCTGCTGCGTCTGCCCACCGGCTGCCCCTTCCAGGAGCGTTGCCACCGGGCGCACGAGATTTGCGGCCAGCAATCTCCAGTCCTGACCCCCTTCGGCGACGGGCGGACAAGGGCCTGCCACTGGGTTTCGGATGCCATGATCAACAAGGAGGCGAACTAATGGGTGGTGCAATTTGCGGTCAGCAGCCCTCCATGTTGCTGACGCCCTTCGGCGACAGCCGGACGCGGGTCTGCCATTGGCACTGGGTTTCGGATGCCATGATCAAGGGGGTGAACTGATGGGTACTGACAAGAAACTGCTGCTGGAAGTGTCCGACCTCAAGGTTCACTTCAGCATCAAGAGTGACAAGGCCTGGCCCTGGGCCAAGCCCTCCGCCCTGAAGGCGGTGGATGGCGTCACCCTGCGCCTCTACGAGGGGGAGACCCTGGGCGTAGTGGGGGAGTCCGGCTGTGGCAAGTCCACCTTCGCCCGGGCCCTGATAGGCCTGGTGCCGGCCACCGACGGCAAGGTGGTGTGGCTGGGCCAGGATCTGACCAAGCTCGAGCAGGGGGCGCTTCGGGAGAAGCGCAAGGAGATCCAGATGATCTTCCAGGACCCGCTGGCCTCCCTCAACCCGCGCATGACAATCGGCGACATCATCGCCGAGCCCCTGGTCACCTTCTATCCCAATCTCTCAAGGGAGCAGGTGAAGGAGAAGGTGCGGGCCATGATGACCAAGGTGGGGCTTTTGCCCAACCTGGTGAACCGCTACCCCCATGAGTTCTCCGGCGGTCAGTGCCAGCGCATAGGCATCGCCCGGGCGCTGATCCTGGAGCCCAAGATGATCATCTGTGACGAGCCTGTCTCGGCGCTGGATGTCTCCATCCAGGCCCAGGTGGTCAACCTGCTCAAGTCCCTGCAAAAGGAGATGGGGCTCTCCCTCATCTTCATCGCCCACGACTTGTCCGTGGTCAAACACATCTCGGATCGGGTGCTGGTGATGTATCTGGGCAACGCGGTGGAGCTCGGGACCCGTCAGGAGATCTTCGCCAATCCCCTGCATCCCTACACCAAGGCGCTGATGTCGGCGGTGCCCATTCCGGATCCGGATCTGGAGCGCAGCAAGGTCATCCAGATCCTGGAGGGGGACCTGCCGTCGCCAATGAATCCGCCGTCCGGCTGCGTGTTCCGTACCCGTTGCCCGGTGGCGGGCCCTGAGTGCGCCAAGACCCGCCCCATGCTGGAGGGGAACTTCGATCACGCCGTCTCCTGCCTCAAGGTGGATCCGCTCTGAGGGCGAGGGCGTGAACGAGCATGCGGGGCGCCCAGGTGGCGCCCCGTTTTATTTCCATCCGCGGTGAAGATGCCCCTTGGCGCCACCTTTGGAGGCTGTTACTATCCGCCGCACAAGGG
This sequence comes from Aeromonas sp. Marseille-Q5825, assembly GCF_946892685.1. Lineage (NCBI taxonomy): Bacteria > Pseudomonadati > Pseudomonadota > Gammaproteobacteria > Aeromonadales > Aeromonadaceae > Aeromonas > Aeromonas sp. Marseille-Q5825. The sequence continues at coordinate 847,617 of NZ_CAMPOU010000001.1, forward strand.
GAGTAACTTCTCGCCGGTTTGTCGTCATTACGGTGCACCCATATCCTGCAGTGCACCCGGCAGCCGGGCAGTCGATGAAAATTGGCTGTAAGTGAGACCTTGCCGAGAGGCAAGGTGTATCTGCTCCAAACGCAAACCCACGCCTCTCGGTCGTGGGTTTTGTCGTTTTGGGAGAAGTGAAAAATGGGTGAATGGTGGATGTGGACCGGTTTCTTCAGCATAGTGCTGGTCCTGTTGTGGATTGACATCCGCTTTGTCGGCGGCGGCAAGGCGCACAAGGTGTCCCTCAAAGAGGCGGGGATCTGGTCCCTGGTCTGGGTCAGCGTGGCCCTGCTGTTCAACCTGGCCATCTGGCTCTGGCTGGATCACAGCGCCGGGCGCGAAATCGCCAACGAGAAGGGACTGGAGTTCCTCACCGGCTACCTCATCGAGAAGGCACTGGCGGTGGACAACGTCTTCGTCTGGCTGATGCTGTTTGGCTATTTCGCCATTCCGGCCGAGCTGCAGCGCCGGGTGCTGCTCTACGGGGTACTGGGTGCCATCGTCATGCGCGCCGGCATGGTGTTCGCGGGCAGCTGGCTCATCGAGCAGTTCCACTGGATCCTCTACCTGTTTGGCGCCTTCCTGCTGCTGACCGGGGTCAAGATGCTGTGGGCCGCCGACAAGGAGCCGGACTTGGCCAACAACCCGTTGCTGGGCTGGATGCGTCGCCGCTTCAAGGTGACCGAGACCCTGGAGGGGGAGAAGTTCTTCGTCTGGCGTGACGGTGTGCGCTATGCCACCCCGCTGCTGCTCATTCTGGTGCTGGTGGAGGTGAGCGATCTCATCTTCGCGGTGGACAGCATCCCGGCCATCTTCGCGGTGACCACGGATCCCTTCATAGTGCTGACCTCCAACATCTTCGCCATCATGGGCCTGCGCGCCATGTACTTCCTGCTGGCCGGTGTCGCCGAGCGCTTCGCCCTGCTGAAATACGGTCTGGCGCTGATCCTGATGTTCATCGGGGTCAAGATGCTGCTGCTCGACATCTTCAAGATACCGACCGGCATTGCGCTTGGTGTAGTTGCGCTGATCCTGCTGGCCTCCATGGGGCTCAGCCTCTGGGTGACCCGCAAGAAGGTGGCCGACCAGAAGACGGTGTAAGCACCCGCAAAAAAGGGCTCCATAGGGAGCCCTTTTTCATTTCAGATCTGTGCTTAGCGCTTGATCTTCTTGGGGTTGGTGTAACCCCAGATGGTGTACATGTCCGCCAGCAGGGCGCCGTTGTACTCCTCCAGATCCGCCTGCTTCACCTCGGCCTCACCCTGACGGCCGAACAGCACCACTTCGTCACCGGGTTTCACCCCTTTGAGGTCGGTCACGTCCACCATGATGGTGTTCATGGAGGTCTTGCCCACCACGGGCACCTTCTGGCCCTGGATCAGCACATAGGCCTTGTTGCTCAGCGCACGGCGGTAGCCGTCGGAGTAACCCAGCGGCAGGTTGGCGAGCAGGGAGTCGCGCTTGAGGGTGAAGGTGCGGTCATAGCCGACTGTGTTGCCCGCCGGGTAGTGATTCACCGAGGCGACCTGGGTCTTGAACGCCATCACCTTCTTGTATTCGGTGTAGGAGGGGATGGTGTCACCGTAGATGATGCCACCCGGGCGTACCATGTCAAAGTAGGCTTCCGGCACTTCCAGGGTGGCGAAGGAGTTGGCGGCGTGTATGGTGAGCTTGCTGCGATCCAGCTTGCCCGCGTCGATGAGCCACTGGTAGTCCAGCTTGAACTGGGCCAGCCCCAGCTTGACGTCCTCTTTCTCCTCCACCGGGAAGTGGGTCATGATGCCGACCGGGGTGATCCCCTTGAGCTTGACCATGGCCAGGGCATCTTCCTTGGCGTTTGCCTGGCGCAGGTCGATGCCGTTGCGGCTCATGCCGGCGGAGTTCAGACCTATGTGCACCGGAATGGTGGTATGGTGGCGCTGGGCGATGTCGGCGATCCCCTTGGCGCTCTCCAGGCTGCCCACCAGCTCTTCCAGCTTGTAGGGCAGGGCCTGTTCCACTTCGGCCGGGGTGGCGGCACGGACCCGCATCAGGCGGCCCTCGAAGCCCTTCTCGCGGGCCACGCGGGCCTCTTCATTGCTGGCGATGCCGATGCAGGGAATGCCCGCCTTGACCACGGAGGGGACCAGCAGATCGATGCCGTGACCGTAGGCGTCGGCCTTCATGATGGCGCAGATCTGCGGGCCCTTGTCGCCGAGACGATCCTTGAGGGTCTGGATGTTGTGCTCGAAGGCGGTCAAGTCCACCTCCAGCCAGGCGTTGGCGGCGGTCTGCTCCTGACCGTTGCGGGTGTCGCTGGCGAGCGGCAGGTAGGGGGCGGCGACGGCCTGGCCGGCGAGCAACCCGAAGACCAGGGTCGCGAGCAGGGTTTTCTTGTGCATGGGATGGTTCCTTTTTTATTGTTTCGTTGAGGATGGGCCCGTGTCAGATGCGGGCCGCGGCATGGCTGGGTCAGCATGTTGCTATGCTAATGATATGTTTCACTTTTTACCCAGATGCCGACGCTGCGAGTGTATCGCAATGGCGTCATTTGTGGCACTTGTTGCAGGAAGAAAATATGCGTCTTGAGCTGCGTATTCCGCCCTTGTTGCTCTTTGTCCTGCTCGCCCTTGCCATGTGGCTGGGACGGGGGGAGGAGAGGGGGAGCGGGGTTTTGCGGGTGCTGGGCGCGGCGTGGCTGCTGGTGGGGGCCCTGCTGGGGGGCGGGGCGCTGCTGCACTTTCGCCGGGAGCGTACCAGCGTCCATCCAGTCCGCTTGCAGCAGAGCCGGGTGCTGGTGACCCGGGGGGTCTATCGCATCAGCCGCAACCCCATGTACCTGGGGCTGCTCTGCTGGTTGCTGGCGTTGGCCTGCTATCTCGGGGGCCCCTGGGTCTGGCTCGGGCCGCTGTTGTTGCTGGGCTGGCTCACCCGCTTTCAGATCTTGCCGGAAGAGCGTGCCCTGCGCGCCCGCTTCGGCATCAGCTATGTGCAGTACTGCCGGCGGGTGAGGCGCTGGTGCTGACCGCCAAACGAAAAAAGGCCCGCAGTTGCGGGCCTTTTGCTGGGTGTCCTTGACTCAAGCCTTGGCGAGTTCGCCCTCGGGCTGGGTCTCTCCCAGGCTGTCTTCCGTCTTTGCCACCACGCTGGCGGCGATGGCGTTGCCCAGCACGTTGGTGGCGGAGCGACCCATGTCGAGGAAGTGGTCTATGCCGAGCAGCAGCAGTATGCCGGCCTCCGGGATCTGGAACTGGTTCAGGGTGGCGGCGATCACCACCAGGGAGGCGCGCGGTACCCCGGCCATCCCCTTGGAGGTGACCATCAGCAGCAGCAGCATGGTGATCTGCTGTGCCATGCTGAGCTCTATGCCATAGGCCTGGGCGATGAACATCACCGCGAAGGTGCAGTACATCATGGAGCCGTCCAGGTTGAAGGAGTAGCCCATGGGCAGCACGAAGCTGGCGATGCGCTTGTCACAGCCGAACTTCTCCAGCCTGTCCAGGGTCTTGGGATAGGCGGCCTCGGAGCTGGCGGTGGAGAAGGCGAGCAGTATGGGCTCGCGGATCATGGCCAGCAGGGTCAGGATGCGGCGGCGGATGAAGAGGCTGCCCATGGCGATGAGCAGCAGCCAGAGGCAGGCCAGGGCCAGGTAGAACTGGGCCATGAAGGTGCCATAGGTGGCGAGGATGCCGAGCCCTTCCTTGGCGACCATGGCGGCGATGGCGCCGAACACCGCGAAAGGCGCGAAGTTCATCACGTAGCCGGTCACCTTCAGCATGATCTCGGCGCTGCTTGCCATCAGCTTGACCACGGGTTTGGCGGCATCCCCCAGGGCGGCGGCGGCCAGCCCGAAGAAGAGGGAGAACACCACTATCTGCAGGATCTCGTTGGTGGCCATGGCCTCGATCACGCTTTTCGGGATGGCGTGGGTCACGAAGTCCTTGAGGGAGATGGCGGTGGCGGCCACCCCTGAGCTGGCACCGTCATCGGGCAGGGAGAGGGAGAGGCCGACCCCGGGCTGCATCAGGTGCACCATCACCAGCCCCAGGGTCAATGACATCAGGGAGGCCAGCATGAACCAGCCCAGGGTCTTGGCGCCGATGCGACCCACGGTGCGGGTGTCGCCCATCTTGGCGATGCCGACCACCAGGGTAGTGAACACCAGGGGGGCGATGATCATCTTGATGAGGCGCAGGAAGATGTCGGTCAAGATGGTGATGTCACTGGCAAAGGTGGCGGCCTGGGCCGGGGCAAACAGGCGATAGCCTTGCCCGGTAAAAATGCCAAGCAACATCGCAATGAGGATGGCAACGGTCAATTTGTTCATTTTCATGGGGGGACAATCTCGATATGTGCAGTGCCTGTGCAGGTGGGTTTGGTGCCACCTAAGTCCGTTTTTGTGATCCGGGCCATGGAATCCTGACAGCCGGTATGCTGGCAGCATGCCTAATCATGGAGGGGAAATCCAGCGACTTATATCAGAACTTTATGTTGCAATTAGTTGTATGTGATGTAGATCTTGTAAATTAATTATATTAATCACTGTTTGTTTTCATCTTTGCCAGATAAATGGCTTTCAGGCTCTGGTCGTCCAATGGGGCTCTCCCGAGGGAGAAGATCAGCAGTGCCGAGGTGCGGTGCTCTACCTGCATCTCGTCCATGAAGGTGTCGGGTTCGTACTCATCGAAGCCGAACTGGGGGCGGCTCGGGGTCACCCTGACCGCATCCCGCGACAGGGTCAGCGACTGCACCTGCACCCAGGCATACCCCTGCGCCAGCGCCATCTCCCCCGCTCGCTTGAGCACGTACTTGCGGGCCGTCTCCCTGTCCACCAGATCGTTGCCCACAAACTCCAGCTGCCAGCGTGTCGCCCCGAGCTGGGTCTGGGAGAAGCCTGTCTGGCCGTTCCAGAAGGACTTTTCGCTGTCATAGGCGGTGGCGCAGCCGCCGAGCAGCAGCGAGCCGCACAGGGCGAGGACGAACAAGAGGGGGGAGCTTGGTGACATGGTGCTGGCCCTTGGCTGAGAGGAGGTCACTACAGCACAACGTCGCTCATGAGACAATCGCCTGCCAGGGCGTTGCCTTGGAGAGACAACTTGGAGAGACAAAAAGAAAAGGCCTTGTCGTTTGACAAGGCCTTTCTCGGGGAATTTGGTCGGTGTGAGAGGATTCGAACCTCCGACCCTCTACACCCCATGCAGATGCGCTACCTGGCTGCGCTACACACCGACGGAGTCAGCTCGGCTGACGGGGAGGGAGTTTATGGAGATGCCCCGACCCTGTCAACAGGGGAAATCCCGCGCCGAGATCGTTTGCCTGCTTTGCGAGCAACTTCGGATCAAAGTGCGACCAGTCGCGCATTTTGTCAGCACCTTGCCGCCGTCTTGCATGAAAAACGGCCGCCCTGGTGGGCGGCCGTTTGGCGTGACGCTTTCAAGCAGAGATCAGCGGTTGAAGGTGAGCCGCTTGCCAAATACCTGATCGGTGACCTGACCGTTCTGCCAGGCGATCTGGCCGTTGACCAGCGTCATCTCTATGGTGCTCTGGAAGCGGTAGCCGTTGAAGGGCGACCAGCCGCACAGATAGAGCAGGTTGCTGTCGTTGACCACATAGGGCTTGCCGAGATCCAGCAGCACCAGGTCGGCGAAATAACCCTCGCGGATGTAGCCGCGATCCTGCACCTGGAAGCGCTCGGCCACCGCGTGGGAGGTCTTCTTGACGATAGTCTCCAGCGAGAAGACACCGTTGTGGTAGAGCTCCAGCAGCGCCTGCAGGGAGTGCTGCACCAGGGGCACGCCGGACGGCGCCTTGAAGTAGCTGTTCTGCTTCTCTTCCCAGGTGTGGGGGGCGTGGTCGGTGGCGATGATGTCGAGCACGTCGTTGCGCACCGCATCCAGCAGGGCGTGCTGGTCGGCGGCGCTCTTCACCGCCGGGTTGCACTTGATCTGGCTGCCCAGGGTGTCGTAGTCCGCCTCGTTGAAGAAGAGGTGATGGACGCACACCTCGGCGGTGATGTTCTTGTCCTTGAGATCCTTCAGATCCGGGGTGGCGGTGAAGAGCGACAGCTCCTTGGCGGTGGTCAGGTGCAGCACGTGCAGCTTGGCGCCGTACTGCTTCGCCAGCCCCACCGCCATGCTGGAGGATTTGTAGCAGGCGTCGGCGCTGCGGATGCGGCCGTGCTCGCGCATCGGCACATCCTCGCCCCACTTGGCGCGGGCCTCGTCTTCCAGCACCTTGATGGAGGGGGTGTCCTCGCAGTGGGTGACTATCATCACCGGGCTCTCGCGGAAGATGGCCGCCAGTGTCTCCTGGTTGTCCACCAGCATGTTGCCGGTGGAGGCTCCCATGAAGATCTTGATGCCACAGGACTGCTTGGGATCCAGCTTCTTGATCTCTTCCAGGTTGTCGTTGGTGGCACCCAGGTAGAAGCTGTAGTTGGCGGCGGCGGAGTTGGCGGCTATCTGGTATTTGGCTTCGAGGGCGTCGATGGTGGTGGTCTGGGGATTGACGTTGGGCATTTCCATGAAACTGGTGGTGCCACCGGCGACGGCGGCCCGGGATTCACTGGCGATGGTCCCCTTGTGGGTCAGGCCAGGTTCCCGGAAATGGACCTGATCATCGATCATCCCGGGGATGAGGTGACGGCCTGCGGCATCGATCACCACGGCATCGGGGGCGCTGATGTCCGGGGCGATGCGGGCGATCCGCTCACCCTCGATCAAGACGTCGGAAGCATAGATGCGGCCTTCGTTGACCAGGGTGGCATTCTTGATAAGCAATTTGTTCATGGGGGGTTCCAGTTCCTTTGCCGATAATCCGGGGTCATAATATCGCAAACTGCACTTTCTCTGTAGCAAGGCCTGAGTGATGAAGTTATTTGTTAGAGATTTGACTGTGATCGATTCCAGCTATCTGTGCGAGCGTCGCGGTATGGTAGGGGAGAGCTGGCTGGTGGACATCGAGATGAGCGGCGAGCTCAACGAGATGAGCATGCTGCTGGATTTTGGCCGGGTGAAGAAGCTTATCAAGTCGATCATCGATGAAGAGGTGGATCACAAGCTGCTGGTACCGACCGAGAGCGCCCTGGTGCACACCCACCCCCTGGATAACGACGAGTGCACAGTGGATCTGCTGCGCCCGGGTCGCTCCATCCACCTGCGCTGCCCGGCCCAGGCGTTCGCCTTCATCCCCGCCCCCCAGGTGGACAAGGAGTCGGTGACCCGCTATCTGCTGGCGGTGCTGGCCAAGCGCCTGCCTGGCAACATCAAGGATCTCTCCCTGACCCTGCGTCAGGAGCAGATCGAGGGCGCCTTCTACCACTACAGCCATGGCCTGAAGAAGCATGACGGCAACTGCCAGCGCATCGCCCACGGCCATCGCTCTCCGGTCGAGATAGAGGTGGACGGGGCGCGCAACGAGGAGCTGGAGCTGAACTGGGCCGAGCGCTGGGCCGACATCTATCTCGGCACCCTGGAGGACAAGGTGGCCCTCTCCGAGCTGGAATTGAGCGAGCTGGCCAAGGCCGAGCTGGGGGAGCATCACCTCGGCTTCAAGTACACAGCGCCCCAGGGGCTGTTCCAGCTCGCCATGCCGGCCGCCGAGGTGGAGATGATCGACACGGACACCACCATAGAACTGCTGGCCCACTATATTGCCCGTGAAGTGAAAAAGCAGGTGGGGGACAAGTTCGTCAAGATTGTCGCCTATGAAGGGGTCGGCAAGGGCGCCATCGCCTACGCCTGATCTCCCTGCAAGTCGCAATAAAAACGAGGCCCCGCATCTGCGGGGCCTCGTCGTGTCAGGGCAATGGAAGAACAGACGGCCTCATCAGGCGCTGAGCCGGAAGCGCTGTACCAGCCCCTCCTGCTGCTCGGCCAGGCTGTCGAGCTGCTGGCTGGTCTCGGCGACCCGCTCTATGCCCTGATAGTTGAGATCCGAGATGTCCGAGATGCGGTTGAGGTTGGTGGCGATGTCGGCGCTGGTGGCCTGCTGCTGCTCGGCGGCGGAGGCTATCTGGCTCGACATGTCGCTGATGAGCACCACTATGCCCTGCACCTCCTCCATGGCGTTGTTGGCCTGGGAGCTCTGATCCACGCAGCTGTCCATCTCGCGGGAGCACTCCTGCATCACGTTGACCGCCCGGGCGACCCCCTGCTGCAGGTTCTCTATCATGGTCTGGATCTCGCTGGTGGACTGGGCGGTGCGACCGGCCAGGTTGCGCACCTCGTCCGCCACCACCGCAAAGCCACGGCCCTGCTCGCCGGCCCGGGCAGCCTCGATGGCGGCGTTGAGGGCCAGCAGGTTGGTCTGCTCGGCGATGCCGCGGATGACGTCGAGTATGTTACCAATCTGGCCGCTCATGGCGCTCACGTCACCGATCACCTTGCCGGTCTGCTGCAGCTTGCCCGCCAGCTGGTGGGTGGTGGTGATGTTGCCTGCCATCACCTTGCGGCCCATCTCGGAGGCCTTCTCCACGTCCTGCACCCGCTCCAGGGTCTGGTTGGCGGCCTGGGCCACCTCCCGCACCGAGGCTTCCATCTGGGTCATGGCTGCGGCGACCGAGGCGGTCTCCTGACGCTGCTTCTCCAGATCCGCACGCACCGATTCGGTGGTGTGGCGGTTGTCGTGGGCGGCGCTGTTGAGCTGGGTCGAGGCCTGGGAGAGTTGCCTGAGCACGTCTCCCATCTGCTGGATCAGCAGGTTGATCTGGCTGCCGAGCTGGCCGAACTCGTTCTGGCTCTTGAAGCCGACCCGCTGGGTCATGTCACCCTGGGTCACCTCGGTCAGTACCCGCAGCAGCTCTTTCAGGGGGCGGCGTATGGCCTTGCCCAGGGTGAAGGCCACCAGTATGGCGACGAAGATGGCGATGGCTATGCTGATCCCCTGGGTCAGGGTGCTCTGGGTCTGCACCCTATCGGAGGCCTTGATGCTGGCGTTCATCAGCTGCTGGCTCTGGGCGGTGATCCCCTCCAGCTTGTTCTGGATGCTGACGATGAGCTGGCTCGCCTGCTTGCTCTGCTCGCGCATGGTCTGCTGCTGCTTCATCAGCGCCAGGTATTGAGCGAGCACCCCTTCATTGGCGGTGGTGTCGCGCACGAAGCCATGGACGTAGTGGCCCATGTTGTTGTCGAACTCCTTGAGCTCCCCCTGCAGATCCTTGATGGTGCTGTTGAAGCCCTCGATCTGCATCTTGTTGCGCTTGAGCGCCGCTTCTATGGGGGCGGGGATGCTCTGGTTGAGGGCATCCATGGTGGAGAGCTCGATGGCGGAGAGCTTGGTGGTCAGGGTCTCGGAGAGCATCTTGATGAAGCTGTCGTCGACGGTGACCATCATGTCGCCGAGGTTCTTCTTGAACTGGGGCAGGCTGACCTGGAACTGGCCCTTGGCCTGGTTGACCTTGTGCAGCCGGGTGAGCAGGGCTTCGTGCTCGGTGGGCAGGGTCTGGGTCAGCTGCAGGTAGTCAGCCACCAGCTTGCCGAGGGCCGTCATCTCCCCCTGCAATTCGGGGTGCGTCGCCACCTGCTGCCTGAGGGTCGTCAGCATCTTGTCGACCTGACCCTTGGCCTGCTGCAGCTCGGCCACTTCCGCCGGCAGTTGCTTGGGATCCTGCTCGGTCAGCACGTCGGTGAGCCACTTGTTGGCGCTGAGCAGGCTTATCTGGGTCTGACTGCTGGCGATCACCAGCGGCATGGACTCTTGTGTTACCTGGTCCAGGGCATCGTTGAGTTCGCTCTGGCCGCGAAAGGTCAGTACCGCGCTGGCGACCATGACGGCGACCAGGATGGCAAAGCCCAGATAGACTCTCTGTAAGATCGAGAGGTCTGACATTGTTTGTTTCATTATTGTCCCGCTGTCTATGCAAAAGTCCCTTGCCTGAGTACCCCGTCCCTTTGGTACCCTGCATGCCCTCACGGGGAATGCCGCTGGGGTACTCGGGACGTCATCCTCACTATCGGTATTCTTCACAATAACTGAAGTGATTGGGACAACGGCTGTGTCAAATGTCGGCTTGTGTCACACTTGGCGGGCTGTGGCGACATTTTTGGGAGTCGCTTGAGTTTTGCATTGAATTTTCTTTTTCATATAAAGGAGTTACCCATGGCGCAAGAAACCATTTTCAGCAAAATCATCCGCAAGGAGATCCCCGCCGACATCCTTTATCAAGACGATCTGGTGACCGCCTTCCGCGACATCCAGCCCAAGGCCAAGACTCACATACTGATAGTGCCCAATGTGCTGATCCCCACGGTCAACGACGTGGAAGCGGATCACGAGCTGGCCCTCGGCCGCATGTTCACCGTGGCCCGCAAGCTGGCGGCAGATGCCGGGATCGCCGAGGACGGCTACCGCCTCATCATGAACTGCAACCGCCATGGCGGGCAGGAGGTCTACCACATCCACCTGCACCTGGTGGGTGGCCAGCCGCTGGGACCCCTGCTCAGCCTGTGATGCGTCCCGCCTCATTGACCGGCCTGCTGTTGGCCGGTCTGCTGCTGGGAGGCTGCGCCTCCCGCTGGCAAGATCTCTTCGTCTCCTATTCCGATCAGATGGTGCCCCTGCGCAACCAGCTGCTGCTGGGTCATGCCGCCGAGGCCCTGCCGAAGGTGCGGGAATCGACCCCGGGAGACGACACCTATGTGCTGGATCAGCTTGAGAAAGGGCGCATCGCCTGGCTGGCGGGTCAGGATGGCGTCAGCAAGCAGGGCTTTGCCGCCGCCGACAGCCGGCTCGCCTGGGAAGAGAGCCAGGCCAAGTACCGCCTGAGTCAGGGGCTGGCCCAGGCGGGCAGCCTGCTCACCAACGATCAGACCATGGCCTACCGGACGCCTGACTACGAGCGCACCATGCTGCACCACTATCTGGCGCTGAACTACCTGCAACGGGGGGATGCCGAAGGGGCCCTGGTGGAAGTGCGCCGCGCCAACCAGGTGCAGGAGCGGGCGCTCAAGGCGCGGGCCGACGAGGTGCGCAAGGCGAAGGAAAAGAGCGAAGAATCAGAAGCAGATGGGGAGATGCGCCAGCTAATGTCGCGCGGGGCACCCGAGCTCGATCGCCTGATAGGTCAGGTGAAAAACGGTTTCCAGAACGCTTACACCTTCTATTTCTCCGGCGTGCTCTATGAGGCCGCCGGGGATCTCAACGACGCCTGGGTGGACTATCAGCGGGGCTACCAGATAGCGCCGGACAACCAGAGCCTGCAGGATGCCCTGCTGCGCCTGGCCCGGTTGCGCGGCTCCGCGGATGAGCTCAAGGAGACCGAGAAGAAGGTGGGCCGCAAGGCGCCGCCGCTGGCCAAGGATCAGGGCCAGCTGGTGGTGCTGTTTGAAGATGGCCTGATCCCGGCGCGGCGGGAGATCTTCCTGCCGCTGCCTATTTCCACCTCTAGCGGCGATTTTCGTACCTTTACCGTGGCGGTACCCTATTACGACAACAGGGCCAGCGACACAGGCCCGCTCACGGTGTCGGTGGGCAAGCAGGCCGGGCGGACCAGCTCGCTGGTGCGACTCGAATCGCTGGCGGCCAAGGATCTGCAGGAGCGGCTGCCGGGCATGCTGACCCGTCAGGCGCTGCGGCTGGTGGCCAAGGAGCAGTTGCGCCGCAGCGCCGCCAAGGAGGGGGGCGATGTGGGCAATATACTGGTGGGCATCTTCAATACCCTCTCGGAGCGGGCCGATACCCGCAGCTGGTTGACCCTGCCTGCCGAGGCATCGAGCTGGCAGGGAATGGTCCCGACCGGGGAGGTGAAACTCCAGCTGGGGGCGGGCAGCGCCATGCGCACACTCCCCCTCACAGTGCACGCCGGGCGCACCACCCTCGTCTGGGTGCAGCGCCTCGGCGCGGGCCTGGGCACCCGGGTGATGCCCCTATGAATGCCCCTTTGGGCAAGGATCACAGACTGACCGGTTCGGCCCCTCGGCCACCGGCAAGGAGAACAAGATGAAAGCACATGGCTTGGCCCTCGGGCTGGTACTGCTGCTGGCGGGGTGCGCCACCAATACCTCCGGTGTGGCGCTCTATGGCGCGGCCGGGGCGGCTGCGGTGGCGGAGCAGCACCAGAACGTCAACGTCACCCTGACCGAACTCAGCCGCCGCCAGCAAAACGGCCTGCTGCAGGTCAACGTGGCCGCCGCCAGCACCCAGCGCGGCGACAACAAGTTGCAATACCTGTTCTATTGGTATGATGAGGCCGGGCAGGAGGTGGCCAGCGATGGCCGCGGCTGGACCCCCATCAAGCTGCACGGCTACCAGACCCGCACCCTGTCCGCCCTGGCGCCGAGTCCGGCCGCCCGGGGCTACCGGATTTACGTACGCGAAGTGATTGAGGAATCGAACTGATGAGAATGAACCATGCCCTGCTGATATTGACCGGCGCCCTGCTGCTCGGCGGCTGCTCCAGCACCACAGTCAGCTATGGCGATCCCACCGAGACAGAGACGGTGACGGTGGATTACGGCTCCTCCGACTTGCAGGCCATCGCCGACAAGATGGCGGACTCCATGCTGGCCTCACCGGTCACAGGCGAGATCACCGCAGGGGGCCGTCCCGTGATGTTCATGGACTCCATCCGCAACAAGACCTCGGAGCACATCGACACCGAGGCCATCACGGACACCATCCGCACCAAGCTGCTGCGATCCGGCAAGTTCCGCTTCGTCGACATGAGCAAGGTGAGCGCGGTCAAGCAGCAGCTCGAGTACCAGCAGAGCAGCGGCATGGTGGATCCCGCCTCCATGGTGCGCCTGGGCAAGCAGACCGGCGCCCGCTACATGGTCTATGGCAACCTGGCCAGCATCGTCAAGGACAATGGCAAGGTGAAGGACGTCTACTACCAGATGACCATGAACCTGATGGATCTGGAGAACGGCGAGCTGCTGTGGGCCGATCAGAAAGAGATCCGCAAGCAGGCGAAGACCTCCACCTTTGGCTGGTGAGGGCATTGGGTTACAGGGGGATCTGGCTGAGCTGAGCCTGTTGGCCAGCCTGCCAGCCCCCTGGCACCAGGGGCGCCTTGAGCCACTGGCGAGCGGCCTGACCAACGGCAACTACCGGCTGCGTCTGCCCTCGGGGCAGAGCGGCTTCCTGCGGCGCGGCCACCCGGATCCGGTCCGGCTCGGCATAGACCGCGCCACCGAGTGGCAGCTCTATCAGGGGGCCGTGGGGCAGGGGCTGGCCTTGCCCTGTCATCACGGCGATCCCGCCAGCGGCCTGATGCTGCTGGACTGGTGCGACGAGCCGAACTGGGCCGTCTCCCCGCCGCCCCTGGCGACCCAAGCCCCCTTGCTGGCCGAGGTGCTGAGACGGCTGCACCGACTGGCGCTGCCCGCCGTGGTGATGGCGGTGCGGGCTCATGCGGCCGGTTATCGCGGCCGCCTGGCCCGGATCCCTGACTGGCTGCCTGCGCTGGAGCGGGCCCTGCTCGCGAGCCACGAGCCGGACGATTGCTGGCTCCCTTGCCATCATGATCTCAATCCGGCTAACTTGTTGGGCCACAGGCCCTGGGTCATCGACTGGGAGTATGGCGCCGCCGGTCATCCTGGCTTCGAGCTGGCCAGCATACAGCGCACCCATGGCTGGAGCGAAGAGCTGCGGTGCCAGTTGGAGAGCTGCTATCTTGAAGGCAGGGGAAGCGCTCATAAGCTGCTCAATGGCAAGGGATTCCAGGCCGATGCCTTCCTGCCCTGGGTCGATTACATCGGCCTGCTGTGGGCGCTGCTGATGGCGGAGCAACAACCCGGGCCCGACTATCAGGCCCTCATCGACATGAACCGCCAGCGCCTGGAATGAGATAGGCCAGAGGCCAGCGCGACGCTTATTTTCTACGACTTGGAGGCATGCATGGTGACCAGATTCTCATGGCGTCAACCCCGCAGCTGGAGCCTGCTGCTGCTCTGCCTGTTGCTGACCGGCTGCGCGACCCGGGTGATCTACTACTGGCTCGACTCGGCCATCGTCTGGCAACTGGATGACTACTTCTCCCTGGATCGCAGCCAGAAGACCCTGCTGGACAAGGAGGTGAAGGGGCTGATGGCCTGGCATCGCCAACACGAGCTGCCCATCTATGCCCGGGATCTCGATGCCCTGGCGAGGGCAGTGGCCAGCCCCATGACCCCGGCCCAGGTCACCCTGCACCTGGACCGCACCCAGGCCAGCCTGACCCGCACCCTGGAGAACGCCATTCCCCGCACCGTGCGCCTCGCCAGCACCCTGACTGATGCCCAGGTGGCGCGCTTCATGACCGATAGAGTGAAACGCCAGCAGGAGCGCAAGCATGATTTCGCCACCGAGCCCAAGGCGCAGATGCTCAAGGAGTTCAGGGAGAAGATGAGCGAGCGGCTGGTGTTCTGGATTGGCAAGGTGAAGCCGGCCCAGGAGCCGCTGATTGCCCAGTGGGCCGAGTGGCAATACGAGATGATGCCCCCCTGGCTGGAGTTCCAGGAGGCCTGGACCAAGGAGCTGGAGCGGCTGATGAAGCAGCGCCAGGACCCGGACTTTGGCAAGGAGCTGACTCGCCTGCTGCAACAGGGGGACGGCCTGATGGATGGCCGCTTCACCGGTTACACCGACCAGTCACGCCAGCGCACCATACAGTGGCTCAGCGCCCTCAGCCAGTCGATGGATCTCTCCCAGCGCGCCCACCTCTACACCCTGCTCAAGGACTATGCCGAGGACTTCGACGCCATGACCCGCAGCCGCTGACGACTGCTATCCGTGCCGCAAGGGCGGCAGGCGTCATGGCCTGCCGCCCTTGTCCTTGTGGGGGGGCTATGGTAGTTTGCCCTTTCTATTATTCGGGAATTAACTTTTTGAGCCTGCTGGACAAAGTGAAACTGGCGGCGATGACCCTGCTCATCGCGCTCACTCTGCTGCTCTCTACCGTTTCGGTGGAGGGGCTCAAGGTACCCGCTTCCCAGCACGCCGCCCAGCTGATGGGGGAGGCCGCGGATCCTGCCGACGGCGCCCAGATGAACCACGGCGCCAGCGACAGCGACGACGGTGTCGTCAAGTTTGTCGGCTCCCACCAGAGTCACCTGCTGCGCCTCGAGCACTCCCTGAGCCGGGATCACCAGCCCGGCAGCGTGGTCTACGAGCTGGTCATGAGCTGGGCCCAGCAGGCCATACTGCTGCTGCTGTGCGGCCTGCTGCTCTACGCCGCCCTCTTCTACCCGAGGACGAGCTTTCGCGATCACTTCGCCAGTATCCACCGGCGCCGCCTGCAGCGCCGGCACCTGCAATACCGCTTCTCCCAGAGCTTCCTCGCCTGATCCCGATGGGGTCAGTCTGCCTGCTGTTGCCTCATCTTCTCTCTGTTGCTGTTCACTTTTAGTGAACGGCTAGGCTGTCTTGTTTCATTTTTTTGCACGGTGCGACCCGGCGTCGTCCTTGCCATCGCCTGACAGAGGCCGATTTCATGAGAAAAAAGAGTCATACCATACTGAACCGCATGAGCCCGTGGCAGTACGCCCTGCTGCTGCTGATGCTGGTCACCTTCACCTTCTATTCCCTGCCCACCTTCTTCGGTGAGCAGCCCTCCCTGGGCCTCCATGGCCAGACCCGCCTGAGCGGGGCGCAGCAGCGCCTGCTGCAGGAGCACCAGATAGCGCCCCAGAAGCAGATCGAGCAGAAGGAGCGGATCGAGCTGGTGTTCGCCACCCAGGCCGAGCAGCAGCGGGCCAAGCAGTTGCTGGAGCAGCAGGGGGTGGACAGTGCGGCCCTCACCCTGGAGTTTCACTCCAATGCCCCGACCTGGATAAGCCAGCTCGGCGCCGATCCCATCAAGCTCGGGCTGGACTTGCGCGGCGGCTCCCAGCTGCTGATCGGGGTCGATGTGGACTTTGTCATCGACAACCAGACCAAGAACCTGGTGGATACCCTGCGCACCCGCTTCCGTGAGGCCAACCTGCGCGGCGCCAGCGTGATGCGCACCGCCCAGGGGGCCCTGGCCGTCACCCTGCCGGACGTCGACGGGCAGGAGGGCTGGCTCACTATCATCAAGGAGAGCGCCGGCACCCGTCAGGATCAGTGGAAGCTCTCCCGCTCCGGCAATGAGCTCAAGCTGGTGCTGAGCGAATCTGAGCGCACCCTGCTGGTGAACAACGCCGTGACCCAGAACCTGTCGATCCTCAAGAAACGGATCAACGAGCTCGGCATCGTCGAGGCCTCGGTCCAGCGTCAGGGTCAGGACGGCATCCGCATCGAGCTGCCCGGGGTGCACAACCCCAAGCAGGCGAAAGAGGTGATAGGCGCCACCGCGTCCCTGGCCTTCTACGAGGCCAAGGCCGACAGCCGCTTCTTCATGGCGGATCGCAACGGCCAGGCGGTCGGTCTGGCCCGCAAGCCGGTGCTGAGCGGCGAGCACATCGTCGATGCCCGCGCCAACATGGGGGAGATGGGTCAGCCCCAGGTCAACATAGTGCTCGACACCCTGGGTGGCAGCAAGATGAACCAGTTCAGCCGCCAGCACGTGGGCAAGCCCATGGCCACCGTCTTCACCGAGTACAAGACCAACGCCGAGGGCAAGCTTCGGGCCAGAAGCGAGGTGATCAACGTCGCCACCATACAGACCGCCCTTGGCAACCAGTTCCGCATCACTGGGATTGGCAGCCTGCCGGAGGCCCAGGAGCTCGCCATGCTGCTGCGAGCCGGCGCCCTCACCGCGCCGCTCAAGATCCTGGAGGAGCGCTCAATCGGCCCGACCCTGGGGCTGCAGAACATAGAGGCGGGCTTCACCGCCCTGGCGTTCGGCATGGCGGGCATGATGCTGTTCATGATGGCCTGGTATCGCAAGTTCGGCTGGGTCGCCATCACGGCGCTCATCGGCAACCTGCTGATGCAGGTGGGGATGCTGGCGGTGCTGCCCGGCGCCGTGCTGACCCTGCCCGGGATCGCCGGTCTGGTGCTGACGGTGGGCATGGCGGTGGATACCCATGTGCTCATCTTCGAGCGGATCAAGGACAGGCTGCGGGAGGGGGGGAGTCTGGCCAACGCCATCGACTTTGGCTATCGCTCGGCGTTTCGCACCATCTTCGATGCCAACATCACGACGCTCATCTGCGCCGTGGTGCTCTATGCCATCGGCTCAGGACCGCTGCAGGGCTTCTCCATCACCCTGATCCTGGGGCTCATCTCCAGCATGGTGACCGGCATCTGGGGCACCCGCGCCATCATCAACCCCCTGTGGGGCAACAGCCGCGCCAAGCTGCTGAGGGTCTGACCATGACTGACACCCATTGCCTGCGTCATAGCACCGCGCGTCCGAGCGAGCTTCGCGCCACTTGCTTCCGGTTGGGAAGCCCAAGCCATCTGCTGTCGAGGGAAGAAGAATGCTGAGAATGATCATTGCCATGGGCCTGACCCGCTGGCGTTATATCGGGATGTGGGCCTCGGTGCTGCTGACGGTGGCGAGCATAGCCGTGCTCGCCATCAACGGGCTCTCCCTTGGGCTCGACTTCACCGGCGGCATACTGCTGGAGTTTCGCATCCAGACCCTGAAGGAGGCCCATGAACTCAACGCCCTGCTGAGCGCCCCCCTGGCCGGGGCGGTGGAGCTGCACGGCGCCGGCGTGCCCGGGGAGTGGCTCATCAAGCTGCCTCCCCACGAGCTGCCCTGGGCAGCGGAAGATCTGGCGATCATGCTGGGGCAGCAACTCGCCCTGCCGGTGGAGCTGCTGCGCACCACCATAGTGGGCCCCCAGGTGGGCGCCGAGCTGTTCCAGCAGGGGATGCTGGCGGTGCTGGTGGCCTCCTTGGCCATCTCCGCCTACCTGGCGGTGCGCTTCGAGTGGCGCCAGGCCATCGGCATCCTGGTCTCTGTGCTGCACGACGGTCTGGTGGCCCTGGGGCTGCTGGCGCTGTTCAATATCGAGTTCGACCTCAACGTCATCGCCGGCCTGATGGCGGTGATCGGCTACTCGCTCAACGACAGCATCGTCATCTCGGACCGGCTGCGGGACCTGCTCGGCTCGCGCACCCAGATGGGGATCCATGAGTGTTCCGATGTGGCCATCAAGGCCACCTTCAGTCGTACCATGATCACCTCGGGCACCACATTGTTCACCGTGGGGGCCCTGCTGCTGTTCGGCGGCGACGCCCTGTTCGGCTTCTCCTTCACCCTGTTCGCCGGCATCCTGGTGGGCACCATCTCCTCCATCACTGTGGCTTCCACCGTGCAGGAGCTGCTGGGGCTCTCCCCCCAGGCCTACCAGAAGAAAGAGGAGGAGCTGGCCGAGGCGGCGTGATGCCTTTGCCATTCCCTGCATGCAGAACGGGCCCCACTGGGCCCGTTTTTTTGTCTCTTTGGCTGGGCTAGAAGCCGGAGCCCGGTTGCTGCAAAAATTCGGCTTCTTCCGGGGTGCTGGTGCGCCCCAGGATGGAGTTGCGGTGGGGGAAGCGGCCAAAGCGCTGGATGATCACCTGATGGCGGCGGGCGAAGTCGGCGAATCCCTCGAAGGTCTCCCGGGCAGGGCCGTCCGCCTGCTCGGCCGCCAGTGCCTCGAACAGGGCCACGCTTCTGGCCTGCTGCTCCCGGGACTCCGCATGCTCCAGCGGCAGGTAGAAGAAGACCCGCGCCAGCGGGGAGAGGGCCTTGTCCGCGCCAAGGGACAGGCCCCTGAGGCAGAGATCCCGGGCCTTGGCATCCTGGGCAAAGGCCGCGGGTGAGGCGCGATGGATGTTGCGCGGCAACTGGTCCAGCAGCAGGATGAGCGCCAGCCTGCCCACCGGCACCTCGGCCCAGTGGGCGAGCTCGCCCTCTGCGGCGGCCTGTGCCAGCTCGCCGAAGCGGTGCGCCAGCAGCGCGTCCGTCTCGCTGCTCTTGCCCCACCAGAGGGGGGCTTGCCGGGCGGCGCGGGGGGCGTCGCCTGAGTCGTCGCCAAACCAGAAATCGAGCAGAGGTTGCCAGGGTTGCATGGGAACTCCTTGGGCCTGAGGCCTTCTGGTGAAACAAGGCCGATTGACCCTGTCATGGGGGGCTGCCGAAAGGGCGGCTTCTCGTTACACTGTGCCATCTTTTGCCTGAAACAAGGAACCCCTCCGATGGCCGGAACCAGTTTGTTGGCCCTGCTCGACGATATTGCCAGCGTGCTCGATGACGTGGCCCTGATGACCAAGATGGCGGCCAAGAAGACCGCCGGTGTGCTGGGGGACGATCTCGCCCTCAATGCGGAGCAGGTCTCCGGGGTGCGGGCCGAGCGGGAGCTGCCTGTGGTGTGGAAGGTGGCCAAGGGCTCGTTTCGCAACAAGCTGATCCTGGTGCCCGCAGCCATCGCCATCAGCGCCCTGATCCCCTGGCTCATCACCCCCTTGCTGATGCTGGGGGGCGCCTACCTCTGTTTCGAGGGGGCCGAGAAGCTGGCCCACAAGTTCCTGCCCCACGAGAGCGGCGAGACGGCCTCGTCAGCGCAGGCGATCCCGGACGATCTGGAGGCCTTCGAGCAGCAGAAGATAAAGGGGGCCATTCGCACCGACTTTATCCTCTCCGCCGAGATCATCGTCATCGCCCTCGGCACAGTGCAGGGCTCGAGCCTCGGCCTGCAGATCGCCGTGGTGGCGGGCATAGCCCTGCTGATGACGGTGGGGGTCTACGGCCTGGTGGGGCTGATCGTCAAGCTCGACGACATAGGCCTGCACCTGTTGCAAAAACCCGATGCCAGCGTCCTGCGCCGGGCCCTGGGACGGGGGCTCCTGGTGACGGCGCCCCGGCTGATGCACCTGCTGGCCCTGGTCGGCACCATCGCCATGTTCATGGTGGGGGGCGGCATCCTGGTCCACGGCTGGCCCTTTGCCCATCACCTCATCGAGGGGGTAGCCGCCAGTCTGGCCCCCCTGGCCGGGGGCGCCGTGCTGGCCGCGGTGACGCCGACCCTGCTGAGCGCCCTGGTGGGGGTGGTGGCCGGTCTGCTGCTGGTGCTGGCCATGACCCTGGTGGGCAAGCTGACCCCCGCGAAATAATAGCGGCCGCTCAGGAATCGTCCCCTGCCGACAGGGGGCGTCGCAGGCCGGATCTGCTGTTTGTTGACCAGAATGGGGGCTAGGCAAGGGCTGGCCCCCTTCGTACTATTTGGCGGCCACTGCCCACAGAGGCGGGGCGCCCACATGGACGCAAACAGACAAGGACAGTTATGACCACCACCCTTTGGCAGGATGATCACATCTATGCCGCCCCCGATTGCCCGGCCATCGACGCCGACTTCCAGCGCGCCGCAGAGGGCCTGACCGAGATCGCCAACCTGCTGGCCAGCCTGCCAGAGACCCGGGACATCAACGCCTTGCGCCACCTGCTTAGGGCCATTCGCCGTCAGGCCAACGCCGTGAGAACACAAGCTTGGAACAGCCAGACCTTCGCCTACAACCGGCTTAGCCGCAACGGCCGCGACGAGGCCGCCAGGGTGCTGCTCTCCCGTGGCCAGCAGTTGCAGGCGAGGCTGGCCCAGCTCGTCAAGCCGGTGGCCCTGTTCTGGCTGAACGCCCCCGAGGATCAGGTGCGGGCCCTGCTGCAGGATCCCGAGCTGTTCGAGCTGGCCTACCTCATTCGCCACGATCGCCGGTTGCAGGATCAGGCCCTCTCCCTCGAGAGCGAGCAGCTGATCGAGGGGCTGGCGGTGGACGGCCTGCAAGCCTGGGGGGATCTCTACGACAGCCTGGTGGCCAGGCTCAGGCCAGTGGTTGCGGGGGAGCCCATGGGGCTGGCCCAGGCGGACAACTTGCTCGCCCACCCGGACAGGGCGCGGCGCGCCAGCGCCTGGCATGGCATTCAGGCCGCCTGGGCCGGGGAGCAGGAGACGGTGGCCGCCATCCTCAATGCCATCAACGGCTGGCGCAACGAGCTGGCGGCCCAGCGCGGCAAGGGGCGGCTGCTCGATGCGCTGGACCTCTCCTGCCACCAGGGGCACCTGGAGCGCGCCACCCTGGAGACCCTGATGACGCAGGCTGAAGCCCACAAGGCGCTGGGCAGGCGGGTCCTGCGAGCCATGGCCTGTGCCCAGGGGATAACGGATTTTGCCCCCTGGGATCTCTATGCCCCGGCGCCTTATGGGGCGCAGGCCAGCGTTGGTTTCGGACAGGCGCTGACGCTGGTGGCCGATGCCTTCGCCGCCTTCGATCCCGAGATGGGGGAGTTCGCCCGCATGATGGCGGATCGGGGCTGGATAGATGCCGCGCCGAGCGACAACAGGCGCAGCGGCGCCTATTGCACCGAGTATGCCGACCCCGCCGAGCCCCGGGTCTTCCTCACCTTCGAGGGCACCATGGACAACGTCATCACCCTGGCCCACGAGCTCGGCCACGCCTGGCACAGCTGGCTGTTGCGGGACGCGCCACTGGCGCAGCGCGACTACCCCAAGACGCTGGCCGAGACCGCCTCGCTGTTTGCCGAGACCCTGGTGCGGGACGCCCTGCTCGCCCGTGCACAGACCCGCGAACAGCGCCTGGCCATCGCCTGGATGGACGGGGAGCGGGTCGCGAGCCTGCTGCTCGACGTTCCCTCCCGCTTCCACTTCGAGCGGGCGCTGGTGGCAGGCCGGGCCGAAGGGTATCTGGGGGCGGGCCAGCTGAGGGCCATGATGAAATCCGCGAAGCAGCAGTGGTATGGTGACAGCCTCAGCCAATATGACGAGCTGTTCTGGGCCAGCAAGGGCCACTTCTCCATCGCCGATCTCGGGTTCTATAACTACCCCTATCTGTTTGGCTACCTGTTCAGCCTGGGGCTCTATGCCCAGAAGGAGCGGGTCGGTGCCGACTTCGTGCCGGCCTATCGGGCGCTGCTCGCCGACACCGGCCGCATGAGCGCCGAGAGCCTGGTGGAGAAGCACCTGGGGGTCGACATTCGCGAGCCCGCCTTCTGGCAAGAGAGCCTGCGCTATGTCGAGGACGCTGTGGTGCGCCTCGAGCGGCTGGTGTAGTCACCCGTGTTTGATCCGGCTGGTGTCGCCGCCAGCCTTGGTATTCCTGTTCGTGGCCCTGGGGCCACCCCTGTTTCACGACGGGCCGGACCCGTCTCTGACAATGAGCGTTCGATGCAACAACGAGTCTACCCACAGCAGTGGCAAAATCAGCACATCTACCCCTCCCTCGACAGCAGCGTACTGGAAGCGGACATGAGCCTGGCCCGCGCCAGCCTCGCCGAGCTGGCGGTCTTTATCGACGGCCTGGGCCAGCTGCGTGATCAGGGCGCCGTCCTGCAGGATGGCTTGCGGGATGGCTTACGGGAGGTGCGGCTGCGGGCCCGCCGCATCCGCGAAATAGGTTGGAACATCGCTGTGCTGGCGGCCTGCACGGGGAGCCAGGATGCCCGGGATCCTCTGGCCAAGCAGCTGGCCTCCCGCGCCCGGGCCCTCAATGCGGACCTGTTCAAGACGCTGGCGCCCATCGAAGATCTGATGCTGGGGCTGCCCGAGGCCGAGTTCGGGCAACTGATGCAGGATCCCCTGCTCGGGGAGGAGGAGTACCGGCTGCGCCACGAGCGTCGCTTGCAGGATCAACGGCTGCCGGTGGAGGCAGAGCAGCTGGTCATCGGCCTTGGCACCGACGGCCTGCACGCCTGGGGCAACCTCTACAACGATCTGGTGGGCAAGATCCGGGTGCAGGTAGCCGGCCAGGAGCGGGGGCTGGCAGAGGCGAGCAACCTGCTCTCCAGTCCGGATCGGGCGCAGCGCAAAGAGGCCTTCGACGCCATCAGCGCCGGTTGGGAGGGGGAGCAGGAGACGGTGGCCGCCATCCTCAACGCCCTTAACGGCTGGCGCCTGGAGCTCTCGCGCCAGCGCGGCAGGGTGCGGACCCTGGATGCCCTGGATCTCTCCTGCCACCAGAGTCACATCGAGCGGGCGACTCTGGATACCCTGATGCGGGAGACCTGGCAGGCGCGCGGGCTGGGCCAGCGGGCTCTGGGGCTGATGGCCCGGCGGCTCGGCATCGATGAGCTGGGGCCTGAGGATCTGTTCGCGCCGCCCCCGGCGAGCAGCCACCGCAGCATACCGTTCGAGGAGGCGATCGAGATCATCGCACTGGCCTTTGCCGGTTTCGATCCCGAGATGGGGGCGTTCGCCCGCATGATGGCCGAACGCGGCTGGATTGACGCCGCCCCCACCCCGAACCGGCGCACCGGGGCCTACTGCACCAAGTTTGCGGATCCGGTGGAGCCGCGGGTCTTCATCACCTATGCCGGCACCATGGACAACGTCATCACCCTCGCTCACGAGCTGGGGCACGCCTGGCACAACTGGCTGATCCGGGACTTGCCCATGAGCCAGCGTAGCTACCCCATGACGCTCGCCGAGACCGCCTCCATCTTCGCCGAGACGCTGGTGCGCAGCGCCCTGTTCGAGCAGGCCCGAAGCGCCGAGGAGCGCCAGGCCATCGCCTGGGCGGAAGCCGACGGCGCCGCCACCTTCCTGGTCAATATCCCGGCCCGCTTTGACTTCGAGCAAGCCCTGGTGGCCGAGCGCGAGCAGGGCTATGTGTCATCGGCCCGGCTCAAGGCGCTCACCGACGAGGCCTGGGGGCGCTGGTATGAAAAGAGCCTTGGCCGCTATCACCCCATGTTCTGGGCTGCCAAGGCGCACTTCTCCATCGCGGGCTTCGGTTTCTACAACTACCCCTACCTCTTTGGCTACCTGTTCAGCCTCGGGGTCTATCAGCAGCTGATGAGCCGCAAGGGGGCAGGGGAGGCGAACGTGGCCGAGGCCTATCGCGCCCTGCTGCGAGACACTGGCCGCATGAGCGCCGAGGATCTGGTCGCAAAACACCTGGGGCAGGACATCCGCGAGGCGGCCTTCTGGCAGGGGAGCCTGGCCCTGGTGGCGGCGGCGGTGGATCGTTTCGAGCAGACCCAGAGCTGAGACCGGGCGTGGGCAGGGGCGCCGTGGATGCCTCGTCAGGGGCCTGGCGCCCCTTTTCCCCTGCCGAATGCGCCCAAAGGGGGTGGAAAAAGGATTTTCCGGCGGCGGGGGGCGTGATCCAAAGCAAGAAAGTGCGATGTTTTGGTGGCGCCTCGGCCGTTCGCTGGGGTAGTTTCGATAGAACCGACACAGTTCTTGAGGTCTTATCCATGATCATCTATCTGCATGGCTTTGATGCCACCAGCCCCGGCAATCATGAGAAAGTGCTGCAGTTGCAGTTTATCGATGATGATGTGCGCTTCGTGCACTACAGCACGGTTCACCCCCGCCACGACATGAGCCACCTGCTCAAGGAGGTGAAGAAGCAGCTCGACATGAGCACAGACCCCAAGCCCCTCATCTGCGGAGTCGGGCTCGGCGGCTACTGGAGCGAGCGGATCGGTTTTCTGTGCGGCATCAAACAGGTGGTCTTCAACCCCAACCTGCACCCGGAAGAGAACATGCAGGGCAAGATCGACAGGCCGGAAGAGTACGATGACATCGGCACCAAGTGTGTAACCGAATTTCGTAATAAAAATTCAGGAAACTGCCTGTGCATCCTTTCCGTTCAGGATGAAATCCGCGATAATCGGGACACTGAACGTGAATTGAAGAACTATTACGACATCGTATGGGATGAGCGCGAGACCCATAAGTTCAAGAACATCTCGCACCATCTGCAACGGATGAAGGCCTTCAAAGAAGCCTGAGCCATCACGTCAACCGATTTCGTTTTAGGGAGCCAATGGCTCCCTTTCGTTTTGAGGAACCAAGGAAAATCATCATGATGAATATTGTCGTTGTAGGCGGTGGCGCCGGCGGTCTCGAGCTCGCGACCAGCCTGGGCCGCAAGCTGGGCAAGAAGAACAAGGCCAGGATCACCCTGGTGGATCGCAACCGCACCCACCTGTGGAAGCCCCTGCTGCACGAAGTGGCCACCGGCTCCATGGACGCGGGCATCGACGCCCTGAGCTACCAGTCCCACGCCAAGAACCACGGCTTCGAATTCCAGCTCGGCAGCCTGACCGACATCAAGCGCGACGAGAAACGCATCGTGCTGGCGCCTATCCACGACGAGAGCGGCGCCCTGGTGGTCAACGAGCGGGAACTGCCTTACGACGTGCTGGTGATGGCCATAGGTTCTGTGTCCAACGACTTCAACACCAAGGGCATCAAGGATCACTGCATCTTCCTGGACAGCCCCTCCCAGGCGCACCGCTTCTACAACAGCATGATGAACCGCTTCCTGCAGTTCGCCACCGAATACAAGCCCGGTGACAAGGTGAAGATCGCCATCGTGGGTGGCGGCGCCACCGGCGTCGAGCTCTCCGCCGAGCTCTACAACGCGGTGGAGCAGCTCTATGCCTACGGCTTCAAGAACCTCACCACCGACAGCCTCAAGGTGACACTGGTGGAGGCGGGCCCCCGCATACTGCCGGCGCTGCCTGAGCGCATCAGCGGCTCCGCCCACCAGGAGCTGGTGAAGCTCGGCGTGGACGTGCGCACCGCCACCATGATCACCGAAGCCACTGCCGATGGGCTGCACACCAAGGATGGGGAGCTGATTGAAGCAGACCTCATGGTGTGGGCCGCCGGCATCAAGGCACCGGACTTCATGAAGGAGATCGCCGGCCTCGAGACCAACCGCATCAACCAGCTGGTGGTCAAAGAGACCCTGCAGACCACCCGTGACGAGAACATCTTCGTCATCGGCGACTGCGCCGCCTGCCCGCAGCCGGACGGCAAGTTCGTGCCGCCCCGCGCCCAGTCCGCCCACCAGATGGCGACCCAGGCGTTCAAGAACATCCTGGCCAAGATGAACGGCGGCGAGATGAAGCCCTACCTCTACCACGACCACGGCTCGCTGGTCTCTTTGAGCCGCTTCTCCACCGTGGGCAGCCTGATGGGCAACCTGATGCGCGGCTCCATGATGGTGGAAGGTTATATCGCCCGCATCGTCTACATCTCCCTGTACCGGATGCACCAGGTCGCCCTGCACGGCTACATCAAGACCGGCCTCATCATGCTGGTGGGCCGCATCAACCGGGTGCTGCGCCCGAGTATGAAGCTGCACTAAGCCTGTGCCTTGAGTGGCAAGCACAAGACAAACGACAAGGAGAGGCCAGGCCTCTCCTTTTTTTATGGTCCAAGAGGGGGCTGCCTAGAAGCGCTTGCCGTAGTTCACGGCGAAGAAGTAGAGCGCCGGGGTGGGGTAGTGGCCTGAGAGGGATCTTTCATCGACGCTGGCGCTCTCCATGTGAATGTACTCAAAACCGGCCCCCAGGGTCTCCTGGGCGTTGAACGCATAGGTAACTCCTGTGCCGAGGCGCAGCGCACTGCCGCTCGGCACCGTCAGGGAGGTGTGGCTCTGGTCCCGATAGGCACTGCTGTCGTAGGCCACGCCGCCATTGAGGGTCCACTGCGGCGTCAGATCGTGCTGGAGCCCGACCGCCAGGTGGTAGCTGTCCTGATAGAGCCCCTTCTCTGAGGAGGTGCGGTCAAAGACGGCGACCTGGTTGTCGTTGTAGCGGCTCCAGTCCTGCCAGCCCAGATTGCCCATGATGGCCCAGTCGTGGGCGAAGGCGTGAAAGGCGCTCACCATCAACTGCTGGGGGCTGTTGACCATGCCGGAGAGGGGGATGGTGGCGCTGATCCCGGGCAGATTGGGGCGCGAGAAGGTGATGTCGCGGCCTATGTCGAAGTGATAGGTCACCTCGCTGGCATAGCCCAGCCCGACGCGGCTTCCCGGGTTCCACTCATAGAGCAGCCCCAGCTTGGCATTGAGGGCCCAGTCACTGTCGTCCTGCTTCTGCTCCCCGCCACTGCCCTCCCGGGTGAGGGCGAACAGGCCGTAGTTGATGCCGACCCCGGCCCCGAGCGACCAGTGCTCGTCGACGCGGTAGGCAATGGATGGCTGCAGGGTGAGGCCGATCAGGGTGGCCTCCTCGATGAGCTGCTTGCCGGCCCAGTCGCCAAAATCCAGCCCCAGCCCGAAGTTGCCATAGAGCGCCAGGCCCGCCGACCAGCGCTCATCGAGCTGCTGGCTGTAGTAGGCGGAGGCCGCGGGGAACCAGCCGATGACGGTATCGACATCCCCCTCGGCGGGATCGTCCAGATCGTAGGGCACATCCCCGTAGAGCAGTTGCCCGCCCAGGGTCAGGTGGCGCCCCTCCAGGTGGCTCAGGCCAGCGGGATTCATCAGCTGCACAGTGGCATCCTGGGCCCTGGCGGCCATGCCGGCGGAGGCGAGCCCGAGATCATTGGTGCCGGTTTCGTACAGATAGAGGCCGGCGCCCTCGGTGGGGGCGCTCAGCAAGGTGGCCAGTGGCAACAGCAGCAGCGTTCGTTTCATCAAGGTCCCTCTCCCATCAATCCGGAGGATCGGCCCCCTCCTGCAAGTGCCAGATGCATCTGTAAAAGGGGGAAAAGATCCGCGACACAGGCATTATAGATGGCACTTTGGATGCCGAATCAATCACTTGTTAGCTCCGGGTGCGCGGCGTCTCCCGCTGTCCCCGGCAAGGCGGGGTTATGCTTTGGTCAGCGCCTTGCTACCATGGCGGCAACGGTGCCCTGCGCACCCTATTGAACCCACAGGAGACCTCATGATCCTCTCAACCACCCCCACCCTGGAAGGCAAGGCCATTCGTGAATACCGCGGCATAGTCGTGGGTGAAGCCATCCTGGGTGCCAACATCTTCAAGGACCTGTTCGCCGGCATCCGCGACATCATAGGTGGCCGCTCCGGCGCCTACGAAAAGGAGCTGGCCCGGGCCCGGGAGATCGCCTTCGAGGAGCTCAAGGAACGCGCCCAGGCCCTGGGCGCCAACGCCGTGGTCGGCATCGACATCGACTACGAGGTGGTGGGCCAGAACGGCAGCATGCTGATGGTCAGCATCAGCGGCACCGCCGTGGTGATCTAGCTCGCCTTTGCCCCCTGGCCGCCTATGACGGCCCGCAGCAAGCCGACCCCAAGGTCGGCTTTTTACTGGGTGCGGCCCCCCTAGGGTATGGGGGGCGATTCCCCCTTCTCCCCTTGCGGGAGAAGAGCTGGGGATGAGGGGGAGGCCCCGGGCCGGGAATATTGTTTACTTTTTCTATCCGACTTGGTTATGTCGTTTGATTTATCTAAACAAAAAACGGCCTGCCCGGGGCCTGCGAGCCCTTGCCGGGATGAAAACACCTGGCGTCAGCAGGTTCAGCCCTTATGTCCCGTTTCATGCAAAGAGGCCGCAGTTGCGGCCTCTTTGTTGTTGCTATCGGGCAGGATCAGGGCAGGGCATCGGCCCTGAAGGTGTTGCAAGGATCTGCGGCCCCCGTCTCTTAAATGTTTATTGATCTCAGGGCAGGGCATCGGCCCGGAAGCTGGCGCGGATCTGCGGCACCAGGGGGGAGGGGTCGAAGCCCTTCTCCTCTCCCAGCACCGGATGGAGCACGGGCTTGTCCTCTATGGGAGTGAGATCCCCTGCCAGCAGCGCTCGGGTGGCCTGTCCCATCTGGTAGAGCTGGCGCACCGGGGCGAACTGGCGCTCGAGCGTGATGGCGCCATCGTTGCGGGTGAAGGCCATCATGGGGATCTGGTAGGGGGCATCCCGGGGCGGCTTGGCGCCATGGATGTTCTTGCCCGCCGACATCAGGAAGGGCTGGTGATCCCCGAAGGCCACCACCAGGTAGCGCTTGCCGGAGCGATCGAGCGTCTTGAGCAACCGCTCCAGGGAGGCCATGGCGTCCACCACCCCTGTGTAGTAGGTGTTGAGCAACTGCCTGTCCGCCGGGCTCTGATCCGGGCAGGCCCTGTCGATCTGCTGGGCCCGATAGCGATCCCCGTCGAAGGGGCCGTGCCCCTGCATGGTGACCGCGTAGGCGAACAGCGGCTTGTCATCCTGCTCGCTGCGTCTGATCAGGTGATCGATGAGGGCATCGTCCGAGATATAGAGCCCTTTATGTTCGAGGGTGGTGAAGCGGGTGTCGAACCAGCGCTCCTCGTAGCCGAGGGCCGGGATCGCCTTGGCACGGCCCCAGAACTTCTCCACATAGGGGTGGGCGAACAGGGTCTGGTAGCCGTTCTGCCTGGCGCTCCTGGCAAGGCCGGGCACCTGATCCGAGAGGTAGTAGTAGGGCACTACCCCCTGCTTGAGCAGGCCCACCGGCAGGCCGGTGTTCATCTCGAACTCCGCCAGCACCGTCATACCCCCTGTGGTGGGGGAGTGAATGGTCTTGTGCCACTGGGCCACGTCGGCAGGCAGGGAGAGGGTGGGAGCGGGGGCGCAGATCCTGCCCTGCCAGTCGAGCCAGAGCGACTCATATTGCAGCACTATCACCAGATCGAAACGGGGCGGCTGGCCCGGGGCCGGCTGGCTGAGTTCCGGGGTGCGCTCGTTGATCTGCAGGGGGTAGCGGAAGATGTTGCCGCTTTGCAGCATCTCGTCCACCAGGTTGAAGAGGTAGAGGCCGGGACCGGCGCGGATGATGTCCCTGTGGTAGTTGACCGCCCTGTCCACGTAGCGGATGTTGGCCCCCAGCAGCTTGTTGCCGGTCTGGGTGGCGAACACGCAGAGCGCGAAGAAGGCGGCGGTAGCTGCGGCCGTGCGCAGGATCCAGCGCGACAGGGCGAAGCGCCAGCACAGGAACAGGAGCCCCAGCACGGCCAGCACCGGCAGCACGGGGTGCTGATCGAGCAGTATGTGCAGCAGGGCCATCAGGTTGCCGAGATCGTCCCCCCCAAGGGGCACCCCGTAGATGGCTATCTTCATGAAGTTCGCGAGCAGGCCTATGCCCGAAAGCGCCGTAAAGACCAGCCCCATATAGAGGTTGAAGCCCGCCAGGGCGCAGAGGCTCCAGCCCAGCACCATGCTGCCCCAGGCGAGGTAGTAGTGATCGGGCCTAAAGCCCGACCAGAGCAGAAACTCCCCCAGCTTGAACACCACGAAGCCGTGCAGCAGCACGAAGGTGAGGTTGCCGAGCAGCAGGCTGCCCAGCACCCGGGAGCGGTAGCTGCGGCGCAGCCGCGGCAGCAGGGCCCTGAGCACGGCGGCGCTCACCAGCAGCACCAGCAGCAGGCTGGTCATCAGATAGGTCAGGTTGAAGCCGCGCTCCGGCAGGGTCTGCAGGATCTGGCTGTATTCGGCGCTCTCGGGTCTGTCCGCCAGCAGCAGGCCGATCCGCAGCTGATAGCGGCTGTCCAGGGCGTCGTCGGGGGCGCGCAGGGCGCTGTTGAGATCCAGGGTGCAGCGGTTCTGGCGACACTTCTGGCGCTTCTCCACCGCCTGGCTCAGCTGATCGATGCGCATGCCCTTGTCGTTGAGCAGCTCCACCCGCACCTTGTCCCCCGCCTGCAGCGGCTTGAGCAGTTGCCACTGGCTGCGCACCACCAGATAGAGGCCGCGACTGTCGCTCTTGTAGAGCAGGCTGTGGCGACTGAGGGTGGCGATGGGCTGATCGGCGGGCCCCAGGATCAGCGGCTGTGCCTTCCCCAGCCAGCCGACGGGATTGAGCAGCGGCAGGGCGAGAGTCAACAACAGCAGGGCGATCAGCAGACCGAACAACCACCCGGTCAGAGACTGGGAGGAAGAGGGGGAGCGATCACAGACGGGGGCATTCATAGGGGCTCATCCTTGGAGCGGGCAGGGCAGCAACGCTGCATCTATTTTGACCCGATGGTGAGGGGCTTGTTCCTTGATGTCAATTTAATGACGACGGGATGAATATTGGGTGACGGCCTGTGCGTGCAAATTGTGATCCCGATCCGGCATGGGCACTCATTCTGTGATGAAAGCGTCATCATGGGCCTTTGCCGCTGGTCTGGGAGAGGGGCGCTGTTTAGTCTCTCAGTAACGGTTGGAGGTACATGTATGAATCCCAAGGTTGCGGCACGTCAGGCAAGACTGCTCCAGATGCTGGAGAACGGGGACGAGATCCGGATCGGGCGTGAGCGAGACTGTCCTCTGCCCCTGGCCCAGTTGACCAGGCTGACCGAGGATCACCCGGACGTCGTCAAGGTCTATGGTCAGGGGCTCACCGCCGAGGTGTTCCACCTCAAGGTGGAGGGGCACCACTGGTGCCTGAAGCGGTGCCGGCCAGACTCCCTGGTGGCCAACGTCGACGGCAAGACAGCCTTTCTCACCGAGCTGGAGCGGCGCCGGGAGATAGAGAGCCTGCGGGAATTGCACCCCACCATACTCTCCAACGTGGTCTGTACCAGTTTCGGCTCCGCCCGCGCCGGGGTGCTGGTCTCCCCCTGGTTGAGGGGAGATCCGGTGCGCAGGCTCAATGAGCGCAATCTGGCGCAGATGCTGGCGGTGGAGGCCGAGCTGGCCCGCTGGGGCTGGTTTGACTGGGATCCGAGCCCGGGCAACCTGCTCGACGACGGCCAGCAGATCTCGGTGTTCGACTTTGGCTACATGTGGCCCTTCGATCCCCTGCACGAGTTCAACTCCAACGGCCTCACCGATCCGGCATTTCATGTGGCTGAGCGGCTGGAGACCCGCACCCTGTCCGGGCTCTGGCTGGAGGAGGCAGATCCCCTGCCGCTGTTTCGCCACTGGCGCGAGCTCTGCCTCGCCTGGGCGAAGGGGGAGTTGCAATATCTGTCACGGGAGGGGGCCAGCGCCCCCGTGCTGGCTCGGATGCAGGGGCTGGTGGGGGAGTGGAGTGCGGCGCTGGCAAGCGAGCAGGCGCTCGCCGCCAACTGGTGGCGCGACATGTATCGCAGCCACCGGCTCGACATTCTGGACGATCTCAGCGGCAAGAGCTGCGGCCCTGTGACCCTGCGCCGCCTCGACTGGCTGGAGCAGGCTGTGCGGGATCAATTCCCGGCGCTGGCCGATAACCTGGGATTTGATGAGGCCGGTCTCAACCAGGCGGCGCTGTTGCAACGGCTGGGGGGGCTGCGCGAGCAGATCCGGGCCAACCTGTTGCCGACCCGGACCAGCCAGCCTGCGCGCTGACATGGGGATGACAGAGTGACAAGAGGGGCGCATGGGCGCCCCTCTTCGTTGGTATAGCTTCTGGTGCCATGGCCTTCCCCCGATACCAGACCCTTCTGCCCCAGGGGGAGAAGGGTCTGGCCAGGTTTCGTCAGGCTCAGTCGAGCAGCTCCTGGTGGAGGCGGTTGACTATGTTGCCCGCCTCGCTCTCTTTCACCAGGAAGCAGAGGTTGTGGGCGCTGGCTCCGTAGCAGATCATCCGGATGTTGTGCTCGCGGATGGCGTCGAACACCCGGCTGCCCACCCCGGCGGCCTCGCTCATGCGGTTGCCGATGAGGGCCACCAGCGCGAAGTCGGTCTCCACCTCCACCTTGCACAGCTGGCCGAGCTCCGCCAGCACCTTGTCGCCCAGGATGGGCTCGCCGTTGCTCTGGCTGCCGGTGTGATCCAGGGTCAGGGAGACGCTCACCTCGGAGGTGGTGATGAGATCCACCGAGATGCGGTGACGGGCCAGGATGCCGAACACCTCGGCCAGGAAGCCGTAGGCGTGGAACATGTTGAGGCTGTGCAGGGTGACCAGCACCTGCTGGCGGCGCAGGGCCACGGCGCGAAACAGCGGGCTGGTCTCGGTGCTGGCGCGGATCCAGGTGCCACCGGCCGCGGGATCCCTGGCGGAGCCTACGAACACCGGAATGTCCTGGCGCAGGGCGGGTTGCAGGGTGGCCGGGTGCAGCACCTTGGCGCCGAAGGTGGCCATCTCGGCCGCCTCCACGAAGCTGATCTCGGGGATGGGACGGGCCCGGGTGACCAAACGCGGATCCGTGGTGTAGATGCCGGGCACGTCGGTCCAGATCTCTATGCTGCCTGCGTCCAGCGCCTCGGCGAGCAGGGCCGCGCTGTAGTCGGAGCCGCCCCGGCCCAGGGTAGTGGTGCGGCCATCGGCGTCGGCGCCGATGAAGCCCTGGGTGATGACGAGGCTGTCACCGAGCAGCGGGCCCAGCGTGGCTTGGCAGAGGGTGCGGGTGGCGGCGAGATCCACGGTGGCCTTGCCAAAGCGGCTGTCGGTGCGCAGCAGCTGGCGCGCGTCCTGCCACTGGGCCTTGATGCCCCGCTGGTGCAGCAGCTCGGTGAAGAGGCGGGTGGACATCAGCTCGCCGCAGGCGATGAGACGGTCAGCCAGCTCGGCATCCGTGTGCTGGCAGGCCTGGCGGGCCATGGTGCGAATGTCGCCGAGCTGGGCATGAATGAGAGCGCTCACTTCGCCCGGGTTGCCGAGCGCCGTCAGTATGGCTTGCTGGATCCCGGTCAGCTTGTCGAGCTGGGCATCCTGCCCGGCTTCATCCAGTTCACCCTGGGCCAGGCTCACCAGCAGGTTGGTGACGCCGGCGCTGGCGCTCAGAACCACCACCCGGGTCGCCGGATTGGCCAGCACCACATCGGCGCAATGGTTCATGGCCGCGGCATCGGCGACACTGGTTCCGCCAAACTTGGCGACGTTGATCGGGTTCATTGCATACTCCTGTCTCAAGGTGAAAATCCGGTTTCATCGGGCAAAAGAGAGGAGGAGGCAGAAAATGGCAGGAAAACGTAAGGATCCCGGCCAGAAGCACTCCATCCGCGGTGCCCATCCCACAAGGATCCTGCTGGATGCCTGTGGGATGCACACGACCGATGACAACCCGGGGGATTCAGCCCCCGCAGCCGACGTTGAGGTATCCAGTTGCCTCACTCGTCTCGGCGCTGCTCCCCCTGACCCAAGTTCACCGGACTCTGGTGTCCTCCCTTGGGCTGCCTGGGCAGCGCTCCTCTTCTGGTGCCACCTCGGAAGGTGGCGTGCATGTAGAAATACCCTGCACTGGATTGCACTGTCAATTGAGTTTGTAAAAAAGTACACAATTGGCAACAACCAGGCACAAGATCAATCAGTTACGAAATCGTCTTGGACAAAACCTTGGAGCGACGCTGCCAGTTGTAGAGGCGCTGGCGCGCCACCGGCAGATCTTCCACTTCCAGGGGATCGAAGCCCCGCTCCCGGAACCAGTGGATGGAGCGGGTAGTGAGCACGAACAGGCGGCGGATGCCGAGCCGCTTGGCCCGCTCGGCCACCTTGGCCACCAGCTGATCCCCCCGGTTGGAGTTGCGGTACTCGGGATGGATGGCGACGCAGGCCATCTCGGCCATGGCTTCTTCCATGAAGCAGTAGAGCGCGGCGCAGCCGATGATGAGGCCGTCGCGCTCTATGATGGTGAACTTGTCTATCTCCATCTCCAGCTGCTCGCGGGAGCGGCGCACCAAGATGCCTTCCTCCTCCAGCGGCCGGATGAGGTCCAGGATGCCGCCGATGTCCTCTATGGTGGCGGCCCGCGCCCGCTCGGCGCTTTCTCGCACTATCTGGGTGCCGAGCCCCTCGCGGCTGAACAGCTCCTGCAGCATGGCGCCGTCATCCTGATAGCTCACCAGGTGGGAGCGCGGCACGCCGCCGCGACAGGAGGCGATGGCCGCGCGCAGGTAGCGGGCGGTGCCGGACATCTCCTCGCCCGCCTGCTCCAGCTCCACCAGCAGCTCTTCGGCCTGCTCGGGGAAGAGCTCCGAGATGGCCACGCCCTGCCTGTTCATCACCCCCTGGGTGCTGCTGAAGCAGATGAGCTTGTCGGCCTTGAGATCCACCGCCACCCGGCGCGCCACCTCTTCCGAGCTCAGGTTGAAGCTCTCGCCGGTGACCGAGCAGCCGATGGGGGAGATGAGCACCAGGCCATGCTGATCCAGCTGGCGGGTGATCCCCTCCACGTCGATGCGCCGCACCCGGCCGCTGTGGCAGTAATCGATGCCATCTTCCACCCCGAGCGGCTGGGCGGTGACGAAGTTGCCGCTCACCACGCTGATGCGCGCCCCCTGCATGGGGGTGTTGGCCAGCCCCATGGAGAGCTGGGCCGTGATGTCGTATTGCAGGCCGCCGCACACCTGCTTGATGATGGCGAAGCTCTGATCGTCGGTGACCCGGATCCGTCTGTGGTACTGGGCCTCGATGCCGGCACGGGCCAGCGCCTCGTCGTTTTGCGGACGCGAGCCGAACACCAGCACCAGGCGAATGCCGAGCGTCTGCAGCAGGGCGATGTCGCTCACTATGTTGGCAAAGTTGGGGTGACAGATGGCTTCCCCGCCCATCATCAGCACGAAGGTGGCACCCCGGTGCACGTTGACATAGGGGGTGGATTGCCGAAAGGCATGGACCAGGCTGGGTTCGCGTTCACGCACGTGTTTCGTTCCATAAAAAAGCAGCAATTTGCCCAATATATGAAAATAAATTCACAAATCAAGACTAAATATTGGTTTTGCTGTTTTGTGCCGCCATTTTGACCAGCCGCAGACGCCCTGCGCCTGGGTGAACCGGGCGGCGGTCAGCCTGCTGAAGGGGCCGCCTTGGTTGATCCGGGCTCATAACCTGTTATCTTCGGGGTTCCTTTTCGTCAGCCGCCTCGCGCGGGATTTTATTCAAGGACAGGGCATATGGAGCAGATTATTTCACCGGCAGAGGCCCTGCCGGGACGACGGGAAGCGCTGGCGATCGGCCAGCAGCATGCCGTCAACGGCCACCCGACCCAGGGCCCCTGGCCCGAGGGGATGGAGCTAGCCTGGTTTGGCATGGGCTGTTTCTGGGGCGTGGAGCGCCTGTTCTGGCAGCAGCCCGGCGTCTATTCTACCGCCGCCGGTTATCAGGGGGGCCTGACGCCGAACCCCACCTACAAGGAGGTGTGCAGCGGCCTGACCGGTCATGCGGAGACGGTGCAGGTGGTGTTTGATCCCAAGGTCATCAGCTATGGCGATCTGCTCAAGCTGTTCTGGGAGCAGCACGATCCGGCCCAGGGCATGCGCCAGGGCGGCGACATCGGCACCCAGTACCGCTCGGTGATCTTCTATGGGGATGAATCCCAGGAGGCCATCGCCCAGCAGAGCCTGGCGGCCTACCAGCAGGCGATGATGGCGAGTGGCGATGCCCGCGCCATCACCACCCGGATCCTGCCGCTGGCACCCTTCTACTACGCCGAGGATTACCATCAGCAATATCTGGAGAAGAACCCGGAAGGCTATTGCGGCCTGGGGGGCATTGGCGTCTGCCTGCCGCCCAGCCTGAACCGCTGAGGCGCAGCCTGGATAAAACAGGGGCCATTAGGCCCCTGTTTCGTTTTTTTGAAAGAAATATTAAAAAAAGCGTCATGGCCGGGAACTTAACCCAACCTCGGCAGACTAATCAGGGTAGCTACCATGGACGGCAGCCAAGACCAGACACATTTCTTGCCTCGATATTCATTCAACTGACAAGCGCGATGAATCGGAAGTGATAGCAAGCAGGGCTGCCCTTTGAGGCGGCCCTTTTCATTTTGCGGATCTTTGCGGGCCGTGCGGCCGCGGGGGAGGGGACTAGCCGATGGTGCTGTCGAACAGGTTCTTGATGAGATCGATGAACTCATCGAGGAAGGCGTGCTGGGCCGGGGTGGGCGCCCGCAGCCAGACGGCGGAGAGCACCTCCTCCAGATCGGCCACCACGGCGTCGGCCTCCTGCATGATCATGAAACGCACCTTGGGGTCGAGCTGGGGGTTCTGCTCGCAGATGGCCATGAGGTTGTCTGCCACCCGGTTGCTCACCAGATCCTCAATGGTCTGAGAGCCCGTGCCCTGCTGCTGGCTCTCGAACAGGCCCAGACTCTCTACCAGATACTCGATCAGCGCAATATAACCGTCGCTCTCTACCACCATGATGGCTGCCTTCATTCATTGCTTTGGGGAAATGGTGGGTATTTTAGTGGCTGGCCCTGGCTTGGCAAGCGGCAGTAGAGGCGATGGCGGACAAAACTGACCCCGCCGCGCTCCACGGTTTCCAATCCGGCCAGCTCGAAGCCGTGGCGCAGAAAGAGCGCGAGGCTGAAGGCGCTGGCCTCTGTGGTCAGGCTGTGCAGACCCTGCTGGCTGGCCGCCTGCAAGGCTCGCTCCAGCAGCAGGCCGCCGAGCCCCTGGCGCTGATGATCCGCGCTCACATAGAGCAGGCTGAGGTGGCCGTCATCGCTTAAGGTGACAAAGCCAAGGGGCATCCCCTCCTGCTCCATGACCCAGCCGTGGTGCTCGCGCAACTGGCTGGCGAGACCCGGATGACGGGCACCCTGGGCCCATTGCTCCACCTGCTCCGGGCTGTAGTGCTCCGGGCCCAGGCGGCGAACCGACTGCTCGAACAGGGTGAGCAGGGTGGGGATGTGCTGCTCCCTCAGGGGACTGATCCGGGCGGGCGCGGTGTTTTGTGTCTGCGGCATGGCTGTTATCCTGCCTTTGCTGATAAGGTCGGCGCCTGTGGCCGCTTGGCTTTGGGCAAGCCCGCCACCACGCGCTGGTAGGAGTGTTCAATCCAGCCCTGCCAGAGCTCGGCGTCCAGATTCTCGCTCAGGGTCACCGTGTTCCAGTGCTGCTTGTTCATATGCCAGCCGGGTTTCACTTCGGGGTGTATCTCTCGCAGCAACAGGGCGAGCTCGGGCTCGCATTTGAGGTTGATGGTCAGCGGCTCTGCCTGCCAGTCCACCAGGGCGAACATCTTGCCGGCGATGCGATAGACCAGGATCTCCGGGCCAAAGGGGGTATCCTCGGTGGCGCCGGGCTGGCTTAGCAGAAATTCACGTAACGATGCAAGGCTCATACAGGACTCCATGCTGGTCCGATGATGGGTGGCAGCATATTCAGCGGGGCGCCCCTTCTGTTAATATGCCCGCCGAGTATATCCCCCAACCCCCCGGGAGCCC
The DNA here is from genome assembly GCF_946892685.1 of Aeromonas sp. Marseille-Q5825. Taxonomy (NCBI): domain Bacteria; kingdom Pseudomonadati; phylum Pseudomonadota; class Gammaproteobacteria; order Aeromonadales; family Aeromonadaceae; genus Aeromonas; species Aeromonas sp. Marseille-Q5825. The sequence continues at coordinate 885,216 of NZ_CAMPOU010000001.1, forward strand.
ATAAGATGTTGTACCACAAGACCTTTGAGCTTGGCCCCGATCGGGATTGGGTGGTGTTCGTGCACGGCGCAGGCGGCAGCTCCTCCATCTGGTTCAAGCAACTGCGGGCCTACCGGGAGCACTTCAACGTGCTGCTGCTGGATCTTCGCGGCCACGGCCAATCCAACCAGCTGCAACAGGTGGTGAAGGGGCACTACAGCTTCAGGGCCGTGACCGAGGACATACTGCGGCTGCTCGATCACCTGCGCATTCCCCGCGCCCATTTTGTCGGCATCTCCCTTGGCACCATCCTCATTCGCCACCTGGCCGAGCTCTGCCCCGAGCGGGTCAAGAGCATGGTGCTCGGCGGCGCCATACTGCGCCTCGACATCCGCTCCCGGGTGCTGGTGCAGCTTGGCCGGGTCGGCCAGCACATACTGCCCTACATGTGGCTCTACCGCTTGTTCGCCTTCATCATCATGCCGCGCCAGCACCATCAGGAGTCCCGCAACCTTTTCGTACGCGAGGCCCGCAAACTCTGCCAGAAGGAGTTCAAACGCTGGTTCCGCCTCGCCACCGAGGTGAACCCCCTGATGCGCTACTTCAAGGAGCGCGCCCTGCCGATCCCGACCCTCTATGTGATGGGGGAGGAGGATCATATGTTCCTCGCCCCGGTGCGCGAGCAGGTGGCCCGCGACCCCTACAGCCAGCTCGAGATCATCGAAAACTGCGGCCATGTCTGCAATGTTGAGCAGCCGGAGCACTTTAATCGACAGTCGTTGGCGTTTATATCCAGCCAGACGGTTGCAGCGTAAGCGATTTAATCGGGAAGGTTAGGCGTAGGTTGGGTTGAGCGAAGCGAAACCCAACACGGGAATATTATTTCCATCCCATTGATCGTCGGTTTGGAACATTTCAAGTAGGTTCGATTAGCGAAGCGTCATAGAACCTACGGTCCTATAACAGTTCAATTAGGTGCTCACAACATAACATATCACTGAGACTTGAATCTAATAAAGGTTGAATTAAAATTTTAACTTTCTTTAGTGATGCCTGTGCTTCAAACCTAAAGGTTTCATCTATTAGCGTCACATTCGAGAAGTCATTAATACGAATTAAATCATCTTTTAGAGCGATCAAGTAAATATAGTATTTTTCTAGTTCTACATCGTTATAAGAATGTTCAGCATTGCAAATCTTTAGCTCAAATTTCATGTTATTCCTCATGAGCGATAACCAAATGTAATACTTCCCCAACGAGCATACCTAACACCGACAGACCAAATTAGAATTTCATTGTCCTTTTCTGTTTTCGATTTATACTTTGCCACATAATCGTCATCAAAAGATACAGGTATATTATCTAGGTCTATCCAGGGAGCTTTCCAGCAAGAGCTATGAGAACTCCATCCATTTAAAATCACATCGCTTTCATATCTAATGGATTCATTGCGTACAAAACTACTACGCCCAGGTCTCTTTGCCTCTATTCTGAATTGATAATATTCAAGTGCAATAGGAAGGCGATTTGTAACCGTAATTAGGAGGGGGTAGTCTTCGTTGCACTCGGAAGTTGCAGCGAACTTGACATTTAATCCTATACCAGCACCTGACTTAAATGCCCACAACCCTATCCATATAACTCCTATAGCAGCAATAGAACTCGCAATTATCCGTACAATCTTCTTGTTCATAAGGGCTCCTAATAATCTGAAATATAACTCTCATGATTCATCACAGCTCGGTAGGTTAGAATTGCGAAGCGTAATCGGAGTTTCGCGAATTTTTCTTGGTCTGGTAAACCAACGAAAAAATCATATGTCGTAAGGCGAAAACGTGTCCATATGGAGACAGTATCAACCATCAACCATCAACCATCAACCATCAACCATCAACCATCAACCATCAACCATCAACCATCTAGTTGGGTGAGAATGTACCCAACGTATGGAATCTGAATGATTTTTTGAAGCCGATCAGATTCCAAGGTATTCAATACCCCGTCATTTCCAGATAGCCCAGCCCTTTGGCATCTCCCTCCACAGTCACAGCCCCCTCCCAGTAGTCGAAACGACCGGTCATGGCCTGATTGGGTTGGCGCGCCTTGATAACGAGATTCAAATCGGCGGCCTTAAGCTGCCACTCGACGGGGTAGGGCTGGCCCTTGGGGCCGCGCCAGGTCTTGCCGGGGGTGAGGACAATGGATTCCGGGGCGAGCACCCGGCTGCTACCATCCCGCTCGATCAGGATGCCGTAGCGGTTTTCAGGCTCGGGGCGACCTTCCTTGGTGCGTAGGCGAAACAGCATCAGCTCGCGGCCATCGGCCAGTTGCAGGGAGAACCAGTCCCAGCCCGATTGCCAGTCCGCCAGCACAGAGCTGCTCCACTCATGATCGAACCAGCCCTGGCCTGTGACGGCGCGGGTCTCCCCATCGAGGGTCAAAGTGCCGCTCAAATTCAGGCGCGGGTAGGAGTAGTAGAAGGAGGCGTTGCCCGGGCTCTTCTCGCTGTAACCCTCTTTGCCTTGCAGAACCACGGGCTTGGCGGCGCTCACCTTGAGGTTCAGCTCACCCGTCTTGCTCTGCACCTTCAAGGTGGCGGGAAAGAGCGACTCCCCTTCAGAGGCCAGCCGCCACTCTCTTAGCCAATATTCGCCGCCGCTGGCGCCGGCGAGCCCGGGCCCCTGGCGGCTGGTGCGCTCATCCTGGCGGTGGGTACCACGGGCGAGATCCGTGATGGCGAACTGGGCCAGCCAGAGCTGGGGGCTGAGCCAGGGGTTGTCAGATGTGTTCTGCTGCTCGATACCTTGCCGAAACAGAGTCCACTGCATGCCGTAGTCGCGCCCCTGCTCGTCTTTCAGGTTGCCGGTGAGATACCACCACTCGGATCTGTAGTCCGGGTGGGCGCCGTGATCGGTGGGCAAGCGGATGGGCTGACCCGGCTCGGCTTTCCTGAACTGATCGCTGCCGCCCCCGAGCAGGGTGCCCAGATCGCTGGCACCGACCGCAGCGCCATGGAGGATGCAGGCGATCATCAGCGGCCACTTCCAGACTTTTTTCATACCACTCTCCTTGCGGCGTACCAGGAGGCGAGCGCCCCGCACAGGGGGGCCAGCAAGAGCGCCGTGACGGCGTGCAGCGGGGCGGCTTCGAAGGCGAGGCGCCAGCCAAAGGCACGGGGGTTGACCACCTCAATCAGCACCCAGGCGAGGCCATAGCCCACCGGCAGGGCCAGCAGCGCCGTGAGCAGCCCCAATCCCGCCCCCTGCCACACCAGCAGGCGGCGGCAGTGGCGGGGGCCAATCCCAAGGCTCTGCAGGGTCTGCAACTCCCCGCGCCTGGCCAGCCCCAGCACCATAAAGGCCGAGCCTATGCCGACGAAGGCGATGCCGAGGATCAGCAATTTCAGCAGCTCGGTCACCACAAAGGTCTGATCGAACACCTTAAGCGCCGCGGCGTGGATGGCGGGGGCGGGCAGCAGGTTCACCCGCTCGCCAAAACGGGCGCGCAGCCGATCGCTTAGGCCCTCGGGGTCCGTGCTGAAGAGGGCGAGGGATTGCACCTTGCCCCCTTCGAAGGCGTGCAGTATCTGCCCCTTGTCGCTGCCGTAATCCTGATAGACGCCGGTGACGGTGAGCCGCCTTGGCCCCCCTTCGCTCGTCACATCCAGGGTCTGACCCACTCTGACTCCGAGGCGCACAGTGAGCGGCTCGCTCGCCAGCACCTCGTCGGGGGTGGCGGGCCAGCGCCCGGCCAGCAAGGGGTAGGCAGCCTTGAGCTCGGGGATAAAGTCCATCTGCGCCCACTCTATGGGCTGCCCCTGCCAGCGGGCGGGATGCACGGCGCGGCGCGAGGCGGCACGCACGTCCGGCTCGGCCAGGATAGCGGTCAGGGTCTGCTCGCTCAGCTGGCCTCTGCTGCCTGCCACCCCCTTGGGGGCGCTGACATAGAGGTCGGCGGCGAGCCGCTGGCCGAGCCAGATCTCCACGCTCGAGCGAAAGCTCGACACCATGACCCCGATGCCGATGGCCGCGGCTATGGCAAGTTGCAGCGCCATCACGGCGATGGCGGTGCGATCCAGATGGTATTGGGTCTCGGCCACCCCGAGCCGGACGCTGAGGGGGCCGTGCCCGCGCAGCCGCCCCAGCAGGGCGCGCAGGGCATCGGGCAGGGCGAGGGCCATGGCGAGCAGCCAGCCTCCGGCCACGAAGAGGGCGCCCCCCAGGCCGGTCTGCGGCAACAAGAGACAGAGGGCGCAGAGCAGCAGTATGGCGATGGCGAGCAGACGCCTGCGCCAGGGATGAACCGGCGGGCGGCTGCTCCCCTCCCGCAGTTCAAGAGGGGATTGGCGCAGCAACTGCCACCAGCCGGGGAGGTTGGCGGCAAGGGTGCCAGCCAGGCCTATCAGCAGCGCCTTGATGAGGCTGGTCGGGGAGAGGCGCAGCAGATCGATGGGGTTGGGGCCATAAAGGTCTGCCAGCGCCTGGGTGAGCTGCCCCATGAGGGCCAGCGCCAAGAGGCTGCCCAGCAGCAGCCCGAGCAGGGTGCCTATGGTGGCGAGGATGAGCAGCTCTAGGGACAGATAGTGGAGTACCCGGCTTGGCGGCATCCCCAGGATGATGAGCTGGGCGAGCTGGGGGCGGCGCACGCTCTGTACGAAGCGCTGGGCGTTGAACACCAGAAACAATCCCACCGCCATGGCGAGCAGGGAGAGGGCACTGAGGTTGAGGGCCAGGGCATCCCCGAGCTGGCTGGCATCGAGGGCCGGGCTGATGGGCTCGAGCCAGAGCGGCTGATGGGGGAACTCGGATCGCAGCGCAGCCTGCAAGGCTCTTTGCAAGGCATTGGCCTCTTCATCGCTTAACTTGAAGACGATGCGATCCAGCCTTCCTGCCTTGCCAAGCAGGGGTTGGGCCAGGCCTATGTCGGTGACCAGCAGCCGCTCCATGGGGACGGCGCCCGGCTCGAAGGTGCCCGCCAGGGTGAGGGTCAACGTGCGGGCGCTGTCCGCCTCGGCGCCCAGCATAAAGCTCCGCGACTGCCCCGGGGACCAGCCGAGGCGTTTCGCCTCGGGGGCCGAAAGCCAGACACTGTCGGTGCGACTCAGGGTGAAGTCGGGTTCGCGCCCCGGCTGCTCGCCAAAGAGTCGGCGCAGGGGGCCTGGGTTGAAGAGATCCATCCCCAGCAGCTGGAAGCTGCGCCCCTGCTCATCCTTGAGCCAGGCGTGCAACTGGGGCATGGCGTCAAGATCCGGCTGGCTTCGCACCAGCCGAACGTAGAGCCCCTCATCCAGGCCACCGCTCGGGGCCAGGCGGTAGTTCGCTTCCCCCGCGAGCTGGCTGCGGGCGGCGACGAAATTGGTGCGGGCGCTGTGGTTCAAAAGCTCGATGGCCACCACCAGGGTGACCCCCAGCATGAGCCCGGCCAGGCTCATCAGCAGCAGCCAGGGGTGGGCGCGATAGAGGCGCAGCAGCGCCTTCAGCGGCAGCATGATGCATCCCGGCGGTGGGCGTTACCCATGGGGTCCGGCCTCGAGCAACTGCCCCCCTTCCAGGCGCAGCACCCTGTCTGCCAGGGCGCCATAGCCGGGGTTGTGGCTCACCAGCAAGAGCCCTGCGCCGGTGTCCCGCACCGCCGCCATCATCAGCCCCATCACCTGCTCGGCGTTGTGTTCATCGAGGCTGCCGGTGGGCTCGTCGGCGAGCAGCCATTGGGGCCGGTGAACCAGGGCCCGGGCCAGGGCCACCCGCTGGCGCTGGCCGCCGGAGAGCTGCTCCGGCCAGGCGTGGCGCTTGTGGCTCATTCCCAGGCGTTCGAGCAGGGCATCGAGGCGCGCCATGTCGCGGGGCAGGTGGTTTATCTCCAGGGGCAGGCAGAGGTTCTCCAGCACAGTGAGGGTCGGCAGCAGGTTGAAATCCTGATAGACGATGCCAAAATGCCGGCCCCGCAAGCGGGCCCGCTCGTCCGGGGACTGGGTGTCGAGCCGGGTCTCTCCCAGCCAGATCTCCCCCTCATCCGGGGGGATGAGACCGGCGATGAGGTTGAGCAGGGTGGACTTGCCACAGCCGCTCTGCCCCAGCAGCAGACAGGTTTCGCCGGGGTTGAGCTTGAGATCCAGCCCGGCAAACAGGGGGAGCGTCTCACCGCCGTTGGCGAAGTGTTTACCGAGGTTGCGCAGATTGAGCATGGGATAACCGGTTGATGGCCAATGGCTTTCACAATGTCAGTCACTATGCCAGTTAGTGATCGCGCCTGCAAAAGGGATGAGGATCCTTGCTGGATCCCGCTTGCCAGAGGTGGTTAGAATAGGGGCTTCCATGGGTCACAGGATGAGCAAGGATGTTACACAAGCAAGTCAGTTTTATCGTCGACAGCAAGGGGGCCAAGCAGGCTGCCGTGGTCCCCATCGATATCTACAACGAGCTGATGACCCTGCAAAAGGCGCTCTCCGACAACAAGCCCGGCGAGCGCGAGCTCTACCACTTCAACGGCAAGGGGGCCGAGGCCCATGGCTATCCGGTGGGCAAGCGGCAGAACCCCGGCTTCATGGTGCAGGCGGGCTCCACCGCCAACGGCGAGGATGCAGCCTCCTTGCGCGAGGCGGTGATCGAGCTGCGCCAGGAGCTGCTGGCCAAGGGGGTGCTTGTGCCCCGAGCCGAGGGGGGCTTCGTGTTCAGCGCCGATCAGCTGTTCAACAGCCCGAGCCTGGCCGCTAGTCTGGTGGCGGGCAACAACAGAAGCGGGTTGGACGCCTGGCAAAACAGTGCCGGCTACACCCTCAAGCAATCCGGTTTCGGCAAAAAATCCCCCTGATGCCCCCTGATGCCCCCTGAGCCACGCCGCCTGCCCGGCCGAGGCGGGCGGCGGGCAACAACAGAAGCGGGCTGGATGCCTGGCAAAACAGCGCCGGCTACACCCTCAAGCAATCCGGTTTTGGCAAAAAATCCCCCTGATGCCCCCTGAGCCACGCCGCCTGCCCGACCGAGGCGGGTGGCTCGATCATCCGGATAGGGATGAGGGTGACTTCCCTGTCCACTGCTAGCCTCAATGCCAGACAGTTCTCAAGAGACGCGCACTCATGTCTGGATCCTCACGCCTTGCCCCCTTGTCCGGGCTCTGCCTGTTTTGCGGTCCCGCCCTGGCCGAGGGCGGTCCCCTAGCCCTGACCCACAGCGGCGTCGGCCTCTTTGCCCTCGTCATCTTCGTGCTCGCCTACCTCCTGGTGATGGCCGAAGAGTACCTGAAGCTGCGAAAATCCAAGCCGGTGCTGATCGCCGCCGGCATCATCTGGATAGCCATTGGCGTCGTCTATGCGGACGCGGGGCTGAGCCCCCTGGCCCACGAGGGGTTTCGCCAGAACCTGCTGGAATACGGGGAGTTGATGCTGTTCCTGCTGGTGGCCATGACCTACATCAACGCCATGGAGGACAGGCTGCTGTTTGCCGCCCTGCGCGCCCGCCTGGTGCGGGCCGGGCTCAGCCTGCGCACCCTGTTCTGGCTCACCGGGTTCCTGGCCTTCTTCATCTCCCCCGTAGTGGACAACCTCACCACTGCGCTTTTGATGTGCACTGTGGTGCTCAATGTGGCCAACGAGGATCGCCGCTTCATCAACCTGGCCTGCATCAACATCGTAGTGGCGGCCAATGCCGGCGGCGCCTTCAGCCCCTTTGGCGACATCACCACCCTGATGGTGTGGCAGGCGGGCAAGGTGCCCTTCGGCCAGTTCTTCGCGCTCTTCATCCCCGGCCTGCTCAACTTCCTGATCCCGGCCCTCCTGATGAGCCTGATGGTGCCGCGCCATGCCCCCAGGGTGCTGGACGAGGAAGTGACGCTCAGGCGCGGGGCCGTTACCATAGTGCTGCTCTTCCTCCTCACCATAGGGACGGCCGTCGCCTGCCATCACTTCCTGCAACTGCCCCCGGTGCTCGGCATGATGACGGGACTGGGCTATCTGCAATTTTTCGGCTTCTACCTGCGCAAGACCCAGCCTGGTGTCCTGGCGCGAGAGCGCGCCCTCTATGAGCGCACCGGTGACGAGGCGCGGCTGCTGCGCCTCGGCTCCATAGTGCCGTTCGATGTGTTCAACAAGATTGCCAAGGCGGAGTGGGACACCCTGCTCTTCTTCTACGGGGTGGTGATGTGCGTCGGCGGGCTCAGCTTCATGGGGTATCTGGCGCTGGCGTCCCAGCTCCTCTATCAGGGGGATCCGACCCAGGCCAATGTGGTCATAGGCCTGCTTTCCTCCGTCATCGACAACATTCCGGTGATGTTCGCCGTGTTGTCGATGGAGCCGCAGATGTCGACCGGGCAGTGGCTGCTGGTGACCCTGACCACGGGGGTGGGGGGCAGCCTGCTCTCCATCGGCTCCGCCGCCGGTGTGGCTCTGATGGGGCAGGCCAGGGGCATGTATACCTTCGTTGGCCATCTCAAGTGGTTGCCTGCTATTTTGCTTGGCTATATGGTCAGCATAGGGGCGCATCTGTGGCTCAACAGCGCCCTGTTCTGAGCACCATGAAGATTGCAAGGGAAGGGACTATGGGACAACTGTTCGAGGCGCTCTCGCCGCGCCATGTGGCCTTTATCGAGGCGCAGAAGATCTATTTTGTCGGCACGGCGGCGGAGGGCACGGTCAACCTCTCCCCCAAGGGCGGGGATTCGTTGCGCATTCTCGATGCCCATACCCTGGCCTGGCTCAACCTGACCGGCAGCGGTAACGAGTCGGCGGCCCATGTGCTGCAGAACCCGCGCATGACGGTGATGTTTTGCGCCTTCGAGGGGGCGCCCATGATACTGCGGGCCTATGGTCAGGCGCGGGTGCTGCATCGCGGTGACCCGGACTGGGAGACGGCCTTGGCGCGCTTCCCGGCCAGCGTGGCGGCCCGTCAGATCTTCCTGCTCGACATTGAACGGGTCCAGACCTCCTGCGGCATGTCGGTGCCCCTGTTTGACTACCAGGGGGACAGGGAGGATCTCGCCAACTGGTCGACCCGCCAGGGCAAGGAGGGCATAGAGGCCTACTGGCGCAAGAAGAATCAGCTGAGCCTGGATGGCGTGGAGAGCGAGATCCTGGCCCGCAGCGGCTTGCCGGCAGACGCCTGAGGGCCCGCGCCCCTGATGCAAAAAGCCCTGTCCGGTGGACAGGGCTTTTTCGTGTCGGCAAGCAGTGAGCCAAAGGGAGCGTCAGGCTGCCCTGGCACGCTTGCCGGTGAGCAGCCAGTAGCTGAGCGCCGAGCCCAGGCCACAGGCGGCGATGGCGATGGCCATGGGCAGCGGCGACTCGGGGGGATTGAGGTTGACCAGAATGCCCACCACGGCGCCTATGCCAAAGCGCAGTGTGCCCGCGAGCGCCGAGGCGGTGCCCGCCGACTGTGGGAAGTGGCCCATCAGGCCCGTCATGGCGTTGGCCCCCACCAGGCTGATGTGCCCGACGAAGAGCACCACGGGGATGACGATGCCCCAGAGGCCCCCGGTCTGGCTCCAGGCGTTATAGATAAGCAGGGCCCCGGCCAGCGGCAGCACAGTCAGGCCGTATTGCAGCATGCGCTCGGCGCCCACCCCCTTCACCAGGCGGCTGTTGACGAAGGTGACCACCATCATCAGCAGGATGTTGAGGCCAAAGAGCCAGCCGTAGTGCTCGGTCGGTACCTTGAAATACTCGATATAGACATAAGGGGAGGCGCTCAGGAAGGCGAACATGCCGGAGCTCGACAGGGCGCCGCACAGCACATAGCCCATGGCGCCGCGGTGGGAGAGCACGCCCCAGTAGTTGCGCAGCACCTGGCCAAGCTTGAGGGGCTGCCTGTGTTCGGGTTTGAGGGTCTCCTGGATCTTCCACTGCATCACCACGCAGATGAGCAGGCTCACCCCCACCAGCAGCCAGAAGATCACCCGCCAATCGCTGTGGGCGCTGATGTAGCCGCCCACCACCGGGGCCACCAGGGGGGCCAGCGTCATCACCAGGATGACGAAAGACATGGCCCGCGAAAACGCATCCTTCTCGAACAGATCTCGCAGCAGGGCATTGACCACCACGGATCCCGCCGCGCCCCCTGCGGCCTGCAGCATACGCCAGGCCAGCAGCTCCGGCAGGGAGTCGGCCATGGCGCAACCCACAGAGGCCACGGCGAACATCGTCAGTCCCGCCAGGATCACCGGCTTGCGGCCGAAGCTGTCGGCGAGCGGCCCGTAGAACAGCTGGCCGATGGCGAAGCCGCCGAGGAAGGCGCTGATGGTGAGCTGGGCCCCGTCTATGCTGGTGGCCAGATCCCGGGCTATGGCCGGAATGGCGGGCAGGTACATATCCACCGCGAGCGGGGTCAGGCCCGCCAGGGCGCCGAGCAGGATGAACAGGAAGCGGGGAGAGAGGGGGGTGGCTTGAGGCATAGGGTATCCGAGTCGTGGCAGGGCCGGGAAAAGGGGCGAGTGTTGAGTCTATCAGCTTTGGCAGGCTTGAGCAGGTCTATCCTGCCCCGGCCCTTGAGGTCAGATCTGCGGCGGGATCAGCGCCCCGGACGCCTCGCCCTGTGGTGGCACAGAAGCAGCAGCCAGCCCAGCCACCCGAGCAAGGAGAGGGCATTGCCTGCCCGCTCGGGCCAGCGCGCCGTCAGCCTGAGGGTGAGGCTGTGGCTGCCCGCCGGCACCCAGAGCTGCATCAGGCCCTGGGGATTGGCACCCACTGTCAGCATCAGACGCTCGTCGAGCCAGGCCTGCCAGCCGGGGTAATCATACTGGTGCAGGACCAGCCGGGTCGGCACCGCCGCCGTCACCGCCAGGGTCAGGGCCCTGGGCTGCCAGCGGTGCACTGTCCAGCTGGCGCCCGGGGGTTCGGCGCTCACCGGGGGCTGGAACTCGTCCTTCCAGGCGAGCAGGGTCGGGGCGAACATGCCCCCCGGCACCATTCTTGGTCTGTATTCCCGGGCGCTGCGCTTGCTGTCGAACTCGAAGGCCATGGCCTCCCGGGTGGGGGCCTGGGTGAGGGGGGCGTGACGGACGTAGGCGAGGGTGGTGATCAGGGTCAGCAGGAGTGTTCCCCACCAGAGCCATTGCCAGGGGCGGTGAGTGGGGGTGCCGAGCGCCACCACGGCGACCGTGGCCAGGGTGAGGATGAGATTGAGCCGCCAGGGAAACTGCACCCGTTGCAGGGGGGGCAGCAGGCTCCAGAGGGGCTGGCTCAGGGGCAGCATCATCAGGAAGGCCCCCACCCCGAGCGCCCCCCAGCACAGGAGCTCTGGGTGGCGCGGCTCGCGGGCGGCGGCCCAGGCGATGAGCAGCAGGGCCAGGGTCAGCAGGCTCTGCCACGCCAGGTGGCCGCGAAAGCGCCAGTCTCCCCAGCCCGAGGGCAGGCGGTCGAGGAAGTTGCGCCGAAAGTCGAACATGCCGCCGCGCATCAGCTCCATGGAGATGGCCCCCTGATCCGCCAGGGCGGGCAGCAGCAGGGCGGCCGCCATGCAAAGCCCCAGCCCCTGAGCCCCCAGGGCTATCCAGCAGGGCGCCAGGGTGCGGGATCGCCAGGCGAACCAGAGGGCGCGCACGCTGACCAGACCCATCATCAGCAGCAGGCTGGGCAGGTGGGAGAAGGCCAGCAGCGCCAGCCCCAGGATCAGCAGGGGCAGGCCCTGGCGCAGGCCGCGATGGGCGAGATCCTGGCCAAGCAGGATAAGCGGCGCCCAGGCGAAGGCCCAGAACTCCGCCAGGGCGAAGCGGGCATAGAGATCCATGGCCAGGTGATAGGGCAGGATCAGGTAGAGCAGGCTGACCGCCAGGGCCCGGCCCGGGGGTGTGGTGGCGCGCAGCCACAGATAGGCGAACGCGCCCGAGAGCAGCAGCGCCAGGGTGGCGCTGCCGAGCAGGGGATAGATGGCCTGCTGGGCGGGGGCGGCGGGGCCGGCAAAGAGGGCGCTGACGTAGTAGGGGAGCGGGGGATAGAAGAAGAAGGTGGGGCTGCCAAAGCCGCCATTCATGGCCATCAGCCAGCGGGGGTAGAGCTCCCCCTGCCACAGCTGGCGGGCAAAATAGTGGCCTGAGAGCAGGTGGTGGAACAGATCGTGCCCCTGAGTGCCCCCCTGCAGCCAGATTGGCAACACCAGGAGCGCGCTGGCCAGCGCCAGGACAAGGGGCACCAGTGCCCACTCCTTGCCTCCCTTCATGCATCCTCTCCCTGCCACGCCCATGCGCAGTGAGTGTAGACGAGTCAGCTGGCGCAGCGACGCGTTTGGGCCAGAGCCCTGCGCCTGTCAGCGTGGTATGGCGAGCCAGAGGCCGGGTTCGGCGCCAAAGCGGGGGGCAAACCAGTGCGCCTGGTGGGGGAGCGGCATCTCGCTCTGCGCTATGGGGCGGCGGCTGAGGCGGCAGGCCCCCTGGGTGAGAGCAAGGGCCGCATCCCCCTGGTACCAGCCATCGGTCACCGGCAGGGCCGTGGTTTCCCTAAGCAGCCGTACCCCCCACTGGGTCACCAGGGCCGGGCAGGTCCGTTCGGCCAGTCGGGCGGCCTGCACCATGGCGGGCGCGGCAGGCGGGGTGAGAGTGCTCATCAGCAGCAACAGGGCCCCCAGCATGGCAGGTCGCTCGCCCCATAGCGGCAACCTGCCCGCCAGCAGCACTATGCCGAGCAGGGTGAGGGGGGCCAGATGGCGGGGATTGTCCGGGTTCTGGCCAAACAGGGTCCAGAGCAGCAGGGCGAGCCAGTAGAGGGTCCAGAGCGGGGAGAGGGCGGTGGCTTGGTCTTTTGATCTTTGCCAGAGCGGCAGCACCAGCAGGGCTCCCATCGGCAGGGGCCAGATCGGGGCCAGCTGCTCATTGAAAGTACGCGCCCAGCTTAGCAGCCGATCGCCGTGGGCCGCCGCCGTGTTGCCCCACAGAGTGAAGTGGCCGTCGGTAAAGCGCCGCCCCTCGCCAAAATAGGCCCAGCCATCGGCCTGCCAGACAAAGAGCAGACTTATCAGCCCTACCAGGGCGATGGGAAACAGAAACTTGCGCCGCTCACCCTTGTGCTCTATCCCCAGCCAGAGCGGCAGCAGGGCCAGCACAAAATAGGAGGGGCGCAGCGCCAGCAAGAGCCCCAGCAGCAGACCGGCCAGCGCCGGTTTGCGATGCTGCAAGGCCAGCAGCGCCCCGAGCCAGGCGGCGAGCGCCGGCCCGTCCGAGAGGCCGGAGAGGGCCAGTGTCGGGGTGAGCGGCAGGGCCAGCACCAGCAGCCAGACGGGGGCGAGCAGGCTTGGACGCTGCCACAATCTCACCGCCAGCCAGGCGGTGAGCGGCGCTATCAGCGCTGTGCCCAGGAGGCTCGCCCACTGCACCGCAGCGGCGGGGTTGTCCACCGTCAGATTGATCAGCCGCGCCAGCCAGATAAAGGCGGGGTAGCCCGGAAAGTGGGGGGAGAACTCCAGCACGCTAAAGCGCATCACCCCGTGGGCGAAGTTCAGGGCATCGTCGGAATCGAGGGCCACAGGGAAGGTAAATAGCCAGCCCGTCCAGACCAGTTGCAGAAGGATCAGCAAGTAGGGTCGACGCGCGAAGCGTAATCGGCCGTGGTGACTCCCCCCTTCTCCCCTTGCGGGAGAAGGGCCGGGGATGAGGGGGGCCGTCATCATCGATGAGATGTCATCAGAGCGGCGCCAGCACGGCCATCAGCGCTTTCTCGGCTTCTGCGAAGGCGGCAGCATCGGCGGGTTTGGCACCCACCCCGAACACCCCAGGGTTGCCGATGGCATCCAGCACCCTGGCCAACGCCTGTTCGGCGGCCTTGCGATCCCCTTCACCGAGGGAGGGGAGGATCAGATCCAGGAAGCGCTTGCTCTTGACCACCAGCACCTTGGCGGTCTGGTAATCGCCGAGATTCTGGCTAGCCCCCTCGAGGCGACGCTCTATCTCCGCCTTGTAGGCACGGTTGAGCAAAGCGGCTGTGGCGGCGGCATCTTTCCCCTTGATGGCGGCGGCCAGGGGCGCTTGCAGTGTCACCTTGTGGTGCTCTTCCAGATAGGTCAGCTCGTCCGCAATCTCGCTCAAGGTGGCGCTGGCATCCTTGCCGTCAGTGGCGGCGCCGAGCAGCGCCTCGCGCGCATCGATCAGCGGCTCCTTGCCGGCGGCGGCGTAGGAGTATGCCTGCACCTGTCCGCTGAGGGTCAGCAGCGGGCCCGTCAGTAGGGCGAGGGCGATCAAGCCGTGGCGTATGGTCATCCTGTTCTCCTTGTTGATTTGTCCTGACGGCATGGCGCCAGTCCTGATGAGTTGGACCCCACCCCGACCCTCCCCTTGTCAGGGGAGGGAGCAAATCGCGTTGCTGACAACGTCGGTAAAGCACCTCTCCCTTTCGAAGAGGGAGGCCGGGAGGGGGTTGTTCCTGTTGCTACGCCACGCTCTGGGTTTCGATCACGGTATTTTCGTTGCGATGATTGAAGATGGCATGGCGTCTGTCCACCCCGTCGATCACCATGTCAGCGGCCATCATCCCCATCTCCATGGCGGTGTCGGTGAAGATGTAGCGAAACGTCCCCTGACGACCTGTCATGATGAGGTTGCCAATCGGCATCAGCGCTTGAATGGCCGCGTTGCGGCGCGCCTGATAGCCGAGATCCATCAGGGGATAGGCGTACTCGCTGCGGGCCTCGAAGGTCTCGTCGCCAAGTTTGGCGGTATCTACACCAAGCGTTGCCAGATCCTCTGTCACCCGGCCCCGCAGCTCGGCCAGTGGAGCCTGCCAGGTGGCATCCCCCGGATTGCAGGGGATCTCCAGCATCACCGAGGTCTGGCCCTGTGGCGCCATAAAGGGGCTGCGGCGGCGCGGCTCCTGCAGGCGGGTCGCCAGAATATGGGGGTCGGAGAGGTACTGCCAGGTGTTGTCCGACAGGTTCTCCTGTTTAAGCGGCATGTTGACGAAGCGCAAGGATCGGTAGTGGAGATCGCACGGCAAGCCCAGATGCTGGCAGGTGAGCGGCAGCGGCAGGGTGGAGATCACCTGATCAAAGTGCTCGCTCTGCTCAATACCCTCTTGTTGCCAATAGACCCGCTCAATGCGGCCATCGACCTGCTCGAGGCGGCTGATGGTGGCGCCTGTCTTGACCGTCACGCCTTCTGCTACCAGCCGCTCCCCCAGGGTGGTGAAGATCTGGCCGAAACCATACTTTGGATAACGGTATTTGCGGGCATAGGTGCGCACCGAGAGGTTGCCCTTGCGTCTTGGTAGCAGGCGGCGCGCCACGTCTTTCAAATCGATGAGACTGATGCGCTGACCGGCCCAGTCGGCGGAGAGTTTGTCCGGGTTGATGCCCCACAGCTTGCCGGTGTAACCCTCGAAGAACTGGCGGTAGAGGGTGCGGCCGAAGTGGCTCTGGATCCACTCGGCAAAGCTTGCCTTGGCGAAATCGTCAGGCTTCTTGGCAAAGGGCAACAGCAGCAGATCCTTCACCGCCCCCGCCATCAGGGTTAGGGGGGCAGTCCTCAGCAGGTTGGTGAGGTTCAAGGGGTAGTCATAGGTGCGCCCGCCAAAGCGGATCACGCTCTTTCGCTCTGCGTGGAGCAGATCCTCCCCCATCAGCTCGTCGATAAAGGCGAGCAGCTCGGGGTTCTTGGTGATGAAGCGGTGGCCGCCGTAGTCAAAGCGATAGTCGCCGTCGCGCCCCTTGAAGGTCTGGGTGGCGCACATGCCCCCCACCACGCTCTCCTGCTCGAACAGGGTGACCGCAAAACCGGCCTGGCACAGGCGCCAGGCGGCCATCAGACCGGCGGGACCGGCACCCAGTACCGCAATCTTCTTGTTGTTGTCGCTCATGAGTGTTCCGAAACGGCTTGATATCTAAGGGGACCGCGCCAGGGCGCGGCCCCCGAATGGGGTTGCAACTGGGGCGGGTTTATCCCTGCACCCGAGGACGATAGCTGCGATGCCAGAGGGTGACAAAGATAGCCAGATAGGTGGCCCAGGTCAGCAACTGCAAGCCGGCCGGTGAGGCATTGTAGCCAAACAGGGCGCGCAGGAAGGTGCCGAAGACCCCCTGATCGTCGAGGATGTGGCTGATGTTGAACACGGGCGTGGTCCAGAAGGTGATAACGTCCGCCGCCTGCAACATGTTGACGGCGGACGACAGCAGCCCCGCGGCTATGATGATGATCAGCAGCCCGGTCCAGCGGAAGAAGGGGGCCAGCGCCACCTTGCGGGTGGAGCGCAGCAGCCCCCACACCAGCACCACAGAGACCAGCAGCCCCGCCAGCGCCCCCATCAGTCCCTCGTGCAGATCCACCCCTTGCCCGGAATAGACCAGGGCCGAGAAGAAGAGCACGGTTTCAAAGCCTTCCCGCATCACGGCGAGGAAGGCGAGCAGCACCAGACCGAACAGGTTGCCGCCGTCGACAGCGGCATCGATGCGCGCCGTCATGGCCCCGACCTGGGATTTGGCCTGTTTTTGCATCCAGACCGCCATATAGGTGAGCACCAGGGTGGCGAAGATCAGTATCCCCGCCATCAAGAGGTGGTTGTAACGTTCGCTCTCGAACTGGCTCACCACCACCTGGAACAGGAAGGCGACCACGAGGGAGGCGATCAAACCCAGCCCCACCCCCAGATAGATGAACTTGTTGTAGCGGCTTGCCCCCAGCTTGGCGAGGTAGGAGAGGCAGATGCCCACCAGCAGGAAGGCTTCCAGCCCCTCGCGCAGGGTAATGAGAAAACTTGCAAACATCAGGATTGAGGCTCCGTGTCGGGCGTGATGGGGAGGGGATGCAAGGTCAGTTGCAACCGATTGAGTTGTAGACGCGTGAGCAGCACTATGGGTGGCGCCGGCAGGCTTGGCTCGGCGGCGCGCACCGCATCACTGACCCACTTGGGGTAGGTGCGGAAATTGAGTCTGATATCGGCCTGGAAGGGCCCCTTGGCATCCGCTGGCAGCGGCCAGGCTTCATCGCGCCAGCCATCGGCCGGAATGCGGGTGTCTTCCAGGAGCTTGGCGTAGCGCCAGAACTTGAGCCCCACCGGTTTGCCGTCGGCATCGCCGAATACCTTGCGGAACAAGCGCGCATCCTCGGGCACTGCGCCCTCCACCGGCTGGCCGCTTCTGAGCACCAGCTTGCCGCTGGCGTCTGTGACGGTCAGCTCCAGCCAGAGTTCGCGAAAATCGGCGACTCCGGTGGGCAGGGCGTGGCCCGCGCCTGTATTGGCGACCCGCACCACCAGTTGCTGCCCATCGGCAGCCTGTTCGATGCGGGCAGAGAGGGTCGCGCTTGAGCGCAAGAGCGCCAGGCTCTCCTGCTCAAGGTCTGGATTTCGCAGCCCCACCAGCTGGTGCTGGGCGCCGGTAAAGTTGTGGCGATAGAGGCGCGCCTTCATGGTGCCGTTTTCGGTGGACTGGCCTGCCACAGGGGCGCCGCCGTTGCCCGGCTCGGGGTTCATATGGCAGTCGATGCAGCTGCGCCGCTTGGCGGGATCCTCCGCCTTGGCGAAGCTGGAGTTCTCCCACTCGTCCCAGGTATTGACGATATTGGCGCCGCTGCCCGGGGCAAACTCGTTGTGGCAGGACTTGCACAGGGCCGCATCCTGGTAGAAATCCTTCTGGTAGGAGGCCTTGTGCATGGCGGGACGGGCGTTGATCTGCCGCTCTGCCAGCCAGTGGCGGGCACTGCCCTCCGGGGCATCCTCGAACACATAGCTCTCGCGGTCTTTGAGGTTCACCGTGAAGGCGCTGTTGCCGCCGGCGTCTTCGAGCCTTGTGATGCGATGGCAGAGCACGCAGCCTGTCCCTTCCTCCACCACGGGCTCGCCTGCCTTGTGGGCGGCAATCAGGGAGGCGCCCCCCTGCTCGAACATGTGGGAGCCCTTGGGCAGATCGAGTTGGCCGGTCATGACTTGCTGGGGCATATGGCAGCCCTGGCACCACTGACCGAAGGCCTCGCCTTCTGTTTCGCGGGCCAGCGCCTGCACCACCTTATAGTAGGGGTGTGAGTTGCCCATCAGCCTGTGGTTGCTCTCGCTCCAATCCTTGAACGCTTGGCTGTGGCAGTTCTGGCAGGAGGCGGAGTTGAGCCACTCCTTTGGGTGGGTCGTCGGCGCCTTGGTGGGATCCCTGCGCGGGGCATCGAGTCGCAGCCAGTTGGCGAGATAGGGGAGGTTGCCATCGGCGGTCACGAAAGCATGCAGATCCTCCATCATGGCCTTCACCTCGGGCTGGGGCTTGACGGGATCCACAGTCTCGGCCCCATCGCGACCGTCGTGGCCCATGCCGCCCTGGGTCTGCTGGGTCATGCGCAGGTATTCGCCGACGAAGTCCCCCGCCACCATGTTGGCGAGGTTGGCGTGGCCGTTGATGGCGTTGTCGCCGCTCTTCTGGCGATGGGCCGCCATCAGATGGCGGTTGGTGAAGTTGAACCCGTCCAGATGGCAGGAGTTGCAGCTCATCCAGTTGTCCCCGGCCATGGGGAAGCGGGCATTGGCGGCGGTGTTGCCCAGGTTGAATAGCCGCTCGCCACGCTTGAGGGGCTCGGGGCGGGGATCCGTCTCTACCAGCCTGGCGAAGTGGGGCACATCGACGGTGACCCGGGCGAAGGGGCCGCTGCCGCCGGTATGGAGGCGGGTGAGATCCTGCCCCATGACGTTGTGCACCAGGATGTGGTCGCCGTCGATCAGCAAGTCCCGCGGGTTCTGGCCCGGCAGGTGGCGCAAGAGCTGGGTCGCCTTGGCGCCCCCCTGGAACTTCTTGCGTCTGTGACGGTTGCTGTTGGATTTGCCGCTGCGGGACAAGTCGAACACCAGCAAGTCCTCGGAACCTGCCAGGGTCAGGTAGACCCGCTTGCCATCGGCGGCGAAGCGCGCGGCGAAGGGGTTGGAGACAATCTGGCTGCGGTTGCCGACGCTTGGCAGATTGATCTGCAAGAAGAGCTGCTTTCTTTCATCTACCCGCTCTTTCTCTTCATCGAGATCTATGATGGAGACGGCCGGAAAGACGGTGCTCTGGAACTGGAAGGGGTGGTCGAAGCTCCAGAGCACATGAGGCAGCCAGGCTTCGCTGCCATCGGGGGAGAGGGCGATGCCGTCCAGCAGGCGTGGCAATCCCTGAGAGTCGCTCGGCGTATCGCTATGGGTCTCGGCCAAGGTAATGAGTTTGGGCTTGGGTAAGGCGGCGCCCTTGGCGCCGTTGCCAAGCTTGGCGAGATCATAGATGGCGAGCTGGCCCGTCATGGCGTGGGTGAGCAGCAGGCGATCATCGTCGGTCAGCGCCAGCCCGCGCGGGGTCTCGGCAGTGGCCACATCCAGCTGCAGCTTGCCCGCGCTGTCATAGGCCTGCAGGCGGCCCACCTCAAACAGCGTGACCCAGAACCAGCGTCGCTTGGGATCGAAGATGACCCCATAGGGTCTATGGCCGGTGGGGATCGCCCTCTCCAGGTCGAGATCTTCGTCCAGCAGCAGCAGGCGATCGCCACTGTAATCGGTGACCAGCAGGGTGCCGTCATCGGCGCGGGCAAGCTGGCGCAGATCGCCCCCCAGCTGCGCCTCTTTGAGCCGCTTGCCGCTCTCGCGCTCAAGCAGGGTGACCGAGCCCGCGCTCTGGTTGGCCACCAGCAGGCGAGGGGCGTCGCCCTCGTCATAGGCTATCATGGCCGTGCCCATCTCCTGGGCGCTGGCAAGGGTGCTGCCCAGCAGCATGGAGAGGGCGAGTAGGCAGGAGAAGAGCAGCTTCAACATAGGATCAGGCACGCCATCTCAAGATGGTCCAGCGCCAGGCGTGGCGCAGCACCAAGGGCGTCAACGCGAGAGCGCTCAGCCAGTGGGCCCAGCTGGCGAGGTTGCCCAGGCTGTCCCCCGGGGTGCCGTGCAGCACCAGCAGCAGGCCGCTGGCCAGACAGACCAGCAGCAAGGCTTCGATGATGCGGCCCGTGGTGCGCAGAAAGGGTTTGCTGCTCTTGTTCAGCAGGCTGCGATGGGAGAGCCAGAAGGCGCCAAACAACAGGGGAAACAGGGAGAGGGAGAGCATCACATGGAGAAACAGGTTCCAGCGTGCCAGGGACCAGACAGGGGTCAGTGGCTCCCACAGCAGCAGGCCGGAGAAGAACATCAGGTAGAGGGAGCCCTCGGCGGCCTGATGGTGATAGGCCAGCCATTGCCAGAGGTGTCGCGGTGAGAGGGAAAGGCTTGTCATAGGTGCTCCAGCACCCGGGCGGTTCGGCCCGGGGCGAGCAAGTTTACAATGGGGTAAGGGTAATGAAAAGAGTTATCAATTCGGCCACTGATGAATAGATCCTGAATGAAATCAGGGCCGGGTCACTTGTGATCAGCCAGCCGCTCCGTGATGGCGTAGATGAGGGCGGCGGTGGAGAAGGCGAGGAAGACGATGACAGACCACTTCATCTCTATCTCGTTGCCGGTGCCGTCTTCCAGGAAGGCCTTGAGCACTTCGATGCCGGCTATGGTCACCAGGGAGTTGATGACGATGAGTTTGAGGGAGGCGAAGTTGATCTTGCTGAGCCAGTTGTCCCCCAGGGCCGCCCGCTGCTCCGGGGTCTTGATGAACTGCACATAGCCGCAGATGGCCACCAGGATCAGCATCTGGGCCACCAGCACGAAGTCCACCAGGGTGAGCACCCCAGTGATGAGATCCAGATAGTCGATCTCGATGATGTCGCGGCACAGCACATAGAGCTGCATGGCGAACTTCACCATCAAGAGGGCGACGCAGACCAGGATGCAGACATAGAAGGGGAACATCATCAGCCGGCTGCCGTTGAGCATGAAGTTGAAGCGGCGCATGGGGACTCCATCGAGAGGGAAGCGAATGGCAGCCAGAATATCTGGAAAGAGGGGGGCGGGAAAGCGCCACGGCGCTCCCTCGCCCGTTCAGAGGGGGAAGGGGGGAAGCTCTCGGAACAGCCGTTGCAACCCCTCGCCCCAGGCCTTGCGCAGGGCCTGGAAGTGGGGGTTCTGCTCTGTGATGCGGTGCAGCTGTGCCGCCGAGAAGCTCCCTTCGGAATAGACGAGCGCATCCAGGGGCAGGCCCACCGAGAGGTTGCTGCGCAGGGTCGAGTCGATGGAGATGAGGGTGCACTGCATGGCGGTCTGGAGCGGCGTCTCGTACTGGATGATGCGATCTATGATGGGCTTGCCGTACTTGCTCTCACCAATCTGGAAGTAGGGGGTGTCCGGGCCCGCCTCGATGAAGTTGCCCTCCGGGTAGATGTGGAACAGGCGGTGGCGCTCCCCCCGGATCTGCCCCCCCAGCAGTATGTTGCAGCCGAAGTTGACATGCCCCTGCTGCTGGCCCCCATCCCGGCTGATGACGGTGCGTATGGTCTGGCCTATGAGGGCCGCGACCTCGTACAGGCTGGGGAGGGCAAGAAGCTCCTGCCCCTCCGTCAGCAGGCTGATGACACTCTGGGTGGTGGCCAGATTGCCGGCGCTTTGCAGCACGAGCACCCTGTCCTCCCGGGTGAAGAGGTGCAGCTTGCGGAAGGTGGCGATGTGGTCCACCCCCGCATTGGTGCGCGAGTCTGAGGCGAAGACGATGCCATCTTGCAGGCACATGGCGACGCAATAGGTCATGGCGGCCCTCCCGCCAGCACTCCCTGGGCCCTCATTGCTGCTGCCCATCCAGGCGGGTGACCCGCGCCTGGCTCTGCAACTGCTCGCAGCCGCCGCCGTAGCGCACCCCGCGCACCGGGCAGGCATCCAGGTAGTCCATGCCGATCGCGAGCTTGAGGTGCTCGTTGGCGGAGCAGGTGAGGTTGGTGACATCGAAGGTGTGCCAGCGCGCCTCAATCCACACCTCGGCCCAGGCGTGCATCGCCACGTGGCTGCTGTCCTGGCTGTAGAGGTAACCGCTCACGTACCTGGCCGGCAGACCGGCGTGGCGGCAGCAGGCCAGGAAGACATGGGTGTGGTCCTGACAGACGCCGCTGCCCGAGGCGAGGGCCTCGTCGGCGCTGAAGGTGGCGTCTGTGCTGCCCGGCTGATAGGGCATGCGGGCCAGGATGCGCGCCATCAGGCCCTGCAGGTCGGCCTGGGTCGGCTCGGAGGGCAGGCACTCCTGCGCCAGGGCGCGCAGGGCCTCGCTTGGGCAGGTAAGGGTGGTGGGCCTCAGGTAGCTCAGGGGAGAGATGAGGGAGTGCTCTTCGTCCTCCTGTGCATCGTCGCGGATCTCCACCTCGCCACGGGCGCGGATGAGGATCCCCTCGTGGGGGGACTCCAGGCTCAGCACGTGCAGTATGTTGCCGTAACCGTCCGTGGTGCAGGTGGCTTCACCCGGCAGCTCCAGCTGCCAGGAGAGGATCTGCTGGCGGGCCGAGCTGTGGGGGGTCAGGCGCAGGTACTGGGTGCTGCGGCGTACCACGTCGGCATAGTGGTAGCGGGTCTGGTGATCGATGATGAGTCTCATAATACCTCCAGGTAGGCGGCGTGGATGCTCTGGCCGATGGCGCCGATGTCGCTGAGAAAGTCCCTCAGGTACGCCTGCATGCCGAGGGCGAACACATCCTCGATGGCGCCATAGGTCAGATGGGCGTTGAGTATGGTGGTGAGGCGGCGCGGCGCCTGGCCGGCGTTGCCTTCGATCTGGGCCAGGATGTGCTCCATCTCGTCGAGGCAGGCGCGCAGGGAGCGCGGCACCTCGTTGCGCAGGATCAGCAGCTCGGCGATGGAGGCGTGGGAGAGGGTCTTGTAGAGGGTCTGGTGCGCCTCGTATGCACCCACCGAGCGGAGCAGGGCGTTCCAGCGGTAGAATTCGCGCACGCTGTCCTCGTCCTCCCGGATCACCTGATACTTGACGGTGAGGATGCGCGCCGTGTTGTCGGCCCGCTCGATGAAGGTGCCAAGGCGCAGGAACCAGAGCACGTCCCCCCGCATCATGGTGCCGTAGGTGGCGCCACGGAACTGGTGGGATCGCTCCTTGATCCAGTCGAAGAACTCCTGGGCCTGGCCGCTGGAAAGCCCCGCCTTGCGGCGCCTGCGTATCTCTATCCAGGCGGCGTTGATGCTCTCCCACACCTCTCCCGGGATCTTGCCGCGCACCCCGTGGGCATTGTCCCTGGCCATGCGCAGGCAGCTGAAGATGCTGCTCGGGTTCTCCTCGTCGAAGCAGAAAAATTGCAGCAGGTTCTCCATGTTCACCTGGCCGTAGCGCGCCAGGAAAGGCTCGTGGGTGCCGCTGATGGTGAGGGGGGCCAGCAGCTCGCTGTGATCGGCGTCGATGGAGGGCATCAGCGACATGGTCTGGGTGACGTCCAGCATGCGCGCCGTGTTCTCCGCCCGCTCCAGGTGGCGGGACATCCAGTAGAGTTCGCTTGCGGTGCGGCTCAGCATGGGTTGCCCTCCATGACCCAGGTGTCCTTGGTGCCGCCGCCCTGGGAGGAGTTCACCACCAGGGAGCCTTCGGTCAGGGCGACCCGGGTCAGGCCGCCCGGCACCAGGCGCAGCTCCTGGCCGGTGAGGACGAAGGGACGCAGGTCGATGTGGCGGGGGGCTATGCCCGCCTCGACGAAGGTGGGGCAAGTAGACAGGGAGAGGGTGGGCTGGGCTATGTAGTTGTCGGGCCTAGCCTTGAGCAGCTCGCGAAAACGGGCCAGATCCTCGCGGCTGGCGCAGGGGCCGATCAGCATGCCGTAGCCGCCGGCGCCATGGACCTCCTTGACCACCAGCTCCTCCAGGTGCGCCAGCACATAGGCCAGAGCATCGGGTTCCCGGCACTGCCAGGTGGGGACGTTGTTGAGGATGGGCTCCTCTCCCAAGTAGAAGCGGATCATCTCCGGCACATAGGGGTAGATGGACTTGTCATCGGCGACCCCGGTGCCGATGGCATTGGCCAGCACCACGCCGCCGGCGCGGTAGACAGAGAGCAGGCCCGGCACGCCTATGAGGGAGTCCGGGTTGAAGGCGAGGGGATCCAGGTAGTCGTCGTCGATGCGGCGATAGATGACATCCACCCGTTTCAGCCCAGTGGTGGTGCGCATCAGCACCTGACCATCCTTGACCACCAGATCCGCGCTCTCCACCAGCTCCACCCCCATCTGCTGGGCGAGGAAGCTGTGCTCGAAGTAGGCGCTGTTGAAGCGGCCAGGGGTCATCACCACCACGCAGGGGTTGTCCACCGGGCTGCTCTCGCGCAGGGTCTGCAGCAAGAGAGCCGGGTAGCGCTCCACCGGCGCTATGGGCTGGTTGTGAAACAGCTCCGGGAAGAGGCGCATCATCATCTTGCGGTTCTCCAGCATGTAGGAGACCCCGGAGGGGGTACGCAGGTTGTCCTCCAGCACGTAGTAGTCACCGTCGCTGTTGCGGATGATGTCGACCCCTGTGATGTGGACATAGGTGTTGCGGTGCAGGTCGACCCCCTGCATGCAGGGCTGGTACTGGGCA
This sequence comes from Aeromonas sp. Marseille-Q5825, assembly GCF_946892685.1. Classification (NCBI taxonomy): domain Bacteria; kingdom Pseudomonadati; phylum Pseudomonadota; class Gammaproteobacteria; order Aeromonadales; family Aeromonadaceae; genus Aeromonas; species Aeromonas sp. Marseille-Q5825. The sequence continues at coordinate 909,512 of NZ_CAMPOU010000001.1, forward strand.
TTGGTGAGGATCTGGGCGGCCGGGATCACCCCCGCCTTCAGGATGCGCTGATCGTGATAGATGTCGTGCAGGAAGGCGTTGAGGGCGGTGACGCGCTGGCGGATCCCCTTGTCCAGATGCTGCCACTCCTGGGCGGGAATGATGCGGGGAATGCTGTCGAACGGGATGAGGCGCTCGGCGCCGTCCCCATCCCCATAGACGTTGAAGGTGATGCCGACCCGGTGAAACAGCAGATCGGCCTCCTCACGCTTGCGTTCTATGCTCTTCTCGTCGGTCTGGTGCAGCCACGCCAGATAGGCGTGGTAGTGATCGCGAAACTGGTTGTTGGCGAGCAACATCTCGTCGTAGCAACCGGGTCCGGGCGGCTTGATGGGTAGCATAGGCAACTCCTTGTGACGTCCCTGAGGTCAGGAATTGCAAGGGCTGTGCCAGTCAATCGAGTCGCTATGAAGGCCGGTATCAGTAATTTTATACTGATAAATCAGAAGGATGAGTGCGTTGTCATCAAGGGGGAAAGGACGCTGCACCAGACTGGTACCCCAGAGAGGGTAGTCCTGCGTCATCTTGTGGCAGCGCCCCAGGTACGATGAGCAGAGGCGGACAGGGAGGGGAGGCCGCGCAGCTTCGCCTTGCCCCGCGCTGGGGCAGGGGAAACGAAAAAGCCCAGTCCTGAGACTGGGCTTTAGAAGATGGCTCCCTCGACAGGACTTGAACCTGTGACATACGGATTAACAGTCCGCCGTTCTACCGACTGAACTACGAGGGAATTGGCTCCTCCTACTGGACTTGAACCAGTGACATACGGATTAACAGTCCGCCGTTCTACCGACTGAACTAAGGAGGAATTGCCTGTCTCGTCGAGACGGAGCGGATATTAATGATCCCCCGGACGGGTGTCAACCCGCCATTCCACGGAAAAATGGCTTTTCGGCCCGTTTGCCCAAAACTTGGGCGTTGTGGACTATTTTCAGCACAATCAGCAGCTTGAGATGCCCTGCCTGCAGCCACGGTTGAGCTGGCCGTGAAGGCGCGCCCCCGACCTGGAGGGGGCGCGGCAATGGATAAGCCGATCATGGAGGGGGTGGTGATGCATGTGCCTCTCGATGGACTTGCCTCTAAGGTGATGGTCGAGGGATGCGGGGAAGATACAGGTTCGTGATGACCGGGTAACTGAAAGGATGGCTGGGAAAATCGGCGATATGCGAGCTATCGATGACAATAATGCGGGGTAATGGCCATTTCTTGATCCTGCCCATCGAATTATCGGGCCGGCTCGGGTATGGTTGCTCTGGATACCATCGCCGCGTCGACAGCTCTGCCGGCCCTTGATGATGATCGGGTGCCGGTTCACTCCGGCCTTTGTCTCCCTCTTCTGGTATTACCCTAGACATGCACAATCAAGCTTCCTTACAAGGCGTGAAGCTGGCTATCGCATTGCGCCAATCCTGCATCGATGAACCCTATAGCGTGGCGCGCTTCGGCCGCGACCTCATCGCCGGCATCACGGTCGGCATCATCGCCATTCCGCTCGCCATGGCGCTGGCCATTGCCAGCGGGGTGCCGCCCCAGCACGGCCTCTACACCGCCATCATAGCCGGCATCGTCATCGCCGTGACGGGGGGCTCGCGCTTCTCCATCTCGGGGCCGACCGCCGCCTTTGTGGTGATCCTCTATCCGGTGGCCCAGCAATTCGGGGTGGGGGGCCTGCTGATGGCGACCCTCATCTCTGGCTTCTTCCTGGTGGCCATGGGGATGGCGCGCCTCGGTCGCCTCATCGAATACATTCCGCCCTCGGTGACCCTGGGTTTCACCGGCGGCATCGCCATCGTGATCGCCACCTTGCAGATCAAGGACTTCTTCGGCCTGCACGTTCCCGAGATGCCGGAAACCTATGTCGGCAAGGTGCAGGCGCTGGCCCATGCCCTGCCCAGCTGGCAGTGGGGTGATACCCTGGTGGGGGTGGCCACCCTGGCGGTGCTGCTGCTCTGGCCAAGATTGCGGCTGCCGGTGCCGGGTCACCTGCCGGCCGTGCTGGTGGGGGTAGGCCTGGGTGTCGGCCTGCACGCCCTGGGAGTGGACGTGGCCACCATAGGCAGCAAGTTCAGCTATACCCTGGCCGATGGTACTCAGGGCATGGGGATACCCCCCATAGCCCCGACCCTGGTGATGCCCTGGGCCCTGCCCGGGCCGGACGGCGCCCCCGTGGTTTGGGATCTGGCGGCCATAGAGCGGCTGCTGCCCGCCGCCTTCTCCATGGCCATGCTGGGAGCCATCGAATCCCTGCTCTGCGCCGTGGTGCTGGACGGCATGACGGGGCGCAAGCACAGCTCCAACGGCGAGCTGGTGGGGCAGGGGCTTGGCAACATACTCGCCCCCTTCTTCGGCGGCATCACGGCGACGGCCGCCATCGCCCGCTCCGCTGCCAACGTGCGGGCCGGTGCCACCTCGCCCATCTCCGGCATAGTCCATGCGCTGGTGGTGCTGGCCGCCATTCTGGTGCTGGCCCCCTGGCTCTCCTGGCTGCCGCTCTCCGCCATGGCCGCCCTGCTGCTGCTGGTGGCCTGGAACATGAGCGAGGCCCACAAGGTGGTGGATCTGGTGCGCAGGGCGCCCCGCTCGGATGTGCTGGTGCTGCTGGTCTGCCTGTCCCTCACCGTCATCTTCGACATGGTCATCGCCATCACCTTCGGGGTGATCCTGGCGTCCCTGCTGTTCATGCGTGAAATCGCCAAGATGACCCGACTGCACAACCTGGCCGAGCACGGCCGTTATGCCAGCGAAGTGCCGGCGCAGACCCTGCTCTACAAGATCAACGGTCCCCTGTTCTTTGCCGCCGCCGAGCGGGTCTTCGAGGAGCTGCTGGCCCAGGTGGGGGAGCACAAGGCGCTGATCCTGCAGATGGAGGCCGTCTCCATCCTGGACGCCGGCGGGCTCTCTGCCTTCCAGCAATTTGCCAAACGCATGGCCAAGTCGGGCGTCCAGCTGAAGGTGGCCGAGTTGCAGTTCCAGCCCCTCAAGACCCTGGCGCGGGCCAAGGTGCGTCCTGTCCCGGGTGAGCTGGAGTTCTACGGCTCGCTAGAGGAGGCTATCAGAGGGGAACATTTGCACGAAGCGATTGAAAATTGACGTAAAGGGATAGGAAACGGCATCTTTTTGGTCAGTTGGTTCGCAAATTGAGCAAACGATAGCAAAAGATGAAAAATGAGATTGACCGGCTTGCTCCTATCCCTTACATTACGCCCCGTTCCAGCGCAGCAGCGCAACGAGCCCGTGTTGGCTGAACACGTTAAACAGCAGTCAAAAATTTGGTGAGGTGTCCGAGTGGCTGAAGGAGCACGCCTGGAAAGTGTGTATACGGCAACGTATCGAGGGTTCGAATCCCTCCCTCACCGCCAAATAAAGTAAAAGGGCCTGTCTCGCGACAGGCCCTTTTACTTTATCCGGTGATGGGCGGCTCGGTTCGAACCCTGGTTCGACAAGGGGGCAGGACAGCCCCCTTGGACAGCCGCAGGCTGCCCGCAGGGCGAGCGCCAGGGATGGCGCGAGTCAATCCCGACCCACCGCCATATTCAAAGCCCGACCTGATGGTCGGGCTTCTTGCATCTGGGGTTATCACATTCCCTGCTGCCCAGCGAGGGGCGGTTCGGTTCGGGCCTTGGTTCGACAAGAGGGCAGGATAGCCCGCTTGGACAGCCGAAGGCTGCCCGCAGGGCGAGCGCCAGGGATGGCGCGAGTCAATCCGGGCCCACCGCAACATTCAAAGCCCGACCTGATGGTCGGGCTTTTTTGTTGTTGGGGTCGTCATCTCCTCGGCTTCAGCGCAGGGTGGCTGTGTCTCCTTGCCGGAGACGGCAATCCGTCCGTCTTATGCCACCTTTTCCTTCCCTATCTGCATCAGAAGATCACCCCCACCAGCCTGTCGAGCAGTGTCTCGAAGGAGAAGAGGGTGAGGAGCAGGGGCAGGAAGGGCACCACAGTCGCGAGCACCAGTTGCAGGAACATGTCCCGACTGAATGGCATGGGCCTGACCTCCTTGATGACGGCATAGGCAGTACCCAGATCGGCGAGGGACTGGATATCCGAGGCGCCGAGCAGGGATTCCCCGTCTCTGTCCGTCGTGCGCAGCCAGCGGTGCTCGAAGCTGCGGCTGTACTCGGCGGCGAGGGCGCCGTATTCCCGCAGTCCCAGACGCTTGGCCGCCAGAATATGGGGAGCAAAGACCGTCAGAGGCGCCAGCACCAGCAGCAAGCCGAAGCCGGCGAGCAGAATGATCTCCGGTTTGTAGGCGGTGAGCACGGCGGCGTCATAGAAGATCCGGTTGGCGATAAAGCCGGCAAGCTGGGCCCCCAGAGCGGTCAGCAGCGGCGAGTAGGCGTAGGCCGAGCCACCGAGAAAGCCGAGGCCGCAGTTGCGATCGGGATGGGTCGGCATGAGGGAGAGGGGGATCCGGGAGACCTGCCAGAGGAAGCGGGTCCAGATCAGGAGCCGATAGAGCCAGCGCAGGAGCAGAAACTGGATGATGGGGTTGCTCACCCAGAAAAACCAGAAACCGGGCAGGGTCAGGGTCGGGCTACCCCCTTCCATGGTGGCGTACCAGGTCGAGGACTCCAGGACGAAGGTGTGGGTCCGGATGAAGTACCCCATAGAGAGGACCAGCAGGATGAGCCCGACTTCCGCGGGGATCGAATTTCGCCAGATCATGGCGCTGCGAATGGCGTCATGAAAGCGTGGCAAGGAGAGCGGCGAGATCAATCCCCGTTCGATGAACTGGCTGACGATCCCCCGGATGCGCTGGTGGACAACGAGTTCGGCGAACACCAGCAAGGAGACGCAGATGAGAAAGCGGACATGGGTCTCTACGTCCAGCAGAAAGGGCACCGCCACCCCTTGCAGCAGGCTGCCGTCCCACCCGCACAGCAACAACAGGGGCAGCCAGCAGATCCCGCTCAGGACGAGGATCCGTCGCCTGATGTGCGCCTCTATGTCACCAAGATGCGCCCGGCTCCACAGCTGATAGAGGGGGCCCCCCAGGATCAGGGAGAAGTTGCTGGGATCGGACAGGGGAGGGCTGAGGGGATCGGGCGGGGTGACAGGCCTGTGATGCGACATGATTGGACCACCTTGCTGTGCGACAAATGTGCTATCCGACCGCCACCGGCTACCTTTGCCACCAGGGTGGAAGGGGAGGCTGCTGCGTGCCGGGATTCGGGCTTGGTGTCATGAGTGCACCATGACGGATCCTCTGAGCTCAGCCTCTTTGCTGGCTGAAAATCCCATATGAAAACAGGATTGGCAGAGGAAAATGACTGCCGTGACGGCGGGTTCCACCGCAATGCCCCTGAGCCAAGCCCCATGGCTATAGGTATAGCGTTTGCCCATGCTCATGGTGTGATAACCAGCCTATTTTGACATCCTTGTTTACTGCGTTTTGCACAGGCATTGCAGATGGAGTGCACCATAGCGTCTGATGCACACAACGGGTGGTTGAATGTCCCGGAAAGGGTTATGTCTGATTGCGAAATGCAGGAAAACCTCCCTGTCGATCAGCATCGATGATTTCTGTCATTCAACCGGCGTCTTGACTCTGCCAATCGCGATCTGTTGATTGATTCTCCTGCAGTCTGGTGGTCTGGAACAAGGGAGTGTTATTTATACCAAGGTGAGATCATGGGGTTAAATGGTCGATTAACAGCATCAAATAGAAAATACTGTGACAACGCTTTCATTTTTCATAACGTATGTTCTGATTAGGGCGTAATTTATATTTATTTAAATCACGATGCGCCAATAAATACTACTTTGTGGGTATGGCGGGTTGCGTATTGAGCTTAATAAGTGTATGTTATATATAGCTTTTTATTTCGCAATGTCGATATCATGGGCAAGTAATGTGTTTCTGTTTGATAAAGATCAACATGGGGGGTAAGGGGTAGGAATAGCATTCCCGCCATTAAGCATTTGTCAAACAATGCTCACTGACGGGAATAAAAAGAATGGTCGAGGATACATTTTTATCGGCTCATGGAATTAATCGCCGTGACTTTATGAAATTGTGCGCCGGGATGGCCGCAACCCTGGGATTAAGCCAGAATGCCGTGGCCAAGATGGCTGCTGCGCTCACCAGCCCCGAGCGACCGCCGGTGATCTGGATTGGCGCGCAGGAGTGCACAGGTTGCACCGAGTCGCTGCTGCGCGCCACCCACCCCACCATCGAAAACCTGATCCTCAATACCATCTCCCTCGAATATCACGAGGTGCTCTCGGCGGCCTTTGGTCATCAGGCGGAAGAGAACAAGCACAACGCCATCAAGCGTTATAAAGGCAAGTATGTGCTGGTGGTGGATGGCTCCATTCCCCTCAAGGATGGCGGTGTCTACTGCATGGTGGCCGGTGAGCCCATCGTCGACCATATTCGCCGTGCGGCCGCCGATGCGGCTGCGGTCATCGCCATCGGCTCCTGCTCCGCCTGGGGCGGCGTGCCCGCCAGTGGTGGCAACCCGACCGGCGCCGTCAGTCTGGAGGAGGCCCTCGGCAATATCGGCACCCCCATCATCAATATCCCGGGTTGCCCGCCCAATCCCCACAACTTCCTCACCACAGTCACCTACTACATCACCTACGGCAAGCTGCCGGCGCTGGACAGCAAGAAGCGTCCGCTGTTTGCCTATGAGCGCCTGATCCATGAGAACTGCGAGCGTCGTCCGCACTTCGACGCAGGCCGCTTTGCCAAGGAGTTCGGCGATGAGGGCCACCGTCAGGGCTGGTGCCTCTACCATCTGGGCTGTAAAGGACCGGAGACCTATGGCAACTGCTCGACCCTGGAGTTCTGCGACGTGGGCGGCGGCATCTGGCCGGTCGGTATCGGCCACCCCTGTTATGGCTGCAACGAGCAAGGGGTCGGTTTTAGCAAGGGGATATTCCAGCTCGCCAAGGTGGAGAACCCGACCCCGCGGGTGGATAAACCCGATGTGAAGATCCAGGAGGGGGGCTATACCTCGCCCACCGCCACCGGTCTCATCGGTGGCGCCCTCGGGGTGCTGGTAGGGGTGAGTCTGATGACGGTGCGTGAACTCGGTCGCCAGCAGAAGCGCCACGAAGCCGGGCAGCACCCATCACGGGAGGAGTGACCGTGAACAGACGCAATTTCCTCAAATTCGCCTCCGTCGGTGCATTGGCGGCGGGCACAGCCGTCCCCGGTACCGCCATGGCGGCGGCCAAGAACAAGCCGCCCATTCCCGGGTCGCTCGGCATGTTGTATGACTCCACCCTCTGCGTCGGCTGTCAGGCCTGTGTGGCGGAGTGCCAGCGCCTTAACGGCAACCCGGCCAATCCGGAGGGAGCACAGACCTGGTCCACCAACGACAAGCTGACGCCCTACACCAACAACATCATTCAGGTGTGGAAGAGCGGCACTGGCGAGCACAAGGATCAGCTGGTGGATGGCTATGCCTACATCAAGAAGCAGTGCATGCACTGCGTCGATCCCAACTGCGTTTCTGTCTGCCCGGTGCAGGCCCTGACCAAAGATCCCAAGACCGGCATAGTTCACTACGATCCGGACGTCTGCACCGGCTGCCGCTACTGCATGGTGGGCTGCCCGTTCGATGTGCCCAAATATGACTACGACAATCCGCTTGGGGCCATCCACAAGTGCGAGCTCTGCAACCAGAAGGGGCTTGAACGGATTGATCAGGGCAAATTGCCCGGCTGTGTCGAGGTGTGCCCGACCGGCGCCGTGATTTTCGGCACCCGCGAGGAGCTGATGGCCGAGGCCAAGCGCCGCCTGCTGGCCACCCCTGGCAGTGAATATGCCTATCCGCGCCAGACCCTCTCCGCCAACGACCCTTATCTGCATGAGGTGCCGAGCTACCAGCCTTACGTCTATGGCGAGAAGGAGGGGGGCGGCACCCAGGTGCTGGTGCTGGCCGGGGTGCCCTACACCAAGCTCGACATGCCGGACTTGCCGGAGCTCTCCTCCGGTGCCCGCTCCGAGCATATCCAGCACACCCTCTACAAGGGGATGGTGCTGCCCATGGTGGTGCTGACCGGGCTCTCGGTGCTCATTCGCCGCAACAGCAAGAAGAATGGCCACGATCACCATGATGACGAGGGCCATGGGCCTGACAGTCACCAGGATCAGGGCTCGGCAAAGGGAGGCAAGGATCATGAGTAATCACAAGGCGCATCCGCTCGGCGGCAAGCTGGTCAGCTGGCCGGTGCTGGTGCTGGCCCCCTTCGCCGTGCTGTGCGGCATGCTTATTCTCAAGCGCCTCTTCTTCGGGCTGGGCTCGGTCACCGATCTCAACGGGGGTTATCCCTGGGGGCTGTGGATCTCCTTTGACCTGCTGATAGGCACAGGTTTTGCCTGCGGCGGCTGGGCACTGGCCTGGGCGGTCTATGTGTTCAACCGGGGCGAGTATCACCCCCTGGTGCGACCTGCGCTCTTGGCGAGCCTGTTCGGCTACTCGCTGGGGGGCCTCTCCATCACCATAGACGTGGGGCGTTACTGGAATTTGCCCTACTTCTATCTGCCCGGCCACTTCAACACCTCCTCGGTACTGTTCGAGACGGCGGTCTGCATGACCATCTATATCGGGGTCATGGCGCTGGAGTTCGCACCTGTGCTGTTGGAGAAGTTCGGCTGGAAGGCGTCACTCATTCGCCTCAACAAGATCATGTTCTTCGTGCTGGCGTTGGGGGCGCTGCTGCCCACCATGCACCAGTCCTCCATGGGTTCCCTGATGATAGTGGCGGGGGAGAAGATACATCCGCTCTGGCAAAGCTACGAGTTGCTGCCGGTCTTCTCCTTGCTCACCGCCTTCATCATGGGCTTCTCCATCGTAGTGTTCGAGGGCTCTTTGGTGCAGGCGGGGCTGGCGGGGCGTGGGCCCAACGAGAAGTCACTCTTCTACAAGCTGACCCAGGTGATCGACATCTTCCTGATCCTGTTTGTGGCGCTGCGCTTTGCCGAGATCGTCATCAACGACAAGTCGGAGTACCTCTCCGAGTGGAATCGCTACGCCTTGATGTTCTGGAGCGAGATCGCCCTGATGATATTCCCGCTGCTGGTGTTCCACTGGGACAAGAGCCGCCGGGATTCGCGCATGTTGTTCCTGGGGGCCCTCAGCATGCTGCTGGGCGCAGCCCTCTGGCGACTGGATTACTCCCTGCTCGCCTTCACCCCTGGCAATGGCTACCACTACTTCCCCTCCGCGGAGGAGGTGCTGATCTCCCTGGGCTTCGTCGCCATCGAGGTGTGTGCCTATTTGCTGTTGATCCGGCTGTTGCCGGTACTGCCATCACTTGAACGTGTTCACCAAGATTATCAGGCCCGAGGGAAAGCCAACGTATGAGCCAACGTATCACCATAGACCCCATCACCCGCATTGAGGGGCACCTGCGTATCGACTGCGAGATCGAAGGCGGCATAGTCACCAAGGCCTGGTCGTCCGGCACCATGTGGCGCGGCATGGAGGAGATCGTCAAGGGCAACGACCCGCGCGACGCCTGGATGATAGTGCAGCGCATCTGCGGGGTCTGTACCTCCATTCACGCCATCGCCTCGGTGCGGGCGGTGGAGAACGCCATCGGCGCCAAGGTGCCGGTCAACGCCCAGTTCATCCGCAACCTCATCATCGCGGCCCACAACATCCACGATCACATAGTCCACTTCTACCAGCTCTCGGCGCTGGACTGGGTGGACATCACGGCAGCCCTTGAGGCCAATCCGCAGAAGGCGGCGGATATTCTCAAGGGGGTCTCTACCTGGTCCCTCAACAGCGCCGAGGAGCTGACCAAGGTGCAGGAGAAGATCCGCGCCCTGGTTGCGAGCGGCCAGCTAGGCATCTTTGCCAACGGCTACTGGGGCCACAAGGAGATGAAGCTGAGCCCTGAGGTGAACCTCATCGCCGTGGCCCACTACCTGCAGGCCCTGGAGTGCCAGCGCGATGCCAACCGCATCGTCGCCATCCTGGGGGGCAAGAGCCCGCACATTCAGAACCTGGCGGTGGGCGGCGTGGCCAACCCCATCAACCTGGATGCGCCCAGCGTGCTCAACCTCGAGCGCCTCATGTATGTGAAGAGCTTTATCGACCGGCTCGGCGAGTTTATCGAACAGGTCTACAAGGTGGATGCCGCCATCATAGCCGCGCACTACCCCGAGTGGCTGGCACTGGGGCAGGGGGCCAAGCACTACCTGAGCGTGCCCGAGCTCCCCACTGACGCCAAGGGGGGCAGCTTCCTGATGCCGGGTGGTTACATCGAGAATGGCAATCTGGCGGGATATCGCCCCATCGAGAGTCATCAAGATGCTTGGCTGATGGATGGCATCGCCGAGAGCAACAAGCACGCTTGGTACAAGGATGACGAACCTCTCAAGCCGTGGGAGGGCAAGACGGAGCCGAACTACACCGGCTGGCAGGATGACGGCAAATACTCCTGGGTCAAATCCCCCACCTTCTACGGCAAGGTGGTGGAGGTGGGGCCGCTCGCAGACTTGCTGGTGAAACTGGCCGCCAAACACCCGGAAACGGTGGCGCACTTCGACCAGTTGAACGGCATCTACAAGGCACTCACCGGCTCTGCCATCAAGACTGAACAGCTGCACTCCACCCTGGGGCGCATCATCGGTCGCGCTGTGCGCTGCTGCGTGCTGAAAGACACCCTGGCGCACCAGTGGAAGGCGCTCATCGACAACATCGGCAAGGGGGACTTCACCGCCTACATCAAGGCCGAGATCCCGGCGGACAAGGAGTTTCGTGGCGTGGGCTTTGAAGAGGCGCCGCGCGGCATGCTCTCCCACTGGGTAGTCATCAAGGAGGGCAAGATCGCCAACTATCAGGCGGTGGTGCCGTCGACCTGGAACTCGGGCCCGCGCAACTTCAATGACGAGCCCGGCCCCTACGAGCAAGCGCTGGTAGGTACCCCGGTGGCCGATCCGGCCAAGCCGCTGGAGGTGGTGCGCACCATCCACTCGTTCGACCCCTGCATGTCCTGCGCGGTCCACGTGGTGGATACCCAAAATGGCGAAACGACTCAGGTGAAGGTGCTGTGATGAACACCCTGATCCTTGGCGTCGGCAACCTCTTGCTGAGCGATGAGGCGGTGGGCGTGCGCATCGTCGAGGCGCTGGGGCGCGAATACCGTTTCGCCCCCGGCATAGAGCTGCTGGACGGCGGCACGGCCGGCATGGAGCTGCTCGAAGCCATGGCCAGTCGCGACCACATCATTCTGGCGGATGCGGTGCGCAGCGGTAATCCGCCGGGCACAGTGGTGACACTGAAAGATGAGGAGATCCCGACCCTGTTTGGCCGCAAGATCTCCCCCCATCAGCTGGGACTGGCGGACGTGCTCTCGGCGCTGCACATGACGGGGGAATCCCCCAAGCGGCTCACCCTGATCGGCATAGAGCCTGAATCCCTCGAACCCCGCATCGGCCTCACCCCGCTAGTGGCGGCCGCCATGGGGGAGGCGACGGATAGGATCTTGACCCTGTTGGCCAGCGTCGGCGCCCCCGCCATCCCGCTCTCTGAGCAGGAAAAAGCTGAACAAGCACGGGAGGGTCTATGGCGCAGTCCCATTTAAGCGAGCTTGATGCCGTGCAGGAGTTCATCGGTTTTGCCACCAATCCTGCGCCCCTGCTGGTGGCCCAGTACGAGCGGATTGCCCGGGAACAGATGCAAGGACTGCCCTTCTATCACGCCACCATGCCCATAGTGGTGGAGTGCGTGCTGTTTGAAGAGCAGTGGCTCGGTTGCGTGCTCACCCCCTGGATGCTGAGCCTGGTGGTGCTGCCGGGGCCGGATCAGCTCTGGCCCGTGCGCAGCAGCAGCGATCGGCTCGCCCTGCAGCTCCCTTGCGGCAACCTGACCTTTATGGTGGGCGAACTGCCCGAGACGGGACAGCTGCTGGCCTGTTCGCTGATGTCGCCGCTCGATCCGCACCTTGGGGCCGAGGAGGGGCGCGCTCTGGTGAGCAGCACCCTCAAGATGCTGCTCTCCTTGCCGGTGCAGCAAGGGGCTGGCGGCGTGGATCTGGGTCGCAGACGGCTGTTCGGTGCGCGCGGGCGTTAGCCTGCCTGCATTGGCAAAAAAGAGACGGGGCCCTATCGGCCCCTCATTCGCTTCTATCGGTGCCACCTTTCTCGCGTTCTCACGCAACCTGGCAACCCATGAACGAGGAATACCATGACCATCCGACCTTGTGATCCACGCGGCGCCGCTGCTGTACTGGCCCTGCTGCTCGGCGCTAGCCCCTGGGTGCAGGCCGCCGTCCCCGCCACTCAGGCGCTGCCTGCCGAACTCAAGCTTGCCATCGGCAGTGAGCCCACCGAAGGGTTCGACCCCCTGCTTGGCTGGAGTCACGGCAGCTATCTGCTGCTGCACAGCCCGCTGCTCAAGCAGATTGCTGGCGATAGTGCGGATCTCGGCTGGCAGGATCTGCTCACCCAAGCGGTGACCCCGAGCAAGGATGGCAAGGGGTGGTTTATTACCCTCAAGCCGGATCTGAAATTCTCCAACGGCGCGCCGCTCACCGCCGAAGATGTGGCCTTTACCTACAACAGCGCGGCCAGGGGCGGCGGCAAGATCGATATGGGCAATTTCGTGAAGGCTGAAGTGGTGTCGCCCACCGAGGTCGCCATCGTCTTGAGCGCCCCCCAGAGCACCTTCGTCAACGTGCTGGGCTCCTTGGGGATAGTGTCAAAGCGGGATTACGATCCCAAGGCGTATGCCCAAAAGCCTGTCGGTGCCGGCCCTTATCGGCTGGTGAGCTTCCTGCCCGGTCAGCAACTGGTGGTGGAAGCGAACCCCTATTACGCCGGCGGCAACAATGATTTCAAACGGCTGGTGTTTGTCTTTATCGATGAGGAGAGCGCCTATGCCGCCGCCCAGAGCAGCCAGCTCGATCTGGTGCGCATCCCCCCGTCGCTGGCGCCCAGCGTGCCTGCCTCACTCAAACTGTGGGTACGGCCGAGCGTGGAGAACCGTGGCATCGTCTTCCCCATTCCGCCTGCGGGCGGCAAGGATGCCAAGGGTTATCCCGTCGGCAACGACGTGACCGCCGATGTGGCGGTGCGCCGCGCCATCAACTACGCCATCGACCGCAAGCTGCTGGCGGATCAGCTGCTGGAAGGGCACGCCATCCCCGCCTACAGCGCGGTGGAAGGCCTGCCTTGGAAGAACCCTGCAGCCGCCTTTAAGGATGGGGATGTCACCCATGCCAATGCCCTGCTCGACGAGGCAGGCTGGAAGATGGGGAGCGATGGCATTCGCCACAAGGGCGACCTGCGCGCCGCCTTTACCCTCTGGTACACCAGTGGCGACAGCACCCGCCGGGATCTGGCGGAAGCGGTGCGCGCCATGCTCAAACCCATAGGTCTCGATGTGAGCCTCAAGTCCGGCAGCTGGGAGCAGGTGGAGCGCGAGATGCATGCCAATCCTGTGCTGATGGGGTGGGGGAGTCTGGACCCCATGGAGCTCTATCACCACTACCAGAGCGGCTCCGGCGGCGTGGAGTTCTACAACCCGGGCTATTACAGCAACCCTGTGGTGGATGGCCATCTCAAGCAGGCGCTGGATGCCACCGACTGGCAGGCGGCCGTGCCCTTCTGGCAGCAGGTGGAGTGGGATGGCAAAACTGGCGCCGGGGTGCAGGGGGATGCCGCCTGGGCCTGGCTGCTCAATGTGCAGCACACCTATCTGGCCAACCGCTGCATCGACCTTGGCAAGGGGGCGCCGGAAATTCACGGTAGCTGGTCACTCCTCAACAACCTGCAGGATTGGCGGTGGACGTGCCGTTAAGTTCGCACTTGAGTCATTCAGGTTATCTGTTGCTAAAAGCCCTGCTGCGTCTGGCAGGGCTGTTATGTCTGGTCTCGGTCGCCACCTTTGTGCTGCTGAGCTACTCCCCCATCGATCCCATCAAGGCCTATATCGGCAACGATCTGCTCCATGTGCCGCCGGAGCAGTACGCCCGCATCGCCGCCCGCTGGGGGCTGGATCAGCCGCTCTGGCTGCGCTACTGGCACTGGTTCGGCCAAGTGCTCAAGGGGGATCTCGGCTACTCCATGCTCTACAACGCGCCTGTGGGCGAGGTGATAGGCCAGCGCTTTGCCGCCTCATTCCTGCTGCTGGCGGGTGCCTGGCTGCTCTCCGGCTTTTTCGGGATTTTGCTGGGCCTCTGCGCCGGTCGCTATCTCAATCGCTGGCCCGATCGCCTGATTTGCCGTTTTGCCTACCTGCTTGCCTCCTTGCCCACCTTCTGGGTCGGCCTGTTGCTGCTGGCCCTGTTTGCGGTGCACTGGCCACTGTTGCCGGTCTGCTGCGCCTGGACGCCGGGGCTCGCTGCCGATGAGGCAGACTGGTTGATGCGATTGCGCCATCTGCTGCTGCCGGTGACCACCTTGGCGCTGCTCGGGGTGGGCAACATCGCCCTGCATACCCGGGGGCGGGTGGCCGAGGTGCTGGCGAGCGACTTTATCCGCTACGCCCGCGCCCAGGGGGATGGCGGCTGGCCCATGCTGCGTTTTCACGTGCTGCGCCACGCCCTGACTCCTGCGCTCTGCCTGCAGTTTGCCTCGCTGGGGGAGTTGATTGGCGGATCCCTGTTGGCGGAGAAGGTCTTCTCCTATCCGGGGCTCGGGCAGGCGACCGTGGATGCGGGGCTGCGGGGGGATATCCCCTTGCTGATGGGCATAGTGCTCTTCTGCACCCTGCTGGTCTTTATTGGCAATACGGTTGCCAGCGTGCTGCTGGCCCGCATCAATCGGGGTTGGGAGGGTGAGCATGCTGTTTAATCCGCTCCCCTCAATGTTGCGTCTGGGTTTTGCCCTGATCGGATTGGCGTTGCTGGCCGCCTACGGCTGGAGCCTCTCTCATCAGGATGTGCCCATGGATCTGCTGGCCCGCCAGCAACCCCCCTCGCTGGCGCATTGGTTCGGGACCGATCAGATGGGGCGGGATCTCTGGTTGCGGGCATTTCAGGGCACTCTCACCAGTCTGGAGTTGGGGCTAGGCACGGCCCTGTGCAGTGGTCTGCTGGCCATGGTGGCGGCCAGTGTCTCGCTCATCCACCCCAGATGCGATGTGGCGGTGCGCCTATTGATCGACGCCATGCTGGCGCTGCCCCATATGCTGCTGCTGATCCTGATCTGCTTCACCGTGGGTGGCGGCATGCGCGGGGTTATCCTGGCGGTGGCGCTCACCCACTGGCCCAAGCTGGCGCTCATTCTCTGCGCAGAGGCGCGGCGGATCGCCTGCAGCGACTACGTGGTGCTGGCCCGCTGTCAGGGGATGGGGGCGCTGCGCCGCTGGCGCACCCATCTGCTGCCGGGGCTTTTGCCCCAGTGGTTTATCGGCACCTTGCTGATGTTTCCCCATGCGGTGCTGCACAGCGCGGCTTTGAGCTTTCTCGGCTTTGGTCTGGCGGCCCACGAGGCCTCCCTTGGCCTGCTGCTGGCCGATGCCCTGCGTTATCTGGCTGGGGGAGGCTGGTGGCTGGCCCTCTTCCCGGGGCTGATGTTGCTGCTGCTGGTACTGCTGTTCGATCAGGCTACCCGCGCCCTGCAGCAGCTCTGGTTTAGGGGTGAAGCATGCTGATATTTGAAACTGCCATCTGGCGTCAGCACAGTCTGGCTGGCGCTGCTGTTCGATCAGGTTACTCGCGCGCCCTGCAACAACTCTGGTTTGGGAGTGAACAATGCTGAGCTTCGACCATGTGACCATAGAGGCTGCCCACTACTCCTGGCTGGGGCGGCGCAGCTGGCAGCCTTTGCTGACCGACATCAGCCTGCAACTGGCACCGGGGGAGATAGTGGCGCTGGTGGGAGGGAGCGGCGAGGGCAAGAGCCTGCTGCTGCAAAGCGCCCTGACATTGCTGCCGGACAACCTGCGCATGCGCGGCACCATCTCCCTCGATGGTAACCCCCTGTGCGACGCCAGCCGTGCCGGACTGCGCGGCCACACCCTCTGCTATGTGCCGCAGGGGGTGAGCGCCCTCAATCCGCTGCTGACGGTGGAGCGCCAGCTGGGGCGTGCGGCACGTCTCTGCGGTCAGAGCGGTTCCCGCGAACGGCTCGGCCAGCAGCTGCTGCGCTATCAGCTGCCCACTGCCACGCTGGACCGCTATCCGCGTCAGCTCTCCGGCGGCATGGCCAAGCGCATTCTGGCCTGCACTGCGGCGCTCGGTGGTGCCCGCTACATTCTGGCGGACGAGATCACCGCCTGGCTCGACGAGGGGCTGGCCTGTCTGCTGCTCAGTCAGTTGCGTGAATTGGCCAATCGGGGCAGCGGCATCCTCTGGGTGACCCACGATCTGGCGCTGGCGGCCCGTTTTGCCGATCGCATAGTCGCGCTGCATCAGGGCCAGGTGAGCGATACCCTGAGCTGCCACCACCTGCGCCAGGGGCAGGGGAGCGAGATGCTCCGTGCCCACTGGCAGGCGCTGCCGGAGTTCAATGCACTCTTCTCGGTGCCGGAGGTTTCCTGATGTTTGCGTCTCTTAAACAGGCAGCTTGCTGCGCGGCAGATATGCAATGGCTGGTATTCAATGTCAGGCCTGGCCGCAGCGCCATTCACGCTTTGTTACCCCGGAGGTCTGTTGATGTTTGAAGTACGGGATCTCACCATTACCCAAGGGAAACGCCCTCTCTGGCAGGGGTTATCGCTTGCGGTGAAAGCGGGCGAGCGGCTGGGGATGTCTGCCCCGAGCGGTTATGGCAAAACCACGCTGGGGCGGGTATTGGCCGGTTGGCAACCGGTTCTGGCTGGCGGGCAGATCCTGCTGAATGGGCAGCCTGCGCCTGAACAGGTAAAAGGCTATAACCCCATCCAGCTGGTGCCCCAGCATCCGGAACTGACCTTCAATCCCTATCGCACCACAGGGCAGGCGCTGTGGGATCTGTGGCGCCCTGATGACGCCATGCTGGCCCGCTTTATGGTCAAACCGGAGTGGCTCAGTCGTAAACCCGGCCAGCTCTCCGGTGGCGAGCTGGCCCGCATCGCGCTGCTGCGCGCCCTCGATCCCCGCACCCGTCTGTTGATTGCCGACGAGGTGACAGCCCAGCTGGATCCGCAAATCCAGCGCCAGCTCTGGCAGGAGTTGATGCGCGAGTGTGAGCAGCGCGGGCTTGGCATGCTGATCTTCAGTCACCAGCAGGCACTTCTGCGCCAGGTGTGCCACCGGCTGATCCGTGTCGGCGAGGGGCCATCCGAGCAGGCGGCTGCCGTGAGCAGCGCGGCCTGATCGCTGGTGTACCCCCTCATCCCCAACCCTTCTCCCGCGAGGGGAGAAGGGAGCAAAATATGCGATTCGTGTGTGCGATCTGTGTGTCGGAATATTTGCAGATACGGCGGCACGATCGGTATCCACGAACGGATTCCCTCTCCCTGGGGAGAGGGCCAGGGTGAGGGGGCGACGCACATGAGAAGCTGGCTGTTTGGCGCAGATAGCCATGCAAGGTTCGAACATAACAAGAGAGGGAGGCCTATGCCTCCCTCTCTTGTTATCAACATTCCCGGCACCTTGGTGGCGGTAGGTTCGATTAGCGCAGCGTAATCGGACGCTCGTAACCTCAGGCGCTGGCGAGCCAGTTGAGCCAGGCGTCCATCCCTTCGCCTGTGGTGGCGCTGACCTGGATCACCTGGATATAGGGGTTGACCCGTTTGGCGTTCTCGATGCAGCGGGCCACGTCAAAGCTGACATAGGGCAGCAGGTCAATCTTGTTGATCACCATCAGCTGAGCGGCGGCGAACATGTCCGGGTACTTGAGGGGCTTCTCTTCCCCCTCGGTGACGGAGAGGATCGCCACCTTGTACTTCTCGCCGAGATCGAAGCTGGCGGGGCAGACCAGATTGCCGACGTTCTCGATAAAGAGGATGCCCCCTTCATTGGCGGGCAGCTGGTGGCAGGCGTCGTGGACCATTTTGGCATCCAGATGGCAGCCCTTGCCGGTGTTGATCTGCACGGCAGGAACGCCGGTGGCACGGATGCGATCCGCATCGGCGCTGGTCTGCTGATCCCCTTCGATTACCGCGCAGGGGCGTTTGTCGGCCAGTTGGCGCAAGGTTTCGCACAGCAAAGTGGTCTTGCCTGAACCCGGGCTAGAGACGAGATTGAGCACCAGCTGGGCCGCCTCGTCGAAGTGTTCGCGGTTGTGGGCCGCCAGCGCGTTGTTCTTGGCCAGCACATCCATCTCGATGGCGATCAGCTGGCGCTGCCCCATGCCGGGTACCGACAATCCCGCTTCCCCTTTGCCGTAGTGCAGATCACCCTGCTGGTGGTCATGGTCATGGTCATGGTCATGGTCATGGCTGTGATCATGGGGATGCGCGTGGGAATGACCGTGGTCATGAGAGTGGGCATGTTCATGATGATGGTCATGAGGGTGATCGTGATGGTGATCATGACCCTCTGCCCCCATAGGTGCCCGTACACCGTGGTAGTGGTGATGGACATCCCCCTGATGGTGATAGTGGTGGTGAATGATCAGGGTGCGCGGCGCGCTCTGCTCATGGGCATGATGATGATCGTGCTCATGGCCATGTTCATGGTGGTGCTCATGAGCGTGTTCATGGTCGTGATCGTGGTGGTGGGCATGGTCGTGCTCATCTTTATGGCCGGAGATCCGCGCCTGGCCGCATCCGCATACGCTACACATATCAACTTACCTCGATGTCGGTGATGCGCAGGCTGTTCCCTTGCGCGACTCGTAATTTGTATCCGCCACACTCGGGACAGGCCTGCCCGCGCTCGGTGAGGGTGACCGTCTGGTTGCAGTCGTAACACCAGGCTTCTGCCGCCTGGTGCTGAAAGTGAAGTTGGGCCCCTTCGACGGCGGTGCCCTTGGCGGCGGCCTCGAAACAGAAGGCAATGGTGTCCGGGTCGACGCAGGAGAAGCTGCCGACCTCGAGCCAGAGAGCGGTCACCTTGTTAAAGCCCCGCTGGGTGGCCTGTTCAGCCGCCAGATCGATGGCGGCCATGGCCAGAGACATTTCGTGCATGGTGGCTCCTTAACCGATATTGGGAGGAGTGACTCCCCCCGGTAATTGGCTGAACGACATGGTCGATCAACAGATCCGCGGCAGCAGTTCCCCCTGCGGCAGCTCCAGATAACGGCGGCTGCCCCAGGGGTTGTTGAGTACCACCTTGTGGCGCTCGCTCGCCTGAACCACGCCTATCTGGCTGGCGGAGGGGTTGAACTGCCGCAAGATGCCCAGCGCGTCCTGCGCCTGTTCGGCAGGCAGGGCCAGTACCATGGTGCCCTCGTTGGCGAGATCATGGGGCTCGAAACCGTAGAGCTCGCACAGGCCCCGCACCGGATCGCACACCGGAATGGCGGACTCCTCCAGCTCGATGGCCACCTGGGAGGCGCTGCTCCACTCGTTGAGCACGGCGGCGAGGCCACCGCGGGTGGCATCGCGCAGGGCGTGGGGGGTGATCCCCGCTTGCAGCAGCGCTTCTACCTGCGGCCAGAGGGTGGTGCAGTCGCTCTTGAGTGTCGAGCCCAGCTGCAGGGCGTCACGGGCCATCAGGATGCAGGCGCCGTGGCTGCCGATATCCCGCGACACCAGAATGGCGTCACCGGCCTTGAGGCTCCGCACCGAAATGCCCCGGCTCTGCTCAGGCCGCGGGAAGGTGCCGACCCCGCTGGTGTTGATGAAGATCTTGTCGGCTGCCCCCTTGGGCACCACCTTGGTGTCGCCGCAGACGATGCTGGCACCGCTTTTGGCCAGCTCTGCGGCCATCGACTCGACGATGCGGGCGAGATCGGCGTAGGGGAAGCCCTCCTCGATGATAAAGCTGGCGCTCAGATACTCGGGCTTGGCCCCCATCATGGCGAGATCATTGACCGTGCCGGCGATGGCCAGCTTGCCGATATCGCCCCCCTCAAAGAACAGCGGCGAGACGGTAAAGCTGTCGGTGGTGAAGGCAACGGGCCCGCTTACCGGCAGCAGGGCGGCATCTTCACCGCGCAGCAGGATCTCGTTGCCAAAGTGGCGAAAGAAGAGGTGGCTTATCAGCTGATTCATCTCGACGCCGCCACCACCGTGGCTAAGTTGGATTTCTCTCATCGGGTCTGGTTCTCCACAAGATTGCCGAAACAGGCTGGTTCATCTCTCCTCATCACCCGACCACCGTGGCTTAACTGAATTTCTCTCATTGGATCCCCATATATCGGTAGTAGGCATTGCAGGCCCCCTCGGAGCTGACCATGCAGCTGCCCATGGGCTGGGTCGGGGTGCAGCCCCGGCCAAAGACTTTGCACTGGTTCGGCTTGGCCAGCCCGCGCAGAATATCGGCGCACTGGCACGCCTTGTGGTCATCGATGGGGGTCTCACTGAGTTGGAAGTGACGCTCCGCATCGCGCCTGGCGAAGGCATCGCGCAGGCGCAGGGCGGAGGCGTTGATATCCCCAAGGCCTCGCCAGCGAAAGTGCTCGCGGGTCTCGAAAAAGCGCTCGACCAGCCGCTGGGCGGCTTTATTGCCGCTGGCAGTGACGGCGCGGCTGTACTGCACCTCCAGCGCGTAGCGACCCTCCACCTTCTGGCGCACCATCATCAAGAGCGCCTCCATCACATCCACCGGCTCGAAACCGCTCACCACCACAGGCACCTGATAGCGATCGACGATAGGCAGGTAGATATCGGCGCCTGTGATGACGCTGACGTGAGAGGGGCCGATAAAGGCGTTCACCTTGGCCACTCCGTCGGCCATCACCGCATGAATGGCGGGCGGCACCAGCACATGGTTGATATGAAACAAGAGGTTCTCAATCCCCTCAGCTTCAGCGGCAGCCAGCAAGGCGGCGGTCATCGGGGTGGAGGTCTCGAAACCTATGGCAAAGAAGACCACGGTCTTTTCAGGGTTCTCTTTGGCGATGCGCAGGGCGTCGAGGGGGTCATAGACCGGGCGGATATCGCTCCCCTTGGCCCGCTGTTGGGCCAGCGTGCCCTTGGAGCCCGGCACCCGGATCATATCCCCCAGGGTGACCAGAATGACGCTGGGCTCTCTAGCCAGTTCGATGGCCTGATCGATGCGCTCTTTGGGCATGATGCAGACCGGGCAGCCGGGGCCATGAACGAACTCTATGCTGGCCGGCAGCAACTGGGGCAGGCCGTACTTCATGATGGTGTGGGTATGGCCGCCGCACACCTCCATCACCCGCAGTGGTTCGGGGAGTAATTTGGCCAGTTCGGTGATCTGGGCGGCGAGGGCGCGGATGACGTCGGGCTGACGAAAGCCCTGAAAGAGGTCATTCAAGGTCAGCATGGCAAGATATCCTGCTCTGGCATCAGGGCCACCATCTGGCGGAAGCTCTCCAGGCTGGCCTGCGCCTCCGCTTCGTCAATCTTGCTCATCACAAAGCCGATATGGAGCAGCACATAGTCTCCCATCTGGAGAGGCTCTTCGAGCAGCATGCAGCTGACGCGCCGCTGCACCCCCAGGGTATCGACGGTGACGCAGTTATCTTCGGGGTGCAGCTGCACCACCTGAGAGGGGATGGATAGACACATGGATTTCAGGACTCCGACAAGGTGGCACAACCGGCTGTGACAGGCTGGTGCGTGGCAATATGGTGGACGGCAAACCAGAGCTGACCCGCGGCGATGCCACCGTCATTGAGCGGCAGGGTTTCAGAGGTTAATACCTGGCGGCCGGCGGCTTCGAGGCTGGGCACAAGCTGGTCCATCAGCACCCGGTTTTGAAAGACGCCGCCTCCCAGCGCCACCGGATAGCCGGGGAAGCGCTCGGACAGGGCAACGACCAGATTGCTGACAGCGCGGATAAAACCGGCGGCCAGGCTGGCAGTGGAGGTGCCTTTGCGTTGTTCGTTGACAAGGGTATTGAGCAGTTCGGCCCACTCGATCTGCAGTGGCCCCTCCGCTGATTGGCTTAGGCCAAAGGCGAGGGGGAAGGGCTGTTCATCGGGGGCCAGTTGCAAGGCGGCTGCTTCCAGCAGGAGTCCCGCTTCTCCCTCGTAATCCGGGGTATCGATCACCCCCAGCAGCGCCGCCACGGCATCGAACAAGCGGCCGATGGAGCTGGTATGAGGTGCGTTGCGACCTAGCTGCCAGAGCTGGTACAGGTTGCTGATCCGCCCAGCGGGCAGTTGCTTGATCAACTGAATGTCGAGGGCGCGGATCTGCTCCACGCCATAGGATTCAAACAGCAGCCCCAGCAGCTGGCGCACCGGCTCGCGAATCGCCGCCTCGCCGCCGATCAGCTTGAAAGGCGCGAGGTGGGCAACACGATCGAAGCCCTTCACATCGGCCAGCAGCAGCTCGCCGCCCCAGAGGGTGCCATCATCCCCAAGGCCGGTGCCATCGAAGGCAACACCCAGCACCGGGCCTGTGATGTTGTGCTCGGCCATCACCCCCAGCAGGTGGGCGTGATGGTGCTGCACCTCGAGGTGGGTCACACCCTGATGGTGGCAATAGCCCTTGGCCCACTGGTGGCTGAGGTAGCCCGGGTGGCAGTCCGAGACCAGCAGTTCGGGTTTGAGATCGTAGAGTTCGCGAAAGGTCGCCAGGGTCTGCTCGAAGTGCTCCTGCATCGGCAGGCTGTGCAGATCGCCGATATAGGGGCTGTAGATGCGCTGGCGGCCGAAGGCGATCGCCAGCTGGTTCTTCTGTTGCGCGCCGACTGCCAGCAGCGGCACCTTGACCGCCTCTTGCAGGCTGGGAGTGCAGGGGGCATAGCCCCGGGCGAGGCGCAACGTCTGGCGCCGCCCGCCCGCCCACTGCACCAGACTGTCGTCGCACGGGTGTAGTATGGGGCGGTTGTGATCCAGGATGCCGTCAATCTCGCTGCCGAGTTCCCTGACTACTGCCTCGCATTCGATCAGAATGGGGCTGCCGCGACCATTGGCGCTGGTGGCCACTAATGGGATCGCGCACGCGTCCAGCAGCAGCTGATGGAGCGGGGTATAGGGGAGCATGATGCCGAGGTTGGGGATGCCGGGGGCTATCCCCTCGGCCAGCGGCGTGGTTGTCAGTAGGGATTCTGAGAGCCGATCATCGTTAATGCGCTTGCGCAGCAAGGTGATGGGTCTGGCCTGAGAGGTGAGCAGCTTCCACTCTGCCTCGCTGCCGGTGACATGCAATTTGGCCTCGGCAAGGGAGCCCATCATCACCGCCAGCGGCTTGCGCGCGCGCCGCTTGAGCTGGCGAAGCCGTGCTACGGCGGGCTCGCTGCGGGCATCACACATCAGGTGATAACCCCCCATCCCCTTGACCGCGATAAGCTTGCCCGCTTGCAGGGCACGTGCCGCTGCTTGCAGGGCATCCTCGCGCTCGGCCAGGGCATCGCCGTGGCCGGATCGCCAGCTGAGATGGGGCCCGCACTCGGGGCAGCTCACCGGTTGTGCGTGGTAGCGCCGATCCAGCGGATCCTCATAAGCCGCAGCGCAGCGCGGACACATGGCAAAGCCCGCCATGGCGGTGTGGGGTCTGTCGTAGGGGAGGCGGCGGATAATCGTGTAGCGCGGGCCGCAGTGGGTGCAGTTGGTAAAGGGGTAGTGATGGTGGCGATCAACGGGGTTGGCCACATCCCGGGTGCACGCCTCGCACATCCCCTGATCCGGCGAGATGGCGACCGTAGCGGCGCTCTGCTGCTGGCTGGCTTTAATTCGAAATTGGCCATGGAACTGGCCGTCGTAGTCGGGATCATGAGCGAGGGGCAGATCCCGCTCGCTGAAATGATCGATTCGGCTGAGTGGCGGCGCCAATTCCCGCAGTTCGCGGGCAAAGCTGGCCAGCTGCTCAGGCGATCCTTCGGCGCCGATAGTGACGCCGTTGGCATCGTTCAGCACATAGCCGGTGAGGCCGTGGCGCAGGGCCAACCCATAGACGAAGGGGCGAAAGCCGACCCCCTGCACTATGCCGTCCATATGAAACTCGCGGCGCAGCCTGGAAGGCGTCCGGGTCCTGGCCGTCATGGCGCCATCCAAAGAGGGGCAGGCGCCCCTCCCTGATAACAAGGGGGCTGCGGGCCCTCCCTGATGACAAGAGGGCAGGGGAGGGCCAGCAGGGGCGGCCATCCGGCGATCATCCTGGGGAATGTCATGCGATATCGAACTCCCGTCTGCTGGCCTGCCGCCACGGCGTCGGCCTCAGGGTGCAACGAACAGGGTTGCAATGGGCGGCGCCGGGAGGGGAAGGGGCCTTGGCTTGGCAGGGAAAAGAGGAAGGTCGGCCCTGCCGCGGGGGCCAAGTTTATCGGGTCAGTGGCCCCCATTACCTTGATCTCGCACCGGTTTGAGTGCCAGACGCGGCGCTTCTTTGCGATCCTGCGAGGCGGGCCCTGTTCGGTATTGGAGGGGCATAGGGTGGGGGAATGGACGGGGCAGTGACGACGCAGCTCATCGAGGTGGGCCCGTTCGCTATTGATGAGGGGCATCAGGTGAGAGAATCGACGGGACAGTGACGGCACAGCTCATCGGGTGCCCCGATAGCGTCCTTGCAGGGGGCCACGTTCAGGGGCGCTGGTGTCGGGAAGGATTTTTTGTTTGGTTTTACTTAATGATGCTCATAAATCGAATAGAAAAATTAAACGACTTGGGCGCTTTTTATCGCCTTGTGAGCCCTGGGTGGCCTTGCGGGGTCGGCATGGGCCTGGAAAGCGGGGCGTCGCCCGGTTTGCCGGGGAGCTGTGTGGCAAGGGGGAGGGGCCATTTGGCGGGATCTGCCATTGGCGGCTGGGGGCGGCTCGGGTATAGTCCTGCGCCAACAAGATAGGTTCGGATGGAGGCGTCGGCGCTGCGTCAGGCAAGCGGGCCGATTCCTCCCTTCGGCGCGGCTTTAAAGGATATCCCCATGAAATTCAGTCCCCTGCTCGATGAGATGATGAAGGCGCTGCAGGTCTTGCCGGGCGTGGGCCCCAAGTCGGCCCAGCGCATGGCGTTCACCCTGCTGGAGCGCGAGCGCAGCGGTGGCCTGCGTCTCGCCTCCCTGCTCAATCGGGCGCTGACCGAAATCGGTCACTGCAGCCACTGCCGCACCTTCACCGAGAACGATCGCTGCGAGATCTGCGCCAATCCCAAGCGCGAGGAGAACGGTCTGCTCTGCGTGGTGGAGAGCCCGGCAGACGTGGCCGCCATCGAGCAGACCGGCCAGTTCTCCGGCCGCTACTTCGTGCTGATGGGTCACCTGTCGCCGCTGGACGGCATAGGCCCGGAGGAGCTGGGGCTGGAGATCCTGGAGCGGCGCCTCAAGGATGAGCACATCAAGGAGCTGATCCTCGCCACCAATCCCACCATAGAGGGGGATGCCACCGCCTGGTACATCGCCGACATGGCCCGCGCCGCCGGGGTGGAGGTGAGCCGCATCGCCCACGGGGTGCCGGTGGGTGGCGAGCTGGAGCTGGTGGATGGCACCACGCTGTCCCACTCCCTGATGGGGCGTCAGCGCATCTAGGCCTGATGGTACAAAAGATGGGCAGCCAAGCCCGCCACCAGGGGCCAGTGTGCAAGTTTGCTCTCAAGTTTGCACTCTGGCCCCTTGATATTTGAAAGGCCAGCCCCATCTAGGTTGGGAATCTGTTCAACCCGACGTTTTGAGGACTGGTCGATGACCCAAAGTGTTCACGCCGAAACCCACGGCTTTCAGACTGAAGTCAAACAACTGCTGAGCCTGATGGCTCACAGCCTCTACTCCAACAAAGAAGTATTCCTGCGCGAGCTTATCTCCAACGCATCCGATGCGGCGGACAAGCTGCGCTTCAAGGCGCTTTCCGATGCCTCTTTGTTCGAAAACGACGGCCAGCTGCGCGTGCGCCTGGTGGTGGACAAAGAGAACAAGACCCTGACCATCTCGGACAACGGCATCGGCATGACCCGGGACCAGGTGATCGAGCACCTGGGTACCATAGCGAAATCCGGGACCGCCGAGTTCTTCAAGCACCTCTCCGGTGATCAAGGCAAGGACTCCCAGCTGATCGGTCAGTTCGGGGTGGGCTTCTACTCCGCCTTCATCGTCGCCGACAAGGTGACCGTCATCTCCCGCGCCGCCGGCACAGAGCCGGGCCAGGGCGTACAGTGGGAATCCGAAGGGGAAGGCTCCTTCACGGTAGCTGACGTGATCAAAGAGGGTCGCGGTACAGACGTCATCCTGCACCTGCGTGCCGAAGAGGAAGAGTTCCTCGACGACTGGCGCCTGCGCGCCGTGGTTGCCAAGTATTCCGACCATATCTCTGTGCCGGTGGAGATGTTCAAGGAGGGTACCCCGGATCGCGAAGAAGATGGCGAGACCATAGTCGGTACCCCGGGCGAGTGGGAGCAGGTCAACCGCGCCACCGCACTCTGGACCCGCAACCCCAAAGACATCAAGGACGAGGAGTATCAGGAGTTCTACAAGCACGTCGCCCATGACTTCGAAGATCCGTTGTTGTGGGGTCACAACCGGGTGGAAGGGGCCCAGGAGTACACCAGCCTGCTCTACATCCCGGCCCGCGCGCCTTTCGATCTCTACAACCGCGAGCAGAAGCACGGCCTCAAGCTCTACGTGCAGCGCGTCTTCATCATGGACGACGCCGAGCAGTTTATGCCGACCTACCTGCGCTTCGTCAAAGGGGTGCTGGACTCCAACGATCTGCCCCTCAACGTCAGCCGCGAGATCCTGCAGGACAACAAGGTCACCGCCTCCCTGCGCAAGGCCTGCTCCAAGCGCGTCCTGACCATGCTGAACAAATTGGCCAAGGACGATAGCGAGAAGTACGCCAAGTTCTGGAGCGAGTTCGGCAACGTGCTCAAAGAGGGCCCGGCCGAGGATTACGCCAACCGCGAGGAGATCGCCAAGCTGTTGCGCTTCGCCAGCACCGCCGGCGAGGGCGAAGCCCAGACCGTCTCTCTCGAGGATTACGTTGGCCGCATGAAGGAAGGCCAGCAGAAGATTTACTACATCACCGCCGACTCCTATGCCGCGGCCAAGAACAGCCCGCACCTCGAGATCTTCCGCAAGAAGGGCGTCGAAGTGCTGCTGATGTGGGAGCGGGTGGACGAGTGGCTGATGAGCCACCTCACCGAGTTCGACGGCAAGCAGCTGGTCTCCGTCACCCGTGGCGAGCTGGACTTGGGCGAGCTGGAGGACGAGGCGTCCAAGCAGGCCCAGGAGGAGGCTGAAAAAGCCAACGCCGGTCTGGTGGCGCGGGTCAAGCAGAGCCTGGCCGATGCGGTGAAAGAGGTGCGTGTCACCCACCGCCTGACCGACTCGCCGTCTTGCATCGTCACCGACGACCACGGCATGAGTACCCAGATGATCAAGCTGATGCGCGCCGCCGGCCAGCCGGTACCGGAGCAGAAGTACATACTGGAGCTCAACCCCGACCACGCCCTGGTGAAGAAACTCGACACCATCGAAGACGAGGCGCTGTTCGGTGAGTGGGTCAGCCTCTTGCACGAGCAGGCCCAGCTGGCGGAGCAGGGCGGCCTCAATGATCCGGCGAGCTTCGTCTCCCGTATCAACCGTCTGCTACTCCAGGCGTGATGTAATTGGCCCACTGCAAGGCAGTGGGCTTTTTTTTGGCCGACGCCGCCCCGGGGCGGCGTTGTCCGCCCTGAGTGTCTGCTGCATTTTCAATCATTTTTCGTGGCAGGGGCCTGCGTCTTTGGTCGCAGAGACGGCGCCAGGGGCTGGTGATAATCTGGCCACTCACACGGGGCGAGCTTGTTAATATGGGCGAAAACGTGTAGTTTTTTGCCTTCTCAAGAATTGAATAACCAATCAATTAGGAGCGTGTATGCGCATTGTTCTGTTGGGAGCACCGGGTGCCGGCAAAGGTACCCAGGCTCAGTTCATCATGGAAAAACACGGTATTCCGCAGATCTCCACCGGCGACATGCTGCGTGCGGCGATCAAGGCGGGTACCGAGCTGGGCCTCAAGGCCAAGGCCGTGATGGACGCAGGTCAGCTCGTCTCCGACGACATCATCATCGGCCTGGTCAAAGAACGTATCGCGCAACCGGATTGCGCCAACGGCTTCCTGCTGGACGGCTTCCCCCGCACCATTCCCCAGGCGCAAGCCATGAAGGATGCCGGTGTGGTGGTGGACTTCGTGCTGGAATTCGCGGTGCCGGACGAAGAGATCGTCAAGCGCATGAGCGGCCGCCGCGTGCACTCCGGCTCCGGCCGTACCTACCACGTGGTGTTCAACCCGCCGAAAGTGGAAGGCAAGGATGACGTGACCGGCGAGGATCTGGTGATCCGTGCCGACGACGAAGAGACCACGGTTCGCAAGCGTCTGGATGTCTACCATCAGCAGACCGCACCGCTCATCGGCTTCTACGGCAAGGAAGCGGAAGCGGGCAACACCCGTTACGTCAAGATCGACGGCACCCAGCCGGTGGATCAGGTCAGCCAGCAGCTGGCGGCTATCCTCGGCTAAAGCTGGTCTTGCCACCGGCATTGCCCGCCGTGCTGGCATCCTCTTGCCACGCTAAGGGCGATCGCCTGGCAACGACATTGAGACAAGGGTCCACACAGGGCCCTTTCTTGCATTATCACAAGCACGACAAACACCCCACGACAGGACGCTAACGTGACCACGAAAACCGGGATCTTGCTCGTCAATCTTGGGACCCCAGCGGCGCCAACCTCGGCGGCCGTCAAGGCCTTTCTCAGTCAGTTCCTGCAGGACCCGCGCGTGGTCGAGATACCTCGCCTGCTGTGGGCCCCGCTGCTGACCTTCGCCATATTGCCGTTTCGGGCCCCCAGGGTCGCCAAGCTCTATCAGCAGGTCTGGACCGAGCAGGGCTCGCCCCTGATGGCCATCAGCCAGCGGCAGCGGGCGGCGCTGGAGCAGGAGCTCAAGCGGGAAGGGGTCGATGTGCCCGTGGTGCTGGCCATGACCTATGGCTCGCCCTCCCTCGACGAGGGCTGGCAGGCGCTCAAGGCCCAGGGGGTCAATCGGGTGATACTGCTGCCGCTCTATCCGCAGTATGCCGCCAGCACCACGGCCGCCGTGTTCGACGGCTGGGCCCGGGTGATGAAGAAGGAGCGCCACCTGCCGGTGATGCGCCTCATCCGCGACTATCACAATCACCCTGAGTACATCCAGGCGCTGGCCATGAGCGTGCGCCGCCAGTGGGAGCAGCAGGGCCAGGGTGAGCACCTGCTGATGTCCTTCCACGGCATTCCCCAGCGCAGCGAGGACGAGGGGGACCCTTACGGTCATCAGTGTCGCCGCACCGCCGCCCTGTTGGCGGAGGCGCTGGGTCTGTCCCCCGAGCAGTGGAGTGCCAGCTTCCAGTCCCGCTTTGGCAAGCAGGAGTGGCTCAAGCCCTATACCGACGTCACCATAGCCCAGCTGGCGGAACAAGGGGTCAAGCGGCTCGATGTGATCTGCCCGGCCTTCTCGGCGGATTGCCTCGAGACCCTGGAGGAGATCCAGGTCGAGAACCGCGCCGTCTTCATGGACGCGGGAGGAGAGCAGTTCCACTACATAGCCGCCCTCAACAGCGATCAGGCCCACATCCGCATGATGGTGTCGCTGATCTGCCGCGAGCTGGCGTGAGGGGGCTTCACGGCCGCGACTATGCGCGCCGGGTGTTCGGGTTCAACGATAAAGGAGTGTCTTGATGATGCATATCACGCTGATCTACGGTGGCCTGCTGGGGCTCTTGTTCCTGCTGCTCTCGTTCTGGGTGGTCAAGCGCCGTGCCCAGTTCAAGGTGATGATAGGGGAAGGGGAGGCGCCCGAGATGCTCTCCGCCATCCGTGCCCACGGCAACTTCGCCGAGTACGTGCCGCTCACCCTCTTGCTGATGGCTCTGTGCGAACTGGCCGGGGTGGGAGCGCTCTGGCTGCACCTGGGTGGGGGGCTGCTGCTGGTGGGGCGCATACTGCACGCCATCGGCATCCAGATCCCCAAGGCGCCGAACAAGCCGCGCCTGTTTGGCACCCTCTTCTTCTGGCTGTCCCTGGGACTCTTCTCGGTGCTGGCGCTGATGCAGGGGCTGTCATTCGGCTGAGGCCAGAGGCCACTTGAGTGCGAAAAACCACCTCAGCGCGAGGTGGTTTTTTGAGGGGGAAAGATCAAACGTTTTCCTCGCAAACCCTTGCCTATACTGACCCCATATTTTAATCGGGCGACTTTTCGGCGGGGTGGATTGTGTTAAAATCCCGCCCCTCTTTCCCCCAGAGCACAGAAGATTGCCATGAAATTTCCCGGTCAGCGCAAGTCCAAACACTACTTCCCGGTCGACAGGCGTGATCCCCTGATCCCGCAAAATCCCCAGCTCACCGAACTGGGTAAGGCCTATGTAGTGGGTATAGATCAGACTCTGGTGGATATCGAAGCCCATGTGGACGAGGACTTTCTGAACCGGTACGGCCTGAGCAAGGGTCACTCCATGCTCATCTCCGACGACGTGGCCGAGCGGGTCTATGAAGAGCTCAAGGCCAACAACATGGTGGTGAGCGAGTTTGCCGGCGGCACTATCGGCAACACCATGCACAACTACTCTGTGCTGGCCGATTCCCACTCCATCCTGCTCGGGGTGATGAGCCAGGACATCCGCATCGGCAGCTACGCCTACCGCTATCTGTGCAACACCTCATCCCGGGTCAACCTCGACTACCTGCAGCCGGTGGACGGCCCTGTCGGTCGCTGCTTTACCTTCATCACCGAAGGGGGCGAGCGCAGCTTTGGCATCAACGCCGGCAAGATGGACCACCTGGATGTGGAGCACATCCCTGAGGCCATCATCAAGGACTCCTCCGCCCTGGTGATCACCGCCTACCTGGTGCGCGGCGCCGACGGCACTCCCATGAAGGAGGCGGCCATGGCTGCCGTCCGTTATGCCCGCGAGGCCGGTGTGCCCGTGGTGCTGACCCTGGGCACCCGTTTCGTTATCGACGAGAACCCCCAGTGGTGGCGTGACTTCATCAGCGAGAACGTGACAGTGCTCGCCATGAACGAGGACGAAGCCGAGGCCCTGACCGGGATCAAAGATCCGCTCGGCGCCGCCGACAAGGCGCTGGACTGGGCCGACATGGTGCTCTGCACCGCCGGTCCCATCGGCCTCTACATGGCGAGCTACACCGAGGAAGACTACAAGCGCGAGACCACCCATACCCTGCTGCCCGGGGTGATCCCCGAGTTCAACATGTATGAGTTCAGCCGCCCCATGGCCCGCGAGAAGTGCCGCAATCCGGCGCGGATCTACTCCCATATCTCCCCCTACATGGGCGGCCCGGAGAAGATCAAGAACACCAATGGTGCCGGGGATGGTGCCCTGTCCGCGGTGCTGCACGACATGGTGGCCAACGCCTATCACCGCATGAATGTGCCGAACTCCGCCAAGCACCTCTCCGAGTTCCTCACCTACTCCTCCCTGGCCCAGGTGTGCAAGTATGCCAACCGGGTGAGCTACGAGGTGCTGGCCCAGAGCAGCCCGCGTCTCTCCCGCGGCCTGCCGGAGAAGGAAGACAGCCTGGAAGAGGTGTACTGGGAGCGCTGATCGCGTCATCCAGTCGACAACAAGAAAGGGTGCCACTGGGCACCCTTTCTTGTTTTTGGGGCTGGATCATGTTTTTGGCACTGCTTTTGCTGTCATCGTGGACAGGCCGCGCCATGGCGACATACCTTGTTAACAACATGTAGCTGGTTCGGGACTAGGGTATGTTGAGACAATGGAGTATCGGCCGGCGCCTGTCGCTGGTGACCCTGATGGTGCTGGCGCTGCTGGGACTGCTGCTGTTCTTCTGCCTGCAGATCTATCAGCAGGGGCTGATGGGGGAGAAGAGTCGCCAGACCCGGGCCCAGGTCGAGACCGCCTACAGCCTGGTGGCCGGATTCGAGGCCAGGGTACGCAAGGGGGAGCTCGACGAGGGGCGCGCCAAGGCCGAGGCCCTCGCGGCGATCAAGGGGCTGCGCTATGGCGAGGAGGATTACTTCTGGATCAATGACAGCCACCCCACCATGGTAATGCACCCCATGAAACCCGAGCTGGACGGCAAGGATCTCTCCGGGGTGGAGGACAAGCAGGGGCTCAGGTTGTTCGTGGCCTTCGCCGATCTGGCGAAGGCGCAGGGCGCGGGAGAGGTGGCCTACTACTGGCCCAAGCCCGGGGTGGAGGAGCCGGTGCGCAAGATCTCCTACATCAAGCGCTTCGCCCCCTGGGACTGGATCATCGGCACCGGCGTCTATGTGGACGACGTCGAGGCCCAGTATCAGGAGGTGCTGCGCACCCTGCTCGGGATAGGTCTGGTGCTGGCCATACTGCTGTTTGCCGTGGTCGGGCTCATAGTGCGCAGCATAGTGGTGCCCCTCTCCCAGTCGGTATCGGCCCTCGGCAACATCGCCAGGGGGGAGGGGGATCTGCGTTTTCGGCTGCCGGAGTCGGGCCGGGACGAGCTGAGCCAGCTCTCGGTCAACTTCAACCTCTTCGCCGGCCAGATGGCGCAGCTGGTGGGGCGCAGCCAGCAGATCACGGCCCAGAACCGGGAGCAGGCGCACCAGCTGGCCCAGATCGTCGACCGGACCGGCGCCATCGTCACCGGCCAGGAGCAGGACACCCTGCGGGTGGCCAGCGCTATGGAGCAGATGACGGTGAGCAGCCGGGAGGTGGGCCAGCACGCGGCCCAGGCCGCCGAGGCGGCGGACTCCGCGCTCAATCTCGCCCAGCACGGGCGTCAGGTGGTGGCCCAGACCAGGGAGACCATCAGCCAGCTGGCGGACGAGATGGTGGAGACGGTGCAGGCGGTGAGCCAGCTCGAGCAGGAGACCCAGCAGATTGGCTCCGTGCTCGACGTGATCCGGGGGGTGGCGGAGCAGACCAACCTGCTGGCCCTCAATGCCGCCATCGAGGCGGCCCGGGCCGGCGAGCAGGGGCGTGGCTTCGCTGTGGTGGCCGACGAGGTGCGCACCCTGGCGACCCGCACCCACAGCTCCACCGACGAGATCCGGCAGATGATCCAGCGGCTGCAGGAGGGGGCGGGCCGGGTGGTCAGTGGCATCACCCAGTTGCAGCAACTCTCCCGCTCCACCGCCGACAGGGCCGGTGATGCCGACGGCGCCATTCATGCCATCGATGGATCTGTGCACACCATCAATGCCATGAATAGCCAGATCGCCACGGCCGCCGCCGAGCAGAGCCGGGCGGCCGAGGAGATCAACCAGCGGCTGGTGGCCATCACCGAGCTGGCGGCGGATGCCCTGGCCCAGAACCGGTTGACCGAGCAGGCGGCAAGCCAGCTGGCGCTCTCTTGCGACGAGTTGGGGGCCCTGGTCGCCCAATATCGAACCTGATGGCGCTTATCCCCGCCTTTTTGGGGATAAGGCTTGAGTCTGGGGGGCTTTTGGGACACCATCAGCCCCATTATTGGCCAGCGTTGGCCGACCGCCTGCAAGAGAGAGACCCCCATGAGCAAACTAACTGACAATCTTGACGCCAATTTCCAGCTGTTCATCGAAGAAGTCCGCGAGTCGGGTCAGGTGTGGGGTCTGCGTTACGGTGAAGACTGGGTGGTGTGCCGCTCCGCCGAGTTCGAAGATGCCGACGTCATGCCGCTGTGGTCTGCCGAGGGCGATGCCCGTCTGCACTGCGTGGACGAGTGGGCGGATTACGAGCCGGAAGTGATCGAGCTCGAAGAGTTTCTCGACATCTGGATCAACGATCTGGACGAAGACGATGTGCTGGTCGGCCCGAACTGGAACGCCGATCTGGAAGGCCAGGAGCTCGAGCCCATCGAGCTGGCCAAGGCGCTGGTTGAGCTGGACGCCTGAACTGTGCTGCACTGATGGCCCCGACGCGGGCCATCTCCGAGACCAGAACCGACGGCTGCGAGGCCGTCGGTTTTTTTATGCCCGGCAAGGGCGCCAAGATGAGCGGGCGATTTGGCTTTGCACCCGTCACCGAGATGGGTCATCATCAACCCTTTGCCGATCGGGAGGTGCCATGTTTGTCTTTGACGTGACTACAGCCGCGGGAGCGCGGGCCCGGATCCGGGTGCAGGCGCTGGATTGGGGTCAGAGCGGTCCCGTGACCTTCCAATGCGACAGCGATGCCCTGGCCCTGGTGCTGCTGACCGGCTGCCGCTGTGATGCGGTGGGCTATTTCGATCTGCTGGCCGGTTGCAAGCCGCTCTATGTGGAGCAGTGGCTCGCCTACCTGCAGGAGAGTGGCCACCTCGACAAGCAGAGCTGCCAGCTGGAGAGCCCGTCCCAGGAGGACTATCTGGCCCGGGCGGGACTGGCGGACGAGGAGCTCAATGCCTTGCTCGGTCAGGTCTACAAGGTGGCCGGTTTCAATCGTCTGCAGATCAACCGTTACCTCAAGAACCGCCACAACCCGACCATGCTGGCGACCCGTTACGATCAGAAGGAGCTGGAGCGCTATCGCCAGCTCAATGACATCATTCTGACCCTGCTGAAGTTGAAACGTCCCCAGTGAAGACCCCCGGATGGGGAATGTCAGGCCTCAGCTCCTGGGGCCGTGCGATCAGATACCCCTGCAATCCGTCCACATACATGCCTTGCAACAACTGCTTCTGACCGAGCTCCTCCACCCCTTCCGCTATCACCAGACAGCCCATGCGATGGGAGACGTCGACTATCATCCGCACGAACTGCTGGTTGGCGATGTCCCGCTCCAGGGTGCCAAGCAGCAGCGGATCCAGCTTCACATAATCCGGCCTCAGCTCATGAAGCAGGGTGAAGGAGTCCATCCCCTTGCCAAAGTTGCGAATGGTGGAGCGACTGCCATGGCGCCTGAGCAGTTCAAACAGCCGCTTTCCACCTATCATGTTGTGTTTCAGGTGCTCCTCATCCAGAGCGAAGACCAGATTGGCGCTGATGTTCGCATCCTTTTGCAGCTGGTGATCAAACCAGATCAAAAAGGCGCTGTTCTGCAGCAGGCAACTGGAGAGGTTGATCCCCCAGCGGTGGGTCTGCTGGTCGAAGGCGCGATACTGGCGCATGACATGGGTGATCAGCATCTGCTCCAGCCGCATCAGCATTTCCAGCCGCTGTGCCATGGCAAAGAGCGTGTCTGTGGGGAGCTGTATGCCTTCTCGATTGCTGAAGCGGGCAGAGATGTCCTGGTAGGGCACCATGTCCCGATTGAACGCCTGCACCGGCTGGCTGAAGAGCGTGATGCAATCTGGCTGCGACAATAGATCCTCCAGCACTCTCTTCCAGTGCTGCTGGCCATGGAGGTTGCTGGAGTGATCATGTTGCTGGATGGCCCAGCCGTTGATGGTCTCAGTCTGAGCCCGTGCCAGGGCGAGATCTGCGCGGGCCAGGATAGCCTCGATATTCTGCGCGCGGGAGAGCTGGGTCAGCCCTGTGTAGGCCACATTTTCCAATTCCCGTTCCCGATGATAATGATCGAAGGCCCGCTTGAACTCCTGCCCCAGCAAATGGGGCGGAATGTTGATGTCAGAGGGGAGCAGCACCGCAAAATCAGAGCCCGAGATGCGATAGACCTGATGCCCGGGAAAGCGGTTGACCACCAGATTGATGAGGTTGGAAATATCCCTGATGTAGGCATCCCCGGACTGGAAGCCGCGCTGGGCATTGAGGCGGGCCAGCTCGGTGGCGCGGATCAGCACCAGGATGGCGGTCTGAGTCGTCTCCTGCAGCAGCAGCTCGGTGAGATCGCGCCTGAATGCATGGCGGTTGCGCAGGCCCGTCATCTCGTCCTGGGTCGCCTGCTGCTGCAGTTCGCTTATCTGGCGATGTGCATCGAGTTCGGCTTCACTGAAGGAGGCAAGCAACTGGCGTAGCGCCGTTTGTGCCTGCGGGCTCTCCAGCATGGCGGGATCCCGTTGTTGCAGCGCCAGCAGCCAGCGCTGCTCCTGCCTCTCCCGCTCCCCCTTGCGCACGCTGTGGGTGAGAAAGAGCAGCAGGGCGAAGCCGATGAGGGTGGTCATCAGGACCAGCAGCAGGGTGAGGGGGGAGGCCGGAGGCGCAAGCCAAAGTCCCTGCAGCAACAGCATGGGAATGCAGACCAGGGCGCTGACCAGCAGCAGATTTCCCTCGTGTTTATTCAACATCGTTTCATCCTTGATGATGCTCGTGATGTAGAAATTCTAATCAAGCCGCCGGCACAAAGCTTGAGTACTCACGCAACTCCATGAAAAGGGCCGTCGGAAAGCCACTAAATGTGAGTGAAAACACTTTCACAGTTCGCAAAAAAAGCGAAGATGGGTTGAAAACAGCCCCAACAGAGCAGAGGTAGATATGTTGCTAGAACCCGTAGACACAGCCAAAGCACGGCAACTATTGAATCAGAGTATGGCCTTGGTGCTCGCAGGGGGACGCGGTAGTCGCCTGAAGCAGTTGACCGACAATCGCGCCAAGCCCGCCGTCCATTTCGGCGGCAAGTTCCGCATCATCGATTTCGTGCTTTCCAACTGCATCAACTCCGGCATTCGCCGGGTGGGTGTGGTCACCCAGTACAAGTCCCACAGCCTGCTGCGTCACCTGCAATCTGGCTGGTCCTTCCTGCGCTATCAGATGAACGAGTTCATCGATCTGCTGCCCGCCCAGCAGCGGGTGGACGAGGTGCACTGGTATCGCGGCACCGCCGATGCCATCTACCAGAACGTCGACATCATTCGTGACTACGGCCCCAAATACATAGTGGTGCTGGCGGGGGATCACATCTACAAGATGGACTATGCCGCCATGCTGCTCGATCACGTGCGCCTTGGCGCCAAGGTGACGGTGGCCTGCATCGAGGTGCCGCGTGCGGAGGCGTCCGCCTTCGGGGTCATGGACATCGACGAGCAGCGCAAGATCCGCGCCTTCGTGGAGAAACCGGCCAACCCGCCCGCCATGCCGGGCAATGACCAGGTCTCCCTGGCCTCCATGGGGATCTACATCTTTGATGCGGAATACCTCTATCAGCTGCTGGAGGAGGACATCCACAATCTGGAGTCCAAGCACGACTTCGGCATGGACGTGATCCCGCGCATAGTGGGAGAGGGCAAGGCCTTTGCGCACCCCTTCACCATCTCCTGCGTCGGGGCCAAGGAGGGGCAAAAGCCCTACTGGCGCGACGTGGGGACTCTGGACTCCTTCTGGGAGGCGAACATGGATCTCGCCTCCGTGGTGCCCGAGCTCGACATCTATGACGAGAACTGGCCCATCTGGACCAGCCAGAACATGTCGCCCCCCGCCAAGTTCGTGCAGGACAGAAACGGCCAGCACGGCATGACCATCAACTCCATGTTCGCGGGCGGCTCCATCGTCAGCGGCTCCTTCGTGCTGAACTCCGTGCTCTTCACCAATGTGCGGGTGCACTCCTTCTGCACCCTGGATCAGGCGGTGATCTTCCCCGGGGTCGAAGTGGGGGCGGGCTGCCGCCTGCGCCGAGTGGTGGTGGACAAGGGCTGCAAGCTGCCCGATGGTCTGGTGGTGGGGGAGAACGCGGACGAGGATGCCCGTCGCTTCTACCGCTCCGAGCAGGGAATCGTGCTGGTGACCAAGGAGATGGTGGCCAAGCTCGGCTGATGAGACTGAGACCAACAAAAAGGGAGCCTTGAAGGCTCCCTTTTTCATGCGGTCATCGCTGACTTATTCGCTGACGATGGCCTTGCCGGCCATCACCATGGCGGTGCCGTGCTTGCCACCGGCGGCGGTGACTTGCGGCACGCCGTCTTCGTCGGTGTCGCCACCGGCGCCGTCGATGACGTTCTCGCCGGAGTCGCCGACCCACTCGGCCATCTGCATGCCGCCGTTGACTGTGCCACGGAACCAGCTAACGTACTGGCCGGTCAGCTTGGCCAGCTCCAGCTCGGGTGCCTTCTCGGCCCCTTCGTTGCGCAGGTTCAGCATGGCAGAGCGCAGGGCGCCGGAGATGGCAGCCTGGGTCCAGGGGGTGTATTCGCCCTGCTTGCCCGCCAGCCAGGTGCCCGCCTTGGCATTGAAGTAGGCCTTGTCGGTGGCGATGAAGAGATCCCGTGCGGCAGTGCGGTACTTGGCATCCGAGGTGGCCAGGAAGGCGGCGGTCAGGCCACGGATGGCGGCAAATTGCGCCTCTATGGATTGACCGGCATCCAGCGACCCGCCCAGGGTCAGGCCGTCGTGGACCAGGCCGTTCTTGCCCACCAGCTTGCCGAGGATGAAGTCAGCTTGCTTGCGCACCAGCTCGAGGGCCTGTTGACCCTGCTGGGTCTTGAGGTTCAGCTCGCCGTTGTCACCGGCGGCGTAACCGACCGGCAAGGCATCCTGGGCGCGCTGGAAGATCTGCAGGGCGACCAGGGCGTAGGCGGCGTCGAAGGTGGTGACGTGAGCGCTCTGCTTGCCCTCTTGCCAGCTGTCCACCAGGGTACCGGCCTTGGGCTCGAAGTGCAGGGCGGCCAGGTTCTTGAAGGTCAGGTTGGAGAGGTTCAGCGCCAGGGAGAAGGCATCGCTGCCAGCCACTGCCTTGCCCAGATCATTGGCCTTGTTGGCGGCCGGGGCGGCGGCGAAGGGGGCGCCGTCAAACACGGCGTGGAAGGCCGGGTTCTGGTTGGTGTTGGCGCTGCGCTGATCGCTGAAGGCGTAGAACTCGGAGAGCGGCCACAGCAGCATCCAGGCATCGCGCAGCTGGGCGGAGCCGTCCACCACCTCAAGCTTGCCGATGGCACCGACGTCGTTCTTGCTGGTTTCGGTCACTTTCACCTGATGGGGGAAATAGACGACACCCTTGGCCGGATCGTACTGGGGGCTGATCTTGGCGCCGAGCTGCTTGCCATCGAAGCCGAGCTGGCCCTGCAGTATGGCCAGCTTGTCGATGGACTGCTCGGTCAGCATCATGCCGTTGAAGCCATCGGCGGCGGAGACGCCGAGCTTGTGCTTGCCATCCTGATCCATGGTGACGGACGCGGCTTCCACCTCTTCATCGCTCTCGGCCACGTGCATGCCGCCGAGGAAGTCCTGGGACCACATCACTTCCTTGAGCAGTATGCCGCCCACGGCCGCCGGGACCAGCAGGTTGTCACTGCCGCTCCAGCGCAGGGTGGCGTAGTCGCGGAAGTAGGCCGGGACCTGGGTCTTGACCGATTTCTCGGTGCCCTTGGCGGTCTTGATGGTGAGCTGATCGCCGTTGACCGGGGCGGTGTTCACCGCTTGGGCGAACTCCGGATTGGCGGCGGCATAGGGCAGGGAGAGGGGATACATGCCTTGGGGCACCTCATCGGCCGGGAAGCCGACCGCATCGGCCATGGCCAGCACCCGCTTGCCAAGGTCGGCCAGGGTGCCACCACGAGCCAGGTTCTGCGGCCCGTTCACCAGGTGCGGGCCCATGCCGGACTGGTAGTTGAGGGCGTACATCGCCTCTTCGGAGTATTCGTAGGATTCGATACCGGCGGCGAAGTCAAAGGGAGTCGGCTCGTCGGCACGGTTGGCGTCCAGCACGTCCAGATCCAGCCCCAGCGCTTCGGCCAGCGGCTCGCCGGAGAGTTCGAATTCGGTATAGGCCAGCATGCTGGCGGCGGTGTTGAAGGTCTTGTCTTCCACCTTGACGGCAGCGTGCGCGGCGCTGCTGAGCAGTGCACAGGCGATCGCCTGCACCAGTACGTTTTTTCTCATGTCCTTTTCACCCATATGTTTGATTTTATTATGACGCTTCTCATGAATCTAAATGAGAATGGTGTGCATTATGAGGCAAGGGAGGAAACTTTAGAAGCGAAAAACCGCGCCCCTGGGGTCTGGGGAGAGGGGGGCGCGGCGGCAGGGGTTACATCAGCTTGAAGGGGATCACCAGACGACCGGGCTCCACCTTGAGGGCCTCGACCTTCTCCTTGATCCTGGCCTCGTTCTTGCGACTGCCATCCAGCCGATAGACAGGGGTCTGGGAGAGGAAGAGGGAGAGGGACTGATTGAAGGTGGGCAGCAGCGGCGTGAGGGCGGCGCCCACGTCGGCCGGCTCTGTCTTGACCGAGATGAGTTCGAGGTCACGCAGGTAGATGGCGCCCTGCTCCGCCACATAGTCCGGGCGGGCACTGAGGGAGAGGCGGATCTTCATCTGCTGGCTGCCAAGGGGGCTCGCCACCTCCAGATCACCGGCGGCATCCAACTCTACCCGATCGGCGCGGGTGCGACCGATGCGACTCTCCATGTCGTCCAGGCGGATCTTGCTCGACATGATGCCGGGGATCCCCAGCTGTTTCTCGAAGGCGACTCGCTCTTTGAGGTACTGGTTGATCTCGCCCTCGCTGACGCTGTACTGGGTGAGGGAGCAGGCCGCCAGCAGCAGGGCGAAGGGGAGCAGAAGCAGGTGCTTTAACATGGGAAGGTTCCATCAAATGGGTGGCAACAACAGATGGCGCCATCTTAGGGGCAAAGCGGGTCGGCCGCCAGTGGGGGCAGCCTGACCCCGTTTCTGTCGCATCCCCCATATGGGGATGGCAATTCGTGTTCATTCGAGTAGCGTTGCCACCCCCTGCGCCAGCAGGCCCGCCGCGGCGCCATAGTGCCAATACCCATAGAAAAGCCCCTGTTTTATCGACTCAAAATCCCATTGACCCCGTGATTTCAAAGCGA
This sequence comes from Aeromonas sp. Marseille-Q5825, assembly GCF_946892685.1. Classification (NCBI taxonomy): domain Bacteria; kingdom Pseudomonadati; phylum Pseudomonadota; class Gammaproteobacteria; order Aeromonadales; family Aeromonadaceae; genus Aeromonas; species Aeromonas sp. Marseille-Q5825. The sequence goes on from NZ_CAMPOU010000001.1 coordinate 949,979, forward strand.
GTATTTTACCGCCGCACAAAATCAAACTGATAATCATTATCATTTTGAATCTTTTTGAGGGTGTAACGTGAATACTCGTGTAATGGAAAATGGCGCACCTGCCGAGGCGGACACACCGCCAGACTTCTTGTTTACCTCGGGTCAGGGGAGCCTTGGTGCCTATGACCTGGGTCAACCCATAACGACCCCCGCCGGTGACTGGCCTCTGCTGGCGCAGCAGATAACCCGGGCCCTCGATGCCGCCAGGGCCGCCGGCCAGGCCAACCCCTTGCTCATCGGTGCCTTCGCCTTCGATCCGGCGGAAGCCTCCTGTCTCTATGTGCCCGGCCGCTATGAGCGGGGGGAGCGCGTCGCGCCAGAAGAGCAGGCCACCGAGACCAACAGCGTCATCTCGGTGCAGAGCACCCCGGCGTCGGGTGAATTCAAGGCCTCGGTGAGTGCGGCGCTGGATGCGTTCGCCCAAGGCAAGCTTGCCAAGGTGGTGCTGTCGCGCAAGTTGATCCTCACCCTGCACAAGCCCGCCGACCCCGAGCGGGTGCTGGCCCACCTGATGGCCCAGAATCCCCACGCCTTCCACTTCTCCCTGCCGCTCGGTCAGGGCCGCCGACTGCTTGGGGCCAGCCCCGAGCTGCTGCTGCGGGTCAGCGGGGGAGAGGTGTTCACCCACCCGCTGGCGGGTTCCGCCAGACGGGCGAGCGAGCCGGTGCAGGACGAGGCGGTGGCCCGGGATCTGCTGGCGTCCAGCAAGGATCAGCATGAACACCGCCTGGTGATCGACGAGATCCGCCGGGTGCTGACACCGCACTGCCGCGAGCTGGCGATCCCCCCAGGTCCCACCCTGATGAGCACGGACACCCTCTGGCATCTGGGTACCCCCATAGCGGGCCAGCTGCATGGCAGCGACGCCTCAGTGCTCTCTCTTGCCTGCCAACTCCATCCCACCCCGGCCCTGTGTGGCTATCCTACCGATCTTGCGCGCCAGTTCATCCGCGAGCAGGAGCCCTTCAGGCGCGCCCTGTTCAGCGGCATCGTCGGCTGGTGTGACAGCCAGGGCAACGGCGAGTGGGCCGTGGTGATCCGCTGCGGGGTGCTCGATGGCCATCAGGTCGAGCTGTTTGCCGGCGCCGGTATCGTCGCGGGCTCGGATCCCGCCATGGAGTGGGCCGAGACCGGCACCAAGCTGGGTACCATGCTAAAAGCCCTGGGCCTGGATTTGGAGGTAGCGAAATGAGCGATGCCAACCGCTTCCTGTCCTATACCCGCTGGCCCGAGGCCTTGGCGGAGCGCTACCGCACCAAGGGCTATTGGCGCGGAGAGCCCCTGACCGCCATGCTGGCGCGTCAGTGCGAGCTGGCCCCCGACGCCGAGGCCATCCTCTGCGGCGAGCGCCGCTTCAGCTATGGCGAGCTGGACGCCGCCTCGAGCCGGCTGGCCGCGAATCTGACCCGCCACGGCCTGGGGGTGGGGGATACCGCCCTGGTGCAGCTCCCCAACGTGGCCGAGTTCTATCTGGTGTTCTTCGCCCTGCTTAAAGCGGGCATAGCCCCGGTCAATGCGCTCTTTAGCCACAACCGGCTGGAGCTGGCCTCTTACGCCGAACAGATCCGGCCCCGCCTCTTTATCGGCTCGCTCGCCCATCCGCTGTTTGAGAGCAAGGGTCGCGAGAGCGAGCTGCTGACAACCATAGGCGCCGAGCTGGTGCTGCTGGATGGCGACGGGGGGGAGCTGGGGCTGACCCGCTGGCTGGCGCAGTTGGATGAGAGTGAGCCGGTGAAATGTGGCCCGACTCCGGCGGACGAGGTGGCCTTCTTCCAGCTCTCCGGTGGCAGCACCGGCACCCCCAAGCTCATTCCCCGCACCCATGACGACTATTTCTACAGCGTGCGCCGCAGCAACGAGATTTGTGGCCTCGGTCCCCATACCCGTTATCTGTGCGCCCTGCCGGCCCCCCACAACTTTCCCCTGAGTTCCCCTGGCGCTCTGGGGGTGTTCGAGGCAGGCGGCGCCGTGGTGCTGGCGCAAGATCCCGGCCCTATGAGCTGCTTCCCGCTGATCGCCCGCCACCAGGTCAACCTCTGCTCCCTGGTGCCGCCGGCGGTCTCCCTCTGGTTGCAGGCGGCCGAATCTGATCCGTCCGTCCGCAGTCAGCTTGAGAGCCTCGACCTGCTGCAGGTGGGCGGTGCCAAGCTGGCCGAAGCGGTGGCGCGCAAGATCACCCCGCTGCTCGGCTGCCGGCTGCAGCAGGTGTTCGGCATGGCGGAGGGGCTGGTCAACTACACCCGGCTGGACGACCCCGACGAGAAGGTGATCCACACCCAGGGCGGCCCCATGAGCCCGGACGACGAGGTGCGCGTGCTGGACGAGGCGGGCAATCCGGTCGCCCCCGGCCAGCCTGGCGCCCTGCACACCCGGGGCCCCTACACCTTCCGCGGCTACTACCAGAGTCCGGCTCACAACGCCCGGGTGTTTGATGCCGAGGGCTTCTACTGCTCCGGGGATCTGGTGGTACAGGATGCCGATGGCTACCTCACAGTGGTCGGGCGGCAGAAGGATCAGATCAACAGAGGCGGCGAGAAGATCGCGGCGGAAGAGGTGGAAAACCAGCTGTTGCACCACCCGGCCATCACCCAGGCGGCCCTGGTTTCCATGCCCGACAGCGCCATGGGGGAGAAGAGCTGCGCCTTTATCGTCAGCACGGATCCCGGGTTGAAGCCGCTCGCCTTGCGCAAGTTTCTGCGCGAGCGCGGGGTGGCGGACTTCAAGCTGCCCGACCGTTTCGAAACCCTGGATGCCCTGCCCATGACGGCGGTGGGCAAGATTGACAAGCAGGGGCTGCGCGCGCGAATCGCCGAGATCATCGCAGCCGGCCAGCCCCTGACCACAGCTTAAAACTAAAAAGGAATCATGACGTTATGGCTATCCCAACCCTGAACAACTACGCCATGCCCAGCCAGTGGAAGGCCAACAAGGTCGACTGGACCCTGGATCCCAAGCGCGCCGCCCTGCTGATCCACGACATGCAGGAGTACTTCACCGCGTTTTATGGCGAGGACAGCCCGCTGATTGCCGCGCTCACTGAACAGCTGGTGGCCGTGCGCAAACAGTGCAAGGCCCTCGGCATTCCGGTCTTCTACACCGCCCAGCCCAAGGATCAATCCCCCGAGGACAGGGCCCTGCTCAACGACATGTGGGGCCCGGGTCTGAACAAGAGCCCCGAGCTGCAGCAGGTGGTGGCAGCACTGCGCCCGGTGCCTGACGACACAGTGCTGGTCAAGTGGCGCTACAGCGCCTTCCAGCGCTCCGAGCTCGAACAGATGCTCAAGGAGCTGGGGCGGGATCAGCTGATCATCGGCGGTATCTACGGCCATATCGGCTGCATGATGACAGCCTGCGACGCCTTCATGCGCGACATTCAGCCCTTCTTCCTGGCGGACGGGGTGGCGGACTTCTCCCTGACCGACCACCAGATGGCGCTCGACTACGTGGCGACCCGCTGCGGCAAGGTGATCCCCTGCGAGGAGGTGCTGGCCCTTGCCCCGGCTTCCACTTCTACCACCAAGACCAATTCGCTCCTGACCTACGAGGGGCTCAAGGCGCGGCTGCTGAGCCATATCGACGAGGACGAAGGGGAGTTTGACCCCGACGAGAACCTTATCGACTACGGCCTGGATTCGGTGCGGATCATGGCCCTGCTCACCGAGTGGCGCGCCGCCGGGGTGGAGCTCGGCTTCGTGGACTTGGCCAAGCTGCCGACCCTCAACGGCTGGTGGCGCCTGATCGACGCCAAGCTGGCCGAGCAAAAAAACCTGGAGGTGGTGCAATGAGCCGCTTCCCTCTGACCATACCCCAGCAGGGGCTCTGGTCCGGACATCTGCTCAACGACGACAAGGCGATGTTCAACACCGCCGAGTGCATCGCCTTCGACGGCAAGGTCGACGCTGCCGTGCTGGTGGCTGCGCTCACCCGGGCTGTGGGTGAGTGCGAGGCGCTCAAGGGCCACTTCGAAGAGGATGGGGAGGCGGTCTGCTTCGTCTCGCACGAGCTGCCCCTGGCCTATGAAGATGTCTCCCTCGAGCGCGACGACGAGACGCAGGCCCGCGCCTGGGCCTGGGCGGATCTGCGCCGTCCGTTCGAGTTGACCAAAGAAGCGCCCTGCCGCTTCGCCCTGTTGCGCGGCCCCGGCCGCGATTACCTCTACAGCTGTGTGCACCACATAGCCCTGGACGGCTTTGGCACCACCTTGCTGTTCCAGCGTATAGCCGAGCTGTATGCAGAGGGGCTGGCCGGTGAGATGAACTCCCCATCCCCCTTCGGCTCGTTGGCCGAGGTGCTGGCCGAAGAGCTGGCCCGCGAGGAGGGTGGCAAGAACGCCGCCGCCCGCGCCTTTTGGCAGGAGCAGCTGCAGGCTTGGCCCGATGTGAAATCCTTTGGCGAGACCCGGGCGCCGATTGCCGCCGAATTTATCCGCGAGAGCCGTCCGCTGCCGGCGGCGCTTTGGCAATCCCTGACCGGCTTTGCCGACGAGCACAAGCTGGGCTGGCCCGATCTGCTGCTGGCCGGCCTCTCGGCCCAGCTATCCTTGGCAAGCGGCCAGCGCCAGACCCTGCTCGGCCTGATGATGATGAACCGCATCGGCTCGGCGTCCCTGACAGTGCCCTGCATGCAGATGAATATCACCCCCCTGGCGCTGACACTGGGTGAAGAACTGGATCTGGCGGGGGCCGCCGGCGCCGTGGCCAAGGCCAAGCGCGGCGTGCGCAAGCACCAGCACTACCGCTACGAACTGCTGCGCCGCGACCTTGGCCTGGTGGGGGGCGACAAGCGATTGTTCGGCCCCTTGGTCAATATCATGCCGTTCGATCACGCCCGCCGTTTCGGGCCGCTCAGTGCCCATATCCTCAACATCAGCGCCGGGCCTGTGGAGGATCTCACCATAGAGGTGCAGGTCGGCGCCGATGGTCAGCCCAGACTGGATCTGGACGCCAACCCCGGCTGCTACCAGCAGCAAGATCTGGCGACCATCGCTGATACCCTGTTCTCCCTGCTGGCCCGCTGGCTGGCCCAGCCCGCCCAGACCCTGGGGTCCCTCAAGGCCGACTGGCTGGCCGAGCAGCGGCTGGGAGCCATGATCACGGCTCCGGCTCACGAAGTGATCAAGGTGCGCCCGGTGCTGGACGCGCTCTGCCACTTCGCCGCCCAGACCCCGAACAAGATTGCCCTGATGCAGGGGGAGGCGAGCGTCAGCTACGAGGCACTGCTGGCCCGCTGCGAGCAGATGGCAGCCGCTCTGCAGACGTCCGGCGTGCAGCCGGGGGACAGGGTCGGGGTCATGCTGGCCCGCAGCCCCCAGGCCATCTTCGCCCAGCTGGCTGTGCTGTTGGCGGGCGCCGTCTACGTGCCCCTCGACCCCGAACAGCCGTTGGAGCGCCAGGGTCATATACTGCGCCTTGGGGAGGTCAAGACCCTGATCACCCAGGCCGAGTATCGCCACAAGCTGGCCAGCCTGTTCGAGGGGCGCACTCTCTTGGCCGGGGATCTGGTGAGCGACGATCGGCTCAACCAGCCGGCTGCCGGCCGCGCCGTCGCCTACCTGATGTTCACCTCGGGCTCGACCGGCCTGCCCAAGGGGGTGGCGGTCAGTCATGGGGCGCTGGATCACTTCGCCGCTGCTGCCCGCTGCCGCTATCACCTGAACGAGGGGGCCCGGATGCTGCAATTTGCCCCGTTCAATTTCGACGCCAGCATAGAGGAGGTGTTCGCCACCTTGAGCGCCGGTGCCACCCTGGTGCTGCGCACCGACGCCCTGCTCGAATCCATGGCTGCCTTTGCGGCTGGGGTGGAGCAGATGGAAATCACCCACCTCGATCTGCCCACCGCGTTCTGGAACGAGTGGGTGGTGGCGCTGACGGCGGGCCAGGCCCACATTCCGGCCTCTCTTGCCACCGTCATCATAGGCGGCGAGGCTGTCTACCCCGAGCAACTGGCCCAGTGGCAGCGCCAAGGTCGCCATGACGTGCGCCTGTTCAACACCTACGGCCCCACCGAGACCACTGTGGTGGTCACTACCCAGGAGCTGCAGCAGGAAGACCCGAACCAGGCCCAGCTGCCCATCGGTCTGCCGCTGCCTGGCATGCAGGCGCTCATTCTGGGGGCGGGGGAACAGCCTGCCAGCGAGGGGGAGCTGGTGCTGCTCGGCCCACAGCTTGCCAACGGCTATGTGGGTGGCGTGCAGGGGAGCTTTGAGACCCTTCGGGTCGGTGAGCAGGCGCTGCCCGTCTATCGCACAGGCGATCGGGTGCGGCTGGCGGCCGGCCGGCTGGTCTATCTGGGCCGGCGCGACAATGAATTCAAGATAAGCGGCTATCGCATCCAGCCCGGCGAGGTGGAGGCTCAACTGCTGGCCCTGTCCGGGGTGGACGAGGCCTGCGTGCAGGGGGTGAGTATCGGCAACGTACGCCGGCTGGTGGCCTTCGTGGCCGGCTCCGAGCGCGACAGCCGGGTCATCAAGGCGCAGCTCGCCAGGGTGCTGCCCGCCGCCATGATCCCCACTGACTATCGCCACTATGACCAGCTGCCCCGCACCGGCTCCAACAAGCTGGATCGCAAAGCCCTGCTGGCTGCCTACCAGGCGGGCGGCGAGGCCCTGACCCTCGGCAGCGAGACGGAGAACAGAGTCGGCGCCATCTGGCAGCAGATCCTGGGGCTGGCCACCATGGCGCCTGCGGACAACTTCTTCGAACTGGGGGGCCAGTCCCTGCAGACCATACAGATAGTCAACCGGCTCGGCGCCGAGTTCGGGGTGCAGGTGAAGGTCTCCGACGTGTTCGATCACCCGCGCCTGGATGATTTCTGCCGCTTCCTCGACGGCCTGCTTGCCGAGGACGAAGAGAGCGTGGAGATGGTGTGGTGATGGATAAGGAGCAACAAGCAATGGCCTTTGATTTCAGTGGCAAGCGGGTCTGGGTGACAGGTGCCGGCCGTGGCATAGGGCGCGAGGTGGCAGAGCAGTTCGTGGCCGCCGGCGCCGCCGTGGTGGGGTTGGATCTGGCGTTTCCCGAGGTCGGCTACCCCTATGCCACCCGGCTGATCGATATTGGCGATGCCGCAGCGGTGAACGCCTGCTGTGCAGCGCTGCTGGCAGACGGCGGGCTGGATGTGCTGGTGAACGGGGCCGGGGTGCTGCGCCTCGGCCCCACCGAGAGCCTGACCGACCAGGATTGGCACGACTGCATGACGGTCAACGCCAGCGGCGTCTTCTATCTGCTGCGGGCCCTGGTGCCCCACTTCAAGGCCCAGCGGCGCGGCGGCATCGTCACCATAGGCTCCAACGCCGCCCATGTGCCGCGCATGCAGATGGCGGCCTATTGCGCCTCCAAGGCGGCGGTCACCAGCCTGACCCAGACAGTAGGGCTGGAGCTGGCCCCCTTCGGCGTGCGCGCCAACCTGGTGTCGCCGGGCTCGACGGATACCCCCATGCTGCGCGGCATGCTGCCAAGCGAGGAGGCCATGGCCCGCACCATTGCCGGGCTGCCGGAGCAGTTCAAGCTCGGCATTCCCCTGCGCAAAATCGCCACCCCGGCGGAGATCGCCCATACCGTCCTCTTCCTGGCCTCGGACTTGGCCAGCCACATCACGCTGCAGGATCTGGTCGTCGACGGCGGCGCCACCCTGAGTGCCTGAGGCTTGAGAAACAGATGAACAATATGATTTTGCTGTTGAAACAGCTGGACGGTCAGAGCGTGAAGCTCGCCCTGAATGAGAAGGGGCAGGACGGTTTTTCTTCCCATCGAGCCACGCCGGCTGTCTGAGGTACAGATGAACAATATGATTTTGCTGTTGAAACAGCTGGAACGGCAGGGGGTGAAGCTGGCTCTGAATGACAAGGGTCAGCTTATCTCCCAGTCGAGCAAGGAGGCGGTGACGCCGGCCATCGGCGCCACCATCAAGGCCCACAAGGATGAACTGGTGCGCAGCCTGGCGGCCCGTGCCGCCTTCGAAGAACCTATCGTCGCCGAGGGCGCCCGGCAGGGGCCGCTCTCCTCGTCCCAGAGCGGACTCTGGTTTATCGAGCAGTACGAGGAGGCCTCCCACCTCTACAATATGCCGGTCTATTTTCGCGTTAAGGGAGAGCTGGACACGGCGGCGCTGGAGTTTGCCTTCGACCACCTGTTTGCCCGCCACCCCAGCATGCGCACCCGCTTCATCAAGGACGAGGCGGGCAGGGGGGCGCAGGAGATACTGCCCCACGTGCCCTTCAAGCTGCAGATTGAGGACGTGAGCGCAGAGCCCATTGCCGAGCGGGAGGCCTATGTGGCCAGGCGGGTACGCGAAGAGATTGGGCGCCCCTTCTCCCTGACCCAAGGGGACTTGAGCCGGGTGCACCTCATTCGCCTCGGCAGCCGCGAGCACGTGCTGCTGATCACCCAGCACCACATCATCTCCGACGGCTGGTCGGTCAAGAACATGTTCGCGGATCTCAAGCGCGCCTTTCTTGCCCATCAGAACCGCGAGCCCCTGCAGGTGAGCGAGCTGCCGCTCACCTACATCGACTATGCCCGCTGGTTCAACTCACCGCGTTTTCTCGATTATCACGCCGAGTTCAAGCCGTTCTGGGTCGACCGGCTCGGTGGCAGCCCCGAGGTGCACGGTCTGCCGCTCGACAAGCCGCGCCCGGCCCATCAGGACAGCGGCGGCGAGCTGGTCTTCTCCACCATCGAGAGCGACCTGTGGGAGAGCTTCAAGCGCCTTTGTCAGCGCCACAGCACCTCCAACTTCATCGGCCTGCACGCCCTGTTTGCCCTGCTGATGGTGCGCCAGAGCGGCGAGAAGGAGGTGGTGATCGGCACCCCGCTCGCCTATCGTGAGCGCCACGAAATCGAGTCGCTGGTGGGCTTTTTCGTCAACACGCTCGTGCTGCGCACTCAACTCAGCGGCAAGCCCAGCTTTGTCGATTATCTGCAGCAGTGCCGGGAGGAGGATCTGGCGGCCTTCGATCACCAGCTCTACCGCTTCGAGGCGCTGGCCGAGGCCATCGGTGCCGATCGCACTACTGCCATCAACCCCATCTTCCAGATCATGCTGGTCTATCAGGCCAAGGTGGACTTCAACGATCTCATCCCCGGCTGCCAGCTGGTGGAGGAGACCTCCCCCGTGCTGCCGGCCAAGACCGACATCTCGGTCAAGGTGACCGAGCTGATGGATTCGGTCAGGGTGGACTGGCTGTTTGCCACCGCCCTGTTCGAGCGAGAGACCATCCAGGCTCTTGCCGATCGCCTGCTGCACCTGATGCGCGCCGTGGTGGCGGCCCCCGAGACCGACATCTGGCAATTGCCGCTGGAGGCGGGCACCGACCAGGCCGCCCTGGCCGCCGAGCTTGCCGACCTGCCGCCGGACTACCCGAGCCGCGACACCCTGCTCTGTCATATCGAGCGGCGCGCTGGGAAGTGCCCGGACGCGCTGGCGGTGAGCGACGGTGCGCAATCGTTGACCTATGGCGAGCTGGAGGCGCGCGCCAATCGGTTGGCCTACTGGCTGCAATCCTGCGGCGTGACCCCGGGCGCCGCCATCGGCATCCAGGCCAGACGCGATGTCGCCTTCGTGGTTGCCCTGCTCGCCTGCTGGAAGGCGGGGGCGGCCTATGTACCGCTCGATCCTGCCTATCCCGCCGAGCGGCTGGCCCATATCTTAGGCGATGCAGCCATCAGCCTGGTGCTGGGTGGCGTGCCGGATGTGCGGCTTAGGGAGGCGCTGGCGGGCACGACTGCCGAGTATCACGATCTGCACCAGCTTGCGCTGGACAAGATGCCAACCAGCACGCCTGCACTGCCTCGGGACGCCGCCATGCTGGCCCAGATCATCTACACCTCCGGCAGCACGGGCCTGCCCAAGGGGGTCATGGTGGAGCAGGGCAGCCTGGTCAACCTGATGGCGGATCACGGTGAGCGCATCGCCCTTGGGAAGGATGGCGCCATGTTCAACTGCATGTCCCTCTCGTTTGATGCGGGCAACATGACAGCCTTGCTGCCCCTGTACTGCGGCGCGGCCCTGCACTTCGGCGAGCCGGGCGAGGGGGTGATCGATGCCGCGATCGCTCGGGGTGCCAGTCATATGATTTTGCCGACCGCCTTGCTCGCGAACCTGCTGCCACCGGCGGATCTCGGCTCCCTCAAGGCCATCGGTTTTGGCGGCGAGGCGTGCCCAAGCAGCCTGGTGGAGCGTTGGGGAGAGCGGGTGGCGCTGTTCAACATGTACGGCCCGACCGAGTGTACCGTCACCGCGCTCTGCGCGCGGCTCACCCCGGGGGCGCCCATCACCATAGGTCGACCGGTCAACAACCTGAAGGCGCTGATCCTGGACGAAGGGGGCAACCTCTGCCCGGTGGGGGTGCCCGGCGAGCTCTGCCTGGCGGGGCTGGGGCTGGCCCGCGGCTACCTCAATCTGCCGGAGCGCACCCAGGAGGCCTTTATCGAGCTGGCGCTGGCGGATCGACCCCATCGCCTCTATCGCACCGGCGATCGGGCCCTGCTGCGCCGCGATGGCAACATCCAGTATCTGGGCCGGATAGACGAGCAGATCAAGCTGCGCGGCTATCGCATCGAGCCGGGGGAGATAGAGACCAGGCTCGCCGAATTGTGCCCGGCGATGCGCCAGATCAAGGTGGTGGTGCAGGAGGGGCGTCTGCTCGCTTACGCCTGTTTGCAGGCCGGGGCAAGGGAGCCCGACGGCGATGCCCTGCTGCAGCGGGCCGGCGAGTATCTGCCCGAATACATGGTGCCGGCGCGCCTCTGCTGGCTGCCCGAGATGCCGCTCACCCCCAACGGCAAGCTGGACTTGCGCCGCCTGCCCGCCATTGATTGGCAGCAGAGCAAGGGCGAGCCGCAAAACGAACTGGAGCAGACAGTGCTCGCCATCTGGCAAGGGGTGCTCAAGCAACCGCTCGGGGTGGAGGATGACTTCTTCCGCTTAGGCGGTGACTCCATCCTCAGCATCCAGCTCACCACCCGGTTGCGGGATGCGGGGCTGCACTGCAGCGTGAAGGACGTGTTCGAAGCCAAGACGGTGCGCCGCCTCTGCCGCCAGCTCGGCCAGCAGCAGGCGGTCAGCCACAGGAGCGAGCAGGGCAGCCTGACCGGCGAGTTCCCGCTCCATCCCATTCAGCACTGGTTCTTCGAGCAGGGCTTTGCCAAGCCCGGTCACTGGAATCAGGGGGTGATACTGCGCCTGCCGGCCGGGGTGGACGATGAGGCCCTGCGCGGCTGGCTGGATGCCCTGCGCCAGCACCACGATGTGCTGCGCCTGGCGGTGACCCCGACCGGCCAGCGCTATCTGGCCGAGCTGGCGCTGCCGCCCTTGCCGACTCTGGATGCAGGAACACTCGGCGGGGCTGAACTGCAGGCCCGCCTGACCGAGCTGCAGGGGGGGCTGGATCCCGCCAGCGGTCACACCCTGGCCTGGGCCCGCCTGCGCAACCTGGCCATCGAGGGTGAGGCAGAGCCGGTGGAGGGGCTTTTCCTCGCCTTTCACCATCTGGTCATCGATGCCGTCTCCTGGCGCATTCTGGCCGAGGATCTCGCCCGGGTGAGCAGGGGCGAGCCCCTGCCCGCCAAGGGCAGCAGCTATCGCCAGTGGGGCGAAGGGCTGGCCGCCTACGCCCTGCGCGAAGAGGATCAGCTGGCGTTCTGGCTGGCCCAGGGGGAGGGCAACCAGCGAGGACTGCTGGAAGCACAGCGCGCCGAAAATGGCCGCGCCGCCGCCAGCCTGCTGCAATTGGACAAGGAGACCACGGCCCGCTTGATCGACCCGGCCAATCAGGCCTTCTTCACCCGGGTACCCGACTTGTTGCTGGCCGCCCTGACTCGCACCCTGAGCGAGCTGGGTTATGGCACACGTCACTGCGTGATGCTGGAAGGGCACGGCCGCGAGGCAATCGATGCTGAACTCGATGTGAGCCGCACCCTGGGCTGGTTCACCAGCACCTATCCGCTGGCGCTGGCCGATGAGCCAGAGTGGGATGCGCTGGTGTGCGCCACCAAGGAGCGGCTGCGGGCCGTGCCGGACAAGGGGGTGGGTTTCAACGCACTGCGTCTGCACCATCCCCGTGGCTGGGAACTGCCAGAGGCACTCATCGTCTTCAACTATCTGGGAGTCAGCCATCAGGGCGCTGCAGGTCAGCCCTGGCAGCCCCTGCCGATGGCGCCGGGGGCACCAACTTCCCCTGACAACCTGCCGCGAGAGCTTGTCAGCCTGCACGGGGGCGTCTATGACGGCTGCCTCACCCTGCGCCAGGTCGGCGCTCTCAATCAGCTGGCGAGCGACGCCCTGATGGCGCGGCTAGGGGCCAATATCGAGGCCCTGGTGGTGCACTGCTGCGCCCAGAAGGCCCCGCGCCACACCCCGAGCGACTTCCCGGGGCTTGGACTCTCGCAAGCCGTGCTGGATCGGGTGCTGAGCGGGCGCGAGGTGGAGACACTGCTGCCCATGACGTCCTTGCAGCAGAGCATGTTCCATCACAGGGCGCTGGCGCCTCGTGACACGGCTTACCACCTGCAGACAGAGATAGACTACCACCAGCCGCTGGACATGACGGTCTATCGTCAGGCCTGGCAGGCACAGATCGCCCGCTGGCCCGCCCTGCGCAGCGAACTGGTGCTGGCGGACGGGGTCGCGTTGCAGCGCATCCTGCAACGGGCCGAGCTGCCGTTCCACTATCAGGATCTGGTGGGGAATGCGCAGGCCGAGGCCCATATCGCGGCCTATCGCCAGCAGGATCTGGCCCGGCCCATAGCGCTGGATGTGGCCCCCTTGCTGCGGGTCGCCTGCTTCAAACTGGCCCCCGATCACCACAAGGTTGTCTTCAGCGCCCATCACGGCGTGCTGGATGGCTGGAGCGGCCCTGTGCTGCTGGGCAGCCTGCACAGTCACTATCAGCAACTGATGAAGGGCCAGCTGCCCCAGGCCGAGCCGGATACCGCCTGGCTGGAATTCGGCCGCCATATCGCGAGCCAGGCCCGCACAGCTGAGGCCTACTGGCAGGGACGTGGCGCGCTGCTGGCCAGGCCCAACGACCTGTCCGCCCTATTCGGGGTGGCACTGGAGCAACACCTGACCCAGCACAGACCCGAGGTCTGTGGCGAGACGCTGGCGCCGCACGTGTCGGCACAACTGGAGGCCCGTGCCCGCGAGCTCGGGGTGACCCCGGGGCTGCTGGCCCAATATGCCTGGCATCGGCTGCTGGCCCGCCGCTGTGGCGATGGGGTGACCTTGGTGGGCAATGTGACCCCGGGCCGGGACTATCCCGTCGAGGGAATCACCCAGAGCGTCGGCCTCTATATCAACAGCCTGCCTCTGGCCCTGGAGTGGCGCAACGAGTTAAGCCTGGCCGAGCATATCGCCCAGTTGCAGACGGATTTGATGGCGCTCAATGAGCACGGCACCCAGTCGCTCTCGGCGCTGACGAAAGGCAGGGCGCGCCTGTTCCAGAGCCTGTTCGTGTTCGAGAACTACCCCATGCCGGCGGCGCCTGCTGCCCCCGAGCCCCATCAGCTGGTGCCGCAGTTTGGCACTGTGGTGGAGAAGGTGGAGCTTCCGCTCTCCCTGGTGGTCAATGCCCGGGGCGGCCAGCTCAACCTGCGCCTCGAGTTCGACGGGGATCTGATCCCCATGGCGAAGGCTGAAGCCGTGCTGGCCGCCTGGATAAGTGAGCTGGAGTGGCTGGCGCAGGCGGACTTGAGCCAGCCGGCCAAACCGGCGGCGGCCGTGCTATCCCCAGCGCAAGGGGCAGCTACACCATCGGCAGTCACACAGGTGGCCGCTTCCAGGGCTGAGTCCGGGCTGGTTCAGCCACCTGCCGAGGCACGCGTGCTGGTGGCCCTGTGGCAGCGTCATTGCGGCGTGCCTGGCATCTGGCAGCAGAGCATGCAGGATCTTGGGGTGGACTCGGTGCAGCAGCTTGCCCTGCTGGCGGCCCTCAATGAGGCCTTTGCCGATGGGCGGGCCCCCCTCAGCCTGGGGGATCTCAAGACATACGGCTCCCCCTGCCGGCTGTTCAACCATTGGCTGGTGCGCCAGCCCGAGGAGGTGCTATGACGATGGCGATAGGCTCAGGCAAGGGGGTCGGGGCAAGGGAGCACTCCCTCGGCTCTCGGCTGGCGGCTTGCCTCGCCGCCACCCCGCTGGCCCCCGCCATCCGCCTGGGCGGGGTCGGTATGACTGAGCAAGGCATAAGTGAGCACGGCATGGGCGAGGCTGGCCCCGGCGCCTGGCTCAACTATGGCGAGCTCAGCCTGCGGGTCGGTCAGATCGCCGCCCGCCTGCAGGGGCTGGCGGTGGGAGAGCGGGTCGGCCTCTATCTGGCGCGCAGCCCGGATCTGGTGGCCAGCCTGCTGGCCTGCCTGCGCCTCGGTCTCACCTTTGTGCCGCTCGAGCCTGACTTTCCGCTGGAGCGGCTGCAGGGGATAGCCCGTCAGGCGCGCCTGTCGGCGGTGATCTGTGACGATGAGGCGACGACGCCGGACTTCGGCTGCCCCCTTCGCACCCTCAAGGGGCCCGCCCCTGGCGGGACCCTTTCCTGGCCCAGGGTGGACGACGCCCTGGCCGCCTACATGATGTTCACCTCGGGCTCCACCGGCGAACCCAAGGGGGTGGTCATCAGTCGGCGGGCCCTGCTCTGCTTCCTCGATGGGATCCGCGAGCGGCTCGGACTCTCACCGAGCTGCCACTGGCTCTTTATTACCACCCCGGCCTTCGACATCTCCTTGCTGGAGATGCTGGGGCCGCTCTGGGGCGGTGGCCGGGTGACGGTGGCTGGCGGCGAGCACAACAAGGATCCCCTGGGGATGCTGGCGCTGCTGGCGGCAGACCCCAGTATTAACTTCCTGCAAGCCACCCCGGCCTGCTGGCGCATGCTGCTCAAGGCAGGATGGCAGGGACGCAATACCCTCACTGCCCTGTGCGGCGGCGAGGCGCTGGACTCAGGATTGGCCGAGCAGCTCTGCGCTCGCACCCAGCGACTGTGGAACTGCTACGGGCCCACCGAGGCCACCGTCTGGTCCCTGGTGAGCGAGGTGCGCTGGCCACCGTTTGATGGGCAGATCACCATCAGCCACAGCCTGCCCGGCTACCGCCACTGGGTGCTGGACGAGGCGGGGCAGCCGGTGGCAGAGGGGGAGGCCGGTGAGCTTTGCATCGAGAGCCCGGCCCTATGCGAGGGTTACTGGCGCAAGCCCGCCCTGACGGCGGCCGCCTTCCTGCGCCTGGAGAGCCACCGCCTCTACCGCACCGGGGATAGGGTGCGACTGCTTGGGGCGGACAGCTTCCTCTATCTCGGGCGGCGTGACGATCAGGTCAAGCTGCGGGGCTTTCGCATCGAGCTGGGGGAGGTGGAGGCGGGCCTTCGCCGTCAACCCGGGGTGCAGGAGGCGGCGGTGCGTCTGGTGGGTGAGGGGGATGACGCCATGCTGGTGGGTTACGTGGAGGCGAAAAGCGGGGTGACCCTCAACCGCCTGGCCCTGCGCAAGGGGTTGCAGGCCACGCTACCTCACTACATGGTGCCGGCGCGGCTTATCCTGCTGGATGCCCTGCCCAAGACCGGCAGCGGCAAACTGGATAGAAAGGCGCTGCCCTTGCCGGTGTAGGCGTCCTGCCGAGTCATGGATAACAAGAAGCCCGCATGATGCGGGCTTCTTGTTGGCAGTCAACCGAGGGGGGGCTTAGTGAGTGATGGGGGTCGCGTCCGGCTTGGAGAGCAGCCCCTCGACATCCTCAATGACCCTAAGGGCCGCCTGGGGGCCGCCGGTGGAGGTCCAGAGCGACCCGTCCACGGCGCCGAAGCGCTTGCCCTTGATGGCGCCGAGCTGCTGGAAGGCCGGGGTCTGTTCGGCCTGCTTCATGGCATCCACCGCATCGCCGCTGGCGCTCAGGGTGCCGACCACCAGCCAGTCACCGTCCAGCAGGTTGAGGGACTCGAGGCTGAGGGCCGGGGAGTGGGGGCTCTTGTCGCCTATCTGGTGGGCAGGGCGAGCCAGCCCCATCTCGGTGACCACGCTGCTGGCGAAGGTGCCGCCGTGCATGTAGCTAGGCCCCTTGGGGTTCCAGCGCACTATGCTTACCTGCTCCCCCTGGTGCTTGGCGAGCTTGCTGCGGGCCTGTGCCAGGCGGGCGTCATACCGGGCGAGGAAGGCCTTGGCCTCGGCCTCCTTGTTCATCACATTGGCGCTGCGGTTGAACACGGTTTTCCAGGGCTCGCCCCAGTTGCCGGTGACCACTGTGGGGGCTATCTCCTGCAGCAGAGCCAGGAGCTCTGGCTTGGTCTGGCCGGTGAGGATGAGGTCGGGCTCCAGATCGATGAGTTTCTCCAGGTTGGGGTTGTCGAGATCCCCGACCACCTGGATCGCCTTGCCCGCCTTGTCCAGCAGATAGCGGGGCAGGGTGCCCTGGCCACGGCCGTTGACTGTGCCGACCGGTTGCACCCCCAGGGTCAGGGCGCTGTCGAGATCGAGCTCGCTCAGCACCACGACGCGCCGGGGATCATCGGGGACTGTCTGGGACTGGCCGTTGGCATCGAGCACCTGGCGGGTGCCGGCCTGGGCCTGAAAGCCGACCAGACTGGCCAGCATGAGCGCGGCGGCCAGGGGGGAGGAGATCTTCATGGTTACATCCTTAATGGGTGAAATCGGCGGCACTCTTGCCCCATGCCGGGTGGCCCCTGTTGGTCGTGCCTGCCAGTCAGCCTAAAACCGGGGTCCAAATGGGCGGGGACATGCTACCACAGAAGCGCAAGTGAGAAACATTGTCATTTGTGTTTGTGGTGCTGGCCCTGGCGGTTTTGTTACCATAAGGCTCCATTACGAGGAGCCCAGATGCCCCCTTTACCCCCTATCACCCCCTTCCTTTTGCAACGGGATCACCTGCCGCTGCCAGGCTCCCCAGATCTCCTGTTGCACCGGATCTGCTTCGATGCCGCCGCCTTTACCCCCGCCTGCTTTGCGGCCCAGGGCATGGCGCTGCCTGCCAGCCTGCAAGGGGCAGCCCCCAAGCGGCTGGGGGAGTTTCTGGCGGGACGCCTCGCGGCCCGCGAGGCTCTGTGCCCCTTCGGCCTGGCGGGGAGTACAGTGGCCATAGGGCGCGCCCGCGAGCCGCTCTGGCCTGAGGGGATGGAGGGGAGCATCAGCCACAGCCAGCTGGCGGGGCAGGGGGTGGCGCTCTGCGGGTGCGCCCCGCCCAGGGGGCATGGGGCTGGATCTGGAGGCCTGGCTCGAGGCCGACCAAGCGGCGCAGCTCTGGCCCGGCATAGTCGATGAGGATGAGTGGGGGCGGCTGGAGGCCGGGGCCGGCGCGGTAGGGCTCGACAGATCCCGGGGGCTGACCCTGGTGTTTTCCGCCAAGGAGAGCCTGTTCAAGACGCTCTATCCCAGGGTGGGGCGCTACTTCGACTTTCTCGATGCCCGCTGGCTCACCTTGACGGATCAGACCCTCACCCTGGAGCTTAAGGCCCCCCTGACGCCGACCCTGCCCGCCGGCTGGCGCTGCACCCTGCGCTGGCAACCGCTGCCGGGGGGCGTGCTCACCACCTTGCTGCTGTGAGCGGCGCCCAGGCTCTCCTGCCCCGTCACTGCCCAGACAAAGAAACCGCCATCAGGCGGTTTCTTTGTATCCATCTCAGGCCGACTGCTTGCTTGGCGTCCTGTCCTGGCGCCGACGGGGCACCTCTTCGCCGCGCCGGCGCGGCACTATGACGGGGGCGCCATCGCCGGGGGCGTGCAGTATGTCCACGTCAGTCTGGTAGAGACGATCGATCAGGGACTTGGTCACCACCTCCCGGGCCGGGCCCATGGCCTGGATACCGCCGTCCCCCAGGGCAATCAGCTCGTCGCAGTAGCGGGCGGCGGTGGCGAGATCATGGATCACGATGAGCACCGTCTTGCCCTCGGCGGCGACCCTGTGGATGGCTTCCATCACCTCGGTCTGGTGGCCTATGTCCAGGGCGCTGGTGGGCTCGTCCAGCAAGATGAGATCCGCATCCTGGGCCAGCACCATGGCGAGCCAGACCCGCTGGGCCTGGCCGCCGGACAGCGAATTGGCGCTCTGCTGCCAGATGGCATCGAGCTGCATCCGCTCCCGGGCCCAGTCCACCATGCGGGCGTCCTCCTCGCTCCACTGATTGAACCAGCCCTGATGGGGATGGCGGCCATACTGCACCAGCTGTTCGACCCGGATGCCAGGCGGCACCAGCGGCCGCTGGGGCAGGTAGGCCAGCTCCCGGGCCAGGGCCTTCATGCCATAGCTACCCAGGGGCTTGCCCTTGAGCAGTATCTCCCCGGACTGAGGCTGCTCCTGGCCTGCCAGTAGTTTGAGCAGGGTGGACTTGCCGCCCCCGTTGGGGCCGACTATGCCCACCAGCTTGCCCTGGGGGATGGAGAGGGAGATCTCCTCGAAGATGGCCTTGTGCTGGTAGCCGAAATGGAGTCGATTCACGGTGAGCGTCATCAGGCGGCCCTCGGTCTGTCTTGGAAATGGATGAATGTCATGGTCAGTCCGCCCGTTGTCTGTCTTTGATCAGGATGAAGAGCAGCAGCAGGCCGCCGAGAATGCGGGTCATGATGCCGGTGGCCACCTCGTGGGGGCTGGCCAGCACCCGCACCAGGGTGTCGCTGGCGAGCAGCATCAGGGCGCCGCACAGGGCCGCAATCCAGAGCGGCACTATGCGATCCCGGGAGAGCCAGGAGGCGAGTATGGGGGCCGCCATGGCGATGAAGACCACTGGGCCGCCGATGGCGGTGCCAAGGGCCGCCACCAGTATGGCCTGGGCCAGCACCCCGAGCTGCACCCGGTTCACGTTCACCCCCAGGGTTCTGGCGGTGACGGATCCTAGGCGCAGCACGCCGAGTGCGCGGGAGAGATAGACGACCCAGGGGCAGATGAGCAGGATCAGTATCCCCACAGGCACCACTGTGCCGTAACCCTGGCCGACGAAGTTGCCCATGTTCCAGAGATAGAGGCTGGTGAGGTGCACCAGGGACTGGGTGGACATGGCGAACTGGCCGATGGCGTTCATCAGCTCGGAGACGCCTATGCCGATCACCACGAACAGGTAGCCCTGCTCCCCCGGCTTGTTGCACAGGGCATAGAGTACGGCGGCGGCAAACAGGGCGCCGAAGGGGGCGGCCCACCAGGGCCAGCTGCCCAGGGTCAGGTATAGGGAGAAGATGATGATGGCAAGGGACGCCCCCTCGTTGACCCCTATCATGTCCGGGGTGGCGAGGCGGTTGCGGACCAGGGTCTGTACCAGGCAGCCGGAGAGGCCCATGGCGGCGCCGGCCACCAGCACGGCGACGATGCGCGGCAGCCGGATCTTGAACACAGTCACCTCATCGAGCCGGCTCCCCTCCCCAAGCAGTGTCTGGACGACCCCCATCATGGTGATCTTGCCTGAGCCCAGGGTCAGGGCCAGCAGGGAGAGCAGCACCAGTGCGACGATCAGCGCGAGGGTGATCAGCCAGGCGCGGCGCTCCAGCAGCAGGGTGCGGCGGCCGAGGCGCAGGCGCAGGGTGCCGGTGGGGAGTCGGGTCTCGGGCAGGGTGCCCGTCAGGGTGTCATTCATGGAGTTGTTCATGGGAGGGCACCTTATTTGACGGCCAGCAGGGAGCGGAAGCCGCCGCTGCGCACCACCAGGATGAGCACGGGGGCGCCGATCAGCGCCAGAATGACGCCGTTGGGCAGCTCGAACGGCTGCAGCAGCCAGCGCGCCAGTATGTCGGCACCGAGCAGGAACAGCACCCCGAACAGGGCGGAGAAGCGCACCTGGATGGCCAGGCGCACCGGCTCCACCAGGCGGGCGCAGTAGGCGGCGAGGAAGCCGACGAAGCCGATGGGACCGGCGATGGCGATGGCGCAGGCGGTGAACAGGGTGGCGGCCAGCAGCACGCCGATGCGCACCCGGGTCGGCCGTATGCCGAGCGCCTGGGCCTGGTTGTCCCCCATCTGCATCAGGGTGAGCTGGCGGCAGAGCGCCAGGGTCATCAGCAATCCTGCCAAGGCAAACGGCATGACGGTGAGCACGGCATCGAGATCCGAGGCGGCAAGGGATCCCAGGTTCCAGAAGCGGAACTGCTCCAGCACTACCCGGTTGGAGAGCAGCAGGAAGTTGGAGAGGCCGCCGAAGGTGGCGGAGAGGGCGACCCCCACCAGGATGAGCTTGAGGGGGTTGGAGCGCCCCACCATGAGGCCGAGACCCAGCACTATGAGGTTGCCGAGCAGGGCACCCATGCCGGACCAGAGCAGGTAACCGTAGGCGGATTCGACGCCAAACCAGGTCAGGCCTATCACCAGGGCGAACACGGCGCCGGCGTTGACCCCGAGCAGGCCGGGTTCGGCCAGGGGATTGCGGGTGGCGCTCTGCAGCATGGAGGCCGCCAGCGCGAGACAGACGCCCACCACCAGGGCCGCCAGGGTGCGGGGCAGGCGCAGGGTATTGACTATCATGGCGAGTTTTTCATCGGCCACCAGGGCGGGATCGCCCAGCAGGAAACCGGCGACCTCGCGGCCACCATAGACACCGGCGCCTGTGGCCAGTGACAGAGAAATCAGCAGTAAGAGGAGCAGCACTCCGAGCCAGAACAGCTGAGCTTGGTATCTGAGCACGCAACAACTCCTTTGAAAGGGGGCAGTAGAAACGCAAAAAGGGAGCCCCGATCTCGGGGCTCCCGCAGGGAGAGCTTACAGCTTGTAATCTACGCCAGCGTAGACGGTGCGTCCTTCCAGGATGAAGTCGGCGTCGGTGGCCACCTCATCACGCTTGGTGTTGGTGAGGTTGGTGATGCCGAGCTTGAAGTCCAGCGCCGGGGTGACAGTCCAGTTGGTGTTGACGTCCAGGGTCTGGTAGTGCTTGGAGGTGAACGCCTGGGAGTTGCGGGCCGGGACCTTGATCACCTGGCTGCCGACATATTGCCAGGCCAGGTTGGCGCTGACGAGCTCGCTCGCCTGCCAGTCCAGACCGAGGTTGCCGGTGTGATCCGGGGTCTTGGCCAGATCGTCCCCTGTGCTCCTGTCCACTGAGTCCAGCAGGGTGAAGTTGCCGGTCAGTGTCACGTTGTCCAGCACGTCAACCCAGCCGGTCAGCTCCAGACCCTTGATGCGGGCCTCCTTGACGTTGAGGTAGGTCATCACGGTCGGACGGTAGCCCGGGCCCCACTGATCGCTCTGGATCAGATCCTCGATCTCGTTGTGGAAGCCGGTCACCCCGGCGCCGAAGCGCGCGGACTCGTAGGCGGTGCCCAGCTCATAGCTGACGGCGGTTTCCGGCTTCAGATCCGGGTTGCCGATGACCTGGCAGGCGCCGCGGCAGGCGGTGGTGGAGAAGCCTTCGCTGGACTGGGCCAGGGTCGGGGCCTTGAACGCCTTGCCGGCGCCACCCTTGATCACCCACTCGTCGGTCAGGGTGTAGAGGGCATAGGCGCGCGGGCTGAACTCGGTGCCATAGGTCTCGTGGTGATCCAGACGACCGGAGAGGGTCAGGGCCAGATCGCCGAAGCCGAATTCATCCTGCAGGTAGACGGCGCTCTGGGTCGCATCCACGCTGCCATTGGCGATGTTGCGGCTGTGCTCCAGCTCTGTCTTGCGCAGCTCGGCGCCTGAGGTGAGCAGGTGATCACCCAGGTAACCGCTGACCTGACCGTCAACCGTGTTGTTGGTCTGGGTGACATCCGCGGCGCCGCCATTGAGCTGGGAGTCATCCATCAGATCGATTTGTTCGAAGTAGTAACGAGCGCGGCTGTCGAAGTGCTCCCAACGGCCGTTGTGGGTCAGCCCCAGGCTCAGGCGATCCAGATTCTGCACGTTGTGGGGGGTGGCCGGTGCGGTCGGTGCGCGGGGCACGTTGTTGAAGTAGCTGTCCATGTCGTTCTGGTTGTAACCCAGATCGAAGTCGATGTCCTGGTTGTCTGCCACCAGCCACTTCAGGCTGGTCAGCACGTTGACCACTTCCCGTTTTTCCAGGGCATCGGCGTCCGGGTTGTTGGACTGATCGCTCTTCCAGTTGTCGCGCTGATAGCCTTCCACCACCACGTTGCCCAGCAGCTTGTTGTCGATCAGGGCGCCGGAAACATAGGCGCTGGCCTGGTTGGCATCACCGCCATCACCCTCGGTGGGCATGCTGTGGGTGTAACCGACGGCGGCCTCTGTCTTCTCCTTGGCCTGGCGCAGGATCACGTTGACTACGCCGCCCAGAGCATCAGCCCCGTACAGGGAGGAGACGGGGCCACGGATCACCTCGATGCGCTCGATGGCGGCCATGGGGATGGAGCTCAAGTCGAAGTCGTTGCCGTAGGCGCTGCCCAGGGTCTCGCGGGCGTTGACCCGTTTGCCGTTGATCAGCAGCAGGGTGTAGTCACCCCCCATGCCGCGGATCTTGATCTCGTTGCGGCCGGTGGGGTTGGTGGAGACTATGTTGACCCCCGGCACGTGCTTGAGGGCATCGCCGATGTTGTTGACGTTCATCTTGTCCAGATCGGCACGGGTCACCACCGAGACGCTGGCCGGGGCGGACAGCTCGGTGTGCTTGGTCTGGGTGGCGGTGACCACCATGGTCTCGTTGGCCTTGACCGACTCTGCCTGGGCCAGGCCCGGTACGGCCAGCAGGCCGAGGGAGAGCAAAATCGGGTTCAAACGAAATACGCCATGCTGCAACTGCATTGTCAAAACTCCATGAATAAACAGAGGTTATGGGGTAGGGCGCTGTGGGCCCAAATGCTCACTGACTTCCTTGTCTGGCAGTACCAGAGGCAGGATTATTGTTATCTCTTGTCCGCTCCAGTCCCCGGATGAGGAACCAGACGCCGGCGCAGGCCAGCAGGCCGCAGCCGATGTTGATCCAGGCCAGGGTGGAGAAACCGTGCAGGGCGCCCCCCGCATCGGAGACCAGGTATCTGGCCGAAAGCAGGCTGCCGACCCCGGCCGCCACATTGGTGACGGTGCCCTGGAAGGACATGAAGGCGGCGCGCTGATGGGGGGCCGGAATGGCCGCCGTGACAGCTAGGGTGGTGCTGGCGCGGGCCGAGCTCAGGGCCATGAAGAGGGTAAACAGCAGGTAGACGGGCAGGCCGAGCGGCATGGCGAAGCCGAGCAGGGTGACCAGGGCCAGCAACAGGCTGGTGAGCAGTATGGCGCCCTGGGCACGACCCTGGTCTATCCAGCCGCCGCACAGGCGCATGGTGGCCATGCTCGCGAGGCCGCCGCACAGATAGAGGGCGGCGATCTGTTCCCGCGGGAAACCTAGGTTGAACTGGAAGTAGTTGGCAAAGTGCGGGATCAGCAGGAAGTGGCCGAACATCTGCAGGCAGAGGATGCACAGAGCCCCCTGACAGAGCGGCGAGCCCAGCAACTGGCGCAGCCCCTGGCCTTGCGGGGCTCGAGTCACCGGCAGTGAGGGCAGCAGCCGGGCGCAGAGCAGGGCCAGCAGCAGGCCGCTCGCACCAAACAGCAGGAAGGGGCTCTGCCAGCCGAGCCACTGGGCGAGCACCAGGGCGACGGGCACGATCAGGATGGCGGCAAGTGAAAACGCCATCCCCACGTAGGCGAGGCGGCGTCCGCGATCGCTTGGGGGCACCAGATCCAGCACGGCGGCCATCAGGATGGCGGCAAGGGGCCCTGCCACGCAGCCGGACAGGATGAAGATCACCAGCAGTTGCTGACTGTCTTGCACCAAGGCGCAGGCCATCAGCAGCAGAAAACGCAGGGTGAGCAGCACCAGCAGGGCGGGCTTGCGATTGACTCGATCGAGCCAGGGGGCGGCCAGGAGCCCCATCAGGGCGGCGCCCAGGGTGGCGCCGCCGCTGAAGTAACCGGTCTGCTCCGGGGCCATGCCGAGGCTTGTCACCAGGTCCGGCCCGAGGGGCATCACCATCATCATGCTGCCCATGGAGAGCATGTTGATCAGCAAGGCCAGATGGATGGCTGCAGGGGAGGAGACGACAGGTTCTGGCTTCATCAGAGGCTGACTCGAAAAAATGAGTCCGAATTGTATCCGAGGGATATTGTTGTGACAACAAATGATAACCATTTTTATTTGTATTGAGTGGTCTCTCAATGAGTCTTTTCTTTGGGCTCGAAAACGAGCCGGATAAGGACCTTCATGACTCCGTCATGGGCCCGGCAGTTTTGCCCCTTGCCATTGCAATCGGGGCGCCATGGCCCATGATGGCAAGGAGTGATGAGAGAGACGCCATGAGAGACGGCAAAAGGGACGGCAAAAGGGACGGCAAGAGGGAGACGAGGATGAGAGCTTGGTGTTGGGTGCTCGGGTGCTGCGTGCTTTGGGCCTTGCCCCTGCGGGCCGAGGTGAAGGTCATACCGGTGTTTGAGGCAGAAGGGATGGTGCAGACCCTCAAGGAGCTATACCCCGAGCTTGGGGTCAGTGCCATGGGCAACCAGCTGGTGCTGAGCGGTACTCCCGACCAACTGCAGGAGGCCGAGAGGGTGCTGGATCAGCTCAACCAGCCGCCCCAGAGCCTGCTTATCGAGTGGCGGGTGGCGGGGGCGTCCAGCAGCCGGCAGGCGGGGATAGGCATCGGCAATGACAACGCCAAGCGGCAGTGGCTGCTGGAGGGGGGCGCTGAGGATTACCAGCGCACCCAGCAGGACAACTGGCAGGTGCGCGGCCTCTCGGGGCGGCCCGTGCTGCTGCAAATGGGTTCCTATCAGCCGGTCACCTTCTATCGCTGGCAGGGGGGTCGGGTGGTGGGCATGATGCCGCTGATAAGCGGCCTCTACGCCACCGCCACCCTGATAGGGGACAGGGTACAGATAGCGCTCAGCAGCGAGCAGGCCAGACTGGAGCGCGGCGACATCAAGACCGGGCAGAGCGCCACCGAGGTGAGCGGCGCCCCGGGGCAGTGGCTGACGGTGGGGGAACTCTCCACCAGTCAGGGGGGTCAGGGGGCCGCGCTGTCCAATCCTTCACAGGTCGGGGTGGCGAGCGGCAGTGAACGCCAGACCCTGCAGATCCGGGTCACCCGTCAATGAGGCGGACGACGGCGGCCATTAATGGGGTTGATCCTGGGTGTAATCCCGCAACTGACGGCTCTTGAGCAGATACCAGAGCGCCCAGAGGCTGGCGACCAGCACCAGGGCGGTGGGCCAGCTAAATGACCACTTTTGCAGATTGAGGCTGTGCAACTGCATCAGCAGACCGCTCGCGGTGGAGCAGAGCAACAGGCCCCGGCTGTGGCGTCTGAGCCAGGCGCGCAGGCTGTTAGTCTGCTGATAGGTGCCGCCAAAGGCGAGCAGTGCCAGCATGGCGGGCACGTCCGTCAGCAGGCTGATGTAGAGGCTCATCTTGTCCGGGTAGAAGAGGGTCAGGATGGCGCTGCCGCTCTCCCGGGTGACGCCGGCCATCAGAAACAGCCAGACCGAGCGGGTCAGCAAGAGGGCGATGGGCCAGAACCAGAGCGGCGGGCGCAGTTGGCCGTGATCGTCATATCGATGTTCGGGGTAGAGGGTCATAAGGCCCGTTCCGGGGTTGAACTATAGATGCAGGGGATATGGGGCGGGGGGCGGCCCTTTGCAAGGCGGGGGAATTAATCGGGGGGCCAGTGCCCCCCAATCTCTGCTTGGCTTGTCTGATGCCGGATGGCGTTACAGCCAGCCCTTGCGCTTGAAGAAGAGGCCGGTGCCGAGCGACGACATCACCATCAGCACCAGGGACATCTGATAGCCGTATTCCCAGGCGAGCTCCGGCATGCGGCCGAAGTTCATGCCGTAGATGCTGGCGATCAGGGTGGGGGGCAGGAAGATCACCGCGGCCACCGAGAAGATCTTGATCACCTTGTTCTGCTCCAGATTGGTCACCCCCATGGAGGCCTCCAGCTGGAAGTTGATCTTGTCGAACAGGAACTGGGTGTGGGGCAAGAGGGACTCCACATCGTGCAGCATCTCGTCGATCCACTTGTTCTGCTCCCCTGTCATCCGCTGGCGCAGGCTGCGTTTCAGAAAGCGCAGGGCTCGGCGGGTATCGTGCAGGGAGAGACGGATCTGGCCGTTGGCCTCTTCCTGGGCCATCAGCTCCTTGAGCATGGAGTTGATCTGATCCGGCTCGAAGATCTGATCGGCGGTGTTCTCCAGGGTCTTGTAGCCATCTTCGATGAGGTCCGAGAGGTACTCCACCTTGAGGTTCTGCACCTCCAGCAGGATGTCGAGGGCGTTCTCCACCTCCAGCCTGTCCTGACGCATGTAGTGGCGCAGCAGGCGCACCAGGCCGATGTCATCCTCGCGAATGCTGATCAGCAGGTTGTTGCGCAGGGTAAAGGAGACGTGGACACCCTTGGTGTCGCGGCCGATCCGCTGGGGGAACAGGGAGTGGATGTGCAGACCATCTGTGTCCCAGTAGAAACGGGCGGAGGCCTCGATGTCGTCCAGCTCTTCCTTGTCGGGCACCTCTTCCAGGAAGAGGCCCGTCAACCATTCTCGCTCCGCCGTGTCCGGCTTGTAGGCATCCAGCCAGACGGTGTTGTCGGGGACTATGTCGTCCGGCCCGAGCGTGACTATGTCCAGCACCTTGTTATTGAGAATGTAGGCGGTGATCATCTGTCCCCCCTTAAGAAGTCGTGGGTAATCAGGGATGGTTGCACAGGTTCATGCGGCCCTAGATCGCACAGAAAGCGATCCCATGAAATAGCATAACGAGGCCGATGGACAACCTGAATGCGGCGAACTATACAGGGGCGGGCCCCGCTTGTCAGGGGCTATTCATCGGGGGTTCAGCCTGTTTGCTCAAAAAAACGGCGAGGTCGGAGCAGCTGCCGGCATCCCGTTACCGCTTTAAAGAATGCGCTGCCTCGCCTCCCCGGGACTGGGCATCTTTGGCGTTTCCAGACTCAGATCTGGGCCGCACTGGTCACATATTTGGGTAGTTGGGGCCAGAGCCTCCCTGGGGCGGTGTCCAGACGATGTTCTGGGGCTGAGCATCCTTGATGTCACAGGTCCGTTTGCCTATCTCACATATTGGGATAGTTGGGGCCGGATCCTCCCTGAGGCGGGGTCCAGGCGATGTTCTGGGGCTGCGCATCCTTGATGTCACAGGCCCGTTTGCCTATCTCACATATTGGGGTAGTTGGGGCCGGAGCCTCCCTGAGGCGGGGTCCAGGCGATGTTCTGGGGCTGAGCATCCTTGATGTTGCAGGTCCTTGCATCATCACATATTGGGGTAGTTGGGACCCGAGCCTCCCTGGGGCGGGGTCCAGACGATGTTCTGGGGCTGAGCATCCTTGATGTCATACATCCGTTTGCCCATCTCACATATTGGGATAGTTGGGGCCGGAGCCTCCCTGGGGTGGCGTCCAGACGATATTCTGGCTGGGATCCTTGATGTCGCAGGTCTTGCAGTGGATGCAGTTGGCCGCGTTGATCTGCAAACGGGGCTGCTGCTCTGCGTTCTGGGTCTCGGCCTCAATGATCTCAAAGACCCCGGCCGGGCAGTAGCGCTGGGCGGGCTCCGCCCAGGTGGGCAGGTTGACAGTCACCGGAATGCGCTCGTCCTGCAACTTGAGGTGGCAGGGCTGATCCTCGTCGTGGCTGGTGTTGGCCAGATACACCGAAGAGAGCTTGTCAAAGCTGAGCCGCCCGTCCGGCTTGGGGTAGTCGATGGGCTGGCAGCGGCTGGCCAGGCGCAGTTGGCGGTAGTCCGGCTCCTTGTCCAGCAGGGTAAAAGGAGAGGCGCGGGCAAACAGCCGCTGCTCCAGCCAGTTGAAGGCGCCGCCTAGCCAGGGGCCGAAGCGGTGCAGGGCGGCGCCGAAGTTGCGGGCCGCGATCAACTCCCGGGCCAGCCAGCTCTGTTGCAGCGCATCGCCATACTCGGCGAGATCCCGCCCGCCCTCATCGCCGCCGCGCAGGCTCATGGCGACAGTGCCGGCCGCCAGCATGCCGGACTTCATGGCGGTGTGAATGCCCTTGATGCGGGAGAAATCCAGGGTGCCTGCATCGCAGCCGATGAGCAGGCCGCCGGGGAAATGCATGCGTGGCAATGAGTGCCAGCCCCCCTTGGTGATGGCCCGGGCGCCGTAGCTGATGCGCTCCCCCCCCTGCAATGTTGCGGTGATGAGAGGGTGGTGCTTGAGGCGCTGGAACTCGTCGAAGGGGCTGAGCCAGGGATTCTGGTAGTTGAGATCGACGATGAGGCCCACCGCCACCTGATTATCCGCCAGATGATAGAGATAAAAGCCCCCCTGACTCTTGCTGCCCCGCTGCTCCCCGAGCGGCCAGCCGCTGCCGTGCAGCACGCGGCCGGGATGAGACTGGCTGGCGGGCACCTGCCACAGCTCCTTGAAGCCGATGGCATAGTGCTGGGGTTGGTGCTGGGGCTGGGCGGTGTTTTCCAGATGGAATTGGGCGATCAGCTGCTTGCCGAGGTGGCCGCGGGCCCCCTCGGCGAACAGGGTGTAGCGACCATAGAGCGCCATGCCGGGCACGTGATCCGCCTTGGGGTTGCCCTCTTTGTCGAGACCCAGATCCCCTGTTACCACCCCTCTTATCCTGCTCTCTTCCACTATGAGTTCGCTCGCCGCGAAGCCGGGGTAGATCTCGACCCCGAGCGCCTCGGCCTCCCGGGCGAGCCAGCGGCAGAGGTTGCCGAGGCTGATGATGTGGCAGCCGTCGTTGTGCATCCGCGGCGGCACCGTCCAGTTGGGCAGTTGCAGGGCGCGCGACGCGCTTTGCAGCAGATGGACCTGATCATCCGTAACCGGTACGCCGAGGGGCGCCTCTTGCCAGCGCGCCGGCAGCAGCTCCTTGAGGGCAACGGGATCGAGCAGGGCGCCGGAGAGCAGATGGGCGCCCACTTCCGCCCCCTTCTCCAGCAGGCAGACCGAGAGATCCGGGGCCTGCTGCTTCAATGCGATGGCGGCACTGAGGCCAGCCGGGCCGCCACCGACGATGACGACATCAAATTCCATTGCTTCGCGTTCCATCTTGCCTCTGCGCTCGACTTGGCCTAGGGTAATGCTGGTAGTTTACGTAAACGTAAACCATTTTGTCAGCATAAAAGTGTGAGAGTGCAAAATGGATTCACTCAACCGATACGAGGGATGACCGCCATGAAGCTGCTGGTCGCTGTCAAACGGGTCGTTGATTTCAACGTCAAGATCCGGGTCAAGAGCGATGGCTCCGATGTGGAGCTCGCCAATGTGAAGATGGGCATCAACCCGTTTTGTGAGATCGCGGTGGAGGAGGGGGTGAGGCTGCGCGAAGCCGGGGTGGCCACCGAGCTGGTGGTGGTGACCCTGGGCCCCGAGGCGGCGGCCGAACAGCTGCGCCATGCCCTGGCGCTGGGGGCGGATCGGGCCCTGCACTATGTCACCGACGAGACCCTGACCCCGCTCACCGTGGCCCGCGCCCTGCAAAAGGTGTGCGAGCGGGAGCAGCCCAGCCTGGTGCTGCTCGGCAAGCAGTCCATCGACTCTGACAACAACCAGGTCGGCCAGATGCTCTCGGCCCTCTGCGACTGGCCGCTCGCCACCTTCGCCTCCGCCATCAAGCTGGTGGAGGGGGAGCTGCAGGTGACCCGCGAGATAGACGGTGGTCTCGAGACCCTCGGTATGGGGCTGCCCGCCGTGGTGACGGTGGACCTGCGGCTGAACGAGCCTCGCTTCGCGTCGCTGCCCAACATCATGAAGGCCAAGCGCAAGCCGATTGAGATCGCCCCCTTTGCGGCCCTTGGGGTCGAGCCTGCCGGTCAGACCCGGCTGCTCGGGGTGATGGCGCCAGCCCCCCGGCGCGCCGGCATCAGGGTGGGCTCGGTGGACGAGCTGCTGGACAGGCTCAAGCACGAAGCCAAGGTGATCCCATGAACGCATGCAGGGTCACGGCCTATCTCGCGCGCCGGCTGGCTGCCGCCAGCCGGCGCGTTGGCGAACAGACAGGAACAACAACGGACGACATCAAGGTGCAGCCATGAGCGTACTCATTATTGCCGAACATCATCAGGGCCAGCTGGCGGACAGCGCCGCCCGTCTGGTCACGGCGGCGACCCGGCTCGACGCCGAGGTCCACCTGCTGCTGCTGGGCCAGGGGCTGGCGGAGGCGGGGGAGCAGGCGGCCTCCTTGCAGGGAGTCACCCGGGTGCTGCTGGCCGAACACCCCATGCTGGCGGAAGGGCTCAATGACGGTATCGATCGGCTGCTGACTCCCGTGGTGCGGGATTATCAGCACTGCCTGATGGCGGCGAGCAGCCACGGCAAGGATCTGCTGCCACGGGTGGCGGCCAGGCTGGGGGTGGAGATGATCTCCGAGGTGACGGACATAGAGGGGCCCGATACCTTCCTGCGCCCCCTCTATGCGGGCAACGCCATTGCCCGGGTGGCGAGCACGGCGCCCGTCAAGGTGCTCAGCATACGGGCATCGGCCTTCCCTTGCGCCGAGATCGGGGGGGCTGAGGCCAGGGTCGAGCACCTTCCCGTCCCCGAGCTGGCCTGCCGCACCCGGCTCATCGAGCGGCGTGCGGTGCGATCCGCACGGCCCGAGCTCGGCGCGGCGCGGGTGGTGGTCTCGGGGGGGCGGGCGCTCGGCTCCAAGGCGCAGTTTGCCCTGATTGACGCCCTGGCCGACAAGCTGGGGGCCGCGGTCGGGGCCTCTCGGGCCGCGGTGGATGCGGGTTTTGTCGCCAACGATCTGCAGGTGGGCCAGACCGGCAAGATAGTGGCCCCCGAGCTCTACATCGCCATCGGCATCTCGGGGGCCATCCAGCACCTGGCGGGGATGAAGGAGTCCAAGGTGATAGTCGCCATCAACAAGGACCCGGAAGCCCCCATCTTCCAGGTGGCGGACTATGGCCTGGTGGGAGATCTCTTCACCCTGCTGCCGGAGCTCACCGCCAAGCTGTAAATTTGCCAAAAAGGGGCACAGAAAGCCGTCTGTGCTGTCTCGCCCCCGTTTCCATGCATGTTCTCTGCAAGCCCTGGCCCGTTCAGGGCTTTTTTCATCATGGCCTGAGCCGGGGCGGGCGACAAAAGGTTGAGCCAGCTCCCAAAAAGCCTTTGATCCTGGGGCGGCTCTTGTGTAAAACCAGACAAGTCATCGATCACTCTCATCCATTCACGGAAAGCGTCATGAGCAAACAGATTTACAACTTCTGCGCCGGCCCCGCCATGTTGCCGGTTGAAGTCATGGAGCGCGCCCAGCGCGAATTTTGTAATTTCCAGGGGCTGGGAGCCTCGGTCATGGAGCTCTCCCATCGCGGCAAGCCCTATATGGCGGTCGCCGAGAAGGCCGAAGCCGATCTGCGCGACTTGCTGGCGGTGCCGGACAACTACAAGGTGTTGTTCATGCACGGTGGCGGTCGCGGCCAGTTCTCTGCCGTGCCCATGAACCTGCTCGGCGGCGCCAATAAAAAGGCCGATTACCTGCTGACCGGCGTCTGGGCCCAGAGCGCCGTGGATGAGGCCCAGAAATACGGGGACATCCAGACCTTCAAGGGGGTGGCGAAGAACGAGCAGGGGATAAGCCACCTGCTGCCGACCCCGGCGTTTCGCGCCGATGCGGCCTATGTGCACTACTGCCCGAACGAAACCATCGATGGCATAGAGATGTTCGACATCCCGGCCACCGGCGATGTGCCCCTGGTGGCGGATCTCTCCTCCACCATCCTCTCCCGTCCCATCGACGTGAGCCGCTTCGGCATCCTCTACGCCGGTGCCCAGAAGAACATAGGCCCGTCCGGTCTGGCTATCGCCATAGTGCGGGACGACCTGCTGAACCAGGCGAGAGCCGACGTGCCCTCGATCTTTGACTACCAGCTCACCGCCAAGAACGACTCCATGTTCAACACCCCCCCCACCTACGCCTGGTATCTGGCCGGCCTGGTGTTCGAGTGGCTCAAAGAACAGGGCGGGCTGGAGGCGATGGAGGCGCGCAACAAGGCGAAGGCCGACTTCCTCTACGGCTACCTCGACGACTCCAGCTTCTACGGCAACAAGGTGGACCTGGCCTGCCGCTCCCGCATGAACGTGCCCTTCCAGCTCAAGAACGAGGCCCTGGACAAGCAGTTCCTGGCCGAGTCGGAAGCCGCCGGTCTGCTGGCGCTCAAGGGGCACCGCATCGTCGGCGGCATGCGTGCCAGCCTCTACAACGCCATGCCGCTGGAAGGGGTCAAGGCCCTGGTGAGCTTTATGGATGGTTTTGCCAAGCGCCACGGTTGAGCCGCCGCTCACGCGCTGGCTGCGACGCCGTGATCAAGGCTCATGTGCTGCGCGGAACCTCATTGATGGGTATCAACTCCGGTTCCTGTGCTGCGCTTCACCTTGTTGACGACCTCTCGCGACAGAGCGTGAACAGCCAGGGTATTGCCGTTGATGCAAGGCGCCGGGGACTCCCCGGCGTCTGTTTTTCCAGAAGATCCTGACCGCCAGCCCGGTTGCCCCGGTTTTGTGCCACAGACGGTCTTGCCGCGCGGGGCGTGGGCTGTTAACGTCCGGTCAGGTGATTTACTTGAGATTGTACAGGAAGTCTATGAATTCGTTGCGTTTGGAACCCATTTCTAGCGTGGCCGGGGTGGTCAATCTGCCTGGCTCCAAAAGTGTCTCTAACCGTGCCCTGCTGCTGGCAGCACTGGCACGGGGCACTACCCGGCTGACCAACCTGCTCGACAGCGATGACATCCGCCACATGCTGGCGGCGCTGACCCAGCTCGGGGTCAAGTACAAGCTCTCCGCCGACAAGACAGAGTGCACCGTGCATGGCCTGGGTCGCAGCTTTGCGGTATCGGCACCGGTCAACCTCTTCCTCGGCAACGCCGGCACCGCCATGCGCCCGCTCTGCGCCGCGCTCTGTCTGGGCTCCGGTGAGTACATGCTGGGGGGCGAACCGCGCATGGAAGAGCGTCCCATCGGTCATCTGGTGGATGCCCTGCGGGAAGCGGGCGCCCATATCCAGTACCTGAAAAAAGATGGCTATCCGCCCCTGGTGGTGGATGCCAAGGGTCTGTGGGGCGGCGACGTGCACGTCGACGGCTCCGTCTCCAGCCAGTTCCTGACCGCCTTCCTGATGGCGGCCCCCATGGCGGCCGGCGACACCCGCATCCACATCAAGGGGGAGCTGGTCTCCAAGCCCTACATCGACATCACACTGCACATCATGAAGCAGTTTGGTGTGGTCATCGAGCACGACGACTACAAGGTGTTCTACATCAAGGGTAACCAGACCTATGTCAGCCCCGGCGACTTCCTGGTGGAAGGGGATGCCTCCAGCGCCTCCTACTTCCTCGCGGCAGGCGCCATCAAGGGCAAGGTGCGGGTCACCGGCATCGGCAAGCACAGCATCCAGGGGGACATCCACTTCGCCGACGTGCTGGAGAAGATGGGCGCCCGCATCACCTGGGGCGACGACTTCATCGAGGCCGAGCAGGCACCTCTGCACGGCGTCGACATGGACATGAACCACATCCCGGATGCGGCCATGACCATAGCCGTCGCGGCGCTGTTTGCGAAGGGGCCCACCGCCATTCGCAACATCTACAACTGGCGTGTGAAGGAGACGGATCGCCTGCACGCCATGGCGACCGAGCTGCGCAAGCTGGGCGTGGAAGTGGAGGAGGGGCACGACTTCATCGCCGTCACCCCGCCGGAGCAGCTCAAGCACGCCGAGATCGATACCTACAACGATCACCGCATCGCCATGTGCTTCTCCCTGGTGGCGCTGTCCGATACCGCGGTCACCATCAATGATCCGGGTTGTACCTCCAAGACCTTCCCGGACTACTTCACCAAGCTGGCCAGCATCAGCCAGGCTTAAGTCCGTCGGGCCCGCCTTGTGCGGGCCCGTTCGTTTCTGCCTCCCGTCTTCTCCCCCGGTTTGCCAACACCCCTAGCAGCATTATCCAAACTTGCAAGGTGCGCCGATAAAATTCCTTGTCCAAGAATGTAATTTTCTATTTACACCGTCCCGGTCGCGGGCTAGATTGAAGTTTCTTCATCGCAGTCATTTAGCAGGAAACTTGGTCATGCAGCATCAAACCGACGACGTTCGTATCAGTGAAATCAAAGAGTTATTGCCCCCGGTTGCGGTGCTTGAGAAGTTTCCGGCGACCGAGACCGCATCAAATACCGTGTTTGAATCCCGCCAGGCCATCCATCAGATCCTGGCCGGTGAAGATCAGCGCCTGCTGGTGGTGATCGGCCCCTGCTCCATCCACGATCCGGTTGCCGCGCTGGAATACGGCAAGCGCCTCAAGACCTTGCGCGACGAGCTCAAGGGCCAGCTGGAAATCGTGATGCGGGTCTATTTCGAGAAGCCGCGCACCACAGTGGGCTGGAAGGGGCTGATCAACGACCCCTACCTCGACAACAGCTGCCAGATCAACGACGGCCTGCGCCTGGGTCGCAAGCTGCTGCTGGATCTCAACGACATGGGGCTGCCGACCGCCTCCGAGTTCCTCGACATGATCACCCCGCAATACGTGGCGGATCTGATGAGCTGGGGCGCCATCGGGGCCCGTACCACCGAATCCCAGGTGCACCGCGAGCTGGCCTCAGGTCTCTCCTGCCCGGTGGGCTTCAAGAACGGCACCGACGGCACCATCAAGGTGGCCATCGATGCCATCGGCGCCGCCAGCGCCCCGCACCACTTCCTGTCGGTGACCAAGTACGGTCACTCCGCCATCGTCTCGACCGCCGGCAACCCGGATTGTCACATCATATTGCGCGGTGGCCGCGAGCCGAACTACAGCGCCGCCCACGTGGATGAAGTGGTGAAAGGGCTGGACAAGGCCGGTCTGCCCCAGAAGGTGATGATCGACTTCAGCCACGCCAACAGCAGCAAGCAGTTCAAGAACCAGATGCTGGTGGCCGAGGACGTGGCCGGTCAGCTGCGCGCCGGCAGCAAGGCGGTGTTCGGCGTCATGGTGGAGAGCCACCTGGTGGAAGGCCGTCAGGATCTGGTGGAAGGGTGCGAACTCACCTTCGGTCAGAGCATCACGGATGCCTGCATCGGCTGGGCCGATACCGAGGTGCTGCTGCGCAATCTGGCGGATGCGGTCGCCACCCGCAACGCACTCTGAGGCCGGGGCGGGGATGCCCCGCTCACGGCAATAAAAAAGCGCGACCCCAGGGTCGCGCTTTTTGTTGGCTCAAAGAGGGGCTTACTTGGCCCGCTCCTGATGACCGCGCAGGCGGATGTTGATCATCTCCACCACCAGCGAGAAGGCCATGGCGAAGTAGATGTAACCCTTCGGAATGTGCATGTCCAACCCCTCGCCGACCAGGGCAACCCCGACCAGGATCAGGAAGGCGAGCGCCAGCATCTTGATGGTGGGGTGCTCGTCGACGAAGTCACCTATGGCCTTGGCGGCAAACATCATGACGCCGACGGCGATCATGATGGCCAGCACCATGACGGGCACGTGATCCGCCATGCCGACCGCTGTGATGACGGAATCCAGGCTGAAGATGATGTCGAGGATGGCGATCTGCACCAGTGTCGACATGAAGCCGGCGGTCTTGCTCACCATGCCGGGCTCCTCGGCGGCGCCCTCCAGGCTCTGGTGGATCTCGTGGGTACTCTTGGCGATGAGGAACAGGCCCCCCACCAGCAGGATGAGATCCCGGCCCGAGATGGCTTCATCCAGCATGCTGAACAGCGGCTCGGTGAGGCGCATCACCCAGGCCAGGGAGAGCAGCAGCAGGATGCGGGTGCCCATGGCAAGCCCCAGCCCGAGGATCCGCGCCTTCTGGCGTTGAGCCTCCGGCAGTCGCCCCACCAGGATGGAGATAAAGATGATGTTGTCGATGCCCAGCACGATCTCGAGCAGGGTCAGGGTGGCGAGCGCCACCCAGGCTGAGGGGTCAGCAATCCATTCCAGCATGATTGAACCTTGGTTGAAAAATTTGAAGCAGCGCATTCTAGCAGGGGGTTATGGCTTGTCCCAGTAGCGCGAAAAGATAAAAATGGCAGCCATCCAACGGGAGGAAAACATGTTTCGATTAGGGCTCATCATCAACCCCATCGCCGGCATTGGCGGTGCGGTCGGTCTCAAGGGCAGCGACGGCATGGTGGCCGAGGCGCTGGCGCGGGGCGCCATGCCCAAGGCCCGGGAGCGGGCCCGTCAGGCCCTTCTGCCCCTGTGCTCGCTCACAGACCAGTTCGAGCTGCTGACGGTGGCGGGAGAGATGGGGGAGACGCTCGCCGCCGAGCTGCATTTGCCTCACCGCATCCTCTACCAGCCCGCCGGGGCCCAGACGTGCGCCGAGGATACCCGGGCCGCCGCCCTGGCCCTGCGGGAAGCCGGGGTGGATCTGCTGCTCTTTGCCGGTGGGGATGGCACAGCCCGGGACATCTGCGCGGCTGTGGGGGAGTCCTGCCATGTGCTCGGCATCCCGGCGGGGTGCAAGATCCACTCCGGGGTCTACGGCGTGACCCCGACGGCGAGCGGCCGGGTGGCGGCGCGGATGATAGCAGGGGAGCTGCTGAGCCTGGTGGATGCCGAGGTGATGGACATCGACGAAGAGGCGTTTCGGGCGGGCAAGGTGCGCGCCCGCCACTACGGCCAGCTGCTGGTGCCCGGGGATCTGCGTTACGTCCAGGCGGTCAAGCAGGGCGGGCGGGAGTCCGAGGAGCTGGTGCTCGCCGATCTCGCCGCCGGCGTGGTGGAGCAGATGGAGCCTGACACCCTCTATCTGATGGGGTCGGGGAGCACAGTGGCCGCTTGCATGGCAGAGCTGGGTCTGGAAAATACCTTGCTCGGTGTGGATCTGGTGGAAAATGGCCAACTTATCGGGCAGGATCTCAGCGCCGCCGAGATCCTGACCCGGATCCGCGGTCGTCGCTGCCGCCTGATCATTACCCTGATCGGTGGTCAGGGACATCTGTTCGGGCGCGGAAATCAGCAACTGAGTCCAGAGGTGATCCGGGCCGTCGGGCGAGACCATATTCAGGTGCTCGCCACCAAGTCCAAGCTGGCGGCCCTCGAGGGACGTCCGCTGCTGGTGGATACCGATGACCCGGCACTGAACCGGTCGTTACGTGGTTATCTGCGCATAACCACGGGATACAAGGATCAGGTCATCTACCCGGTGGCCAACCCGGAATAGGACATCAAGGATGCGGCTGGCCTGGCGCCAGAGAGCCGCGATCAACCGGATCGCGGTTCCACTCCCCCGAATTTTTTGCCGGCAATCCCGGAAATGAGGCTGCGTTAAATGACGATTCACGATTTTGAACACAAGTTGTTGGGACTGATCGACGCCATGGTCGCCACGGCCAGCGAGGACGAGCTGTTTGCGGGCGGCTACCTGCGGGGTCATATCTCGCTCGCGGTGGCGCGCGCCGAGCTGGAGGGCAAGACGCTAGTGCGGGACGTAAAGAGCTATGTGCTGCGCAGCCTGAACGAGGCCATCTTGCAGGGGGAGCTCTCCGAGCAGGATGAGGTGCTGGTACAAGCCATGTGGAAGCGGCTGCAGCAGCAGGCGGAAGCTTGATCCCATTCGCAATTCAAACAGAAGTTTAAGTAATCTGCTTCCCTGAGTGTTATCAAAAGGTTAATAATGAGGCTCGCCTTTTGTTTCAGGGATTAAACTATGGCCTCCACCTCACGCATTGCCACCAAACTGCCGCTCGAGATGCTCTATCACTGGGAGCGGCAGTGTCCTGACCGGATCTATCTTCGCCAGACCATCAACCGCGAATACGTCGACTTCACCTGGGGTGAGGTCGCCGACGAGGCGCGCCGCATGGTGACGGCACTGCGTGCCCTGGGGCTGGTCCCGGGGGACAAGGTGGCCCTGCTCTCCAAGAATTGCGCAGAGTGGTTTATCGCCGATCTCGCCATGCAGATGGGGCAGTACGTGAGCGTGCCCATCTATCCGACCGCCAACGTCGACACCATCGAATACGTGCTGCGCCACAGCGAGGCCAAGGCCATCTTCGTCGGCAAGCTGGACGACTGGAAGAGCCAGGAGGCGGGGGTGCCCGCGGATCTGCTGCGCATAGCGCTGCCCTATGACACCATGCCGGCGGCCCACCAGTGGGACGCGCTGCTCGATGCCCATGAGCCCATCCCGGACAGCCCGGCGCAGGTGCCGGACGCCCTGCTGAGCCTGGTCTACACCTCAGGCAGCACCGGCAAGCCCAAGGGCGCCATGCTGAGCGTGGAGCGCTACGCCTGGTCCTGCGAGAAGCTGATGGAAGCGGTCTCCCTGACGGCTGCGGATCGCGGCTTCTCCTACCTGCCCCTCGCCCACATCACCGAGCGGGTCTACATCTACGGCGGCAGCCTGTTCAGCGGCGCCACCATCGCCTTCCCCGAGTCCCTCGATACCTTCATCGACGACGTCAAGCGCTGCCGACCCACCGTCTTCATCTCGGTGCCGCGGCTGTGGGCCATGTTCCGCATCAAGATCCACGAGAAGCTGCCCCAGAAGAAGCTGGCGCTGCTGCTCAAGATCCCGCTCATCTCGGGTCTCATCAAGAGCAAGCTGCAAAAGGGGCTGGGGCTGGATCAGGCGCGGGTGCTGGGTTGCGGCTCGGCCCCGGTGGCCCCGGCGCTGCTCGAGTGGTATCACAGCATAGGCCTCGAGATCACCGAGGCCTGGGGCATGACCGAGAACCACGCCTACTCCACCCTCAACTACCCCTTCAGGGCCGACAAGATAGGCTCTGTCGGCAAGGCGGGCCCCGGGGTGACCCTCAAGATCTCCGACGAGGGGGAGATCCTCTGCCGCTGTGACGGCATGATGCTGGGCTACTACAAGGATCCCGAGCACAGCGCCGAGGCCATCGATGCCGATGGCTGGCTCCACACCGGCGACATGGGCAAGCTGGACAGGGAGGGCTACCTCACCATCACGGGCCGCATGAAGGACGTGTTCAAGACCGCCAAGGGCAAGTACGTGGCCCCCGTGCCCATCGAGGGGATGCTGGGGCAGGAGCCCATCATAGAGCAGCTGTGCGTCATCGGTTACGGCATGCCGCAGCCGGTCGCCCTGGTGCAGCTCGCCGAGAGCGCCATGAAGGGGGACAGGGGGGCGGTCGATGCCCAGCTGGAGGCCGCCCTGACCCGGGTCAACGGCCAGCTCGAATCCCATGCCCGCCTGCGCGGCATCCTGGTGGTCAAGAGCCCCTGGAATATCGAGAACGGGGTGTTGACCCCCACCATGAAGATCCGCCGCCACCTGCTGGAGCAAAAATACGCGGACATAGGCGAGCGCTGGTCCGGTGCCAGGACCATCATCTGGGAGTCCTGACAGGGGCGCGCACTAGTTGGAATATCAATGAAATCAGGGGAGCCAGCGGCTCCCCTGATACATACTGGGCGCAAATCAGCGCGTCGCGGCCAGTGCAGACCCATGATCCGGGGGGCCTGGCAGGGGTGAAGGTATTTGGAAAATTAATGCAAAAAGGGGAACCAGTGGCTCCCCTAATACATTCCGGCGCAGGATCAGACCGCCAGGTACTCCAGCTGGACGGATCCCAGGGCCTTGAGGGTCGACTGGGCCGAATCCCGCTGGCTGATCTGGCCATCCTTGCTCTCCAAGAGCACGGCGCGGCGGACTCTGGTGAGCTCCTCGCCACCCAGCACCGCGTGGGCGCAGGCCATCTGCATGGGGGGCAGGCTTGGGTTGAAGGCGGCGTTCTCGGCGTAGCGACCGCAGAAGATGCGGCCATCCTCGAACTGCAGCGCCACAGCGGCATAGCCCTGGCTGTAGGGGGCATAGCTCTGGCGGGCGGCGGCCAGCGCGGCCTGCCACAGGGGGTCGTCGCTCTCGAGCACCAGCTCGTCGTGGGCCTGGGGGCTCATCAGGGCATCGGTGATCTCGAGATCGGCGGGGCCGAAGGAGTGGGGCAGGAAGGACTGCAGCTCGCTCAGGTCGTCCGGCAGGGAGACTTTGAGGGTCTTGGCGGTGCTCAGCTCGTTCATGAACTGGCGGCAGTGACCGCAAGGGGTGTAGTTGACGGTGATTTCACTGATCCCGGTCTCGCCGCCGAGCCAGGCGTTGGAGATGGCGGACTGCTCGGCGTGCACCGAGTGGAACAGCCCCTGACCGGCAAACTCCATGTTGGCGCCAAAATACCAGCTGCCGCTCAGGCCGCAGGCGATGGCGCCGACGAAGAACCTGGAGATGGGAGCGACCGAGCAGGCGGCCGCCAGCGGCAGCAGGGCCAGGCGCAGGGCACGATCGTCGAGCCCGGTGGCGGCTTTCAGTGTCGCCACCTGCTCAGGGGTAAAACGGGCCTGGAAATCGTCCCCCAGCATGGGCAGCAGGGCGGCCTGGAGTGGGGCGGAAAGGGTCTCGAACGGCTTGGCAAAGCGGGGATGCATACTGTGTCCTCAAAGGCCAATTGGGGGGCCATTGTAGGGAGCAAGCGCGGCGAAATGTGTGAGCGCGCTCACGCCTTGATGGGCAAAGGGCCGGGGATGGTAAAGGAAACGTTTGTCTTTCGCAATCTGTGCACTTGCTCGCAGCACTGAGGGCATGGTGGCGTCGTATGGAGGGGCAAAGAGGCCATGGCCGCAGGGGGCGGCCATGGCAGAGGGCGTGGCGCCGGGCTCAGGTCAGCCAGTGATAGAGGGCAAACAGCAGGGGGGCGACGGCGGCGGTCAGCACGCCGCACACCACCATGGCGAGCGACGAGAAGGCCCCCTGGGTGACGCCCTGCTCGGCAGAGGCGGCGGTGCCGATGGCGTGGGCGCAGGCCCCCATGGCGAGCCCCTGGGCCTCGGGGTCGGTCACCCGCATCAGCCTGAGCAGGGGATAGCCTATCAGGGCCCCCAATATCCCCACCACCACCACCACGGCGGCGGCGATGGCGGGAATGCCGCCGAGGGACTGGCTGACGCTCATGGCGAGCGGCGTGGTGATGGACTTGGTGGCGATGGAGGCGAGCAGGGCCGGATCCGCCCCCATCAGGTGGCCAATGCCCAAGGTGGTGCAGACCGAGATGAGCACAGAGGTGAGGGTGCAGAGGACGATGGGCTTGAGCTTGTCCCGGATCTGGCGGGCCTGCTGGTAGAGGGGCAGCGCCAGCGCCACCACGGCGGGCTCCAGCAGGGCAGTGATGGGGGCGGTACCGCGCTGGTACTGATCCAGCGGCAGATCCAGCCAGAGCAGCAGGCCAATGATGACGGCGGTGGGGATAAGCACAGGATTGATGACGGGCCAGGGCAGGCGGCGGTAGAGGG
Source organism: Aeromonas sp. Marseille-Q5825 (assembly GCF_946892685.1). NCBI lineage: Bacteria > Pseudomonadati > Pseudomonadota > Gammaproteobacteria > Aeromonadales > Aeromonadaceae > Aeromonas > Aeromonas sp. Marseille-Q5825. The sequence goes on from NZ_CAMPOU010000001.1 coordinate 991,128, forward strand.
CCCGGGTCATGAAATAGAGCGCCAGGGTCAGGGGAATGGCCAACCAGAACATCATTGTCTGTTCATCCTTTGGTAGAGATGGCCGACGGCGCCCAGGATCAGCACTATGCCGAGCACCACGCAGAGCATGATGAGGCCGAAGGATTGACGCAGGGGCTCGAGCCAGGCCACCAGACCGACGGCGACCGGCACGAACAGGACCCCCATGTGACGGAGCAGCAGGCCGCCCCCCTGCTCGACCCAGGAGAAGCGGATCAGCTGCAAAGAGAGCAGCACGAACAGCAGCAGCATGCCGATGATGCTGCCGGGGAAGGCGAAGGGTAGCAGGGCGGCCAGGACCTTGCCCGCCAGCAGGCAGGCGATGATGACCAGAAAATCACGAAGGTAGCGCAAGGCGCGTTGCAACAACACGGGGGCCTCATCTTGGCAACTGTGAGCGAGGTCGCAGTTTAACAGGCACGGGGGGCATGGAACAGGGTCAACTGACCCACAGGGGATACAATGGCCCCGGCATCATCCCCATTCACAAGAAGGAGCTCCCATGTCGTACCCCTCTTTCCTGGCCAGATTGCGCCAGTTGCCCGCCGATCCCGCCCTGCCTCCCCAACTGCTGCAAACCCGTCAGTGGGACGGCCCCCTGTGCCGGGTGAGGCTGGACAATACCGGGTCCAGTCCCGAGGCCGTTCGCCACTGGCGGCTGTTTGAGGGGGCGCTTGGCCTCTCCCCCGACGCGGCCATCTACGGAGAGGGGTTCCAGATGCTGGCCCAGACCATGGGCAGCTGGCAGGCCCCAGAGCCGGTGGGCCGCTGCCCCGACGCCAGCGTCTATCGCATCACCGACGACGACGGCTATCACACAGTCCACAACCTGTTGCTGGTGGCCTGCGAGGGGGGCTGGCTGCTGCTGGCGTTCGCGAGCTGCCAGCGCTTTGGCGGCGAGTTCCGCCTCTATCCGGACGGCCGCCTGGAGATAGTGATGAACGCCGAAGGGCGCACCCTCGCACCCGGCCAGCACTGGCAGAGCGAGGCGCTGATCTGCCTGGAGGGGCCGGACAGGGAGACCCTGTTGGGGTCGCTGGCGGACTATATCGAGGCCGAACACCCTTCGCTGGTGGCGGACCTGGCCGCGCGCCCGAGTGGTTGGTGCTCCTGGTATCACTACTATGCGGACGTGAGCGCCGCCGACATTCGCGAGAACCTGGCGGTGCGGGCGATGCGCTTCCCGGCTCTGCGTTACGTGCAGATAGATGACGGCTATCAGGCGAAGATGGGGGACTGGCTCACCCCTTCACCCAAGTTCGAGCAGGGGGTGGCAACCCTGGCAGGGGAGATCCGCGCCGCCGGCTGCGAGCCCGCGCTCTGGGTCGCCCCCTTTATCGCCGAGCCCGGTTCGCAAGTGTTCCAGCAGCACCCTGACTGGTTCGTGAAGGGGGAGGATGGCCTGCCGCTGCCCTCGGAGCGGGTCACCTACGGCGGCTGGCGCTGCACCCCCTGGTATGTGCTGGACGGCACCCATCCCGAGGTGCAGGCCCACCTCGAACAGGTGTTTCGCACCCTGCGCGAGCAGTGGGGCATCCACTACTTCAAGCTGGATGCCAACTTCTGGGGTGCCATCCACGGGGGCCGCTTCCATGACCCCGCCGCCACCCGGGTCGAGGCCTATAGACGCGGCATGGCCGCCGTGCTGCGCGGGGCCGGGGAGGGCGCCTTCCTGCTCGGCTGCAACGCCCCCATCTGGCCTAGCCTTGGCCTGGTCCACGGCATGCGGGTGAGCGATGACGTGGAGCGCCAGGGCCCCCGTTTTCGCCAGATAGCGCGGGAAGCCTTCTGCCGCGCCTGGCAAGGCGATCGGCTCTGGGCGCTGGATCCCGACTGTGTCTGCCTGCGGGATATCCCGGGCCAACACGCCAGCGAGTCCGAGTATCAGTTCCACCTGGCCGCCCTGGTGGCGAGCGGCGGCATGGTGCTGGCCGGCGACCGGCTGCAGGATCTGGACGAGGTGCAGGGGACGCACCTTGGCAAGCTGCTGGCCCTGTGCGCGGCGCGCACCCCGGCGGCCCGTTTCGATGACATGGGGTTTGGCCGCGGCCGAGTGGCCCTGCCCGGGGGCGGCGAGCTGCTCTGCCTGTTCAACTGGGGCGAGCAAGCTGCCCGGGTAGCATTGCCTTCGGGGGGCAGGGATTTCTGGGACGACACCCCCCTGGGAGAGACGCTGGAACTGGCGGGGGGCCAGGGGCGGGTGATCCGTTATCTTTGAGTGCCGCACTCAGCAAAAAGGCTCCCTCGGGAGCCTTATTATCGGGTGGGGTTGACCCCTAGAAGTGCCACTCCATCCCGATGGCGTAGTTGGCGGAGCCATAGCCCGGGATCTCGTTGCTGGAGGCGAGCGCCTTGAGGGTCAGGCGGGCGCCCAAGGGAATGCCGAGCCCCATGCCGATGGCGACCTCGTCGCTCTGATCCCCCATCATGTCGACCCGCAGGGTGCGATAGAGGGAGAGATCCTGGCTCATCTGGGCATAGATCTGGGACGACTTGTTGTAGAGCTGACCGAAGATCTCCATCTGGAAGCCGTTCTGGGGCGTGATGGCCAGGGGAATGCCGGCGAAGCGATAGAGGTCCGAGTGGTTGAAATAGCTGTTGGTGATCTGGGGGGTGAAGTCGGTCTGCTGATAGAGGGTGCTGAAGTTGCGCTCGATCAGCTGATAGGTCTGCTCCGGCAGACGCAGCAGGTAGTCCGGCACCTCGAAACGTACCCCGGCCAGGGTGGCCTGGGGCAGCAAGGCACAAGCGACAAGGGTGAGAGCAGGCAGTGCTGAACGCATATAAGGAAAGATCCCCAACAGTCGAGGCGCGGCATCCATGCCGGCAGCGCATGTAATCATCAAACTATCAGGAGCTTGGCTCCCCCTGCTCATTATGTCGCGGGCGCGGGGAGCCGACAGGGTTTTAAGTGTGAAATGCCTCACATCTCATAGATCTTCCAGATAGTGATAGAGACTCTTTAGGATCGCAAAGTTCCGTTCGTTACTCTGATTCTGCTCCGCCAGCGCCTCGAGACGGGGCACATAGTCCGGCAGACGGCGGCTGAAGTAGTCGCTGCAATGCAGGCGCCAGCGCTTCTGCTCCGCTTCGCTCAAGGTGTGAGGCCAGTTGCGGGCGCGGTAGCGGAACAGCATCTCCGGCAGCCGCGAGTCGCTGAAGGCAAACTCCCGCTCCCCCAGCAGATCCGCCGGGGTGGCGCGCACCAGATCCATGGTGGACTTGTCGCCGTGACCGAAGAAACCGGCGTAGAGCTGGGTATCGGGATCGCTGTCATTGCTGCCAGCAAACTCCTGATTGAACACCTCCACCAGTTTCTCCCGCACCTCGGGATGGGCTCGCAGCAGATCCAGGCTCTTGCGGCACTGTTCCCTGTCTATGCCAAGCTGGTCGGCCCGCTCCGGGGTCAGGGTGGCGGCCGGCGCCAGCACAGGGCACTTGTTGATGTGCACCAGCTTCACCGGAATGGCCGCCAGATCCCCGAGATCATCCTTCCTGGTGTAGAGGCGCTCGCGGATCTCCTCGCTCGTGAGCTCGATGAGCGGGGTCGGGTCACGGGTCAGATCCACCATGATCACCGCATTCTGGTTGGTCGGATGCCAGGCGAGCGGCGATACCCAGCTTGCGCACCCCTGCCAGGGGGAGAACATGCCGGAGACATGGACCAGGGGCTTCATGGTCACCACGTCGATGAGCGCCTTCACCTTGTTCTTGTTGCGCAGGGCAAACAGGTAGTCAAACAGCTTGGGCTGGGCTTTTTTCACCAGCTTGGCCATCTCTATGGTGGCCAGCACGTCCGAGAGCGCATCGTGGGCGTTGGCGTGGGCCACGCCGTTGGCCACCGTCAGCCTCTCCAGCTTGAAGCTCGGCTTGCCCTCGTCGTCGAGGGCCCACTCTATCCCCTCGGGGCGCAGGGCATAGCAGGCCCGCAGCATGTCGAGGATATCCCAGCGGGAGTTGCCGTTCTGCCAGGCGTAGGCATAAGGGTCATAGAAGTTGCGATAGAGGGTGTAGCGGGTCACTTCATCATCGAAGCGGATGCTGTTGTAGCCCAGCACGCAGGTGTTCGGGGTGGCGAATTGCTCGTGAATTTGGCGAATGAAGTCCGCCTCGCAGAGCCCGTCCTTCATCGCCTTCTGCGGCGTGATACCGGTGATGAGGCAGGCTTCCGGCTCCGGCAGGTAGTCCGCCGGCGGCTTGCAATAAATCACCAGCGGCTCGCCGATGATGTTGAAATCGGCGTCGGTGCGAATGCCCGCAAACTGCGACGGCCTGTCCCTGGCGGGGCTGATGCCGAAGGTCTCGTAGTCGTGGAAGTAGAAGGTGGGCTCGCTGCCGGGCTGTGCTGTTTTGCTCATGTTGCTCGAGGTGAGGTGTCCGATGGCGGCGCCATGGCGCCTGGGTGGGCAGTGCCATGCACCGCAGTTGCCAGCATGGTAAACCATAGCGCAGGCAGAGCGAAGCCCGGGCGCCCTGGCTGCCGGTTTATTGAACGCTCATGGGCGTTGGCTCAGGGGGCGGTGCATGATTGCGGCTGGATGGGGCTTATCGGGTTGTACCCGGCAGCGGCATCAGGGTATGGAGGTCGAGCAGGGTGAAGTAGCCGCCTTCGTCGGGATACCAGCCGCCGGTGTCTATGTAGTAGACATTGCCAAGGCGGGCCGGGCGGCCTACCGGGGTGTGGCCCACCACCAGGGCGACGAGATCCTCGACGCCGCTCTCGTCCAGCCGCTCGATGCGGCGCCTTGACCAGAGGCAGACGTTCTTGATGGCCCTAAGTTTCCCGCCGCTCACCCCCGCATCCAGTTGGTCCAGCAGCCCCTGCCAGGAGGAGAAGGGGCAATCGGCATGGAGCAGCCCGACCGGGCCGGCCGGAGTGGCCACTTCGATGGCGATAGGCAGGGTGCGGTAGTGGGCGGCGAAGGCCGCCTGCTCGCCCGGGGTCAGTTGCTGAAACCAGCTGCCGCCGTTCTGGATCCAGTTCTCCCGATCGCAGCTCTCGTAGCGGCAGACGTAGTCGTCATGATTGCCGCAGATAGGGTGAAACCAGGGCTTGGCCAGCCACTCGAGCACAGCTGTGCAGTCGGGGCCGCGATCCGTCAGATCGCCGACGGAGAAGAGGCGATCCCGAGCGGGGTCGAATCTCGCCTGGTTCAGGGTCTGTTCCAGCTGCGAAAAGTAGCCGTGGATATCGCCGACGGCGAGATCCCGCCCCAGAGGATTGCGGGAGAAGCGTCTGATCAGCGGGGTCGGGTTCATGGCTTGCCTCCTTGTCTGGTGTGACCGGCTCGCGGCGCCGCCGGATGACCTATGGGGGAGCCGGGGCTCGTGGACAAGTGCAGCATGGCATGCTCTGCCTCGCCATAGTAGAGGCAGATGGGGGGGCTTTCGTGTCGAGGTGACAGGCGCCTGCATAAAGGAGGGCAGTTTGCCCCGTTGCCGGCAGAGCCCGGGTAAAAAGATGCCAGTCGGTGTCGACTGGCATGCAAGGTATGGCCTGACGGATGCCCGTCGTCGGGATCAGAGCAGGTCTTCGAGCTGGTACTTCTTGAGCAAGGTGTCGAAGGTGCCATCGGCCTTGACGCTCTCGATGGCGGCATCGAACTGGCTCTTGAGCTTGTCATCGTTTTTGCGCAGGGCCACCGCTACCCCTTCTCCCAGGATCTTGTCCTGGGTGCCGTTGTACTGGGGACCGACGAAGGCGAACTGCTTGCCCATCTCCTTGTCGAGGAAGCCGACCTTCAACTGCACCATGTTGCCGAAGGTGTAGTCGGCGCGGCTGGACTGCAGATCCAGCATGGGGGACTGGGCGTTGACGTAGCGCTTGATCTTGGCCACGTCACCGTAGCGGGCGGTGATGAAGTTGTCCTGAGGTGTGCCCTCCTGCACCGCTATCACCTTGCCCTTGAAGTGCTCAGGGGTGTCGGCAAAGTCGGCCGCCTTGTCGCTGCGCCCCACGAAGCGGTTCTGCATCATGTAGTAGACCTGGCTGAAGGCGACCTTCTGGCGCCGCTCGTCCGTGATGTTCATGGAGGACATGATGGCGTCGTACTTGCGCACCTGCAGGCCGGGGAGCAGGGCATCCCAGGGCTGGTTGATCACCTCGCACTCCGTCTTCATGGCTGCGCACAGGGCATAGGCCAGATCCACTTCGAAGCCGCCGAGCTTGCCGCTGCTGTCGACCATTTCGAAGGGGGGGTAGGTGGCGTCGGTGGCGATCACCAGGGGTTTGGCGGCCGCCTGGCCGGCGGTGGCCAGGGCCAGCATCATCATCAGTGTGTTGAGTTTCATGGTCAGTCCCTTGAAGTGTGGTGTCATTCCTATGGTTCTAAATGGTGCCGGCCTCAAGGGCCGACGGCTATCTTGCGATGAGTGAGGGCCGGCAGCTGGCTGCGCACCTTGTGCTGGGCCGCCAGATCCAGAGTGGCGATGGCCAGTCCCTGACCCTCCTCTACCTGGGCCAGCACCCGGCCCCAGGGATCGATGATCATGCTGTGGCCGAAGGTGCGGCGCCCGCCGGGGTGCTCTCCCCCCTGGGCCGAGGCCAGCACGAAGGCGAGGTTTTCCACCGCTCTGGCCCGCAGCAGCAGCTCCCAGTGCGCCAGCCCTGTGGTGTGGGTGAAGGCCGCTGGCAGGGCGATGAAATCGGGGGCGGGCCCCAGGCGAAACAGCTCGGGGAAGCGCAGGTCGTAGCAGATCCCGAAGCGCAGCACGCCCCAGGGCAGGGGATGGCTCACCACCTCCCGGCCCGGGCTCATGGTCGCGGCCTCGTCATACTGCTCCTGCCCGGTGCAAAAGCCAAACAGGTGCAGCTTGTCATAGCGGCTCGCGAGCTGCCCTTGCGGGTCGATCAGCAGGCTGCTGTTGTGCATCTTGCCGGGCTCGTCGCTTTCAAGGGGCAGGGTACCCGCCAGTAGCCAGATCCCGAGCTCCCGGGCCAGCCCTTGCGCCCATGCCAGCAGAGGGTGCTCGCTCACGGGGGCGGCCAGGGCCACCCGCGCCCGCTCGTCGGCAGGCATCAGGTAGAAGTATTCGGGCAGCAGGGCCAGCTCGGCCCCCTCGGCTGCGGCCTGACGCAGCAGCGCCTCGGCCTGGACCAGGTTGCTGGCGAGGTCATCCCCTGAAACCATCTGCAGGACGGCAACGCGCACAGAATCCATGGTGCCTCCTAGACGCCGCACAGGCGCTCGGCGCCCGCCAGCAGGGTGTCGTCATCCTTGGAGAAGGAGAGGCGGATGACCCGCTGATCCGTGCCGTCGTGATAGAAGGCGGAGACGGGTATGGTGGCGACCCCGTGGTCGCGGATGAGGCGCTGCACGAAGAGGCTGTCCGGCTCGTCGCTGATCCGTTCATAGCTCGCCAGCATGAAGAAGCTGCCAGCGGAGGGGAGCAGGGTAAAGCGCGAATCCCCCAGGGCCGAGACCAGCAGGTCCCGCTTGTGCTGGTAGAAGTCCGCCAGCCCCTGGTAGTGAGCCGGTTGCTGCAACAGGTGGGCGAAGCCGTACTGCATGGGGGTGTCGGCGGCGAACATGGCGAACTGGTGCACCTTGCGGATCTCCTCCATCAGGGGGCGGGGCGCCACGCAGTAACCCACCCGCCAGCCGGTGACGTGGAAGGTCTTGCCGAAGGAGAAGACGGCGACGGAGCGCTCCACCAGCTCGGGGTAACGGATCACGCTCTGGTGCAGGGCGCCGTCGAACACCACGTGCTCGTACACCTCGTCCGAGAGGATCAGGATGTCGGTGCCGCGCACCAGGCGGGCGAGGTGCTCCTGATCCCCCGCCTGCCAGACGGTACCGGTGGGGTTGTGGGGGGTGTTGAGCACTATCATGCGGGTGCGCGGGGTGATGCGGGCCGCCACCTCATCCCAGGGGATGGCAAAGTCCGGAGCCTTGAGGGCGATCACCACAGGGGTGGCCCCCTGCAGCTGGATCATGGGGCGGTAGCTGTCGAACGCCGGCTCGAACATGATCACCTCGTCCCCGGGGTGCACCAGGGCTGTGATGGCGCAGAACAGGGCCTCGCTGGCGCTGGCGGTGATGGTTATCTCCTCGCCCGCGTCATAGTGGTGGCCATAGCTGGTCCCTATCTTGGCCGCCAGTTGCTCGCGCAGGGCGGGCAGCCCGGTCATGGGGGCATACTGGTTCTCCCCGGCCAGCATGGCCTCGTGGGTCACCCGGATGAGCTCGGGATCGCAGGGGAAACTCGGGGCCCCCTGGGAGAGGTTGATGCTGGGATGGCGGGCAGCCAGATCCCCGATCACGCTGAAGATGGTGGTGCCCACCTGGGGCAGTTTGCTGACAATGCGGGGGGAAGACATGGCGCCGTCACCGATGTGTGTGAAAGATGTCCCTTTTTAGCCCTCGCTTCCTTGCCGGACAACGGATTATTCGGCATGTTATGCATGAGTTTTTCTCAAGCATGGAGGCTTGTATGTTGTCCAGCCAACCCCGCAGCCAGTTGCCCCTGTATGGCTTGCAGGTTTTCGAGTGTTCTGCCCGCCATCTGAGTTTCACCCTGGCCGCCGACGAGCTGTGCGTGAGTCAGGGGGCGGTGAGCAAGCAGATCGCCCAGCTGGAGGCTCGCCTCGGCCACCTGCTGTTCGTGCGCGGCACCCGCTGCCTGGCCCTGACCCCGGCCGCCGAGCGCCTGCTGCCCTTCGTTCGCGAAGGGCTGGCCCGCATGGGGGAGGGGCTCAGCGCCCTGCAGACCCTGCCCCACGAGCAGGCCATCAGCATCAAGGTGCCCTCCTGCGCCAGCCGCTGGCTGCTGCGACGGTTGCAGGCGTTCGAGGGGGAGGCAGTCGAAGTGCGCGGCAGCCACAGCCACGGCATCGACTTCTCCCGGGAGTCCTTCGATCTCGCCATCGTCTATCAATCCTGTCAGGCCAGGTACCCTCATAGCCAGCCGCTGTTCCAGGAGCGGCTGACCCCGGTCTGCGCCCCCGCCTTTGCCGCCAAGCACCGCCTGTTCGAGCGCACCATAGAAGAGCTGCCCCGGCTGCCCCTGCTCCATGCCAGCGCGGATCGGCGGGACTGGCGCAACTGGTTCGCCGCCTTCCTCGCCACCCCCTGGCAGCCCCAGGGCGGCCAGCTGTTCGATACCCTGGACCTGGCGATGAACGCCGCCTTGCAGGGATTCGGCCTCTCCCTCGGGGATCCCACAATCGTGGCCGAGGAGCTGGAGAGCGGTGCCCTGGTGGCCCCCTTTGCCCCCGTGCTGGAGACGGATCACGAGTACGCCCTGCTCGCCCGCCCCGACAGCCAGCGCCAGGGGGTGGCCCGCACCTGTCAATGGCTGCTGGAGAGCCGCGACCAGCCCTGATCGCCGTCAGTGCCTCCCCTGACGAAGTGACATCTGTCTGCCTCATCAAAAAAACAACAGCCCCGCTGGCGGGGCTGTTGTCATTGTGGGGGCCGCTGGCCGAGTAAGGGGTCAGTGGCAGATCTTGTAGTAGACCTCGTTCCAGCGCAGGGTCTCCTTGAGCGCGGGGATCCGGGTGTGCTCGTCGATCACCACGAACTCTATGCCCATGATGTCGGCGAAGGTGCGCAGCTGCTCTATGTCCACCGCCTGGGTGAACACCGAGTGGTGGGCGGCCCCCGCCAGGATCCAGGCCTCGGCGCTGGTTTGAAGGTCGGGCATGGGTTTCCACAGGGCGCTGGCCACCGGGAGTTTGGGCATGGCCTCTGGCAAGTCCACCACCTCCAGCTGATTGACCACCAGGCGGAAGCGATTGCCCAAGTCGATGAGGCTGGCGTTGACCGCCTTGCCGGCCGGGGCCGCGAACAGCAGGCGGGCCGGATCGGCCTTCTTGCCTATCCCCAGGTGCTGGGCGTCCAGCACGGGTTTGTCGGCGGCAATGGAGGGGCAGACCTCCAGCATGTGGGCCCCCAGCACCAGGTTGTTGCCCGCTTCCAGGTGGTAGGTGTAGTCCTCCATGAAGGAGGCGCCGCCCGCCAAGCCATGTCCCATCACTTTCAGGGTGCGCAGCAGAGCCGCTGTCTTCCAGTCCCCTTCTGCCCCGAAGCCGAAGCCTTGCTGCATCAGGCGCTGGCAGGCGAGCCCCGGTAGCTGGTGCAGGCCGTGAAGATCCTCGAAGGTGGTGGTGAAGGCGCCAAAGCCGCCGTCGGTGAGGAATTTCTTCATCCCCAGCTCCTGGCGCGCCGCCTCATAGAGGGACGCACGAAGCGGCCCGCCCGCCTGCACCGCCTCGGTCAGGGTGTAGGTCGCTTCGTATTCGGCCAGCAGCGCCTCGATATCGCTGTCGGGCACGGCGTCGATCACTTTGACCAGATCCCCGACCGGGTGGTAGTTCACCTGATAGCCGAACTGGATCTGGGCCTCAATCTTGTCGCCTTCGGTGACCGCCACGTTGCGCATGTTGTCGCCAAAGCGGGCGATCTTGAGGTGGCGGCTGTCGTGGATGGCGGCGGCGACCCGCATCCAGTTGCCAATCTTCTGTCTGGCCTCCTCATCCTGCCAGTGGCCGACCACCACTGTGCGGGGCAGCCGCAGCCGGGCCCCCATGAAGCCGAACTCACGGCCGCCGTGGGCGGTCTGGTTCAGGTTCATGAAGTCCATGTCGATCTCGCTCCAGGGGAGATCCCGGTTGAACTGGGTGTGAAATTGCAGCAGAGGCTTTTGCAGCTGACTCAGGGCCGGGATCCACATCTTGGCGGGGGAGAAGGTGTGCATCCACACCATGAGCCCAACGCATTGCTCGCTGTGGTTGGCATCGCGAGCGACGCTGCTTATTTCATCGAGTGTGGTGCCTGTGGGCTTGAGCACTATCTTGAGGGGCAGCCCGGCCCCCTCGTTGAGCTGGTTGGTGATGGTGTGGGCGTGATCGGCCACCTGCTTCAAGGTGGTGGCGCCATACAGGTGCTGGCTGCCGACCAGGAACCACACTTCCAGCTGTTTCATCAATTCCATCTTGGTGTCCTCTTTTTACGCTTTTGTCTGGCCGTAATAGGCGTGTTTGCCATGTTTGCGCTGGTAGTGCTTCTCCAGCAGGTAATGGGGCAGGGGGCGGGCCGCGGGGTTGATCTGGCCGGTGAGCCAGGCCATGCGCGCCACCTCTTCCAGCACCACGGCGTTGTGCACCGCATCCTCGGGGTCCTTGCCCCAGCTGAAGGGGCCGTGGTTGGCCACCAGCACCCCCGGCATGGTGAGGATGGGGGTCTGTTTGAGGGTCTCGACGATGAGATGACCTGTCAGCCCCTCGTAGTCCTCCTCCACTTCCCCCGGGGTGAGCAGGCGGGAGCAGGGGATCTCGCCGTTGAAGTAGTCGGCCTGGGTGGTGCCGAAAATGGGAATGGGGCGTCCGGCCTGGGCCCAGGCGGTGGCGTGGGTGGAGTGGGTGTGCACCACGCCGCCCAGTTCGGGATAGGTGCGATAGAGCACCAGATGGGTGGCGGTGTCGGAGGAGGGACGCAAGGATCCTTCCAGCTGCTTGCCCGCGAGATCCAGCACCACCATGTCCTCGGCCCGCATCCGCTCGTAGCTGACGCCGCTCGGCTTTATCGCCACCAGACCCTGTTCCCGGTCTATGCCGCTCACGTTGCCCCAGGTGAAGGTCACCAGACCGTGGCGCGGCAGATCCAGGTTGGCGGCGAGTACCTGCTCCTTGAGGGTGTTGAGGCTCATGCCAGTGCCCCCCTGTTGTAGAGGGGTTCGGCGGCGGCACCCCAGGCGAGGTAGCGCTGGTAGAGCCGTTCATATTCGGCGACCCGCACCGGATCCGGCTGGTGGGTGCGCTCCACGGCGCTTGCCATATGGCGCTGGGCATCCGCCACATCGGCGTAGAGACCGGCCGCCACGGCGGCAAAGATGGCCGCCCCCAGGGCGCAGCACTGATCCGAGGCCACCACCTGGATGGGCCTGTTCATCACATCGGCGCAGGTCTGCATCACAGTCGTTGATTTGCGGGCTATGCCGCCCAGCGCAATCACTTGCTCCACCGGCACCTGCTGACTGGTCATGCACTCCATGATGCTGCGGGCCCCGAAGGCGGTGGACGCCACCAGGGCGCCGAACAGGTCTGGCGCATCCGTGCCGAGGTTGATGCCGGTGAGGGTGCCCTGCAGACGCTGGTTGGCATAGGGGGTGCGGCGGCCGTTGAACCAGTCGAGCACCACCGGCAGGTGGGCCAGATCCCGCTGCTGCTCCCAGGCGGCGGCGAGGCTGGGCAACAGCTCCCGCTTGTGGGCCTCGATTGCGGTACGAAGCTCGGGGTATTGGGCCGCGAGGCTCTCCAGCGGCCAGCCGAGCTGGCGCTGATACCAGGCATAGATGTCGCCGAACGCCGATTGTCCCGCCTCCAGCCCCACCATCCCCGGCACCACGCTGCCGTCCACCTGACCGCAGATCCCGGCAATGGCGCGCTCGCCTATGGTGGCCTCGTCGGCGATCAGGATGTCGCAGGTGGAGGTGCCTATCACCTTGACCAGCGCATTGTTGCCGGCCCCGGCCCCCACAGCCCCCATGTGGCAGTCAAAGGCGCCGCCGGCTATCACCACCTCGCAGGAGAGGTGCAGCCGCTCGGCCCACTCCGGGGTCAGGGTGCCGACCGGCAGATCGGCGGTCCAGCTGTCGGTAAAGAGGGGGAAGTCGAGATCCTCCGTCAACAGCGGATCCAGGGCGTTGAGAAAGTCGGCGGCAGGCAGACCACCCCAACTCGGGTGCCAGAGGGACTTGTGACCGGCGGCGCAGCGCCCGCGCTTGAGGGTCGCCGGGGCCTGGGTGCCGCTCAGTATGGCGGGCACCCAGTCGCACAGTTCGACCCAGTTGCAGGCGGCGGCGCGCACCGCCGGATCGGCACGGGAGACGTGCAGTATCTTGGCCCAGAACCACTCCGAGGAGTAGATGCCGCCTATGTAGCGGCTGTAGTCGGGGAACTGGCCGCCGTGACACAGGGCCGTGATGGCCTCGGCCTCCTCGATGGCGGTGTGATCCTTCCACAGCACGAACATGGCGTTGGGGTTGTCGGCAAATTCCGGGCGCAGGGCCAGCACCCGCCCTTCCTCATCGATGGGGGCCGGGGTGGAGCCGGTGCTGTCCACCCCTATGCCGCGCACCGCGGTTCGCTGGGCCGGGGTGAGCTGACTCACCACAGCCACCACCGCCTGCTCCATGGATTCGATGTAGTCGAGGGGGTGGTGGCGGAACTGGTTATGGACCGGCTGGCAGTAGTGGCCGGCCTGCCAGCGTGGGTAATAGACGACATGGGTCGCCAGCTCGGCGCCGTCCTGGCAGCGCACGGCGAGTGCCCTGACCGAGTCGCTGCCGAAATCGAGTCCGATGGTGATCTGCTCGGACCTGGGGTGCTCAGACATAAGTGCTCCTGACCATCAATGAGGGGTGACTGGGGAGGAACCATAGGAGATGCACCGGACGGACGGTTAGCCATTGGCTGCTGGAAATATGGATTTAAACGCTACAGGCGCAAGAGAGTGACCCTGGTCGAGGATTCCGTATGTAACGATTTTGCTAAATATATAGACAAAATGGCTGCAATCTCATGGCGTGATCCTGCTCTCCATTTTTCCATGTGAAAACGATTACAACTTGGTTCGCTCATCTAGCAACAACAATAACGTCATGTTTGGACATGTTTTTATGTGGCAGTCAGAGGAATGGACCCAATGGCTGCGTTTCATGGATACATGGATTGATGGAACATCTGGAGACACTCGCATGAACAAAATCGTTAAAGGCATGATCGCGATGGGGTTTGCCCTCGGTATGGCAAATTCTGCTTTCTCGGCCGAGGCGCTGAAGCTGGGCTACCTGGTCAAGCAGCCGGAAGAGCCCTGGTTCCAGACCGAATGGAACTTCGCCGACAAGGCGGGCAAGGATCTCGGTTTCGAGGTGATCAAGATAGCCGTGCCCGATGGGGAGAAGACCCTCAATGCCATCGACAGCCTGGCGGCCAATGGCGCCAAGGGTTTCGTCATCTGCACCCCAGACCCCAAGCTCGGGGCCGCCATCATGGCCAAGGCCAACAGCATGGATCTGAAGGTCATCACTGTGGATGACCAGTTCGTCAACGCCAAGGGGCTGCCCATGGAACAGGTGCCCCTGGTGATGATGGCCGCCACCAAGATTGGTGAACGCCAGGGTCAGGAGCTCTACAAGGAGATGCAAAAACGCCAGTGGGACCTGAAGGCCACCGGGGTGCTGGCCATCACCGCCGATGAGCTGGATACCGCCCGTCGCCGGGTCGAAGGCTCCTTGAGCGCGCTCAAGGCTGCCGGTTTCCCCGAAGGCCAGATCTACCGCTCTCCCACCAAGGCCAACGACATTCCGGGGGCGCTGGATGCCGCCAACTCCATGCTGGTGCAGCACCCCGAGGTCAAAAACTGGCTCATCGTCGGCATGAATGACAATACGGTGCTCGGCGGCGTGCGTGCCACCGAAGGGCAGGGCTTCAAGGCCGAAAACGTCATCGGCATCGGCATCAACGGGGTGGATGCGGTGAACGAGCTCTCCAAGTCCAGCGCCACCGGCTTCCTTGGCTCCCTGCTGCCAAGCCCGGACGTGCACGGCTACAAGAGCATCCAGATGCTCCATGACTGGGTCGTCAATGGCACCGAGCCTGCCAAGTTCACCGAAGTGACCGATGTGGTGCTCATCACCCGCGACAACTTCAAGGTCGAGCTGCAGAAGAAAGGTCTGTGATCGCCAACCCCTGATACCCATGCCGGCATGGTGCCCTGCGCCGTGCCGGCTGGCTGGAGTCATGTCATGAATCAAGTTCCATATCTGGAGTTTTGCGGCATCAGCAAGGAGTTCCCCGGCGTCAAGGCGCTGCAGAACGTCTCCTTCTCCTGCCAGCAGGGCTCGGTGCATGCGCTGATGGGGGAGAACGGCGCAGGCAAATCCACCCTGCTCAAGATCTTGAGCGGCTTTCAGGCGCCCACCACGGGGGTGGTGAAGCTGGCCGGCCAGGAGAAGGTATTTCAAGACACGGTCGACGCCCTGGAGAGCGGGATCGCCATCATCTACCAGGAGCTGCATCTGGTCCCCGAGATGACCATCGCCGAGAACATCTACCTCGGCCAGCTGCCCACCCGGCGCGGGGTCATCGACAGGGAGAAGCTCTATCAGGATGCGGCGAAACAGCTGGCGCGCCTCGGCATGGACGTCTCCCCCGAGACGCCGCTCAAGTACCTGTCGCTGGGGCAGTGGCAGATGGTGGAGATCGCCAAGGCCCTGACCCGGGATGCCAGTGTCATCGCCTTCGACGAGCCGACCAGCAGCCTGTCGTCTCGCGAGATAGATCAGCTGTTTCGGGTCATTCGCCAGTTGCGGGACGAGGGCAAGGTCATTCTCTACGTCTCCCACCGCATGGACGAGATCTTCGCCCTGTGCGATGCCATCACCGTCTTCAAGGATGGCCAGTTCGTGCGCACCTTCGCCTCCATGGCCGAGGTCAACCGGGATCTGCTGGTCAAGACCATGGTGGGGCGGGATCTGACCGACATCTATGGCTACAGCCCGAGGGCACTCGGCGAGGTGGGCCTCAAGGTAGATAACCTGATGGGGCCGGGACTCAAGGCTCCCGTGTCGTTTGAAGTGAAACGCGGCGAGATCCTCGGGATCTTCGGGCTGGTGGGGGCCGGTCGCAGCGAGCTGATGAAGCTTATCTTTGGCGCCAACAAGATGCGCAGCGGCGAGATTGCCGTGTTTGGCAAGCCGGTGCCCATCCGCAACCCCATCGACGCCATTCACAGCGGCATCATGCTCTGCACCGAAGACAGAAAGGCCCTCGGCATCATCCCCATTCACTCGGTGCAGGAGAACATCAACATCAGCGCCCGCCGCCATAAGGCGTGGGGGGGCTTCTGGATCAACCAGAAGTGGGAGGACGAGAACGCGAGGCTCAGGATCCGCGATATGCGGGTCAAGACCCCGTCCCCCCATCAGGCCATCATGAACCTCTCCGGCGGCAACCAGCAGAAGGCCATTCTGGGGCGCTGGCTCTCCGAGGACATGAAGGTGATTTTGCTCGACGAGCCTACCCGCGGCATAGACGTCGGGGCAAAAAACGAGATTTACAACGTGATTTACGATCTGGCCAAGGTGGGCATCGCCGTGGTGGTGGTCTCAAGCGAGCTGCCTGAGGTGCTGGGCATCGCGGATCGGATCATGGTCATGCGGGAGGGGGTGATAGCAGGGGAGCTCTCCCACGACGAGGCCGACGAGGTCAAGGCGCTCAATCTGGCCATGCCGGCCCGTTAATCCCCCGTGACTGCAACGGGATAGCACCCGGAATTTTTAGGAGAAATACCATGACAACAACTACCTCTGCCGGTCAGGCCGCGACCGTCTCGGCGGCCACCGGCTCAAGAGTGCAACTGGCCCGAGTCTGGGATCAGTACGGCATGCTGGTGATCTTCGCCATCCTGTTCCTGCTGGCCTGCGCGCTGGTGCCCAATTTTGCCAGCCTGATCAACATGCGTGGCCTGGGGCTGGCCGTCTCCATGTCGGGCATGGTGGCCTGCGGCATGCTGTTCTGCCTCGCCTCCGGCGAATTCGACATGTCGGTCGGTTCTGTGGTGGCCTGCTCCGGCGTCGCCTGCGCCGTGGGCATCAACGCCACCGAGAGCATCACGGTCGGCATCCTGGCCGGCATGTCGGTGGGGGTGCTGTTTGGCCTCATCAACGGCATCGTAGTGGCCAAATTCAAGATCAACGCCCTCATCACCACCCTCGCCACCATGCAGATGGCGCGCGGGGTGGGCTACATCATCTCGGACGGCAAGGCGGTCGGCATAGTGGAAGAGGGCTTCTTCGAACTCGGCAACTCAGCCCTGCTCGGGATCCCGACCCCGGTCTGGCTGACGGCCCTCTGCTTCGTGCTCTTCGGCCTGCTGCTCAACAAGACCACCTTCGGTCGCAACACCCTGGCCATGGGGGGCAACGAGGAGGCTGCGCGCCTCGCCGGGGTCAACGTGGTGCGCACCAAGATCATCATCTTCACCATGACCGGGCTGATTGCCTCCATCGCGGGCATCATACTGGCGTCGCGCATGACCTCGGGCCAGCCCATGACATCCATCGGCTTCGAGCTGGTGGTCATCTCCGCCTGCGTGCTGGGCGGGGTCTCCATGAAGGGGGGGATTGGCAAGATCTCCTACATCATCGCCGGTGTGCTGATTTTGGGGCTGATGGAGAACGCCATGAACCTGCTCAACATCTCCCCCTTCGCCCAGTACGTGGTGCGCGGCCTTATCCTGCTCGCCGCCGTGCTGTTCGACCGCTACAAGCAGGTGCGCAAGGCGCGCGTCTGAGCTGCTGCGCCCTCAGGCACCAGGTCGGCCCTCGCTGGTCTGGTGCCTCCTTCGAGCAAGCTGTGAGCCAGTTCAATAAATTCACATCAGGCCGCTTGCGAAAATAGGTTGTTCCAACGCCGGATCTCTACAATGGCCCAAGCCGATTTTTTTACCCAAGCGCTGTTTTCCGCCATGTCTTCGATGCAAAAAGAGAAGCCGAAACAACTCAATCCCCTGTTGCCGGGTTACGCCTTCGACGTCTTCCTGGTCTCGGGCATGACCCCCATAGAGCAGGGGAGCGCCCTCGACTTCATCATCGACCGCCCCCAGGGCATGAAGGGTTTCATCGTCAACCTGACCATCAGGGGCAAGGGGCAGATCTTTCAGGGGGATCAGGCCTTCACCGTGGAACCAGGGGATCTGCTGCTGTTCCCGCCGGCGGCCGTGCACTATTACGGCCGGGCGCCGGATGCCCGGGAGTGGTATCACCGCTGGGTCTATTTCCGGCCGCGGGCCTATTGGGCAGATTGGCTCAAGTGGCCCCAGGTGACGGAGCGGGTGGGGCGATTGCAACTGGCAGACAGCCAGTTGCTCGCCGAATTTGACGCCCTCTTCCTCGACATCGAAGAGACCCACCAGCAGCTCAGACCCATGTCGGAGCAGCTCGCCATGAACCTGCTGGAGCGGCTGCTCATCCGCTGCTACGAGGCCTCCTCCCTCAGTGCCTACCCCACCATAGATCACAGAGTTCACCAGGCGTGCCAGATCCTGAGCGAGTCGCTCTGTGCCGAGATCTCGGTGGAGGCGCTGGCGGAGCAGGTCTTCTTGTCCCCCTCGCGCCTCGCCCACCTGTTTCGCGAGCAGGTGGGGGTGAGCATAGTGCGCTGGCGCGAGGATCAGCGGATCATGCGAGCCAAGCTGCTGCTGCAGACCACCCCCATGTCGGTGGCCACCATAGGCCAGCAGGTGGGCTATGACGATCAGCTCTACTTCTCCCGGGTGTTCCGAAAGCGGGTCGGCGTCAGCCCCACCGAATACCGCAAGTGCGCCACCCCCCTGTGATGCCGGGCACGGCAAGCTCCCAGAGATGACAAAGCCCTCATGGTGAGGGCTTTTGTTATTCATGGACTGCAAGGGGTGGGGATCAGCCCTGGCGAGCCTTGAATCTGGGATTGCTCTTGCAGATCACGAACAGCTTGCCGCGTCGACGAACGATCTGGCAATCCGGGTGACGTGACTTGGCTGATTTCAGGGAGGTGAGCACTTTCATGATGTCTCTTTTCCTTTGTTGAAGAATTGACCGAATCGCTGACCGAAGCGGGCGACCTGTCCTTCCTTGCCGACCTGCTTCTGCTTGCCGGTATAGAAGGGGTGGGAGGCACTGGAGACATCCAGCGTCACGTAGGGATAGGTGTTGCCATCTTCCCCTTGCTTGGTGCGATCGGTCTGCAAGGTGGATCCGATCAGGAAGCAGGTGTTGCTGGCCAGATCGTGAAACAGGACCTTGCGGTATTCAGGGTGGATGTTGGGGCGCATGATTGTCTCTTTTTTGTTATGTTATAACACAAGATAATGATGCGATGGATGAGAATCAATATCAACCATTTTTTCTCCCGAGGTGGCTAGGCAGGATGCAACGCGCTCAACGAAGGGGGGCTGGAGGGAATGCAGATGTGGTCATGACAGGGGGGAACGATGGATTGTTGAGCGATGGAAGGGGAACGAGAAGCTGAGCCTTTACTTTTGGTTTTTACTGTATAAAAATACAGTTAACCATTATGGAGACCTATCCTATGCGCCTGGAAATCATCATCGACAGAAAACATCAGATCCCCACTGCGACCATGGAGGCGCTGCGCCAGGAGTTGCTCAAGCAACTGGGCGAGCGATTCCCTGATCTGCATGTGCGGGTCGCCCCGGGCAGTGCCATGGCTCTGACGGTCAGCCGTGCCAGCAAGGAGGACAGGGAACTGGCCGAGACCATGGTGCAGGAAGTATGGGAGAACGCCGAGAGCTGGATGCCGGAGGCAGAAGGCGCCGAGGCCTGATCAGGGGCAGGTTGTCAATTTGCCTGTCCTGGTGAGGCTCTCACCCCGATTTGAACGAAACGCAGCTCAAGGCTGCGTTTCGTGTTTGTGGGCAAGGGTCGGGCACTGAGCCAGGCCAGAAAAATCAGAGCCCGGCCCAGCGTTTGAGGCTGCCGCTCTGTACCCGCTGGTTGGCCTCCGCGATGTCCCCATTGGCGCGAAGCGCCTTGAGGGCAATGGGCAGGGCAGTGCGCACCTCGTCGGCCGTCATCCCTGCCTGGAGTGCGGGATGATAGGCGAGCTTGAGCAGCACATAGTCGAGGCCGGTGGGGAAGCTGTCGATGCTGTTGTCATTGAAGATGGAGGGAAACACCTTGTTCGAGTCGTTGGGCAGCCCCATTACCTGGGTGAGCTCTTCCACCACGCAATCCAGGAAGCGGCCCTTGGCCCGGCTGTAGTCCACCGGGATGATGATGGTGGCACGGGTGATCTCGTAGCGGGCATTGGTGGCGAAATTGGCCAGGCAGATCCCCTCCTTGAGGGCAATGCTGACAGAGTCATCCTGGCGCATGGTACGGCCAGCCCAGCTGGCCATCTGCTGGTGCCTTGTCATGATGAGGGTGAGATTGGGGTTGTCGTTAACGAGCTGTATGGGGTGGCCGGTGATCCTGGCCAGATGCTGGCTCTGCACCTTGACCACCTCGGCCTGCAGCGCCTTGTCGCCAAATTCGTTGATGAGCTTGAGGCGGATGGGGCCTTGCCAGCGGGAGAAGCGTACCTGGGCCTCATGCCCATATTCCCGCTTCATGGCGACTTCCATGAAGCTCTGGACCAGATAGTCGTTGCTCTGCCAGCGTTCGGCGGCCTGCAGGGAGCAGGGCAGCAGCGCGGCGAGCCACAGGGCCAGCATCCGGCCTGGCGTGATATGACGACGGCTGTGCCCTGAACGAGTGTGCCCTGGGATCATCTTGCCTCCTTGCAGTCGATAGGGTCAGCCCGAGGAGCGTTCGATGTCACGCCAGGTGAGCCAGAGCCTGAGATCGAACTCCAGTTGATGATAGTCCGGTTCCATGTGCTGACAGAGCTGGTAGAAAGCCTTGTTGTGATCCTTCTCCCGCAAGTGGGCCAGCTCGTGCACCACTATCATCTTCAGGAAGGCGGGATGCGCCTCCTTGAACAGGGCGGCGATGCGGATCTCGTTCTTGGCCTTGAGCTTGTTGCCCTGTACCCGGCTGACATAGGTGTGCAGGCCGAGGGCATCCTTGATCACATTGATCTTGCCGTCGAAGATCACCTTGGAGAGCGGCGCCGAGCTTTTCAGGTAGCGGTTTTTCAGCTCCATGGTATAGGCCAGCAGCGCCTTGTCACTCTGGACGAGGTGGCTCTCGGGGTAGCGTTTGGCCAGCATCTCGCCGAGTTTTCCCGCCGCGATCAACTGCTGTACCTGGCTCTTGAGCGGGTCAGGATAGCCCCCCAGATAGGTCAGTTCGGCCATGATGTCTCCCCCTTCACACTAAAAAAGAGCGCCATTGTAATCATGATGGGCTCCCTTGAACACACGTCTGCACACCAATGAAAGGGGCCGTCGCTGTTGCCAGCAACGGCCCCGACTTTCGTCAACCGGTCTCAGCGACGGCGATAGAGACCCGGATCCACCTCTTCGTAGCGGTCCGTCAGATATTGATAGAAGGCGAGGCTGGAGGGAGAGCTCGGCGTTTTCAGCTGCTCTGCCACCCGCTCCGGCTTGGCGATGATGAACTTGGGGTCCTGCCGCCTGATGTCGGCCAGCACCCGCTCGCGCACGTCATAGGGCGGGTTGACGTTGGCGAAGAACAGATAGGCGGAGGCGGGCTGGCGATCTGTCCACAGATAGTATTGCGGCTGTATGCCATCGACCCAGATCTTGTCGGCAGGCCCGGTCTCGGCCTTGATCCTGTCGACCCTTACCTGGGCCGGCGGATTGAACGGCTTGCCCTTGAGGTTGCCCTCCCAGGCGTTGTTGACCAGGAGTGCCAGCATGGCGAGCGACGCCAGCCAGGGGGTGGCGCTGCGTACATCCCAGGCGCGCCAGAGCGGCACCAGGATGAGCACCGGCAGGGCCCACAAGAGACTGTTGCCGAGCACTTCGCGCACTCGCGGCAGCGACCACTCCTTGGTGCTCCAGCCGTAACCGAGCTGCTGGGCCAGCAGCCAGCTCGCGGTCAGCACCACCAGGGAGATGCAGAGCAGACCCAGGGCATCGGACTGCTGCTCGCTGCGATCCAGCAGGCAGGCGAGTGGCAGCAGGCCAAGCTGCAGGTAGAGCACGTCGTAGTGATCGAACACATGGCCGGAGACGGAGTTGGCAATCAGGGTGAAGAGCACGCCGAACAGGGTGGCGCAGAGGGCGGGCAGATACCACTCCTGGCGGCGTCCCAGCATCAGCACAATGAAGGCCGGCAGCAGCATGACGAGGCCGGTACGCAGCAAGCCGACGGCCCCCACTTCCGGGGAGAAGCCGTTGCCGTAGCTCCCCTCGAAGAAGATGCCGAAGGCGTAGTATTTGAATTCGGCCAGCAACCCGTGGTGCTGGAAGTAGGCAAACAGCGGGCCGCCGATCAGGGCCAGCCCCAGCAGGCTGGAGCAGAGCAGACCGAAGGCGCAGCGCCACTGCTCACGCAGACACCAGTGGCAGAACAGCACCAGATACCAGGCCCCCCAGAAGGCGCCGTTGTTGGTACGCATCCAGGCCACTATGGCGAAAGTGAGGGCCGCCACCAGGGCCGGGCCCCAGCGAAACTGCTTGTCCAGCAGCAAGGTGATGAAGGCCCACTGGGCGATGAGGGCCAGGTGGAAGGTCCAGTCCTCGGTCATGTTGCCGTAGTAGTAGCGGGTGCTGTAGAGCGCGAGGAGCGCCAGCATGCTGCCGAGGCGGGCCCGCAGGGAGAGACCCAGCTGGGAGAAGGCCTGCCAGCTGGCAAGCAGGCCGAGCCAGCAGAGGACCCACTCCAGCAGCCAGATCCCGAAGAAGCCCCCCAGATGGTAACCGAGGGCGTCGAGGGCGAAGATCATGGGGCCCTTGATGTCGATCATGTCCCGGTAGAGCACGCCCCCCTCGCTCCACATCTTGCCCATCACAGCGAACAGGGAGGCATCAAAGCCGGGCGCCATGCCGTGGAACAGCGGGTTACGCAAGCAAAACAGCAGCGCCATCAGGGCGGTGAGCAGGACAACCAGCGGCTTGAGCCCGGGGTTGTAGCGCTGAGGGGTAAAACGGATGGCGTGATTCATGGATGACCTGTTCCTGCGGGAAAGACGTAAAAGCGGGCCTATCTTGCCGAGGCCGGCAGTCCGATGCAATGGGCTGGGGCGATGTGTTTGAAATAATGTATAAAAGTAACGTTTTCAGTGCCTGCATTGCACAAGACGAACGGCGGTGCCTGGTGTTGCCGAGGCCGGCAGTCCGATGCAATGGGCTGGGGTGATGTATTTGAAATAATGTATAAAAGTAGCGTTTTCAGCGCCCGCAGTGGGCTAAATGATCAGCGGGACCCGCTGTTGCTTGGTGTTGCCGAGGCCGGCAATCCGCTGCAATGGGGCTGGGGACTGTGCTCGAAAAATGTAATAAGCGCCGCTCTCACGAAGAAAAGCGGCGCCTTGACAGGGGATGGCCCGATGAGGGGCCTCAGGCCATGGGACTGGCTCCCTGGTATTCCACCAGCGGCGGCAGGGGGGCCAGCTCGGGCAGATGGCGGGCCCAGCGAATAAAGGCATCGGCCAGGGTGATGCCGAGCTCCTGATTGTGCTGGGTCAGGGTGCGGGCCAGGGCCGTGTAGCCCTCCTTGCCGGAGGCGGTGTAGGCGCTGGAGACCCCCCGATAGATGGCATCCATCTCGACGCTCTGCCACTGACCCGGGCTCGCCTCCCATTCGAGGCGGGTGATCCGGCTCCCCTTGGGCCTGTCGGCCTGATAACTGAAGCGCATCCCGGCGGTATAGGGGAAGCTGCCGCTGCCATTGCCGACCACGCCGTTGTTGGTGGCGTTGTCGATGGCCCCCTCCAGCGCCTCCGCCAGTTCATGGCCGTGCACCCGGTAGAGGGTGAGCGGGATGGCAAAGGGCAGCAGGCGCCCGGCGATGTCCGCCTCGCTTAAGGGCCCGGGCTCGAGAGAGCAGCGCACCCCCCCTGCGTTGTGCAGGGCAAAATCCACCTGACCCACCTGTTCGCGGGCACCGGCCAGCATGGCTTGGGCTACCAGGGGGGCGACCTGGCTGCCGGCGGGCAGGGCGGCATCGGGCAGGCGCTGATGGTGCAGTGGCCCGGCGAGGCGGGTAACTATGCGCCGGGTCATGGTCTCGAGCTCGGGCCGGTAACGTTTGGCCAGGTGCTGCTCGAGCTCGGGAGCTGGCTCGCAGAAATGGAGGCCTGCGGGCGGGGGCGAGGCAAAGGGCCAGGGCTGCCAGGGCAGCCACTCCAGCTGGCCGCGGCTTTGGCAAACTCGCCCGCGCTCATCAAATTCCAGCTCGCACACCCCGAGGCAGAGGGCGCTGTGGGCCGCATGCAGTATGGCGACCCCCTCGATCATCAAGGGGTAGCTCCCCTCGCTTATCAGCCCGAGCGGGGCCAGATCCCCCAGCTGGCTGTGGGTGTGGCCGCCGACAATCAGGCTGAGTTCGGGGAAGCGGGCCGCCAGCCGCTTGTCCTGCTCCAGCCCCAGGTGACTGAGCAATATGATGTGCGCTATTCCTTCGGCCTTGATCTCGCCGAGGGCGGCGCTCAGGGTCTCCTCTATGCCGTGGAAGCGGGTGTGGGGATCCGGGCTCGCGATGGCGGCCATCTGCGGCAAGGTGATGCCGAGCAGGGCGAAGGGGACGCCGTCGATGACGCGTCTGTGCCAGGGGCGGCTCGCATCGAACAGCTGTGGCAAGCCGTGCAGCCGCAGCGGGGCATCGGCCGGCTCCTGGCTGCTGTCGAGGTTGGCGGCCAGCACCGGATAGTCGAGCTGGCGCAGAAACTCCACCAGCGGGCCGTTGCCGAGATCGAATTCATGGTTGCCGATCACCATGGCATCCGGTCGCAGCAGGCCGAGCAAGTCGGCGTTGGCCCGTCCCTTGAAGCGGTTGAAATAGAGCGACCCCTGGAAGGTGTCACCCCCGTGCAGCAGCAGGCAGGTCTGGCCCGCGGCGGCGGCCTGCTGGCGCAGGGCGGTCAGCCGGGTCAGGATGCGGCCGTAGCCGCCACATTGGGTGCGCCACTCGGACTCACCCTCAGGGGAGAAGCGCATGGGCGCGCCATCGAAATGGGAATGGCAGTCACTGAAGTGGGCAAGTTGAACCGTAATACTCAAGGCTCGGTCCTCCTTAGGGAAAAAGAGCACCGAGTCTACTGCAAGGGGTGGGGGGGATGCCAGCCCGGCAGGCGCCGGGCTGGAAAAGAGTCAGACGGTACTCAGGCAGGCACCAGGATCTGGGTGGCCAGGATCACCACCAGCAGGCCGACGGCGACCGGCATAGAGGTGCGTTTGACCACCTCGAACGGGGAGAGGTTGCCCATGCCCGCACAGGCGACCACCACCCCGGAGACCGGGGATATGGTGCGACCCAGGTTCGAGGCCTGCAGCATGGGGATGACCAGGTAGGCGGGGTTGACGCCCAGACTGGTGGCCAGGTGCGGGATCAGCTCCACGAAGGCGTAGAAGGGGGCGTTGCCGGAACCCGTGGTGAAGGCAGCCAGGGTGGTGATGACCACCAGCACCAGCATGATGATGATGCCGCCTGTGCCAAAGCTCTGGGCCAGATCCAGGAGGTTGGCGATGAAGCCGAGCCCCATCAGCCCCTGGGCGAAGACCCCGGCACCGACCAGCAGCATGACCACGCCGGCGAAGGCGTCAGCCATGCTGCGCCAGCACACCTGCAGACCGTCCAGCAATTCCTTGCCGTTGCGCTTGCGCATCAACTCCAGCAGGGCGGCCAGCACCAGGCAGATGACGATGATGGTGACTATGTCGAGCTTGGGGCCAAGCTTGCCGTCAAACAGCAGCACGCCGATGATGGGGGTGAACGGCAGTATGGCGTAGAAGCCGGGGGCATCTGTGATGAGATCGCTCGGGGCAACCGCCTCGTTGTGCTCGCCGGACTTTCTGTCCAGATAGCGCTGCCAGAAGAAGTGGGTCACCGCCATTGCGGCTATGGCCGTCAGGGAGATGGGCAGGGTCAGCTTGAAGGCAAACTCGATGAGCTCCATGTTGGCGGCCTGGGCGGCCATCACCACGTCCCCCGAGGTGGGGGCCAGTATGATGGCGGCCGGGGAGGCGCACACCGCAGCCGCGGCGCCACGGGAGATCCCCATGTTGACCATCAGCGGGAACAGGGTCGCCATCAGCAGCACGCCAAGGCCGGTCGCCGAGCTCACCGCCAGCGACATGGCGCAGGCCACCAGGTAGGCGGCCACCAGCAGGATATAGGGAGACTTGATGATGCCGAGGGGCTTGCTGGCCAGTTTCACCAAGATGGTGTTGGCGCCGATGTGGCTCATGTAGCCGGCAAAGCCGCACAGCACCATGATCAGCATGCCGAGGCCACCGCCCCTGTCCACCAGCAGGAAGCGCACGTACTCGAACACGTCGGTAGCCACGTGGCCGGTGGAAGCGACGCTGGCAGGCAGCACCGCCTTGCCCATCAGGGCGGTGATCGCCAGCAGCAAGAGGCCGCCGCTGAGCAGCACCCCGGTCGCCGAATAGCCCTTGAAGATGTAGCGACCCACGGCCAGGGTGACCAGGGTGCCAATAAGGAGTTCCATCATAAATAGGTTCCTGAGTATGGAGTGACGTCGGGCATCTAGCGGGCTGAGCAGAGGGTTGGACTGGCTAGCTCGACATGTGCCAACAAAAACGCCGGGATTATTACCTCATAAGGAGTAATTCACCATGGGGATGGTGGCTGGCTGTGATCTCCCTTGCAAATCCCCATCCGGAACAGGGTCGGATCCCGCCCCTTTGCCGCCCCCGGCACCGAGAGCAGGTGACAGCGTCCCTGATCGCGGTTAATCTCCCACACTGACTATTAATTCATTGATTATTAATTGAAATTACGCCGGACTCACAAGGAGCAAGGCAGCACAACGATGGGATTCTTCAGCAAGACAGGGGCGGTGGCGGCCCTCATATATGCCGCCTCAATCGGAGCGGCACCCTCCCATTATGCAGGTATTCGGGTGGCGCCCGATATCAAGGTCGATTTCCAGTTCTATCGGGTGTCAGGGGCCGATGTGGCTGCCGTGATGCGCCAGATAGCCAGGCAGGCACCGGCCCAGGCCGATGGCCATATCGGCAGGGCCAGCTATCGGCTCTCCTGGCAGTTGCAGACCAGGGCGACCCCGGCGCGCTGCGAGCTGGATCAGGCCAGCGTGACGGCCCGCATCCAGGTCAGGGTGCCGAACTGGATGGACAAGGGCAGGGCGTCCGCGGTGGAGCGGCAGAAGTGGGACAAGCTGGTGGCGGCCATGTTCGACTACGAGAGCCGTCACAAGGACATATTGCTGGAGAGCGTCAGCCAGCTTGGCATCCGGCTCGCCCAGCTGCCCGTCGCCCAGGATTGCGCCGCCTTGCAGTATCAGGGCTGGCAACAGGGGCAGGCAGTGCTGGAGGCAACCCGCGATCGATTCGCCACCCTGGCGCAGCAGACCGATAGGGGGCGCAAGCTCGGGGTCATCTGGCCAGAGGGCAGTTGAGCGTCATCGCCAATAAAAAACGGGCTTCCCTGGGGAAGCCCGTTTTTTTATTGGCGCGCTGGATGGTGCGGCGGTCGGCAGCGGCCGCCGCGCCTCCTTGGCCTAGTCCCGTAGCGGCTTGCCCTTGCGCAGCCTGCGCACCCAGTAGCGGGCCGGATGGAGCGCCTCCAGCAGATCGGCGGCCAGTGGCAGTGGATCACCGCAAATTTCGCTCGCGACCAGCTCACCGCAGAGCGGCGCCGAGCACAGACCCCGGGAGCCGAGGGCGCCCAGCACATAGAGACCGGCGTGCAGGGGCAGCGCGCTCTGCTGATCCGCGGGCGCTTTAGGGTCGTGATCCGCCAGCGCCGCCAGCCTGGCGATTGACCCCACCACCGGCAGGTGATCCCGGCTGGCGCAGCGCACTCCCACTCGCGCCTCCTTGCCGCTCACATCCACCTCGGCAGGCCAGCTTTGATCCGGCAGGCAGGCTTGCAGCCGCGCCTGGTTCTGAACTTGCTCCTCGGCACTATACGCGAGGGTGCTCTGGTTGCGGCCATAGCTGGCCCCGATGCAGTGCGCTCCGTCGTGGGCCGGGGTGAGGTAGCCGTCGTAACAGAGTACCGTCCTGAGCTGGCTTAACCGCGCCGTGGTCGGCACATGGCTGACTTGACCGCGCACCGGGTAGAGCGGCAACTCCGCAAAGGGGATCAGGGCGGGCAGCTGGTGACCGGCGGCCACCACCAGGTTGGGGGCCAGCCACTGGCGGCCATCCTGGCTCTCCACCTGCCAGCCGTCCGCCAATTCGGTAATGGTGCTCACTGGTGTGTGGTATTCAAGGCGCAGCAGGCCGCTGGCTTGCGCTTCTTTCAGGGCGGCGCGGGTGAGATCCGCCGGGCAGAGCCAGCCCCCCAGGGGATAGCTGACACCACCATGACCGCAGGGCAGGCCGACCACCTGCTCAACTTCTGAGGCAGAGAGTGGGTGCATCAGCTCGGGGGGGAAGGGGCCCTGACCCATCTTGGCGAGCTTGGCGGCGGATTTCTCGTCATAGCCAAGCTGGGTGACGCCGCACAGGGAGAAGGCGACGGGATGGCGCGCGGCCAGGGCCTGCAGCCGCTGGCGGGCATAGCCGAAGGCCAGGGAATAGAAGCGCGACAGCGCATCGTGCTCCCCATTGAGCAGGGGATAGAGGGCCCCCTGGCGGTTGCCGGAGGCGCCGGTAGCGGGCTCGCCCTCTGCACACAACAGGGTCACCTTGCGGCCCCGTTCCACCAGCGACAGTGCCGTCATGGCCGAGGCGATGCCGCCGCCGATGATGAGCACCTCGTCGTCACGGCCGGCGGGGCGGGCATACCAGGGGGAGATGCTCTGCTCGGGCGATTTGCCCTCCCGCCTCCCTGCCAGCATCTCCCGCTTGCTGCCGTGCCCCTTCACCTTCTTCATGGCAAAACCGGCGTCAATCAGGCCGCGGCGCACGAAACCGGCGCAGGTAAAGGTGGAGAGGGTCGCGGCGGGGCGGGCGAGGCGAGCGAGACCATCGAACAGTGCTTGCGTCCACATCTCGGGATTCTTGGCCGGCGAGAAGCCATCCAGATACCAGGCATCCACCAGGCCCTGGGGCCCGTGAGGCACCTGGGGCAGCATCTCCTTGATGTCGCCAAGCCAGAGATCGAGGCGGATACGGCCGCCGGCAAACAGCAGACGGTGGCAGCCGGATACCGGCAGCGGCCACTGGTCGATGAGAGGCTGGCTTAAGGACGCCAGCTCGGGCCAGGCCGCCAGGGCCTTGCGCAGATCGGCCTGGGCCAGGGGGTATTTCTCGAAGCTGATGAAGTGCAGGCGCGAGCCGTCGCCGGATTGGGGCGCCTGTTCCAGGAAGGCGGCCATTGTCGCCAGAAAGTTAAGACCTGTGCCGAAACCTGTTTCGCCAATCACGAAACTGTCACTATCGTGGTGCGAAAATCGTGCCGGTAGGTGATTTTGCAATAAAAAGACGTAGCGGGTTTCACTTAGACCGTTATCATTGGAAAAGTACACATCCCCGAACTCACTGGAGACTGGAGTTCCCGCTTCATTCCAGTCCAATCGGGCATGATGTAAGGATGTTTGACTCACGTTTTCCTCTGCTCGCGTCATAAATTCGCGGGCATTCTACGTGAAAGCAGACCAGTTTGGCAGCCGAAAGCGGGTAGACTCGGTGCCAGTTTTTCCAGACGAGATGAATTAATGAGAAGAGCAGTGATCACCGGTATCGGCGTCATCTCCAGTATCGGCAACAACAAGGAAGAGGTGCTGGCCTCCCTGAAAGCAGGCAAATCCGGCATCACCTATTCCGAGCAGTTTGAACAGTACAACCTGCGCAGCCGTGTCTGGGGTAACATCAAACTCGATCCGTCTGAACTGATCGACCGTAAAGTCATGCGTTTCATGGGTGACGCCGCGGCCTATGCCTATTTGTCCATGGAGCAGGCCATCGCTGACGCGGGTCTGCCAGAGGATCAGGTCTCCAACGAGCGTACCGGCATAGTGGTCGGCTCAGGCGGCGCCTCCGGCAAGAACACCTCGGAGTCTGCGGACATTGCCCGTGAGAAAGGGGTCAAGCGCGTGGGTCCCTACATGGTGCCGCGCACCATGTCCTCCACCACCTCTGCTTGCCTGGCCACCCCGTTCAAGATCAAGGGTGTCAACTACACCATCAGCTCCGCCTGTGCCACCTCTGCCCACTGCATAGGCCACGCACTGGAGCTGATCCAGCTTGGCAAGCAGGACATCGTCTTCGCCGGCGGCGGCGAGGAGCTGGACTGGTCTTCCACCATACAGTTCGATGCCATGGGCGCCCTCTCCACCAAGTACAATGACACCCCGGAAAAGGCGTCCCGTACCTATGATGCGGACCGCGACGGTTTCGTCATCTCCGGTGGCGGCGGTATCCTGGTGGTCGAGGAGCTGGAACATGCCCTGGCCCGCGGTGCCCACATCTACGCCGAGATCACCGGTTACGGTGCCACCTCCGACGGCTACGACATGGTCGCCCCGAGCGGTGAAGGCGCTGTGCGTTGCATGAAGATGGCGATGAAGGACGTCGGCTCCGTGGACTACATCAACACCCACGGTACCTCCACCCCGGTCGGTGATACCAAGGAGCTTGAAGCCATCCAGACCCTGTTTGGCAGCAATGCGCCCAAGCTCTCCGCCACCAAGGCCATGACGGGTCATGCCCTGGGCGCCGCCGGTGTGCACGAGGCCGTCTACTCCCTGCTGATGATGGAACACGGCTTCATCGCCCCCAGCATCAACATCGAGAACCTGGACGAGAAGGCCGTGGGTCTGCCCATAGTGCGCGCCTACGAAACCGCCGATCTCAATACCGTCATGTCCAACAGCTTCGGCTTTGGCGGTACCAACGCCTCTCTGGTCTTCAGTAAGTTCAAGGCTTGATGAACCGATGAAGTGAAAAAAGGCGCCGAAAGGCGCCTTTTTTATTGGGCTTGAACTGGGCCTCAGGCCGGTTCGGTCAAAGGCAGCCGCATATAAACGGCGCCCTCGCCGTACTCCTCCAGCGACTTGGGGGTCCTGGCTGGCACGAAGCCCTGCTTGCGCCAGAAGGCCGGGGCATCCTGTACCGCCACCAGCCCGGCATGCTGGTAACCCTCATCGCTGGCAAAGGCGAGAGCGGTAGCGAGCAGCCGCTGGCCCACCCCCAGGCCTCGCGCCTCGCCACTGACCGCGAGATCGTGCAGGTAGAACTCCTCGTGGTCGGTGAGGGGCTGCAAGGGTTGCGAGAGCGGAGGAGGGCAGTGGGCGCGCCAGGGATGGCAGAGCAGGTAACCGAGTACCCGGCCCTGACGCTCGGCGACCCAGCAGCAGGCGGGGGCGAGCTCTGCCTTGTTGCTCATCACCTCGAGGGGCTCGGGCTCCAGCTGGTGGTAGCACTCGCTCTGAATGGCCATGATGGCGGGCCAGTCTGGGGGCCGTATGGTTCTTATCTTGATCATCGTACTGGAGGGCGTGCGCCCCTGGTCAACCCATGAAAGAAGGGGGTCAGCATAACCCAAGGGGCGCGCAAACTGAACCGCGGCCCTCAAGGCTCAGCGAACGGCCTGCTTGCTCACCACCTTGATCAGCTGATAGCGCACCGAGGAGGCGTCCGCCGGCACGTCGGTGAGCTGCTCGGTGCGCACTTCCAGCTGATAACGGAAACCGGGCTCGAAGGTGAAGCCTTCGATCTGCTGGTAGAAGAGGGTCCAGCTTTCACCGGGCTGGCTGCGCACCTGCATGCACTTCATGGGGGCGACACCGACGCAGTCGGCCAGCTTGTCCTGGATATAGAGGGTCTCTGTGGTCGGGGTGCTCTGGCAGGCGCCGAGCAACAGGGCGGCGCAGAGGAGCAGGGGAGCTTTCATGACGGGTGTCCTTGGCGTAAAAGGGCGCGATTAAACCCTCAAATGAAAAGGCGGTCAATGACCGCCTTTGTAACAAACCATGACAACTTGCCGGATCAGCGCTGATCGAGCGGAGTGAAATCCCGTTGGGCCAGGCCGGTATAGAGCTGACGCGGACGACCGATCTTCTGATCCGGGTCCGAGTGCATCTCGTTCCAATGGGCTATCCAGCCGATGGTGCGGGAGATGGCGAAGATCACGGTGAACATGGACATGGGGATGCCAATGGCCTTCATAATGATGCCGGAGTAGAAGTCCACGTTCGGGTAGAGCTTCTTCTCGATGAAGTAGGGGTCGGAGAGCGCGATGCGCTCCAGCTCCATGGCCACATCCAGCAGCGGATCCTTGATCTGCAGCTCGGTCAGTACCTCGTGGCAGGTTTCGCGCATCACTGTGGCACGGGGATCGTGGTTCTTGTAGACCCGGTGACCAAAGCCCATCAGGCGGAAGGGGTCGTTCTTGTCCTTGGCCTTGGCAATGTACTCGGGGATGCGATCCACGGAGCCAATCTCTTCGAGCATCTTGAGGCAGGCTTCGTTGGCACCACCGTGGGCCGGTCCCCACAGGGAGGCGATCCCCGCGGCGATACAGGCAAACGGGTTGGCACCGGAGGAGCCGGCCAGACGCACCGTGGAGGTGGAGGCGTTCTGCTCGTGATCCGCATGCAGGGTGAAGATGCGATCCATGGCCCGCTCGACGATGGGGTTGACCTTGTACTCTTCGGTCGGCACGCCAAACATCATGTGCAGGAAGTTGCCGGCATAGGAGAGGGCGTTGCGCGGCTGCATGAAGGGCTGGCCGATGGAGTACTTGTAACACATGGCGGCCAGGGTCGGCATCTTGGAGAGCAGACGGAAGGCGCAGATCTCGCGATGCTCTTCGTTGTTGATGTCGAGGGCATCGTGATAGAAGGCGGACAGTGCGCTGACCACACCGCACATGATCGCCATGGGGTGGGAGTCACGGCGGAAGCCGCGGAAGAAGAAGGCGATCTGCTCATGCACCATGGTGTGGCGGGTGACCAGGCGTTCAAATTCCGCGTATTGCGTCTTGGTGGGCGCCTCGCCGTACAGCAGTATGTAGCAGACTTCCAGGTAACTGGCCTGGGTGGCCAACTGGGCGATGGGATAACCACGGTGCAGCAAGACACCCTGATCTCCGTCGATATAGGTAATGGATGATTTGCAAGCACCGGTGGCCATAAAGCCGGGGTCGAAGGTGAAATACCCTTGCGCGCCCAGTTTTCTGACATCGATTACATCGGGTCCAACAGTACCGGACAGGATCGGTAGTTCTACCGGCTCTTTTCCGGGCAGATGTAGGGTGGCTATCTTATCAGCCATAGCACGTCTCCTTTGCTCTTTTATAATTTGGTTCCAGTCCTACTTTATTACGACTTTCATGACGCTGGCAAAGGTTCTTACCCGTACCACGGCGGCTGGAGCGCCTTATTTGAACCAGAGAACCACCTTCTTGTCAATTTTCCTGAATGATCATTAATGACTTGTTAAAGCGGTTGTGAGATCTGGTTTACGGTTTTGGGTTTTCTATGTAGCTAATTGATTGTCATTGGTTAAGGCCGCCGATATACTGCGCCTCGTGGGTGATGGCCGTCGGTGTTTGAAACGCTTTCGCAAAGCCAGATGTGATATCTAAAATGTTGTTTTTGGCTTTTCCGAGTTGTTTTGGTAACAAAAACCTAACAAATGCCACTCCTAGCCCTCAAAGCGTGTGAAAACAATAACTAACGTGCTCAATGGAGCTGAGTGGGCAAAGCCGTGAAAAATAAACAGAGACCTGTAAACCTCGACCTGCAAACGATCAGCTTTCCTGTCACCGCCATCGCTTCCATCTTGCACCGTGTCTCAGGGGTCATCACCTTTGTGGCGCTGGCCATCTTGCTGTGGATGCTTGGTACTTCACTCTCCTCTCCCGAAGGATTTGAAACCGTCGTTGCCATCATGGACAACTTCCTGGTCAAGTTCGTGTTGTGGGGGATCCTGACTGCGCTGGCATACCACATAGTGGGCGGCCTGCGTCACCTGGTCATGGACATGGGGCATTGGGAAGAGCTGGATTCCGCGAATCAGAGTGCCCGGGTGGGCTTCGTGATTACCGGGATTCTGGCGGTATTGGCGGGGGTACTGGTATGGTAACCAATTCTGCAACTTTCGGGCGCAGCGGTGTTCATGATTACATCCTGATCCGCGCCACCGCCCTCATCATGACGGCTTACGTCCTCTACCTGGTCGGCTTTGTCGCCTTCAACGACATTACCTACGAGGTGTGGACCGGCTTCTTCGCCACAACCTTCACCAAGGTCTTCACCCTGCTGACGCTCTTGTGCGTCCTGATCCACGCCTGGATCGGTCTGTGGCAGGTGCTGACCGACTATATCAAGCCGGTCGGGCTGCGCGGTGCGCTGCAGTTTGCGCTGGTGGTGGTGCTGTTCGTCTATCTGATGACGGGTTTCGTCGTGCTGTGGGGTGTGTAAGGTGACTATTCCAACTCGTGAATTTGATGCGGTCGTGATCGGTGCCGGTGGTGCCGGCATGCGCGCCGCGCTGCAGATTGCCCAGTCCGGCAAGAGCTGCGCACTGCTTTCCAAGGTTTTCCCGACTCGTTCCCACACGGTTTCCGCCCAGGGCGGGATCACGGTCGCCCTGGGCAATGCCCATGACGACAACTGGCAGTGGCACATGTATGACACCGTCAAGGGCTCCGATTATATCGGTGACCAGGAAGCGATTGAATACATGTGCAAGACGGGCCCCGAGGCCATCTATGAGCTGGAGAACATGGGCTTGCCCTTCTCCCGCTTCGACAACGGCTCTGTCTATCAGCGCCCCTTCGGCGGTCAGTCCAAGAATTTTGGCGGCGAGCAGGCGGCCCGTACCGCGGCTGCTGCTGACCGGACAGGTCACGCTCTGCTGCATACCCTGTATCAGCAGAACGTCAAGAACAAGACCACCGTCTTCTCCGAGTGGTATGCCCTGGATCTGGTGAAGAACCAGGACGGCCACATCGTCGGCTGTACCGCCATCGATATGGAGAGCGGCGAAGTCGTCTACTTCAAGGCCAAGGCCACGGTGCTCGCCACCGGCGGCGCCGGTCGCATCTACCAGTCCACCACCAATGCCCACATCAACACGGGTGACGGCGTCGGCATGGCACTGCGTGCCGGGGTTGGCGTGCAGGACATGGAGTTCTGGCAGTTCCACCCCACCGGCATCGCCGGGGCAGGGGTACTGGTGACCGAGGGTTGCCGTGGTGAAGGCGGCTATCTGCTCAATAAAGATGGCGAGCGCTTCATGGAGCGTTATGCACCCAACGCCAAGGACCTGGCCGGTCGCGACGTGGTGGCTCGCTCCATCATGATCGAGATCCGCGAAGGCCGTGGCTGTGACGGTCCCTGGGGCCCGCACATCAAGCTCAAGCTGGATCACCTCGGTAAAGAGGTACTGGAATCCCGTCTGCCGGGCATCTGCGAGCTTTCTCGCACCTTCGCCCACGTGGATCCGGTCAAGGAACCCATTCCCATCATCCCGACCTGCCACTACATGATGGGCGGCGTGCCGACCAGCGTGAACGGCCAGTGCCTGACCCAGGATAAAGACGGCAACGACGTCCCCGTGGTCGGCCTGTTCGCAGTGGGGGAGATAGCCTGCGTCTCGGTGCACGGTGCCAACCGCCTCGGCGGCAACTCCCTGCTGGATCTGGTGGTATTCGGTCGTGCCGCCGGCATGCACCTGGTGGAGACCCTGGGCGAGATGGATCATGGCCGCGATGCGTCCGAGTCCGATATCGCCGCGGCGCTGGCCCGCTTCAATCGCTGGGAGAACAACCGCGATGGCGAGGATCCCGCCGAGATCCGCCGTGACCTGCAACGCTGCATGCAGAACAATTTCTCCGTGTTCCGTGAAGGGGACGCCATGGCAGAAGGGCTGGCCGAGCTGAAACTCATCCGCGAGCGCCTCAAGAATGCCCGTCTGGACGACACCTCCAAGGAGTTCAACACCCAGCGCATCGAGTGCCTGGAGCTGGACAACCTGATGGAGACGGCGTTTGCCACCGCAGTTGCCGCCAACTTCCGTACCGAGAGCCGGGGCGCCCATAGCCGCTTCGACTTCCCGGAGCGTGACGACGAGAGCTGGTTGTGCCACAGCCTCTATCATCCGGACACCGAGTCCATGACCCGTCGCGCGGTCAACATGTCACCCAAGACCCGTGAGGCGTTCCCGCCCAAGGTCCGGACTTACTGATTGCGGAGCCAAGCACAATGAACGTCACATTCTCGGTATATCGCTATAACCCGGACGTTGATAACGTCCCGCATATGAAGGAATATCGTCTTGATATTCCTGAAGGTTCCGACATGATGGTGCTCGACGCACTGATCCAGTTGAAAGAGCTGGATCCCACCCTCTCCTTCCGCCGCTCGTGCCGCGAAGGGGTCTGTGGATCAGACGGTCTCAACATGAATGGCAAGAACGGTCTTGCCTGCATCACCCCGCTCTCCGATCTGCTGAAGAAGGGCAACAAGGTCGTCATCCGGCCCCTGCCTGGTCTGCCAGTGATCCGCGATCTGGTGATCGACATGACCCAGTTCTACACCCAGTGGGAGAAGGTCAAGCCCTTCCTCATCAACGATGAAAAACTGCCGCCCGTGCGTGAGCACCTGCAATCCCCCGAAGAGCGCGCCAAGCTGGATGGCCTGTACGAGTGTATTCTCTGTGCCTGCTGCTCCACCTCTTGCCCCTCCTTCTGGTGGAACCCGGACAAGTTCATAGGCCCCGCTGGCCTGCTCGCCGCCTACCGCTGGCTGGCGGACAGCCGCGACACCGCCGCCACTGAACGACTGGGCAACCTAGATGACGCCTTTAGCGTGTTCCGCTGCCACGGCATCATGAACTGCGTGAACGTCTGTCCCAAGGGCTTGAACCCGACCAAGGCCATCGGTCAGATCAAGTCGATGTTGCTCAACCGGGCTGTTTGATACCAGGGCCAGGGCGCCTTGCGCCGGGCCCGACCTCTGGATAGCCATCCCGTCCCGGGATGGCTATGACCCTACAAGCTGCGCTGCAGTGAACAAGATGTACAAGGGATAGAAATGCATAACGGCGTGATGAAGGCCTGGTTGGAGTCATCTCACCTGGCTGGTGCGAATGCAAGCTACATTGAGGATTTGTACGAATCCTTCCTGGAAAACCCCGACTCCGTGGCCGATGAGTGGCGCAGCCTGTTTAGCGAGCTGCCCCAGGTCAATGGCCATGCAGTTGAACAACCCCACTCCCAGGTTCGCGACTATTTCCGCCGCCTGGCCAAGGATCCCTCCCGTTACAGCGCCCCTGTCTCCGATCCCCAGGTGGATGCCAAGCAGGTGCGCGTACTGCAGCTGATCAACGCCTTCCGCTTCCGCGGTCACCAGAATGCCAATCTGGATCCCCTCGGCCTCTGGACCCGTGAAACCGTTGCCGAGCTCGACCCGGCATTTCACAACCTGCAGGGCGCAGACATGGAGGCCACCTTCAATGTGGGCTCCTACGCCATAGGTCGCGAGACCATGGTGCTCTCCGATCTCTACGCCTCGCTGAAGAAAACCTACTGCAGCAGCATAGGTGCAGACTACATGCACATCACCTCCACCGAGGAGAAGCGCTGGCTGCAAGACCGTCTTGAATCCATCGAAGGGAAGGGGAGCTACACCCTCGAAGAGAAGACCCGCTTCCTCGAGAGCCTGACCGCCGCCGAAGGGCTGGAAAAATACCTGGGTGCCAAGTTCCCGGGGGCCAAGCGTTTCTCCCTGGAAGGGGGCGATGCCATGGTGCCCATGCTCAAGGAGCTGATCCGCCGCGCCGGTGAGCAGGGCTGCAAAGAGGCCGTCATCGGCATGGCCCACCGGGGTCGCCTGAACGTGCTGATCAACGTGCTGGGCAAGCGTGCGCAGGAGCTGTTCGACGAGTTCGCCGGCAAGCATGGCGAATCCTGGGGCACAGGGGATGTGAAGTACCACATGGGCTTCTCCTCCGATTTCGCCACCCCGGGCGGCAACGTCCACCTGGCGCTGGCCTTCAACCCGTCCCACCTCGAGATCGTCAACCCCGTGGTCATCGGCTCGGTCCGTGCCCGCATGGACAGACGCGGTGACAAGGACGGCTCCAGCGTCTTGCCCATCACCATCCACGGTGACTCCGCCATCGCGGGGCAGGGTGTAGTAGCCGAGACCTTCAACATGTCCCTGACCCGTGCCTACGGCGTCGGCGGCACTGTGCGCATCGTCATCAACAACCAGGTCGGTTTCACCACCTCCTATCAACGTGACCTGCGCTCCACCGAATACTGTACCGACATCGCCAAGGCGGTGCAGGCACCTGTACTGCACGTCAACGGGGATGACCCGGAAGCCGTGGTGCTGGTGACCCAGATTGCGCTGGATTACCGCAACACCTTCAAGCGCGACGTGGTGATCGAGCTGGTCTGCTACCGTCGTCACGGTCACAACGAGGCCGACGAGCCGAGCGCGACCCAGCCCCTGATGTACCAGAAGATCAAGCAGCACCCGACGCCGCGCAAGATCTACGCCGATCAGCTGATTGGCGAAGGCACCATCACCCCCGAGCTGGCCACCACGCTAGTCAACGACTATCGCGATACCCTGGACAGGGGCGAGCGGGTGAGCAAGGAGTGGCGTCCCATGGAGCTGCACTCCGTGGACTGGACCCCGTACCTCGGTCACGACTGGGCCATGAGCTACGACAGCACTGTGCCCATGGATCACCTGAAATCCCTCGGCGAGCGCATCAGCCAGTACCCGGCGACCCATGTGCTGCAACGCCAGGTCGAGAAGATCTACGAAGACCGCCGCCTGATGGCCGCCGGCGAGAAGCTGGTGGACTGGGGCTTTGCCGAGACCCTGGCCTACGCCACCCTGGTGGACAAGGGCGCGCGCATCCGCTTCACCGGGGAAGACTCCGGTCGTGGCACCTTCTTCCATCGCCACGCCGTGCTGCACAACCAGACCGATGCGAGCACCTACACCCCGCTGTGCAACCTGCACGACGAGCAAGGTCCGTTCGAGATCTACGACTCCGTGCTGACCGAGAACGCGGTGCTGGCGTTCGAATATGGCTATGCCAGCGCCGAGCCGGCCGGTCTGACCATCTGGGAAGCCCAGTTCGGCGACTTCGCCAACTGCGCCCAGGTGGTGGTGGATCAGTTCCTCTCCTCCGGCGAGCAGAAGTGGGGCCGGATGTGCGGTCTGACCATGCTGCTGCCCCACGGTTACGAGGGGCAGGGCCCTGAGCACTCCTCCGCCCGTCTGGAGCGCTATCTGCAGATGTGCGCCCAGCACAACATGCAGGTGTGCGTGCCCTCCACCCCGGCCCAGGTGTTCCACATGCTGCGCCGCCAGGTGGTGCGCCCGATGCGCCGTCCGCTCATCGTGATGACGCCCAAGTCCTTGCTGCGCCACCCGCTGGCGGTGAGCAAGCTCGACGAGCTGGCGACCGGCACCTTCCAGAACGCCATTGGCGAGATCGATGCCCTGGATCCCAAAGCCGTCAAGCGGGTGGTCTTCTGCTCCGGCAAGGTCTACTACGACCTGCTCGATGCCCGTCGCAAGGCAGAGCAGCAGGATGTGGCTCTGGTGCGGATCGAGCAGCTCTACCCCTTCCCGGAAGAGGAAGTGCGCGCCATCCTGGCCGATTATGCCCACGTCACCGATTTCGTCTGGTGTCAGGAAGAGCCGCAGAACCAGGGAGCCTGGTACAGCACCCGTCATCACTATGACAGCGTGCTGCCAAGCAATGCCCGTCTGCGTTACGCCGGTCGCCCGGCCTCGGCCTCACCGGCCGTCGGTTACATGTCTGTCCACGCCAAGCAGCAGAAAGCCCTGGTGGAAGACGCGCTGACCCTGGAATAAACGAGTTGTGAAGGGGAGGGGGCTCCGTGAAGCCGACCCTCTCCGTCTCTGGAACAAGCCTGCTGGCCAAGAAGTAACAAGGAACTGATTACATGACTATCGAGATCAAGGTACCGGACCTGCCGGAATCAGTGGCGGACGCCACCATCGCCACCTGGCACAAGAAACCGGGTGATCTGGTTGCCCGTGACGAAGTGCTGGTTGACATCGAAACCGATAAAGTCGTGCTGGAAGTCCCCGCGCCCGAAGCCGGCGTACTGGGCGACATCCTGCAACTGGAAGGCGCGACCGTGCTCTCCCGCCAGCTGATCGCCATCCTCAAGGCGGCCCCTGTGGCCGGTGAAGAGACCAAGGAGAAGCCGGTGGAAGTGGCCGCCGATGACGCTGCCGACGGTTTGAGCCCCTCGGTGCGCCGCCTGGTGGCCGAGCACGACATCGACGTGGCCAAGCTGACCGGCACCGGCAAGGGTGGTCGCGTCACCAAGGAAGACGTGGATGCCTTCATCAAAAACCTGGGCAAGCCGGCAGCCCCCGTCGCCGCCGTGGCAGCCGCACCTGTTGCGCCCATAGCCCCGCTGGCCGGTCGCACCGAGAAGCGCGTGCCCATGACCCGTCTGCGCAAGCGCATCGCCGAGCGTCTGCTGGAGGCCAAGAACACCACCGCCATGCTGACCACCTTCAACGAGATCAACATGGCGCCCATCATGAAGCTGCGCAAGCAGTACGGCGAGATCTTCGAGAAGAAGCACGGCATCAAGCTCGGCTTCATGTCCTTCTACGTCAAGGCCGTGGTCGAATCCCTCAAGCGCTACCCGGAAGTGAACGCGGCGCTGGATGGTGATGATGTGGTGTACCACAACTACTTCGACGTCAGCATCGCCGTCTCCACCCCCCGTGGTCTGGTGACCCCTGTGCTGCGTGACTGCGACAACATGAGCCTCGCCGACATCGAGAAGGCCATCAAGGATCTGGCGGGCAAGGGCCGTGACGGCAAGCTGACCGTGGACGAACTGACCGGCGGCAACTTCACCATCACCAACGGCGGCGTGTTCGGCTCCCTGATGTCCACCCCCATCATCAACCCGCCCCAGAGCGCCATTCTGGGGATGCACAAGATCCAGGACAGACCCATGGCCGTCGACGGCAAGGTCGAAATCCTGCCGATGATGTACCTGGCGCTCTCCTACGATCACCGCATCATCGACGGCCGCGAGTCCGTGGGCTTCCTGGTCTCCATCAAGGAGCTCCTGGAAGACCCGACTCGTCTGCTGCTGGATGTCTGAGCAAGAGTGACTGAAAGATAACGAGGGGCCGCCCAGGCCCCCATTCACAGGGGATTGAGAAACACGAGCCCCGGACGGAAATACCTACAACACGGATAGAGCATCTATGAATCTGCATGAATATCAGGCAAAACAGCTGTTTGCCGAGTATGGCCTGCCGGTCTCCGAAGGTTATGCCTGCGCTACCCCGCAGGAAGCGGCCGAAGCGGCCGACAAGATTGGCGGCAATACCTGGGTCGTCAAGTGCCAGGTCCACGCCGGTGGGCGTGGCAAGGCGGGCGGCGTCAAGCTGGCCAAGAGCAAGGACGAGATCCGTGCCTTCGCCCAGAACTGGCTCGGCAAGAACCTGGTGACCTATCAGACTGACGCCAACGGTCAGCCGGTCACCAAGATCCTGGTGGAGTCCTGCACCGACATCGCCAAGGAGCTCTACCTCGGCGCCGTGGTTGACCGTGGCAGCCGCCGCGTGGTCTTCATGGCCTCCACCGAGGGTGGCGTGGACATCGAGAAGATCGCCCACGAAACCCCGGAACTCATTCACAAGGCTGCCATCGATCCCCTGGTGGGCCCGCAGGCTTATCAGGCACGCGAGCTGGCCTTCAAGCTGGGTCTGGTCGGCGATCAGATCAAGCAGTTCACCAAGATCTTCATGGGTCTGGGCCAGATGTTCCTGGACTGCGACTTCGCCCTGCTGGAGATCAACCCCCTGGTCATCACCGACAAGGGCAACCTGCATTGCCTGGACGGCAAGATCAACATCGACGCCAACGCTCTGTACCGTCAGCCCAAGCTGCGCCAGATGCACGATCCCTCCCAGGATGACCCCCGCGAAGCGCACGCCGCCCAGTGGGAGCTGAACTATGTGGCGCTGGATGGCAACATCGGCTGCATGGTCAACGGCGCCGGTCTGGCCATGGGCACCATGGACATCGTCAACCTGCACGGCGGTTCCCCGGCCAACTTCCTGGACGTCGGCGGCGGCGCCACCAAGGAGCGCGTGACCGAGGCCTTCAAGATCATCCTGTCCGACAGCAAGGTACAAGCCGTGCTGGTCAACATCTTCGGCGGCATAGTGCGCTGCGACATGATCGCGGAAGGCATTATCGGCGCGGTCAAGGAAGTGGGGGTCAAGGTGCCCGTGGTAGTGCGTCTGGAAGGCAACAATGCCGAACTGGGTGCCCGTAAACTGGCCGACAGCGGCCTCAATATCATCGCCGCAACGAGTCTGACTGACGCAGCTCAGCAAGTGGTTAAAGCAGCGGAGGCCAAATAATGAGCGTTCTGATCAACAAAGACACCAAGGTGATCTGCCAGGGCTTCACCGGCGGTCAGGGTACCTTCCACTCCGAACAGGCCATTGCCTACGGTACCCAGATGGTCGGCGGCGTCTCCCCGGGCAAGGGTGGCACTACTCACCTGGGCCTGCCGGTGTTCAACACCGTCCGTGACGCCGTGGAAGCCACCGGCGCCACCGCCTCCGTCATCTATGTTCCGGCCCCGTTCTGCAAGGACGCCATCCTGGAAGCCATCGATGCCGGCATCAAGCTCATCGTCACCATCACCGAAGGCATCCCGACCTTGGACATGCTGCAGGTCAAGGTGAAGCTGCAGGAAACCGGCGTGCGCATGATCGGCCCGAACTGCCCGGGCGTCATCACCCCGGGTGAGTGCAAGATCGGCATCATGCCGGGTCACATCCACAAGCCGGGCAAGGTGGGCATCGTCTCCCGCTCCGGCACCCTGACCTACGAAGCGGTCAAGCAGACCACGGACGAGGGCTTCGGCCAGTCCACCTGCGTCGGCATAGGTGGTGACCCCATCCCGGGCTCCAACTTCATCGACATCCTGGAGATGTTCCAGAACGATCCCAAGACCGAAGCCATCGTCATGATCGGCGAGATCGGCGGCAGCGCCGAAGAAGAGGCGGCAGCCTATATCAAGGCCCACGTCACCAAGCCGGTGGTCTCCTACATCGCGGGCGTCACCGCCCCTGCTGGCAAGCGCATGGGTCATGCGGGCGCCATCATCGCCGGTGGTAAGGGCACGGCAGCAGAGAAATTTGCCGCCCTGGAAGATGCCGGCGTAAAAACCGTGCGCTCCCTCGCCGATATCGGCAAGGCCCTGCGCGAAGTAACCGGCTGGTAAGTTATTTAGCCTGTTATCTCTAATAAAAATGCCGACCTGATGGTCGGCTTTTTTATGGATACAAGTAAGAGGTGGGTTTTGCAGGCTCAGCGGAATATCATCTCCGTTCCTAAACATCCTGTTATATGAGTTCTCGTTGAATTGATGACAGATAAGCGAAATGTGAAAAGTTGTCAGGTACAGCCTTTCCCACACTTAATTCTTTATATGCAAACTTGATGGCACAAGCTCCCAAAGCAGCGACATTCAGAGTTTGCACATATGGCTGATAATTTCTTGGTAAATAATCATTCGCTAAAACTATCGTATTTGCCACACCAAACCATGGGTCAGTAGCAACCGCAGTCAAAGAACGTTTTACTCTTTCAAATTTTGTCTCCTTCATTACTCGATTAAAATCGTTTAAGTCGCGGTGCAATTTACTTAAAGCCTTGTTTTTACGCTTTGGGATATCCTGTGAGCCTAGTACTGAATCTACAATGGTATCCATTGAATCGCGCAGAGCTAAAAGCTCATCTTTTCGGCGAGTTTTGAACTCATATACTTCTGGTAATGGAACATCACCTGTTGGAATCTGTATTGCATTGTAAAG
Organism: Aeromonas sp. Marseille-Q5825; assembly: GCF_946892685.1. Taxonomy (NCBI): domain Bacteria; kingdom Pseudomonadati; phylum Pseudomonadota; class Gammaproteobacteria; order Aeromonadales; family Aeromonadaceae; genus Aeromonas; species Aeromonas sp. Marseille-Q5825. The sequence continues at coordinate 1,034,545 of NZ_CAMPOU010000001.1, forward strand.
TTCAAACTCAAGGCAACCCTGAGTTTTCGCATACTGCTGTGGTATTAACAATTGCTGCGTTGGTTGAGCAATGCTCCATTCTTGTTCAGGGTTTTTATTGTTTTCTTCATATGCAGCCATTTGTGTTGCCAAAAAAACAAACCCATTCTGATCCCCTCTCAGTTCACGAAATCGGATAGATGTTGATTTTGCCACACCTTCTTGAATAAGAAAGTCAATGTCATCCCCACCACCATAATGGATCATATTGTTTGTTGGATAGTCAATTTTGTCCCAAAACAATAGGTAGTTTCTCAAATTGATCGGTTCAACAGGTCCCTTGACCTCCAGTCCATGCCCATTATTTAAAATTGCATAGTTTGGAGTAATTACTATCCCTCGTTCCATTATTTCCCCTTAGAAGGTCATGGGTTGGCTTTTCAAATAAACCACCCATTATTTTCCGTTGTCATCAGGTAAGGTTCTTATCCCGGAATAACCACTTCTGATGACGTCTTAGTTGTCAACTGAGACATATTAACCAACAAGGCTTGGTTGGGATATGAAAGGTGAGCAAAAACCTGTCAAAGCTCAATAAACTGATGGTGGAGGTCTGGGCGGTGACAAGTTGGTATATCCACGTTATCTCGCGTTGGGCGAGTTCTAATCTCGAATGTTGGGCTTCTCAAGCTCAGCCACAACCTACAGGCGTTGTAGGTTGGCGCTGAGCGTAGCGAAGCCCAACGTTTAACCGCAGTTTCTGACCTTTCCGATTCTCTGGCATCTCCCCGTTTACCTTGAAAAATCGGACCATAAGGCGTATAACCACGCGCTTGTCAGCGTATTGAGTGAGCCCATTGCCATGCAGCAAAAAGTGCCGCAGTTAAACGAAGTGCAGACCGCCCCCTTCTGGCAGGCGAAGAGCCTGCAACAGATGACCACTGTGGAGTGGGAGTCTCTGTGCGACGGCTGCGGCAAGTGCTGCCTGAACAAGCTGATCGACGAGGACACCGAGGAGCTGGTGTTCACCAACGTGGCCTGCAACCTGCTCAATACCAAGACCTGCCAGTGCTCCGATTACGGCAACCGCTTTAAAAAAGAGCCGGACTGCCTGCAGATCACCTTCGACAAGATTGCCGAGTTCGACTGGCTGCCGTCGAGCTGTGCCTACCGCCTGCTGGCAGAGGGGCAGAGCCTGCCTGAGTGGCATCCGCTCATCACCGGCAGCCGCAGCGCCATGCATCAGGCTGGCCAGTCGGTGCGCGGCAAGGTGGTGCACGAGGCCCATGCCGGCGACTGGATAGATCACATCATTACCTGGGCCAGCTAACGCCAGATCCGTCTATCGGGCCATCCGCCGTACTAACTGCGAAGGGGCAGGGGAGTCATCACTCTCCTGCCCCTTCGGCTTTCTGGCTCTTTCCGCAGCTGTGTGCGAAGGCGCCTATTTGTCCGCCTTGCCCGCCGCATCCGCCAGCCGGGCCAGCTGCTTGTCATACCAGGGCACAGGGCGGTTTTCATCTTCCGCCCGCTCCTTGCGCCTGATGGCATTGCGTACCACCATGGCCCCCAGCCAACGCAAGGGCTCCGGCGGGAAATAGCCGCGCGGGCCGCTCACCAGGGCGCATTCTCGCCACGGCTTGTCTGCTTCCCGCACCTCATCTCTCACCAGGGCCGCCAGTATTTGACCGCCCATCCAGCTCTGGGCCACTCCGTTGCCCGAATAGCCGAGGCCATAGACGACGTTGGGCTGCTCGCGCCAGTGGCCGAAGAAGGGAAGGCCATCCACCGAGCGATCGGAGGCGCCGCACCAGCTGGCGGCGACGGGTACATCTTCAAGTGCCGGAAAGAAGCGGCGCAGGGTGCGGGTGAGGGGCGCAAGATAGCGGCTCGGCGCATCGAACTCGGCCAGATGGCGGTTGGCAAAGGCGAAGGTGTTGCCCCCCTTGCCCAGCATCAGCCGCCCTTGCGGGGTGGATCTGTAGTAGTGGACAAAGGTGCGGCCATCCACCACGGAGCGGCCATGAGCGAGCTGCTGGGCGGCAAGCGCCTGTGGCGCCGGGTCGGTTATCACCATATCCGAGGAGACCAGCACTATGCTGCGGCGAAACTCGCGAAAGTGCGCCGTCATGGCGCTGTTGAGGGCCAGCACCACCTTGCGGGCACGCACCTCACCCTGCGGCGTCTGCACCCGCGCAGGTTGGCCCGCCTCCAGGCGCTGCATGGGGGAATGTTCATAAACCTCGACCCCGAGTTCTCGCGCCACCCGCAGCAGGCCGCGCACCAGCAGCGCCGGTTGCACCGAGCCCGCGTGGGGGCTGTAGAGCCCCTCCAGATGAACCTGGGAGCCGCTCTGGCTCGCCAGTTCACTCTCTTCAATCGTCTGCCACTGGTTAAGGTCTGCTCGCTCTAGTTCCCGCAATACCGGATCCATCAGGCCGCGCTGGGCCTCGCTGGTGGCGGTGTAGCAGGTGCCCTCGACCCTCAGTTCCGCCTCTATCTGATGCGCCGCGCAGAAGCGGGCGATCTCGTGTACCGCCTGCTCGGAGCTTCGCACCAGCCAGGCGGCCTGTTGCTCCCCAAACAGGCGCTTTAACGTCAAGTACTTGGCTGACCAGGTGAGCAGGCAGCCGCCGTTGCGCCCCGAGGCCCCGTTGCCACACAGGTCTTTTTCCAGCACCAGGATGCGCAAGTGAGGCTCGGCCTGTTTAAGGGCGATGGCGCTCCAGAGTCCGGTAAAACCGCCGCCGACGATGCAGACATCCACCTCGTGCTGGCCTTGAAGGGGCGTGGGGGGGGCGGGTTGTTCTGCGGCGAGCGCTTCGGCCAGCCAAAAGGGGCGAGTGGACATAATGACTCCTCGATAAGGTTATTGATGGCGCCAGCGCTGGGTGCGATCCAGCAGGGCGCGGCTCAAAAAGAGCTGGAGCAGCTTGACGGTGGCGGCGGCCAGCAGGATCAGGGTGGCCATGGCGGCGGCCGCGGCGGTATCGCCGGAATCCTCCATGTTCAGCACTGCGATGGAGGCGAGCACGCTGTCACTCGAATAGAGGAAGATCACCGCCGAGGTGGTGGTCATGGCGTTGACGAACAGATAGATGAAGATCTCCAAGAGCGCCGGCAGGGAGGCGGGCAGGGTGACGCGCCAGAACGCCTTCCAGAGCGGAATGCGCAGGGAAATAGCCACCAGCTCCAGCTCCCTAGGCAATTGTTTGAGGCTGGTCAGCGCCGTCATATGACCCACCGTGTAGTAGTGGATGATGCAGGAGAGCACCATGAGCGGCAGGGTGCCATGGAGGCTGCCAAACAGCGGATTGCCGTTGAAAAAGAAGATGTAACCCAGCCCCAGCACCATGCCGGGCACCGCCAGTGACAGCATGGCGAGCAGGTGCAGCAACTGACGAAGCCATGCGAAGTGGCGCCCCTTCTCCTGTGCCCAGGCCAGCACCATCACCAGCACTGTGCCCACAAGGGCGGTATAGAGGCCCAGTTGCAGGGTGTTGGTAAAGGGCTGCCAGCCATAGACGCTGTTGCTGTCAAAGGCGTAGTGAGCGAGGGTCAGCTCAAGGTTGTAGGGCCAGAACTGCACCAGGGAGCCGTAGACCGCCATGCCCACCAGCGCCAGAAACAGCAGGGCCCAGAGAGTGCACCAGCCGAGCGCAAGCAGATCCCGCAGCCGATGGGGTGTGGGGCTATAGGGCACCGCCTTGGTGCTGCTCTGCTCCTGCATTTTGCTGCGTACCCTGTGCTCCAGCGCAAAGCTCAGCAGCGCAGGCAGCAGCAGGGTGACGCTGGCAACGGCGCCGAGGGAGAAGTTCTGCATCCCAATCACCTGCCGGTAGATATCGGTGGCCAGCACGCTGTACTGGCCGCCAATCACCTTGGCCACCCCGAAGTCGCAGATGGTGAGGGTGAAGACGGCGATGGCGGCGCTGAGCAGGCCATAACGGGCGGTAGGCAGGGTGACGGTGACAAAGGTGCGCCAACCGCTGCTGCCCAGCACCCGGGCCGCTTCATAGAGGCGGGCGTCGCTCTGACCCAGCGCCGTGATGAGGATCATCAGGGCGTGGGGGAAGCACCAGAAGCCCAGACCAATGACGATGCCGATGGGGCCGTAGATGCTCTCGCCGCCGAGCAGCCCCTTGGCGATCCCCTGATTGCCAAACCAGTAGACCAGACTGATGGCGGGCAGCAGGGAGGGCATCAAGAGCGGAATAAGGCCAACGAGGCGAAACAGGCTCTTGCCCGGCATGCAGGTGCGGGTGAGGGCATAGGCGTAGCCAAAGGCGATGGTCACCACCAGGGCGGTGATGAGCACCCCGAGCCAGAGGGTGTTGCCGAGGGTTTGACCCAGATGGGGGGAGTCGAAGTAGGCGCTGAAGTTGGCGAGCCCCACCCAGAGGCCGTTTTCGTCTTGCAGGCTCTTTTGCAGCATGGTGAGCAGCGGCAGCAGCAGGCCGCCGGTGAGCAGGGCAATACCTAGCAGAAGCAGCAGGAGTTGCAGCAGCTGATCCCGGCTCCAGCCGGAGCAGAGCCGCTGCCACAAGGGGTAGCGAGGCTGGGGCTCTTGGGTTGCCTGTTCTGATGTTGCCTGTGCTGGGGTTGCCAGTGCCGGAGTGGAGAGATGAGGGCTCATGGGCGCTCCCCTTCAAACAGCTGCATGGCCCCGGCGGGCCAGTGCAGGGAGCAGCGCATGCCGCTTCGCCAGCCACCCCGTTCGTGGTGGGGCAACTCCTGGGTGGGACGCTCCACCAGAATTTGCTGTGGGCCCAGATAGGTGTCGGCGGTGCAGATAAGGCGCTGGGCGGCACCGAGAAACTCCACCTGATCTATCTGCGCTTCTACGCCATGTTGACCTGGATAAGGCTCATGGGGGGCGCCCAGGCTGATCGCCTCGGGGCGGATCGCCACCTGCAATTTGCTGCCGGCAGCGGCCTGGTTGGCGAGCGTCAAGGGCTGTTCGTTGAGGCGCACCTGAGTGGGGCCTAGCACCAGGGTCTCGAGGAAGTTCATGGTGCCGACGAAGCTTGCCACGAAGCGGCTCGCAGGCTGGTGGTAGATCTCCTGCGGTGTGCCCACCTGCACTATGCGGCCGCTCTCCATCACTACTATACGGTCCGCCATGGTCAGGGCTTCTTCCTGATCGTGGGTCACCATGATGGTGGTGATGCCGAGGCGCTGCTGCAGGGCGCGGATCTCGCTGCGAAGGTGGGTGCGCACCAGGGCATCCAGCGCGCTGAGCGGTTCGTCCAGCAGCAACAGGCCGGGGGAGAGGGCCAGCGCCCGGGCCAGCGCCACCCGCTGCTGCTGGCCGCCGGAGATCTGGCTCGGGTACTTGTGGGACTGGGCATCGAGATCTACCAGCGCCAGCCAGTGATCCACCCGCTCCTTGATGGCATCGCGCGCCAGTCCCTGATTCTCAAGGCCAAATGCGATGTTCTGGGCCACCGTCAGGTTGGGGAAGAGGGCATAGGACTGAAACACTATGCCAAAGTCCCGCTCCTGGGGGGGCAGCAGGGAGATCTCCCGTCCCCCTTGCCAGATCCGGCCGCTGTCCGGCAGATCCAGACCGGCGATGGCTCTGAGCAAGGTGGTCTTGCCGCAGCCGGAGGGGCCGAGAAAGCAGATGAACTCCCCCGGATGGATGCTCAGAGAGATCCCCTTGAGGGCCTGGAAGGCACCGAACTGCTTGTTGAGGTGTTGAATGTCCAGATAGGGCTGGGTCATGATTCGACTCGCTACTGATTTGGTATATACCAGTTTGCCGGTGAAGTGTGACGGTCAGGTGATCGGGGGATGACAGCTCGATGACAGTCAGATGACGGCGGGCATTCGGCAGGTGGCTTGGCCGCGTGCGGAGAGGTGGGGTGCCGCCAATCGAGGGCGAAACAAAAACTGGGAGCGAAACCCAAAAAGCGAAGGCCAACACCTGTTGGCCTTCGACAAGGGCTTGATTGGCAGCGGTTTGTCTGGGGTGCACAAACCGCTCCTGTTCAGGATTACTGCTTGGCTTCCGACTTGCCGTCGAAGCTGGCGCTCCACTGGGTCAGGATGGCGTTGCGCTCGCGGGCAGCCCAGGCAAAATCGTTGTCGATCATCTGGCCCTTGATATCCGCCGGATAGCCCGCTCTCGGTTGGGCGACCCCAGGGATGGCGACCACGGCGAACGACTTGTTGTAGAGGGCGTTGGCCTGCTCGGTGGCGGCAAAGTCAAGCAGCTGCTTGGCCGCATCCAGCTTGGGGGTGCCCTTGATGATGGCGGCGGCTTCCATGTCCCAGCCCGAGCCTTCGCTCGGGAACACCACCTCTATGGGGGCACCCTTGGCCTTGAGGCTGGTGGCCGGGAAGTCAAAGGAGATGCCGATCACCGTCTCGCCGCTGGCGGCCAGCTTGCAGGGGGCCGAGCCCGAGTGGGTGTAGCGGTCTATGTTCTGGTGCAGGCCGTTCATGAACTGCCAGCCCTGCTGCTCGCCCATGGTCTGCAGCCAGCCCGCGACGCTCAGATAGCCGGTGCCGGAGGAGCTGGGGTTGGGCATGATCACCTTGCCCTTGTAGATGGGCTTGGTGAGATCGGCCCAGCTGGTCGGCGCCGGTATTCCTTGCTTCTCTGCCTCTACCTTGTTGAAGCAGATGGCGCTGAAGAAGGCGTCCAGACCAATCCAGTGGGGCTCGGCCTTGCCGTCACGAAAACGGCTGTCGAGCTTGTCCAGCCCCTTGGGGGCGTAACCGGTCAGCATCTGCTGCTGATCGAGCTGCATCAGGCTGGTGGCGGCCAGTCCCCACACCACGTCGGCCTTGGGCTGGGCTTTCTCTGCCAGCAACCGGGCTGTGACCACCCCGGTGGAGTCGCGCACCCACTTGATGTTGATGTCCGGGTGCTGGCGCTCAAACGCCGTCTTCAGCTCGCCGAGCTGCTCCGGCTCGAAGGCGGTGTAGACGGTGAGATCGGTCGCGGCCAGTGCCGGGGCTGTCATGGCGGCCAGCACGGCGGCGGCCAGCAAATGGGTTCCCTGTTTCATCCTCTTCTCCATTTTGGTTGGCTTGGTATAAACCAGATTGGTCGAAGCAGAGGCTAGGGGAACTTTATGACGGTACGGTGACGGCCCCGTGACGTTTTGCCGCACTTAACTTGTCTGTTCCTAATTCTGGGTATCCACCTCTATCTCCAGGCTGTCGTGGCGCCAGTACTCCAGATCGAAGTCGAGCACCCGGCCGTGCTGATCGAAGTTGAGCCGCTCCAGGCGCAGGGCGGGTAGCCCGGCGGTGGCCCCCAGCGCCTTGGCCACCTCGTCCGGCAGGGCGGTGGGGAAGAAGCGCACCTGCATGCGGGCGTAGTGAAGATCGTAATGGGCCTGGTAGATCTCGGTCAGGCTGCCGGCAAGATCCAGCTCCAGCAGACCGGGCACCCGCTCGGGCAGGCAGTGGTTTTCGCAATAGCAGATGGCGCGCCCGTTGGCATAGCGCAGCCGCTTGAGCAGAAACAGGCTGTCGAACGGTTTGAGCTGCAACTGCGCCATCAACGCGGGCGGCACCGCCTGGCGGCTTTTCTCCAGCAGCTCGGTGCGCGGCTCGCCCCCTTGTTCGCGCACTATCTGGTGAAAGTTGGAGGTGCGTCTGGGGTTGAGGCGAAAGCGCGGCGGGGTGACGAACCAGCCCCGGCGATCCTCCCGATAGATGAGGCCATTGGCCTCCAGCTGCACCAGCGCCTCGCGGATGGTGACCCGGGTGGTGCCGTAAAGATCCCCCAGCAGCCGCTCGGAGGGGAGCTTATCATTGGGGGCCAAGCCCCCCGCCAGGATCTGGTTGGCGAGGGCATCCTTGATCTGCAGGTATTGGGGTTTGCTCATGAAAATCCTTGGCTGGGCAGTGGTTGGGGTGCAGGTCCGGTCGCTAAATGGAGACGGTATAATGCATTGGTAGATACCAGTGTTGCCCCTGTTGTTCAGGCTTCCTAGATTATCGCGATCCCGGCGCTGAAAATGAATTTTTTGTTGCACGTGGCCCCACCCCTTTGACCTTGGCGGGGCAGTTACCCACAATGCGCTCATTCTGGTATATACCAAAAGGAGCGAAGTCATGACCCATATTCCTGCGGCCCCCGCCGCCGTCGATTACCTGCTGCTGACCCCGGGCCCCCTCTCGACCACCGCCACTGTGCGCGCCGCCATGCTGCAAGACAGCTGCACCTGGGATGCGGACTATAACCTCGGTGTGGTGGAGCCCATCCGCCGCGAGCTGGTGCGTCTTGCGACCGGTCCGGAACATGAAAGCGACTACAGCGCCGTGTTGCTGCAGGGGAGCGGCAGCTATGTGGTGGAGAGCGTGCTGGGCTCGGCCATCGGCGCCGACGAGTGTCTGCTCATCATCAACAACGGCGCCTACGGCGCTCGTATGGGTGAGATGGCCCGCTGCCTCGGCCTGCGCCATCATGAGCTGGACTGCGGCGAGACGACCCGCCCCGAGCCTGCCGCCATCGACGCCATGCTGGTGCGCCACCCCGAAATAACCCATCTGGCCATGGTGCACTGCGAGACCACCACCGGCATGCTCAACCCCCTTGAAGAGGTAGCTGAACTTTGCCAGCGCCACGGCATTCGCCTCATCGTCGATGCCATGAGCAGCTTTGGCGGCATCCCCATCGACATGGGGCGCCTTGGCATCGAGTTTCTCATCAGCTCCGCCAACAAGTGCATTCAGGGGGTGCCGGGCTTTGGCTTCGTCATCGCCCGTCGCGCCGCGCTCATGGCCTGCGCCGGTCGCGCCCGCTCTGTCTCCCTCGACCTGCACGCCCAGTGGCAGACCATGGAGCAGCAGGGGGGAAAGTGGCGTTTCACCTCACCCACCCATACCGTGCTCGCCTTTGCCCAGGCCCTGCGCGAGCTGGATGAAGAGGGGGGCATTGCCGCCCGCCATCAGCGCTACAGCGAGAACCAGCGCACGCTAGTGGCGGGGATGGCGGCATTGGGCTTTGCACCGCTACTGCCCGAGGAGTGGCAATCCCCCATCATCACCGCCTTCTGCTCCCCGGCTCATCCGGACTACCGCTTCGCCGACTTCTACCAGCGGCTCAAGGGGCAGGGCTTTGTCATCTACCCGGGCAAGGTCTCCCAGGCCGATTGCTTCCGTATCGGCAATATCGGCGACGTGACCCCAGAGCGGGTACGAGCCCTGCTCGCGGCCATGACCAGCGCCTGCTACTGGCAAGGGGAAGCGTGATGATGATGCGCGATGCTCTTCACGGCAGCGGCCGGGCCGACAGCGAAGGGGACATCAATCTGGGGGAGGGGCGCACGCGCTGGTGGGCAGACCAGAGCGAGGCGGTGCAGGCGGGATTGGCGGAAGATAGTCGCTACTTCCTCCATCAGGCCCTCTCCAGCCCCTGCCTCGATCTGCTTGAGGGGGCGCAGGGGAGTTGGCTGACCAGTGCATCGGGCGCGCGTTACCTCGATTTTCACGGCAACAGCGTTCATCAACTGGGCCACGGCCACCCCAAGGTGGTGGCCGCGGTGCAGCAGCAACTCGCCGATCTGCCGTTCGCGCCTCGCCGTTACACCCATCAGGTCGCCATCGACTGCGCCCGCACCCTGGCCGAACTGGCCCCCGGCGATCTCAACCGGGTGCTGTTCGCCCCCGGCGGCAGCGAGGTGGTGGGTATTGCGCTCAAGCTCGCCCGCTTTATCACAGGCAACAGCAAGGTGGTGTCCCTGTGGGATGCCTTTCACGGCGCCTCCCTCGATGCCATCTCGGTCGGCGGCGAAGCCTGCTTTCGCGCGGGCATGGGCCCCTTGATGGCCGGGGTGGAGCGCATTCCGCCCCCCACCCGCTATCGCGGTGTCTGGTATCGCGGGGAGGGGGATGACGTGCACTACGCCGATTATCTGGAGTACGTCATCGAGAAGGAGGGGGGGATAGGTGCCTTTATCGCCGAGCCCATCCGCAATACCGACGTGCAGGTGCCCTCGAAGGCTTACTGGCAGCGGGTGCGGGAGATCTGCGATCGCCACAAGGTATTGCTGATCGTAGACGAGATCCCCAATGCCCTCGGTCGTACCGGCCACTGGTTTAGCTTCGAAGAGTTCGGCATAGAGCCGGACATCATCTGCCTTGGCAAGGGGCTGGGGGGCGGGGTAGTGCCCTTTGCCGCGCTTATCACCCGGGATCGTTTCAATCAGGCAGCGGCCATCTCGCTGGGTCACTACACCCACGAGAAGAGCCCCATCGGCTGCGCGGCGGCCCTCGCCACCATAGCCACCATTCGTGAAGAGGGGTTGCTGGCCAAGGTGCAGGAGGATGGCCGCTTTATGGCCGCCGAGCTCGCGGCGCTTGCCGAGCGCCACCCGCTGATCGGCCAGGTGCGCGGCATCGGCCTCTTGTGGGCGCTGGATCTGGTGGTCGATCACCAGAGTCGAACGCGCAATAGCCGAGCCGCCGAGCGGCTGCTCTACCGCTGTCTGGAGCTTGGGCTCAGCTTCAAGGTCTCCCAGGGCAACGTCATCCAGCTCTCGCCCCCCCTTAATATCGCCCGCGCCGATCTGGTGCGCGCCATCAACATTCTCGATCGCGCCCTCGGCGAGATCGCCCTTTCACCGAAACAGGAAGATCACCATGACTGACTTGCAGATTGCCGTAGACCCGACCACAGACGTGGAGGCACTGATCCTCGACTGGGCCGGCACGGTTGTCGATTTCGGCTCCTTCGCCCCCACCTCCATCTTCGTCGAGGCCTTCGTCCGCGCCTATGACTTCCCTGTGAGCCTGGAGGAAGCGCGCCAACCCATGGGCCTTGGCAAGTGGGATCATATCGCCGCGCTGGGCCGTCTGCCCTCGGTGGATGCCCGTTGGCAGGCCCGCTTCGGCCACCCCATGAGCCACGCCGAGGTGGACCACCTCTATCACACCTTTATGCCGCTGCAGATTGCCGCCGTGACCCGCTTCGCCGCCCCCATCCCGGGCGTGCTGCCGGTGCTGGAGGCGCTGCGAGCACAAGGGATGCGGATCGGATCCTGCTCCGGTTACCCCCGCCCGGTGATGGAGGCGCTGGTGCCGGCGGCAGCCGAGTACGGCTATAGCCCCGATCACTGGGTTGCCACCGACGATCTCAAGGCGGGCGGGCGCCCCGGCCCCTGGATGGCGCTGGCCAACGTGATTGAGCTGGGAGTGAGTGCAGTGCATCGCTGCATCAAGGTCGATGACGCCGTGCCGGGTATCAGCGAGGGGCTGAACGCCGGCATGTGGACGGTGGGGCTGTCGGTTTCCGGCAACGAATTCGGCGCAACCTGGGAAGAATTTGATGCCATGAGCGAGGTGGAGATCGCCGCCAAGCGCGCACCGGCCGAGGCCAAGTTGCGGGCGGCGGGGGCTCACTACGTGATCGACACCCTGGCCGACATAGCCCCCGTCATCGCCGATATCAACCGCCGTCTGGCGGCTGGCGAGCGGCCCTGAACAAGGTGGTATGAGGGAAGGGTGGGTTGGGTTGTCATCGGCCTTGCAAGCCGCTGAGCCCTGAAGAGCTGACATAAAAAAACCGGCGCCTGGGCGCCGGTTTTTGTTCACCGAGATTCTATTACAGAGAAGCGGTGAAGGTACGGGTGATGACGTCTTGCTGCTGCTCTTTGGTCAAAGAGTTGAAGCGAACGGCATAACCGGATACGCGGATGGTCAACTGCGGATATTTCTCCGGGTTTTCCATGGCGTCCAGCAGCATTTCACGGTTCATCACGTTGACGTTCAGGTGCTGACCGCCTTCCAGGTTGGTCTCGTGATGGAAGTAACCGTCCATCAGGCCAGCCAGGTTGGCTTTCTGGGATTCCATGTCTTTACCCAAGGCGTTCGGCACGATGGAGAAGGTATAGGAGATACCATCTTTGGCGTAAGCGAACGGCAGCTTGGCGACGGAAGTCAGGGACGCAACGGCACCCTTCTGATCACGACCGTGCATCGGGTTGGCACCCGGGCCGAACGGCGCACCGGAACGACGGCCATCCGGGGTGTTACCTGTCTTCTTGCCGTACACCACGTTGGAGGTGATGGTCAGCACGGACTGGGTAGCCACGGCACCACGGTAGGTGTTCAGCTTCTGAATTTTCTTCATGAAGCGCTCGACCAGGTCACAGGCGATGTCATCGACGCGAGCGTCGTTGTTACCGAACTGCGGGTACTCGCCGTCGATTTCGAAGTCGATGGCAACGCCATCTTCGTCACGAACCGGCTTGACCTTGGCGTACTTGATGGCAGACAGGGAGTCAGCTGCCACGGACAGACCGGCGATGCCGCAAGCCATGGTGCGATAGACGTCACGGTCGTGCAGCGCCATCAGGGAGGCTTCGTAGCTGTACTTGTCGTGCATGTAGTGGATGATGTTCAGGGCGGCGACATACTGCTTGGCCAGCCAGTCCATGAAGTGATCCAGCCTGTCCATCACGTCGTTGTAGTCGAGGTACTCGGACTTGACCATCTCGGTTTTCGGGCCGACCTGGATCTTGAGCTTCTCGTCCATGCCGCCGTTGATTGCATACAGCATGGTCTTGGCCAGGTTGGCACGGGCACCGAAGAACTGCATCTGTTTGCCGACGATCATCGGGGACACGCAGCAAGCGATGGCGTAGTCATCGTTGTTGAAGTCCGGACGCATCAGATCGTCGTTCTCGTACTGAACGGAAGAGGTCTCGATGGATACCTTGGCGCAGTACTTCTTGAAACCGACCGGCAGCTTCTCGGACCAGAGTATGGTCAGGTTCGGCTCAGGGGACGGGCCCATGGTGTACAGGGTGTTCAGCATACGGAAGCTGTTCTTGGTGACCAGGGTACGGCCATCAACGCCCATACCGGCCAGGGTCTCGGTTGCCCACATGGGGTCGCCGGAGAACAGTGAATCGTATTCAGGAGTACGCAGGAAGCGAACCATGCGCAGCTTCATGACCATGTGGTCCATCAGCTCCTGGGCTTCTTGCTCGGTCAGCAGGCCTTTCTTCAGGTCACGCTCGATATAGACGTCCAGGAAGCTGGAGGTACGACCGAAGGACATGGCGGCACCGTTCTGGGACTTGACTGCCGCCAGGTAGGCGAAGTAGGTCCACTGCACGGCTTCTTTGGCGGTCTTGGCCGGCACTGAGATGTCGCAGCCATATTTGGCGGCCATCACCTTCATCTGGGCCAGGGCACGGTGCTGCTCGGAGATCTCTTCGCGCAGACGGATGGTGGCTTCCAGGTTGACACCGTTTTCCAGATCGGCCTGCAGGGACTTGAACTGGGCCAGTTTGTCGGCCATCAGGAAGTCGATACCGTACAGGGCAACACGGCGGTAGTCACCGATGATGCGGCCACGGCCGTAGGCATCCGGCAGACCGGTGATGACGCCGGATTTACGGCAGTTCAGGATGTCCTTGGTGTAAACGTCGAACACACCCTGGTTGTGAGTCTTGCGGTACTCGGTGAAGATCTTCTCGACCATGGGGTCAAGTTGACGACCGTAGACTTCGCAAGAGGTCTTGACCATCTTGATACCGCCGTTGGCGATGATGGCGCGCTTGAGCGGCTTGTCGGTCTGCAGACCGACGATTTGCTCCAGGCTCTGATCGATATAGCCGGCATCGTGAGCGGTAATGGTGGAGGGCAGGTCGGTATCAAAATCGACCGGCGCGTGAGTGCGGTTCTCGATCTTGATCCCTTCCATGACCTTGTCCCACAGCTTGGTGGTAGCTTCGGTCGCGCCAGCCAGGAAGGACTCGTCACCTTCATACGGGGTGTAGTTCTTCTGGATGAAGTCACGGGTGTTGACAGAGGTCTGCCATTCACCGGCCGCGAAGCCTTCCCATGCTTTTTGGAACTGTTCGTTAAGTTCTGCCATTTTCATTACCTCTCAAGGTATTTATGTGTCTGCCGCCATCCTTAATGATGGCGACGGAAGATAAACCAGTAAGTCAGACCAACCATGACGCCGCCACCAATGATATTACCAAGGGTGACCGGAATGAGGTTGTTTAGGACGAAGTTGGATACGGTCAAGTCGGCGAACGATGCCGGGTCCTGGCCGATGGCCTGCCAGAATTCCGGGCCTGCTACCGCATGGATGGCGATGCCGACCGGGATCATAAACATGTTTGCGATGCTGTGCTCAAAGCCGGAGGCCACGAACATGGCGACGGGGAGCAGCATCACCATCACCTTGTCGGTGGCAGTGCGGGCACCGAAGGCCATCCACACGGCGAGACACACCATGAGGTTGCAGAGGATGCCAAGGGCCAGGGCCTCGAAGAAGGTGTGGTGGATCTTGTGCTGGGCCACTTTCATGGCGTTCAGTCCCCACTGACCATCCGCCGCCGTGTATTCGGCCGACATGATGATGAGCGCGACTATGATGAGCCCGCCGATGAGGTTGCCAAAGTAGACCAGACCCCAGTTCTTGAACAGCTGAGACCAGCTGATGCGGTTGGCGGCCTTGGCCACCAGGGTCAGGGTGGTGGAGGTGAACAACTCGGCACCGAGCAGTACGCACAGAATGAGACCGAGGGAGAAACAGAGACCGCCGACCAGCTTGGACATACCCCAGGCCATGCCGCTCGATCCCGTGGTGACGGTGATATAGAAGACGAATGCGATGGCGATGAAAGCACCTGCCGTGATGGCCAGAGGAATGACCTTGTGGGCGGGCTTGGTTGCCTTGGCATAGGTAATGTCTTCGGCCAGCGCGGCTATGGCTTCGGGCTTCAGACAATCAAAGGGAGATTCTGCTTTCAATTCTCAGTACCTGCATATTTTGCCTGTGGAAATCATAACAAAGGGGCTGATCCCCAAAATTGACTCCGATCAAGAATTACAGATTGTGAATGTAATTTTACTACAGGTTTTTTCTTCATCCGGAAGCTTGACTTTACACCAGGTTTCAGGTGAAACAGAAATGGGTCTGTTTTTAATTTCATGATTTTTAAGAATTTATATCTTTCTCATCAAAAAAAGCACCGGCAATGCACCTTTACGCCTTCCGAACATGATGAACCTCTAACTGACAACCCCCTAAGAGGTATTTTTTGTTATTTATTTCATCTTTGAGTAAGGGCCCGCCAAAGCGTAGCCCATAAAACAGAAGGGGCCATCAGGCCCCTTCGTCACACTAGCATATCAGTTCCACGTATGGATTCGTTTGGCTTTTTGCAGTTTCTCGTAGGCCGCGAGCAATTTCTGATGCAGCGGGAACTGGGAGAGGGACAGATCGGCCGCCTCCAGCCCGTGGAAACGCGCCTCGCCGCGGGCATGGGCCCAGGCCTCGGCCAGGGTCTCTTCCCCGAACATGCGGGCGAACACCGGGCGGTACTGCTCGGGGTCACGCTCTTCATCCAGGAACAACTCGACGCAGGCGCGCAGGGCGCGGTAGTAGTTGGCGCGATCCGCCGGGAACACCGACTGGTTGAACTCCATGGTCCAGTCGATGAGATCCAGCGCGCTTTCCAGCTCACCGGCGGCCAGCGCCAGCATGGCCTTGAGCTCGCCCACCCGCAGGGTGTGCAGGGCTGTGCCCTTGGCGGCGGCGATGCCGAGCAGCTCGCGCACCCGGGTGCGCTCGTCGTGACCCTCTTCATCCAGCTGATCAAAGAGTGCCATGTACTGCTCCGCGTCCCACTCCAGAGACGGTAGGGCCAGGATGATTTCCCGCAGGTGGGCGCCCATGGTGTTGTTGGCCAGCAGCAGATCCTCGACCGGATAGATGTCGGACATGCCCGGCACCAGGATGCGGCAGGCGTAGACGCCCAGGTGCTCGTAGTCGGCGATGTAGACCGGCTGCTCCAGCTCGTGGAAGATGCCGATCAGGTGATCGAACTCCTCCTGGGAGGTGCCGCGGAAGTCCCAGTCGGCAAACTCGAAGTCAGACTCCTGCTTGAACAGATCCCAGCTGATGAGGCCGGACGAGTCGATGAAGTGGGTCTCGAGGTTGTGGTGATCCGCCACCTGCTCGTTGTCGAATGACGGCGGCACGAAGACGTCCAGATCCTTGAGGCCACGGCCCTGCAGCAGCTCGGTGACGGTCCGCTCGAAGGCCACCTCGAAGCGCGGGTGGGCGCCGAAGGAGGCAAAGCAGGTGCCGTTGCTCGGGTTGAGCAGCACCACGCAGATGACCGGATAGCGGCCACCCAGGGAGGCATCGAAGCTGTAGATGGGGAAGCCTTCGGCCTCCAGCGCATCGATGGAAGCCTTGATGCCGGGGTAGCGGGCGATCACCTCGCTCGGGATCTCGGGCAGGCTGATGGCTTCGGCGATGATCTTGTTCTTCACGTGGCGCTCGAACACCTCGGACAAGCCCTGGGTGCGGGCCTCGGTCCTGGTGTTGCCGGCGCTCATGCCATTGGAGACATAGAGGTTGCCGATGATGTTCATCGGGATATAGACGGTCTGATGATCGGACTGACGCTCGAACGGCAGCGCGACTATGCCGCGCTCTTCGTTGCCGGATTGCAAGTCCACCAGCATGTCGGCAGTCACTTCGCCATCCGGGTTGTAGAACTTGCGGGTGAAGCTGTCGAGCAGACCGGCAGGCAGTTGGTCACCCTGGATGGGGAACCACTTCTCGTTCGGGTAGTGGACGAAGTCACCGTTCGCCACCTGCTCGCCCAGATAGAAGTCGGCGAAGAAGTAGTTGGTGGAGAGACGCTCGAAATACTCCCCCAGGGCCGACGCCAGGGCCGCCTTCTTGCTGGCTCCCTTGCCGTTGGTGAAGCAGAGGGCGCACTCTTTGTCCCGGATGTGCACGGACCAGACGTTGGGCACGGGGTTGAGCCAGGAGGCCTCTTCGATATCAAACCCCAGGGCCTGCAATTTGGTCTGGAACCGCTCGATGGAGTCTTCCAGCGCCGCGTCCTTGCCGGGAATAAAAGTGTGGTCGGTCATCACAATATCCTGATTTTTAATGGCTCATGTTCGGTCGCAGATAATAGCATGAGTGGCGGGAAAAGCGGCCAGGACAATCCCCTTTCAGGTGCGGGTCAGGTTGCCGTCGGTGGCCGGCATAGTCTGGGTTATTAGCTCTCCTGAACAACATTAAGAAAAAGTAGATTTTTTTATGCCATGCCGCCGTCCATCATGGGGCCGACTTGTTTCTTCGTGGTGACAAGCATCACGTGCTAGCCCTCTGGGCACGGGTCACCTGGCCTCGTCTGCCGTTCTCGCCTTCGCCACGATTCACCCATTGGGAGTTGCTATGCCATTCATGACACCACAGATTGATGCCAGGGTGACCAGCCTGGCCCCGGGATTCCGGGCCCTGAGCATCCAGGTCGACGGGGCCACCATGGTCGATCGCAACGTCGGCGCACAGGCGCTGGCGCGGGCCTGCCAATACGTTGCGGCGGGCGGTGCTCCCTGGGCACAGGATCATCTGTCCGCCTGGGGTGAGGTGTTCAAACGCTTCGGTGCCAAGCCCCAGCGGACCCCCTGCTCGGCCCAGGCGCTGCTCAAGCGGGTGCAACGGGAGGGCTGCCTGCCCTGCATCGATCCCGTCGTCGATCTCTACAACGCCATCAGCATCGAATACGCCATCCCCGTCGGTGGGGAGGATCTCACCGCTTATGAGGGGTCGCCCCGGCTGATCATTGCCGATGGCACCGAGCTGTTTGACACCATGAAGGAGGGGGCCCCTGCCCACGAGACCCCGGAACCTGGGGAGGTGGTCTGGTGTGATGACAGAGGCGTGACCTGTCGCCGCTGGAATTGGCGTCAGGGGACCAGAACCCGGCTCAGCGCCAAGTCCGGGCAGATGTGGTTCATTCTGGAAAGCTTGCCTGAAATGCCGCTGGCGGCGCTGCAGGAGGCCGGTGATCGGCTGATCGAGGGGTTAATGCAGATGATGCCGGGCGCCCGGATAGAGAGCGTATTGATAGGAAACCCCGACGGGGCATGAGGAAAACATAATGGCCACCCTGGGTGGCCATTTTTTATACGCGCTGGTGGGGCGCCGCGGGCTGCGCTTCCATCTCGTTATCAGCCGATAAACTTGAGCCCCAGGATACCGCCGATGATCAGCAGCAGGCAAAGCACCCGGGCCAGGGTGGCCGGCTCGTTGAACAACCAGATCCCCATCAACACCGTGCCGACCGCGCCTATGCCGGTCCAGACCGCGTAGGCTGTGCCAAGGGGCAGTTGCTTGACCGCCATGGCGAGCAACAGCACGCTCACCCCCATGGCAGCTAGGGTCAGCAGGGTGGGGAGGGGACGGCTGAAACCGTCGGTGTACTTGAGGCCGATGGCCCAGGCGACCTCGAACAGGCCGGCCAGTAGCAGGAGTAACCAGGGCATATGAGTATTCCACGCGGGGCAGGGTCGTCCCTGCGAGTCAAGAAGGCCTTGGGGTCGTCCCCAGGGGGCAGTGGTTGCCAGTCGGACATCATGATGCCTGAGCGATGGGGAGTCCGCCAAGCGCGGTAGCCCGGAACCCATGGTTATTGCGGCAAATGACACAGATTATTGCGCAATTCGACTTGCGCCCGTCGCCACAATCCGTAATGTGGACAGACGCATTAATTACACATCATGCTTGTGGCCAATTTGTGAACGGACCCGCGTCCGGCAAGGGATCACGGCGTATGAGACTTCATTTTTACAGCAGCTATCCAGGGTAGGACATTATGAAAAAAGTTGGTTTGGTCGGTTGGCGTGGCATGGTGGGTTCGGTACTGATGAGCCGGATGCAGGAAGAGAAGGATTTTGCCCGCATTCAACCCACCTTCTTCACCACCTCCCAGGCCGGTGAGGCCGCCCCCAATTTCGGCGTCGATGCCGGCACCTTGCAGGACGCCTTCGATATCGAGGCACTGGCCGCGCAGGAGATCATCATCACGGCCCAGGGTGGCGACTACACCAAGGATGTCTATCCTCGTCTGCTGGCCTCCGGCTGGCAGGGTTACTGGATTGATGCCGCCTCTTCCCTGCGCATGGAGAAGGACGCCGTCATCATCCTGGATCCGGTCAACGGCGACGTGATCGACGAGGCGCTGGACAAGGGGATCAAGACCTTCGTCGGCGGTAACTGCACCGTCAGCCTGATGCTGCTGGCCCTGGGTGGCCTGTTCAAGGCCGATCTGGTGGAGTGGGTGAGTGTTGCCACCTATCAGGCCGCATCGGGCGGTGGCGCGCGCCACATGCGCGAGCTGGTCACCCAAATGGGGCTGCTGCGCGACGAAGTGGCGGTGGAGCTGGCGGATCCTGCCTCCGCCATCCTCGACATCGAGCGCAAGATCACCGAGAAGACCCGCTCCGGCACCCTGCCGGTGGACAACTTCGGCGTGCCGCTGGCCGGTGGCCTCATCCCCTGGATCGACACCAAGCTCGACAACGGCCAGAGCCGGGAAGAGTGGAAGGGTCAGGCCGAGACCAACAAGATCCTGGGTATCGAGAACGCCGCCATTCCGGTGGATGGCCTCTGCGTGCGGATCGGCGCCCTGCGCTGCCACAGTCAGGCCTTCACCATCAAGCTGAAGAAAGATGTGCCGCTCCCCGAGATCGAGGCCCTGCTGGCCGCCCACAACGACTGGGTCAAGGTGATCCCGAACGATCGCGACATCACGGCCCGCGAGCTGACCCCGGCCGCCGTCACCGGTACCCTCAGCATCCCGGTAGGCCGTCTGCGCAAGCTCAACATGGGCCCGGAATACCTGGCGGCCTTCACCGTGGGTGACCAACTGCTGTGGGGCGCCGCCGAGCCGCTGCGCCGCATGCTCAACATCCTACTGGCTCGCTGACAGGGGATAGCTCGCAAGGGCACACAATAAGGAAGGCCCGGCCTTTCTTATTGTGTCGGCACAACGAGCGACATAAAAAAACGGCATCCTTGCGGGATGCCGTTTTTTAATTGATCCAGTTTGACTCTTACATGTTTTGTGCTTCGTTTGGCACGATGACAGAGGCGTGATTTCCTTTCGGCCCCTGCTGCAGTTCAAAGTTGACTGCCTGACCCGCTTTCAAGGTCTTGTAACCTTCCATTTGAATCGTGGAGTAGTGAGCGAAGATGTCTTCACCACCGCCTTCCGGACAGATAAACCCAAATCCTTTTGCGTTGTTGAACCACTTGACTGTTCCGGTTGCCATACATCTACATCCTTTTATTGATTACCCTGAAGTCGTTGAGTAACCTGCGCCAGCCTTATATAACTAGAGCATCACCCCGTAGCAGACGGGCGCCGATTAGCAAGTAACCAATCTAGTCCAACTTTTAAGCGAGTCAAGAAGTTGTTAACAACCGATGTGATCTGGTTAACAAGTCTATTGACAATCTTGAGCGAGACGGTAGTAATCTAGAGGTACCAAAGCGCAACTATGAGCAAGCAGAAAGAACTCTTTGCTAATGAAGAGATTGCAGAAGCAGAGAAAACGAAGCTGCAACCGCCACCCATGTACAAGGTCGTCTTGAACAACGATGACTACACACCGATGGAATTCGTGGTGGAGGTGCTGCAAAGGTTCTTTGGTATGGATCTGGAGAAGGCCACTCAGGTCATGCTGAGCGTGCATTATAGTGGTAAGGGAGTCTGCGGCACATTTACCGCCGAGATTGCCGAGACCAAAGTGGTCCAGGTCAACACCTATTCACGTAATAACGAACATCCACTGCTATGTACCATGGAAAAGGCTTGAATCTGATGACTTGATGGCGATAACGACACCGCATTGTTGCTGTACTGAGGGGAGGTGCCTATGTTGAACAAAGATCTAGAAAAGACGCTGAACGAGGCTTTCAAACTGGCCCGTGACGAGCGCCACGAATTCATGACCGTCGAGCACCTGTTGTTAGCCCTGCTGGATAACAGCTCAGCCCATGAGGCGCTGAGTTCGTGTGGTGCGGATGTGGAGCAGATGCGCAAGGAAATTCGCGCATTCATCAATCAAACGACCCCGCTCATCCCCCGCGATGACGAAGACAGAGAAACCCAACCGACCCTTGGTTTCCAGCGCGTGTTGCAACGTGCCGTGTTCCATGTCCAGTCGTCGGGCAATACCGAGGTAAGCGGCGCCAATGTGCTGGTCGCCATCTTCAGCGAGCAAGAGTCCCAGGCCGCCTACTTCCTGAAAAAAGCCGAAATAAGCCGCCTGGATGTGGTGAACTTCCTCTCCCACGGGGTGCGCAAAGACAGCAAGCCCGAGAGTGGCGGCAACAATGCCGAGTCCGATGATGAGGTCTCGTCAGCCCAGATCGAGAGCTTCGCCACCAATCTCAACCAACTGGTGCTGGAGGGGCGCATCGACCCGCTGATCGGTCGCGATCAGGAGCTGAGTCGCACTATCCAGGTGCTCTGCCGTCGTCGCAAGAACAATCCCTTGCTGGTGGGGGAGGCTGGCGTGGGGAAGACCGCCATCGCCGAGGGGCTCGCCTATCGTATCGTCAAGGGTGACGTGCCCGAGGTGATAGCTAACAGCACTATATATTCCCTGGACATGGGCTCCCTGCTGGCAGGCACCAAGTACCGCGGCGACTTCGAGAAGCGTCTCAAGGTGCTGCTCAAGCAGATCGAGCGCCAGGAAGGGGCCATCCTCTTCATCGACGAGATCCACACCATCATCGGGGCGGGTGCAGCCTCCGGCGGTCAGCTGGATGCGGCCAACCTCATCAAGCCACTGCTCTCCAATGGCCTGCTGCGCTGTGTGGGATCCACCACTTATCAGGAATATTCCCAGATCTTCGAAAAAGATCGGGCTCTGGCGCGCCGTTTCCAGAAGATCGACATCGTCGAGCCGAGCATAGATGACACAACCCGTATCCTGATGGGGCTCAAGAGCCGCTATGAGGCGCACCATGGCGTGCGTTACACCGTCAAGGCCATCCGTGCCGCGGTCGAACTCTCCGCCAAGTACATCAACGACCGCCACCTGCCGGACAAGGCCATCGACGTGATCGACGAGGCGGGGGCGGGGCAGCGTTTGTTGCCGGTCAGCAAGCGTAAAAAAGTGATTAATGTGCCGGAAATCGAGGCCATAGTCGCGAAGATTGCCCGCATCCCGGAGAAATCAGTCTCCTCTTCCGACAAGGAGGTGCTGAAGAACCTGGAGCGTAACCTCAAGATGGTGGTGTTCGGTCAGGACAAGGCCATCACTGTATTGACCGATGCCATCCGGCTGTCACGCTCCGGCCTTGGCAACGAGCGTCGCCCTGTGGGCTGCTTCCTGTTTGCCGGCCCGACCGGGGTGGGCAAGACCGAAGTCACCCAGCAGCTCGGCAAGGCGCTCGGGGTCGAGGTGCTGCGCTTTGATATGTCCGAATACATGGAGCGCCATACCGTCTCCCGGTTGATTGGGGCACCTCCCGGCTATGTGGGCTTCGAGCAGGGCGGCTTGCTGACCGATTCTGTGCTCAAGCATCCCCATTCGGTGGTGCTGCTGGACGAGATCGAGAAGGCGCACCCGGATGTCTTCAACCTGCTGCTGCAGGTCATGGACAACGGCACCCTGACGGACAACAACGGGCGCAAGGCAGATTTTCGCAACGTGATCCTGGTTATGACCACCAACGCAGGGGTGCAGGAAACCCAGCGCAAGTCCATTGGCTTCCAGCAGCAGGACATGAGCCACGATGCCATGGCGGTGATCAACAAGACGTTCAGTCCGGAGTTCCGCAACCGGCTCGATCACACCATCTGGTTCAACCATCTGGACATGACGGTGATCCATCAGGTCGTCGACAAGTTCATCGTCGAACTGCAGGTACAGCTGGATGCCAAAGGGGTATCACTTGAGGTATCTGAAGAGGCGCGCCACTGGTTGGCCGAGAAGGGGTATGATCGGGCAATGGGTGCAAGACCCATGGGACGGGTCATTCAGGAGCACCTCAAGAAGCCGTTGGCCAATGAGATCCTGTTCGGCTCACTGGTCGATGGCGGAGTGGTGAGAGTGGAGCTGGTAAATAACAGCCTCAGCTTTGACTTCCAGGTCAATGTTGAAGCTGTCTCTCACTAAATGTGATTGAGGCCAGAAACGACAAAAAACCCCAGCCGAGAGGCTGGGGTTTTTTGCTGAATTCCTGGCTTAGCGAGAGCGGAAAACAATACGTCCCTTGGAGAGATCGTACGGAGTCAGAGCCACCGTTACTTTGTCCCCAGTCAGGATACGGATGTAGTTTTTGCGCATCTTGCCGGAAATATGAGCGATAACCACGTGACCATTTTCCAGTTCCACACGGAACATGGTATTGGGCAAGGTTTCGAGAATGGTACCCTGCATCTCAATACTGTCTTCTTTAGCCATTGAATCCTCTTGATAAGCCACAACAAAAAACCGCTGGATCATGCCGGATTTAAGGCTATGTGTAAAGTTTACTCGGGCTTGGTGTCGATATTTTTCCATTCTCCCTGCATCAGCAGCTCGTGGGGCAGGTATTGGCGTTTGTAATTCATCTTGCGACAGGCCTCCACCAGATAGCCCAGATACAGCCAGCTGCGACCCGTGCGCCTGGCCAGTTCCAACTGGCTCAGAATGGCAAAGGTGCCCAGAGAGCGGTCGGCATAGTCAGGATCGAAGAAGGTATACATGGCGCTCATGGCGTGGGGGAGCAGGTCCGTGGTGGCCACCCCGATGAGGCGTCCCTCCTTGCGTATCTCCATGTAGAGCGGTGGCATCCAGTCGCAGTGCAGGAATCCCTTGTACTGGCTCCGACTCGGCGGGTACATGCTGCCATCGTGGTGGCGCTCGCGGATGTAGCGCTCATAGAGCTGGTAATACTCGGGTTTGTCGTCGTAACTCAGCACCAGCTCGAGATCCCGATTCAGCTGACGAACGCGTTTCTGGCTGCGGTTCGGCACGAAACGCTCGCTGTGGATGCGCAGGGACTGGCAGGCACTGCAGGCCGGGCAATGGGGGCGATAGATGTCGTTGCCACTGCGCCTGAATCCTGCCGTCAGCAGTCGCTCATAACCGGCCGCATTAAGCAGCTCATGATCCATCAGTACCAGCAACTGCTCCTGCTCATGGCCGAGGTAGCTACACGGGTGTCTGGGGGTCAGGCCTACCTTGAGGATCACTTCTTCTGTCATAGGCTGATTCTCCTCTGCTGCCAGCAACCGTCCTGCAGTGGTTGCCTGGTCAGGCTCGCCAATGTGGTCAGAAACCGGCTTCTTGGCCACTCCTGGACCCCCAGGGTGGCCAGGAAGTCGTTCTGCATCTGGCAATCGATGAGGGCCCCCCCATGGCGGGAAAAATGACGACAGAGCGCCACCATGGCCAGTTTGGCGCCGTTATCGATGCGGCTGAACATGGATTCGCCGCAGAAGAGGCGGCCAAGGGAGAGGCCGTAGAGCCCCGCCTGCAACTCCCCGTCCTGCCAGATCTCGACGGAGTGGGCATGGCCCAGGCAGTGCAACTGCCGATAGGCGTCGATCATGGGGGCGCTAATCCAGGTGCCGCTGGCGCTGCGACGGGGGGCGGCGCAGGCCGCTATCACCTCATCGAAGGCACTGTCGACGGTAATGTCGAAGGTGGTGCGGCGCAGATACTTCTGCAGGCTGCGCCCTATGTGTAGCTCATCGGGCACTATCACCCCCCTGGGATCCGGCGACCACCACAGCAGTGGCTGGTGCGGCTCATTCCACGGAAAGATCCCGCTGTGATAAGCTGCCAGCAATCGAGCAGGAGAGAGATCTCCCCCGATCGCCAGCAGGCCATTGGGCTCTTCCAGCGCATGGCTGGGGGAGGGAAACCAGCACAGCTCATCATCCAGTTCGGTGAGATAGCGAGACATAAGACAGAGGTTCACAGATGAAGGCCATTATCCTGATAGTATCCAGCTTGCTGGGCTTTGTCACGGCGCCCGCCTGGGCTGTACCCTATGAGCGCAATACGGCGCGCCCCGTCGATCAGGTGGTGTTTGGCCAGGTGGATACGGTGCGCAATATCACCCAGCGCCAGGTGCTGGAATCCGAGCATACCGGCTGGAAAACCCTGGGGGGCGCCGTGCTGGGGGGGCTGCTCGGCAACCAGTTTGGCGGCGGTCATGGGCGGGAGATAGCCACCGCCGTGGGGGCATTGGCGGGGGCGGCCGCGGCGCAGCACTACCAGTCCGGTGGCAGCGTGGTGGAGAACAAGCTGGTGGAGCTGCTAATCCGCAACGAGCAAGACGGGCTTATCAACGTGATCCAGGATTACGATCCGGCCATGGTGTTTGCGAGGGGGGACAAGGTGCGCATCCTCTATTTCAGCGATGGGGTGCGGGTCGACAAGACCTATTGAGGAAACCCGTGGCGGCAGGGATGGCGTGCTGAGAAGGAATAACCCGGCGGCCGCAAGGGGCGCCGGGCGGTACTACACGAAGCGTCTCACTCGAGACGTGCTCAGGCGTCCTGGGAGACTATCTTGTCACGACCCGTGTTCTTTGCCTGATACAGCTGGCGATCTGCCTCGCAGAGCGCCTCGTCCATGGAGAGCCGCCCGACATTGATGACGCCAAAACTGGCGCGCACGAACAGCGGCACTTCCCGTGACAGCGGCTGCTGACGCAGCTGTTGGCGCAGCCCTTCCAGCCGCTTGAGCAGCACGGGAACCGGGCAATGGGGCACCATCAGGGCAAACTCCTCCCCGCCAAAGCGGGCTATCATGGCATCCGGGAAGAATTGGGAGAGCAACCGGGTCAGGTGGCAGAGCAGCTCATCGCCGATGGCATGGCCCCAGTGATCGTTGACCTGCTTGAAATGATCCACATCGAGCACGCACAGGGCGAGCAGTGCCTGCTGACGCTGATGCTCCTCGAACCACTTCTGCCCCTCGTTGAACCAGTAACGCCGGTTGTAGAGCCCGGTCAGGTAGTCGCGATTGGCGGATTCCTGGATGCTGTTGAACTGCTCAAGGGCCTCCAGATTGTGGCTGACCCGGCACTGCAGCTCCTCGGGCTCGAACGGCTGGTTGAGAAAATCGTTCGCCCCTTGCTTGAGGTAGCGGGCGGAGAGGCCGTGCTTGTCCGACACCGAGATGCCGATGATGGCGAGCTGCTGCTTGCTATAGCGCTCCCGCAGCATCCGCACCAGGCTGATGCCGTCGATTTCCGGCATGTAGTAATCCACCAGCATCAGGCGAATGGCCGGGTGTTGCTCGAGCAGGGCCAGGGCATCCCGGGCGCAGGTTGCCTCGTGCACCAGCAGCAGTTGCTTGCGCAGCTGGGCGGCGGTGCGATGACGGGAAGTGAGCGAATCATCGACCACCAGCACCTCTATGGCCTGGTTGAGGTAGAGGCGGTGCACCAGGCTGACGGCGTATTGCAGGGAGTGCCGTGAATCCTTCATCACGTAATCCAGCACTCCGGCCTCCAGCCAGGCTTCCCGTTTCTCCTCGCTGATGTCGGCGGTGAGGATCACCACGGGCAACCCTCGCGCCAGCAACACGTTGACGGCTTCTCCGCTCGGGGCATCCGGCAGGGTGAGATCCACCAGGGCGACCACGTACTCTTCTCCCTGGCAGTCACGGGCGCCCTCCAGGGTATCGAACGCATCTATCTCCAGCCCGGTTTGCTGCGCAATGGCCTGGGTCAACATGCGGCGCACCGTCAGGCTGTCTTCCACAATCAATATTTTCCGTTTCATCCGGCTCCTTAAAAGAAAAGGGCATGCCACTTGGCATGCCCTTTATATCCTTGTGCTTATTGTGCGTCCAGATATCGCTCGGCATCCAGGGCCGCCATGCAGCCGGTACCGGCTGAGGTGATCGCCTGACGGTAAACGTGGTCGGCCACGTCGCCGGCGGCAAACACGCCCGGGATGCTGGTCTGGGTCGCGAAGCCTTCCAGGCCGCCCCGCACCTTGAGGTAGCCGTTTTCCATTGCCAGCTGGCCTTCGAAGATCTGGGTGTTGGGCTGGTGACCTATGGCGATGAAGACCCCCATCAGCGGCAGCTCGGAGGTGGCGTCGTCCCGGGTGCTGCGCAGGCGCACGCCGGTCACGCCCATGTTGTCACCCAGCACCTCGTCCAGGGTCTGGTGAGTGTGCAGCACTATGTTGCCGCTCTCGACCTTGTCATTGAGGCGCTTGATCAGGATCTTCTCGGCGCGGAACTCGTCGCGGCGGTGGATCAGGTGCACCTTCTTGGCGATGTTGGCCAGATAGAGCGCCTCTTCCACGGCTGTGTTGCCGCCGCCGACCACGGCCACTTCCTGATTGCGATAGAAGAAGCCGTCACAGGTGGCACAGGCGGAGACGCCACGGCCCTTGAAGGACTCCTCGGAAGGCAGCCCCAGGTACTTGGCGGAGGCGCCGGTGGCGATGATGAGCGCGTCGCAAGTGTATTCACCGTTGTCACCCTTGAGACGGAAGGGGCGCTGGGTCAGCTCCACTTCATTGATGTGATCAAAGAGGATGCGGGTATCGAATTTTTCCGCATGCTCTTTCATGCGCTCCATCAGGGCCGGGCCGGTCAGCCCTTCCGCATCACCTGGCCAGTTTTCCACCTCTGTGGTGGTGGTCAGCTGACCACCTTGCTGCATGCCGGTGATGAGCAGGGGATTGAGGTTGGCGCGGGCGGCGTAGACGGCGGCGGTGTAACCCGCCGGGCCTGACCCCAGGATCAGCAGTTTGCTATGAATGACTTGGCTCATGATGTGATTTCCGAGACGTGATGAGTTTGCGCGATTGTAGGTAATTCGTGATCCGGGGTCAAAGGCCAGGGCATCGATTGTGGCAATCGCCAAAGAGGGGGAGGGGGGCCGGATTGCGCCATAAAAAAACCGCCCATCGCGGGCGGATTTTCACTCATCGACGCACCCTTGCGGGGGCGGGATCAGTTCAGCAGGGTCAGGGGATCCGTGTAGGCCAGGTTGTGCGCCACGGCGACCTCCTTGCAGGTGATCTTGCCCGCCATCACGTTCAGGCCGTGCAACAGGTGGGGATCGCTGAGCAGTGCACCGCGATAGCCCTGTTCCGCCAGCTTGATGATGAAGGGCAGGGTGGCGTTGTTGAGGGCCACGGTGGAGGTGCGGGCCACGGCGCCTGGCATGTTGGCCACGCAGTAGTGCACCACCTCGTCGACGATGAAGGTGGGATCCTCATGGGTGGTGGCGTGAGAGGTCTCGACGCAGCCGCCCTGATCGATGGCCACGTCCACGATGGCGGAGCCCGGCTTCATGCGTGCAATGTGGTCACGGCTGACAAGTTTTGGCGCAGTGGCGCCCGGCACCAGCACGCCGCCGATGACCAGATCCGCCGCCAGCAGGTGGCGCTCCAGGGTCTCGCGATTGGAGTAAACCACCTTGGCTGCCCCTTGGAACTCGCTGTCGAGACGGCGCAGGGTGTCGATGTTGTTGTCGAGTATGGTCACGTCGGCACGCAGGCCGATGGCCATGCGGGCTGCGTTGGAACCCACCACGCCACCGCCGATGATCACCACCTTGGCCGGTTCGACTCCGGGTACGCCGCCGAGCAGCATGCCGCTACCCCCGCGGGACTTCTCCAGCGCTTGGGCACCGGCCTGAATAGACATGCGCCCGGCCACTTCCGACATGGGTGCCAACAGGGGCAGGCCGCCACGGCCATCGGTGACTGTCTCGTAGGCGATGCAGACGGCGCCGCTGTCGACCAGCTCCCGGGTCTGGGCCAGGTCTGGCGCCAGGTGCAGGTAGGTAAAGAGGGTCTGGCCCGGACGCAGCATGGCGCGCTCGACCGCCTGGGGTTCCTTGACTTTGACGATCATCTCCGCCTTGGCGAAAACGTCTGCTGCGGAGGCCAGGATCTCGGCTCCGGCAGCCAGATAATCTGCGTCACTGAAGCCAATGCCATTTCCTGCGCCGCTTTGGACGAAAACGGTATGGTTTCGTGCTGTCAGTTCACGTACACTGGCCGGAACCATGCCTACGCGATATTCATGGTTTTTTATTTCCTTAGGTACACCGATAATCATGCTATCCCTCGTCTATCGATTGGTGGTTTATGTTGCCCAGATGTTAAGCAACATTTGCGCCTAGTATATTCAGGTATTGACAGGATTTGTGACCATTATTATAAAATGACTGGTGATTCTTACCAAAAAATAGCCAAAGGATGGAATTAAATGATGGAAGCTAAGAGTCGGCTAAAGGATTTGGACAGGATTGACCGCAACATTCTGAATGAACTGCAAAAGGATGGCAGGATTTCGAACGTTGAGTTGTCCAAACGAGTTGGCCTGAGTCCCACACCGTGTCTGGAACGGGTTCGTCGCCTCGAGCGTCAAGGCTATATCGAAGGATATGCCGCTATTCTGAACCCTCATTATCTGGATGCGTCTCTGCTGGTGTTCGTGGAAATTACCCTCAATCGTGGCGCCCCCGACGTGTTCGAACAGTTCAACAAGGCTGTTCAGGTGCTCGAAGAGATCCAGGAGTGCCATCTGGTGTCCGGTGATTTCGACTATCTGCTCAAGACCCGCGTCAGCGACATGTCGGCCTATCGCCGCCTGCTGGGGGAAACCCTGCTGCGTCTGCCCGGCGTCAATGACACCCGTACCTATGTGGTCATGGAAGAGGTCAAGCAGAGCAGCCGTCTGGTGATCAGCACCCGATAAGCGGGATTGTGCTGTGACTTGCAAGCACCACGACGAGTCACGATAGTCAGAAACGAGCGGCCGGTCCGCTCGTTTCTTCTTATTACTGTATTCATGGCCCCGCCCTCAGGCACTGGCTGACAATCGGTGGGCTTTTCAGGGATACTAGGCCCCCTATCCCCGCATTACATGTTTTCAGAAAGGAGCCGGAGTTTGGCCGATAAAAAGCTGTTTACTCCTTTGTCAGGTACGCAACGGATCTTCGAGGCCGTCTTGATCGCCATCACGCTGATGGCTGCCTATCTCTTGCTTGCCCTGTTGACCTACCATCCCGCCGATCCAGGTTGGTCCCAGACCTCCTGGCAGGGAGAGGTGAAGAACCTGGCGGGCAGCGCCGGGGCCTGGCTCGCCGACATCACCATGTTCACCTTCGGGGCCTTCTCCTATCTGGTGCCTCCTCTGGTGGTGCTGCTCGGCTGGAGCCTGTTCTGGCGCCCGAGCCGGCTGCTGGAGGTGGACTATCTCACCCTGTCGGTGCGGATCATCGGCTTCGTGCTGACGGTGCTCGGCATGTCGGCCATTGCCAGCATGAACTTCAATGACTTGCAGAATTTCTCAGCAGGCGGCCTGGTGGGGGACGTGATAGCGTCCGCCGTGGTGCCCCTGTTTGGCGGGGTCGGGGCCAACCTGATGCTGCTCTGCTTCGTGGCAACCGGCATCACCCTGTTCACCGGCTGGTCCTGGCTCACCATAGTCGAGCGGATCGGTGCCACCTGCACCGGCAGCGTCAGCGCCATCTACCATTTCCCGACGACCCTGGGCCGCTGGCTGACCGGCGGCTGGCGCCAGCCCCGTTTTGAGGGACCGGACCCCCTGCTGGAAGGGGGCGTGGGAGCCCTGGATCTCGACGAGGAAGAGGACGAGCCTCATAGCAGCTGGACGCGCAACCCCAAGGCCAAGGGGAGCCAGAAGTCAAAATCTGACGAATGGCTGCCGGAGCTCGATGACGATACCTTCCAGTTCGATCCGCAATTCGATGATGAAGAGGACGAGCCGGCGCCCGTGGCCAGACCCAAGCGCGCCGCCGTTGCCCATGCCCGCCGTCAGCCGGCCCTGGCCGATGACGGGGATGACGAACTCGATCTGCCCTGGGTGGAAGGGGAGGAGGCAGCCGCCGCCCCTGCGGTCGCCGCACCGGTCAAGCTCAAGCGTCGCCCCCAGCCCGCCATGGCGCCGCTGCCGAGCATAGATCTGCTGGACAGGCCACCCGCCAAGACCCAGATGATGAGCAAGGACGAGCTGGACCGCATGGGCCGGCTGGTGGAGGCGAAACTCGCCGACTACAACGTGCAGGCCAAGGTGGTCGGTGTCTATCCGGGCCCTGTGATCACCCGCTTCGAGCTGGATCTGGCGCCGGGCATGAAGGCGAGCAAGATCACCAACCTCTCCCGGGATCTCGCCCGTTCGCTGTCCGCCAGCAGCGTGCGGGTGGTGGAGGTGATCCCGGGCAAGACCTTCGTCGGCATCGAGTTGCCCAACCGGGTACGCCAGACCGTCTACCTGCGCGAGACCCTGGACTGCGAGGCCTTCTCGGGCAGCCACAACCCGCTCACCATGGGGCTGGGGCAGGACATCGCGGGGGAACCCGTGGTGGTGAACCTCGCCAAGATGCCCCACCTGCTGGTGGCCGGTACCACCGGCTCGGGCAAGTCTGTGGGGGTGAACACCATGATTATCTCCATGCTCTACAAGTCATCCCCCGATGATCTGCGCTTCATCATGATCGACCCCAAGATGCTGGAACTCTCGGTCTACGAAGGTATCCCCCATCTGCTGACCGAGGTGGTCACCGACATGAAGGACGCAGCCAACGCCCTGCGCTGGTGCGTAGGAGAGATGGAGCGTCGCTACAAGCTGATGTCCGCGGTCGGGGTGCGCAACCTCAAGGGTTACAACGACAAGGTGCTGGCCGCGGCCGCCGAGGGCGAGCCCCTGCGGGATCCCCTGTGGCGTCCGGGTGACTCCATGGATCAGATGCCGCCTGAGCTCGAGAAGCTGCCCCACATAGTCGTAGTGGTGGACGAGTTCGCCGACATGATGATGATCGTCGGCAAGAAGGTGGAAGAGCTCATCGCCCGTATCGCCCAGAAGGCGCGGGCGGCCGGTATTCACCTCATCCTGGCGACCCAGCGCCCCTCTGTGGATGTGATCACCGGCCTCATCAAGGCCAACATCCCGACCCGGATCTCCTTCCAGGTGTCGAGCAAGATCGACTCCCGTACCATCCTGGATCAGGGCGGTGCCGAATCCCTGCTCGGCATGGGTGACATGCTCTACATGCCGGCCGGTACCTCCAACCCTACCCGGGTCCACGGCGCCTTCGTCGATGACCACGAGGTGCACAAGGTGGTGGCGGACTGGAAACTGCGCGGCGAGCCGAACTACATCGAGGAGATCCTCTCCGGTGAGTCGGACGGCGAGGGCGGTGGCGGCGAGTACGGCGGCGGTGGTGACGAGGAGCTGGATCCCCTGTTCGACGAGGCGGTCGCCTTCGTGGTGGAATCCCGCCGTGGCTCGACCTCCAGCGTGCAGCGCAAGTTCAAGATTGGTTACAACCGGGCGGCTCGTCTCATCGAGCAGATGGAAAACCAGGGCATCGTCAGCTCTCCGGGGGGCAACGGCCAGCGCGACGTGCTGGCACCGCCTCCGGTGCGTGATTAAGCCTTCATATCATCCTGGCCATGTCTGCGGACATGGCCTTTTATCTGACCCTCTTCAACGGGAATCGCGATGAAAAAAGCATTATTGATGGGTTCTGTACTGTTGCTCGCCAGCAGCCAGGTGTGGGCCGATGCGGCCAGCGACCTCAAGCAGAAGCTGACGGGCGTCAGCCTGTTCTCGGCCAAGTTTGCCCAGACCGTCTATGACAGCAAGGGCAAGGAGCTGCAGAAGGCGAGCGGCGATCTGCTGGTACAGCGCCCGAACCGCTTCAACTGGCACACCACTGCCCCGGACGAGAGCCTGATAGTGGCGGACGGCAAGGATGTGTGGGTCTATGACCCCTTCGTCGAGCAGGTCACCGCCCTCAAGATGAAGGATGCGGTGCTCAACACCCCCTTCGTGCTGATCGCCGGCAACGATATTGGGCTCTGGAAGAACTACGACGTGACCCAGCAGGGGGACGTCTACACAGTCACCAGCCGCAACAAGGATGAGCTTATTGCCTCCTTTCGCATCACCTTCGACCGTCAGAACAACATCAGCCGGTTCGACGTGAAAGAGGCCCAGGGGCAGTGGAGCGAATTCACCTTGAGCAGTTTCAACCGCAAGCCGGTGCTCAAGGGCAACGAGTTCGTGTTCAAGATACCCAAGGGGGTCGCACTGGACGATCAGCGCTGATGAGCCCTCCCTCTTTGGATCTCCGGTCGGGCCGTCATCCGCTGACGGCCCCTCGGGGGCTCTCAACCAAGATGAGCAAGCGCTCTTTGGAATCATCGTCGGAGCGCCTCTCACCGGCGGCCGGCGTGGCACTGGACGGTTAACGCAGATGAGCAATTTATCCCTGGATTTCTCGTCGGACTTTCGTCCGCTGGCGGCCAGGATGCGGCCGCAGAACCTGGATCAATACATAGGTCAGCAGCACATCCTGGGGGCCGACAAGCCCCTGCGCAAGGCGATCCTGGCGGGGCACTGCCACTCCATGATCCTGTGGGGACCGCCCGGCACCGGCAAGACCACCCTCGCCGAGCTGATGGCCCACTACTGCCAGGCCGAGGTGGAGCGGCTCTCCGCAGTCACCTCCGGCATCAAGGAGATCCGCGCCGCCATCGACAAGGCGAAGGAGAACAGCTGGCGCGGGGTGCGCACTATCCTCTTCGTGGACGAGGTGCACCGCTTCAACAAGAGCCAGCAGGATGTGTTCCTGCCTCACATCGAAGATGGCACCATCACCTTTATCGGCGCCACCACCGAAAACCCCTCGTTCGAACTCAACAACGCACTGCTCTCCCGGGCCCGGGTCTACCTGCTGAAAAGGCTTGAGGAAGACGACATCCTCGCCATGCTCGATCAGGCGATGCAGGATCCGCGCGGTCTCAATGACCCCAGTCTCACCTTTGCCCCCGGGGTGAAGGCGGCGCTGGCCAAAGCCGTGGATGGGGACGGGCGCAAGTCCCTCAACTATCTGGAGCTCCTGGCCGACATGGCCGAGGCCAATGGGGCAGGGGAGAGGGTGATCGACAGCGCCCTGCTTGCCGCCGTGGTGGGGGAGCACGTGGCCCGCTTCGACAAGGGGGGCGATCACTTCTACGACCTCATCTCGGCGGTGCACAAGTCCATTCGCGGCTCGGCGCCGGATGCGGCC
Organism: Aeromonas sp. Marseille-Q5825; assembly: GCF_946892685.1. Taxonomy (NCBI): domain Bacteria; kingdom Pseudomonadati; phylum Pseudomonadota; class Gammaproteobacteria; order Aeromonadales; family Aeromonadaceae; genus Aeromonas; species Aeromonas sp. Marseille-Q5825. Next base: position 1,068,353 of record NZ_CAMPOU010000001.1, read on the forward strand.
CTCTACTGGTATGCCCGCATGGTGAGTGCCGGTTGCGATCCCCTCTATATTGCCCGCCGATTGCTGGCGATTGCCTCGGAAGACGTGGGCAACGCCGATCCCCGCGCCATGCAGGTGGCGCTGTCAGCCTGGGACTGCTTCCATCGCATAGGCCCGGCGGAAGGGGAGCGGGCCATCGCCCAGGCCATCGTCTACCTTGCCTGCGCCCCCAAGAGCAATGCGGTCTACACCGCCTGGAAGGCGGCGCTCAATGACGCCAGGAACCTGCCGGACTTCGAGGTGCCGCCGCACCTGCGCAACGCGCCGACCAAGTTGATGAGCGAGCTCGGCTATGGTGCCGAGTACCGCTATGCCCACGACGAACCCGGCGCCTATGCCGCCGGCGAGGAGTACTTCCCCCCTGAGCTTGCCGGCAAGCACTACTACCAGCCCACCGAACGGGGTCTCGAGAAGCAGATCGCCCAGAAGCTCGACTATCTGCGCGAGCTGGACCGCCAAAGCCCGCGCCAAAGAGAGAAGTAAGGGCGCCTTGCCCGGGCAGCATGGCGATCCCTCGGATCGGCGAAGATAAGCCTGCCGATGCCGTCAAACTTGGCAAAAACGACAGCAATACGCCCTGTTCGGGCGGGGGGGCGGTCTGCTACACTGCCCCTCTGACCCCGCTTGTCTTGGCCTTGCACCATCTTCTTGATTTAGAAGGCCCGATTCCGAAGACATAGGGGTGCGCCAACCGATGTTAACTTCCGGATCTGTTTTCTCGCCAGGGCGGATGACCCAGGCCCAGATCCCATTAAAAAAAGTAGGTAAACCATGCTGGATCCCAAATATCTGCGCAGCGATATCGAAGAGGCCGCCGCTCGTCTGGCTGCACGTGGCTACACGCTGGACGTAGCGGCTGTCAACGCTCTGGAAGAGAAACGCAAGGATCTGCAGTCCCGTACCCAGGAGCTGCAGGCCGAGCGCAACGCCCGCTCCAAGTCCATCGGTGAGGCTGCCCGTCGCGGCGAAGATGTGGCTCCGCTCAAGGCCGAGGTGACCAAGATCAACGACGAGCTGGAGACCAGCAAGGTCGAGCTCGAGGCACTGCTGGCCGACATCAAGGCCATCTCCGACGCCATCCCCAACCTGCCGAGCGACAGCACCCCGGTGGGCCGCGACGAGAACGACAACGTTGAAGTGCGCCGCTGGGGCACCCCGCGTGCGTTTGACTTCCCGGTGCGCGATCACATCGATCTGGGCGAAGCGGCCAAGGGCGTGGACTTCAAGAACGGCGTCAAGCTCTCCGGTGCCCGCTTCGTGGTGATGAAGGGTCAGATTGCCCGCCTGCACCGCGCCCTGGCGCAGTTCATGCTGGACCTGCACACCCTGCAGCACGGCTACACCGAATGCTACGTGCCCTACCTGGTGAACCCGGACAGCCTGTACGGCACCGGCCAGCTGCCCAAGTTCTCCCAGGATCTCTTCAACACTGGTATCGAGGGCGAAGGGGAAGACGAGGGCAAGGTGCGCAAGTTCTCCCTGATCCCGACCTCCGAAGTGCCGCTCACCAACATGGCCCGCGACGAGATCTTCGACGAGCAGGAACTGCCCATCAAGATGACGGCCCACAGCCCCTGCTTCCGCTCCGAAGCCGGCTCTTATGGCCGTGATACCCGGGGTCTGATCCGCATGCACCAGTTCGACAAGGTCGAGATGGTCCAGCTGGTGCACCCGGAAAAGTCCTGGGATGCGCTGGAAGAGATGGTGGGTCACGCCGAGAAGGTGCTGCAACTGCTGGAGCTGCCGTATCGCGTGATGGCGCTCTGTACCGGTGACATGGGCTTCTGCGCCGCCAAGACCTACGATCTGGAAGTCTGGCTGCCGGCCCAGAACACCTACCGCGAGATCTCCTCCGTCTCCAACTGCACCGACTTCCAGGCGCGCCGCATGCAGGCTCGCGTGCGTGTCGATGGCAAGCCGCAGCTGCTGCACACCCTGAATGGCTCCGGCCTGGCGGTGGGCCGCACCCTGGTGGCGGTGATCGAGAACTACCAGCAGGAAGACGGCCGCATCGCCATCCCGGCGGCGCTGCAGTCCTACATGGGCGGCCTGACCCACATAGGGTAAGCGCCTCTTGCTGAACACAACGCCATGGCCATGCCATGGCGTTGTGCATTTGGGCGCCAGTCGCCCCCCGGCAGGGGAGAGGAGCAGTCTCCTTCGGCGCTCCATTGAACCTTTAACACATTTTTATCAAGCATTGCGCAATCGTTTTTGTTAGACTGCGCCGCAATTTCGCAGGACATCTTTTTCTATGGTCTGGATTGATTACGCCATCATCGGCATCGTCGGTTTCTCTGCCCTCATCAGCCTGGTGCGCGGCTTCCTGAAGGAAGCCATGTCCCTCGTCACCTGGTTCGTCGCCTTTTTCATTGCCAGCCATTTCTATCCCGATCTCGCCATCTACTTCACCTCCTTCTCCGACGCCATGGTGCGCAACGGCCTGGCCATCGCCGCCCTCTTCGTGGCGACCCTGATCCTGGGGAGCGTGGTCAACTACGTGGTGGGCCTGCTGGTGGAAAAGACGGGACTCTCCGGCACGGATCGGGTGCTGGGTGTCTGTTTTGGCGCCATTCGCGGGGTACTGATCGTCAGTGCCCTGCTGTTTTTTATGGATACCTTCACCAGCCTCTCCCAGAGCGACTGGTGGGTGGCGTCCAGACTGGTTCCCGAGTTCAAGCCGGTGATCCAGTGGTTTTTCGGGTTCATGCTGAACTCGTCCAGTTTTCTTCAACAGGTACAGTGACTTCGAGGTAGCAAAGACATGTGCGGTATTGTCGGTATAGTTGGCACCACCCCCGTCAATCAGGCCCTCTACGACGCCTTGACGGTGTTGCAGCACAGGGGACAGGATGCCGCCGGGATCGTGACCATTGACAGTGGAAACTTCCGGCAACGCAAGGCCAACGGCCTGGTGAAGGATGTGTTTGAAGTGCGCCACATGCAGCGACTGAAGGGGCATATCGGCATAGGACATGTCAGATATCCCACCGCAGGCAGCTCCAGTGCCGCTGAAGCCCAACCTTTTTACGTGAACTCTCCCTACGGCATGGTGCTGGCCCATAACGGCAACCTCACCAACGCCAAGGATCTCAAGGAGCAGCAGTTCAAGGTGGCCCGCCGCCACATCAACACCACCTCGGATTCCGAAGTGCTGCTGAACGTGCTGGCCCACGAGCTGGATCTGTGCGACAAGATGGCGCTGCGGCCGGAGGACATCTTCTCTGCGGTGCGCAAGGTGCACCAGCAGATCCGCGGCGCCTATGCCGTGGTGTCGCTGGTGATAGGCCACGGCCTCATCGGTTTCCGCGATCCCAACGGCATTCGTCCGCTGATCCTGGGTCGTCGCGTCGACGATCAGGGCCAGGTGGAGTACATGCTCGCCTCCGAGAGCGTGGCGCTGGACGCCATCGGTTTCGAGACGGTGCGTGACGTCGCCCCGGGCGAGGCCATCTACATCACAGAGCAGGGCCAGCTCTTCTCCGAGCAGTGTGCGGAGAACCCCCAGATGAGCTCCTGCATCTTCGAGTACGTCTACTTCGCCCGTCCCGACTCCTGCATCGACAAGGTCTCCGTCTATGCCGCCCGCCTCAACATGGGTCGCAAGCTGGGCAAGAAGATTGCGCGGGAGTGGGAAGATCTCGACGTGGATGTGGTCATCCCCATCCCCGAGACCTCCTGCGACGTGGCGCTGGAAATCGCCCATACCCTGGGCCTGCCTTACCGTCAGGGCTTCGTGAAGAATCGCTACATAGGCCGTACCTTCATCATGCCGGGCCAGACCCAGCGCAAGAAGTCGGTGCGTCGCAAGCTCAACGCCATCAGCTCCGAATTCAAGGGCAAGAAGGTGTTGCTGGTGGATGACTCCATCGTCCGTGGCACCACCTCGGAGCAGATCATCCAGATGGCACGTGAAGCGGGGGCGGCCAAGGTCTATTTCGCCTCGGCGGCACCGGAAATTCGCTTCCCCAACGTCTACGGCATCGACATGCCCACCGCCAACGAGCTGATCGCCCATGGCCGTGAAGTGGAAGAGGTGTGCAAGCTGATCGGCGCCGATGGCCTGATTTTCCAGGATCTGGAAGATCTGGAAGAGGCGGTGCGGGAGATCAACCCCGAGCTGCGCCACTTCGAGACCTCGGTGTTCAACGGCCACTACGTGACCTCGGACGTGGATCAGGGGTATCTGGACCACCTGAACGCCCTGCGCAGCGACGACAACAAGGCGGTGCGCGAGTGGCAGGAAGGGACCAGCAACCTGGAGATCTTCAACGAAGGCAGTTAAACGTTTTCCGATTGCCGTCGACATGAAACAGAGATGGGGGCCCAGGCCCCCATCTCTGTTTTTGTCTCTGCCTCAAGCCGCCGCCCTCATCGGGGGCGGCCCTCGTCACGCCAGATCTTCCCCGTTGCTGGCGATCACCTGTCGGTACCACCAGAACGACTTCTTGCGCCTGCGTGCCAGGGTGCCCTGGCCGGCATCGTCCCTGTCCACGTGGACGAAGCCGTAGCGCTTGCTCATCTCGCCGGTGGAGGCGGAGACCAGATCGATGCAGCCCCAGCTGGTGTAGCCCAAGAGCGGCACCCCGTCGGCGATGGCATCCCCCATGGCGCTGATGTGCGCGCGCAGGTAGTCGATGCGATAGTCGTCCTCTATCTCGCCATCGGCGTTGATCTCGTCGATGGCCCCCAGGCCGTTCTCCACCAGGAACAGGGGCTTCTGGTAGCGATCGTACAGGCTGTTCATGGTGATGCGAAGGCCGAGCGGGTCTATGCCCCAACCCCATTGGCTCTGCTGGATGTGGGGGTTTCGCAGGGACTTGACCACGTTGGCGGCGCTGGTGTTGTCCTGATTCATGTCGGCCGAGGCGCAGCGGGAGGCGTAGTAGCTGAAGGAGACGAAGTCGACGCTGTGTTTGAGGATGTCATCATCCTCCGGCGCCTTGACGAGCTGGATCCCCTTCTCGCGAAACAGGCTGGCAGCATAGGCCGGGTAGGCCCCCCGGGCCTGCACATCGATAAACAGCAGGTTCTCCCGCTCCTTTTGGAGCGCAGCCCAGACATCTTCCGGCTTGCAGGAGTAGGGATAGAAGCTGCCCCCCGCCAGCATGCAGCCCACCTGGTTGTGCGGGTTCACCTCGTGGGCTATTCGGGTCGCCAGGGCGCTCGCCACCAGCTCGTGGTGGGCGGCCTGGTATTTGACCTGCTCCCTGTCTTCCCCTTCCTCAAACACCAGCCCGGCCCCGGAGAAGGGGCTGTGCAGCAGGATATTGATCTCGTTGAAGGTGAGCCAGTACTTCACCAGGCCGTCGAACGCCTCGAAGCAGGTGCGGGCGTAGCGGGTGAAAAAGTCCACCATCTGGCGATTGCGCCAGGAGCCGTACTCCACCACCAGGTGCATGGGCACGTCGAAGTGGCACAGGGTCACCAGGGGCTCGATGCCGTACTTGCGGCACTCCTCGAACATCGCCCGGTAGAAGGCGATGCCCTCGGGATTGGGTTCTGCCTCATCCCCTTTGGGATAGAGCCGGCTCCAGGCGATGGAGGTGCGAAACACGGTGAAGCCCATCTCGGCCATCAGGGCGATGTCTTCCTTGTAGCGGTGATAGAAATCTATGGCCTCATGGCTTGGGTAGAACTCGTCATTTCGCAGGGTGAAGCGCTGCTCCTGGCCAAGTTTGACCGCCATGCGGTTGGCGCCATGGGGGATCATGTCGACCGTAGTCAGGCCCTTGCCCCCCTCGAGATGGGCGCCTTCCGCCTGGTTGGCGGCCAGGGCGCCACCCCACAGGAAGCCTTGTGGAAATCTTGCTAACGACATTGGTTACCTCTTGTCATGTCTGATAGGGGAGTCACGCGCCGGCGGTGGCCTGCGTCTGGCTGGCCGCGACGGGCTGGGGTGCGGCGCTCTCGCCGGGTACCTCCACCGGTATGTCCTCAAAGCCCATCACCAGGGTCAGCACGAAGGAGAGCACCACCGAGAGCGCCATCACGGCGAACACCCAGGCGATGCTCATGGGGTTGGCCGGATCGAAGAACTGCACGCTGGTAAAGAGCCCTGGGGCCGCCATGGAGTGGCTGGCGAGCCCGGCAATGCCTGCCACTGCGCCGCAGATGAAACCACTGATAAGGCTGGCGATGAGGGGCCGCTTCAATCGCAGGGCCACCCCGTAGAGGGCGGGTTCGGAGATCCCCGCCATGATGGCGGAGGCGGCGGCCGCCAGCGCGGTCTGGCGCAGTTCGGGGTTTCGGGTACGCCAGGCCACCGCCAGGGAGGATCCGCCGAGGGAGAGGTTGGCGCCAATCTCGGAGGGCATCACCATGCCTTCCTTGCCGGTCTCGGCGATGGTCTGGATGATGGTCGGGGTGAAGACGCGGTGCATGCCGGTCATCACCAGCAGCGGCCAGAGCGCGCCCATGATGGCCACCGACAGCCAGCCGAGGTAGTCGTGAACCGTGTAGACCAGGCCCGAGATGGCGGTGCCAATCCAGATGCCGATGGGGCCGATGAGCAGGATGGCGAGCGGCGCCGCGATCAGCACTATCAGCATGGGCTTCAAGAAGTTCTTGGTCACCGCCGGGGTGATGCGGTCGACCCAGCGCTCTATGTAGGAGAGGCACCAGGTCATCACCAGGGCCGGGATCACGGTATAGGTGTATTTCACCGCGGTGACCGGGATCAGCGCGAAGGTCACCTGCTCCCCCTGGGCGGCCCTGGCCATCAGCTCGATGAAGCTGGGGTGCACCAGCACGCCGGCGATGGCGATGGCGAGCGACATATTGGTCTTGAACTTGACGGCGGCGGAGGCGGCCACCATCAGGGGCAGGAAGAAGAAGGCGCCGTCCCCGGCCACAGTGAGTATGGTGAGGGTCGAGGATCCTTTCTCCAGCACCCCTGTCATCTCCAGCACCATGGCCAGCAGTTTGAGCATGGAGCCGCCGATGATGGCCGGGATGAGGGGCGACATGGTGCCGATCAGGGCGTCCAGAATGGCGGCGCCCATGCGGCGCAGGCTGAAACCTGGCTTGGCCGCTGGCACCTCTCCCTGTGCGCCTTCCGGTAACTGGGCAAGCACCTCGCGATAGGCGTGGGAGACCATGTTGCCGATGATCACCTGGCACTGGTTATCACTGCTGACCACCCCAAGTACCCCGGCAGTGGCCTTGAGCGTTGGACTGTCCACCAGGGTGGGATCTTGCAGCACGAAGCGCAGGCGCGTCATGCAGTGGGTCACGGCGACTATGTTGCCGGTTCCGCCGAGGGCCGTGATGACCTTGCCGGCCAGGGCCGCGTAGTTCTTTGACATCTAGTCGTATCCTTTTTACCAAATGAGGCCTGTCGAACCCCGTCATTGACGACGGGAAGAACGGGAATGAAACTGCATTGTGGAACCGGTTCCACATAGCATGCTCAGTTTCATACTCACAGACAAGACGGCCGCACCGCCATTGTGCAGAAGCGTGAATGGGATCACTGAAAGGGGGGGCTTGCGCCCATTCTCGTTAGCACAAGCGGGTCCCGTGCAGTACACTGCGGCCCGTCGAGAAGAGGGGAAGATGATGACGACTATGCTGGAGGTGGCGAAGCGGGCAGGGGTGTCGAAGGCGACTGTCTCCCGGGTGCTGTCGGGCAATGGCTATACCAGTCAGGAGACCCGGGATCGGGTGTTCCAGGCCATAGAGGAGAGCGGCTATCGCCCCAACCTGCTGGCGAGGCAGCTGGCCACCAAAAACACCCAGACTCTGGGACTGGTGGTGACCAACACCCTCTATCACGGCGTCTATTTCAGCGAGCTGCTCTCCCATGCGGCGCGGTTGACCGAAGATCGGGGCCGGCAGCTGATCCTGGCCGACGGCAAGCACAGCGCCGAGGAGGAGCGACAGGCCATCCAGTACCTGCTCGACTCCCGCTGTGACGGCGTCATCATCTACCCGCGTTTTCTCAGCGTCGAGGAGATGGACGAGATCATCGAGCAGCACTCCCAGCCCATCATGGTGCTCAACCGCAAGTTACGGCGCCACCCGGCGCACTGCGTCTACTCCGATCAGCAGGCGGCCGCCGCGGCCGTGGTGGATAAATTGGTGGAGATGGGGCACAGCGACATCGCCTTCATCACAGGCTCGGCGGATTCCCCTACCGGTATGGAGCGCCTCGCCGGCTACCGCGAGGCCCTTGCCCGGCACGGCATTCCCGTGCGAGAGGCACTGATCGCCCCCGGCAAGTGGACCCCCGCCTGCGGCGCGGCCGGGGTTTCGACCCTGCTGGCGCGCGGGGTGAGCTTCAGTGCCCTGATCGCCAGCAACGATGACATGGCGATCGGTGCCATCAAGCAGTTGCACGAGAGCGGCCTGTCGGTGCCGGAACAGGTCTCTGTGGTGGGGTTCGACGACATCGCCCTGGCTCCCTACGTCATTCCTTCGCTGGCCAGCGTCAAGATGCCGGTGACCGAGATGATCCAGGAGACCATCAGCCGGCTGATCACCATGGTGGAGGAGGGGGAGGCCGAGGCGCTGCCCTCTTTCAGTGGCAAGCTGATCCGGCGCGACTCCCTCAAACGGCTGCTGGAGTGAGGCCGCCTCTGCGCTGGGCAGGCGGGGCGGGATCCGTTAGCATGGGCCCCCTTCGCGGGCTTCGCCCGCCGTATCAAGCCGCATCAATATATGCCAATCAAGACTAACCAGAGAGCACAAGAGTTCAGATGGATGACCTGCTAGCCCCCGTTCGTCAGTTCCTGCATTGTGAGACCCCGGATGAGTGGGTGGAGATGGCGCGGGATCCCGCCCAGTTGCCGACCCTGCTCATCGATCACGCCAACTGCGAGAACAAGGCCGCCCTGACGGCCCACAGCCTGGTGCGCCGCTACTGCCTGCCCAAGGAGAAGCGCCACCTGCTGCCCAAGCTTGAGTTTTACCGTGAGCTGGATGCCATCCCCGAGAAGGCCGAGATCCTCGGCAAACGTACCATGGGGGAGTCAGACAGAAGCGTGTTCGCCGAGCTTGAACGCAATCCCCTGCTGTTCCCCATGGTGCGGCTCATCCAGGAGGAGCTGCACCACTTCGAGCAGGTGCTGGAGATAATGCAGGCCCGCGGCATCCCCTACGGGCCCGTCACCGCCTCCCGCTATGCCCGCAGCCTGCTGGCCCACGTGCGTACCTACGAGCCGGCGGCCGTGGTGGACAAGATGATCATCGGCGCCTACATAGAGGCGCGCTCCTGCGAGCGCTTTGCGAAGATTGCCCCCCACCTGGACGAGGAGCTGGGCCGCTTCTATGTCTCCCTGCTGCGATCGGAGGCGCGCCACTACCAGGATTATCTGGCACTGGCCGAGCAGTACGCCGGGGAGGATATCAGCGAGCGGGTCGCCTATTTTGGCCGGATTGAAGCCGAGCTTATCTGCTCGCCGGATCCGCAATTCAGGTTCCATAGCGGCCTGCCTGTCAGATCTGACAGTTGTTGACCCCAGAGGGGCTGCCTACTATCTCGGTGTTCCTACTACGAGCGACGCAATCACTTTTTTGAGCGCAATCCCCCGGCGACTGATGCGACATCAGGCCGGTTTTTTTTATGCCCGGCCCATGGGCCGGAGGGGGAACGGCTGGGGATCAGCGGCGATATTCGTTGTTGTAGTTCTGGATCAGGCGGCGGGTCACGTCGTGCTGGGGATCGGCAAACACCTTGAGGGTCTTGCCGCGCTCCACCACCCGGCCCTCGTGCATCACCAATACCTCGTCGCTGATGTGGCTGACGATGCCCAGATCGTTGGCCACCAGCACATAGCTCAGCCCCGTGGTCTCCTGCATCTCCAGCAGCAGGTTGATGATCTGGGAGCGCACCGAGATGTCCAGGGTCGAGAGCGCCTCATCTGCGACCACGATTTTCGGGTTGAGGATAAGCGCCCGCGCCAGCCCCACCCGCTGCTGCTGACCGGCGGAGAGCATCTGGGGGTAGAAGAGGGCGTGATCCGCCAGCATGCCCACCATGCGCAGGGTCTGGACCACCTTCTCCCGGCGCTCCTCCTCGCTCAGGGCCGTGTTGAGGCGCAGCGGCGTCTCCAGGATCTGGCCGACCCGGATCTTTCGGTTGAGCGAGGTATTGGGGTCCTGGAAGATCATCCGCAGCAGCTTGCAGCGGGTCTGATAGTCACCGTGGACCAGGGGCTGCCCCTCGATGGCGATCTCGCCGCCGCTCGGCTCTATCATGCCGGCCAGGATCCGCGCCAGTGTGCTCTTGCCAGAGCCGGCCTCGCCGACGATGGCCAGGGTCTGGCCCACTCCGAGATCAAACGACAGGGGCTTGATGGCCTCCACCGCCTGGCGCCGGAACAGGCCGGTGCGGTTCTGATAGGTCTTGCACAGGCCCCTGACCTGCAACAGGGCGGGTTCGATCACTGGCTGGGCTCCTTTATGGCGGCATTCACGGTCAGGCTCATTTCTTCGATTCTTCCATGTTCGGCGGGAAGTGGCAGCTGGGAAATGGATGTCCCTTGGCCTTGCCGATGGGACATGGGCTGGTGATGACTCGGGTTCATTTCTTCGGCTCTTCCATGTTCAGCGGGAAGTGGCAGCTGGGAAATGGATGTCCCTTGGCCTTGCTGATTGGACATGGAGTGGTGATGACTCGGGCTCATTTCTTCGATTTTTTCATGTTCAGCGGGAAGTGGCAGCTGGGAAATGGATCTCCCTTGACCTTGCTGATTGAGCATGGGCTGGTGATGACTCGGGTTCATTTCTTCGGCTCTTCCATGTTCAAGGGGAAGTGGCAACTAAATTGATGTCCCTTGACCTTGCTCATCAGCGGGGTCTGCACGCACTGCTTCTGGGCGTAGGGGCAGCGGGGGCCGAGGCGGCAGCCGATGGGCAGGTGCTGCAGGGGGGGGATCACCCCGGGCAGGGTCTCGAGTCGGGACTTGTGGCGCACCAGCTTGTCAAAGTCGGGAATGGACTTGAGCAGGGCGTCCGTATAGGGGTGGCGGGGGGATTCGAGGATCTGATCCCGGGTGCCCACTTCCACCATCTGGCCGCAGTACATGATGTTGATGGTGTCGGTCAGGTTGGCGATGGCGGCGATGTCGTTGCTGATGATGAGGATGGTGGTGTTGCCCAGCTTGTTCATCTTGTCCAGCAGCCGCAGGATCTGGGAGTGGGTAGTGGACTCCATGGCACTGGTGGGCTCGTCCGCCACCAGCAGCCGCGGCTGGTTGGCGATGGCCATGGCGATCATCACCTTCTGGCACATGCCATCCGACAGCTCGTGGGGATAGGCCCGCATCACCTTGCGGTGATCCTTGACGCCGACTCTGTGCAGCAGGGCGATGGCCCGCTTCTTGCGCCACTGGAAGCGCTGCCAGAACTTGCCGGCGAAGGCGCTGGTGGGGATGGCCTCTTCCAGCTGGGTGCCTATCTCCTCGGAGGGGTCGAGGCAGCTGATGGGATCCTGGAAGATCATGGCGATCTCCCGGCCCATGATGCGGCGTCGCTCCTTGGGGGCCATGGTCAGCAAGTCCATGTCGTTGAAGCGCATCCGGTCGGCGCGCACCGTCCAGTTGTCCTTCTGGATGCCGACGATCACCTTGGCCACCAGGCTCTTGCCCGAGCCCGATTCTCCTACCAGGCCGCGGATCTCCCCCTCGTTCAGGGTCAGGCTGACCCTGTCCACCGCCTTGACCTTGCCCTGGGGGGTGTCGATCTCTATGGTCAGGTTGCGTATGTCGAGCAAGGGCATCAGTGGCGCTCCTCATGAGGGTGTGACAGGGCGTGCTGCATCTGGGCCATGCCGTCCTTGATGGTATAGAGCCGCAGTATCATCAATCGTTCCCCTCTTTGAGCGCTTCGCGGATCCCTTCGCCCACCAGGTTAGTCACCAGCACGCTGAACAAAATGGCCATGCCCGGCAGGGTCACTGTCCAGGGGGCCAGATAGATGAGATCGCTCGAATCCGCCAGCATGGCGCCCCACTCCGGCTGGGGAGACTGGGCACCGAGGCCGAGAAAGCCCACCGCCGAGATATCCAGGATGGCGGCAGAGAGGGTCCGGGTAGTCTGAGTCACCAGGGTTTCCACTATGTTCGGCAGTATGGCGAGGCGCATGATCCGCAAGGGGGGCGAACCGTCGAGGCGGCTCGCGATGATGTACTCCTTCTGCATCTCGGCGTGGACGGCGTTGTAGGTCGCCCGGATGAAGGGCGGGATCAGCGCCAGCGTGATGGCGATCAGGGTGTTGAACAGCCCTGGCCCCAGGATGGCGACCACTATGATGGCCAGCAGCAGGGAGGGGATGGAGAGCAGGGTATCGAGCAGGTGATGGAGCACGCTCGACTTCACCCCCTTGCTCATGCCGCCCAGGATGCCGATGGCGGAGCCGACGAGGAGCGCTATCACCACCACCAGCAAGGCGTTGCCGAAGGTGAGGCGGGCCCCCACCACGAGACGGGAGAGGATGTCGCGGCCCAGATCGTCGGTGCCGAGGAAGTAGTCTATGTTCCCCGTGCTGGCCCAGGAGGGGGCCAGCAGCAGGCGGCCGCTGTGCTGATCATCGATGCCGTAGGGCACCACCAGGGGGCCCACCAGGGTGATGAGCAGCAGCAGGCCGAAGCACCAGAGCCCCCCCATGGCCAGCGGATTGCGGCGGTAGGAGGCCCAGGTCTGCTCCAGGGGGGAGAGGATCTTGAGCTCCGGATAGATGTTCGATTTATCGTGCATGATGCAGGCTCCAGCCCTGGCCATGAGCGGGGTCAGTCTTGTTTTGCATGGTGTTCTTTACGCCGTGCCGGATACAGCATGAAGGCGGTGAGCAGCGCGAGGCCGACATGCTGGCGTGCGTGCCGCTGTGGGCGTACTCAGTCTTGTTTTGCATAGAGTTCTTTGCGCCGTGCCGGATACAGCATGAAGGCGGTGAGCAGCGCGAGGCCGACATGCTGGCGTGTGTGCCGCTGTGGGCATACTCAGTCTTGTTTTGCATAGAGTTCTTTGCGCCGTGCCGGATACATTATGGTGGTCAGCAACTCGGTGCTGACGCTGATGAAGATGACGAAGCTGGCCACCACCAGGAAGGCGCCGCGGATGGCGGCATAGTCCTGCAGCGCTATGCTGCTCACCAGCCAGCGGCCGATCCCGGGCCAGTCGAACACTACCTCGGTGATCATGGCGGAGGTGAGCACGCTGCCGAGTTGCAGGCCGAGCAGGGGCAGCACGGGGGGCAGGGCATTCTTGAGGCCGTGGCGCCAGACGATCTGGCGGCGGGAGAGGCCACGGCTGGCGGCGGCCTTGATGTAGTTCTGCTTCATCACGTCGATGAGGGAGCTGCGCACGTGGCGGATCACCTCTGTGGTGGGTACCACGGCCAGCACCAGGGACGGCAGCACCAGGTGGCGCAGGGCGTCATGGAGTGCCGCCTCGCGCCAGGGCTCCTGGCTCATCAGCACGTCGACGATGGCGATCCCCGTGATGGAGGGAACGTCGTAGAGCAGGCTGATCTGACCGGAGGAGGGTAGCCAGCCGAGATCCAGGGAGAAGAACATCACCATCAGCAGCGCCAGCCAGAAGACGGGCACGGCGTAGCCGATGAGGCCGGCGGCCATGATGGAGAGATCCAGGCCGCGCCCCTGGTAGAGGGCCGCCAGGGTCCCGAGCGGGATCCCCACCAGCAGCGAGATGGCAAAGGCCGCGAGACAGAGGGTCAGGGTCGCCGGGAAGTAGTGACGGATCTCGTCCAGCACCGGCAGGCCGGAGACGCTGGAGAGGCCGAAATCTCCCTCGACGATGCGCTGCAGGAAGTCCGGGTAGCCATGCCAGAAGTCCAGCACCTGGCCGATGAGGCGAAACTCCAGCAGGTAGGCCCCCATGGTCAGCACCAGCAGGGTGATCACCAGCAATGTGATGCGACGCAGAATATAAAAAAACATGCTTATGCCTCCGCGCAGGGGTGCGTCGATGGGAAGGGAGGCCAGATGCCACCGATGGGATGGATGCCAGCCATGTTCACTCCCGATAGGCCTGGTTGAAGGTGGTGCCGCCAAAGGGCATGAGGGTCAGTCCCTGGATGTCACTGCGGCTCACCTGGGTGCGCAGGGCATGGGCCAGCGGGATGAGCGGCAGCTGTTCGTTGAGCAGCGACTGGGCATAGTAATAGTTGCGCAGGCGGAAGGCGAGTTGCGGTGTGGTCACCGCATCGTCCAGCAGCTGATCGAAGGCGGGGCTGCACCAGCGGCTGTAGTTGTTGCCCCGCTCGACGGCGGCGCAGCTCAGCAGCTGGCGGAAGAAGTTGTCCGGATCCGCGTTATCGGCGATCCAGCCGGAGAGCAGGCTGTCATATTGCCCGTGGGCGAGCCGGGTCTCGATGACCGGCCAGGCCTGCTGCACTATCTTGAGCTTCACCCCTATCTTGGCGAGATCGCTGCGCATCAGCTGGGCCGTCTTGAGACCGTCCGGGTTGTAGGGGCGGGCGCCGGGCTGCACCAGCACCTGCATCTCGAACCCTTGCGGGTAGCCGGCATCCCTGAGCAACTGACGGGCGAGCTTCAGATCGGGCTTGCGCTGGGTCAGGGAGGGGTTGTAGCCCCAGGAGAGCGGCGGCAGCAGGCTGGCGGCAGGCTGACCGGTCTCGAAATAGACCGCCTGCAGCAGGTTTTGCACGTTGATGGCACTGGCCAGCGCCTGGCGCACCTGCACCTTGTTGAAGGGGGCCTTGCGGGTATTGAGGGCGAGGAAGGCCACGTTCATGCCCGACTGCACCGACAGATTGAGGTGGGAGTCCTTGTCTATCACCGACAGCTGGCTGGCGGAGGGGGTGCTCATCACGTCGCACTCGCCGGTCAGCAGCTTGGCGAGCCGCTTGGACGACTTGGGGGTGATGTCGTAGATGAGCTGCTCAATCTTCGCCTCGCCGCCCCAGTAGCCGGGGTGGCGCAGGTAGCGCACGAACTCGTTGTGACGGTACTCCTTGAAGCTGAAGGGCCCTGTGCCTATGGGGCGGCTGTCGAGCAGCTCGGGGGTGCCAGCCTTGTCCATCTGCTCGCCATATTCGGCCGAGAGCACTATGGCGTAGTCGCTGGCCAGGGTCGCGAGGAAGGAGGCATCCGGCCGGTTCAGCTCGAACACCACCTCATGGGGGCCCTTCTTGTAGACCCGCTTGATGAGACTGCTCAGCCCCAGGCTGTGAAAATAGGGGTACTCGCCACCCGAGATGCTGTGGAAGGGGTGGTGCTCGTCCAGCAGGCGATGATAGGTAAAGAGCACGTCGTCGGCGTTGAAGTGGCGCGTCGGATTGAACCAGGGGGTGCGATGGAAGGTCACCCCCTTGCGCAGGGTCAGGGTATAGGAGAGGCCGTCCTCGCTGCTGCGCCAGTGGGTGGCCAGGCCCCCCTCGATGCTGAGGGTATTGGCATTGACCTCGAGCAGGCGATCGTAGAGCGGGCGGGCGCTGGCATCCAGGGTCGCCTCTGAATTGGCAAGCTGCGGGTTGAAGGATCTGGGCGCCCCATCGGCACAATAGATGAGCCCGGTCCTGGAGGCATCGTCTTGTTTCTGACAGCCGGTGACCAGTACCAGGAGGCCGAGCAGCAGTGGTGTGAGCATTCTCATGTTGGAACCATGTTTTCAGACAGAGTTGCCCGCCAGAGGGCGGGCGCGTTGCGGGATCCTGCCGGGCAGGGTGTCCCATCGGGGTGTGCAAACATCCCCCTCGTCAATTCCCTCGAGCAGCGGGTATTTGCCTGGCATGTCTCGACGGGGGTGATGGCAGAGGGTCAGTCGTTGTCCATGTTGCCATTGTTGTCATCCCCCTCGAGCAGCTGGTATTTGCACAGCATGCTTCGGAACGGGTGGTGGCAGAGGGTCAGTCGTTGTCCATGTTGCCATTGTTGTCATCCCCCTCGAGCAGCTGGTATTTGCGCAGCATGCCCCTGAACTGGTGGTAGCTCAGGGTCAGCAATTGGGCGGCTTTGCGCTGATTATACTGGGATTGCTGCATCGCTTGCTTGAGTAAATTAATCTCGTATTCCGCGACCGCCCCCTTGAGATCCAGTGGCAGGCTCATGGCCTGGGGGCCGCTTGCCGAGGTCGCCTCGCTGGCAACCGGGGACGGGCTGCCGGTACGGGGGCGCCAGGGGGAGTCGAAGGGGTTGATCACCAGCTCCGAGAGCGGCAACTGCGGATTGCCCTGACGGTAGAGGCTGCGCTCCACTACATTCTTGAGCTCCCGCACGTTGCCGGGCCAGGGGTAATCTTGCAGCAACTGGGTCGCCTTGCGGGAGAAGCCGGCAAACAGCGGATACCCCAGCTCCCGGGTCATGCTGTGGGCGAAGTGCTCAGCCAGCATCAATATGTCTTCTCGCCGCTCCCGCAGCGGGGGCAGGGTGATGACGTCGAAGGCCAGCCGGTCCAGCAGATCGTGACGAAACTGTCCCCGGGCCGCCAGCTGCGGCAGATCCTCGTTGGTGGCGCACACCAGGCGCACATCCACCTTGAGTGCCTTGGCGCCGCCCACCCGCTCGAATTCACCGTACTCTATGACCCGCAGCAGCTTCTCCTGCACCCGGGCGCTGGTGGTGGCCAGCTCGTCGAGGAACAGGGTGCCGCCATCGGCCCGCTCGAAGCGACCCTGATGACGCTTGGCGGCGCCGGTGAAGGATCCCGCCTCGTGGCCGAACAGCTCGGTTTCCAGCAGGCTCTCGCTCAAGGTGGCGCAGTTGATGGTGACAAAGCTTTGATCCCAGCGATCCGAGAGATAATGTAGGCGGTGGGCAATGAGCTCCTTGCCGGTCCCCCGCTCGCCGATGATCAGCACGGGTTTGCGCAGAGGGGCGAGTCGCGAGGCCTGCTCGATGATCTCTAGAAACGCGTTGGACTCACCCAACAGACTTTCCGTGGCCGTGGTCATCCTGATCCCTGTTCGTTGAAAAATCTGGTTAATCTTACCAAAAGTTGGTTATTTTAATCATCTCTTGTTCCGGGCGTCTTGAAACTCATGGAGAGTGCCCATATAAATCAACAAGTTAATTATTGTTCCAGATTGGCACACAAGTTGCCATTGTCAATGGAGAAACAACCCAATGCCCATCACAGGAGTACAACCATGAGTATTTTTTCCCGCCTGGCCGACATCATCAATTCCAATCTGACGTCCCTGCTCGACAAGGCCGAGGATCCCCAGAAGATGGTGCGCCTGATCATCCAGGAGATGGAAGATGAACTGGTGAAGGAGCGCTCCAACCTGGCCCGCTTCCTCGCCAACCAGAAAGAGATCGGCCGTCAGGTCAGCCGCCATCAGGAGCGGGTGAACGAATGGCAGGCCAAGGCCGAGCTGGCCCTGACCAAGGGGCGCGAGGATCTGGCCCGTGCCGCCCTCATCGAGAAGAACAAGCAGAGCGAGCTTGCCGAGGCGCTCTATCGCGAGCAGCAGGCGGTGGACAGCGGCATCGACAAGCTGGGCGACGAGATCCGCCAGCTGGAAGCCAAGCTCGAAGACGCCCGTGCCCGCCAGAAGGCGATGGCCATTCGCAGCGAGGCCGCCAGCAGCCGTTTGAACGTGCAAAGCCAGGTGGCCCGTGGCGACAGCCAGGCCGTGGTCAGCAAGTTCGAGCGCATGGAGCGCCGCATCGACGAGATGGAAGCCCGCGCCGATCTCGGCCAGTCCGACAAGGCGCTCGCACAGCAGTTTGCCGAGCTGGAAGCGGACGATCAGATCAGCCGCGAGCTCGAGGCCATGCGCCAGAAGCTCGGCCAGAGCGACACCGCCTCGAAAGGAGAGTGATGAATGGAAGACATTCTTGGGATATTGGCGACGCCACTCATCGTCTTCATGGTCATAGTGGCCCCCATCTGGCTGGTGCTGCACTATCGCGCCAAGGGCCGGATCGGTGCGGGTCTCGCCGACAATGAGCGGGAGCAGTTGCAGGGCCTGCTGGTCCGAGCCGAGAAGATGCAGGAGAGAGTAGGGGCCCTGGAATCCATTCTGGATGCCGAGGTCCCCGGTTGGAGGAACAAGGTATGAATGCCATCTATGGCTGCCATGGCGTGAGGTCTGCGTCGGTCGGTACACAGGGTTTCATTGCGGATGCGGAAGTCTCCGGCTGGAGGAACAAGGTATGAGCGCCTCGAACAACTCTCGCAATCTCTACCGGGATCCCCAGAAGGGCAAGATAGCCGGCGTCTGCGCCGGTCTTGCCGACTACTTCGGGGTGGAGACCTGGATAGTGCGGCTGCTGGCCATCACAGGCCTCATCTTCGCCGGTTTCATCACCTTCACCGCCTACATAGCCGCCTGGTTCCTGCTCGACAAGAAGCCGGTCACCCTCTACGGGGAGCAGGAGGCGGATTTTGCCGAGGTGCGCATGAAGGCGCGCAGCTGGCAGGCGGGGGTCACCCCCCATCAGGCGCTCGGCCGCATCGCCCAGGAGCTCGACACGCTCGAGCCCAGACTGCAACGCATCGAGAAGCTGGTGACCTCCAAGGAGTTCACCCTGCAGCGCGAGTTCAGCAAGCTCTGAGTACCGCAAGGGCGCGGGGCCCTGGCCCCGGCCCTTATCCCCATGGTTCGGCTGTGACAGGAGAAAAAGACCCGCCTTGATACGCAACAAACTAGAGCAGAAGTGGTCTGTGCTGCAGCACAAGGCCTTTGAGGTGGTGAACCGGGCTCGGGATCGCCACATCCGGCTGGCGGTCACCGGCCTGTCCCGCAGCGGCAAGACCGCCTTCATCACGGCGTTGGTCAATCAGCTGGAGCACGCCGCCATCGACGGTCGTCTGCCCCTGTGGGATGCCCAGCGCCAGGGGCGGATCCTCGGCGCTCGCCGGGTTCCCCAGCAAAATGCCCACATTCCCACCTTCCCCTACGAGCGGGGCCTAGACGCCCTGTTCGGCGAGCCCCCTGCCTGGCCCGAGCCGACACGTGGGGTGGCCGAGGTGCGCCTGGAAATCCGCTACCGCACCCGCCACCCCTTGCGCCGGCACTTGGGGGAGATCTCCACCCTCTATGTGGATCTGGTGGACTACCCCGGCGAGTGGCTGCTGGACTTGCCGCTGCTGGATCTCGACTACGAGCAGTGGAGCGAGCAGGTGGCAAACCAGTTGCGTCGCCCCGAGCTGCAGGCCCTGGCCGCCGACTGGCTGACCCCCGGCTGGCAGGCCGAGCAAGCCTTCGAGGAGCGGCCGGCGAGCCAGCTGGCGGCGCGTTACACCGACTATCTGCACGCCTGCAAGCGCGAGCTGGGGCTGCACCTCATCCAGCCGGGCCGTTTCGTGCTGCCGGGGGAGTATGCCGGGGCGCCGCTGCTGCAATTCGTGCCCTGGGTCTGGGACAAACCGGCCCAGGAGCCCGCCGATGGCAGCCTCTACGCCACCTTCAAGCAGCGCTTCGAGCAGTACAAGCAGCACCTGGTGCAGGGCTTCTACGAGCAGCACTTCGCAGGCTTCGATCGCCAGATAGTGCTGGTGGACTGCCTGGCGCCCCTCAACGCCGGGGCCGCCAGCTTTGGCGACATGCAGCAGGCCATAGCCCGCATCATGGAGAGCTTCGCCTATGGCAAGAGCAACTGGTGGCGCCGCCTGTTCTCCCCGCGCATCGACAAGCTGTTGTTCGTGGCGAGCAAGGCCGATCACGTCACCCCGGAGCAGCATGGGCCCCTGGTCTCCCTGCTCCAGCATCTGGTGAGCAGCGGCCGGGGCCAGGCCCGCTTCGAGGGGATAGAGACCGAATGCCTGGCACTGGCCGCCATCAAGGCCACAGAGGTGGGCAAGGGGCAGGCCAATGGCCGCGAGTTCCCGGCCATCCGTGGCACCAGCCTGGCAGGGGAGCCGCTCTTGCTCTTCCCCGGGGAGGTACCGCCCCAGATCCCGCCTGCCCAGTGGTGGCAAAGCCAAGGTTTTGATTTTCAGGCATTTCGCCCCATGCCCATGAGCGCCCATCAGGCGCTGCCCCATATCCGGCTGGACGCGGCACTGGAGTTCTTGCTCGGGGATCACCTCGAATAACCGGCGCCGCACCAAGGAGCAGAGAACAAGATGAACGATCAGACAACACAGACGATGCCGCTGCAAGGCAAGGTGATCCTGGAGCCGACCCTGTCGGTGGCGAGCGAGGCGCCGCCCCCGGCCCCGGCCCAGCGGCTGGAAGAAGAGAGCTTCGAGCGCCTCGAGGAGCTCGATGAGTTCACCGAGGTGGCCCAAGCCCTGACGGTGCGGCCCCGTCGCCGCCATCGCTTCTTGGGCTGGGGGCTGGGGGCGGTCGGCCTGCTCTCCCTGGGCCAGTTTGGCGCCTTCCTCTACGACCAGTTTCTCACAACCCCGCTCTGGGGCGGTGCCTGGTTGCTGGCTTCTGGCCTGGTGGCGGTGGGCACGGCTGGCGTGGTCGGGCGCGAGTGGCTGCGGCTGCGCACCCTCAAGCGGCGCCAGGATGTGCGCTCCCGCGCGGAAGATCTGCTGGCCCATCAGGGGGTGGGGCAGGGGCAGGCGTTCTGCGAGGCCCTGGCCGAAAAGAGTGGCGACAAGGGGCGGGAGGGGTATCAGACCTGGCTCGGCCAGCTCGATGAGAGCCACAGCGATCGGGAGGTGCTGACCCTCTACAGCCAGCTGGTGCTTGGCGAGCGGGACAAGCTAGCCCAGGCCCGGGTCGCCAAATGGTCGGGGGAGGCCGCCGTGCTGGTGGCCCTGAGCCCGCTCGCCACTGTCGACATGATGCTGATGCTGTGGCGCAATCTGCGGATGATAGAGGACATCGCCGATGTCTACGCCATCGAGCTCGGCTACTGGAGCCGCATTCGCCTCATCCGCCAGGTGTTTCGCAACATGCTCTATGCCGGCGCCACCGAGCTGGTGACAGAGGTGGGCATGGATCTGCTGGGGGCCGAGCTCACCGCCAAGCTCTCCGCCCGCGCCGCGCAAGGGGTGGGGGCCGGCCTGCTCACCGCCCGCCTGGGGCTGCGCGCCATAGAGGCGTGCCGCCCGCTGCCCTGGTGTGCGGACGAGAAACCCAAGCTCGGTGAGCTGCGCAAGCGGCTTGTCGGCCAGCTGGCGGGCTATCTTCGCAAGTCATAGGGG
The DNA here is from genome assembly GCF_946892685.1 of Aeromonas sp. Marseille-Q5825. Taxonomy (NCBI): domain Bacteria; kingdom Pseudomonadati; phylum Pseudomonadota; class Gammaproteobacteria; order Aeromonadales; family Aeromonadaceae; genus Aeromonas; species Aeromonas sp. Marseille-Q5825. Next base: position 1,089,424 of record NZ_CAMPOU010000001.1, read on the forward strand.
CCATTCAAGGGCTGTGATCTCCCTGCCTGAGCCATCCCCCGGGCGGCTTGCCTCAACCACGGCAGCGCCCCGGGAAAGCATATCGAGATGTCACAAATTATTTACATCTGTGGCAGGCAGCCGACCTAGGGGTCGGCTGCTTTTTTGATGGGCAAGCCGTTACAGTGATCCTGAAGAGCAACGACAAGGGGCCTTTAGGGGCCGAAGATGGCAGGGATCATGGCAAGTAGCTACACAGCACACCAACCGGACGATCAGGGTTGCATCCACTACTCGGAGGAAGAGCAGGGGACCTGGCAGATCCTGATCGCGCGCCAGCTCGCGGCGCTCGAGGGCAAGGCCTGCGACGCATACCTGGCGGGGCTGGATAGGCTGGCACTGCCCCGGGATCGTATCCCGCAACTGGGGGAGATCAACGCCGCCCTGACCCCCACCACCGGCTGGTCGGTGGCCGCCGTGCCGGCGCTCATCTCCTTCGATCGCTTCTTTGCCCTGCTGGCGGATCGCCAGTTTCCGGTGGCTACCTTCATCCGCCGCCGGGACGAGCTCGACTATCTGCAAGAGCCCGACATCTTCCACGAGATCTTCGGCCACTGCGCCATGCTGACCAACCCCGCCTTCGCCCACTTCACCCACCTCTATGGCCAGCTCGGGCTGAACGCCAGCAAGGAGGAGCGGGTCTATCTGGCGCGGCTCTACTGGTTCACCGTGGAGTTTGGTCTGGTGCAGGAGGGGGAGGGGCTGCGCATCTACGGTGGCGGCATCCTCTCCTCCATCGGCGAGACCGCTTATGCCCTTTCCGGCAAGCCGGTGCTGCAACCCTTCGATCTGCTGGAGGTGCTGCGCACCCCTTATCGCATCGACATCATGCAGCCCGTCTATTTCGTGCTGCCGAGCCTGGATTGCCTCTACCGCCTGGGGCCGCAGCAAATCATGGCGGCGGTGGCGGAGGCCCGTCGCCTCGGCCTGCGTCCGCCCCGCTTTGCCCCGGCCTCTGGCCGGCAGGCGAGTTGAATCCGTTTCCAACCCATTCCATTGATGAAAGGAGTCCCGAATGTCTGAACTGGCAAACCAGCGGTGCGAAGCGTGCCGCGCCGATGCCCCCAGGGTGACCGAGCAGGAGCTGAGCGAGCTGATGCACGCCATCCCCGACTGGCAGCCCCTGGTGGTGAACGGCGAGCTGCAACTGAGGCGAGAATTTGCCTTTCGCAACTTCAAGGAGGCGCTGGCCTTCACCAACCGGTTGGGCGAGCTGGCGGAGGCCGAGTTCCACCACCCGGCGATCTTGCTCGAGTGGGGCAAGGTAACAGTGAGCTGGTGGACCCACAAGATAGGTGGATTGCATCGCAACGACTTCATCATGGCGGCACGCACGGACGAGCTGCTGAGCTGAGATCCTGCGCCTCTGCATCTCCATTGAGAGGGCCTGCCCGGTGAAAACGGGGCGGGCCCGCATTTTTATGGGGGAGCGCTCGCACTGGCGGGATCGAGTCTGTATCATCCGGCTATTCAGAATGTTAGCTAGGAAGTGTGTGCCGAATGCGTCTTGAAGTCAGCTGTGAAGACCGTCTGGGCCTGACCCGGGAACTGCTCGACCGACTGGTGGAGCACAACATCGATCTGCGCGGCATCGAAATCGATACCTCAGGCATCATCTATCTCAATTTCCCCGAGCTGGAGTTTCGCGATTTCCAGCATCTGATGCCGGAGATCCGCCGCATTCCCGGCGTCTATGACGTCAAGACCATCCCCTACATGCCCTCCGAGCGGGAGCACCACGAGATAGAGGCCCTGCTCAAGGCGCTGCCGGATCTGGTCTTCTCCCTCGACAGCAAGGGGCGGGTGACCCAGGCCAACCAGGCCGCCCTCACCACGCTGGCGCTGCCACCGGAAGAGGTGCGCGGGGTGGCGCTCGGCTCCCTGGTCAAGGGCTTCTCCTTCGCCCGCTGGCTGGAGGCGAGCGAGATCAAGCCCCAGACCTGCAAACTCAGCCTCGGCGGCGAGGAGTACCTCGGCGATCTGATGCCGCTGTTCGTGGCCGAAGAGAAGGGCAAACAGGCCCTGGCCGGCGCCGTTGTGGTGCTCAAATCCGCCCGCCGGGTCGGCATGCACTTCAGCGCGCTCCATGCGGTGGAAGTGGGGGGCTTCGAGCACCTGCAGGCCGAGAGCCAGAAGATGAAGGAGGTGCTGGCCCAGTCCGCCAAGCTCGCGATGCAGGATGCCCCCTTGCTCATCGTGGGGGAGACCGGCACCGGCAAGGAGTTGCTTGCCCGCGCCTGCCACGGCGCCAGCCTGAGATCCAGCCATCCCTTCATGGCGCTCAACTGCGCCGCCATGCCGGACAACGTGGCCGAGAGCGAGCTGTTTGGCTACGCCCCCGGCGCCTTTGGCAACAACACCGAAGGCAAGCGCGGCGTGCTGGAGCTGGCGAGCGGCGGCACCCTGATGCTGGACGAGATAGGCGACATGTCCCCCCATCTGCAGACCAAGTTCCTGCGGGTGCTGCAAGACGGCGTCTTCCGCCGGGTCGGGGACGAGCAGGAGGTGAGGGTCAATGTGCGCTTCATCTGTACCACCCAGAAGCAGTTGCTGGATCTGGTACACGAAGGCAAGTTCCGCGAAGATCTCTACTACCGCCTCAACGTGCTGAGTCTGGCGCTGCCCCCCCTGCGCGAGCGCAAGGCGGACATCATGGCCCTGGCCCAGCAGTTCGTCTCCCGCTTCGCGAGCGAGTTGCAGCGCCCACGCCCGCGCTTTACCCGCAACATGGCCGAGTACCTGACCGCCTACCGCTGGCCCGGCAACGTGCGCCAGCTGCGCAACTGCCTCTATCGGGCCATGACGTTGCTGGAAGGGGACGAAATAGGCCCCGAGCACGTGGACCTGCCGGTGGCGGCCGACGCCATGCCCCTTATCGACGAGTGGTTCGAGGGGGGGCTCGACGAGGCGGTGAAGCGCTTCGAGAGCCGGCTGCTGGAGCGGCTCTACCCGGCCTTCCCCTCTACCCGCCAGTTGGCCAAGCGGCTCGGGGTCTCCCACACCGCCATCGCCAACAAGCTGCGTGAATATGGGATTGGCAAAAAGTAACCCTGAAGGCGTGCCCCCGGGGCGCCCGTCCTGGTCTGTGGCGTTGCCCTCGCTGCGTCGGCCGCTGACGCAGCCGATGCCAGTACGGATAGGCAGCCGCTGGGCGGCTGATAAGCTCGGTGCGACTCCTCTCTGGCACTCCCTCCATGGGCGTCGGACCACCCAGGTACCGATGTGGGCATAAGCGCGGGCATCATGCAGTTTTTCTCCTCTTTTCGGATCCTGGCGTGGCTCACGCCCCTGTGCTGCCTCTGGGTGCTGACCTGCGAGGCGGCGCCGGCGACCTCGGCGGAAGTGCGCAGCGAGCTGGTGCGGCAAACCGTGCTCGATATCCTGAGCTACACCCGCTGGCCCAGCGAGCCTGCCAGGTTGCGGCTCTGCGTCGCCGCGCCCACGGAATATGCGGCGTCGCTGCTCACCATACGCCAGCAGGCCAATGGCCGCCCGGTCGATGTGCATCGCTACGAGGTCGACGACGAGGCGCTGATCCAGCGCTGCGATGTGATCTATCTGGGGGTGCTGGTCCCCGAGCAGCGGCTCTCCCTGTTCGAACGTCTGCGGGGGTACGCCATCCTCAGCATCAGCGAGCAGAGCCGCGAGTGCATCGCCGATGCGGTGTTCTGCCTGCAGGCCGGCAAAGAGAGGGTCCGTTTTCGGGTCAACCTGGATGCACTGGCCCGCAGCGGCGTGCGGGTACACCCGGCCGTGCTCAAGCTCGCCAGAGCGGATGAGGAGGCGCGATGAGCTTCAAGTATCACGCCGTCGCCCCGCGCCTCACCCTGCGCCAGAGTCTGGGGCGCACCCACATGATGATCTCCCTGACCGCCGTCTGCATGGCGGGCCTCTTCCTGACCATCACGGCGCTGCTGGCGCTGCGCCTCTATGCGGATCACAACCTCAAGCTGGTGGCACGGGCCATCAGTTACACCGCGGAAGCGGCCGTGGTGTTCGATGACAAGGATGCGGCCAAGGATGCCCTGGAGGCCATCACCTCCCGGGAGGACGTGGCCAGCGCCCGCATTCTGCTGCCCGGTGGTCAGGTGCTGGCGAGCTGGCGCCGGGACATTACGACCCCCTGGAGCAGTCTGGAGCAACATCTGGCCCATCTTATTCTGCCGGTACCTGTGGAGCAGCCCATAGTGCGGGAGAACAAGGAGATAGCCCAGGTTCACCTGGTCGGTCACGGCCAGCACCTGCTGCGCTTCCTGTTGCAGACCCTGATGGCTACCCTGCTGTGCCTGCTGCTCAGTATCCTGGGGGCGCTCTATGTGGCGCGCCGGATGCAGCGTTCCATCACGGCGCCCCTCAAGGCCCTGACCGAGGTCGCCTACAACGTCAGCCGCCAGCGCGCCCTCAAGCAACGGGTGCCGGCGGCCAACATCGCCGAGCTGCACGAGCTCGGGGAGGACTTCAATTCACTGCTCGACGAGCTGGAAGCCTGGCAGGCCCACCAGAAGCGGGAGAACGCCACCCTGCTGCACCAGGCAACCCATGATCCCCTCACTGGTCTGCCCAACCGGGCGCTGTTCGAGGCGCGGCTGGAGCAAGCCATCCTGGCTGGGCGCACCCGGCAGGAGCGCTTCGCCCTGCTCTATCTGGACTGTGATCGCTTCAAGCAGATCAATGACAACCTGGGCCATGCAATCGGTGACGAGGTGCTCATCACCCTGGCGCGGCGGGTGCAGCATCAGCTCAGGCCCATGGACCTGGTGTGTCGGCTGGGCGGGGATGAGTTTGTGGTCCTGCTCTTTCCGGTGCATCAGGGGAGTGAGGTGCAGGAGGTGATGATGCGGATCCAGCAGGCGATGAGCACCCCCGAGGTCTTGAGCGATGGCCGTCATCTGGGGGTCGGCATCAGCGTCGGCGCAGCCCTCTACCCCGAGCAGGGGGAGACGGCGGATGCCCTGTTGCAGGCCGCCGACGGTGCCATGTATGAATCCAAACGACAACGCAGGGAGGGACACAGAGACAACCAGACAACCACGTGAAATTGATATGGAAAATAATGAAAGGACCAGAATGATGACGTTTTTCAACCTGATGAGAGCAGGTCTGTTCGCACTCTTGCTCGGTGGGCTGGCGGCTTGCCAGAGCGCTCCCCAGGGCCTTACGCAGGCGCAGATCGCCGCACTCAAGGAGCAGGGGTTTCACCTGACCGACGAGGGCTGGACCCTGGATATCTCCAACAAGGTGCTCTTTGCCAACAACGTGGGGGCCCTCAATCCCGGCACCCGCCAGGTGGTGGAAGCCTTGGGCAGGGCCCTGATTGAGGTGGGGCTGAACCGGGCCCGGGTGGACGGTCACACCGACTCCAACGGCGAGGCGGCCTACAACGAGCAGCTCTCGTTGAAACGGGCCCAGTCCGTGGCCGAGGTGCTGGCGTCTGTGGGGATGCCCGCGGCCAACCTGGACATCCGTGGACGCGGTGAAGAGGCGCCGATCGCCGATAACGGCACCGCCGCCGGACGGGCGGAGAATCGCCGGGTCGCCATCATCATAGACAACGGCTGATCTGCCCAGCCCAGCGTCAGCGCCCTGATCCCGCCGCCGGGATCCTTCCTCTGGCCTGATCGCGTGTGTGCCACCACTCTCCCGCCGGAGAGTGGCTCTCTTCCTGCCACGCCTCCTGCATTATCTCGCTTTACATCGGCTCTCGCGCCCAGGCAGAGGGGGAGATGACGTCCTCTCAATGCCCCTGACTTGATCCAGCACAACACAGGGCTTAACTGATATTCGTTATCATTTGTATTATTTCCAGACGGTAACCTGCCAGTGATGACGCCACAGTTCACCCCGACCATGACGGGGCTCGCCACCCCGGAACCCCTGAAGTTCGCCTTCACCGCCAAGACCTCGGCCCATGCCAGCCGGGGCGGCGCAGGCCCCCTGACGCTGGACGCCGCCGGCTGGCAAGCCTGGTGGCAACGGCCGAGCGAGGCCCAGGAGCGGGCGCTCTATATCCATGTACCCTTCTGCCGCAAGCGCTGCAGCTTCTGCAACTTCTTCGAAAATGGCGCCAACCCGGCGCGCATGAGCCGCTATATGGCGGCCCTGTGTGACAGTCTGCACCGGGCCGCCGACTCTCCCTTTGGCCAGAGTCACCCCTTCTCGGCCGTCTATGTGGGGGGCGGCACCCCCACCGACATGGCGGCGGACGATCTGGCGCGCCTCGCCGAGGCTATCCGCCGTTTTCCGCTGATGGCCGATGCGGAGATAACCCTGGAGGGGCGGCTCAACGGCTTTGATGATGAGAAGTGGCAGACGGCTCTCGAGGGGGGTTTCAACCGCTTCTCGTTTGGGGTGCAGAGCTTCAACACAGAGGTGCGCCAGCAGGCGGCCCGTTTCGACGACAGGGAGACACTGCTCGCCCGGTTGGAGGAGCTGACCCGGGATGACGCCGCCGTCATAGTGGCGGATCTCATCTTCGGCCTGCCGGGGCAGGATGACGCCCTGTGGCGCCAGGACATCGCGGATGTGATGACCAGCGGCGTGCACGGGGTGGATCTCTATCAGCTCATCCCCATGCAGGGCACCAATCTGGATCGGGTGCAGGAGAAGGGCCGGCTCGGCTGGTCCGCCGATGGTCAGCAGCGGGCGACCATGTATGCCTATGGCGCCCGCACCCTGGAGCAGGGGGGCTGGCAACGGCTCTCCTGCAGCCACTGGCGGCGAAGCGAGGCCGAGCAGAGCCGCTACAACCAGATGGCCAAGCGCGGCGCCGAGATCCTCCCCTTCGGTGCGGGGGCGGGGGGCAGCATTCATGGCCACGGCCTCATGTATGGCCGGGATCTAGGGGCCTGGCACCAGGCGCTGGCCGCCGATCTGCGTGCCCCCGGCATGGTGATGAGGCCCAACCCCAACGCGTCCATGGACGGCTTGCTGCGCGGTGGCCTCGATACCGGCTGGCTTGCCCTCGGGCGCTTGCCATCCCCCTTGCGGGCGCATCTGTTGCCGCTCTTTGAGCGCTGGCAGCAGCATGGCCTGGCCGAGCTGACCGGGGAGGCACTGGCGCTGACCCTGGCGGGGCGCTTCTGGAACGTCAATCTGCAGGCGGGCTTGTTCGAATATCTGCAGTCAAATCCCCTGGGAGGGGAGGCGGCAACCCCCACCACTCATCCGGGCGGGGCCCGGCATCATTCGCGGGTGTAGCGGGCAGGGGCAAGACTAAGGAGGGAACGAAAGGGTGCCGCCTGACGCCCACCCTTAGTTATTGGTTGTGCACTTCCTCCACCCGCACCCGCAGCTCCCCCTCTGCGAGCATGGTGACCAGTTGCTGGCCCGGGCTCACCTGGGCGGCGCGGCTTATCACCTCGCCACTTGGCGTGCGGGTGATGGAGTAACCCCGCCCCAGGGTGGCCAGCGGGCTTATCCCGTCGAGCCGGGCACTCAACATGGCGAGGCGGTGGGCGGCCAGATCCTGGCGCTTGCTCATCAGGCTATGGAGCCGCTCCTCGGCCAGCTGGTGGCGGCGCTTGCCGGCGGCCAGCAGCGTTGAAGGGCTCCTGGCCTGCAGCCGCAGCTCGAGGTTCGCGAGGCGCCGCTCCCCCTGATGCAGGCGCAGATTGAGCAGTTGCTGCAGGCGGCCGGACAGCTCGTCCAGACGCTGGGACTGCTGCTCCAGCCGGCGCTTGGGATCCTGGTGATCGAGCCGCTTTTGCAGCAGTGCAAATTGGTGGCTGGCGGCGGTCTGGCGCCGGGAGATGGCCTGTACCAGACGCTGCTTGAGGTGAACCAGGCGCTGGGCGCGGGCGCTTCTGTCCGGTGCCACCAGCTCGGCGGCGGCGGAGGGGGTGGGGGCGCGCAAGTCGGCGGCGAAGTCGCTGATGGTGACGTCCACCTCGTGGCCCACGGCGCTCACCACCGGGATGGCGGAGTGGGCGATGGCGCGGGCCACCGCCTCCTCGTTGAAGCACCAGAGATCTTCGAGCGACCCGCCGCCGCGCCCGACGATGAGCACATCCACCTCGGCGCGGCGGTTGGCCAGGGCAATGGCAGAGACGATCTGGCCGATGGCGGCGCTGCCCTGCACCTGGGTCGGGTAGATGAAGACCGGCAGATCCGGGGCGCGGCGCCCCAGTACCGTCAGCATGTCGTGCAGGGCGGCGCCGGTGGCCGAGGTGACCAGCCCCACGGCGCGGGGTTCGCGGGGGAGCGGGCGCTTGCGGCCCTCGTCGAACAGCCCTTCGGCGTCGAGGCGGCGCTTGAGCTCCTCGAAGCGCAGGGCCAGCATGCCGTCCCCGGCGGGCTGCATGGATTCGATGATGAGCTGGTAGTCGCCGCGGGGTTCATAGAGGGAGACCCGCGCCTGCACCAGTACCTGCATGCCATCTTGCGGCCGGAACGGCACCCGGCGGTTGTTGCCCTTGAACATGGCGCAGCGCACCTGGGCCGAGATGTCTTTCAAGGAGAAGTACCAGTGGCCCGAGCTTGGCATCGCCAGGTTGGAGAGCTCCCCCGTCAGCCACACCAGCCCCAGATCCTGCTCCAGTATCATGCGCACGGCGCTGTTGAGGCGGGTGACGGTGAAGATCTGCTGTTGCCTGCTCTGGCTGGATTCGTCGAGGTGGTTCAAGGCTGGCCCTGCTGCTGTGTCCGCCGGAGCGGGGAGAAAACGATGGGGCACATCTTACCCCAGTTCAGTCCATCCGCCGAGTCCGTGTCTATGGCAGCAGCGGTCCAGTCTGCCTGTGCTATCTGCCGAGCCACGGGGCCCGGCAGATAGCGTTCAGCCCTGTGGCTGCGCCTTGGCCGGTTTGGTGGCCCTGCTCGGGCTCACCACCAGCCAGACCGCGAGACAGACGATGGCGCCGCCCGCCACGAAACCGCCGGTGAGGGTTTCGCCCAGCACCAGATAGCCCCACAGGATGCCAAAGGGCGGGATCAGGAAGGTGACCGTCAGGGAGCGCAGGGGCCCGATATCGGCGATCAGCCTGAAGTAGATCAGATAGGCGAGGGCGGTGCAGATGAAGCCGACCGCCAGCACGCTGGCCCACACCTCGGGGAGGGCCCAGTTGACGGCGGGGCCTGTCACCAGGGTGTAACCGAAGAAGGGGAGCAGGAAGAGGCAGGCACCGAGCTGGCTGCCAAAGGCCACCAGCTTGGCATCGAGGCCGCCCCGCTCGCTGATCCAGCGCCGGGTCAGGAAACCGGCACAGCCATAGCAGGCGGTGGCGATGAGGCAGGCCAGCACGCCGGTGACGAGATTGCCGGTCAGGCTCACCTCCCCCGTGGTGGTGATGAGGGCTATGCCCATCAGCCCCAGCATGACGCCGCTCCACTTGCGCAAGGTCAGCGTCTCGTTGAAGAAGGAGAAGCCGATGAGGGCCCCCATCAGCGGGGTGGTGGCGTTCAGGATGGCCGAGTAGCCGGCGGGCAGCCAGAGAGCAGCGATGGCGTACATCAGGAAGGGCACGCCCGAGTTGATGATGCCGAGCACCATGATGGATTTGAGCTTGCCCTGGAACTGCATGGGGGTGCGCAGCAGCAACAGCATGGCGGCGAGCCCGACCAGGGCGAAGAAGACCCGCAGGAAGGTGGTGTTGACCGAGCCAAAGGCGGGCGCCGCTATGCGCATGAACAGGAAGCTGGCGCCCCAGATGGCCGCCAGCACCAGCAGCCGCACGTAATCCGATGTTCTCATCTCCACTCCCTTGGATGCTCGTCCTGCCCGACATGAGAAGGAGAGGCTCTGCATCATGGCGGCAAGCTCCCCGAATGGCAACGGCAGCCTGAGCTTCCAGGTGCCCGCCTACTCGGCACGAGTCTGGGTGCTGAACGGCCCCGGTAAGGTGGGGGCAGACGGCAAGTACCTCAAATAAGGGGCGCCTGTGATGGTGTGCAGCGAGTCGGCCTTGGGGCCGACTTTTTTATGGCGCCGAGGCATGAAGCGGGGGATGAGGGCCGGCGCATCCCACCCAAGTCGCGCCGGGCGAGGCAAGCGCAGGGCCCCAAATTGCACACATTTGGTGCGCACGCCCTAATATGGTGCATTTCCTTGTTGTTTGTCCTTGGGCCCAATCCCGCAGAAACATGCCAGACAGCCCCATGGCGCCCTCCTGATGGGCATCTTCCATGCTGTAAAGTGACATTTTATCGGCATGATCAACCGAATAAACGAGTTTATCAGGAAGGACCACGACACGTTTTGTGGTTAATTGGGTAAACATGCTGATCCTGCACGGGAGTCGATCCCTGGATTGGTATGATCCATCTGTTTTCTGATGGCTATGCGGTATTTAAATTCGATTTTTGATGGTATCTCGGACTCTTGTTTTGATTGGCGCTCTTTTTGCTGTGACTTGTCATGTCCATAATGGCGATGTCAGGGGCAGGGGGCCGCAAGGTCGGGGGCTGGTGCCAGCAGGCTGAATGCACCGCCGCCATCCGTACCGGAACGGCCTGGTTTTCGGGCAAGGGACGCCACAATCAATTCGTGTCAAGGAGTCATATGGAAGGTGAAATGACCATGCAGCCGGCGGCTGTGGGCAGAGGGTTGGCCCACACCCTCAAGGACGACGTCTACGGTATGATCCTCGGGGTCATGTTCATCGCGGTCGGCCTCAACCTGCTCAAGTGCTCCGGCATGATCACCGGCGGCATCGCGGGCATAGCCCTGCTGCTCGCCCACGTCAGCAGCCTGCCCATAGGGGTGCTCTTCTTCCTGGCCAACCTGCCTTTTCTGGTGTTCAGCTACTTCACCATGGGGCGGGGCTTCATGCTCAAGACGCTGGTGGTCAATGTGGCGCTCTCGGCTGCCACCCAGGGGGTGCCGCTGCTCTTGACGGTGAGCTACATCCACCCGCTGTTTGCCGCCCTGGTGGGGGGCACCTTCCTCGGCATGGGGGTGTTATCCCTCGCCCGCCACAACGCTTCGGTGGGGGGCATAGGCGTGGTGACGCTCTGGTTGCAAAGGCGCACCGGCATCAACGCGGGCAAGAGCCAGATGGTGCTCGATGTGCTGGTATTTGCGCTCTCCCTGCTCACCCTGCCGCTTTCCCTGCTGCTCTGGTCCACCCTGAGCGCGCTCGCCATGAACGCCATGCTGATGAACTGGCACAAACCCGGTCGTTATCAGGGGGGCTGAGTGGCGGTCCCGAGAGGGGGAGGGGAATTGTTAAAAAGTGACCCGAGGGGCGCCTGGCGGGCATTTGGCTGCCAACGGCAAAAAAGATCATCTTGTCGCGAAAAAAGGCATGGTTACGCCTGAATTTATTGGTTTTTTGCCCCGTTGGCGGCGTTAAACCGGGCTACACCATAAAAAATTCAAAAAACTTCTTTACCAGTGACCAATGCATGAGTAAAATTTGTCGGCAATATTTTACACCCCCACTCCTCAACGGTGAGATATTGCCATGCTCAGGATTGCCAAAGAAGCGCTGACCTTCGACGATGTACTGTTGGTTCCAGCACACTCCACTGTTCTTCCGAATACCGCCGACCTGCGTACCAAGCTCACGTCTGCTATCTCCCTGAATATCCCGATGATTTCCGCTGCCATGGACACAGTGACCGAAGCCCGTCTGGCTATCGCACTGGCCCAGGAAGGCGGTATCGGCTTCATTCACAAGAACATGTCCATCGAGCAGCAGGCTGCCGAAGTGCGCAAGGTCAAGAAGTACGAGAGCGGCGTGGTCTCCGACCCCGTCACCGTACGCCCTGACATGACCATTGCCCAGGTCAAGGAGCTGAGCCACAAGAACGGTTTCGCCGGTTACCCTGTGGTCACTGACGGCAACCAGCTTGTCGGCATCATCACCGGCCGTGATGTGCGCTTCGTGATCGATCTCTCCCAGACCGTTGAACAGATCATGACCCAGAAGGATCGTCTGGTCACCGTGCGTGAAGGGGCCCCTCGCGAAGAGGTGGTTGCCCTGATGCAGAAACACCGTATCGAGAAGGTGCTGGTGGTGAACGCCGACTTCAAATTGAAGGGCATGATCACCGTCAAAGACTTCCAGAAAGCCGAGCGCAAGCCGAACGCCTGTAAAGACGAGCGCGGCCGTCTGCGGGTCGGTGCCGCCGTCGGTGCCGGTGCCGGTAACGAGGAGCGCGTCGCCGCCCTGGTGGAAGCCGGTGTGGACGTGCTGCTGATTGACTCCTCTCATGGCCACTCCCAGGGCGTGCTGGATCGCATCAAGGCGACCCGCGATGCCTATCCTGAGCTGCAAATCATCGGTGGCAACGTGGCCACTGCCGCCGGCGCCCTGGCGCTGGTCGCTGCCGGCGTCAATGCCGTCAAGGTCGGCATAGGCCCTGGCTCCATCTGCACTACCCGCATCGTGACCGGTGTCGGCGTGCCCCAGATCACCGCCATCTCCGACGCCGTTGACGCCCTGGAAGGTACCGGCGTGCCGGTGATTGCCGATGGCGGCATCCGCTTCTCCGGCGACGTGGCCAAGGCCATCGCCGCGGGCGCAAGCTGCGTCATGGTGGGGTCCATGTTTGCCGGTACCGAAGAGGCGCCGGGCGAAATCGAGCTCTATCAGGGCCGCTCCTTCAAGTCCTACCGCGGCATGGGGTCCCTCGGCGCCATGTCCAAGGGCTCCAGCGATCGCTACTTCCAGACCGACAACGCCGCCGACAAGCTGGTGCCGGAAGGTATCGAAGGGCGCGTGCCGTACAAGGGCCGCCTGAAAGAGATCATTCACCAGCAGATGGGCGGCCTGCGCTCCTCCATGGGCTTGACCGGCTGCGCCACCATAGACGACATGCGCACCAAGGCCGAGTTCGTGCGCATCTCGGGCGCCGGGATGAAAGAGTCCCACGTCCATGACGTGACCATCACCAAAGAAGCCCCCAACTACCGGATGGGCTGATGAAACGGGGCTCTGGCCCCGTTTCTTTAACACGTTTTTATCCCCACGCTTTTTGTGATAAATCAGCCTGATGCAGGAATAAAATGACTAAAGACATTCACCAGCACCGCATCCTCATCCTGGATTTCGGTTCCCAGTACACCCAGCTCATCGCCCGTCGTGTCCGTGAAATCGGCGTCTACTGCGAGCTGTGGGCCTGGGACGTAACCGAAGAGCAGATCCGCGAATTCAATCCGAGCGGCATCATCCTCTCCGGCGGCCCGGAATCCGTGACCGAGGCGGACAGCCCCCGTGCCCCCGAGTACGTCTTCAACGCCGGCGTGCCGGTGTTTGGCATCTGCTACGGCATGCAGACCATGGCCGAGCAGCTGGGCGGCAAGGTGCAATCCTCCACCCTGCGTGAATTCGGTTATGCCCAGGTCGAAGTGCTGGGCCACTCCGGCAAGACCAGCGCCCTCTTGCGCAACATCGAAGACGCCATCGCAGAGAACGGCCACGCCCTGCTGGACGTCTGGATGAGCCACGGCGACAAGGTCACCGAGATCCCCGCCGGCTTCACCACCATAGCCCAGACCGCGACCTGCCCCCATGCGGCCATGGCCGATGAGGCCCGTCGCTTCTACGGCGTGCAGTTCCACCCGGAAGTGACACACACCCGTCAGGGTGCCCGCATGCTGGAGCACTTCGTCAAGGAGATCTGTGGCTGCGAATGCCTCTGGACCCCGGCCACCATCATCGACGACGCCGTCGCCCGCATCCGCGAGCAGGTGGGTGACGATGAAGTGATCCTGGGCCTCTCCGGCGGCGTGGACTCCTCCGTGGTCGCCATGCTGGTGCACCGCGCCATCGGCGATCGCCTGACCTGCGTCTTCGTCGACAACGGCCTGCTGCGCCTGAACGAAGGCACCCAGGTCATGGAGATGTTTGGCGATCACTTCGGCCTCAAGATCGTCAAGGTCGATGCCGAAGAGCGCTTCCTCTCTGCCCTGGCAGGTGAAGACGAGCCGGAAGCCAAGCGCAAGATCATCGGCCGCGTCTTCGTGGAAGTGTTCGACGACGAAGCCAAGAAGCTGAAAAACGCCAAGTGGCTGGCGCAAGGTACCATCTACCCTGACGTCATCGAATCTGCCGCCAGCAAGACCGGCAAGGCCCACGTCATCAAGTCTCACCACAACGTCGGCGGCCTGCCGGAAGAGATGAAGATGGGTCTGGTGGAGCCGCTGCGCGAGCTGTTCAAGGACGAAGTGCGCCGCGTTGGTCTGGAACTCGGTCTGCCCTACGACATGCTCTACCGTCACCCCTTCCCGGGTCCGGGTCTGGGCGTGCGGGTGCTCGGCGAGGTGAAGAAAGAGTACTGCGACCTGCTGCGCAAGGCAGATGCCGTCTTTATCGAAGAGCTGCGCAAGGCCGACCTCTACAACCAGGTCAGCCAGGCGTTCGCCGTCTTCCTGCCGGTGCGCTCCGTCGGCGTCATGGGCGATGGCCGCAAGTATGACTGGGTTATCGCCCTGCGCGCCGTCGAGACCATCGACTTCATGACAGCCCACTGGGCCCACCTGCCGTACGACTTCCTCGGCCATGTGTCGAATCGCATCATCAACGAGATCAACGGTATCTCCCGCGTGGTGTACGACGTCTCCGGCAAACCGCCCGCAACCATCGAATGGGAATAAGCGGCTAACGCTTTTCTTGCCGATAACGCAAAACTGTCAAAAAGGCGCCCTTGAGGCGTCTTTTCTTTTTCCAATCGTTTGCGAGAAAATTTTGCTCCTGGCACAGGGGATGGAGGCCCTGTTGCCAACGTTGTCGTGGTGAGTGCCTGGGGCGATCGACAGAGCGTCATCCATCGCGTCCACACATGGCGGCAGGCTGTTGTTTATCCAGACAGGGGAGGGGGGGGGCTCCCCCTGTCCGCCAGGTGCCATGCGGCAATGGCTCAGGATACCCGCCGCTTCGATACCCCATGGTCATACGAGATGCTGATACATTCTTCCAAGAAGGGGTAATTTCTTGATCTGGCTTGGGAAACGGCCATGTCCCTCTTTTTCTTATCTCTTTTGCCCGCTAGGATAGTCGTTTGGAAATGTCCTCTTTGGAGTCACCTATGAGTCAGGCCAGAGACATCGCGTGGATCACAAGCAGCAGACTGGAGGCTGTCGAGCGGTAGCTTGGATGCAATTCAGGAATGGCACGAGGACACCGAGATCCAGTGGGTACCTCAGTGGATGGAAGCGTATGAAATAGCGGATCCAGTGCCAGTAAAACTTTTCTGTACGGATGCTGTAGTGATGCAAGTGCATTGCAGTCCTGACTTGTTCACGCAGGCGGGGCTTGGTGGCGCTTTCCACGGCTGACTCATTGGTTGTTTTTTATACAGCGGAAGTGGTAGGGCTAAAAAGGAAGCCAGGCAAATACGCTCAGATTCCAGAGACAGACTGGTAATATTATTATTTAAAATGAATTCTTGTGGTGGCTATGAAGGTAGATCGGGGTTATACGGTAGACTCTGGTATTGGATCCGTACCGCCTTAAATTTAATAACTGTTAAATTCCTCTTAAATAAAGGAGTGTGTTTTTGACACCGACAAAAATTGTAACAGGGTCTTTAATAATTCTTATATTTATTTCCCTGTTTACGAGCGTAATAGGAATTAATTGTCCTTTGTTAATCCTAAACGAAAATCAGATATTTTATTTGTACTCTACTTCTGCGCAAGTGTTGGCGGGGATTTATGGATTGACATTGACAGGATTTATATTTTTTCGAAATGAACTGAGTCGAGAAGAGTTTGAAGATGATACATTGACAGTTGCTGTTGATAGCCTCAAGGAAAGATATTTCAATATACTTATCTTTGTGACGGCATTATCAATTTTTACTCTAGTAATATCAAATCTTGTAATTTCATCTGAAAGCAGTGAAAGAACAACTCTAAATACTATTCTGATGAATACAGCACAATCAGCATTTTTTATAAATTTGTTGGTTATTGCTTATTTCATGTTTGATGTAATTGCGCCGAAGAGAATCGAAAAAGAAAGTAAAATTATCCAACAAAGAGTTGACCCAACTACTGATACAGCAGACAAAGGAAGCCTTGAAAATTTCTTAACCAATTACAATCGACTCGAATATATACTCCATAAATATGGCCAAGCATATCAATCGGAGTTTGAAGGTGAGCATCGTCCAAGAAGAAGGATCTCGAATGTAAAACTGGTCGAATTTATATATCAAGCTAAAAAAATTGATCAAGGTCTTTTTGGTGATATAAAAAACCTTATCTCCTTAAGAAATTCAATAATTCATGGTGCTGAGCCGGTTGTAAGTAAATACATGGTTGAGTTGTCCGAAAGGATTTTGAAGGAGCTTGCTTCAGCTCTGAATGTAGGAATCTAACAAGCGCATATTGCCAGACCAGCTTTCCGCTGCGAGTCAAACCAGCCTAAATTTTGGTGCTATATATTTTATTAAATTTGTTCATCAGGGAGGAAGTTAAAATGGCACAAGGTATTATTGCGGACAATTGGTCTCTTCAAGATATATCTAGCTTGTTTGTGTATGGTATGGAAAATTCGTCTGCGGACGAAATTACTATAAAAAATGGTGAGCATAGTTATAAGAAAGTTAGTTATCCATCAATCCAAACAGAAGCTTTGTTCGATTTTTTAACTGATTTGGTTTTAAGGGATGAGATCTTAGTTGAGGCTAAATTTGAACATGCATGGGTACAAACAAGTAGTCCTATACTAACTGCCAAAACTTTAGGTGTAGTAAGAAGTTATCCATTTTTAGAAGAACCTTACAAACTAGTTGAACCACGGGATCGTATCATTCAGCATATGAGCTCAACGGAGTCGTTGAAGTTAGCTCATAATGAAAATGTATTAAGCTGGAAAGAAACTAAAAGAGCTCAGCATCCACTTTTATCAGCAACAATGTGGGGCGGCGCAGGAATGTGTGCTCGAAGCTTTGTTTATGAAAAGAGTTATACTCCTCATCCTCTGAGAAAGAGATTCTTTGTTAACTCAGGGTTCATGCTGCCTGCGGGTGATGCTCTGCATCAACTTACCTCATTTTTAAATGATGAACAGATGAAGGTGTCAAAAAAAGCATTTGGAACAGATTCATTATATTCGCTATTTGTAAATATACCGGCTATTCCTGTTCGAGTCATTCAGGAATCATCCTATCCGAACCAACTTATTGATGTTGCTCTACAAATGAGGCAAGATTTTGCAAAATTGAGAGAATGGTTAAAGTTGTTTCAGAATGCATTATCTGAAGACAATTTGAAGGAGATTACTAACTATCGCAGTCAATTAGATTCTGTTTCGGAGTATGTGAATTCAAAAATCGGGTTAGGTTCTGCACACAAACCAGTAACTATGGAGGCGGGGATGGGAATTTTTAAAATGGTTGCGCCAGCTAATCCAGTTAATACTCTTAAAAATCAATTCGGTATCAGGGCAACATTAAATAGCTTGATTTTTGGTTCTAATGGTAAGCAAGAAATAAAGAAGTACATCAACATGTTTGAGCAAAGAGGATCTGCTGTTGGGTATGATATAGAGCGGCACTTCACAAAAAGTGCATAACAATTTAAGAGTGACTTGCAACGCGTGGAGTTTTTACCATGCGTTACGTTTAGTGTGTAAAGCGGCATGCGGTAGCATTGGTATTGCGTTGCTTGCATCTTAATAAGGCGCTATAAATATGGTTAAATCATGATATATTCATTGAAAGTAGAAGTTTTATTTTCATTCTTGTTAGGCTCAGTACCAATGATTTTAGCTAGAAATCAACCAGATTTTTCAGCGATAAAAACACTTGCAAGCTTAAATCCTGGAGATCTTATTTTTAATTATTTTTTATATCTCCTATGTGTCCATTTTGTTGTTTGGTTTGTAAATCGCCAGGTGCTAAAAACCAATCAGTTATTATCAAGTGTTTTTCAAAAGTTACATGAGTTTACACACCAGCTTGGTTTTGCTATTCATGGCATATACCGAGCATTAGCTGGGGCGGTGCCGGTAGCGATGGTCTTTGAGCTAGAGAAACACGGATTAATTCAAGGTTGGCAGAAAATTACGATGTTAAGTAACGTCTTGGCTTTATCTTGTTTGTTTGCAAGCTTAATTTTGTCTAAAGCTACTGAATATACTGCTCCGAGAACCTTACTATTTGGTAAGGGGGGTTTATAATAATTTACTGGATCAGATATGTTTTGTTTTTGGTATTTTCCAAGCTTTGTTTAAGTTAAGTGTGTGTAGTTATTAAGGGGTGATGAGGTGTGCTTATTGTCCCCTATCAGGAGAGCATAAAAGGTGAACTCACTCGTACCTTGCCGCCTCCCAGGCGTGTATCGCCTGTTTGCGGGTCTCGCCCCAGTGATAGCCGCCGAGTTTGCCGTTTTGCTGAATGACTCTATGGCAGGGGATCATCAAGGCGACGGGGTTGGTGCCCACCGCCAACCCCGCGGCGCGGGCGACCTTGGGGTTGCCGATGGCGCTTGCTACCTGGGCGTAGCTCACCACTTTGGCTGGCGGGATCTCGAGCAGCGCCCGCCAGACGCTGATCTGAAAGTAGGTACCGCTCACATGCAGGGAGGTGGGGCGTTACCCTAACAACGAGTTCAAATCGCTCGCCTGCCTCACTAAGGCTGGCTAAAATCCGCCCCTTAACCAAACGTGGGGGCTGGGCAATGGGAGCCGCATAGCTATGGGTATTTCAATCACGTTTCCAAGCCAGGTCGGTGCTCTTCTTTGCCGTTCAATGTTCATGAGATATCTGTCGGGGATTAAATAAGTGAAAGGATCAGAAGAGAACGAAAACATCAGCCTCCTAGAGGCTGATCCTGGCAGCCTTCCCGAGTTCAAGGTCGCCTTGCAGGATGCTTTTCGTGTGGCGGCAGAGGCAGACTTTGGACACCCACTTGAAGAGCCCATTCCTTCTGACGAAGATATTGAACAGTCATTTCACACCAAGGGGGCCGTTACATACTGGATCATGGCAGCCGAACAACGTGTTGGCGGAGCCGTGGTAGTGATAGACCAGATGAGCGGTCGCAACTCACTGTCATTCTTTTTCATCGCGACGAGCCAACAGAGCAAAGGCTTGGGCCTTAAAGCCTGGCATGCGATTGAAAACGCGTTTCCTCTCACTAAAGTCTGGGAAACGGTGACGCCATATTTTGAGAAAAGGAATATTCACTTCTACGTGAATAGATGTGGTTTCAAAATTGTCGATTTCTACAACAAGTACCATCCAGATCCTCATCAGGTCTCACACCATATTGATGGCAAAGGAGATGACGATGAGATGTTCCGGTTTGAGAAAATAATGGAAGGTGCGAGTGCTGGTAAACGCGAAAGCCAACCAGGCGATTGACCTCGCTTGCTTCGCTCTCTGTAGGCTGTGCGATACATCCGTACGGCCCACGTGGCTTCAAAGGTGAAGGCGGCTTTCGAAAGATAGACCAGGTCAAGGCGGTATTCGTCGCTACCGCTATCAGGTGAATACCCTCTCCATTCATACCTCGCCGCTTCCCTGGTGTGTATCGCCTGTTTGCGGGTCTCGCCCCAGTGATAGCCGCCGAGCTTGCCATTTTGCTGGATGAGTCTGTGGCAGGGGATCATCAAGGCGACGGGGTTGGCGCCCACCACGAGGCCGATGGCACTGGCGGCCATCTGTAACAAAACAGGCGATCTCGATCCCAATTCTCTATAATGCCCCCCCTTTAAACCGCCGGGCTTATGTCCGGCGGTGCCATATGGTCTGCTTTAGCGCCGCTAGGCAGGGCCACGACAAGATTGAGAAATGGTTATGCATACCCTGGAACAGCTGCGCGCGGGTGAACTGTGCGGCGCTCGCCACCTTAAGCTCGCTGAAAATCTGACGGTTTTCCCCCCCGAGATTTTTAGCCTCAAGGAGACCCTGGAGGTGCTGGATCTCACCGGCAACCAGTTAAGCACGCTGCCGGACGAGTTGGCCGAATTCAAGAAGCTTCGCATCATATTCTGCTCCGAGAACCGCTTCACCGAGCTGCCAGAGGTGCTGGGGCGCTGCCCTGCACTCACCATGGTGGGGTTCAAGGCCAACCGGATCGAAGTGGTCTCCCCGACATCACTGCCCACCAGACTGCGCTGGCTTATTCTGACCGACAACGTCATCGAACGACTGCCGGACGAGCTAGGCCAGTGCGCCGCCCTGCAAAAGCTGATGCTGGCGGGCAACCGCTTGACCGCCTTGCCAGAGACTCTGGCCAATTGCCATCGACTCGAACTGCTGCGCATCGCCGCCAACCGGCTGGAGGCACTCCCCGAGTGGCTGCTCGATTTGCCGCGCCTCGCCTGGCTGGCCTATGCAGGCAACCCCTTTAGCGACGAGCAGGAGCGCCGACTCGACGAGACGGCAGTTGCGGCCGAGATCCCCTGGCAGGCGCTGACGTTGGGGGAGCAACTGGGGCAGGGGGCGTCCGGGATTATCCACAGCGCAGCACTGCGCTCCGATGAGGGGACGCAGGGGGTGGCGGTCAAACTCTTCAAGGGGGCCGTGACCAGCGATGGCCTGCCTCGCTGCGAGATGGCGGTGTCGCTCGCCGCAGGCAGGCACCCCAACCTCATAGGGGTGGCGGGCCGAGTCAGCGATCACCCCTCCGGCATGCCGACCCTGGTGATGACGCTGATAGACCCCCGGTTTGTCAATCTGGCCGGGCCGCCGAGTCTGGACTCCTGCACCCGGGATGTCTATCCGGCGGATCTGACCTTCACCCCGAACGCCCTGATTGCCATGGTGCAGGGGGTGGCCGCCGCCGCCCGGCATCTGCATGAGAGGGGGATACTGCACGGGGATCTCTACGCCCACAACATGCTGCACTCTCTGCTGCACTCTGTTCAGGAACAGGGCCGGGTGCTGCTCGGGGATTTCGGCGCCGCCTCCTGTTATGACAGTGCCGACCGCAAGCTGGCTGCCCGGCTCGAGCGTCTGGAAGTCAGGGCCTTTGGCTGCCTGCTGGAGGAGCTGCTGGCGCGCTGCCACCCCAGGGTCGAGGCGCTTGGGGCGCTTCACTCACTGGCCGAAGAGTGTTTCCTGGAGGCTGTGTTGCAGCGCCCCTCGTTTGCAGAGATTGTTGCCCGGATAGACGCCGTGGCGACCACCATGACGGCGCAGCCTGCCTGTGCCTGAATGAGGCCGCTTAGGTGTCATCGAGCTGTTGCTCCCGGAGCAGGGCCTTAGTCCTTGGCCAGGAGATGAGCATCTTGGAAATGACTCCTCGCGGCCCCCGCTGAAGTTGCAACCCTCTGTTTTGCAAAAAGGCGGAGCAGGGGGCAACAAGGGTTGCGCCGCCCCGATGAAGTTGTGATATTGATGCATCATTGCAGATGACGAGGGGATGATGATGGAAGCGGCGTTTTGGCATCAGAAGTGGAAAGAGAACCGGATTGGCTTTCATCAGGCAGATTTCAACCGCTGGCTGCAATCCTGGTGGTCGGCCCAGCAGCAGGGTGAGCCCGTTCTGGTGCCCCTGTGTGGCAAGTCCCGCGACCTGCTCTGGCTGAGCGGTCAGGGGCATCCGGTGGATGGTTTCGAACTCTCGGCCCTGGCCATCAGCCAGTTTTTCAGCGAAAACGGCCTGACCGAGGCACTGACCGAGGTGGGCCCCTATCAGTGTCACCAGCACGACGATCTGCGCATCTATCAGGGGGATTTTTTCGCCGCCCCCGAGCTTGGACGCCGCTACCGGCTCGCCTATGACAGGGCCGCTCTCATCGCCCTGCCGACGGCCATGCGCCGCCAGTATGCGACCCTGATGAGCCGCCTTATCGAGGCGGGTGGTCAGGTGCTGCTGGTGACCCTCGAGTATCAGCCGGAGCAGCAGGTGCAGCCGCCGTTCTCGGTGGGAGAGATGGAGGTGCGTACCCTGTTCGAGCGCGACTTTAGCGTGGAGGTGCTGGGGCGCGCCGCCGAGCTGGATCACCCCAGGGTGCTTTCGGGGCAGCTCTCCTATTTCGATGAGGTGGCTTATCGCCTGATCCGTCGGGGCTGAGGTGACAGTGTGATCCCGCCACTGAAGAGGAGAAGCGAGCTTCTTTACCTCCTTTGACATAGATCAACGTGACAAATCGGGGGAATGCCTAAGATGAGGCTGTTTCTCAATCACTGCAGGTGTCGACCGATACGCTCTGGTTTGAACCATTCGGCCGTTCATCGACTCAGTGTCTGATTTTCACGCTCATGTTCACTTTTGGCGGCCCCGGTCGCAATTGATTATGGTTTTTCCAGCCGACCCCCAGGGGTCGGCTTTTTATTGTCTGCAATCTGTCGTGGGGCGGGGAAATGGGACGGGTATCGAGGCCCGATCAGGCCTCGAAGGTGGCGGCATTGAGCCGGAACGCCTTGGGATCGTCGATGAACTGGCCGGTGATCCGCTCGTCGTGCTCGTGGCCCAGGCCATAGCTGCAGAGGATCAGCCGATCCGAGGTACGCGAGCGCAGCTGGGTGATAAAGCGCACCAGATCGGCGCGGCTGAGCCTGCCCACCTCCTCGCGTACCCGCTCCCGCTGATCGAAGCCCAGATCCTTGTTGCCTATGCTGACCCAGAGCCGCTGGCCACGGCTGCGCAGGTTGGCATCCCGCTCGCTGAGCTGGGCCTGCAAGCCCGCCTTGCTGTCCTGCCACTGCTGCTCGGTGAACTCCAGCATGGCCAGCGGGAAGAGATCGATGAACTCCTCCACCGCGTCCAGCAGGATCTGCGGCCCGGCCACTGGCGACTGTATATAGAAGATGAGGCCGGGATGACGGTTGAGGGGCAGGTTGCCGGCCCCCACCACGTAGCCCAGTTGCTGGCGGGTGCGCAGCTCGTGGAAGAAGGTGGAGGACATGATGTGGTTGGCCAGGGTGAAGCAGGCGAGATCCCGCGCCCGGGTGGTGCGGGACTGGTAATAGACCAGCAGCGCCGAGTCTTCGTGATCGCACCCCTGCTCGCGAATGAGGGTCCCCCTGTCCTGAATGGAGATGAGAGGGCGGCGGGTCTCGGCGCTGGGCTGGCTGCTGACGCCGAGGTGACGCTCCAGCAGGGCGGCCAGCTCAAGCGCCTCGGCGGCGGTCCAGTCGCCGTGCACCAGGGTCTCTATGTGCACCTCGGCAAAGAGTCGGGCGACGAAGTCGGGCATTTCGTCGAGTGCTATGGTGCGCAGGTGGCGCAGCAACTGCTCGAACGGCGGGTTGTTCGGTTGCAGCAAACTGGTGAGCTGGTTGAACAGCTGGGAGATGGGTCTGGTCTTGGACTGGTTCTCCCAGTTGCGGATGAGCTGCTCCTTGATTTCGCTGAAGCGCGCCGGATCCGGATAGCCCAGGGTACGGTTGCCGAGGATCATGTCGAGCAGCAGCGGCAGCTTGTCGGCAAAGCCGCTCAGGTTGATGGTAAAGCCCCCCTGATGGGCATAGATCTGGTAGCCGAGCCCGGCGAGCTCGGCCGGGTAGGTGAGGGCATTGAGGTGATCCGTGAGCAGCTCCACCGCCAGCCTGGCCATGGCGATGTGGCGCGGGCTTCTGACCGCATGCTCGCTGTCGATGGAGATATAGAGGCTCCCCTTGGGCACCCCAAATAGATGCTCGTGCAGGTGCCAGAGGCGAAAGCCGGGGCGGTCGACCAGGCAGGCCGGCATGTCGGCACTGAGGGACGGCGTTCTGGCGTCGAGGCGGTTGCTGATAAAGGGGTTGGGGGAGGGCAGATGCAAGGCGGGATCCGGCTCGCTCTGCTGCCAGCGGATCTTCTCGGCCTCGGTGATGGCCTGGACGCTGTAAGGGGTCTGATACCAGCGGGCCAGGCGATCCGTGCTCACCTCCGGCGCCTGTATGGTTACGCGCAGGTTGTGGGGGGTCAGCTTGGCGAGGAAGCGCCGGATCAGGGGCTCATCGTACTCGCGCATCATGTAGTCGCCGTGGAGCAGATCGTCCGGGGCATAGCTGAACAGATTGAGCACCAGCCCCGAGACGGTGTCCAGCGCCCGGCCCCGCTCCTGGAACCGGAAAGCGGATTCCAGCACGCTGCGCTTCTCGTCATAACGCCAGGCCTGCAGGCCATGGCGTTCGATGAGTTTCAGGTAGCCGAACAGGGCGGCGATGATGTCGTCCACATGGGCAAGCCCGAGGGGCGTGAGGCCGAAGCTGATGCCAAAGTCCTTGAAGTTGGCGCCGCTGATGCCGCCTCCGGCGGCGAGCTGGTTGACCCAGCCTCTCGCCTTGAGCAGGGAGAGCAGGCTGCCTTCCCCTTCGTAGCCGATGAGGTGGCTCAGGAAGGTGAGGGGCTTCTTGTCATAGAGGGCATCCACGCTCGGCAGCGGGAAGGTCAGCGCCAGCTTGCGGGTCTCCTTGACCGGCGCTATCTGGATGCGGATGCCGAGATCATCGAGCCGGTAGAGGGGCGCCGAGAGGGCGGGGGGGCCCAGGCGACGATCCGGAATTGTGCTGAAGAAGCGATCACACCAGGCCAGCTGGGTTTCAATGGATGCCGGAGAGAGCATTACCAGCGCCATGCGATCCGCACTGTAGTGGGTTTCGTAGAACGCAATAAGGTCGGAGCGCAGATCCCGGCCGGGCAAGTCCGCCAGGGTATCCAGGTTGCCGACCGAGAACTTGGAGAAGGGGTGGGCCGGGTTGACCGTCTCCTTGTGCACCTGATAGCTGCGGCGCACATCGTCCTGCAACTTGAGGCGGTATTCGGAGTCGACCGCGTTGCGCTCCTTGTCGACCCACTCGGGGGCGAAGGTGGGGCAGATGAAGAACTGGGAGAAGCGATCCAGCCCCGCTTCGAAGAAGCCGTTGTCGATGTCGAAGAAGAAGTTGGTGAACTCGGTGCCGGTCCAGGCGTTGTTGCTGCCCCCGTGGCGGCTCATGAACTGCTGGTACTCGCCGGGTTTGGGATAAGTACGAGTACCGAGGAACAGCATATGCTCAAGGAAATGGGCCATGCCCTGGCGATCGACAGGGTCATCGAAGTGGCCGGTGTTGACGGCCAGGGAGGCGGCCGATTTATCGGTCTCGGGATCGCAGATCAGCAAGACCCTGAGCCGGTTTGCCAGCTCCAGATAGTGATACCGCCGATGGTCGTTGGGACTGGCATATGGGCTCATTGGGGCGTGACTCGCGGTGAATTTATTTGAATTTAAACATGATTATCGACCCCGCTATCTCACGAGGCAAACCCTTTTCTGAGAGGTAGCGCAATTGTTTCCCCCTGCATGGCGGGGTAAGATCCCCCCGCTATTTAAACAGGCCCCCTGGGCGAGGTTGTAATGAAAATCTACATCATGCGTCATGGCCAGGCTGGCATGAACGCAAAGACTGATGAACAGCGTCCACTGACCGAGCAAGGCATCGAAGAGTCCATCCACATGGCGAGCTGGTTGGCCCCTCAGCTGGCCGGCTCCCTGAGCCTGGTGATCCACAGCAACTACCTGCGTGCCAGACAGACCTGGCAGGCCATCTCTGCCGAGCTGCCCGAGGCCCTCAAGGTCGAGGAGAGCGGCGAGATCACCCCCTACGGGGATCCGGCCTTCGTGGCGAGTTATCTCACCGCGCTGGCGGCGACCCACGACAACATCCTGATGGTCAGCCACCTGCCTCTGGTCGGGTATCTGGTGCAGAGCCTCTGTCCGGCGGCGGGTGCGCCCATGTTTGCTACCTCGGGCCTGGCCTGCATCGAGTGGCAAGATGGCAAGGGGGCCTTGCTCTGGCTGGAAGGACCGCATACAATACGGTAAAAGTTAATAAAAAGTTACAAATTGGTTTTTTGGGGAAGAGAGAGTCGATTTTTCCGGTTTTTTATACAAATTTAACGGAATTATCTCGCATAAGCTGCTGTCATACGGATACAACTGCAAGAGGTTGCAAACGATGAGAGTGTTCAAGAAGTACCTGCCACTGATGGTGGCAAAGCATGTAAAAACCTTCTTCAAGGGACGGATATACATCCACGGCAGGGGGCGCTTCGATTTCCAGTCGGGCCTGCTGATGATGCCATTGCAAGCCGATATTCCCCACCGTCAGACGGTGCTCGAAGTCAACGAGCTGATATCGAGGCTGCACATGGATGCCGCTTGAATCGCATCTATGGTGTCATCTCCCCCTCATGCCCGCCCAGTGCGGGCATGATTGCATCTGGGCCTCTGTGACACCTCTCAGGCCTCTTGAATCGATTTTCGGATAAGGTTGCCGCGTCCCGCATCAGGGTGCTTGCTTATCCTGTTTGCCTCTCTATACTCCCGCGAAATATCCGCCCCCTTTCTCTGGACATAGCGATGCCCCTTGCTTTCCTGTTCCCCTTCTCCTGCATGGCCATCTGGGCCGGCAACGGCATCGTCAGCAAGCTGGCGGTGGGGGTGCTCTCGCCGGCCGCCCTGGCCTGGTCGCGCTGGATGGTGGCGGCCCTGGTGCTGACCCCCTTCCTCGCGCGGCGGGCCTGGCGCATGCGTGACAAGCTGCGGGCCGGTTTCTCCCGGCTGGCCATGCTGGCCCTGCTCGGCATGGTGCTGAACCAGACCTTCGGCTACTACGCAGCCCAGACCCTGGGGGCCACCGAGATCGGGCTGATGATGGGGCTGACCCCGCTGATGACGGTGCTGCTCAGCATCTGGCTGCTGCGCGAGCGCCCCACCTGGGGTGCCCTCGTCGGCGGTGTCATCTCCATCCTGGGGCTCGCCATCTTGCTGGGGCAGGGGGATCCGACCCGGCTCTTCACCCAGGGCATTCACATCGGATCCGTCTACATGCTGCTGTCGGCGGCCACCTATGCGCTCTACAGCGTGCTGCTCAAGCGCTGGGATCTGGGGCTCGACAACTGGTCCATGCTCTACGGCCAGGTGCTCTGCAGCCTGCTGTTCCTCACCCCCTTCTACCTGTTGGTGGATGGCAAGTGGCCGGATGGCAGCGCGCTCTGGCTCATCCTCTATGCGGGGATCCCGACCTCGGCCCTCTCCCCCTGGCTCTGGATGCAGGGGATAGCCCTGCTCGGGGCCAGTCGCACCGCCATCTTCATGAACCTGCTGCCTGTGATGACGGCGGCCCTGGCCATCAGCTGGCTGGGAGAGACGCTCACCAGCTATCACCTCATCGGCGGCGGCATGACACTGCTGGGAGTGCTGCTGGCACAGCTGCTGGTCAAGCCCGTGGTCGTGCGGCGGCGGGCCCGGCTCGCGATGGCCGGCTGCCAGGAAGATTGAACGAAAAGACCGCCTTGGAGGCGGTCTTTTGCTATCTGGGGGGGCTTATTGCGCTGTCAGATAGAGGTCCTTGGCATAGACCAGATCTTGCGGGTTATGGTAGGGGTAGCCCTTGACGAAGGGCTTGAGCAGCCGTGACTTCACATAGAAGTAGACGGGGGCTATGGGGGCCTCTTCGTCGATCAGTGCCTCGGCCTGCTGATAGAGCCGGTTGCGTTCGGCCGGATCCTTGGCGTCATGGGCCTTGGCCAGCAGGGCGTCATAGGCCTTGTTGAACCACTTGCCGCTGTTGGCGCTGCTGCTGGAGGTCATGATGTCGAGGAAGGTGGAGGCATCGTTGTAGTCCCCGTTCCAGGAATAGCGACTGACCCCGAAATCCCCTTCGTTCAGGGCCGAGACCATGGTCTTCCACTCCATGTTGTTGAGCTCTGCCTTGACCCCCAGGTTGTGTTTCCACATGGAGGAGATGGCCAGCGCTATCTTCTTGTGCCCCTCGTTGGTGTTGTAGAGGATGTCCACATCCAGCGGGTTTTGCGGCCCGTAGCCCGCTTCGGCGAGCAGCGCCTTGGCCTGCTTGATGCGCGCCTCCTTGCTCATCAGCTCGCTGGCCGGGCGCTTGAGCTCGAAGCCATCGACGCTCGGCGGGGTCAGGCTGAACGCCGAGAGCTGCCCCTGTCCCAGGATCTTCTCCGTGATGGTGTCTCTGTCGATGGCAAGGGAGAGCGCCTTGCGCACCCTGACGTCGTCGAAGGGTTTGCGCTGGGTGTTGAACACGTAGTAGTAGGTGGCGAGCATGGGGGCGCTGACCAGATCGTCCGGGCTCTGGCGCTTGATCTGCTGATACTGCTCCAGGGGATAGGTGGTGTAGTGCAATTCGCTCGCGCGATAGCGGTTGTAGGCGGCGGTATCGGAGACGATCTCCAGATAGATCACCTTGTTCAGCACAGTGTGCTCATTGTCCCAGTAGTGGGGGTTGCGCTCGGCGATGAGGCGCTCGTTCGGAGTCCACTCCTTGAGGGAGAAGGCGCCGTTGGAGACTATGTTGCCCGGTTTGACCCACTCGTGGCCGAACTTCTCTATGGTGGCCCTGGGGGCCGGGAAGGTGGTGTAGTGGGATAGGGTCTTGAGGAAGAAGGGGACCGGGGCCTTGAGGGTGATCTGCAGGGTGTGATCATCGAGCGCCTTGATCCCCAGGGCATCCGGGCTCTGCTTGCCCTGCACCACCTCGCTGGCGTTGGCGACGCCGGTCAGCTCGATGAACCAGGCGTAGTTGGAGGCGTTTTTGGGATCCGCCGCCCGTTGCCAGCCATAGACATAATCCGCCGCCGTCACCGGCTCGCCGTTGGACCACTTGGCATCGGGTCTGAGCTTGAAGGTGTAGATTGTGCCTGTGTCATCTAGCTCGTAACCGAGTGCCCCGGCCGCCTGCAGCTTGCCGTCGCCATCCAGGGTGTAGAGCCCCTCGAACAGATCGTTGACTATGTCGCTGCCCGCACTCTCTTCCACCATCTGAGGGTCGATGGAGGCGGGTTCTGTGCCTATGTTGCGCACGAAGGTTTGCTGGGCACTGGGTAGCAACTTGGTGCCTGCGGGCACCTGGGCCGCCAGGGCGGGGAGGGAGATCAGGGCGGCAACCGCGCCGGCAATGAGAGTCCTTTTCATTGAATATCCTTATGTTTTTTTGCTTCCAAAGCCGAGCCAGTGTGCTGGATTGAGGAGGAGATCTCAAGAGGGGGCCGGCTGGCGTCGGGGGAGAGAACCGGATGGGGAGGGGCGGGGTGAAATAGCATTCTTGTCACGAATTAACATGATGAAAGACGCCGATTGAAGCCCGGTTTTCAGCGCTAAGCCCCCTGCTGACGGGGTTTTCTGGCGATTTATACGGCGGCTTAATTCGCTGCAAAAACAAAAAACAGGCGTTACATTAGGTTACAAAACAACGCTGCCGAGGATCGGCACTTTTTTTGCCGACACTTGCAAACGTTTTCAACGGCCAACGGAAACGATCTTAAAGGAACAAGAATGCGAAACATGATCACCATGGGCGAGTTCATCGTCAAAAAGCAGGCGGACTACCCTACCGCGACCGGCGAGCTGACCTCCTTGCTCAGCTCCATTCGTCTGGCTGCCAAGGTGGTGAACCGGGAGATCAACAAGGCGGGGCTGGCGGACATCATCGGCTCCATGGGGGCCGAAAACGTGCAGGGGGAGGTGCAGCAGAAGCTGGATGTCTACGCCAATGAGCGCTTCAAGGCGGCGCTGGAGGCCCGTGGCGAGGTGTGCGGCATGGCGTCCGAGGAGGAGGAGGACTTCGTCTCCTTCGATTCCGAGCTCTCCCGCCACTCCAAGTACGTGGTGCTGATAGACCCCCTGGACGGCTCCTCCAACATAGACGTCAACGTCTCGGTCGGGACCATCTTCTCCATCTATCGCCGGGTCAGCAAGCCGGGCGCCGGGGTGACCCTGGAGGACTTCCTGCAACCGGGCAACCGCCAGGTGGCCGCCGGTTACGTGGTCTATGGCTCCTCCACCATGCTGGTCTACACCACGGGCTTTGGGGTCAACGGCTTCACCTATGACCCTTCCATCGGCTGCTTCTGCCTCTCCCACGAGAACATCCGCATCCCGGAGGAGGGCAAGATCTACTCCATCAACGAGGGCAACTACATCAAGTTCCCGGACGGGGTGAAGAAGTACCTGAAATATTGCCAGGAGCGGGACGAGGCGACCCACAGGCCCTACACCTCCCGCTACATCGGCTCCCTGGTCTCCGACTTCCACCGCAACCTGCTCAAGGGCGGCATCTACATCTATCCGTCCGGCACCAACTCCCCGAACGGCAAGCTGCGCCTGCTCTATGAGTGCAACCCCATGGCCTTCCTGGTGGAGCAGGCCGGTGGCAAGGCGTCCGACGGCTTTGGCCGCATCATGGACATCCAGCCCACGGCGCTGCACCAGCGTACCCCCTACTTCGTCGGCTCCACCAGGATGGTGGAGCGGGCCGAGGCCTTCATGCGCGAGTTCTCCGCCCACGAGGATCCGGCCAACCAGGGCTGATAGTACGCAGCTGACAGATAGCAAATAAAAAACGGGAGCCGATTTGGCTCCCGTTTTAGTTGGGGTTATCTGTCTGGCCAGCCGCCAGCACTGCATACACTCACAGGCTGTTGTTGGCGAGATCCGTCAGCAGGGCATCCACCAGTTTCAGGCGCATGGCCCTGTCCTGGTTCGGTACCTGGAAGCGCAAACGGGTAGGTCCATCCATTTTATAGATACGTGGCTGCTCGGAGAGCAGTTTTACCAGATAGGTCGGGTTGACCCTGGTTTCCTGGGTGAAGTCCAGATAGCCGCCGCGATCGCTCATCTCCACCCGGCGAATGCCCAGCGCCGTGGCCCGCTGGCGGAAGGCCGCGATCTCCATGAGGGTCTTGGTCGGCTCCGGCAGCAGGCCGAAGCGATCGATGAGCTCCACCTTCAGCTCGCGCAGCTCCTGCTCGTCGGCGGCGCTGGCGATGCGCTTGTACATGGAGAGGCGCATGTTGACGTCCGGGATGTAGTCGTCCGGCAAGAGGGCGGGCAGACGCAGCTCCACCTCGGTATGCTGGCTCATCAACTGCTCGAGGGACGGCTCCTTGCCATGTTTGAGGGCCTCCACCGCCTGCTCCAGCATCTCCATGTAGAGGGTGAAACCGACCGATTCGATCTGGCCACTCTGATCGTCCCCCAAGAGCTCGCCCGCGCCCCGGATCTCCAGATCGTGGGTGGCGAGCGCAAAGCCGGCCCCGAGATCTTCAAGGGAGGCGATGGCTTCCAGCCGCTTGGCGGCATCCTTGGTCATCAGCTTGGGATGGGGGGTGAGCAGGTAGGCATAGGCCTGGTGGTGGGAGCGGCCGACCCGGCCCCGCAGCTGGTGCAACTGGGCCAACCCCAGGTGATCCGCCCTGTCCATGATGATGGTGTTGGCGCTCGGCACGTCTATGCCGGTCTCTATGATGGTGGTGCACACCAGCAGGTTGAAGCGCTGGTGGTAGAAGTCCGACATGATGCGCTCAAGATCGCGCTCGCGCATCTGGCCGTGGGCGATGCCGATGCGCGCCTCAGGCACCAGCTCGGCGAGATCAGCCGCGCACTTCTCTATGCTCTCGACGTCGTTGTGCAGGTAGTAGACCTGACCGCCCCGTTTGAGCTCCCGCAGTACCGCCTCGCGCACCACCGCCGGCTCGTGCTGGCGCACGAAGGTCTTGATGGCGAGCCGCTTGGCGGGCGGGGTGGCGATGATGGAGAGGTCCCGCATGCCGGACATCGCCATGTTGAGGGTGCGCGGGATCGGGGTGGCCGTGAGGGTGAGGATGTCCACGTCGGCGCGCAGCGCCTTGATCTTCTCCTTCTGACGCACCCCGAATCTGTGCTCCTCGTCGACGATGAGCAGCCCCAGATCCTTGAAGGTGAGGTCGGAGCCGAGCAGCTTGTGGGTGCCTATGATGATGTCCACCTTGCCATCGGCCAGCTCCTTGAGCACGGCCGTCTGCTCCTTGGCGGAGCGGAAGCGGCTCAGCACCTCCACCCGCACCGGCCAGTTGGCGAAGCGATCGCGGAAATTGTCGTAGTGCTGCTGGGCCAGCAGGGTGGTGGGCACCAGCACGGCCACCTGCTTGCCGCCGTGCACCGCCACGAAGGCGGCGCGCATTGCCACCTCCGTCTTGCCAAAGCCCACGTCGCCGCACACCAGCCGGTCCATGCTCTTGGCCTGGCACATGTCGCCGAGCACCGCATTGATGGCATTGAGCTGATCCTCTGTCTCCTCGAACGGGAAGCTGGCGGCAAACTGGCGGTAGCTCTCCTTGTCGTGCTTGAAGGCAAAGCCGGCCCGCGCCGCGCGTATGGCATAGACATCGAGCAGCTCGGCGGCCACGTCGCGCACCTTCTCCGCCGCCTTGCGCCGCGCCTTGACCC
This sequence comes from Aeromonas sp. Marseille-Q5825, assembly GCF_946892685.1. Classification (NCBI taxonomy): domain Bacteria; kingdom Pseudomonadati; phylum Pseudomonadota; class Gammaproteobacteria; order Aeromonadales; family Aeromonadaceae; genus Aeromonas; species Aeromonas sp. Marseille-Q5825. The sequence continues at coordinate 1,121,505 of NZ_CAMPOU010000001.1, forward strand.
AGGCCTCGCCGCCGAGCTTGTGGCTGGGGGGGTTATCCGAACCCGTGTAACGGCTGATGAGGTGGAGGTTGGTGACCGGCACGAACAGCTTGTCGCCACCGGCGTACTCCAGGGTGAGGAATTCGGTGGGCAGGCCGCCGGCATCCAGGGTCTCGAGCCCGAGATAGCGGCCGACCCCGTGATCCAGATGCACCACGGGCTGGCCCTGGGTCAGCTCGCCGAGGTTGCGGATCACCGCATCCGAGCTCAGGTTCTTGCTCTTCTCCCGCTGCCGCTTGCTTCTGATCTTGCCGCCGAGCAGCTCGGTCTCTGTGATGAGGGCCAGGGCCTCTGCCCCGGCGGGTTCGAGCAGGAAGCCCCGCTCCAGCGGGCTGACCAGCAGGCCATGACGCGCCTTGCTCCCGACGAACTCCTCGAGGGAGGCGAACTCCTTGGGTTGCAGGTTGATCCGCGCGAGCAGATCGCCGAGCCCCTCGCGCCGCCCCTCAGACTCCACCGCGAACAGAGTGCGGCCGGCAAAGCCTTGCAGGAACTGGCTGAGGGCCAGCAGGGGTTGCTCCTTGCTGTGATCGAGCTGCAAGTCGGGCAGGGGGGCTATGGGCAAGTCGTGCTGGCCCGCGCCGCCGTCGGTAGCCGCCTCCTGCAGGCGCACGGCGCCGTACTGGCCGAGGGCGGCGAAGAGCTGCTCTACCGGCAGGTAAATTTGCTGGGGAGGCAGCAGGGGGCGGGTATTGTCCCAACGCCTGTCTTCATAGCGCTGGCCTATGTCGTTCCAGAAGCGCTGGGCCGCCGGGTAGATCTCCCCCACGGTGAGCAGCAGGGTGTTGTCTGGCAGGTAGTCAAACAGGCTGGCGGTCTGGCTGAAGAAGAGCGGCAGATAGTATTCGATGCCGGCGGGCCAGCGCCCCTTGCTCACCTCCTGATAGACGGATCCCTCCGCCCGCGACAGCTCGAACTGCTCGCGGAACTGACCGCGAAACAGCTCGATGGCGGCCTCGTCGGTGGGAAATTCCCGGGCGGGCAGCAGGCTGACGCTCTTGACCGGCTCGCTGGAGCGTTGGCTCTCGGGATCGAAGGGGCGGATGGAGTCCACCTCGTCGTCGAAGAAGTCGATGCGATAAGGGCGGCTGCTGCCCATGGGGAAGAGATCCAGCAGGGAGCCACGGGCGGCGAACTCGCCGTGCTCCAGCACCTGCTCCACCGCCACATAGCCCGCCTCCGCCAGCCGTCCCCGCAACTGTTGCAGGTTGAGGCGCTGGCCGCTGGTCACCATCAGGCTGTATTTGTCGAGATAGGCCTGGGGCGCCGTGCGCAGCATCAGGGTGGAGATGGGCACTATCAGCACGCCGCTGCTCATCTGCGGCAGCGTATAGAGGGTCTCGAGCCGCTGGGAGATGATGTCCTGATGGGGGGAGAAGGTGTCATAGGGCAGGGTTTCCCAGTCCGGGAACATCAGCACGGGGCAACCCTGATCGGCCAGCAGGAAGCTGAGCTCCTGTTCGAGGCGCAGGGCGCTCGGGGTATCGGCGGTCACCAGCAGGACGGGGCGGTTGGCCTCCCGGGTGAGGCGGGCGGCAACCAGCGCCAGGCTGCTGCCGACCAGCTGGCCCAGGGTTATTTTCTGGCCCGCTTTGGCGGGCAAGGCGGGGAGTTTCATTGGCATCGTTCGATTCTTTTAACGTTGACGTTGGCTGTGATTAGCGCTGACGCTCTTGGGCACGCAGTTTGAGCTGCTTGGATTGCACATGCAGGCTGGCACGCACCAGCAGCTCCCTGTCATCCTCGCGGATCCGCACATAGTCGAGCACCACATGGGTGCCGTGCTCGCCGGACTCCCGCTGCTTGACTTCGCCATAGCAGTAGACGGCGGAGGCCTCCTCCCGCAGGAAGATCTTGAGTCGTACCAGCTGGTGCAGTTGCGGCGGCTCGCCGTGCCCCTGGCGCGGGTGCAGGTAGGTGAGCTGGCCGGCACCAAAGCGCAGGGTGTGGAAGCGATGTTCGGGGTGATCCTGCGCCGCCAGCACGAAGCCCATGATCATGTCGATCTTGCGGGACTGCTGATTGATGATCTCCACCAGATCGTGCATGGATTCGTTCTGGTTGCGCAGCAGGCGGCTGCTCACCAGATCGATGGAGGTGATGGCGGAGGCGATGCGAAAGGGCTCGGGCAGCTCGGCATCAAGGGCCTCCAGCGTCGGCAGGTGAAAGTCGGCCGGCATGGGGATCACATTGACCGGCGTGGCATGGGTGACGCTGAAGAACTGTTCCTGCATGGAGGCTATCCCTTGTTGTCATAGACGATTTTTAACGGCGCTGTTGACCTTGCCCCGCGGCGGCGTCCCCGGCCTGGCGCGAGCCAGGTCCGGTCATCCCCCGGGGCCCTCCCGTCACGGCGGGGCGCGCAACATGGCGGCGGGGGCCTGCGCATTGGGCGAAACATGGCGCCATGGGCTGCCTTTAAGGCTCTGGAGAATGGGCCATTGCGCCTGCCCCGGCGTCATCTGCTGCGGCAACGCGGCTTGCGTTGAGGCGTCAACAGACCCTATTATCCGGCATCTTATTTTGTTGGCAACGTAGATATCCTTGAAGACTGGACTTTTTCAGCCACTCTCGCTGGCCATAGGCCTGCGTTATGCAGGCTCGCGACGCAGTAACCGCTTCGTCTCCTTTATCTCCCTGTTTTCCACCTTTGGCATCGCCATCGGGGTCGCGGCCCTGATGGTGGTCATTTCGGTGATGAACGGGTTCGAAGGGCAGCTCAAGGGGCGCATTCTCGGGGTGATCCCCCACGTGGTGGTGACCAATCCGGCGGGGCGCATCGATGCCCATCCGCCAGGCCTGCCCGATCTCGACAAGCTGCCCCACGTGGTGGCCACGGCCCCCATGCTCGACAGCGAAGGCATGTTGCAGAGCCCGGGCCAGCTCACCGGGGTGAGCGTGCAGGGGATAGATCCGGCCCGCTGGCCCAAGGATGACATCCTCCATGCCCAGATGCTGGGGGGACGGCTGGACAGCCTGCAACGCGGCCAATACCACATAGTGCTGGGGCAGGGGGTGGCCAACCGCCTCAAGGTCTCCATTGGCGACGAGGTGCGTCTCATCCTGACCGAAGGGACCCGCTTCACCCCCTTTGGCCGGGTGCCGGCCCAGCGGCTCTTCACCGTCTCCGGCATCTTCGGGGTCGGTGCCGACGTGGACAGCCAGGTGGCGCTGATTGCCCTTGGGGACGCCCAGCGCCTGCTGCGCCTGCCCGAGGAGACGGTGGGCGGCATCCGCCTCTGGCTCGACGATCCCTTCGCCGCCGACGAGGTGGTGAAAACCGCGCTGCCGGACGGGCTGGAGTGGCAGGATTGGCGCCGGGAGCGAGGTGAACTCTTCCAGGCCGTGGCCATGGAGAAACGCATGATGGGGCTGATGCTGGTGCTGATCATCGCGGTCGCCACCTTCAATATCCTCTCCGCCCTGGTGATGGTGGTTACCGACAAGGAAGGTGAGGTCGCCATACTGCGTACCATGGGCATGAGCGAGTCGGGGATAGTCAAGATTTTCATGGTGTTGGGGGCGTCGAGCGGCGTCATCGGCGCCCTGTTTGGCGGTCTGGCGGGGCTGGCCCTGTCGTTCGGACTCAACCCCCTGCTCGATGCGGTGGGGCTCAACCTCTATATGGCGGCGGGGGGCAGCGGTCTGCCGGTCATCGTCGAACCCGCCCAGGTCATGACCATCTTGCTGGGTGCCGTGCTGCTGAGCTTCAGTGCCACCCTCTATCCGGCGGCCCGTGCGGCCCGGGTCAAACCGGCCGAGGCATTACGTTATGAATAGCGCCGTGAATCCATCATCTTCTGTTGTTACCTCCGGTGCGAGTGCCGGCGTTGTGACCGGTGCCAATGTTATCACCGGTATAAGTGGAGCCCCTGTTATGAATGAACCCCAGTCCTGCGAGCCTCTGCTGCGCTGCCAGGCCCTCAACCATGTCTATAAAGAGGGCAATCTGGAGACCCAGGTGCTCAAGGGGATAGATCTCTGCGTCGCCCCCGGCGAGATGCTGGCGGTGGTGGGGAGCTCGGGCTCGGGCAAGACCACCTTGCTGCACCTGATGGGGGCGCTGGACAACCCCTCGAGCGGCGCCGTGCTGTTCAAGGGGCAGGACATCCACCACTGGGACAGCAAGACCCAGGCCCGTTTTCGCAATCAGGAGCTGGGCTTCGTCTACCAGTTCCACCACCTGCTGGCCGAGTTCACCGCGCTGGAGAACACCGCCATGCCGCTGCTGATCGCCGGCGAGTCGGTGGCGAGCGCCACCGACAAGGCGACCCGCATGCTGGGACGGGTGGGGCTCTCCCATCGTCTCAATCACAGGCCTTCCGAGCTCTCCGGTGGCGAGCGCCAGCGGGTGGCCATCGCCCGTGCCCTGGTCAACGAGCCTAGCCTGGTGCTGGCGGACGAGCCCACCGGCAACCTGGATCACGCCAGTGCCACTGCGGTGTACGAGCTGCTCTGCGAGCTCAACCGGGAGCTGGGTACGGCCTTCGTGGTGGTCACCCATGACTTGAGCCTCGCCGCCAAGCTGCACCGCCGGGTGACCCTGGTGAGCGGCATCATGGCGGAGGTCGCCTGATGTTCAAGCCGCTGCCCCTCTTTCTGGGCCTGCGTTACAGCCGCTCCCGCCGTCGCAACGGCTTCATCGCCTTTATTTCCGCTTCTTCCCTGATTGGCATAGCCCTCGGGGTGATGGCCCTCATTCTTGGCCTCTCCGCCATGAACGGCTTCGAGCGGGAGCTCAAGAACCGGGTGCTCTCGGTGGTGCCCCACGGGGAACTCATCGGCATGGAGGCGCCGCTGCCCGACTGGCCGAGGCTTAGGGACTACCTGCTGGCCCAGCCCGGGATCGAGGCCGCGGCCCCTGTCATCCGCCTCGATGGCCTGCTGGAGCACGGCTCCGCCATCAAGGGGGTGCAGGTGCGTGCCGTGCTGCCCGAGCTTGAGGCGAACCTGTCGGATGCGGGCAACTACATGACGGGGCTGGGTTTTCGTGAACTGCAGGCGGGCGAGCACGGGGTGATCCTCGGCAAGACCATAGCCGACAAGCTGGGGGTCAAGATAGGTGACCCCGTGACCCTGCTGCTGCCCCAAGGGGGAGACGAGACGGGGATCAAGAATCCCCGGCGGGAGACACTGACCGTGGTGGGGCTGCTGGAGATCGGCGGCCAGCTCGACGGCGTGCTCGGGTTCATGCACCTGGCCGATGCCCAGTCCATCACCGGCATGGGCAGCGCTGTGGAGGGCTTCAGCCTCAAGGTGAACGACGTGCTCAAGGCCCAGCCCATCACTGTGGCGGCCGCCCGCAAATTCCCGCACTACGTCTACATCAGCAGCTGGATGAGTCGCCAGGGGTATCTCTATCAGGACATCCAGATGGTGCGCACCGTCATGTACGTGGTGATGCTGATGGTGGTGGCGGTGGCCTGCTTCAACATAGTCTCCACCCTGGTGATGGCGGTGAACGAGAAGCGCAGCGAGATCGCCATCCTCAAGACCATGGGGGCTAGCCCGGGCCAGATCCGGCTCACCTTCGTCATCCAGGGCATGGTGAACGGGGTGGCGGGCGCCTTGCTCGGTGCCCTGCTGGGGGGCCTGCTTTCGAGCAAGCTGACCCAGATCCTGGGCGTTATCGAGAAGCTCATCGGCCATCGCTTCTTGAACCCGGACATCTATTTCATCGACTTCCTGCCGACAGAGCTGCACATGCAGGATCTGGTGATTGTGACCAGTGCCGCCATCCTGATGAGTCTGCTGGCCACCCTCTATCCCGCCTGGCGGGCGAGCGGTCTGGTGCCCTCCCGGGAGCTGGGCCACTGATCCTAGGGCCAGGTTTGCCAAACCTGGCAATATGCTGAAAAAGAGGGGCCCGCCGGTGCAGACCGGCGGGCCCCTCTGTCTTCTGGTCGTTCGGGCTGGCTCAGTGGGCGTTGAGCTCATCCAGCGGCAGCGAGAAGCTCGCCACGAACACATCGATAAAGTAGCGCATGGCCGGGTTCATCCTGGCCTCCAGCATCTGCTCGAGGCGCTTGCGCGCGGGCTCGAACTCCCGGTTGCCGACACTCAGCTCCTCCAGACACTTGGTATAGGCGCAGAGGGTGTCGGCATCCTTCACCAGCCGGGCGAGGGCGTCGTCCTGGGCACCGGAGTCGAGCAGGGGGCGAAAGTCTTCCATCAGCTCGGGGGGCAGCATGCCGAGCAGACGCTGCTCGGCGGCGAGCTCTATCTTCTTGTATTCGCGGGCTATCTCGGGGTTGAAGTATTTGACGGGGGTCGGCAAGTCGCCCGTCAGCACCTCGCTGCTGTCGTGGTAGAGGGCCATGACGGCGGCATGGTTGGCATCCACCTTGCCCTCAAACAGCCGGTTGCTGATGACGCCGAGGGCGTGGGCCACCATGGCGACCTGCAGGCTGTGCTCGGCGATGTTCTCCGGCTGTATGTTGCGCATCAGGGGCCAGCGGTAGATGAGCCGCATGCGGGCGAGGTTGGCGAAGAAGTGGCTGGGCAGCATGGGGGACCTCGAACTGGGGCAATGAAAAAGGGCAGACCCTAGTCTGCCCTTTTTTGACATCCCAGGCATAGCCTGGCGATGCATTCTTGTTTAGCGGATATAGCGACCGGATTCGGCCTCGTGGTTGGTGACTATCATCTGGCCTATGGGGGCCAGGGCAATCAGCGCCAGCTTGAGGTGCTGGATGCCGAACGGGATGCCGATGATGGTCACAAAGCAGGCCAGGGCCGAGGCGATGTGGCCTATGGCCAGCCAGACTCCGATCACCAGGAACCAGAGGATGTTGCCAATCATCCCGAGGGCACCTGTGCCTATGTCGCTCTGCCCCGTCATTGTCTTGCGGTTGACCGCCTGCTTGCCGAACGGGAAGAAGGTAAAGGTGCCGATGACGAAACAGGCGCGCCCCCATGGGATCCCTATCAGGGAGACGAAGCAGAGCAGCCCGGCCAGCCACCAGGCCAGCCCCATAAAGACGCCCCCCAGTACAAACCAGAGCAGATTGAACAAGAAGCGGAAAAAGGACATGTGGGTCTCTCCAGACTCATAAATTGGCAGTCACCATAGCGAGCGGCGCCGAGGGACGCAATGGCTGATGCGAGAAGGCGGACAATTTGGGTCGCAGACCCCCTGACCGCACCGCTCCCGGCGACGCCGGGAGATGAAAAAAGCATAGGGTGGCGTGCAAAAGGGTGAGCAAGCGCAAATTATTGCGAACCTGACGCTTGAACTCGGCGCAAGGCTTCCCCATATAGGAGGCAGTCTTGCGCAAATTGTGCTGTCTGTGCCCCGGATGGGGGATGTGCGGCTCGACGCGACCAATGTGCGCCGCTATAATGTCGCGTCATATTTTCTCATCACAAAGACAGTCGTTGTCTTTATAAACAGGAAGACTCCGGGCTTTGCCCAGGGGTAATAAAGGGTCAGCACACAGTGCTGAGTTGAACGAGGTAAAAGAATGCAAGTTTCTGTAGAGACAACCCAAGGTCTGGAACGCCGTCTTACCATCACTGTACCGGCTGCTACCGTTGACGCTGCCGTGCGTAAAGAATTGAATGGCCTGGCCAAGACTCGTCGCATCGACGGTTTCCGTCCTGGCAAGGCTCCGGTTGCCATCATCAAGAAGATGTTCGGCGCCATGGCCCATGCCCGCGTTGCCGATGAAATGATGCAGAACAACTTCATCAAGGCCATCATCGAGAGCAAACTGAGCCCGGCCGGTGCGCCGACCATGGATCCGAAAGAGATCAAGGAAGGCCAGGATTTCGAATTCACCGCCACTTTCGAAGTGTACCCGGAGTTTGAAGTTGCCGGTCTCGAGAGCATCAAGGTTGAGAAGCCGGTTGCCTCCGTCAAGGATGCCGACCTGGCCAATATGATCGACACCCTGCGCAAGCAGCACGCCACCTGGTCTGACGTCGATGCCGCTGCCGCCAATGGCATGCGTGTCACCCTGGACTTCGTCGGTTCCATCGACGGTGAAGAGTTCGACGGCGGCAAGGCTGAAGGTTTCACTCTGGAACTGGGCGCTGGCCGCATGATCCCTGGCTTCGAAGACGCCATCCTGGGCAAGAAAGCGGGCGACGAGTTCACCATCGAGGTGACTTTCCCGGCTGACTACCACGCCGAAGCCCTGAAGGGCAAAGCGGCCAAGTTCGCCTCCAAGCTGAACAAGGTTGAAGAGCAGGTGCTGCCTGAGCTGACCGAAGAGTTCGTCAAGCGTTTTGGCATCGAGAGCGGCAGCGTTGAAGAGCTGAAAGCCGAAGTGCGCAAGAACATGGAGCGCGAACTGGCTCAAGCCCTGAAAAACAGCGTGAAAGAGCAAGTGCTGAACGGCCTGGTTGAAGCCAACCAGATCGATCTGCCGAAGGCTGCCGTTGCCCAGGAAATCGACACCCTGCGTCAGCAAGCCCTGCAGCGTTTCGGTGGCTTCCAGGGCGGCAACGCTCCCGAGCTGCCGGCCGAGCTGTTCCAGGCGCAAGCCGAGCGTCGTGTACGCGTCGGTCTGCTGCTGGGTGACGTCATCCGCACCAACGAGATCAAGGCTGACGACGCCCGTGTGACCAGCATCATCGAGTCCATGGCCACTGCCTACGAAGATCCGAAGGAAGTGATCGAGTACTACCAGAAGAACGAGCAGATGCTGAACGGCGTTCGTAACCTGGCTATCGAAGATCAAGCCATCGACCTGATCCTGTCCAAGGCGCAAGTGACCGAGAAAGAAGTTGCCTTCGACGAAGTGATCAACAAGTCCGGTGCCGCTGCCTAAGAACATTTGACTTAAGGTCAAAACTGTTAAGTATAATGGCTCGTGTGATCTCCACTCGGGCCATTTTATTTTAGGGACAATGCCTTATGTACAAGAACTATAACGATGTGACTGAATCCCCACGCAATGCGCTCATCCCTATGGTGGTCGAGCAGACGGCGAAAGGGGAGCGTTCCTACGACATCTATTCCCGTCTGCTCAAAGAGCGGGTGATCTTCCTGACCGGTCAGGTTGAGGATCACATGGCGAATCTGGTGGTGGCTCAGCTGCTGTTCCTGGAGTCCGAGAACCCGGATCAGGACATCAGCATCTACATCAACTCGCCGGGTGGTGCCGTCACTGCGGGGATGTCCATCTATGACACCATGCAGTTCATCAAGCCGGACGTCAGCACCGTTTGCATGGGGCAGGCCTGCTCCATGGGCGCCTTCCTGCTGGCTGGCGGTGCCAAGGGCAAGCGTTTCTGCCTGCCTAATGCTCGCGTGATGATTCACCAGCCGCTGGGCGGCTTCCAGGGCCAGGCATCTGACATCCAGATCCATGCCCAGGAGATCCTGAAAATCAAGAATACCCTGAACGATCGTCTGGCTTTCCATACCGGACAGGACATGGCCACCATCGAACGCGACACCGACCGTGACAACTTCATGTCGGCCGAGCAGGCCGTGGCCTATGGTCTGGTTGACGGCATCCTGAGCCAGCGCGGCTGAGCAGGGTATCCCGTCCTGTTGTAAACTCAACAGGACGATCCATCCTCTATTGATAAAACGAGGTCGCTGAATGACAGAGAAACGCAAGGGTGAGGGCGACAAGCTGCTTTATTGCTCTTTCTGCGGCAAAAGCCAGCATGAAGTGCGTAAGCTGATCGCTGGCCCTTCCGTCTACGTATGTGATGAGTGTGTCGAGCTGTGCAACGACATCATCCGCGAGGAGATCCGCGAGATCTCTCCCAAGCGCGATGGTAGCGAGCTGCCGACCCCTCATGAAATCCGCGCCCATCTGGACGATTACGTGATCGGGCAGGAGTACGCCAAGAAGGTGCTGGCAGTTGCCGTCTACAACCACTACAAGCGTCTGCGCAGCGGCAGCGAGTCCGGTGGTGTGGAGCTTGGCAAGTCCAACATCCTGCTGATTGGTCCGACCGGCAGCGGCAAGACCCTGCTGGCCGAGACGCTCGCCCGTCTGCTGGATGTGCCCTTCACCATGGCCGATGCCACCACCCTGACCGAAGCCGGTTATGTGGGCGAGGACGTGGAGAACATCATCCAGAAGTTGCTGCAAAAGTGCGACTACGACGTGGAGAAGGCCCAGCGCGGCATCGTCTACATCGACGAGATCGACAAGATCTCCCGCAAGTCGGACAACCCCTCCATCACCCGCGATGTCTCCGGGGAAGGGGTGCAGCAGGCACTGCTGAAGCTGATCGAGGGCACCATCGCCTCAGTGCCGCCGCAAGGGGGCCGCAAGCATCCGCAGCAGGAGTTCCTGCAGGTTGATACTTCCAAGATCCTCTTCATCTGTGGCGGCGCCTTCGCCGGCCTGGACAAGGTGATCGAGCAGCGTTCCGTCAAGGGGACCGGCATAGGCTTTGGCGCTGACGTCAAATCCAAGAATGCCAAGGCGACCCTGAGCGAGAACTTTGCCAAGGTGGAGCCGGAAGATCTGATCAAATATGGTCTGATCCCCGAGTTCATCGGTCGTCTGCCGGTAGTGGCAACCCTCACCGAGCTAGACGAAGCGGCCCTCATCCAGATCCTGAAAGAGCCGAAGAACGCGCTGACCAAGCAGTACGCCGCGTTGTTTGCCCTGGAAGAGGTGGAGCTGGAGTTCCGCGACGACGCCCTGAACGCCATCGCCCGCAAGGCGATGGAGCGCAAGACAGGTGCCCGTGGTCTGAGATCCATAGTCGAAGCCGTGTTGCTCGACACCATGTATGACCTGCCCTCCCTGGAAGGGGTCAGCAAGGTGGTGATCGACGAGACGGTGATCAAGGGGGACTCCGCGCCCCTGATGATCTACGACAATCCCGAGACACAGGCCGCAGCGTCAGAGTAACTGACTGATTTTTAATCACATAAAGGGGCATTTTGCCCCTTTCATGCTTTTTACGGCCAAGGCGATTGAATCTCATCTTTGCGCCCCCATATACTCAGCCACGTGCTTTGCCAACGGTATAACAAGCCGAGAGGACATATATGAACCTAGAGCGTTCAGAACGCATCGAGATTCCCGTCCTGCCTCTTCGTGACGTGGTGGTTTACCCCCACATGGTCATTCCACTCTTTGTGGGGCGGGAAAAATCCATTCGCTGTCTGGAAGCGGCCATGGAGCAGGACAAGAAAGTCCTGCTGGTGGCCCAGAAGGATGCGTCAACTGACGAGCCGACGGTGGAGGAGATCTTCTCCGTCGGGACAGTGGCCAACATTTTGCAAATGCTCAAGCTGCCTGACGGCACCGTCAAGGTGCTGGTGGAAGGGGGCCAGCGTGCCCGTCTTGAGCGGATGATCGATGACAAGGACTTCTTCGTCGGTGAGGCGCAGTACATAGCGTCTGCTCCCATCGAGGAGAAGGATCAGGATGTGCTGGTGCGCTCCGCCATCGGCCAGTTTGAAGGCTACATCAAGCTCAACAAGAAGATCCCGCCCGAGGTGCTGACCTCGATCTCGGCGATCGACGATGCGGCGCGCCTGGCTGACACCATGGCTGCCCACATGCCGCTCAAGCTCGAAGACAAGCAGAAGGTGCTGGAAATCGCCTCTGTGTCCGAGCGCATCGAGTTTCTGATGGCCATGATGGAGTCGGAGATCGACCTCTTGCAGGTCGAGAAGCGCATCCGCTCCCGGGTCAAGAAGCAGATGGAGAAGAGCCAGCGGGAGTACTATCTCAACGAGCAGATGAAGGCCATCCAGAAAGAGCTGGGTGAGCTGGAAGACAGCCCGGACGAATTCGAAGCCCTCAATCGCAAGATTGACGAGGCGGGGATGCCGGACGATGCCCGTGAGAAGGCCCTGGCCGAGCTTGCCAAGCTGAAGATGATGTCCCCCATGTCCGCCGAAGCCACAGTAGTGCGCAGCTATGTGGACTGGATGGTGCAGGTGCCGTGGAAGGCCCGCTCCAAGGTCAAGAAAGATCTCGCCAAGGCACAAGAGGTGCTGGATTCGGATCACTATGGCCTGGACAAGGTCAAGGATCGCATCCTCGAGTACCTGGCGGTACAGGCACGGGTGAACAAGCTCAAGGGCCCCATTCTCTGTCTGGTCGGGCCTCCCGGTGTGGGCAAGACCTCGCTGGGTCAGTCCATCGCCAAGGCGACCGGTCGCAAGTACGTGCGCATGGCGCTCGGTGGCGTGCGTGACGAGGCTGAGATCCGCGGTCACCGCCGCACCTATATCGGCTCCATGCCCGGCAAGCTCATCCAGAAGATGGCAAAAGTCGGCGTGAAGAACCCGCTGTTCCTGCTCGACGAAATCGACAAGATGAGCTCGGACATGCGCGGTGATCCCGCGTCCGCCCTGCTGGAAGTGCTGGATCCCGAGCAGAACAGCAGCTTCAACGATCACTATCTGGAAGTGGATTATGACCTGTCGGACGTGATGTTCGTGGCCACCTCCAACTCCATGAACATCCCAGGTCCCTTGCTGGACCGGATGGAAGTGATCCGTCTGTCCGGTTACACCGAGGACGAGAAGCTCAACATCGCCAAGCAGCATCTGCTGGCCAAGCAGATCCAGCGCAACGGTCTGAAAGAGTCCGAGATCACCATCGAGGATTCTGCTCTGGTCGGCGTTATCCGCTACTACACCCGCGAGGCGGGGGTGCGTAGCCTGGAGCGCGAGATCTCCAAGATCTGTCGCAAGGCGGTCAAACGCATCCTGCTGGACAAGAGCATCAAGCATGTTCAGGTCAATCAGGAGAACCTCAAGGAGTTCCTCGGGGTACAGCGTTTCGATTACGGCAAGGCCACCGATCAGAACCAGGTAGGCCAGGTGTGCGGGTTGGCGTGGACCGAAGTGGGGGGCGATCTGCTCACCATAGAGACCACCAACGTGCCGGGCAAGGGCAAGCTCACTTACACCGGTTCCCTCGGTGACGTGATGCAGGAGTCCATCCAGGCCGCCATGACGGTGGTGCGGGCCCGTGCCGAGAAGCTGCGCATCAACGCCGACTTCTACGAGAAACGCGACATCCACGTGCACGTGCCGGAAGGGGCGACCCCGAAAGACGGCCCGAGCGCCGGTATCGCCATGTGTACCGCCCTGGTCTCCAGCCTCACCGGCAACCCGGTGCGTGCCGACGTGGCCATGACGGGGGAGATTACCCTGCGCGGCGAAGTGCTGCCCATCGGGGGTCTCAAGGAAAAACTGCTGGCGGCTCACCGTGGCGGCATCAAGCGGGTGCTCATCCCGAAAGAGAACGAGCGAGATCTCGAGGAGATCCCGGACAATGTCAAACAAGACCTTGAAATTTATCCGGTTCGCTGGATTGATGAGGTGCTTGCACTGGCGTTGCAGGACAATCCGCAGGGTTTCGAACGCGTTTCTGTCGTGTAAATGTTGATGCGCCGCAAATTTGGCGCATTCGGGGGGTGGTTAAGGCTTGCATGCGCCGGATAACGGAAGTAGCCTTGACCACCGATCGGGTACTCATGATGAGTCGCAATGCGTGATGTGGCGCGGGTTTGCGCCAGATTGTCACTTGCAACTGATCAGGAGGCTTGTTATAAAACCTCCACTTGTTGTGGCCAGGGAAATCAGTGCCGCAGCGATGTTCGATAAAAGGGGAATATAAGAGTGAATAAATCTCAACTGATTGACAAGATTGCAGACGGTGCTGATATCTCCAAAGCTGCCGCTGGCCGTGCGCTGGATGCTTTCATTGACGCCGTGGGCGAAGCCCTGAAAGAGGGTGACCAGGTTGCTCTGGTTGGCTTCGGTACTTTCGCCGTTCGCGAGCGTGCCGCTCGTTCTGGCCGTAACCCGCAAACTGGTGCGACCATCGAAATCGCTGCCGGTAAAGTTCCTGCCTTCAAAGCCGGCAAGGCCCTGAAAGACGCGGTCAACTAAGCCGGGCGCTGATTCTCATCGGCTCCGACCTTGGTCGCTGACCAGACAAGTGAGAGGGCTCTCCCTCATACTGATTGACCAAGGCGCATCGCAATCGGTGCGCCTTTTCATTATTCATGCCCATCGAGTTCGGGAGCATAAGTACAAACATGATGTTGGATAAACTACGCGAAGGGGCGCAGGGCAAGGTAGCCAAGGTTATCTTGGGCCTGATCATCCTCTCCTTTGCCTTGGCCGGTGTAGGCAGCTACCTCAATGGCCCGGCACGTACCGCCCCCGCTACCGTCAACGGCAATGACATCAGTGCCCCCGCACTGGAGAATGCCTATCGCAACGAGCGGGCCCGCATGGAATCCCAAATGGGTGAGGCCTTCAACCAGCTGGCCGCCAACCCCGACTACATGAAACAGTTCCGCCGCGGCGTGCTGGACAGGCTGATCGATCAGGCGCTGATCGATGACAAGGCCCGTCAGCTCGGCCTGCGGGTCAGTGACGAGCAGATCAAGCAGGCCATCGTGGAGATGCCGGAGTTTGCCGAGGACGGCAAGTTCAACAACGATCGTTACCTGCAGCTGATCCGCCGTGCCGGCATGACCCCCGAGATGTTCCGCGACTCCCTGCGCCAGGACATGGTGCGCCAGCAATTGATGGGCGCCCTGCTGGGCTCCGAGTTCGCCCTCAAGGGCGAGGCCGAGCAGCTCGACAAGCTCTACAACCAGACCCGGGACCTGCGCCTGGTGCGCCTGGCTGCCTCCGCCTACATGGGTGAGGTCGAGGTGAGCGACGCCGAGGTGGATCAGTTCTACAAGGCCAACAGCGGCCGTTTCATGAACGACGAGAAGGTCAAGGTCGACTACCTGCTGCTCGATGCCGCCAACCTTGGCAAGAACATCAAGGTGACCGAACAGGATGCCCAGGATTACTACGATCAGCACCAGGACCTGTTCCAGCGTGCTGAGCGTCGCCAGGTGGCACACATCCTGATCCCCTTTGGCAAGGATGAGAAGGCGGCCCAGAAGCAGGCCGACGAGCTGCTGGCCAAGGTCAAGGGCGGTGAAGACTTCGCTACCCTGGCCAAAGCCAACTCCAGCGATACCTTCTCTGCCAAGAAGGGCGGCGAACTGGACTGGTTCGAGAAAGGGGTGATGGATCCGGCCTTCGAGCAGGCTGCCTTTGCGCTGGCCAAGGCGGGGGATCTCTCCGCTGTGGTGAAGAGCCCGTTCGGTTTCCACATCATCAAGCTGCTGGCCGTCGAGCCTGCCAAGACCAAGCCGTTCGTGGATGTGATGAGCGAAACCATCACCCGTCTGCAAGCGGACAAGGCCAAGGAGCTGTTCTTCGCCGAGCAGCAGAAGATGGCCGACAGCAGCTTCGAGAACCCGGATTCGCTGGACTTGACCGCCGAAGCCATGGGTATGAAGGTGGTCTCGTCTGATTACTTCAGCCAGGCCGATGCCCAGGCGCCCCTCAATGATCCCAAGGTGCTTGCTGCCGCCTTCTCCGAGCAGCTGCGCGATGACAACACCAACTCCGACGTGATCGAGCTCGCCGATGGCAAGGCGCTGGTGCTGCACATCATGGGTCACCAGCCCAAGGCGGCCAAGCCGCTGGCGGAGGTGAAAGACCAGGTGATTGCGGCCATCAAGCATGAGAAGGCCAGCGAAGTAGCCCGTGGCAAGGCCCAGGGCCTGCTCGACAAGCTGCACGCCGGCGAGGACATCCAGGCCGATCTGACCGCCCTCGGGCTGAAGGTGGAGAGCCACAAGGGTGTCTCCCGCTTCGCCCAGGAGATGGATCAGAACCTGCTGGCCCAGGCGTTCCGCATGCCCCATCCAAAAGATGGCAAGCCGAGCGTCGAGCTGGTGGCCGAAGCCAATGGCGATCGCGTGGTGGTGGCGCTGGACAAGGTCAATGTGACCAAGGAGCCGTCCCAGATGGTGAGCCTGCTGCAAGGCCAGCTCGGTCAGGGCAAGGCCCAGGCAGACTACAAGTCGCTGATCGACGAGCTGCGCAAAGCGGCCAAGATTGAGTACTTCACCGACGTGGAGGCGACCGTCGAGTAATCGACCCTCGCCCTCAACTGAAAACGGCTCCTTGATGGAGCCGTTTTTTTATGTCCCGCACATCGGCAAGCGCGGGCGGGCTGAAGAGGGAAGGGGACTGGCACGGGCTTGTGCTGCCTATCCTGGCAGGGGATAAGCCGGATAGGGCATAACAACGCGCCTCACTCTGGTCCCCATCCTCAGCCCTTCTCTCGCAGTGGGAGCCGCTCGCAGAGGGGGCTGAGAGGCATAAAAAAACCGGCGCCACTGGCGCCGGTTTCATGATGGAAGACCCGGGGGGTTACACCACGCCCTGACTGCGCAGGTAATCCTCGTAGGTGCCGCCAAAGTCGCGGATACCGTTCTCGGTCAGTTCCATGATGCGGGTCGCCAGGGACGACACGAACTCACGGTCGTGAGAGACGAAGATCAGGGTGCCTTGGTACATCTCCAGCGCCAGGTTCAAGGATTCGATGGATTCCATGTCCAGGTGGTTGGTCGGCTCATCCATGATCAGGATGTTGGGACGCTGCATCATCAGCTTGCCGAACAGCATGCGACCCTGCTCGCCACCGGAGAGCACCTTGACCGGCTTCTTGATGTCGTCCTGGGTGAACAGCAGACGACCCAGCACTGAGCGCACCGCCTGTTCATCTTCGTTGGCCTGTTTCCACTGGGCCATCCAGTCGAACACGTTGAGATCGGTGTCGAAATCGTCGGCGTGATCCTGGGCGTAGTAGCCGATTTGGGCGTTCTCGGACCACTTGATGGTGCCGCTGTCCGGTGCCAGCTCGCCCATGAGGGTCTTGATCAGGGTGGATTTACCTATGCCGTTGGTACCCAGGATGGCGACCTTCTCGCCCACTTCCAGCATCATGCTGAGGCCCTTGAACAGGGGCGCCTCACCATAACCCTTGGACACCCCTTCCACTTCCAGGATGTTGCGGTACAGCTTCTTGTCCTGCTCGAAGCGGATGAAGGGGTTCTGACGGCTGGAGACCTTCACTTCCTCAATCTTGATCTTGTCGATCTGCTTGAGGCGGGAGGTGGCCTGGCTCGACTTGGAGGCGTTGGCACTGAATCGGGAGACGAAGGATTGCAGGTCGGCAATCTGGGCCTTCTTCTTGGCGTTGTCGGAGATCAGACGCTCGCGGGCCTGGGTGGCCGCCGTCATGTACTCGTCGTAGTTGCCCGGGTAGACGCGCAGCTCGCCGTAGTCCAGATCCGCCATGTGGGTGCAGACGGAGTTCAGGAAGTGACGGTCGTGAGAGATGATGATCATGGTGCTTTCACGATCGTTGAGCACCTGCTCCAGCCAGCGAATGGTGTTGATGTCCAGGTTGTTGGTCGGCTCGTCCAGCAGCAGGATGTCGGGGTTGGAGAACAGCGCCTGTGCCAGCAGCACCCGCAGTTTCCAGCCCGGGGCCACTTCGCTCATGGGGCCGTTGTGCAGCTCGATGGGGATGCCGGCACCCAGCAGTAGCTCGCCGGCACGGGCCTCGGCGGTGTAACCGTCATACTCGGCGACGAGGCCTTCCAGCTCGGCGGCCTTCATGTAGTCGTCGTCGGTGGCTTCGAGGTTGGCATAGATGGCATCGCGCTCGGCGATGGCGGCCCACAGCTCGCTATGGCCCATCATGACCACGTCCAGCACGCGCATCTCTTCGTAGGCGAACTGATCCTGGCGCAACTTACCGATGCGCTCGTTGACGTCCAGGCTCACATTACCGCCAGTGGGCTCCAGATCGCCGCCGAGGATCTTCATGAAGGTGGACTTGCCACAGCCGTTTGCGCCTATGAGGCCGTAGCGGTTGCCGCCGCCAAACTTGACGCTGATGTTCTCAAACAGCGGCTTGGCGCCGAACTGCATGGTGATGTTGTTGCTGCTTAACAAAGGAGATGTCCCAGGTTGTCTGTCAAATGGCGCGCATTATGGCACAGATCCCCCGAAAGTTTTAGCAAGAACTGTGATCGGGGCCCATTGCACCGGGGGTCAGCTGGCGAGAAAGCCGCCACTTGCCGGGAGGACGGGAAGGGGGAGGCGAGAGGGGAGGCCCGGAATAAGAAAAGCCGGCACAGGGCCGGCTTTGGGGTGGTCAGACAAGCTTAGTGGGCGGAGGCGCCGGAGGCACCGAGCCCGGTCTGGGAGCGGACGAATTGCGGGAAGAACTTCTGGTGTTCCTCGCTGGCGTTCTGGGACTTGTCGGTGACCGAGAAGAACCAGATCCCGACGAAGGCCAACCCCATGGAGAAGAGCGCCGGGTACTCGTAGGGGAAGATAGCCTGGGCATGGCCCAGCACCTTCACCCACACGGTCGGGCCCAGGATCATCAGGGTCACGGCGCTGATGAGGCCCAGCCAGCCACCATAGACGGCGCCGCGGGTGGTGAGGCGGGACCAGAACATGGACAGGAAGAGCACCGGGAAGTTGCAGCTTGCGGCGATGGAGAAGGCCAGGCCCACCATGAAGGCGATGTTCTGCTTCTCGAACAGTATGCCCAGACCGATGGCGACCACACCCAGCACTAACGTAGTCATCTTGGAGACGCGCAGCTCGTCGGCTTCGTTGGCCTTGCCTTCCTTGATGACGCAGGCATAGAGGTCGTGGGAGACAGCAGAGGCGCCCGCTAGGGTCAGCCCGGCAACCACGGCGAGTATGGTGGCGAAGGCCACGGCGGAGATGAAGCCGAGGAACAGGCTGCCACCCACGGCGTCGGCCAGATGGACGGCCGCCATGTTGGTGCCTCCCAGCAGGGCGCCGGTGGCGTCCTTGAAGTCCGGGTTGGTGCTGACCAGCAGGATGGCACCGAAGCCAATGATGAAGGTCAGGATGTAGAAGTAGCCGATGAAGCCGGTGGCATAGAACACCGATTTACGGGCTTCCTTGGCGTCGCTCACGGTGAAGAAACGCATCAGGATGTGGGGTAGACCGGCGGTGCCGAACATCAGTGCCAGCCCGAGGGAGATGGCGGAGATGGGATCGGCCACCAGGCCACCCGGGCTCATGATGGCGGCGCCATTGGCATGGACCTTGACCGCTTCACTGAACAGGGCGCCGATGTCGAAGTTGACGGACTTCATCACCATGATGGCCATGAAGGAGGCGCCGGAGAGCAGCATGACCGCCTTGATGATCTGGACCCAGGTGGTGGCCAGCATGCCGCCGAACAGCACGTAGAGCACCATCAGTATGCCGACCAGCACCACGGCCACATGGTATTGCAGGCCGAACAGCAGCTCGATGAGCTTGCCGGCACCCACCATCTGGGCGATGAGGTAGAGGGCCACTACCACCAGGGAGCCGCTGGCGGAGAGGCTGCGTACCGAGGTCTGCTTGAGACGATAGGAGGCGACGTCGGCGAAGGTGTACTTGCCGAGGTTGCGCAGCCTTTCCGCTATCAGGAACAGTATGATGGGCCAGCCCACCAGGAAGCCGATGGAGTAGATGAGGCCGTCATAGCCCGAGGTGTAGACCAGGGCGGAGATGCCGAGGAAGGAGGCGGCGGACATGTAGTCACCGGCGATGGCCAGACCGTTCTGGAAGCCGGTGATGCGACCGCCGGCTGCATAGTAGTCGGAGGCCGAGCGGTTGCGCTTGGAAGCCCAGTAGGTGATGAACAGGGTGGCGGCCACGAAGGCCACGAACATCACTATGGCCGAGATGTTGAGGGGCTGGCGTTGCACCTCGCCGGTCAGCGCATCGGCCGCCAGCAAGGGAGTGGAGACCAGGCCGGTGAGCAGCAGCAGAGACTTGCCTTTCATGATTGCACTCCCTTGAGGATCTTCTGGTTCAGCTCGTCAAATTCGCCGTTGGCCCGGAACACATAGATGCCGGTCAGCACGAAGGAGGAGACGATGAGGCCCACGCCAACCGGGATGCCGCGGGTGATGCTGGAGCCTTCGCTGAGCGGGGTGCCGAGCCAACCCGGGGCGAAGGCGATGAGCAGGATGAACGCCAGGTAGAGCCCCAGCATCAGGATGGAGAGGGTCCAGGCGAAACGCTGGCGTTTGCTGACCAGCTCCTGGAAGTTGGGATCTTGCTGGATCCTCAGATAACGTTGCTGTTCCATTGCAGTTCTCCGTGACGGTTGTGTCAGCTGTGATTGAAGGGTGTCCCTACCGAGCAGGGGGCTGCTCATGTAATCAAAATGTGAAGCAAATGTTATTTTCGAACAATTAGACTTTGGGATAAGCCAGGGGGCCGCCCTGATGCAGGCGCAGAAAGATGAGGGCGGCGGCGGTGGCGTCACTCAGGGCGTCGTGAAGGGGCAGGGGCGGCAACCCCAGGTGCTGGCAGATGGCGGCCAGATGCAGGTCGATGACGGCGTCGGGATAGCGCCGATAGAGGTGGTCGTGATAGCGCCGGCTCACCTCTATGCCACGCTGGGGCAAGGTCAGCCCCCACAGTTTCTGGCAGGCCAGATTGAGGATCCGCAGATCATAGGCGATGTGGTAGCCCACCAGTTCGCGGGGCCCGATGAAGGCCAGCAGCAGGCGCAGCGCGGCTTCCAGCGTCAATCCCTGTTGCAGATCCTGATGGCGCAGGCCGTGGATCACCACGGACTGCGCACTCAGACTGGCCGGTGGCTGCACCCTGATGGTGAGGGCTTCGCCGGTCAACACCCGGTTGCCCTGGATGCGCACCGCCCCGATGGAGACAATGTCCGCCTTGGCGGGATCCAGGCTGGTGGTCTCGAAATCGAGCGCCACCCACTCCTCCTTTGGGGGCGTCGCAAAGAGCGGGGCAAACTCCCCGTCCCAAAAGCCCCGACCCAGCCAACGACGTCGCCAGTGGTGCCACATGCCTATTGCCTAAGACGAAAGTGCAAGGTGAGCCACTGCTGGAACTTCTTCACCTGATGCAGGGCATGGCGCAGCAGATCCCGCTCCCCGTGAGCGAGTTCGGCGACCTGTACCCGGCTGTCGCCATCCTTGAGCTGGCTACGCAGCCGCAAGCGGATGAAGAGCCGGAAGGCTTCCGCCAGGTTGGCGCCATAGTCGGGGCTGAGGCGCCCCGCGGCCACCAGGGCGTCGATCCGCCCCAGGGTCGAGGTCTCCAGCACTCCTGCCTCCAGGGCCAGTACACGCAGGCCGTGCACCAGGGGGAAGAGGCCGCCACGCTTGAGATCCAGCCCCTCGGGGGCCTGCTCCAGCCGGCCAAAGAGGGTGAGGGGGGTGTGGAAGGCGACCGCCGCCCGGGCCATCTCCGCCAGCAGATCCGGCCTGTCGGCCAGGCGCTCTCTCAGGTGGCGGGCGAGGGGGGCGAGCAGGGGGCGATCCCCCATGATGGCCTGGGCATCGGCCAGGGTGGCGAGCCACAGCAGGTCGGCCTCGCTGGCGCGCACGCACGCCTGCTCTATCTCATCCCGCCACTGGCGGGCGCCCTTGACCCACTCCGGATTGCTGACCATCACCTTCCCCGGGCAGGGGGGATAGCCGAGCCGCGCGAGCAGGGCGCTGAAGGCGGCCAGATCGGCCTGGCGGTCTGGCCAATGCAGGCCATCTGGCAGGATCAGGGCGTTGTCCTGATCGGTTTTCTGGATCTGCTCGCCGCGCCCCTCCGAGCCCAGCATCAGCAGGCACACCTGCTCCTGCACCTCGGGGGGGATCACCAGGGCGAAGGCCTTGGCGATCAACTGCTCGTTGATGGTGGCGATGAGCTTCATCAGAAACAGGGTATGGATCCCCTGGGCAAACAGGGAACGAATGAGTTGCTGCTGCTCCCTGGCTACCGCCTCCAGGGCCACCTGGCTGTCTGCCCGGGCGATGCGCAGGGTCAGTACATGGGAGTGGGCGGAGAAGAGTCCCAGCACCTGGGTCAGGTGCAGTATCCCCGCCACCTCCTGCCCCTGCCAGATGACCAGCCGCTTGATCCGGTGGCGGGTCATCAGCAGCAGGGCGTCGAACAGATAGCTGCCTTGCGCCAGACCGATCAGCGGCGCCGGGGTCAGCACCGCCAGCGGCGCCGTCAAGGGCAGCCCCTTGAGGGTCAGGGCATGGAGCAGGGTCTTGCGGGTGGCGAGGCTCAGGCTGCCGTCAGCGGCGGGATAGAGCAGGCAATCTGTGCCCCGGCTGGCCATGGCTTCGCTGGCGGCAAGCAGACTGGTCTGGCTCTCCAGCTGCAGGGGCGGCTGCAGGTGGTTGGGGTCGATGCGGGTCAGGATGAATTCCGCCAGGTTCTGTTGCCCGAGCTGGCCGCGGCGCTCCTGCTCTCGCTGACGCTCGGCCAGGGTGGCGGTGAAATAGTGTGCGAAGGTGGGGTGCGCGTCGCACAACCCCTGGAAGGTGTCGCGGGGGATCAGCTGGCAGAGAGTGTCCTCCAGGGCGTTGAAACGATGGCGGCAGCGGCCGTCGAACTGGGCGCGCACATCGAACATGTCCCCCACGCCATAGTCGCCGAAGGGCTGATGGGGCCCCGACTCTTCCACCGCGCCCTTGATGACGAGGTAGAGGCCGGCGGGCTCATCCCCGGGCTGTTGCACCGTCTGGCCGGCGCGAAAGTAGCAGATGCTGAGGCGCTGGCCGAGCCGTTCACGGGCCGCCTCGCCCAGGCAGTCAAAGGGCGGGCGGGCAAAATCGAACAGAAGTGACATGAAAACTCTCGGCCTGTGGGCATGGGGCCAGTCTGGCAAAGGGGCCAGGGCGGGGCCAGCCGACTTTAGTCGCAGAGCCGGGCTGGCCTCCCTGTACCTGCCGATAACACTCTGGTAACGTTGTGGTATGACCAGTGTCGGCACAAGGAAGAGGAAGGAAATGGACAAGCCAAGGATCAGGTGCGAGATCCGGGACGGCATCGCCGAGGTGATGCTGACCCGGGGGGACAAGCTCAATGCGCTGGACAGGGCCATGTTCGGCGCCATCGACGAGACGCTGAACCAGCTTGCGCGCCACAAGGGGCTGCGGGCTGTGATCCTGCACGGCGAGGGGCGGGCGTTCTGCGCCGGGCTGGATGTGAAATCCATGCTGAGGCAGCCGGTGGCGGCCCTGGACATATTGAGACGCGAGGCGGATGAGGCGACCAACCTGGCCCAGCGGGTCGCCTATGGTTGGCACCAGTTGCCGGTGCCGGTGATCGCCGTGACCCAGGGGGTCTGTTTCGGCGGCGGCCTGCAGATAGCGCTCGGGGCCGATTTTCGTTTCAGCACCCCGGATTGCCGCTTCTCGGTGATGGAGATCAAGTGGGGCATCATCCCCGACATGAGTGGCAGCGTCACCCTGCGCAATCTGATGGGGGTGGACACCGCCATGGAGCTGGCCATGAGTGGCCGCGAGCTGGATGCCCAGGAGGCCAGGGCGCTCGGGCTGGTGAGCCGGGTCTGCGAGGATCCCCTCGACGCTGCGCGGGAGTTCGCCAGGACACTGATCACCAAGTCGCCGGATGCGCTGGCGGGGATCAAGCAGCTCTACCATCAGGCCTGGGCCCGCAGCGATGAGGTGATGCTGAAGGAGGAGACCCGGTTGCAAAAGCAGATCCTGGGGCGCCCCAATCAGTGGCGGGCGACCCTCAACAGCCTGTTGCGCTGGCGCCTGCCGTTCGGACCCCGCCGCAACGCGCTCTGAACCGGCGCTCACTCTCAAGAGAGCACAAATAAAAATGGCAGCCTAAGCTGCCATTTTGCATTGTGCCGTCTGATTATTTGACGGTATCCGGGTCCGCCTCGAAGGGGTGGCCGGTTTGTTCGCGCATCAGGTTGACCTCGGCGCGGTTGTCAATCCAGTAATCCGCGTTCTTGATGCCGAGTTTCTCCGGGTGGAACACGGGATCAACCCCCTGTGCCAGCTGTGCCTCGTAATCCTTGAGGCAGGCGAAGGCGGGTTTTTGCAGCATCAATATGGCACCGATGTTGAGCCAGGCCATCAGGCCGACCCCGATGTCACCCAGACCCCAGGCCAGATCGGCGGTCTTGACGGTGCCATAGACGGTGGCAGCCATCAGCGCAATCTTCAGCAGGAAGGTGAGCCAGGGACGGTTAATCTTGCGGTTGATAAAGGCGATGTTGGTTTCGGCTATGTAGTAGTAGGCCACTATGGTGGTGAACGCGAAGAAGAACAGGGCGATGGCGACGAAGTAGTTGCCAAAGCCGGGCATCATGCTCTCCATGGCGGTCTGCACATAGCCGGGGCCTGCCGCGATGCCGGCGATGCCGGTGTAGATGGCGGCGCCGTCCGGTCCCTGCACGTTGTAGAGGCCGGTGATGAGCAGCATAAAGCCGGTGGCGGAGCAGACGAACAGGGTGTCGATGTAGACGGAGAACGCCTGCACCAGGCCCTGCTTGGCCGGGTGGCTCACTGCGGCGGCGGAGGAGGCGTGGGGGCCTGTGCCCTGAGCCGCTTCGTTGGAGTAGACGCCGCGTTTGACGCCCCACATGATGGCCAGACCCAGAATGGCCCCGAAGCCGGCTTCCATCCCGAAGGCGCTCTTCCAGATCAGCAGGATCACACCAGGCAGCTGGCCGATGTTGAGGGCGATGATGACGCAGGCGACGATGATGTAGCCCAGCGCCATGAAGGGCACCACAGTACTGGCGAAGTTGGCGATGCGCTTGACGCCACCGAAGATGATGAAGCCGAGCAGCAGCGCCAGACCGGCGGCGGTGACGTTCGGGTCGATGTCAAAGGCGGTCTGCAGGCTGGAGCCGATGGAGTTCGCTTGCACCCCAGGCAGCAACACGCCGCAGGCGAAGATGGTGGCGATGGCGAAGGTCCAGGCGTACCACTTCATGCCGAGCCCTTTCTCGATGTAGAAGGCCGGGCCGCCGCGGTATTCACCGTTGATCTTCTCCTTGTAGACCTGACCCAGGGTGGACTCCACGAAGGCGGAGCTGGCGCCGAGGAAGGCGACCATCCACATCCAGAACAGGGCGCCCGGGCCCCCGAAGGTGATGGCGGTGGCGACGCCGGCGATGTTGCCGGTACCGACCCGACCGGCCAGGGTCATGGAGAGTGCCTGGAAGGAGGAGACACCGGCATCGTTGCCCTTGCCCTGGAACATCAGGCGCACCATCTCTTTCATGTGGCGCAGTTGCAGGAAACGGCTGCGCAGGGAGAAGTAGAGGCCCACCCCCAGGCACAGATAGATGAGCGCTGGGCTCCAAATCACGCCATTGATGGCATTGACGATCTCATTCATGTACAACAACTCCTTTGTTGCGCTGTCTTGGCGAGGTCTATATGCCTCGCTCCCTTAACATTGAAATATGCGGTGACCAAGGGGGCCACTCAGTATTGTGCGGGACTTTCGACTGGTTAGTCCGCGGGATTTAACATATCGGTTTGTATCGGCCCTTCCTAGTGAAAAGTGTTGTCACTTTGTTAATTTGTGAATTGACATTAACAAATGGTGCGTGGAACTGGACAAGATTCGGAACTTACCCATCAGGTGCATCTTTTCCAGATCCAGGGGCCCGCTGGGCACAGTGCAAATAGGAGGCCAGGAGTGACAATGAGAGAAGATAACTGCACCATTCGTCTCGCCGAGCGGGGGGATGGCGCCCTGTTGTCGGCGCTGTTCACACAGCTGGGTTATCCCACCCCGGGCGAGGAGGTGGACGGACGGCTGGCCGAGCCGGATCCCGCTCGGGAGGTGCTGGTGGCAGAGCGCCATGGAAACATGGTAGGGGTGCTGATCTGGCATCGGCTGCAACCCATGCACCTTGCACCAGCCTGGGGCCTGATCTCGGCGCTGGTTATCGATGAAGGTGCAAGGAGCGGCGGCATTGGCGCCCAGCTGCTGGCGGAGGTCGAGGCGCGGGCGCTGGCCTCGGGTTGCAGCCAGCTGGAGCTCTCCAGCAGCCTAAAGCGCGAGGGGGCTCACCGCTTCTACCAGGCGCAAGGGTATGGCGAGCGACCGAAACGGTTCGTGAAATTATTCTGATGTGGCATGAGGAGTCCCTGTGTTCTGGTCCAGGTTGAAAGCGGTATTCGGTCTTGCATCCCCCGGGGAGCGTCATGCCCCGCAGGCGCTGGAGTGGCAGCAGGCCCTGGCGGCCGTGCCCATCTTGCAGGGCTTCTCCCAGGATGAAGAGCAGCAGCTGATTGAACTGGCCCGCCACTTCCTCTCCCGCAAGACGCTGACCCAGCTCGGGGTCGAGCTCAGCCCCCGTCAGCAGGGAGTGCTGGCCCTGCAGGCGGTGCTGCCCATCTTGCATCTGGGGCTGGAGTGGTATCGCGGCTTTCACGAGGTGATCATCATCCCCGAGCCCGTTACCCGCCGCCAGGAGGTGCAGGACGAGTTCGGGCTGGTGAGCGAGTGGGAGGAGGAGAACGCCGGCGAATCCTGGCCTCAGGGGCCCCTGGTGCTGGCCTGGAGCGAACTGCAGCAGGATGGGGACTGGGATGGCTTCAACCTGGTGATCCACGAGCTGGCGCACAAGCTCGACATGCTGGGGGGGGATGCCGACGGGGGGCCGCCGCTCCCGAGCGGCATGGATCAGCGGCAATGGACCCAGGCGCTGCAGAGCGCGTTCGATGAGATGAATGCAGAACTGGCCAGGGGAGAGGTGACGCAGATAGATCCCTATGCCGCCACCCACCCCGCCGAGTTTTTCGCGGTGTGCAGCGAGAGCTTCTTCACCGAGCCCCTGCGCCTGCGGGCCGTCTATCCCGCCGTCTACGAACAGCTCGCCCGCTTCTATGGTCAGCAGCCTGCCGCCCGCTTCCCGGCCACCCGGTTGCTGGCGGGAGATGCCGAGCAGCACAGCTGACCGGCGTCCCGGCGACAGAAAAACAAAAGGCACCCGAGGGTGCCTTTTGCATGGGCGCGAGCGCCAGGGCGCGGCAGATTATGCGGCAGCCTTGAGCTGGACTGCGGCGGCTTTCTTGTGATCGCCAATCGGCAGCACAGTGCGGCCGAACTGCTCGTTGATCACTGTGGCCATGGCCAGGTAGATGGCGCTGGCGCCGCAGATGATGCCTTCGAAACCGGCGATGGTGCCGATCAGGGTGCTGCCGGTGAAATCACGGGCGGCCAGCAGGAAGAACAGCACAGTCAGGGAGGCGAACACGAACTGCTTCACGCGCGGGAAGTTGACGGTGCCAACCAGCATGAAGAGGGTGAACATGCCCCACATCAGCAGGTACCAGCCCATGTAGGCGTGGGGAGTGGCTTCGGCCAGACCCATGGTCGGCATCACCAGCAGGAACACCAGGCTCCACCAGAAGGTGCCGTAGGAGATGAAGGCGGTGACACCGAAGGTGTTGCCACGCTTGAACTCCATGATACCGGCGATGATCTGGGCCAGACCGCCATAGCACAGGCCCATGGCCAGGATCATGGCGCTGATGGGGAAGAAACCTGCGTTATGGATGTTCAGCAGAATGGTGGTCATACCGAAACCCATCAGACCCAGAGGGGCAGGGTTGGCCAATTTTTCGCTCACGTGGCGTTCTCCAAAAATAGAGGTGGGGGTTGATAAAAGACGCGCGATTTTAGGCAGGCTCTTGGTCCCGAGCAAGGGGGGAAGGGGGCTAAATGGTAAAAAAATGACACGAAATTTTAAGTGACCAACCATTCGTGCCATTCAGGTAGACGACAGGTGAATGGATAACGTTTTCAATGTTGCTTTTTTGTATGCTTGGCTCCCGAAATGAAAGCGGGCAACAAAATACACCTCTGCTGCTATGACAGGGTTGCGGGCTCCGCCGAGAGCTTGAGCAAGTGACGCCCGGGTGGAAAATTCATCTCATATGCCATCAGACAAGCGTTGTTCAACTCCCTTTGATGACCCCGAACCTTCCGCTGCATGGTGTTGCCAGCGCCCTGTTTCGCAGGAAATACGTCCCTGGGGCAGGGTTGAGGCCGGAGTTGCGTTACTGGTCCCTACGCCAGGCAGGGGCGTACTTGGGACCGGACAGAGGCTGGATAGAGGAGAGTGTGGCGCTGCTGGTCCCGACACAGGGATCCGGCCAGCGAAGCCGACAAATCTCCTTCAGGAGGCGCGGGACAAGAAGGAAGGTCCTCGTATTTCTCGCCCATCAGCTTGAGGGGAGGGCGCGGGCACACAGAGGCGGTCTGCCCACCGCCAGGGAGGAGGCCGGTGTGGCGCGCAGGGTTTGCCCATCTTCCCATGGGGTGGACAGGTGCCGGCTTGTCAGCCTCTTCACTGGGGAGGAATGGCGCAAGGCTAAGGGCGAGTGGATGGTAAAGATAAGAGCTAAGCGGTGATCAGAGAGGGCGAGCCAGAAGGGGGAAGATCCCCCTTCGCCGGGCCATCACAGCGGCTCAATTATCCAGGGTGAGGACCACCTTGGCTTCCTTGTCGGTCTCCTTGACCTGGCTGTCGAGCACAAACAGGCGATCCGGTGTGATGCCCTGGGTATCCACCAGATACTCCTTGGTGTTCTGGGCTCGGCGCATGGCGAGGTTGCGCAGGGACTTGGCGGTGATCAGCTGCTGGTCCCGCAACAGGATCACTGCCTGGGCGCGCAGAGCCGGGCTCTGCGCCGGGAGCGTCAGGCGATCGGCCAGGGTGCCGAGGTTTTCGCTGAACTTGGCCTCATAGGCCTCGGCCAGGGCACTCTGCAGGGCGGGGTCCTGCTCCAGCAGGGCGAGATCCACCGGGCTGCCGGTGATCTTGGCCAGCACCCGCTCCAGCTTCTGGCGCTGCAATAGGGGGCGCTCCTGGTTGAAGTTGACCTTGCCGCGGATGTTCATGCTGAGCCTGGGTCTGTCTTTCAGTGCCTGGGCCAGGGTGGTCAGCTTGCTCTGCTGGGTCGGGGTGAGGGTGGGATCGCCTGGCAGGAAGGGGAGCTCATCGAGATCCTTGGTGCCGCCGGTCAGGGAGGCCAGCAGGGAGAAGGGGGAGGTGATGGCCTTGCCGAGGGTGTTGCCGAGCACGTCCCAGAAGATGTTGCCCAGGCTGAAATCCGGCTGATCCAGGTTGCCCTTCACCTTGAGGTTCATCTTGATGACGCCGCTGGCATCGCTCAGCAGGGCGATGGCAAGACCCAGAGGCAGATCCTTGGCCTGCTCGCTCTTCACCTTCTCGCCGAGCTGCAGCTTCTTGATGGTGATGTCGTTGTCCCCCTCCAGCCGGTTGCCCTGCAGCTTGTAGTTGAGCTTCATGGAGAGCTGCCCCTTGTCGATGGCGTAGCCGGCATAGGTGCTGGAGTAGGGGGTGAAGGTGGTGAGCTCCAGATTGTTGAAGGCCACGGCGACGTCGAGCACGGGATCGTCGATCAGCAGGTTGGCGCCGCCCCTTATGGTGACGGGGGCGTATCTGTCCACCTTGCCGTTGAAGTCGAGCTCGGAGCGCTGCCCCGGGACATTGGTGATGTGGCGGCTCTGGCCCGCGAGGGAGGCGATGTCCACCACGAATTCCGGGCTCAGGCTGCGATCGGCAAAGCGCAGGTTGCCCTGGGTGGTGCGGACCTGGTCGATGAGAATGTGGGGTGCGGGCGCGCTCTGCTTGCTGGCCGGTTGCGGCAGCAACAACTGCTGGACGTTGGTGACCCCAGTTTCGCTTATCTCGATGCGGGCGAAGGGTTTGCTCAGCAGTATGTCGGCTATCTTCAGCTGCTGGCTGATGCCGTCATAGTGCAGGCCGCTCAGTTGCAGCTTGTCTATCTGCAGCAGCCGCTGGTTGTCGGCCCGATCCAGCACGTCGAGCCCCTCGATGTCGAGCCCGCCGCTGACGTCCAGCTTGCTGAGGGCCCCCTTGTCATTCGTGGTCAGGGCCAGTTTGGTGTGGCTGGCAAGCTGGCCGTCCCGCACGCTGATGCGCAGCAGATCCTGCAGATAGGGCTGGGCCAGGGTGAGCGGCAAGCCCTGTTGCTTGAGGGTGCCGTTCAGAGCGAAGGGGCTGAGATCCAGGGTGCCATCAAAGGCCACAGTCGCCTGGGGATGCAGGGTGCCCTTCAGGGTGAGAGGGCTGCTCTGGCCGGGTTGGCTGCCGAGGGGCCCCAGGGTGAGCTCCAACCCCGAGAGATCCCGCAGCAGGGGCTTGCCGCTGCTGGACTCGGTTAGCTTGAGCGCCCCCTGGCTGATGCGGGCCTGCTTGAGCTGCCAGCGCCAGGGCTTGCTCGCTTTCTGCTGTTTGACCGCCGCTTTGGTGCTGGGCGGCGAGATCAGCAGCGCGGCCAGGTCCAGTTGCTGCTTCTCATCGAGCACGGCGGTGACGGCGGGTGCCTTGAGGGTGAGGGCCCCAACCTCGAGGGACTGCTTGTTGCCATCGACCCGGATCCCGGTCAGGGCCAGCTGGTTGAAGCGGGCGAATTCGCTTCCCTTGTTTCTCTTGAGCTGCCAGTTGGCCAGGGTCAGCCTGCCTTTGGAGATCTGCCATGCCAGCCCCTGCTTGCCTGACGTGAGCCGGTACGCCAGCTCGGCGCTGGCCTCTCCCTTGGCCAGTGTGGCCTTGACATAGGGGGCCCAGAGCGGGGCCAAGGGGGCGAGGGCCAGCTTGCCGAGGCTGAGCTGCCCTTTGCCGGCCCCCGTCATGATGTTGAACTCACCGTCGGCCTTGAGGGGGCTCTTCTCATTGAGGGTCGCACTCAGCCGATAGGGGTTGAGGGCCGTCGGCGTGCTGGAAAAATCGGGCAGTTGCAGGGCGATCTTGCCCAGCGTCAGGGGAGGTACCCAGCCCGGGCTGTGCTGCTTGCGGCTATCCCGGTAGTGGAATTGCCCCTGGACCAGGGCCAGCTTGCCGATGCTCACCACGACGGGCTCGGTGGTCGATGCCGCCGGCTCCTTGGTCTGCAGGGAGTCGAGCAAAGGGGTGAGCGCCTCGGTCAGGTTGAAACGAACCTCTCCCTTGTTGTCCGCCAGGCGCACCAGATCCACTTTGGGTGCGGTCAGGGTCAGCTCCTCCAGCACCAGGGCCCTCTGGCGCCAGCTCTCCTTTAGTCTGGGTATGAGCCGCAACCCGTCGAACGACACCAGGGGGTGTTGCTGCTCATCGAGCAGGGCGCTGGGCCCCAGGGTGAGGGAGGGGGAGCGCAGCCCGACCTCTATCTTCCCCAGGGTGAGCTGCAGACCATAATGGGTGGCGAGCCAGCCCGGCAGGTGGCGCTGGATGAGGTTGGGGGCCTGCCAGAGCAAGATGGAGACGCAGATGAGCAGACCGGCGCAGAGATAGAGGGCGTAACGCAACAGGCGAGCGGGCAGAGGCTTGAGCATGATGGTCTCCATTTGATGCGCACATGGTAGCAATTAATCGCCGTTCGATCATGGTCTGGCTCTCGGGCTGCGCCTTGCTCTGTCCGGGTTAGCCGAATTATTGAGCAAGGCTCGGCCTCCCGCGCCAGAGTGGGGCCCTGCCTCTTTGTTCGGGATGGGTGGGAGATTGAGCCGTCGGCAGCCTTTCACACCCGCCTGGATGGGCTGCGGGCAGGTCAGCGGTGCTTAGGGAGCCGGGCAGGCGACCCCTGCCAGGGCGAGGCTCGCCAGCCGGTACCCTGGCCCCATCTGTGCCATGACATACTTCGGGGCGAGCGGCCCCCAGAACCCGTCAATCCGCGTCTGTCTTCAAGCCGCTCAGGGAATGGATGCAGCGCTGCTCGGCGGCATCCAGCTCGGCCATCACCATCTGGATATCTTCGAGCTGCTGGCGCAGGGAGTGGCGCCGCGCCTCTATGAGCTGGATCATGGAGTGCAACTGCATCCGGCTCGAGCGGTCGGTGTCATACATGTCGAACAGCTCGCGGATCTCCGCCAGGCTGAAGCCGAGCCGCTTGCCACGCAGGGTCAATTTCAGGCGGATCCTGTCCTTGTGGCTGTAGATGCGGGTCTGCCCCTCCCGGGCGGGGGTGATCAGCCCCTCGTCCTCGTAGTAGCGGATGGTGCGCGGGGTGATGTCGAACTCCTGAGCCAGCTCGGAGATGCTGTAGGTTCGCTCCTTGCCGCAGAAACTGCCGGCTCTCATGGCCTGATCCTGCATGGGTCAACCTCCTGACATGACGACATGCTGCCGCTCTTTTCTCTGGCGGGTGCGCTTTCAGGGGGCATGGCACTCTCCTTGTGCTATCTCATCGAGTCCTGGCTGCTGCTGTCTGGCCCTGGCATGGAGCGCCTGCCCGACCCGGGAGCCGTTGGGGCGGCCGAGCTGCTCGCTCACCCACTGGCCGGTGGCGGCCAGCTTGTCGAGGTTCACTCCTGTGCTCATGCCAAGGCCGTGCAGCAGGTAAACCACCTCCTCCGAGGCGACGTTGCCGGAGGCGCCTGGGGCATAGGGGCAGCCACCGAGCCCGGCCACAGAGCAGTCTATGGTGCGGATGCCGCGCTCGAGCGCCGGCAGCAGGTTGGCGAGCCCCTGGCCATAGGTATCGTGAAAATGCACCGCGAGCCGGCCGGCCGGGACTTCGTGCAGCACAGCATCCAGCATGGGCGCCACAGTGCCCGGGGTGCCGACTCCTATGGTGTCACCCAGGGAGATCTCGTGACAGCCGAGATCCAGCAGCCGCTCGGCCAGGGCGGCGACCCGTTTCGGGCGGGTCGGACCGTCATAGGGGCAGGCGATGACGGTGGAAAGGTATCCTCGCACCTTGATGCCGAGGCAGCGCGCTTCCGCCACCAGCGGGGCGAAGCGGATCAGTGACTCTTCGACGCCGATGCCGATGTTGGCGCGGGTGAAGCCGTCTGAGCAGGCGGTGAAGAGGCCAATCTCGTCGACCCTGGCCTGGATCGCGGCCTGCAGACCCTGCAAATTGGGCACCAGGGCGCCATAACGGGTCGCTCCCTTGCGGGGCAGGGCCTCAAAAAGTTCGGCGGAGTCCGCCATCTGCGGCACTCGCTTCGGGGAGACGAAGGCCCCCACCTCGATCCGTTGCAGGCCGCTCTCGGCGAGGCGGTTGATAAGCAGAAGCCGCTGCGCCAGCGACAACAGGCGGGGTTCGTTCTGCAGCCCATCCCGCGGTCCCACCTCCACCAGACTGACCCTGTCGACGGGCATGCCATGATCCTTGCTCATGCCGCACCTCCCTGAGCCTTCTCTGCGCTCGGGTCGGCAAAGTGCACCAGGACGGCGCCCTGACTCACCTGCTCCCCCTGGCGGCAGCAGAGGGCGGTGATCACCCCCTCCTTGTCTGCTTTCAAGACGTGCTCCATCTTCATCGCCTCCAGCACCAGCAGGGGTTGCCCCTTGCTGACGGATTGCCCGACCTCGACCAGCAGCGCCACCACAATGCCGTGCATGGGGGCCAGGGCGCCCTGGGCCGTTTCGTGATCATGGTGTGGCCTATGGCGTTGATCATCGGCGGCGAAGGGAATGCGCCTGCCATCCAGTTGCAGCACTAAGGCGGCCTCTGCCGCCGGGGTGACGGGGCAGCGCACCCAGCGGCCCGCCCGCTGCAGGCGGATATGATCAGTGCCCAGCTCGTAGGGGTAGGTTTCCCCCTGCCAGGTGAGCCGACCGGCGCGCTCGGCCAGGGTCAGCACTCGGGCCTCCTTGCCGATCCGCACCGCCGCCGTCAGGCTGCTGCTCTCGCCCAGCCGAAAACCGGGGGCCTGCTGCCAGGGAGAGGGGCCGGTGCGACTGGTGAGCCAGAGGGTGGCCAGCGGCCAGGCGAGGTCCGGGGTGCCCAAGGGTTCGGTGGGAATGGGCCACTGGGTGTGGTGTGCCATGGCCAGCACGTCCGGCTCCTCACACAGGCGCAGCAGCAGTGGGCCGTTGTGCACCAGGGGGCCGAGACTCAGGGCCGCCAGGGCATCGGCCAGCCTGGCAAAGGCCTCGGCGCGGCTCTGGCCGTGGGCGACCAGCTTGGCGATCATGGGATCGTAATAGGGGCTCACCTCATCGCCGGCTGCGACCCCGGTGTCGATGCGCACCCCCTGTGGCCAGCGCAGCCAATGGATGGGGCCGCTGGCGGGCAAGAAGCCTGCGCCTACGTCCTCGGCATAGAGGCGCGCCTCCACGGCATGGCCGCGCAGCACCACTTCCTCCTGGGTGAGCGGCAGGGGCTTGCCCTCGGCGACCGCCAGCTGCCAGGCAACCAGATCCTGGCCGGTGACGGTCTCGGTGACAGGGTGCTCCACCTGCAGCCGGGTGTTCATCTCCATGAAGAAGAACGCCTCCCCGCACAGCAGAAATTCGATGGTGCCGGCCCCCACATAGTCGATGGCCCTGGCGGCGGCCACGGCGGCCTCGCCCATGGCGTGGCGAAGCGCCGGGGCTATGTTGGGGGCGGGGGCCTCTTCGATCACCTTCTGGTGGCGGCGCTGCAAGGAGCAGTCCCTGTCCCCCAGGTAGATGGCGTTACCGAGGGTATCGGCGAAGACCTGCACCTCCACGTGACGGGCGCGGGCGAGATAGCGCTCGAGCAGCACGTTGTCATCCCCGAAAGCGGCCAGGGCTTCCCGTTTCACCGCCGCCAGGGCGGCGTCAAACTCGTCTATCTGCTCGACCCGGCGCATTCCCTTGCCGCCGCCGCCGCTGGCGGCCTTGATAAGGAGGGGGAAGCCGACCTGGTGCGCCTGATCACGCAACAGGGCCGGCGTCTGATCCGCGCCGTGATAGCCGGGCAGCACGGGAACGCCGGCCGCCTGCATCAACGCCTTGGCGCCGGATTTGTCCCCCATGGCGAGGATGGCGGCGCCGCTTGGGCCGATAAAGCGCAGCCCCTGTTGTGCACAGGCGCTGGCAAAGTCGCTGTTCTCCGACAGAAAACCGTAGCCGGGGTGCACGGCATCGGCCCCGGCCTCGCGGGCAATCTTCAGCACCTTGGCGGCATCGAGGTAGCTCTCCCGCGCGGGGGCAGGCCCCAGGTGCCAGGCCTCGTCCGCTTCCCGCACATGCATGGCGCGGGCGTCGGCGTCCGAGTAGAGGGCTATGGTGTGAATGCCGAGGCGGCGGGCGGTCTGGATGATGCGCACGGCTATCTCGCCTCTATTGGCGATCAGCAGGCGCTTGATGGGAGCCTGATCTGTCATGTCTGCTCCTCGTTATTCATAAAGGCACACTCGTTCATGAAGAGATCGAGGGGGGCAAGGCGTTGATCCTCCCCCCGGTTATCCTCGCCGTGGTTGGCGACAAGAGGGCGCTTGATGGGCCGGTATTGAGTCATGTCTCATCCTTGAAACGGGGGCGCCAGCTGGGGGGGCGCTTGTCGAAGAAGGCCTGCATCCCCTCCTGGGCTTCGAGTCCGACCCGCACCCGGGCTATGGTCTCGACGGTTATCTCTTCGTGTTGATGGCCGGGCTGGTGCTCGATGGCGGCCAGCAGCCGCTTGGTCTCCTTCATCGCCTGGGGGCCGTTGCGGCACAGACGCATGCCTAAAGCCCTCCCCTCAGAGAGCAGCTTCTCCGGCGCACAGAGCCGGTGCGCCACGTTGAGGCGGCAGGCGGTGATGGCATCGAAGGGCTCGGCGCTCAGCATGTAGCGGCGGGCCTGGCGCATCCCCATGGCGCGCACCACATAGGGGCTGATCACCGCAGGCACCAGCCCCAGACTCACTTCTGAGAGGCAGAAGCGAGCGTCGTCGCTGGCCAGCACTATGTCACAGGCACAGAGCAGGCCGAGCGCTCCGCCATAGGCCGCCCCCTGCACCAGGGCCACGGTGGGGAAGGGCAGCTCATCCAGGGCTTGCATCAGCCTGGCCAGCACCCGTGCATCCTCCCGGTTCTTTTCAAACGAGCTGGGATCGAAGTCGCCATTGAGCTGGTTGCGCATCCAGTTGAGATCGGCACCGGCGCAAAAATGCCTGCCCTCTGCCCGCAGCAGCAGGACATGGGGGCGTTCGGCCAGTGGCTGGCCGTGGCGATGGGCCAGATCATCCAGGCAATCGAGCAGCTCCTGCATCAGATCGGCATCGAGGGCGTTGTGGCGGGCGGGGCGCGCCAGCACCAGCTCAACCAGCGGACCGTGGCGCTCAAGCCGACAGCCAGCCAGGGGGTCATTGCACAGTGGATCGGACATGTCGAACTCCTTACATCCTGAAGATGCCGTATTGCTCGGGCCCGGGCTTGGCCCCTTGGCAGGCGGCCAGCGCCAGGGCCAGCACGGTGCGGCTCTGGGCGGGATCGATGACGCCGTCATCCCAGAGCCTTGCGCTGGCGTAATAGGGGTGCCCCTGGCGTTCATATTGCGCGATGACGGGGGCGCGGATGGCGTCCGCCTCCTGCTCCCCCAGGGTCTTGCCGTCGGCCGCCAGCTTGTCCCGGCGCACCTGCACCAGCACGTTGGCAGCTTGCTCGCCCCCCATGACGGAGATGCGACTGTTGGGCCAGCTGAACAGAAAATCGGGCTCATAGGCGCGGCCGCACATGCCGTAGTTGCCGGCGCCAAAGCTGCCCCCGACGAGCAGGGTTATTTTGGGCACCCTGCTGCAGGCGACGGCGGTGACCAGCTTGGCGCCGTGCTTGGCGATCCCCTCCCGCTCGGCTTGGCTTCCCACCATAAAGCCGGTGATGTTTTGCAAAAACAGCAGGGGAATGGCGCGCCTGTTGCAGAGCTGGATAAAGTGGGCGCCTTTCTGGGCGCTGTCGCTGTGGAGCACGCCGTTGTTGGCGAGTATCCCCACCGGCATGCCCTGGATGCGGGAGAACCCGGTGACGAGCGTGGTGCCAAATAGTGCCTTGAACTCGTCGAACACGGAGCCATCCACCAGGCGGGCGATGAGCTCCCGGGCGTCATAGGGGCGCTTGAGGCTGGTGCCCACCAGGCCGTAGAGCTCCTCTATGGGGTAGAGGGGCTCATCGTAGCTTGGTGCTGAGCTTGCGAAGCCCAACACCGGAAAATCTCTCGATTGCGAGGTGGGATCCCCAAGATTGCCAACCAGAGTGCGGGCTATGGCCAGGGCATGGGCATCGTCTTCGGCCAGGTGGTCGGCCACCCCGGAGTGGGCGCAGTGCACCAGGGCGCCCCCCAGGGCCTCGGCGCTGATCTCCTCGCCGGTGGCGGCTTTGACCAGGGGCGGGCCCGCCAGGAAGATGGTGGCCTGTTCCCTGACCATGATGGACTCATCCGCCATGGCGGGCACATAGGCGCCCCCTGCGGTGCAGAGTCCCATCACCACGGCGAGCTGGGGTATGTTCTGGGCCGACATGCGGGCCTGGTTGTAGAAGATGCGGCCAAAGTGCTCCCTGTCGGGGAACACCTCGTCCTGCATGGGGAGGAAGGCACCGCCGGAATCCACCAGATAGAGGCAGGGGAGGCGCAGCCGCTCGGCGATGGCCTGGGCCCGCAGGTGCTTTTTCACCGTGAGCGGGTAGTAGGTGCCCCCCTTGACGGTGGCGTCGTTCACCACCAGCAGGCAGAGCCGGCCCGCAATCTGGCCGAGCCCTGTGATGATGCTGGCGGCGGGCACGGGTTCCTCATAGACCTGCCAGGCAGCAAGGGCCGAGAGCTCGAGGAAGGGGGAGCCCGGGTCCAGCAACTGATTGATGCGCTCGCGGGGCAGCAGCTTGCCACGGCCCTGATGGCGGGCGTTGTTGGCCGCGCCGCCGCCCTGGGCTATCTCGGCGAGGCGGGCGTTGAGATCGGCCACCAGGGCCTGCATGGCCTCCCGATTGGCGGCAAAGTCGGCGCTCGTGGTATCCAGGCGGGAGTGGATCTGGCTCATGGGTTCTCTCCCATCTGGTTGTTGTTGCCGATGGCAGGTGACAAAGGGAGAAGCATCATGCGTTATCTCCCATCAGCTCGCGGCCGATAAGCCAGCGGCGGATCTCCGAGGTGCCGGCGCCAATCTCGTACAGCTTGGCGTCCCGCAGCAGGCGGCCGGTGGGGTATTCGTTGATATAGCCGTTGCCGCCGAGCAGTTGGATGGCATCCAGCGCCATCTGGGTGGCATTCTCGGCGGCAAAGAGGATGGCGGCGGCGCAATCCTTGCGGCTGGTATGGCCCAGATCGCAATCGCTCGCCACCGAATAGACCAGGGCGCGACTGCTGGCGAGCCGGGTATACATGTCGGCGAGCTTGCCCTGCACCAGCTGGAAGTCGCCGATGGCCTGGCCGAACTGCCTGCGTTCGCGCACATAGGGGAGCACCACGTCCATGCAGGCCTGCATGATGCCAAGGGGGCCGGCGGCCAGCACCACCCGCTCGTAATCCAGCCCGCTCATCAGTACCCGGGCCCCGCCGTGCAGGGTGCCTAGCAGGTTCTCTGCCGGTACGGGGCAGTTGTCGAACACCAGCTCGCAGGTGCTGGAGCCGCGCATGCCGAGCTTGTCGAGCTTCTGGGCCGTGGTGAACCCCGGGGTGCCCGCTTCGACGATAAAGGCGGAGATCCCCTTGGCCCCGGCATTGGCATCCGTCTTGGTATAGATGACGAAGGTGTCCGCATCCGGGCCGTTGGTGATCCACATCTTGTTGCCGTTCAGCACATAGTGATCATTCTCGCGCACCGCGGTGAGCCGCATGCTGACCACGTCGGAGCCGGCCCCCGGCTCGCTCATGGCGAGCGCCCCCACGTGCTTGCCACTGACCAGATCGGGCAGGTAGCGGGCCTTCTGATCAGGGGTGCCGTGGCGGTGGATCTGGTTGATGCAGAGGTTGGAGTGGGCGCCGTAGGAGAGGCCGACCGAGGCGCTGGCACGGCTCACCTGCTCCATCACCAGCACATGGGCGAGATAACCCAGATCCACCCCCTCATACTCTTCCGCCACAGTGATGCCGTGCAGCCCGAGCTCACCCATCAGGGGCCAGAGGTCGCGAGGGAAGGTGTTGCTATGGTCAATCTCGGCGGCGCGCGGGGCGATCATTTTCTGGCAGAAGGCCTCGACCTGCTCGGTCAGGGCGCGGAGGGTTTCATCCATCAGGGCATGCATCCTTGCTCTCCTTGGTCTCTGGTGCTCACCTGTCTCGCGCTCTCGAAACGGAGGGAAACTGGTCAGTCCATTCGTGATTTAAGTTTACGTTAGCGTAAACGTAAATGAGTTGTTAGTCTAAGGTAAATTCGTTGAGTGCCGACTGCAAGGGGCATAGCCCCGAGCGGGCAAACGCAAGGAGTGAGCAAGATGATCAGCGAGTGCATCCGGTCTGCCGGCCTGCCTGAGGGGCTCTGGCACAGTGCCAGCCACCGGACAGCCAAGGAGAGTGCGGCATGAGCCAACACCATACCCAGTACGGGGATCTGCCGCTTTATATTGGCGGCGAGGCGTACCCTTCCGCGAGCGAGCAGTGGATCGAGGTAACCAACCCGGCGGATCAGAGCCTGCTGGCGCGGGTGCCGAGAGCCACCCCGGCCGAGGTGGAGCTTGCGGTGCGCCGCGCTCACGACGCCTACCTGCTGTGGCGGGAGGTGCCGGCCCCCGAGCGGGCCCGGGTCATGTTCAACTATCAGCATCTGCTCAAAGCCCATCACGACGAGCTGGCAACCCTGCTGGCCCAGGAGACTGGCAAGAATCTGGCGGACGCCAGGGGAGATGTGTGGCGCGGCATCGAGGTGGTGGAGCAGGCCTGCGGCGTCGCCAGCCAGACCATGGGGGAAACCATGGGCAACGTGGCGCGCCGGGTGGATGGCCACTCCTGGGTGCAGCCGCTGGGGGTCTGCGTCGGCATCACGCCGTTCAACTTCCCGGCCATGATACCGCTCTGGATGTTCCCCCTGGCGGTAGCCTGCGGCAATGGCTTCGTGCTCAAACCCTCGGAGCAGGATCCCCTGACCCCCATGCGGCTGGCCGAGCTGTTCACCGAGGCGGGGGCGCCAGCGGGCATCCTCAGCGTGGTGCACGGGGGCGCCGAGCAGGTGGATGCGCTGCTTGCCCATCCCGACGTCAAGGCGGTGAGCTTCGTGGGCTCGGCCCGGGTCGGGGCTCACGTCTATCGCACCGCCACCGACCACCTCAAGCGCGCCCAGTGCTTCGTCGGTGCCAAGAATCACATGGTGATCATGCCGGACGCCAACAAGGCGCAGGTGCTGAGCAACCTGGTGGGGGCCGGGGTGGGCGCTGCCGGTCAGCGCTGCATGGCCATCAGCGTGGCGGTCTTCGTGGGCAGCGCCCGCGACTGGATCCCGGATCTCGCCGCCGAGTTTGCCAGGGTCAAGCCGGGTGTCTGGCACGATCCAGAGGCCGCCTATGGCCCCCTTATCAGCCCTGAAGCCAAGGTACGAGTCGAGGGGCTGATTGAAGCAGGCATGGCCGAGGGGGCCCAGTGTCTGCTGGACGGGCGTTTTTGCGACGTGCCCGGCTACCCGGTGGGCAACTGGGTGGGGCCGACCCTGTTTCGCGGCGTGACCCCCGAGATGCGCATCTATAAGGAGGAGATCTTCGGCCCCGTGCTCGCCTGCCTGGAGGTGGAGAGCCTGGACAAGGCGCTCGCCCTCATCAACGACAACCCCTATGGCAACGGCACCTCCATCTTCACCGGTTGCGGTGCCGCGGCCCGCAAGTTCCGCCATGAGGTGGCGGTGGGTCAGGTGGGGATCAACGTGCCCATCCCGGTGCCGCTGCCCTTCTTCTCCTTCACCGGCTGGCGCGGCTCCTTCTACGGTGATCTGCACGCCTACGGCAAGCAGGCGGTGCGCTTCTACACCGAGACCAAGACGGTGACGGAACGCTGGTTCGATGAGGACATACCGACCGGACCCAACATGACCATCCACCTGCGGTGAGGTGTGGCCGATGGGCTACGGTATTCCCACCGACGCCCACCATGGCTATCCCCCTGTGGTGAACGGTGGATCTGCGACAAGTAATCGAGATAACGAGGAAGCGAACAAGATGGATTTTACCCTGACCGAATCCCAACGGGCCTGTGTCGAGTCGGCCGGCGCCTTCGCCGATCTGGCGCTCAAGCCCCACGCCGCGCGCTGGGACAGGGAGCACGAATTCCCCATCCCCACCATCAAGCAGGCGGCGGCGCTGGGGCTGTGCGGCCTCTACACCCCGGAGCAATATGACGGCCTGGGCTTGAGCCGACTCGACGCCAGCCTCATCTTCGAGCGCCTGGCCATGGGCTGCACCTCCACCACGGCTTACCTGACCATACACAACATGGTGAGCTGGATGCTGGGCAGCTGGCTGCCGGCCGAGGTGGCGGCAGAGTGGGTGCCGAGGCTGGCCAGCGGCGAGCTGCTGGGCTCTTACTGCCTCACCGAGGCGGGGGCGGGATCGGACGCCGCCGCCCTCAAGACCCGTGCGGTGCGGGACGGCGATGACTACCTTATCGACGGCAGCAAGGTCTTCATCTCGGGGGCGGGCAGCACAGAGGTGCTGGTGGTGATGGCCCGCACCGGGGGCGAGGGGGCCAAGGGGATATCTGCCTTTATGGTGCCCGCCGAGACGCCGGGTGTGAGCTATGGCAAGGCGGAGGAGAAGATGGGCTGGAACAGCCAGCCGACCCGGGAGGTGAATTTCAGCGCCGTGCGCATTCCCGCTCGCTACAGGCTGGGGGAGGAGGGGGAAGGGTTCAGGTTCGCCATGCAGGCGCTGGATGGGGGGCGCATCAATATCGCCAGCTGCTCGCTGGGCACAGCCCAGCAGGCGCTGGACGACGCCCTGGCCCATGTGCAGCAGCGCCAGCAATTTGGACACCCGATCAGCGAATTCCAGAGCGTGCAGTTCCGCCTCGCCGACATGGCCACCGAACTGGCCGCCGCCCGTCTGCTGGTGCGCCAGGCCGCCGCCAAGCTCGACAGCGGCAGCCCGGACAAGAGCGCCTGGTGCGCCATGGCCAAGCGTTTTGCCACAGACGTGGGTTATCGCGTTTGCGATGAGGCCCTGCAACTCTTTGGTGGCTATGGTTATATCCGCGAGTACCCGCTCGAGCGCTATCTGCGCGACACCCGGGTGCACCGCATTCTGGAAGGCACGAACGAAGTGATGCGACTCATCATCGCCCGCCGCCTGCTGGGTGATCCCGGTTTGTCGCTGGAATAGAGGGCGGTGGCTGCCCGTTTTCCTACTTCTGCCGGGGGATGGCTGACAGGTGCCGCACCGTCGTCAGGCTTTGTGAGCCAGCCGAATTTCGGCTCCCTTCAACCCTGTCATCATGGCGGCAGGTTTAATGACAAGGACAGTGCAATGACAAGGATCAGGCTCGAATATCACGGTCACGTGGCCTACATCACGCTCGACCACCCGCCTGCCAACACCTGGACTCTGGCCAGCCTGCAGGCCTTCTTGCAGATGATGGTGGAGCTCGACAGCCGCCCCGATGTGGTGGCACTGGTGATCCGCGGGGCGGGGGACAAGTTCTTCTGCGCCGGCGCCGATCTCAAGATGTTTGCCGACGGCAATGTGGAGCACGCCCGCGAAGTGGCAGAGGCCTTCGGTCGCGCCTTCGAGGCGCTGGCCCGCTTCCACGGGGTGAGCATAGCCGCCATCAATGGCTTTGCCATGGGGGGGGGCCTCGAGGTGGCGCTGGCCTGCGACATTCGCATCGCCGAGCAGCAGGCGCTGCTGGGGTTGCCTGAGGCCTCGGTGGGCTTGCTGCCCTGCGCCGGTGGCACCCAGCGTCTCACCGAGCTGGTGGGGCCGGGCTGGGCCAAGCGAATGATCCTCTGCGGCGAGAAGGTGAGCGCC
Source organism: Aeromonas sp. Marseille-Q5825 (assembly GCF_946892685.1). Taxonomy (NCBI): domain Bacteria; kingdom Pseudomonadati; phylum Pseudomonadota; class Gammaproteobacteria; order Aeromonadales; family Aeromonadaceae; genus Aeromonas; species Aeromonas sp. Marseille-Q5825. Next base: position 1,163,815 of record NZ_CAMPOU010000001.1, read on the forward strand.
ACCCTGGCCTACGAGATGGGGCTGGTGGAGGAGGTGGTGACCGAAGGGCACGCCTGGACAGCGGCGCAGCAAATGGCCCAGCGGGTGGAGCGCCAGAGCCCCAGCGCCCTGCGCGCCTGCAAGCAGCTCATCAACCAGGGGCGCAGCGGCCACAGGGATGCGGCCTTGCCCCTGGAGCGCAGCCTGTTCCTCGCCCTGTTTGACGATGCCAACCAGCGCGAGGGGGTGGCGGCCTTCCTCGAGAAGCGTGCCCCGCGCTGGCGTTATGACAAGAGCGCGGGAGAGTCCCATGACTGAACCCGTGCGCCTGGCAACCCATCCCACGGCGGACGGGCACCTCATCGGCATCCTGACCCTGGACAGCCCCGCCTCCCTCAACGCCCTGAGCCTGCCGATGATCCAGCGCCTGCAAGGGGCGCTCACCGCGTGGGAGCAGGACCCGGCCGTGGTCTGCGTGCTGTTGCAGGGGGCCGGAGAGAAGGCATTCTGCGCCGGTGGCGACATTCGCTCCTTCTATTACCGCCAGCAGGAGGAGAGCAAGCAGGCGCTCTTTGCCTATGCCCGCGACTTTTTTGAGCAGGAATACCGGCTGGATCACCATATCCACAGCTACAGCAAGCCGCTCGTCTGCGTGGCGGACGGCATCTGCATGGGGGGCGGTATCGGCCTCTTTGCCGGCGCCGACTTTAGGGTGGTGACCGAAAAGAGCCTGTTCGCCATGCCGGAGGTGACGATCGGCCTCTACCCGGATGTGGGGGCCAGCTGGTTCTTGAGCCGCATGCCCGGGCGACTCGGGCTCTGGCTTGGCCTCACCGGTGCCCGTTTCAACGGGGCGGACGCCCTGGGGCTGGGGCTCGCGGATCACGCCATGGCGAGCCGTGAGCGGGCCGAGCTGCCGGCGCGGCTCGCGGCCCTCGACTGGGCCGATCAGGGCGATCCGCGCGAGCAGATAGATAGGCTGCTGGGCGGGCTGCACGCCGAGGCCGGCGAGCAGCTGCCGGCTCCCGTGATCCTGCCCCATCAGGCCAGGATCCATGCCCTGCTGGCCGGACGTACCCTGCAAGGGGTGCTGGACAGGTTGGACAGGGCCGAGCTGGACGAACCCGACCTGGCCCGGGCCCGCGACACCTGCCGCACCGGCAGCCCCATCAGTCGCGCCATCCTGTGGCGCCAATACTGGACGGCGCGCCGCCAGTCACTGGCCGAGGTGTTTGCCGACGAGCTGGCGCTCTCGGTCAACTGCGTGCTCAAGGGGGATTTCGTGGAAGGGGTGCGGGCCCTGCTCATCGACAAGGACAAGTCCCCCCGCTGGCAGTCGCCCCGGCCCGGCGCTGACTGGCTCGACGATTTCTATCGCTGGCCCGAGGGGACCAACCCCCTGGCCTAGCGTTGCCAAGGGCGCGCCGGCCGAGCTGCCGGATAACGAACGGAGCAAGGAGCAAAGAATGACAAGGATTGGATTTATCGGGCTCGGCAACATGGGGGGGCCCATGGCCGCGAACCTCGCCAGGGCGGGCCATGCAGTGCAGGTCTTTGATCTGGTGCCCGAGCACCTGGATCGGGCGATCAAGGCCGGTTGCATCGTCGCCGGGGATGCCCGGGAGGCGGTCACCGGCTGCGATCTGGCCATCAGCATGCTGCCTGCCGGGGATCATGTGCGCGGGCTCTGGCTGTCGGAGGGGGGCGGTCAGGATCTGCTGGGGGCCTTGCCGACGGGGGCCCTGGTGATCGACTGCTCCACCATAGACGTGGCCTCGGCCCGCGCTGTGGGTGCGGCGGCGAAGGCGCGGGGCATTCGTTTTCTCGATGCCCCCGTCTCCGGCGGGGTGGCTGGCGCCGCGGCGGGCACCCTCACCTTTATCGTCGGTGGCGAGAGCGCCGATTTCGAGGCGGCCAAACCCATCCTGGCCAGCATGGGGCAGAACCTGTTCCATGCCGGGGCGCTCGGGGCGGGGCAGATCGCCAAGATGTGCAACAACATGCTGCTCGCCATCCACATGGCGGGCACCGCAGAGGCCCTGGCGCTCGGGGTCAAGGAGGGGCTGGATCCGGGCGTTCTCTCCACCATCATGGGCAAGAGCTCGGGCAACAACTGGAGCCTGGAGCGCTACAACCCCTGGCCCGGGGTGATGGAGAATGCCCCCGCGTCCCGCAACTATGAGGGGGGCTTCATGACCCGGCTGATGGTCAAAGACCTGGGGCTCGCCATGGCGCTGGCCGAGCACGCCCACAGCGCCGTGCCCATGGGGGCGCTGGCCCGCAACCTCTTTAACCTGCACGCAAGCCAGGGTCAGGAGAGCAAGGATTTCTCCAGCATTCTCGAACTATATCTGGATAAACCCCAGGACGAGCCCGGCGCTATGTGATGCGGGAGCCTGCCATTCATTCTTTCCCGTCATCCGGGTCCAGGCAACAAGGAGCATTTATGGATATCACAGATAAAGTCATCGCCATCACGGGAGCGGGACGGGGGCTCGGTCGCGCCATCGCCCTGCGTCTGGCCAGTCAGGGGGCCATATTGGCCCTGGTCGACGTCAACCGCGCCGATCTGGAGGTGACCGAGGCCGAGGTGCGCAGCCGGGATGGTCGCTGCGCCCTGTTCGTCTGCAACGTGGCGGACGAGCCCGAGGTGGAGGCGACCTTTGCCGCCATGGAGGAACAATTGGGCGCCTTGCATGGCCTGGTCAACTGCGCCGGCATATTGCGGGACGGTATGCTCATCAAGGTCAAGGAGGGGGCGCTGGTGGAGAAGATGAGCCTGGCCCAGTGGCAGGCCGTCATCGACGTCAACCTCACCGGCACCTTCCTCTGCGGCCGCGAGGGGGCGGCCTTGATGGCGAAAGGGGGGCAGGGGGGCGTCATCATCAACATCTCCTCCATCGCCCGTGCGGGCAATATAGGGCAGAGCAACTATGCCGCCAGCAAGGCGGGGGTCGCCTCCCTGGTGGTGACCTGGGGGCGGGAGCTGGCCCACCACGGCATCCGGGTGATGGGCATAGCCCCCGGGGTCTTTGCCACCGACATGACGGCGGCCATGAAGCCGGAGGCCATGGCCCGGATGCAGCAGGCCATTCCGGTCGGCGCCCTGGGGCAGGGGGAGCAACTGGCCCAGACGGTGCAATTCATCCTCGCCAACGACTACCTGTCCGGGCGTATCATAGACCTCGACGGCGGTCTGCGACTCTAACCCCGGAGGCGATCCACGGATGCCCCTTGCCACTGGCACAGGGGCATTTTTATGGCTGTTTAATCCAAAAGACCTGCCTGACGCCCAGGGAGGCCCGCTGCATGGGCATGCAGGGCTTCTGTGAAAAACAGGGCTGACATCATGGAAAAACGTGAAAGATCAACGGGTCTTTCTGAATTTGAACCAGCTCACAGGCCGGGTGAGTGAGTGCTGTAGAATTGCGCGCGGTCAAGGCGGTGCATGATTGGCACTGCGAAGGATTGCGGTCGGAATAGTCATGCAATATAGTTGCCGCCTTTTTCACGGGGTACGGATTTATCGCCCCTCCCATGTCGCGCGCTGTATGAATACGGATGCTCAGCCGCCGCTTAATAAAACAGGTTTGAGATGGACAAGAAACTAGGGCTCGGCGCCCTCATTTCGCTGGTGATCGGCTCCATGGTCGGTGCCGGGGTCTTCAGTCTGCCACAAAACATCGCAGCGCACGCCAGCGCCGGGGCCGTCGCCCTGGGGTGGGCCATCACCGGGATCGGCATGATCTGCCTCGCCCTGGTCTACCAGAACCTCTCCATGCGTCGCCCGGATCTCGATGGGGGCATCTTCAGTTACGCCAAGGCCGGTTTCGGTGATTTCGTCGGTTTCAACGCCGCCTGGGGTTACTGGCTCTGCCAACTGCTGGCCAACGTCTCCTACGCCATCGTCGTGTTCAGCGCCCTGAGCTACTTCTTCGACACGCCGGACAACGTCATCTTCGGTGACGGCAACACCCCGGTCGCCATCACCCTCGCCTCCCTCCTCATCTGGTCGGTGCACGCCCTGGTGCTGCGCGGCATCCAGGTGGCGGCCCTGGTGAACATAGTCACCACCATCGCCAAGATGGTGCCCCTCATCGTCTTCTGCGTCGCCGTCCTGCTCGCCTTCAACATGGAGACCTTCACCCTGGACATCTGGGGGCAGGGCAACACCGAGCTGGGTTCCGTGATGGATCAGGTCAAGTCCACCATGAAGGTGACGCTCTGGGTCTTCATCGGCATAGAGGGGGCCGTGGTGGTCTCCGCCCGTGCCCGTCATCGCAAGGACGTGGGCCGTGCCACAGTGCTGGCGCTGCTCGGCGCCCTGGCGCTCTACGTCATGGTGACCCTGTTCTCCCTCGGTGTCATGAACCAGCCGCAGCTGGCGGCCCTCAAGAATCCCTCCACCGCCATGATACTGGAAGCCGTGGTCGGCCCCTGGGGTGCCTGGCTGATCAACATAGGCCTGGTGATCTCGGTGATGGGGGCCCTGCTGAGCTGGACTGTGCTGGCGGCGGAAGTACCCTACATAGCGGGCAAGACAGGGGTCTTCCCGGCCTGGTTTGCCAAGGAGAACAAGAACGGCTCGCCCCAGGTGTCGCTCTGGTGCTCCACCTGTCTGGTGCAAGCCTTCCTCATCATCATCTACTTCCAGAGCAGCACCTATCTGGCGCTGGTCAACATCGCCACCTCGGCGGCCCTGGTGCCTTACGTCTTCTCCGGCGCCTATGGCCTCAAGCTGGCGCTGCAAGGCACCACCTACGAGCACCAGCCCCATCAGCGCAAGCGTGACCTGCTGCTGGCCCTGGTGGCCACCGTCTACGGCTGCTGGCTGGTCTATGCCGCCGGGGTGGAGTACCTCCTGCTGGTAGCGCTGCTCTACAGCCCCGGCATCTTCATCTACTGGAAGGCGCGCCAGCACCATGGCCTGCGCAGCCTCAACCGGCTGGAGCGCGGGATGACGGCGGCCCTGCTCGGTTGCGCCGTGCTGGCCTTCTACAAGGTGATGGACGGTACCATTCCCCTGCATTAATCGGCACAATAAAGAGATGGCATGACGCCATCTCTTTTTTTATGGGAAATGGCGGTCAACTAGACCGCCATTTAGCTATATAAGGAATTTTTATGCTGTTTGTGGGTTATCTGGTGTTGGGGGCCTTCGCGGGCATGCTGGCGGGACTGTTCGGGATCGGTGGCGGGCTCATCATAGTGCCTGTGCTGGTACTCAGCTTTCATGCCCAGGGGGTGGCCCCGGAGATCATTACCCACCTCGCGCTTGGTACCTCCCTGCCAACCATGATCTTCACCGGCTTCAGTTCCCTGCGGGCACATCAGGAGGCGGGGGCCGTCGACTGGGTGATGATCCGACGCCTGGGGGCGGGCATGTTCATCGGCGCCTGGCTCGGTGGCCTCACCGCCAGCCAGCTCAGCGCCAGCACCCTCAACATCATCATCGGCTGCTTCGCCTGGACCATGGCCCTGCAGATGGGGCTGAACCTCAAGCCCAAGGCAGAACGCCAGATGCCAGGGCCGGTCGGCACCGGCATCGCGGGCACCGTCATCGGCTGGCTCTCGGCGCTGTTTGGCATAGGGGGTGGCTCCATGACGGTGCCTTACCTCAGCTGGAACTCGGTGCCCATGCGCAACGCCGTGGCGGCCTCCGCCGCCTGCAGCATGCCCATCGCCCTGGCGGGCAGCCTGAGCTACCTCTATGCCGGCTGGGGTCACGCCGATCTGCCCGAGTGGAGTGTCGGCTACATCTATCTGCCGGCCCTGCTTGGCATAGTGCTCACCAGCACCCAGTTTGCCCGCGTCGGCGCCAAGCTGGCCCATCGCCTCTCTCCCAAGCGGCTCAAGCAGGCGTTCGCCCTGCTGATGCTGGTGGTGGGGGCCAAATTCATGCTGTTTAGCTGATCCATTCGGCAGATTGTTGAAAAATAAGGCGAACGGTTCGCCTCCTGGCAGAAAGCCATTGCATTGGCAGGCTAGTTTGCCTATTCTCCTCGCCGGTGGTCCCATTGGTCCTCTCGCATTGATAACTCGTCAACCTGGTCAGGACCGGAAGGTAGCAGCCAAGGCGGGGGACTCGAGTGCCGGGATGTGGCTGGTGGGGCCACCACCTGTTTCTGAAAATCAATAAGTTACGACTAACAACCCCCTTCAGACCTCTTGGTAATCCACTTTGTGTGGATGGATCAGGAGTCTTCATAGTGAATCTCTGGCTCAGTCCTCAAGGTATCTGGTACTACCGCAAGGTGACAGTGCTCCCCTGTGGTCGCCGCAAAGACATCAAGAAATCTCTCCGCACTCGGGACAAGCTGGTCGCTCGTGAACAGGTGGCTAAGATGCTTGCCTGTGCGCGTTCTCGGGTAAAACCTGAGTCTGTCCAACCAGAACCCCAGCCAAACTCCCTGCCGGAGCCTCAGCAGCTACCGCAACAGACACCCTCAGCGGCCAATCCTGTCCCTAAGGCAGTCTCTGCGACTCCTTCTGCCATTTCATCCCCTGCACTCTCAGAACTCAGTGAGCGTTATCTGAAAGAGAAGGCGCTCTCGTGGGCCCCCAAAGAACTCAGCAATCAGAAGAACTACATCGGCTACTTCATCAAGTCGCTAGGGGATAGACCTCCCACGGCATACAGCAAGGCCGATGTGGTCAAGTTCAAGGACGAATTGCTGAACTCAGGCAAGAGCCCGACGACTATCAACAAGTACCTCCAGAAGCTCTCTCTGTTGTTCGTTTGGCTCGGCAATCACCACGAAGGCATCGTTAATCACTTCACTGGGCTCAAGCTACAGCGGGTCAAAGAGGTAAATGTTCGTAGTGGGTACACATCTGCGTAGAAACAGCGGCTGATCCAGTGGGCGAAGCAGCAGGAGCCATACCGCAAGTGGATAGCGTTGCTCGGCTTGTATACCGGAGCGAGAGCCAATGAGATTTGCCAGTTGTACGCAGATGATGTGCAGCAGGTCGGCGAGGTATGGTGCCTGAACATCAGGGACAGCCGCCCAGACCAGAAGCTCAAGACGGTCAACAGTGCTCGCCTGATCCCTATTCATTCCTCGCTGATTGCTGGTGGCTTTATCGACTTCGTGCAGGAAAGGGCAGGAGGACGGTTGTTCCCTGAGTTACCTCATCGACAAGACGGTTACAACCATCTCTGGGGGCCGTGGTTTAGTCGTCATCGCCCTGTAGGCAAAGACTTCCACAGCCTGCGGCATACCGTGGCAACAGCGTTAAAAGATCATGGTGTACCGCTACAGTACGCGGCGGCGATCTTGGGGCATACCAATGGTGCCATCAGTTACGACAGGTACGGTGGTGGAGTAGCAGCCGAGAAGCTACAGGCTGCTATCGAAGTTGCACTATGAACGCGTTACATTGGAGACCATGTCGTATGTATTTCAACTGAGCACAAGGAAGAGCGCGATTGGAACACCACAAAACTGACAAGGCACCGCCTGATTTAAATGAATTAAAAGAGCAAATAGCGTTGGAGTACGGGCGATCTCTCCTCCAGTTGCAGCAGTTTGAATTGACGCTCAAAGCAACCATGCCCACTCTGAAGGTAAGCGGATTTTCCGATGAGTTGGCTGGTAACATAGAACGCGACCGCCAACTTCTGGGCGGAAAGACGCTGGGGCATTTGGTTAGTCAGTGGAGCCAAAGAACGACGTTGGAGGATGAACAAGAAATTGATGATGATACTCTGAACGGCCGAGCTTACTTCCGTTTCAGTTTTGGCCTGGAGAACGGGGAGTGGATGAACGAAAAGCTCAAACAGCTGGTCGAGTTGCGAAATGAGTTGGTGCATCATTTCCTGTCACGCTTTGCGTTGAACTCTGAGGCCAGTTGCCAAGAGGCAATCTGCTATCTGGCGAGTGCAGCCAACATCATCAAGGACAACAGAGATGCGTTACATTCCCTCCTGATTAATGCCGAAAAAGCCAAGAGTGAACTGTTTTAGTTTATGAACTCACCTGAGGGAGAGCATTTTTTAATCTCCGGACTCTTACCTGGTGAGCATGCTGAAAATAGGGAAAATACCACTATTATCCAACCACCGAAAGTGGAAGAATGCTCAATAAGTTCGCCATGTTTGACCCCCAGTACGTCACTAAAACATCCGAGGAAGGGGGGATAATGAGAATGCGTGAGAGATCCTACTGGTCGGTGAGTACCTGAAGGCTGACCGTATTCAGGGCAGGAAAGATGGCCTGAGGTTTAGCTGTCAAGATTCACAGAATCCTTTCATTTTAATTGCGCCGTATTCAATAGTGGTGACATAATGCCAATTTGACTTTCACTAAATTGGTGTAGAGAGAATGGAAAAATTAAACATTGGTTATAATGGGCCAATGTATAAAGATTTTTATGACGAGTTTTCTGTACTATTAAATACAGCAATTGCTCTGTCTGTAAAATACAGCAGAATCCCTGCGCCTGAGGGGAAGCATTGGTACGCATCAGCATTGTTCACGAAATTATGTGTGACAGGCAAGTCAATGCAAAAAATCCTTCCAAACTCAAACCGTAAGCTCGAAATACAGCATTGGGATTTTTCATCTGTTGCATCCCTAAGTAGAGTGTTTCTTGAAAACTATCTGATGTTTTTCTACTTGTGTATCGATAATGTATCAAAGGACGAGTGGGATTTCAGGTGGCGACTTCTTAACCTGCACGACCATGTTTCACGGATTAAATTCACATGTGACTTGGAAGCAAATGAAGAGAAAAAAGCAGAATTATTAAAAGATAATGAAGTTCTGTTAATCTGTAAGAATGAGTTAAATGCTAATCCAATTTTTTCCGCATTACCTGAGAAGAAGAGAAATCACTATTTACGTGGGGTTGAAGCATTCAACATGTCCCAAGATGATCTTGTAACAAAAATAGGCATCTCAACTCCATCATTTAGAGCGATCTACCGATTTCTATCTTCTCAAGTCCATACGTTTCCAATGGCATTCTATCGGCTTGCAGAACATGAGAGAGGGAAAGGAGTTTATTGTGCTCAAGAATTGTACTATCACATTATGATTCTCGAATGGTTGGTTCCAATTTTTAGCATGGCAAATAACAACTTCTCTGTTCTTTTTAATGGTCTTGAGCATCTCAAAATTAAATAACCGTTAAAAAGACAATGTTGGTGACTTTTTTTAAAAAAAATCAATAGGCCCTTTTAAGGAATCACCAGCATTTCCATTTCCCCCCCTTGGGGACATGCTGGCGTGTCATCCATGAAACTTCCAGCTGTCTTCCCTGTCATGTGGCTCTAATGATCTGCCACCTTCACTCTGGGTTTATCTACAGATTTGTCTAACTCTACCTTCTATCAGCCCGACCGTCCCAATTGGTACACCCGGCATCACCGCATTCTGATCCGCCAGCATGTTGCTCATGCGCCGACGCTGCACAGCGATGGCAGGGCCAGGGAGGCCATAGTGCGGCGTCACCGCCAGCTGTTTTTGTCTCGCTTTCCCGAACTCGGGGAGGTGGCCTTCGCCCACAGCTGGTCCGGGCTCATCAGCGTGAGTCGCAACGGGGCGCCGTTGTGGGGCCAGTTCGGAGCAGATCTCTACGCTGCGTTGGGATGCAACGGTGCCGGGATCAGCAAGCAGACCATGGCGGGCAAGGCGCTGGCCGATCTGGTGTGCGGGGTGGAGAGCCCCTGGGGCGAGCAGATGCGCGCCCTGGGCACGGCAAACTATCTCCCGCCACGGCCCTTGCTGGATCTGGGGGTGCAGGGCTATCTCTGGAAAGAACGGCTGCTGGGGGCGGGGGAATACTAGCGCCTGGCCACCATAAAGGCGTGTTATCGCGGGGCCTGTGCCTGGGTTGACCGGGCGCAGGCCCCGCGATGTTGTCACTCAAGGGGGGTGACGGGGACCTGCCGCTTGAAGGGGGTGGCGTTGTTGGCCTTGCGGTGTTCCGAGACCAGGATCAGCAGGCGCTGCAGGGCGATGAAGCAAAACAGCAGCAGACCTATGATGATCTTGGTCCACCAGGAGCTGAGGGTGCCGTCGAAGTTGATGTAGGTCTGGATCAACCCCTGGATAAGCACCCCGAACAGGGAGCCGAACACTGTGCCCACCCCGCCGCTCAGCAGGGTGCCGCCGATCACCACGGCGGCGATGGCATCGAGCTCCACCCCGACGGCGGCGAGCGGATAGCCCGCCGAGGTGTAGAGCGCGAATACGATGCCCGCCAGGGTCGCCAGTGTGGTGGAGAGCAGGTAGATGCGGATGGTGGTGTGGCGCACCGAGATCCCCATCAGGGCCGCCGAGGTGGCGTTGCCGCCGATGGCATAGACGTTGTTGCCAAAGCGGGTGCGGTTGGCGAGCAGTATGCCAAACACCACCACCGCCAGCATGATGAGGGCCAGCAGGCTCAAGCGACCGCCTCCCGGTATCTTCCACGACAGGCTCGACAGGTAGGTGAAGCTGGGGTGATCGATGGGCAGGGACTGCTCCGAGATGAGGAAACTGGCCCCTCGCAGGAAGAACATGCCCGCCAGGGTGATGATGAAGGCAGGGATCTTCAGGGTGTCGATGAGCCAGCCCATCAGGGCGCCGAAGCCGGCGCCGAGCACCAGCACCAGGGGGATGGCCAGCAGCGGGCTGACCCCCAGATCCCCGATGAGCTTTGCCAGCAGCACGCCGGTGAAGGCGATAACGGCACCCACCGACAGATCTATGCCCCCCGAGAGGATGACGAAGGTCATGCCGACCGCCACTATGCCCAGAAACGCGTTGTCCGTCAGTATGTTGCAGATGATGCGGGTGGACATGAAGGCGGGGAAGGAGGCCAGGCAGAGCAGATAGCCCAGCACGAAGACCATGATGGTCACCATCAGGGGGAGGTTGCGTTTAAACATGGCGAGTCCCTCGCTGGAACAGGTGGTTGAGGGCCGGCGACTGCATGACCAGCACCGCCAGCACCACCATGGCCTTGACGATCTGGTTCCACTGGGGCTGGTAGCCGGAGAGCAGGATACCTGTGTTCACCCCCTGGATGATCAGTATGCCGACCAGGGAGAGGGCGAGGTTGAAGCGCCCCCCCATCAGGGAGGTGCCCCCTATCACCACCGCCAGGATGGCGTCCATCTCCAGCCAGAGCCCGGCGTTGTTGGCATCGGCCCCGCGGATGTCGGCGGCGACTATCATGCCGGCGACGGCGGCCATGAGGCCGCTCAGCAGGTAGGTGGCGATCACCACCATGGGGGTGTTGAGGCCGGCATTCTTGGCCGCCTTGATGTTGATCCCCACCGCCTCGATGAAGAGGCCGAGGGCGGTGCGCTTGGTCAGCAGCCAGAGCAGCAGCGCCATCCCCAGGGTGATGATGACGGGGGTGGGCAGATAGAAGAGGGCGCCGCTGCCGATCCAGGCGAGGGCCTCGTTGTTGAAGGTGATGATCTGCCCCTCTGTGATGAGCTGGGCTATGCCCCGGCCCGCCACCATGAGGATCAGGGTGGCGACTATGGGCTGGATCTTGAACACCGCCACCAGCAAGCCGTTCCACAGGCCGCACAGCAAGCCCACCCCAAGCACTGAGGCGACGATGACCGGCAGGCTGTGACCGCCGGTGGCCAGGCTGGCCATGGTGGCCCCGCTGATGGCCATCACGGCCCCCACCGACAGATCGATGCCGCCGGTGGCGATCACCAGCGTCATGCCGAGGGAGAGCAGGGCCACAGGGGCGCAGCGGTTGAGTATGTCGATGAGGCTGCCAAACAGCCGCCCATCCTGGACATGGATGGCGAAGAAGTTGTCGGCAACCAGGGCGTTGATGAGCAGCACGCAGAGCAGGGCTGTGCACTGGGCCGTGCCCGTGGGCAGGGCTCTGCGGGGGCGCGCCGGCCCGCCAGGAAGGGGGAGGGTGGATGACGTCATATCAGGCCTCGCATGCAATGGCGTTCATGATGGCAGGGACGCTGAGGGCGTCCGTCGCAAGTTCTGCCACCTGTTTTCTGTCGCGCAGGACTATTACCCGATCGGCATAGCCCACCAGCTCTTCGAGCTCAGAGGAGATGACCAGCAGGGCCAGCCCGTTGGCGCAGAGGGATTCGATGAGGCGGATGATCTCGGCATGGGCCCCCACGTCTATGCCCCGGGTGGGTTCGTCCAGGATCAGGAACTGCGGCTTGGTCAGCAGCCAGCGGGCCAGCAACACCTTCTGCTGGTTGCCCCCTGACAAAAACTGGATGGGCTGCTCCGGCCCCGGGGTCTTGATCGCCAGCTGCTCGATGAGGCGGGCGGTGATCTCGTCCTGCTCCTTGCGGGGCAAGGGGCGCAGCCAGCCCCGCTGGGCTTGCAGGGCCAGCATCATGTTTTCGCGCACCGAGGCCGAGGCGATGATGCCGGCGTTCTTGCGATCCTCCGGGCAGAAGCCAAAGCCGTTGGCGGCGGCCTGGCGCGCAGAGCGGATGGTCACCGGCTTGCCCCGCACCCGGCACTCGCCACTGTCCCTTGGCACTATGCCGAACATCAGCTCGGCGGTCTCGGTGCGACCCGAGCCGAGCAGGCCGGCCAGACCCACTATCTCCCCGGGCATGACGTCGAGACTGAAGGGGGCTATGACCCCGCGCTTGCCATAACCCCTGAACGACACCGTGGGCTGATTGCTGCGCAGTGTCTTGCCCGCCCGCTTGAGGGCGTTGTCGTCAAGCTCGTGCCCCAGCATCATCTTGACCAGATCCAGTTGCGGCAGCGCGGCCGTGTCGCGGGTGCCGACCAGCTCGCCGTTGCGAAGCACAGTGATGCGATCGCTGATGGCGTAGACCTGTTCGAGAAAATGGGTGATGAAGATGAGGCTCACCCCCTGATCCCGCAGGTTCCCCATGAGGGAGAAGAGCATCTGCACCTCGCTGGCATCCAGGCTGGCGGTGGGTTCATCGAGGATGAGGATCTTGGCCGACAGTGAGATGGCCCTGGCGATGGCCACTATCTGCTGCATGGCGACCGAATAGTGGCCGAGGGGCAGGGAGACATCCATCTCGAAGCCGTATCCCGCCATGATGGTCTGGGCCTGCCGGGCCATGGCGGCTCTGTCGATGAAACCGAAACGGCGGGGCTCGTGGCCGATGAAGAGGTTGTCTGCCACCGACATGTTGGGCAGCAGGTTGACCTCCTGATAGACGGTGCCAATCCCCAGGCGCTGGGCATGGGCGGTGTCCGTGGGGGAGATGGGGACGCCATCGAGTTCGATGCGCCCCCCGTCGGGCTGATAGACGCCGGTGAGGGTCTTGACCAGGGTGGACTTGCCGGCGCCGTTCTCGCCGAGCAGCGCCATAATCTCCCCCCTTCGCAGGGAGAAGTCCACCTGATACAGGGCACGCACCCCGGGAAAGGTCTTGCAGATCCCGCGGGCGTTCAACAGGACATCCTGAGTGTTTTCTGACATGAATAGGGGCTCTCCGATATAAGACGCCATATCGCAACCCAGCCGATATGGCGTCTTATTCAACTGGCAGGCTCAGCGGGCGAGCGGCATTAATATCCCATGTCTTTTTTCAGCTCGAGCTGGGCCTCGGCACTCTCAGGCTCGAACAGAATAGACTCCGTCTTGATATGTTTGGGAGGCAGGGCGCCATCCTTCTTATAGGCCAGCAGGGCATCGAAGGCGGGGCCCGCCATATTTGGCGTCAACTCCACCGAGGCATTGGCTTCGCCGGCCATCATCGCCTTGAAAATATCAGGCACCCCATCGATGGAGATGATCTTGATATCCGTGCCCGGTTTCAGCCCGGCTTCTTTAATTGCCTGGATGGCGCCTATGGCCATGTCGTCGTTGTGGGCGTAGACGGCGCAAATATTCTTGCCGTTATTTTCCGCCTTGATGAAGCTCTCCATCACCTCCTTGCCCTTGCTGCGGGTGAAGTCGCCGGACTGGGTGCGGATGATCTTGATGGTGGGTACGGCCGCGACTGTGTCGAGGAAGCCCTTCTTGCGATCCAGCGCCACGCTGGCCCCCACTGTGCCTTGCAGTTCAACCACATTGCAGGCCTTGCCATCCTGCTGCTTGATAAGCCACTGGGCCGCCACTGCCCCTTCGTGGACGCTGTCTGCGGCGACCCCGGTCATGAAGAGGGCGTCATCTTTCACCGTGATGTTGCGATCCAGCAGGAACACCGGGATCTCGGCCTCTTTCGCCTCCTGCAATACAGGATCCCAGCCGGTCTGCACCACGGGGGCAATAAAGATGGCATCGACCCCCTGGGCAATGAAGGAGCGGATGGCCTTGATCTGGTTCTCCTGTTTTTGCTGGGCATCGGCAATTTTCAGGGTGATGCCGCGTTTCTGTGCTTCCGTCTTGGCGACCGAGGTTTCCGCGGCCCGCCAACCGGATTCAGAGCCTATTTGAGAGAAGCCCACCGTCATCTCGGCAGAATATGCAGAGGCAGAGAGAATAAGGGTGCTGATAATACCCGCCAGTTTCACTTTCTTATACATGTGACACTCCTTTGTGATGCATGGTGAAATAAACCGGAACGCGTCATGTTTTTATTGTACGGGTCAAGGTTATAGGCTCTTGGGTTTAACGACGGGAGGTGGCTCACAGAAAAATTTCAGCAGCATGATGCTTCATACAAACAGCAGACAAGTTCATATATGGCGCCATGCTTATGCTGATTTATATGCATATTTATTCCGGAATCCATAATGTTCAGCCCGTCATTGAAGGGGCTGTCATTCTCTTGCGGGGTAGACCGCCCCGGGGGAATGAAGTGCCGCCAGGCGAGGGAAGGCGATCCCGGTCGGTCGGAGCCTAAAATGGGATTCGTTCAGGGTTGAAATTACGCAGCACGCCCCCTACACTGCCCGCCCCAAACAGCCTGGTAGAGAGGAGGATAGAAGATGAGAAAAGTCATTCTCACACCCTTGCTGGCCCTTGCCATGAACGGATGCGGGGGTGGAGAGGGCGGGAAAGACGATGCCATTCCCCCCACGATAACAACGTATTTTGAGGCATCCACCCAGAGCACCCAGGGTGGGCAGTTGAGCCCGGCCAGCCTGCGCCTGAGCGCCGGTGAGCAGGGCAGTTTCACCCTAGCACCCGACACCGGTTATGTGTTGGCGCAGATTGCGGGTTGTGAGGGGACGCTGGACGGCCACACCTATACCACGGGCCCCATGCGCGGCGATTGCCAGGTCTCGGCGAGCTTCACTCAGGAGACGGCCCCCGTTTATTTCGAGGCCACCACCCAGAGCAGCCAGGGTGGGCGGCTGAGCCCGGCCAGCCTGCGCCTGAGCGCCGGTGAGCGGGGGCGTTTCACCCTGGCGCCCGACGCCGGCTTCGTGCTGGAGCGCATAGAGGGCTGTGACGGCACCCTGCAGGGTCACGACTACATCACAGGCCCCATGGGCGCCGATTGTCAGGTGTCGGCTCGCTTCATCAAGCATGCCGCCCATGCCATTGCCCGTGAGGATCACGCCCTCGCCAGCGACGTGGAGCTGATCGCCCATGCCCGTGGCGCCATCGCCGACAGCGAGGCGCGTCGCACCGAATTGGTCCGCACCCTCTATCAGGGTCTGGGGGCCATCAGCTGGAACCCGAGTCACGACTCCATCACCTTCTCCAGCTTCCAGCCCGAAAACACAGTGACCCTGCTTCCCTCCAACATCAATGGCAAGGGGGAGAGCGAGATCCGCGGCCTGGTGATGGTCTCCGAGCAAGATGACTATCGCCGGGCAGCCATGGGGGCGAATCTGTTTGCGGTGGATCGCACACCCCAGAGCGAGGCACTGCTCAAGGGTCTGATCGGCTGGCTGACCCGGGGGAGGGATAGTGATGACGATGGCCTTCGCATCCTGACCGCCCAGGTGCCGAGTCGCGCCGACAGCTGGTATTTCCCCCATAACGAGGGGATCCGGGACTGGCTCAAGGCCATGTATCCGGACGCGCACAGCATCAACCAGGCCGATGAATGCGATTATCAGGCCCTCGGCGCCTGCATCGACCGCATGGCGCCGGATCTCATCGTGATAAGCGACCTCGATCGCCAGGGGCTGGGATACCAGGGCATAGCCCAGGCCATCGCCAAGGCGAAGGCCGCCGGGATCCCGCTGCTGCTCTCCAACTACCGGCGAGAGGCGAGCCCCCTGCTGGCGCCCCTCTATCTGGAGATGGGGCTGGTGACCTGGGGCAACTACTGGTCGAAGCTCAAGGTCAGCAATCTGGCGGCGAGCACCATCATGGCGCCAGATCCCCAGCTGATGGCGGTCGATACGCTGCTGAGCAACCTCAAGGAGGGGGAATTCAGCACCCAATGGCTGGATGCCTGCAGCGGCAACTTCCTCAATTGCGGCGGTGTCGATGAGTTCAATCTGCAGTTCAAGAATGGCGCCGACTGGCTCAGGAATGCCGCCATCACCCTGGACAAGGCGGGGATCAGCCCCTTCGCCCGCGACGGCTTGGCACTGTTGCCGGCCAGCCTGCTGCTGGCCGACAAATACCGCGCCGCCATCGATTACCCCATCGCCTGGGACGAGCATCAGGCCTGGCAGCGGGCGATGTTTGCCGACTGGCTGGTGAGCTATGCCCGTGTTCGCAACCTGGCCCAGCCGGATCTGGGGGAGTACGTCGTCGATCGCAGCCAGGTGTTCAAGGGAGATCTGGCCCATTACGCCTATCCCGCCGTCATCAGCGACAGCCGCCGCATCTCGGTGCCCTATTCCGGGCAGTGGACCTCGACGGGCTGGTATGCCCTGCCAGGGCAGCGTATCACCCTGAGTCGCACGGATACTGCGGATGTTTCCGCTACCATTCGGCTCAATTACCACAGACCCAACACCAACAGGGCCTATGAGCAGAAGGTCTATCGGGCGCCGCTGGAGTTGGCCAGCGGGCGGCTTCCTCTGAACAAGGGCGGCAGCGTCAGCTTCACCTCGCCCTATGGGGGCCCTGTCTATCTCTACCTGGAGGGGGGAGACGGGGCGCTGCAAGTGGAGGTGACCGCCACCGGCGTGACCCACCATCCGGCCATCCTGGACTTCAGTGATGAGCAGCAGATCCGGGACTTCAACGAGCGGCTGGATCAGACCGAGCTGCCCCATGTCGATCTCAGGGCCGATGGCGCCGAGCAGCATCTGCGGCGAGATCGCTTCACCGGGGCCATCGGGGGGACCATTGCCGACACCGATGCCCTGCTGGAAAGCATCTCCCGGGATCATATCAACAGCGTCTATACCCTGGCGGGCTTCAAGATCCAGGGCAAGCGCCTGGAGGAGTCGCTGCCTGACGAGGTCAGGCGCGCCTGTGTCGCGCTGCTGGGGGATCAGTGTCTCGACGAATCACTGCATACCCGCACTATCATCCAGCATGCCAACTATGACCAGAATGCCCATTGCGGGGTCGGCTGCAGCGGCAACCCCTGGGACTCTTCCGGCAGCATCAGCCCGACCGGTTGGCTGGACAATCACGAGCTAGGGCACAACCTGCAAACCCAGCGCCTGAATGTGCATTATGCCGCCGCCAGCGATGCCGACAACTGGCGCGGCTATGGCAGCCGGGCCGGGGAGAACTCCAACAACATCTTCCCCTATGTGGTGAAGTGGCAGGCCCACTATCTGCGCGACGGCAACCAGGCGCCCATCAAAGATGGTCACATGAACCACAAGGATCTGTTCTACGCCTTCATGTCCGACGCGGCCGGGGTGAAGGATAAGAGCGGCAACCGGGTGGTGCTGGGGGCCAATTGCAGGGTGCTGGATGCGGGGGAGAGTCGCTACGAGGCGCCCTGGCAGAGCAATGCCTATGCGGTCCACAACGGCTATCGCATGGCATTTTATATCCAGATGGCGCTGCGCGCCCACGGCATGAGGCTGGCGGACGGCACCCGCCTGAGCAACGGCTTCAATATCTTCACCCTGCTCTACCAGCATTCACGGATCTTCGGCGCCGTTGCCGACAACGAGAGCGACTGGAATGCCAACAGGGACAGGCTCGGCTTTGGCCTCTTCCCCTTCCAGGGGCATGGGGTCTATGGCGGCAAGCAGGTGAGAGACATACCGGGCAACGACTTCATGCTGGTCGCCCTCGGCAGGCTCACCGGCCTGGACTGGCGTAGCCACTTCGATCTGCTGGGTCTGCGCTACTCGACGCTTGCCGCCGCTCAGGTGGAGGCGAACCAGCCCTCGGGCGTCCTGCCCATGGGGATGTACGTGCTGGAGGACGATCTCCCGCCCGCCAACATGAGCGAGGGGCTGACATTCCTGCCCCTCTCAAGTACGGATGGCAGCACCCTCTGGCCTCGCGACCAGGGATCGCCGGCCAGCTGTCCTATTCCCTAATAAAGAAAAAACGCCCTCAGGGGCGTTTTTTCTTGGTCAGCGCAGGCTTGTCGGAGCAGGTGGGCGGTACTCGCGTTTTGCCTCGTAGCCCTGCGGGGGGACTCAGGTCTTCAGCAGGCCGAGAAAGGCCTTCATGGCGGGGGTGACGCTGTGTTTTCGGGTGATGAAGGCGATGGTGCCGGCGCTCGCATCGCTCAAGGGGTGGCAGGGCAGCTTGAAGAGCTGCTGGGCGGTGGCGGCGATGCCGGCACTGACCACGGCGCAGCCGAGGCCGTGGCTCACCCCGTTGGCCAGGTGGAACAGGGAGTCTGTCTCCAGCACCACCCGCAGGCTGAGCTGTTGGCGGGCGGCGGCCTCGTCGAAATAGCGACGAAACTGCATGGTGGCGCTCGGCAGTATCAGGGGGAGATCCTCCAAGTCCGCCAGCCTCAGGGGCTGGCTCGGGGAGAGGTGCGGGGGCAGGGGCCCCAGCAGCGCCATGGGGTTGGGGTGGCGCAACTGGACGTCGAGGGCGCGGCGCTGATGCTCGGTGAGCAGCTCGTCAAAGCCAAGGCCGATGTCGGTCTGGTGCAGATCCAGCTGCTCGAGCAGGGTGCCGTGGGTCATCACCGACAGGCGCAGGCTGACCTTGGGGAAGGCGTCGTTGAAGCGCTTGAGCAGCGGCATGATGTCGATGCTCGACTGGGGCACCATGCCGATGCGCAGGACCCCCGAGAGCGCGCCGCCAAACAGGCTCAGCTCCTGGCGCATGGCGTCCTGCTCCAGCAGCATGCGCTCGGCGTGGCGCAGCACCACTTCCCCCGCCTGGGTCAGCGCCACGAACTGGCTGTTGCGCACCACCAGCTCGGTGCCGAGGGATTTTTCCAGCGCCGTGATGCTGGCGGACAGGGTCGGCTGGGTGATGAAGCAGGCCTTGGCCGCCTTGGCGAAGTGGCGGTGCTGGGCCAGTTCGTAGAAATAGTGCAACTGCTTGATGTTCATCGAAGAGGAAGCGCCTGGCGTGGAGGATGGCTGACAAAGTTAATCAATCGACATCGCCATGGCAATAGAGGTTTTCTATCGGTGAATAGATTTGTTTCATTGGTTTTGGGGGAGCGACTTATCTAAACTTGAGGCCCGAATACACGTTATAAGCGTCTCGCATGATCCCATTCAATTCACGGTTACCCAGGCTGGATGAGCTGGTGGAAGAGGTGGCCGTGTCCGTCAACATCAATGGCATCAACCACGCCGTCATGATGGCCACCCCGGATGATCTCGACGACTTCGCCATCGGCTTCCTGTTTGGCGAGGGCATCATAGGGGGCAATCACGACGTGCACGACATCCAGAGCACCCTCTCGGAGCACGGCGTCGTGCTCGACATCACCATCGCCAACCGCTGCCTGGCAGCGCTTGGCCAGCGCAAGCGTCGCCTGGCCGGGGCGAGCGGCTGCGGCATCTGCGGGGTGGAGGCCATAGAGCATGCGCTGCCCGCGCTCACCCCCCTGACCCCGGGCGCCCCCTTGGATACCGAGCGTCTGCGGGACTTGCGTAATCGCATCGCCCCCTGGCAGAGCAAGGCCCGCCAGAGCGGCGCCCTCCATGCCGCCCTGGCGCTGGATGATCGCGGCGAGATCCTGGCCTGCCGGGAGGACATAGGCCGCCACAATGCCCTGGACAAGCTCATCGGCATGCAACTGCGCCAGCCCGCGCAGGCCCACACCCTGGTCATCACCAGCCGCTGCGGCAGCGAACTCATTCACAAGGCGGTGCAATTTGGCGCCGCCCACCTCATCAGCCTTGCTTCTCCCAGCCAGCTCGCGGTGCGACTGGCCCTGAAATACAACCTGACCCTCATTCATGTGCCCAGATCCGATGCCCCGGTCTGCTATGCCAGCCCCCGCGCCCAGGATCAGTTCGGAGACTCCCATGTCCAGTCATATTGAGAAACCGGCCAAGGCCGGCGGCTTTTCCTCCCTGCAGTCCACCTTCAAGCAGGTGCTGCGCAGCCAGAAGACCCGGCAGAACATCAAGAACCTGCTGCGGGTCAACCAGACCGACGGCTTCGACTGCCCGGGCTGCGCCTGGGGTGACAACAAGCAGGGGGCCTTCCAGTTTTGCGAGAACGGCGCCAAGGCGGTGGCCTGGGAGTCCACCAGCAAGACGGTGGGGGCGGCCTTCTTCGCCGAGCATTCGGTGCGCCGCCTCTCTGCCCAGAGCGACTACTGGCTGGAATATCAGGGCCGTCTGACCGAGCCCCTGCGCTACAACCCGGCCACCGATCATTACGAGCCGATAAGCTGGGAGCAGGCCTTTGCCCTCATCGCCGACAAGCTCAAGAGCCTGGCCAGTCCCGACGAGGTGGAGTTCTACACCTCGGGCCGTGCCAGCAACGAGGCCTCCTACCTCTATCAGCTGTTCGGCCGTCTCTATGGCACCAACAACTTCCCGGACTGCTCCAACATGTGCCACGAGGCGAGCGGCGTTGGGCTCATCCAGTCCGTCGGGGTGGGCAAGGGCACTGTGGTGCTCGATGACTTCGACGCCGCCAAGGCCATCTTCGTCTTTGGCCAGAATCCGGGCACCAACCACCCGCGCATGATGAACGCCCTGCGCAAGGCGGCGCGCCAGGGGTGCCAGATAGTCACCTTCAACAATTTGAAAGAGGTGGCCCTCGAGCGCTTCGCCAGCCCCCAGAGCCCGGCGGAGCTGCTGACCCCGGCGGCCACCCGCATCAGCCACCAGTACCTCACGCCGAAACTCGGCGGCGACATGGCGGCGATTCGCGGCATGGCGAAATACATTCTGGAAGAGGAGGGGGGCCGCATCGATCTCGCCTTCATCGAGCAGCACACGGCGCACTTTGACGAGTATCTTGCCAAGGTGAAGGCGACTGAGTGGGCGCAGATCGAGGCGCAATCCGGGCTAGATCGCGAGGCGATCACTCAGGCGGCCAGGATCTTCGCCCGGAGCGAGAGCGTGATCAGCTGCTGGGCCATGGGGATCACCCAGCACAAGCACTCGGTCGACACCATCCGCGAAATCGTCAACCTGCACCTGATGTGCGGCCAGATTGGCAAGCCGGGGGCCGGGCTCTGCCCGGTGCGCGGCCACAGCAACGTGCAGGGCAACCGCACCATGGGGATCAACGAGAAACCCAACGCCGCCTTTATCGACCGTCTGGAGCGCCGCTTCCCGGTTGGCCTCAAGCGCACGCCGGGGCACAACGTCTACGAGGCGCTCAAGGCCCTGCACGGCGGCAAGAGCAAGGTGCTCGTCTGCCTTGGGGGCAACCTGGCGGCCGCTGCGCCTGACACCGACTTCACCTATGAGGCGATGCGCAAGAGCGAGCTCAACGTGCAGATCAGCACCAAGCTCAACCGCAGCCATCTGATGGTGTCCCAGGATGCCCTGATCCTGCCCTGCCTCGGCCGCACCGAGCTCGATCTGCAGCGCAGCGGCATCCAGAAGATCACAGTGGAAGATACCTTCAGCATGGTGCACGCCTCCACCGGCATGAACGAGCCGGTCTCGCCGCTGTGTCTCTCGGAGATCGACATAGTCGCGCGCATGGCCGAGGCGACGCTCGGCAGCGAGCGGGTGGACTGGCTGGCGCTGCGGGACGACTACGCCCTGCTGCGCAACCTCATCGCCGAGACCATAGCCGGCTTTGACGACTTCAACCGCCGCATCGAGGAGCCCAGCGGCTTCCACCTGGAGAACAGTGCCGCCCTGCTGCGCTGGAACACCCCAAGCGGGCGCGCCGAATTTCGGGCGAACCGCTTGCCGGACTCCATACTGCCCGAGTGCACCAGCCACGCCGAGCAGATGGTGGGCGAGCCCGTGCTGCTGCTCCAGAGCCTGCGCTCCCACGATCAGTACAACACCACCATCTATGGCATGGACGATCGCTACCGCGGCATCAAGGGGCGGCGCAACGTGGTCTTCATGAACGAGGAGGATGCCCGTCGCCTGGGGCTGGCCGAGGAGCAGCAGGTGGACATGACCGCCATCTGCGACGACGGACGCGAGCGGGTGGTGCGCGGCTTTAGCGTCATCTTCTACGAGATCCCCAGGGGCAACATCGCCGCCTACTACCCGGAGACCAACCCCCTGGTGGCCATCGACAGCATAGGGGAGGGCTCCTTCACCCCGACCTCCAAGTCGGTGCCCGTGCTGGTGACCCCAAGCCAGGCACAGGCCGCCAGCCTCGCCGTCAATCTGTAAGCGTCCGCGCCCCGAACCCCTGCCCAGGCAGGGGTTTTTTCATGCCCGCAATTCGCCAGGCCCTCTCGTTTGCCGAAGCTGTACGGCGATTGTATGGCGCACCATCTTGCTGTGGTCGGGGTCGGGGGATGCCGCTATGCTGCGGCCCTCTTCCGGCCCCTGATGCAAGGCGGCCGGCAACCTGAACCCCGACGTGCCTGCCGAGCAGGGTGGCCCAGCGCCGCCGGTTTGCCGTGCGCGATCCTGTGCGGAACCCACACATGCGCAATGCAATCTCCCCCCTGATGGCCGGCCTGGCCTTTATCCTGGCGGCCAGCCCCGCAATGGCGGCGGATCCCGCCAAGGAAGAGGCGCAGACGCGCGGTGACGAGCGAAAGGCAAAGGCGGCCAAGGAGGGCGAGCGCTCCCCCTGGCTGTTCGTGCCCCTGCTGAGCTCCAGCCCCAAGCTGGACACGGCGGCGGGCCTGATGGTGGGTTATCTGCACCAGTTCGATGAGGGCTCGCGCCCGTCCCTGTTCACCCTGTCCGGCAAGTACACCACCTCGGCGTCCCTCATCACCAGCGCCTTCGCCAAGACGTCGTTCGGGGCGGATCACCACCGCATCGTCGGTGGCGTCATCCTCGGCGACATCAACAACAGCTACCAGGATTACCTCGGCACCGGCCGCGCCCTCGAGACCAACGACAACTTCCGCTCCGCCTTCCTGCGCTACCTCTATCGGGTGGAGGGGGACTGGTTCGTCGGCGGCATGGCGGCCTACTCCAACTACGAGGTGCAGGGACAGGATCTGGAGTCGGATCAGATCCTGGACGAGCTGGGGCTGGCGGGGTTCACCTCAGGGGGGCTGGGGCTGGTGGTGCAGCACGACTCCCGGGACAGCGACTTCAGCGCGACCAGGGGCTGGTATTTGAACGTCAACAACCTGGCCTACCGGGAAGGGCTGGGGGGAGAGGGGGACTTTGACATCTATCGGGTCGACTATCGGGGCTACTGGAGTCACGGGGATGGCAATGTGCTCGCCTGGCGCAATCGCAACCAGTTCTCCCACAACGCGCCGAGCGGCTCCTATTCCCCCATCTATCTGCGTGGCTACACCCCGGGGGAGTACCTGGGCCAGCACATGTCGGCGGTGGAGGTCGAGGAGCGCTACCAGCTTGCCGAACGCTGGACCCTCACCGCCTTCGCCGGGGTGGCCTGCCTCTACGGCGACGCCGTGAACGGGGAGTCCCTCGACTGTGGCGACAGCGACAACATCTATCCCGCCTGGGGGGCGGGGGTGCAGTACTTGCTCAAGCCGGAGGCGGGCATAGTCGCCAACCTCGAGTATGCGATGGGCAAGGACGACAACGCGGGCATCTACCTCAAGATGGGCTACAGCTTCTGACGCCGGGCCTCAGGCACCGGCCACCACCACGCAGTTGCGGCCCCTGTGCTTGGCCTGATAGAGCGCCTTGTCCGCCTGCTTGAGCACGGCACCGAGAGCGCTGGCATCCCCCGGCCAGTGGGCGACCCCGAGGGAGATGGTGATGCACCCGGCCTGCTCCATCTCGTGGTTCGCCACCGTCTGCCGCAGCCGCTCGGCGATCCGCTGCGCCTGCACCAGGGAGACCCCGGGCAGCAGCAGCAGGAACTCCTCGCCGCCGCTTCGGCACAGGGCGGCATCGGCGCGCAGATCCCGCTGCATCAGGGTCGCCAGGGCGACGATGACGGCGTCCCCGACGTCGTGGCCGAAGTGGTCGTTGATGGCCTTGAAGTGATCGATATCGAGGGCGATGACCGCCAGCGGCCGGGACTGCGCCTGATAGTCGTCCAGCATCTGCTGCATGGCCCGCCGGTTGAAGAGGCCCGTCATGGGGTCTGTGTGGCTGTCGGTGTGCAGCTGGTCAATCTTGGTGTTGAGCAGCCCCAGCCCCTTGAGGATGGCCTGCTTGAGCTGGGCTGCCTCGAAGTACCAGGCGCGGATGCTGGAGATGTTGGAGGCCGCCTCCTGCTGATCCATCAGCCTGGCCCTGTTGGCCAGCTGCCGCAGGGGGCGGGAGATGATGGTGGCCGAGAGCCAGATGACGAAGAGGATGAAGAGGGTGACCGGGATCATCCCCTTCAATATGTCGAGCATCTGCTCATCCAGCCCGGCCAGGGTGGCGCTGCGGGGACGCTGGGCCACCACTCCCCAGCCCGCACCGGCCACGGGGGCGAAGCCCGTCAGCATCTCTATCCCTTGGGAGTTGAGCACGGCTTGTGCCCCCTGCCGCCCCTGCAACACCTCGTCCACCACCGCATTGTCACTTATCTTCTGGCCGATGCGCTTGGGGTCTGGGTGGTAGATCAGCGTCTTCTCCCGGTCGACCACGTAGAGGTAGGAGCCATCCTGGTAGTAGTGCTGGCCCAGCAGGCTGGAGAGCACGCTGGCGGATTCCAGGTAGATGGTCCCGGCGACATAGCCGAGGTAGCGCCTGTCCGTCGAGAACACAGGGTAGGAGAGGCTGATGAGGTAGTTGCCCGAAAGGGAGATAAGAGGATCAGAGATGGTCGGCTGCTGGTTGGCGAGGGTCTGGCGGGCGCTGCGGGAGCTGAGCTTGGCCCCCTTCACCTTCAGGGTCTCGGGGGAGACGGCGACTATGGTGGACTCGGTGTTCACGACGGCCACCGAGTTGAAGGTGTTGGTGCGCTCGCGCAGCTGGGTCACCTCCTGCTCCAGCCCCGCGATGTCGTTGGCCTGCAGCAGCGGCGCCAGCAGGGTGGCGCTGTAGGCAAGCTGCCCCTGGGCCGCATTCAGCATGGCCTCGGCGGAGGCGGCCAGCTTGGTGGCATAGACACGGTTGGCCTCCAGAGTACTGTCGATCAGCAGCTGTCGCTGTGCCTGATGGATGGCGTAGAAGCTGTTGCCGAAGGTGGCCAGCACGCCGAGCACGGCCAGGGCCAGGATGAGGCGATGGAGATCAAACCTCAGCAGCCAGTGAGATAGCATTGGAGAAACGAGTCCTTGTCGGTTGGCGCCGGGCGCCGGAGCCATGGTGCAATTTTACGGGGGCTGGCTGCGCAAAAGCTACCGTTAATGTGGTTCTCGAACGATGCCGTGTCGTGAATGACAGCCATGGCCGCGTCATGTTCCTGCACTGCCCTGATCACCCAGGGCGGTGAGGGCGGGATCACCGAGCTCGGCCACCGTCTGCCAGAAGGGGGCTATGAGGGGGTTATCCCCTCCCGGCGGGCGAATGAGCCCTATGATCCAGCTCGCCTCGGCCTCCGCCAGTGGCAGGGTGATGACATCCGGGTGCTCTATGGTGGTGGAGGAGGGCACCAGGGTCCAGGCGATGCCCGCCGCCGCGGTGGCGATGCCGGCGGCGAAGTCGTTGACGTACTGGATATCCCCAAAGCGCAGCCCGCTCTGGGCCAGGTAGTGCACGAACTGATCGTGGAAGGAGGGGGCCTTGTCCCGGCGCAAGATGGCGAGGGGCTTGTCCAGCAGATCCGAGAGCCCCGTCACCCCCTGGTAGCCGGCGGGCAGCACTGCGACGAAATGGGCGCGCACCACGGGCAGCACCTGCCAGCCCTTGGGGGCGGGCAGGCGGCAGAAGCCGAGATCCAGTTTGCCTTCACTGAGCGCCAGCAACTGGTGATGGGTGGAGAGATCGTTGAGCTCTATGCCGACCCCGGGGCGGCTGGCCCGAAAACGGGCGATGGCGGCGGGCACCAGCAGCTTGGTGGCGACCCCGAAGCCGATGCGCAGGGTGCCGCCATTACCCGCCAGCACGTCGCGGGCGGTGCGACCGAGCTGCTCGCTCTGGGCCACCAGGGCGCAGGCATCCCCGTAGAGGGCGCGCCCGAGGGGGGTGAGCCGGGTGCTGCTGGCGTTGCGCTCGAACAGCTCGCCGCCAAATTCCCCCTCCAGCCGCCGGATCTGCTTGCTCAGGGCCGACTGGGTGATGTGCTGGCGCGCCGCCGCCTGACCGAAGTGCAAGACCTCCCCCAGGGTGACGAAGGCCTTCAGATCCCGCAACTCCATCACGACTCCTTCATTCCTGATTGGAATATTGAATGGCAAAAATTGTCATTGGACGGAATTCTAGAACTGTTCGATGCTGATGCCAATTCGTTTTGACCCCCGCCCATGCCCTAGGGGAGAGGCGGCACCATCCTCAAGCAGCAGGAGACAAGCCAGATGCACCATCCCAAGTTCAACGACTTCCCCGCAGATTTCCTCTGGGGGGCCGCCTCTGCCGCCTACCAGGTGGAAGGGGCCTGGAACGAAGACGGCAAGGGCCCCTCGGTGTGGGATCTCTTCACCAAGTTGCCGGGCAAGACCTTCGAGGGCAGCAACGGGGACGTGGCGGTGGATCACTACCACAGGGTGGAAGAGGACGTGGCGCTGATGGCCGAGATGGGGCTCAAGGCCTATCGCTTCTCGGTGAGCTGGCCGCGCATCTTCCCAAGCGGGCGCGGCGAGGTGAACGAGGCGGGGCTCGCCTTCTACGAGCGGCTCATCGACGCCCTGCTGGCCCACGGCATAGAGCCTGTGCTGACCCTCTACCACTGGGACCTGCCCCAGGCCCTGCAGGACGAATACGGCGGCTGGGAAGACAGGCGCATCATCGACGACTTCGAGCACTACTGCGTCACCCTCTATCAGCGCTTCGCCGGCAAGGTGAAGTACTGGGTCTCCCTCAACGAGCAGAACTACAACCTGACCAACGCCTACCAGCTCGGCACTCATCCCCCTGCGGTGCAGGACAGGAAGCGCTTCTTCGCCGCCAACCACATCGCGTTCCTGGCCAACGCCCGTGTGATCAAGGCGTTCCGCCAGCATGTACCAAACGGCCTCATAGGCCCGAGCTTCGCCTATTCCCCGGCCTATCCGGCCTCCTGCGCCCCGAGTGACATGCTGGCGTTCGAGAATGCCGAGGAGTTCACCAACCTCTGGTGGCTGGATGCCTACTGCTTCGGCCGCTACCCCCAGGCGGCGCTCGCCTACCTGAGAGAAACCGGCGAGGCCCCCGAGATTCTGCCAGGGGATCTCGAGTTGCTGCGCGAAGGCACTCCCGACTACATAGGCGTCAACTACTACTACACCCTGACCTTCACCGACAATCCCCTCGGCGGCCAGACCATGCAGCGCATCAACACCACGGGGCAGAAGGGCACAACGCCATCGAGCGGTGTCCCCGGTCTCTACAAGACCACCCCCAACCCGCACCTGGAGACCAGCAACTGGGACTGGGCCATAGATCCCACCGGGATGCGCATCGCCCTGCGCCGCCTCTCGTCCCGCTACGGCCTGCCGCTGATGATCACCGAGAACGGCCTCGGCGAGTTCGACAAGCTGACCGCGGACGGCCGGGTGCAGGATGACTACCGCATCGCCTATCTGCAAAGCCACCTGAAAGCCTGTCAGGAGGCGATGCAGGACGGGGTCGAGCTCATCGGCTACTGCGCCTGGTCCTTCACCGACATACTGAGCTGGCTCAACGGCTACCAGAAGCGCTACGGCTTCGTCTATGTGGAGCGCGACGAGCAGGGGGGATCCTTGCGCCGCATCAAGAAGGAGAGCTTCCACTGGTACAGCCAGGTGATCGCCTCCGGTGGCAAGACGCTGTAAAGCGTTGACTTAAGGTGCGTGCGCATGGCGCCGCCCCAATGCAAAGGCCCCCTCGGGGGCCTTTTTCGTGGCTTTTTCATGGCGGCGTGCAAGCCTTTGGCGCCCATCCCGGCCTAGATAAACATGCCCCCCGAGGCCTCGATGCGCTGGGCGGTGATCCAGCGGTTGTCATCGGAGAGCAGGGCGGCGATGACACCGCCGATGTCGTCGGGCTGGCCGACTCTCCCCAGCGCCGTCTGGCTCGCGAGGAAGGCGTTGACCCCCTTGTCGTCGCGCACCACGCCGCCGCCAAAGTCGGTCTCGATGGCGCCGGGGGCCACCACGTTGACGGCGATGCCGCGGGGGCCCAGCTCCTTGGCCAGATAGTGGGTCAGCACCTCCACGCCCCCCTTCATGGCGGCGTAGGCGGCGTAACCCGGCATGGCGAAGCGAGTCAGGCCGGTGGAGAGATTGATGATGCGCCCGCCATCACGGATAAGCGGCAGCAGCTTCTGGGTCAGGAAGAAGGTCCCCTTGAAGTGGATGTTGAGCAGGGTATCGAACTGCTCCTCCGTGGTCTGCTCGAAGCTGGCATGAATGCCGATGCCGGCGTTGTTGACCAGGTAGTCGAACTGCGGCCGTTGCCACTCCCGGGCGAGCAGTTGCTTCACCTCCTCTGCGAAGGCGACAAAGGAGGCGCTCACCCCCACATCCAGCGCCAGGGCATGGGCCTGGACCCCGAGCGCTCTGGCCTCGGCCACCACTGCGGCCGCCTCGTCGGCCTGGCTGCGGTAGGTGATGATGAGATCCACCCCCTTGGCCGCGAGGGCGAGGGCGCTGTGTTTGCCAAGGCCACGGCTGGCGCCTGTGATGAGGGCTATGGGTCTGGTCATGGTGTGACTCCTGTCTGGGTGAATGACAAGGGCTCGGTGCGAGCCGACCGGATCACTGTATTGTTCCTTTAATGCCGGATAAATAGCGTGATAATGAAATCACTGTTCCGTTTGAAGAGACAATCAGGCCATGGATCAACTGGATGCGATGAAATTGTTCGTGCGGGTCGCCGAACTCGAGAGCTTTACCCGCTGCGCCGAGCAACTGGGCATCCCCAAGGCGACCCTCTCCGCCGCCATCCGCCGGCTGGAGGAGCGCATGGGCACCCGGCTCCTGCTGCGTACCACGAGACGGGTGCAGCTCACCACGGATGGCCAGCTCTGCTACGCCAGGTGCCGGGATCTGCTGGCGGACATGGAGGAGTTTGACGGCCTGTTTCGCCAGGGGGGCCAGATCTCGGGGCAGTTGCGGGTAGACATGCCGAGCCGGATGGCGCGCCATCTGGTGATCCCGGCGCTGCCCGCCTTCCTGGCCCAGCACCCCGACTTGCAGCTGATGTTGAGCAGTACGGACAGGCGGGTGGATCTGGTGCGCGATGGCTTCGACTGCGTGGTGCGGGTCGGGGCGCTGGAGCCCTCCAGCCTGGTGGCGCGCCCCCTGGGTCACTATCGCCAGATCAACTGCGCCAGTGCCGCCTACCTGGCCCGTCACGGGGTGCCGCAGACCCTGGCGGATCTGGCCGGGCACCGGCTGGTCCATTATGGGTCGGGGCAGGGGCGCAGCGAGCCGGGCTTCGAGTACCAGCAGGCGGATGGCAGCCGCGCCCTCTTGCCGATGGCGGGGGCCCTGATGGTCAACGACAGCGAGACCTACCTTGCGGCGGCGCTGGCGGGGCTTGGCATCATACAGATGCCGAGGGTAGGGGTGGAGGGGCTGCTCGGGCGCGGCGAGCTGATAAGCCTGCTGCCCCGGTGGCAGGCACCGCCGCTCCCCATCCACGCCCTTTATGCCCATCGCCGCCAGCTGGCGCCCAGGGTCCAGCTCTTCATCCACTGGCTGGCGGAGCTGCTCGCCGGGGCCCTGGCCGGGGAGTCAGAGCCGGCTGCGCCTTGAGCGGTATTCGCTGGGGGAGAGGGCGAACGCCTCCTTGAAGAAGCGGGTGAAGCTGCTCTGGCTGGCAAACCCGAGGCGCCCGCCCACCTCCTGCAGCTGCAGCCCGGGATCCTGCAGCAGACGGCAGGCCTCTTCTCTTCTGACCTGCTCCAGCAATCCTGAGAAGTGGCACCCCTCCTCGCGCAGGTGGCGGTTGAGGGTCCAGCGGGTCAGCCTGAGGGCCTCGCAGATCCCCGCCAGCAGGGTGGGGGAGTCGACGCTCTCCTGCCAGAGCCGCTGGCGGATGAGCCCGAGCACCCGCTCCCTGTAGTGGCTGCTCGGGCGCAACTGCCGCATCTGGCCGTCGAGCTCCCCCAGCAGCAGAGGTTGCAGGGGGCCGTTGCAGCCCCCGTGGGCGAGATCGAGCAAGGCCGCGGGGAAGCGCAGCTCAAAGGCTTCTCCCCGTTGCAGCCGATCCCCCAGCCAGGCCCCCAGCTCGCGCCACAGCCTGGGCCGCACCGGGGTGGGCAGCACCAGCCGGCCCTGGCCGGGGTGGTAGAACTGCAGCAGGGCATAGAGGTGACCGAGGTTGGCCAGGCTGCTCATGGCGATCACGTCCGGGTGATCGGACTCCGAATGGTAACTGAGCCTGGCCTGTCCCTCTTCTTCCCGCAGCAGTATCCGATCGCACTCGCCGATGAGGGGGCGGTAGGCGAGGAAGAAGTGCAGGGCCTGGCGCAGGGTGGCGGCGTTGCAGCAGAGGCTCGCCAGCGGCAGGTAGTCGGCGAAGAGCCCCGAGAGCGAGGGGGGCGACCACTTGTGGGCCATGTCCACATGGGGGGCGACCTGGGTCAGCAGCCGGAAGTGGCGCTGGGCGTCGATCCGCCCCTGGGGGAGCAGCAGCTCTTCTCTGGCAATACCGGCACCTTGCAGGAGCTGGGCCGGATCCCGTCCCTGTCTCTGCCAGTGGTTGAGGCAGTGCAGGGCTATCCGGTTGGAGACTGTCTTCACGGCGAAAATCCTTGTCGGCGGTGGCCCACCATCATCCGCCATTGGCCATGAATTGCCGTGAGCCAGGTTCGGCTTCATGTTTCAGAAATGTAACCAAGGGTAACCCTGCAACCCTTTTCACACTTTTCGAACGTGCTCCCAACCGGCAATTCCCTGCACCCGCAGGGCAAGTGAGGCGGGCCGATTTTGCATAGAGTGGCCACTCCTACACACACATGGAAGATAACAATAATGACATATCCCCCCTTCGCTCTGACCCGTCTCACCCTGAGCATGGGCGTCCTGCTGCTGGCAGGGTGCAATGGCAACGACTCCAGCCCCAAGCCGGAGCAGCCCACCCTGGGGCACCGCACCGTCAGCCTGATCGAGCAGGATGGCCTGCAATTCAAGGATCTCGATGGCAGCGGCGCCCTGACCCCCTATGAAGACTGGCGCCTTGGCGCCGACGAGCGGGCCCGGGATCTGGTGGGCAGGCTCTCCCTGGCCCAGAAGGCGGGCCTGATGATGCACGGCACCCTGGTGCTGGACGCAGACGGGCGGGTCAACCTCACCGCCATGGAGAAGATGCTGCGCGAGGATGGCGTCAATACCTTCATCACCCGCATGGCAGGGGATCCGGCGGCCATCGCCGAGGACAACAACCGGCTGCAGGCCCTGCTGGAAGGGGTGGGGCTCGGCATCCCCATGACGGTGAGCACGGATCCCCGCAACCACTTCACCCATGATCCCAACGCCACCAGCATAGGCGCCGGGGCCTTCTCCCAGTGGCCCGAGACCCTGGGGCTCGCCGCCATCGGCGATGCCGCTTTGGTGCAGCGCTTTGGCGACATCGCCCGCCAGGAGTACAGGGCCGTCGGCATTCACGAGGCCCTCTCCCCCCAGGCGGATCTCGCGACCGAGCCGCGCTGGGGCCGCATCAACGGCACCTTCGGTGAAGACAACCTGCTGGCCAAATCCCTGGTCAAGGCCTACATAGAGGGCTTCCAGCAGGGGAGCGACGGCATAGGCAAGGAGAGCGTGGTCACAGTGGTCAAGCACTTCGCCGGGGCCGGTCCCCAGAAAGATGGCCTGGATGCCCACAACCCCTGGGGCAAGGAGCAGGTCTATCCCGGCGGCCAGTTCGCCTATCACCTGGTGCCCTTCGAGGGGGCCTTCGAGGCCAGGGTGGGGGCCGTGATGCCCTATTACGCCCTGCCCGAGGGGCTGACCCATGAAGGCCAGGCCATCGAGGAGGTGGGCTTTGGCTTCAACCGCCAGATCCTCACCGACTTGCTGCGGGGCCACTTCAAGTTCGACGGCGTGGTGCTGAGCGACTGGGGCATAGTCAACGACTGCAACGCCCGCTGCGAGCAGGGGCTGAGCCAGGATGAGGTGACGGCGGGCGTCAGCCCCTGGACTGTGCCCTTTGGCATGTCCTGGGGCGTGGAGAAGCTCACCAAGGCCGAGCGCTACGCCAAGGCCATCGATGCCGGGGTGGATCAGTTTGGCGGCGTGGAAGATCCCGCCCCCCTGCTGGCGGCGGTGCAGAGCGGCCTGGTGACCGAGGCGGCCATCACCACCTCGGCCGAGCGCATCCTGGAGCAGAAGTTCGCCCTGGGTCTGTTCGAAAACCCCTATGTGGATACCCAGGCCGCGGTGGCCCTGGTGGGCAAGGCCGAGTTCCAGCAGGCCGCCCAGGCCGCCCAGGCGGCGTCCCACGTGTTGCTGAAAAACGAGGGGGCCCTGTTGCCGCAGAAGGCGGACGGCAAGCGGGTCTACCTGCACAACGTCAATGCCGAGGTGGCCACGGCCAACGGCTATACGGTGGTGACGGATCTGGCCCAGGCCGATCTCGCCATAGTGCGGGTCAATGCCCCGGGCGAGCAGGATCCCCGCTTCCCGTTCGGCAGCATCCACTTCGGTCAGCTCGGTTTTGCCAGCGCAGATCAGGTGGTGCAGGAGACTGCCCACGAGGGGATCTACCGCGGGGCAGACGAGTACGCCGCCATCCAGGCCGTCGCGCAGGCCGGGGTGCCCATGGTGCTCTCCGTCTATCTGGACAGGCCCGCCATCCTGACCGAGGTGGCACCGGCGGCGCAGGTGCTGCTGGCCAACTTCGGGGCCCTGGATCAGGCGCTGTTCGACGTCATCAGCGGCAAGGTCAAGGCCAGCGGCAAGCTGCCCTTCGAGCTGCCCTCCAGCTGGCAGGCGGTGCAGAACCAGCACCCGGACGTGGCGAAGGACTCCGCGAACCCGCTCTACCCCTATGGTGCCGGTCTGGCCTATTGAGGGCGAGCCCGACATCCATGATCACCAAGGCGCCTGCGGGCGCCTTTTCCATTGCCGCCATCGACAATCCCGGTTTGGCGCAAGGGGCTGGCTTGGGCATAATGACGCCCCATCAGGGTTGCCGCGCCTCGCGACCGCGAGAGGCGAGCGAACCCAGCAAGCGCGCAGAGGAGACAAGATGAAATTTATCGGAGCCCACGTCAGTGCGGCCGGCGGGGTGGAGAACACCATAGCCCGCGCCCAGGCTATCGGGGCCAACGCCTTCGCCCTGTTCACCAAGAACCAGCGCCAGTGGCAGGCGGCGCCACTCTCCGAGGCCAGCATCCGCGCCTTCAAGGCGGCCTGCGACAAGGGGGGCTTTAGCCCCGAGCAGATCCTGCCCCACGACAGCTACCTCATCAACCTGGGCCACCCGGATCCTGACGGCCTCGCCAAATCCCGGGATGCCTTCCTGGACGAGATCAAGCGCTGCGAGCAGCTCGGGCTCTGCTATCTGAACTTTCACCCCGGCAGCCACCTCAAGCAGATCCCCGAGGCGGCGAGCCTCAAACTGGTGAGCGAGTCCATCAACTGGGCGCTGGAGCGAAGCCAAGGGGTCACGGCGGTGATCGAGAACACCGCCGGCCAGGGCACCAACCTCGGCTGGTCGTTCGAGCACCTGGCCACCCTGATCGAGGGGGTGGAGGACAAGAGCCGGGTTGGGGTCTGCTTCGACACCTGCCACGCCTTCGCCGCCGGTTACGATCTGCGCACCCCCGAGTCCTGCGCCGCCGTGTTCGCCGACTTTGACCGCATCGTGGGCTTTGAGTACCTCAAGGGGATGCATATCAACGGTGCCAAGTGTACCTTCGGTAGTCGGGTCGATCGCCACCACAGCCTGCGGGAGGGGAACCTGGGGGAAGCCGTGTTCCACCACATCATGAACGATCACCGTTTCGACGGCATTCCGCTGATCCTCGAGACCATAGACGAGGCGATCTGGGGCGACGAGATAAGTTGGCTGCGCAGCCTGCAGATCGAACAGGCCACAAGCTGACTCCTCCCCCTTTCGAAGGGGGAGGCAGGGAGGGGGTTGTTGGCTGGCAACAAGAAGGAGGAAGAGATGCAATCACAGGGAACAGCGCCACTGCTGCGCTGGGGGATAGCCGGGGCGGGTGCCATCGCCAGGCGTTTTTGCCGCGACGTCAATCAGTACGCCAGGGGCGGGCGCGTGGTGGCGATCGCCGCCCGGGATCAGGGGCGGGCCGACGAGTTCGCCCGTGAGCTGGGGTTGGGGCTGGCCTATGGCAGCTATCAGGCCCTGGCCGAGAGCCCAGAGGTGGAGGCCGTCTATGTGGCGGTGATCCACCCACAGCATGCCGCCTTGATCAGGCAGATGCTGCTGGCGGGCAAGCACGTGCTGGTGGAGAAACCGGCGGTGACCCGGGTGGCGGATTGGGACGCCCTGGTGGCGCTTGCCCATGAGCGCGGCTTGCTGCTGCTCGAAGCCATGAAGGTGATGTGCTTCCCCGCCATGCGCGCCCTGTTGCAGCGGTTGCCCCTGCTGCCCGCGCCCCGCAGCCTGCGGGCGGCGTTCGGCTCGGCCCCGCCTCCAGTCGGCAAGCTGTTCGATCCTGCCCTCGACGGCGGCGCCGCCTGGGATGTGGGGGTCTATCCGCTCTGGCTCTATGCCGCCTTCTGCGAGCGGCTGGGGCTCGCGACCCAGGCCCCCGAGGTGGCGCTGGACAGGGCGCCGGGGGAGGTGGATCTCGCGGCCCGCTTCAGCTTCGGCGGCCCCTTCTCGGCGGAGCTTGGCGCCTCCATCGTCGAGGATCTCGATCGGGATGCCTGGCTCTCGGGGGAGGCGTGGACCCTGGTCATCGAGGGCAAGTGGTGGAATCCCCAGCACATTCGCTGGCAGGGGGATACGCCGCCTGCCGCCTGGCCGGCGGACATCTACCTGCCGGTGCAGGGGGGCGGCATGCAGCACGAGGCGGATCACTTCGCCGATTGCCTGCGCCACCGGCTGCTGGACTCCCCCTGGGTGCCCCACGCCCTGACGCGGCGGGTGCTGGGCTGGGTCGAGGCGGGGCTGCACCGGGGAGGCTGATGGCGCCGCACGTCATCCTGCAATAGATCCCCGCAACACCTTCCTTAAACAACAGAGGGCGCCACGGCGCCCTCTGTTTTTGTTTTAGGGTGACCCTAGGCTCAGGGAGCGGGCAGGGTCTGGGCGCGGCAGAAGGCGAGGAAGCGGCGCAGGGCCGCGGAGTGGAACTTCTGCTTGTGCCAGACGAGGGAGAGCTGGCGGGGGAAGGTCTGGCTCGGGGTGAGCGCCACCAGACGGCCGCTGTGCAGGCGATCGGAGACCGCGAGGCGGGAGATAAAGGAGATGCCGAGCCCCTTCTCCACCGCCAGCATCACCGCCTCCAGGGTGTTGAGCTCGAGCCCCGCCTGCCAGCGCGGCAGCCTGGGCTGGATCTGCTGCTCGAACTGCTCGCGGCTCCCTGACTGGGGCTCGCGCAGTACCCAGGTTTCGCCTGCGAGCAGGCGAAGGGGCAGCTCCAGCTGCCCGGCCAGGGGGTGCTGGGGCGGGGCTATGATCAGCATCTCGTCTTCGAGCCAGGGCTCGCTCACCAGATCCGGGTGATGGTTTTCCCCCTCGATGAGGGCCAGATCCAGCTCGAAGTGGGCGAGGGAGTGGCACAACAGGTGGGTGTTGGCGATGGTCACCCTGGGGGCGGATCCCAGCTCCTGGGCGCCCCCCGCCAGCAGACTGGGCAGCAGGTAGTTGCCTATGGTCTGGCTGGCCCCCAGGCGCAGCTGGCCGCTCGGCTCGGCGTCCGGGCCAAACAGCTGCTCTATCTCCTGCATCCGGGTCAGCAGCTCCTCGGCGGCCGGTTGCAGCAGGCGCCCCTCGTTGTTGAGCTGAAGCCTGGGATGCACCCGATCGAACAGCGGGGTGGCGAGCTGGCGCTCCAGCTCCTGCAACGACTGGGAGACGGCCCCCTTGCTGAGGCAGAGCTCGCTGGCCGCGCCCCCCAGGTTGCCGTGGCGGGCTATGGTGGCGAACACCTTGAGTTGTTGCAGGGTCAGCTTCATGTCGTTTGATTTTCCTAAACGCTTAGTTCAATTCATTTAGATATCGTAAACGATAGACCCTCTTTATCCTATGCACATCGTCATCAACAAGAGGGTACCAGTCATGATCGCACGCACCCGTCGCTCCCTTGCCGCCGCCCCGACCCCCATGGCCGGGCTGGCACTCGGGATCGCCAGCCTCGGCTGGTGTTGGGAAAATGCCGGTCAGTTTGATGGCCGCCTGCAACTGCTGGGGGCCGCCATCGCCGCCGTGCTGCTCCTCATCCTCACCTTCAAGTTCCTGCTGCACCCGCGTCTGCTGTGGCAGGATCTCGCCCACCCCGTGGTGGGCAGCGTAGTGCCCACCTATGCCATGGGGACCATGGTGGTCTCCAAGGCGGTGGGGCTGCTGGCCCCGACCCTGGGCCAGGGGCTCTGGCTGTTTGCGGTGATCATTCACCTGGTGTTCCTCGCCACCTTCGTCTGGCACAGGGCCAAGGCGTTTGAAATTCACCACATGGTGCCGAGCTGGTTCGTGCCGCCGGTGGGGATCATAGTGGCCGACGTCGCCTATCCGGGTGGCCCCTTCGCCGCCCTGGCCAATGGCCTGCTCTGGTTCGGCATGGCCTGCTACGGCCTGATGCTGCCGCTGATGCTCTATCGCCTCATCTTCAGCCACGAGGTGCCGGATGCCGCCAAGCCCACCATCGCCATCCTGGCGGCGCCTGCCAGCCTGTCGCTCGCCGGCTACCTCACCGTGAGCCAGGATCCCTCGCTGCTGCTGGTGGCCGTGCTGCTGGGGATAGCCGTGCTGATGACAGGCATCATCTACCTGGCCTTCATCAAGCTGCTGCGTCTGCCGTTCTCGCCGGGCTATGCCGCCTTCACCTTCCCCCTGGTGATAGGCGCCACCGCCCTGTTCAAGGTGGGTCACCTGCTGTCGCAGTGGCCAGAGGCGGCCCACTATGCGGCGCAGATCAACCAGCTAGCCTATCTGGAACTCGGTGCGGCGACCCTGATCGTCGGTTATGTGGCGCTGCGCTACCTGATGTTCTTCCTGCCCCTTGGCCAGGTCAGCATGCTGGAGCAGCCCCTGCGCCGCTAAGGTCGCAGCCGGTCTCGACCAAGAGCAGACCCCGCCTGGCGGGGTCTGCTGCATCCGGGGCCGGTACAAAGCGTGAGCAGCGCCCACAGCCTGGGGATCAGGGGGGGCTGTCAATCCGTGAAAAGGCTCAAATTGTCGCTCATTCAGGCGATATTAAGGTGGTTTTCACTGGTATTACCTGTCAGGATTGCCGCAATTGCCCACTTCTACTGTTTGATAGTACCCATGTCCTCCCAAGATCCCGTGTTTGACTCCGCATTCCAGACCCGTTTGCTGCACCCGCGTTACTGGGTGAGCTGGCTTGCCCTCGGCGTGCTCGGCGTGCTCGCCTATGTGCCGCCCCGTTGGCGCGACAAGCTGGCCGACGCCCTGGCGCCCCTGGTGCTCAAGATCTCGAAAAAGCAGGTCTATATCGCCAGAACCAACCTCGCCATCTGCTTCAAGGAGCAGAGTGAGGCAGAGCGGGACGCCATACTGATGACCTCGATCCGGGTCGGCCTCAAGAGCCTGCTGGGGTTTGGCGAGTTCACCGTGCGCAGCCCCGAGTACCTGATGAGGCGCATCCAGGTGAGCGGATGGGAACACATCGAGGCCGAACAGGCCGCCGGTCGCCCGGTGATCCTGGTGGTGCCCCACAGCTGGCCCATCGATGCGGCGGGCTACTACTTCTCCCAGCGGGGCCTGCCCATGTGCACCATGATGAAGAGCGCCCGCAACCCTGTGTTCGACTGGCACATCAACCGCGAGCGGGCCAAGAATGGCTGCCGCGTTTACGAGCGCAGCGCCGGCATCAAGCCGGTGATCAAGGCGGTGAAATCCGGCCTGAGCTTCTTCTACCTGCCGGATCAGGATCATGGCCGCGAGGCCAGCCTGTTCGTGCCCTTCTTCAAGCACCCCAAGGCGACCCTGCCGGCCCTGCCACGGCTGGTCAAGCTGACCGGTGCCCGCGCCGTGCCTGTCTTGGCCTGCTATGACGAGGCGGCGCACTGCTACCGGCTGGAGATAGAGGCCCCCTTCGCCGACTACCCGAGCGATGATCTGGTGGCCGACACCTGCCGCATGAACGACAGCGTGGAGCGGCAGCTGACCCGTCACCCGGGTCAGTACATGTGGTTCCTCAAGATCTTCGATACCCGCGAGGATCAGGAGGGGGAAGACGGCCTCTACGAAGAGGGGATAAGGCGCATCCGCAAGGGACTCAGCCCTCATTCCTGAACCGCAACTTAATGCGTCTTTATAAGTGGCCCCATGTGGGCCACTTTTTATTTCTAACTAGTCTGATCAGTGACTTGGAAACCCCGCTTGGGGGATCCCGGGTAGAAAAAATTGTCAGGATCACTAAAATGACGGTCTGTTTTTATGATTCGATGGCGACCATGTCCGCACAAGATCCGGTGTTTGACACCTCCTTTCATCTGCGTCTGCTGCACCCCCGTCTGTGGGGCAGCTGGCTGGCGCTTGCCCTGCTTTCCCTGCTGGCCTGGATCCCGGCCAGCTACAGAGACAAGCTGGCCGATGCCCTGGCCCCCCTGTTGCTGCGCTTCTCCAGGAAGCAGGCCTACATCGCCGAGACCAACCTCAAGATCTGTTTCCCCGCGCTGGACGCGGCCGGGCGCGAGCGGCTGCTGCTCAAGTCCATCCGGGTCGGTCTCAAGACCTTCATGGGTTTTGGCGAGCTCACCTGGCGCAGTCCCGCCTTCCTGAAAGGGCGCATCAAGGTGCGTGGCTGGGAGCATATAGAGGCCGAGCTGGCCGCCGGGCGCCCCATGATCTTCGTGGTGCCCCACACCTGGGCGGTGGACATGATAGGCCGCTACCTGACCGATGAGGGGGTGCCCCTGTGCACCATGATGAAGAGCCCCAAGGATGCGGTGTTCGACTGGTATATCAACCGCGAGCGCAGCAAGGGCGGGCGTGTCTATGAGCGCAGCGTCGGCATCAAGCCCGCCATCAAGGCCCTGCGCAGTGGCGACAGCTTCTTCTATCTGCCGGATCAGGATCATGGCCGGGAGGCGAGCATCTTCGTGCCCTTCTTCGGCCACCCCAAGGCGACCCTGCCGGCCCTGCCCAAGCTGGTCAAGCTGACCGGCGCCCGGGCCGTGCCCATCCTGGCCTGCTATGACGAGGATCTGGGCTGCTACCGGCTCGAGGTGGAGCCGCCGTTCGACCCTTATCCCACCCAGGATCTGGAGGCAGACGTCAACGCCATGAACCGCATGGTGGAGCAACAGCTCGGTCGCTTCCCCGAGCAATACATGTGGTTTCTCAAGATTTTCGAGACCCAGGCGGATAACGAAGGGGAGGATGGCCTCTACGAGGAGGGGATCCGGCGCATCCGCCAGGGGTTGCCCCCCGAGCCTTGAACCACAGGGCTCCCCTGCGGGTCGTGTTGACAGCCAGGGAAAGGCGGTTGGGGCAGGGCATACCAGGCCACCCTCGGCAAGGGGCCGGTGGGGGACCAAAGCGGGGCCCTGTCTGGCCTCCCGCCACGCAAACAAGGTGCAAACAAGGTGCAAATAAGGTAAAAGGGCGGTCATGAAAATTCCAAATCGAATCCAACCTCTGGTTGATGACGGCCTGGTCGACGATGTCATCAGCCGGCTGATGAGCGGCAAAGAAGCCGACGTCTATGTGGTGCGCTGCGGCGACGAGATCCGCTGCGCTAAAGTCTATAAAGAGGCCTCCAAGCGCAGCTTCAAGCAGGCCGTGGTCTATCAGGAAGGGCGCAAGGTGCGCAACAGTCGCAGCGCCCGCGCCATGGAGAAGGGCTCCAAGTACGGTCGCAAGCAGCACGAAGAGGTGTGGCAGAACACAGAGGTTGATGCCCTGTTCAAGCTGGCCGCCGCCGGCGTGCGGGTGCCCACCCCCTATGTCTGCCTGGATGGCGTCCTGCTGATGGAGCTCATCACAGATGCCGAGGGCAACGTGGCGCCCCGCCTCAACGACGTGGCGCTCTCGGCCGAGCAGGCGCTCATCGATCACGGCAAGGTGATCCGCTACGTGGTGCGCATGCTCTGTGCCGGCCTGATCCACGGGGATCTCTCCGAGTTCAATGTGCTGGTGGATGCAGAGGGCCCCGTCATCATAGATCTGCCCCAGGTGGTGGATGCCGCCGCCAACAACCAGGCCAGGGCCATGCTGGAGCGGGACGTCAACAACATGCGCAACTACTACGGCATCTATGCGCCCGAGCTGCTCAAGACCCGTTATGCCAGGGAGATGTGGGCCCTGTTCGAAGACGGCAAGCTCACCCCGGAATCCGAGCTGACCGGCCTGTTCGAGGAGAGCACCGAGGCCATCGACATCGATGCCGTGCTGCACGAGATCGAGAGCGCGGAAGAGGAAGCGATGGAGCGTCGGGCCCGCATGAAGGCCGAGCAGGAAGAGGAGTTCTGACGAGAACCCGGATCCTGTCCATGCAAAGAGCGCCCTTGGCGCTCTTTTTCATTGGGGCGACGGGCCGGTTCAGCGTCCCGTCAGGGGCGGGGCCTTGAGGCGGGGGCCGGGGTAACCCTTGACCTCGCCGAAGCGGGGATGGCCGCTCTCCCAATCCGCGGCTGCGGTGCGAATGGCCTCCGGGCTGAAGCTCACGAAGTTCCACCAGATCTGCAGCGGCTCGGCCAGGGGCTCGCCGCCGATGAGCAGCAGGCGGGTGCCCGGGCCGAGTGTCACCGCCAGCTCCCGGGTGCCCGGTGGCAGATAGAGGAGCTGCTCGGGGGCGAGTGCTTCCCCTGCTATGGTCGCCTCTCCCTGCAAGGGGAAGAGTCCGTGCTCGAAGGCCGGATCCAGCGGCAGCACTATGTGCCCGCCATGGGGCGCGTGCAAGTCCAGCCCGAGGATGGGGGAGAAGCTGAGGGTGGGGGCTTGGCGCCCGGCATGCTCGCCGATGAGCAGGGTCAGGGTGGTCTCGCTCTCCTGCCAGCTGGGCAGCAGGGGGTAGTGATCGAAGCGGGGTTGGGTCTCCTGATCACGCTCAGGCAGCGCTATCCAGAGCTGGGCGGCGTGCAGGTCGGGGTAGCCCGCCAGGGACTCCTCGGTGTGGGCTATGCCGCGCCCGGCGGTCATCAGATTGACCTGGCCCGGGCGGATCACCTGCTCGCTGCCGAGGCTGTCACGGTGCAAAATCTCCCCCGCCAGCATCCAGGTGAAGGTCTGCAGGGCGATGTGGGGATGGGGCCCCACGTCCAGCCCGGGGGCGTCGGGGGCGAAGCGGGTCGGCCCTATGTGATCGAGAAAGCACCAGGGGCCTATGGTGCGCCGCTCCTTGACCGGGAGGGCGCGGGCCACAGGGATGCCGCCCACGTCGGTGAGGCGGGAAGAAATGCGTTGCCACTGTTGAGTCATGTCGTGCTCCTTGCTGGGCGGTGATCCTGCTGCATCAGGATAGTGTATCCCTCGCGCTCGCCGAGAGGGGGGGCTAGCGGCGGCGGCCTCCGCCCCCGAAGCTGCGCATGGGGGTGAAGCCAGGCCTTATCGCCGGCCTGACGGTAGGGGCGCGCACCGGGGTGGCCATGGCGCGGGGAAGGTGCGGTCTGGTATCCACCCTGGGCTGGGTCCCGGGGGTCAAGAGGCCGTTATTTGTCTTGGGCAGGGTGGAGGGGATCAAGAGGCCGCCGTCGACCTTGGGCTGTGCCCCTGGGGTCAGCAGGCCGCTCTCGGCCCTGGGGAGAGTGCCCCCCTTGTCATCCAGCGGTGAGCGCGGGCCCTTGGCCGGGTTGCTGACGCTGGGTCTGTTCTGCCGGTTGTCGCGCAGGGCCTGTTGCTGCTCCGGCGTCATGGCATTCCAGCGGCCCGCCAGCTCCCCTCGCAAGGCGGCCACATCGGGCTGGCCATTGTTCTCCTGCCAATCCTGATACTTCTCCTTGATCTCCTGTTGGCGCTCAGGATCGAGCCCGCTCCACCACTTCTTGATCAGCTCGTCAAAATCCCCCTGGTTGTCGCAGCACCAGGGGTAGTAGTCATCCCAATAGCCGTAATAGTCGTCATACCACCAGTAAGAGGCGCCATAGTGACCGCCGTAATAGTCACCAGCGCCAACTCCCACGCTGGCGCCTGACGAGGAGGTGTTGCTGCAGCCCGCAAGGCCCAGGGCCAGCAGGGGAATGAGGAGGGCGATGCGCATGATGCTCCCGGTGCCACGAAAGGACGCAATGGACGGATGATAACCTGACTATGCACCAATCCGGCCGCGGATGGCAGACCCAGCCCCCATCAGGCGCCGGGTAGCGAGGATCTTCCCGGCATCGAGGGCAGGAGAGGGAGTGGTGGGCCCTAGATTACACCCTGCTACGTGGCCCCGCAGGCTAGTAGCCAGCCATCCGGCATTCGAAACGGGTCGGTTCTGGTTGGTGCTGCATCTTGATGGTGGTGTCGGCCATTTAATCGGCTGCCAATATCGGCAATGCCATGACGCAGGCCTCTCGGCCCAGGTGGGTCAGCAGACGGCGCACATCGTCGAGGCGGATGAGCAGGGTGGCGGTATTGACCAGCGGGTGGCACTGCACCTGCTCGGCCTGCCAGATACGCTCGTCCACCACCAGCTCCACGGCATGCTCGCTGTCGCGCACCATGGCGAGCAGGGTGACCGAACCCGGGGTGAGGCCGAGCACTGCCTCGAGCCGTTCGGGGGAGCCAAAGCTCAGCCGCTTGACCCCGAGCCGTGCCGCCAGCGCCTTGAGATCGACCCGGCTCTCCTCCGGACTCACCACCAGAAACAGCCGCTCGCTTTTCGGATCGCGCAAAAAGAGGTTCTTGGTCTTGGCTGCGGGCAGGTCGGGCAGCAGCCTGCTCGCCTCCTCGCAGGTGAAAACGGGGGGATGATCGATACGCTGGTAGGGGATGGCGAGCCGATCCAGCAGGGAATAGATTGCCACAGTGACTCCTTTCGTCGGCGAAGCGCGGTAATAAAGGGGTTGATGAGGATGACGACGGGATCGAGCTTACCAGTTTGACTCAGGCCCCGCAGCCTAGGGTGACGATTGCGAGCAGGCACTGTATGAACGTACAATAGTCCCATCCCAAGGCCGACCCCTATTGCCCATGACCGCGACCCAGCCCACCGTTCCCGCCACTTTGCCCCTCGACGGCTTTATCCTGACCCGCCACGGTCGGGACGTGCGCGGCCGCGACGGGCACGCTGCCACCACCGAAATCGTGATGTGGCTCTGGAGCGCCCAGGGGCCGGTGCGGGTGGTGGTGCCGGGGCAGGAGCCGGTCTTCTTCCTGCCACAGAGCCACATGACCGAGGCCGCC
This sequence comes from Aeromonas sp. Marseille-Q5825, assembly GCF_946892685.1. Classification (NCBI taxonomy): domain Bacteria; kingdom Pseudomonadati; phylum Pseudomonadota; class Gammaproteobacteria; order Aeromonadales; family Aeromonadaceae; genus Aeromonas; species Aeromonas sp. Marseille-Q5825. The sequence continues at coordinate 1,207,491 of NZ_CAMPOU010000001.1, forward strand.
GAGTTGTTCAAGGGCGCCGGGGTGAGGGGGCGGTTTCGCCGCCTGCCGATGCACACCTTCGACGGCCGCCCCGTGGTGGGCTGCTATTTTGCCACCCTGAGCGCCTTTCACCGCGCCATCGAGCTGCTGCTCATTCGCGGGCTGGAGCATTTCGAGGCGGATATCCGGCTGCCGGAGCGCTTCCTGATGGAGCGCTTCATCACCGCTGGCGTGCGCTTCGATGGCCGGGCGGTGAAGAAGGGGGGCAGGCAGGGCTACTGGGAGGTGAACGAGGCACGCTGCGCGCCGCAGGCGGTGACGCCGACCCTCTCCTGGGTGTCGCTGGACGTGGAGTGCGCCATGGACGGTGCGCTCTTCTCGGTCGGTCTTTACAGCGAGCAGGATGCGCGGGTCATCATGATAGGTACCCCGGAGGCGGATGCCGACAGCTGGGGCACCCAGGTCGAGTGGGTGGCGGATGAAAGTGCCCTGCTCGGCGCGCTGGAGAGCTGGTTCCAGCGGCACGACCCGGATCTGGTGATCGGCTGGAACGTGGTTAACTTCGACTTTCGCCTGCTGCTGCGCCGCGCCGAGCTGGGCAAGCGGCGCCTGCGGCTCGGACGGGGGCGGGAGCTCTGCTTCTGGCGCTCGTCACGCAACGATCCCCAGACCGGCAACGTCATCATCCCGGGGCGCATGGTGCTGGACGGAATCGACACCCTCAAAAGCGCCACCTGGCAGTTTGCCAGCTACAGCCTGGATGCGGTGGCGAGCGAACTGCTCGGTCGCGGCAAGGACATCGAGGATGTGGCGAACCGGGGGGAGAAGATCACCGAGCTGTTCCACTCCGACAAGGAGGCGCTGGCCCGCTACAACCTGGAAGACTGCAAGCTGGTGTGGGAGATCTTCGACTACTGCCACCTCATCCCCTTCGCCATAGAGCGGGCCTCCCTCACCGGTCTCGAGCTCGACAGGGTGGGGGGCTCGGTGGCGGCCTTTACCAATCTCTATCTGCCGCGGCTCCATCGCGGCGGCTACGTGGCCCCCAATCTGCCCGCCGACGGTGGGCTGGCGAGCCCCGGCGGCTATGTGATGGACTCCAAACCCGGTCTCTATCGCCACGTGCTGGTGCTCGATTTCAAGAGCCTCTATCCCAGCATCATCCGTACCTTCTGCATCGACCCCATGGGGCTGGTGGAGGGGTTGCAACACCCGGAACAGGCCATTCCCGGCTTTCGCGGCGCCCTGTTCTCCCGCGAGCGGCACTTCTTGCCGGATCTCATCGCCACCCTCTGGGCGGCGCGGGACAGGGCCAAGGCGGCCAGCAACAAGGCGCTCTCCCAGGCCATCAAGATCATCATGAACTCCTTCTACGGCGTGCTGGGCTCGGGGGGCTGCCGCTTCTACGATCCCAGGCTGGCGTCATCGATCACCCTGCGCGGTCACAGCATCATGCAGCAGACCCGGGAGTGGATAGAGGCGAAGGGTTTCGAGGTGATCTATGGCGACACCGACTCTACCTTCGTTCATCTGAACAGGGAGACCAGCCCGCAGCAGGCCGAGCAGACAGGCCGCGAGCTGGCTGCCATGATCAACGACAACTGGACGGCGCTGATCAGGCGCGAGTTCGATCTGCCCTGTTATCTCGAGATCGAATACGAGACCCACTACCGCCGCTTCCTGATGCCCACCATCCGCGGGCTGGAGAAGGGGAGCAAGAAGCGCTATGCCGGGCTGGTTGGCGGTGAGGGGCAGGCCGGATCTGAGCAGCTGGTGTTCAAGGGGCTCGAATCTGTGCGCACCGACTGGACCATGCTGGCCAAGCAGTTTCAGACCCGGCTCTATGAGCTGGTGTTTCACGACGAAGATCCCAGCGGCTATGTGCGCACCATGGTGGACGAGACCCGGGCCGGCTTGCACGACGATCTGCTCATCTATCGCAAGCGGCTGCGCCAGAAGCTTGAGGAGTATCAGAAGAACGTGCCCCCCCACGTGCGGGCGGCGCGGCTGGCGGACGAGGAGAACCTGCGCCGCGGCCAGCCCCAGCGCTACCAGCACAGGGGCACCATCGCCTATCTGATGACCCTGAACGGCCCAGAGCCGCTGGAGTACAGGCGCAGCGCCATCGACTACGAGCACTACATCGACAAGCAGCTGAGGCCCATTGCCGACGCCATACTGCCCTTTATCGGCGAGTCGTTCGACCGTATCTGCGGCCAGCAGCTGGATCTCTTCTAGCGAGCTAGTCCCCACAGCCGAGAGCTGACCCGGATCAGGAAGGTCGGAAGGGCAGGGCGAAGGCGCAATGCAAAAAGCCCGCTCGATGAGCGGGCTTTTCAAATTTGGTGCGTCCTAGTGGATTCGAACCACCGACCCCCACCATGTCAAGGTGATGCTCTAACCAGCTGAGCTAAGGACGCAGGGTGCGCAATGCGGCTTTTTCATTTGCCAGAAGTGGTGGGTTTAATTGGATTCGAACCAACGACCCCTACCATGTCAAGGTAGTGCTCTAACCAACTGAGCTATAAACCCACATCAGGCAACTCTGTCTATTCCCATGAGGTTGAACCGAAAGGGGAATCAACTCACGGTAATATGGTGCGTCCTAGTGGATTCGAACCACCGACCCCCACCATGTCAAGGTGATGCTCTAACCAGCTGAGCTAAGGACGCATAATCAGTGTTCTGTAATGGTGCGTCCTAGTGGATTCGAACCACCGACCCCCACCATGTCAAGGTGGTGCTCTAACCAGCTGAGCTAAGGACGCATCACAGAAAAAGTGGTGGGTTTAATTGGATTCGAACCAACGACCCCTACCATGTCAAGGTAGTGCTCTAACCAACTGAGCTATAAACCCACTCGATGAAATGAATTCGAACCAAAGACACAATCTTCACCATGCCAAGTTCATGCTCTGACCAACCGAGCGTTAAACCCACTTCAACTACGCCAGCACTGCTGACGTGGTCGGCATACTACCCATGCCCCCCAAGGCTGTCAACAAGGGACATGCACAAAGGAGACTGTTTGCCCAGTTCTTGCGCAGCCTGTTGATTTTGCAGGCGAGCCGCTCGATTGAGCGGCACTGTTGCCCCCATTATTGGGCCCGGGAAAGGGTAGTGCAGGCCTCGGGACTCGCGAAGCGACCATAGATGAATCTCAGCCTTGCACCCAGCATCAGGGCGGCGCCGGTCAGGCCGACGATGAAGCCTACCCAGAAGCCCTGGGGCCCCATGCGCGGCACCACCCAGTCGGTCAACCCCAGGATCATGCCGGTGGGCAGCCCCAGTCCCCAGTAGGCGACTATGGTGACGTAGAAGATGGCCTTGGTGTCCTTGTAGCCACGCAAAGCCGCGGCCGCCACCACCTGCACCGAGTCCGAGACCTGATAGATGGCGGCGAAGAACAACAAGGTAGCCGCGAGGGTGATCACCTGGATGTCATCGGTGTAGATCCCCGCAATATGTTCGCGCAGCAACACCGTCAGGGCGGCAGTACCGGCGGCCACCGCCATGCCCAGCATCAGGCCGGTACGGGCGGCGACGCGGGCGTGCTCCGGCTGGCCTTCCCCTATGCTGTGGCCGACTCTGATGGTCACGCCGACGCCGATGGAGAGCGGCAGCATAAACACCAGGCTGGAGAAGTTCAGGGCTATCTGGTGGCTCGCCACCGTCTCGGCGCCGAAGGGGGCCAGCATCAGGGCCACCACGGTGAACAGGGTCACCTCGCAGAAGATGGCCATGGCGATGGGGAAGCCTAAGCGAAACAGGCGCCAGATCCGGCTGCCGTTGGGGCGCGCGAGCTGGGCGAACAGATTGATTTTCTTGAAGTGGGGGGAGAGCTTCACGTAGGCAATCATCGCCAGCAGCATGGCCCAGAGCACTATGGCGGTGGCCACGCCGCAGCCGACACCGCCGAGCTTGGGCATGCCGAAGTGGCCGTGAATGAAGATGTAGTTGGCGGGGATGTTGACCGCCAGTCCCACGAAGCCAATCACCATGGTGGGCATGGTGTGGGAGAGCCCCTCGCTGAAGTTGCGCAGCACCTGGAACAGCACGAAGGCGGGCAGACCCCACAGGATGGCGTGCAGGTAACCGGTGGTCTTGTCCGCCATCACGGGATCCACGTCCATGAACTGCAGCGCCAGCGGGCTGAAGTAGAGCGCCACCATGGCGATGGGGGTCACCATCAGCGCCAGCCAGAAGCCCTGGTGCACGGCCGGGCGGATCTCGTCCCGCTTGCGGGCCCCGTTGAGCTGGGAAACGATGGGGGTGAGCGCCATGATGATGCCCTGCACCAGCAAGATGATGGGTAGCCAGAAGCTGGAGGCGACCGACACGGCAGCGAGATCCACGGCGCTGACCTGGCCCGCCATCACGGTATCGACGAAGTTCATGGCGATCTGGGCCACCTGGGCCACCAGTATGGGGCTGGCTAGACGAACGAGCTGCTTCGCCTCGGTCCAATAACGTTGCACTGACACCTCCGAGTGGATCAGATAAAAGAGAAAAGAACGGGTAAATGAGAGGGGCTTTTATCTCCTGCCGGGAGGAGACAAAACGCGGGGGTGTCATTCTAGCCTGAAAATCCGCCAACGGGGAAGGTTGGCGGCGCATTTCTACCCGGGATCAGGCGTCCTCGTGATCGCTGATCAGCAGGTTGGCGGCGGCGTAGGCGGCCTGCTCGCGCAGATCTGCGGGCACCCTATCGTCGCTCGCCACGGCGTTGAGCGCCCGTATGCTGGCGGCGATGGCCTGGGGCACATAGCCCTGCTCACCTGAGCCTATCTGGTTGTAGGCGATGCGAATGGCTTCACAGCATTGATATACCTGCATTTTTGTTTCCTCGTTAAGCCTGGATTGAATGGGGTCACTATAACGATCGGGGCCTGCCTTGTCAGCCGGCATGCTTGTCTTGCACTGTGGCCGGGGGTAACCTGCCGACAATTTTGTTACAGCGTGGAGACGAGACATGTTCACCGGCATAGTACAGGGGACCGCCGAACTGGTGGCCATCGAAGAGCTGCCCAACTTTCGCACCCATGTGATCCGCATGCCGAGCCCGGCCTGGGGCGAGGGGCTGGCACTCGGCGCCTCCGTGGCCCACAACGGCTGCTGCCTGACGGTCACCCGCATCGAGGGGGAACTGGTCAGCTTCGATCTGATGCAGGAGACCCTGCGCCTGACCAACCTCGGCTCGCTGGCTGTCGGGGACAAGGTCAATGTGGAGCGGGCCGCCCGCTTTGGGGACGAGATTGGCGGCCATGCCATGTCCGGCCACATCATGGGCACGGCCGAGGTCAGTGCCGTCATCGACACCCCCAACAATCGCCAGCTGTGGTACCGCCTCGCCCCCACGCTCATGAAATACGTGCTGACCAAGGGCTACATCGGCATTGACGGCATCAGCCTGACCGTGGGCGAGGTGCGCGGCAATGAGTTCTGCGTCAACCTGATCCCCGAGACCCTGGCCCGCACCAATCTGGGCTGGGTCAAGGCGGGCTGGCAGACCAACATAGAGATCGATCCCCAGACCCAGGCCATAGTCGACACCGTGGAGCGGGTGCTGGCGGCGCGCCAGCCAACCTGATCCGCCGGCGTGTACGCCCCGACCTCAAAAAGGGCCCGCATCATGCGGGCCCTGTTCGATCTCGTGAATGTAAGGTGAGACGAGGCGCCAGTCACGGCATAACGTCATGCCGTGATGGGTCTGTCCCCCGCGACCTTTCCGCGACTCGGCGATGACAGCGCCAAAAAAAGAAGCCCGTCAAGATGACGGGCTCAAAGGCATGAACAGAAGAACCATGTGGCGGGGATAAACGCCATCCCCAGTGTGGCAGCCAAATTCTTGGTCTGCCGTGGCTGACTGAGCCTGAGCGTCACAGGTTGGCCGAAGGATGAAACCGGGCCTACACTTCTTGTGTCTGGCACATCCATGAGCCGACAACCATCACATAAGAGACAAGGCCCCTTGGCGAACTTCAGGATGATTTGAGGTTCTCCGAGGGGCTTTTCTTTATGAGGGAATGTGCCGCGAAGCGGAGGGACTCAGGCATCTGGGGAGAAGCAAGCAGGGGATGGGCGGCATGGCGTCGCCCCAGTCCCCTCGCTTGCCTGGTCAGCGAAAGGCAATCAGAACATCTGCTCGTCGTCCGCATCCACGAAGAGTTGCAAACAGTCGCGGGCTTCATCCCGGTGCAGCCGCAGGTGGATCGGATTGCAACAGGCCATGCAGTCCTCGTAGAACTCCTGATCCCCCTGGCTGGCATCCAGCTCGACCCGGGTGTGGTGGCCGCAGTGGGGGCAGACGATGCGCTTGCTGGTGTACTCGATCATGGTGACCTCCTGGGGCCGACTGGCCGCCTCTTTCCCCTGATTCTAGTCGGCAAGAGGCGGCGCAACCGCGAGCAGGCGCACGTTTATGACAGGGATCAGGGGATGCGCCTAGCCCCTAAGGTCTGACCCGGTGCACCACTGGCCCCGTGCGGATTCACCCCACCCAGCGGGCCAGTCTGTCTGCATCCAGCTCGGCGAGCGAGGATAGCTGGTGATCGGCGATGGCGAGACGGGGGTCGCCCACCAGCGCCGGGTCCGGCACTATCAGCGCCTGCATGGACGCCGCCTTGGCCGCCAGCAGGCCGGTGAAGCTGTCCTCGATGGCCAGACAGTGCACAGGTTCGACGCCCAGCTTCTCGGCGGCGTGGATATAGACGTCCGGGTGGGGTTTGCCAAAGCGCTCCACCTCGGCGGAGTGGACCGCCATGAAGCGATCCTGGATGCCGAGCTTGCCGAGCACAGCCTCCACCATGGTGAAGGGGGAAGAGGTGGCCAGGCCAATCTTGAGACCACTGGCCTCGATGAGGGAGAGGGCCTCCAGCACGCCCTCCTTGGCCTGACCTTCCTGCAGGATGAGTGCTATCACCTGATCCAGGATGCGCTGCACCACCTCTTCCTGGGTCGGGCCGCTCCAGGGACGCAGGCGATACCAGTGGGCCACCAGCTGATCGATGCGCACCCCTATGGTGGAGTTGCAGTCTTCCTCGGTGTGGAAGTGGCCCAGCTCGGAGAAGACGGCCATCTGGGCCCGTTGCCAAAAGGGTTCCGAGTCGATCAGAACACCATCCATATCGAAGATCACGGCAGTTAACATCTTGTACTCCTGACATAGGTGAAGGGGGGATTATAAGCCCGACGCCTCAATGGAAAAGGGGCAGAAGCCCGCCCCTTGCGCCGGATCACGTAGATAAACGTTTGTTTTTACGCGGCAAAAAGTGCGCTCTAGAAGAGCACCTCGACCCGGGCGGCGACCGCCTTGGCCTTTTCCACCGCCTCTTCGCACCCTTGCCCACGGGCCAGTGCCACGCCGAGACGACGGCGACCGGCGATCTCGGGCTTGCCAAAGAGGCGCAGCTGGGCGCCCGGCACCAGGGCCAGCGCCTCGGCAACCCCCTGATAGCGGATATTCTGGCTGTGGCCATCGCGCAGCACCACGGCGGAGGCACTCGGCCCGAACTGGGTGATGGTGCCGACCGGCAGCCCCAGGATGGCGCGCACGTGCAGGGCGAACTCGGAGAGATCCTGGGAGATCAGGGTCACCATGCCGGTGTCGTGGGGGCGGGGAGAGACCTCGCTGAACCACACCTCGTCACCCTTGATGAAGAGCTCCACCCCGAACAGGCCATGGCCACCCAGGGCCTCGACCACCTTGGCGGCGACCTCCTTGGCGCGGGCCAGCGCCAGCTCGCTCATCGCCTGGGGTTGCCAGGATTCGCGGTAGTCGCCGTCTTCCTGACGATGGCCTATGGGATCACAGAAGTGGATGCCGTCCACGGCGCGCACGGTGAGCAAGGTTATCTCGTACTCGAAGGGGACGAAGCCTTCGACTATCACCTTGCCACGGCCGGCGCGGCCCCCCTCCTGGGCATAGGTCCAGCTCTCGTCCAGCTTGGCGAGATCCCGCAGCAGGCTCTGGCCCTTGCCGGACGAACTCATCACGGGTTTCACCACGCAGGGCAGGCCTATGGCCTCGACGGCGGCGATGAACTCCTCCTTGCTCTGGGCGAAGCGGTAGGAGGAGGTGGGCAGACCCAGCTCTTCGGCGGCGAGCCGGCGGATCCCCTCCCGATTCATGGTGAGCTGGGTGGCGCGGGCGTTGGGCACGACCCTGACCCCTTCCTGCTCAAGCTCTGCCAGGGTATAGGTGGCGATGGCCTCAATCTCGGGGATGATGAGGTCGGGCTTGACCTCGGCCACCAGGGCGCGCAGGGCGGCGCCATCGAGCATGTCCAGCACCTGGGCGGCGTGGGCGACCTGCATGGCGGGGGCATTGGCGTAGCGGTCGGCGGCGATCACTTCTATGCCAAGGCGTTGCAGCTCGATGGCGACTTCCTTGCCGAGTTCGCCTGAGCCGAGCAGCAGGGCACGGGTGGCGCCGGGGCGGGTGGCGGTTCCAAACATCTGATCTCTCCTGATGTCCATGGTCAGGGTTGCTGACCCGAGTGAGTAAAAAAAGAGGCACGCATGGCGTACCTCAGGAAACGGATTTGTGGGCGCGCTGCTCCAGATGGGTCAGCAGTGTGATGGCGCCTATGATGATGGCGGCGCCGAGCCACAATCGGCCGGGAGGCGCCCAGCCAAACACCAGCCAACCCGCCAGTACGTTCATGGGCAGCTTGGCAAAGTCAAAGGGCTGCACGAAGGAGGCCTCGGCCACGCTGTAGGCGCGGGCGATGGACATCTGGGCCAGGGCCGACAGCACCCCTGAGACCGCCACCAGCAGCCACTGGGTTTCGCTCGGCCACTGCCACTCCGGCAGGGCCAGCATGGCGTTGAAGGGGGTGCTGAAGATGAGCAGGTAGACCACTATGGTGTGGGACGATTCGCTCGCCGCCTGATAGCGCACCAGCAGGGAGTAGCCGGCCCAGAACAGGGCGGCCGCCACCGGCAGCAGGGAGGCCCAGCTGAAGTCATCGGTCCAGGGGGCCAGGATCAGCATGGCCCCGACAAAGCCCGCCAGGGTGGCCAGGATGCGCGCCCGACTCACCTGCTCCTTGAGCAGCAAGGCCGACCCTAAGGTGGCGAACAGGGGGGAGGTCATCAAGAGCGCTATGCCCTGCCAGATGGGCACGGGCACCGCCAGGGCCCAGAGCCAGAACTGGATGCCGATGACCGCCAGGGCGACCCGCAGCAGGTGCAGCCGCAGCTGGTTGGTCATCAGGGATTGGCGCAGGCCGTGGCGAACGAGCCAGGGCAGCAGGCAGATCAGGGCGACCAGGTACTGGTGAAAGGCGACCTGGGTCGAGGGGAGGCCGAGCTTGAAGCTGACATACTGGCTCAGGCTGTTGACGGCGGCAAAGCAGAGGCCTGCCACCATCATCCAGACTGCACCGGCAAAGGGGGAGTGCCTGCGGGAGGGTGCCATGGGATCCGGGTCACTGAAAAAAGTGCGGCGGATCATAACGGCAATCGTTTGTTCTGCCAAGGCCGGGGTGCTTGCTGAGTACCTCGCTGGCGACTAAGTGCACAAGCATCAAAATATTTGAATAACTTGAGCATCTATTTTCGCTATCCGCCTTGAACCTCAATCTTTATAGTGACCTCCATCGACAGCACAGCTGTTCAACCGACAACCAAATGGAGTTTCACCATGGCCAATATCCTCGTTCTCAAGTCCAGCATCCTGGGCCAGTATTCCCAATCCAACGCCCTGATCGACGGCTACCTGGCCGAACGCCAGGGTGACACTGTCACCGTGCGTGATCTGGCAACCCTGAACCTGCCGGTGCTCGACGGCGAGCTGGCCATGGGCCTGCGCGGCGGTGAAAACCTGAACGAGCGTCAGCTGGCCGTGCTGGCCCAGTCCGACGAGCTGGTGGCCGAGCTCAAGGCGAGCGATCTGGTGATCATCGCGGCCCCCATGTACAACTTCAACATCCCGACCCAGCTGAAGAACTGGATCGATCTGGTGGCCCGTGCCGGCGTGACCTTCCGCTACACCGAAACCGGCCCGGTCGGCCTGGTGGAGAACACCCGCGCCCTGGTGGTCAGCCCCCGCGGCGGCCTGCACCTGGGTAACCCTACCGATCTGGTGACCCCCTACATGCGCACCGTGCTGGGCTTCATCGGCATCAACGAGGTGGACTTCATCTACGCCGAAGGCATGGGCATGGGTCCCGAGGCGCAGGCCAAGGGCATAGAGCAGGCCAAGGAGCAGCTGGAAACCCTGGCATACTGATGCCGTGACGTTTGCCTGCTCACCCAGGTCCAGAAACAACAACGCAGCCATCAGGCTGCGTTGTTGTTTTCAGATGGCGGGGCGCCAGTCTTCAATCCCAGATGAAGCGACGGCAGCCGCTGCCGACCAGCAGGCAGACCGCCACCAGGGATCCCAGCAGCAGGCTGCTGAGCCACTGCTCCGTACTCTGGGGCAGATGAGGGGAGAAGAGGCCGATCGTGAAGAGGGAGCTGATGATGATCAGGCTGGTCTGTCGGGTCAGGATCATGGTGTCGTCCTTGGCTGATGGTGAGCAAATTAAGGCTAACCGCCGTCTGTGACAGCCTGATGTATCCATACCTCAGGCCCAGGGTCCAGCGGGGTTGCCTCTCACCTTAGCAGTTTTTGCCGCCACGGCCAGCGCCACGAGACAGCTTGTGATCCGGATCCCTATCTGAACTGCTTTTGATCAGGCTGGTAGTGGAAATCGCCGCCGGCCAGCCGCGCAGTCAGGGCCTCCTTGTCGAGATCCTGCGCCCGGCAGAGATCGTCCAGATCGGCGTAATGATCACGAAGCTGCATGTTGACCAGGCTCAGCAGCATGTTGATGTCCATGGTGGCAAAGCGGGTCAGTGTCATGATTGTTGCTCGCTGTCCAGCAGGTGGAGTTGTTCTATGGCGTCGCTCACGCTTTGCAGATGAAGCCGTATGCTCTGGCGCGCCTCGGCAGGCAGATAGTCTGTGAGGGTGTGCTGCCAGCTGCCCGCTTCGGTCTTGAGCTGCTGGAACAGGGTGAGCCCCGCCGGGGTGAAGGAGACCAGACTGATGCGCTTGTCCTGGGCGCTGCTCTCGGTGAACAGAATGCCCTTCTCCACCAGGCGGTGGATCTCGCGGGAGATCCGCACCTTGTCCATCCCGCTCGCCTCCACCAGCTCTTTCTGGCTGATGGGGTAGTGGGGGCCAAGCACCATCATCAGGCGCCATTGGGGCACCGTCAGCTGGTACCGCTGCTGGTAAAACTGTTCAAAGGTATCGCGCACCATTTCAGCGGCATGGACCAGCTGATAGGGGGGATAGTGCGCGAGCAGCTCTATGATCTTCGACATATGACATCCTGCTGTGACGGCTGCATCGGGTGCAGTTTCTCTTGATACTTTGACCTTGATGATACGTAACACAAGGGCATTTGTCTGAACGGGCACCAGAAAAATGTGCGTTTGCGCACGTGTTGCGTCACGGATCCGGCAACCAGGGTCTCAACTGGCCTTGCTGTTTACACTTTTACGCAGCCAGATCAAGGCATTATGAGCAAGCCAGGCCTCGCGGCTCTGGATCGCATAGAGCGCGGCCTCGTCGCGGCTCCCCCCCTGCCAGTGGCGGGGCTCCTGCTTTGGCAGCCTGCGCTGGCCCAGCAGGGTGGCGGGCACATGGGGGTTGGCGCCAAGGGCTGCGGCCAGATGGGGCTGCGCCGCCTGCTCGCCTTCGGTGGCAAACACCATCAGCGCCTTGTTGTAGCGCAGCCAGCAGGAGGCTTCATTGAAACGCACCAGCAGGCCCTGCAGGGCGGCCCAATCCCCTTGCCAGGCATAGAGGCTGGAGAGGGGATGGCGACAGCCCGGCTCGTCGGCCAGACAAAGGTCGAGCAGGGCCAGGTATGCCTGGCGCGCCTGCTCCTGCTGCCCCAGTCGCAGCAGGCAATCGGCCCGGCCCGCCTGGGCCGCGATCAGTGGGCGGGCCTCGGGGGCGCTCCAGCCGCGGCCTGCGTGTTGCTGCCAGAAGGTCTCGTCGAACAGGGGGCTGGCATCGGCGATGATGCGCTCAAACCAGGGGAGGCGGGCGAGGGGATCGCGGCACTGCGCCGCCAGCTCGAACCACTGCTGCCACTGGCGGGTCTGTTCGTTGTCGGGAAGCGGTTCTTCTTCATGCCGTGTCCCATCCTGATCCAGCGTCAGCAGGAGGTTGAGGGCCGTCTTCATCTGCTGGCGCTGACGCTTGCAAAAATCCAGGAAGGGCAGCTCGCTGGCCGCGGCCTGATGCAGCATCTGGGCCATGGGCCTGTCACGGAACAGGCAGAGCTCGGCCACCAGGCTGAAGCGGTGCCGGGTGGCGGGATCGTTCAGATCCGTCGGCGTGGGCCAGCGGGCCACCCCCTGACTGAAGCCGTAGCTCCACTGGCCGAGGGGGTGGCTCTGCTCGAATACCTGCTCTGGGGTCTCGTTAGAGAGCCGGCACTGGCTCGGCAGGACCAGCTGGGCGTCGTCGGCCTGGACCTCCAGCTCGGCGATCAGGTGATGCAGCGCCTCGGCACTCTTCTCGTCAAGCTCGGCCTCATGGGGCAGCAGCCCGGCCAGGGGATCTTGCCAGTCAGGGGCGGTCGGCCCCGTCAGACGGGCGCAGAGAAAGCCGTGCAGGGCCGGGTAACTCATGTCCTGCTGGCTGTGGCTCTGGATCCATTGATTGAGATGACGGGTTCGAGTGGCTGGGTTCATCGACGCTTCCTCTGGATTTGACGGCCGCGAAGTCTACCTAAAAGTGGGGTTATTTGCAGCCAAGGGGCGACCGAGTGCTGCTAATATCGCCAGTACGGGGCCGCCCCGAGGTGAAAATCCTGTGGGGGGACGGGCAAGGGACTAGGTCCTGTCACGGCTCTGGGGTAACATGCGCGCCTGCATGAAAAAACCTGAGCCCTTGTCCTCCCTCAGCCGACGACAGGGGCGATGCGCATTATTACGGGCCATGAACTGCAGGCCCATCCAGATATTGAAAGAAGAGATCACCATGTTACAGATTGGCAAGATGAACACCCTCACCGTAGTCGAGCTCGAAGATCGTGGCGCCTGGCTGGCCGCGGGGGAATATGGCGAGCTGCTGTTGCCCAAGCGTCAGCTGCCGGAAGGCGTTGCCGAAGATGGCGAGGTGTCCGTCTTTCTCTATCTGGACGCGGATTGCGAGCCGGTGATCACCACCGACAAGCCCTTTGCCATGGTGGGTGACATTGTCGGCCTCAAGGTGGTCAACGCCAACAAGATCGGCGCCTTCCTCGACTGGGGCATGAAAAAGGATCTGTTCGTGCCAAGCCGCGAGCAGAACAAGCCGATGCAGGTGGGCCATGTCTACCTGGTGCACCTGATGCTGGACAACGAGGGACGCATGGTGGGCACCAGCCGCCTCGAGCGCTTCCTGCGCGTCGATCCCCCCTTCAAGGCCGGTGACGAGGTGACTGCGCTGCCGGGGGAACACACTCCCCTCGGCATCAAGGCCGTGGTCAACGGCCAGTACTCCGGCATGCTGTTCAAGAACGAGGTGTTCGGCCGCTTGATGACGGGCCGACCGCTGACCGCCTGGGTCAAGCAGGTCCGTGAGGATGGCAAGCTGGATCTGACCCTGCAAAAACCGGGGCAGGATCGGATGGATGATGCCGGCGGCCGTATTCTCACCCGCTTGCAGAAGCAGGGCGGCAGTCTGGCGGTGGGGGACAAGAGCGAACCCGAGCTCATCTACAAGATGTTCAACATGAGCAAGGGCACCTTCAAGAAGGCCATAGGCGGGCTCTACAAGCAGGGCAAGATCGTCATCGAAGACAACTGCATCACGCTGGTTGCAGCAGAGACCAGCTCGGCCCAGGACGGCGAATAAGGTGCCGAGTCCCTGCATCGGCGACTGCCGGGCCAAGGATGGACTTTGCCTCGGTTGCGGCCGTACCCTGACCGAGATAGGCCAGTGGTCCGCCATGGACAGCGAGGCCCAGCTGGCCCGCATGGCCGAGCTGGATGGCAGGCGCAGCACTCATCAGTGCCCGGGATGCGGCGAGCCGGCGTTTTGCGCCGTCTCCGCCGGTGAACCCATAGAGCGCTGCTGGTGCAGCCAGCTGCCTCCCTTGCCCATGAGCGAGGCGAGCGCCTGCTGGTGCCGCCGCTGTCTGGCCAAGGCCATAGCGGCTCGCCCCTGAAGGGGTAAACCGCAGAGACGAAAAAGGCGCCAGGGGCGCCTTTTCTTATGCCTGTTGCTGGCGGTGCCAGCGAACATGGACCTCGTGTTCGCTCTGATCCCGGGGCAGCAGGAAGGTGGCGTAGATCACCTCGAACTCCTCCTGATGATCCAGCAAGCCGACCCACACCTCGGCCCAACGCTCCATGTCGACCGGCACGCCGAGCTCGGTCGACCAGTCGGCGTTGGGCAGGGTCGCCTCGACGGCGCCACGCTGCTCGAATTCGAGGGTGATGTCGACGATTTGTTCGGGGGCCAGCATGTCGGCGGCCTGCTCCAGAAACTGATCATAGGCCCACTCGACCAGCTGATCCGGGCTACGTTGTTCCATGAAATCACTCCAGATACGTCCAGGTTCGCCACTTTAACAATTATTGGGGATGGCGGCCAGCGCGTGAGGCTGGCAACCCCGTGCTGTCAAATGGCCGAAACAGGGGATAAGGTTAACAGAGCCGCCGCCATCGGGCGGCATGATGAGGCATCTGGGCAGCATGAAGCGACGACAGTACAGGCGGCAGATCAAGCGGCGACGGGAGACCTGGTGGTGGCACTATTTGCCGTTGCACCGGGAGGTCATCGGCGGCCATCTGGGGCCGGCCTCCGATCCCGTCGACGAACCTAGCCGGCCTCGTGCACCCGGTTCAGGGTGACCTGGCCGAGCTGACTCATCTGGCGGCGGATCCAGGCCGAGCGCTGCTGCACATAGGGCGAGGGGGGCTTGACCCGGTAGCGCCAGGGATTGGGCAGGGCGGCGGCCAGCAAGGAGGCCTCGTAGCGGGTCAGGCGCGCCGCCGGTTTGCCGAAGTAGTGCCTGGCGGCGGCCTCGGCGCCATAGATGCCGGGCCCGAACTCCACTATGTTCAGGTACACCTCGAGGATGCGGGACTTGTCCCAGCCCAGCTCCATCAGCAGGGTGAACCAGGCCTCTATCCCCTTGCGCAGCAAGCTGCGATCGCTCCACATGAAGAGATTCTTCGCCGTCTGCTGGCTCAGGGTGCTGGCCCCGCGCACCCGCCGGCTTTGCTGGTTGTGTTTGAGGGCCGAGCTGATGGCATCCATGTCGAAGCCGTTGTGATCGGCGAAGCGCTGATCCTCGGCGGCTATCACCGCCAGTTGCAACTCCCGCGAGATACGCTCGAGGGGCACCCAGTCGTGCTTGACCTCGGCCACCTTGGCGGGCGGAAACAGCGCCCGCTCGAGGCGCCAGGTCCACATGGGGGGATCGATGAAGCGCAGCAGCGCCACCGAGACGATGGAGCTGACCAGCGCCGCCAGCAGCAGCTTGCCGAGCCAGCCCAGCAGGCGCCGCCAGCGCGTCGGTCTCACGGGCTCAGGCTCTGAGTCCCACTCATAGTGACCGGGATCGTCGGGATCCGGAATTATTGGGGCAGCCATTCGATGTGGCAGAACTTCTCGTCGACACGGCGGGAGAGCAGCATGCGGGCAAACAGGTGCTCATACTCTTGCTCGGCATTGCCAAGGCCAACCCAGATTTCGGCGTACTCGGCATCGCTCACGGCAAACCCCACGTCCGCTTCCCAGTCATCGGCGGGGTCGGTTTCCGCCAGCAGACCCCGATCGTTGAAGGCCTGGTTGAACAGGGCTATCTCCTGCTCGGGCAGGTTGTCCGAGGCCAGCTCCATGAAGAGTTCGAGGGCGGTATCGAGCAGTTCCTCGACGCTGTGCATTTCGTCATTCAAAGACATAAGACCTGTATTCCAGATGAGGGGGAGAGGTCCCGTCGGCAGGGCCGAGGGGGCGGGCAGTATTCTAGCTGGCCCCGCACGCCTTGGCGAGATGCCTCTGCGCCGGGCAATAAAAAACCGGATCCTGCTACAGGATCCGGTCTTCATTGAGGGAAGGGGTCACGCATGGGGCGTCAGCTCATCCCTTCTTGTCATCGGCGAAGGTGATGTTGAGCTCCAGTACCGACAGCTCGTCACTCTTCTTATCGAGCTGGACGGTGATCTTGTCCGGATCGATCTGCACATATTTGCGGATCACATCGAGGAGGTCCTGCTTGAGCTGGGGCAGGTAATCCGGCCCCCCTCTGGATGAACGCTCGTGCGCGACAATGATCTGCAACCGCTCTTTGGCCAGTTGTGCGGTGTTTTGTTTCTTGTTGGAACGAAAATAATCCAATAATGACATGTTTAACTCCCGAACAGTCGGCTAAAGAAGCCCTTCTTTTCTTCTTCCAGAAAACGAAAATCCTTGGTGTCACCCAGCAGGCGGGCAACGGCGTCCTCATAGGCCTGACCGGCATCGGACTCCTTGTCCAGAATGACCGGCTCCCCCGAGTTGGAGGCGCGCAGCACCGCCTGGGACTCCGGGATCACCCCGAGCAGTTTGATGGCCAGGATCTCCTGCACATCCTGCACGCTCAGCATGTCGCCACGGCTGACGCGAGTCGGGCAGTAGCGGGTCAGCAACAGGTGCTCCTTGATGGGGTCTTCCCCGCGCTCGGCACGGCGGGACTTGGAGGCCAGGATGCCGAGGATGCGATCCGAGTCACGCACGGAAGAGACTTCCGGGTTGGTGGTGACGATGGCCTCATCGGCGAAGTAGAGCGCCATCAGCGCGCCCGACTCTATGCCGGCCGGGGAGTCGCAGACGATGTAGTCAAACTTCATCTCCGCCAGTTGATCCAGGATCTTCTCGACCCCTTCGCGGGTCAGCGCGTCCTTGTCCCGGGTCTGGGAGGCGGGCAGGATGAAGAGATTTTCGCAGCGTTTGTCCTTGATGAGCGCCTGGTTGAGATTGGCTTCACCATTGATCACATTGACGAAGTCATACACCACGCGCCGCTCGCAGCCCATGATGAGATCCAGATTTCTAAGGCCAATGTCAAAATCGATGACCACTGTCTTGTGGCCACGCTGAGCCAAACCGGTGCTCAGGGCCGCGCTGGTTGTGGTCTTGCCAACGCCACCTTTGCCCGATGTAACGACTATGATTCGCGCCATTCTCGCTTCCTTGTAACTCTATTTGATACGGTCTATACGGAGTTGTTCGTTGTCCAGCCGGATATGGACCGGCTCTTGTATCAGGCCTGCCGGCAGAGCATCGCTCAGCTGGAAGGTGCCAGCGATGGAGAGCAGCTCGGCCTGCAATTGTTGGCAATAAATACGGGCCCTGGTGTTGCCCTTGGCCCCGGCGATGGCTCTGCCACGCAGGGCACCATAGATATGGATGCTGTCGTCGGCGATGACTTCGGCGCCCGGACTGACCGAGCCCAGCACCACCAGCGAGGTGCCGGCGGCATAGAGCTGCTGGCCGGAACGCACTGGCCCGATGTGCACCTTGCTCGGCACCAGGGGGGCCGGCTCTGTGGCCGGGGTCTCGGCAGAGGGTGGGACTGGTACGGGTTGTGGCTCGGGCTCCACCTTGCGGCTCTTGCCCGACACCATGACCGCCAGCCCCGCCGCCTTGGCCGCCGTCTTCATCGCCTCATCGCGCGCCCCCGTGATGCCGACCAGCACGAAGTCTTCCGACTCGACCAACTCCCTGAGTTGCTCGAAGTCCGGGATCGCAGCCAGTCGCTCCACATTGATGACGAGGGGGGCGCAATTAAAAAACTGGGGGGCCAGCGCGACCTTGGCCGCCAACAATTGACGGATCCGCGCCGGATTGCCATCGCTGAGATGCAACACAGAAATAGTGAAGGTAGTCCCTTTCAATTCGTTATCGCGCTCAACCATGAATCTTCCCCGAACCGAGACGGTAATACGTTATTGTTATTCAATTCCTGATGTTATAGTTTGCCACCATCAGAGGCAATAAACCCGTCGGATTATATCAATTTCCATGTTGTGTGCAGTCTATAAAAGTCGCAAAAAAGCCGAGACCTATCTTTTTATTGAAAGAAGAGAGGATTTCTCCCGTGTGCCAGAGGCACTGATGAGTACCTTCGGTCGTCCCGAGCTGGTCTTGATGACCAAGCTGGACCCGGCCAAGCCCTTGGGGATCGCCTCGACCGAGCGCGTGATGGAGGCGCTGCAACGGCAGGGCTTCTATTTGCAGGTCCCCCCACCGCCGGAGAATTTGCTGGAGCAGCACAAGGCGCAATTAAAGGCCTCGGCCTGATGCAGGGTCGGTTGGCGCTGTTATTGCTTGGGGCGCTATTAAGCGCGCCGCTGCAGGCCAGACCCGACTTTGCGCAGTATGTGGCCGGGCTGCGACAGGAAGCGCTCGCGGCCGGGATCCCGGCCGCCACCCTGGACGCCGCCTTTGCCGATATCCGGATCATCGAGCCGGCCATCAAACACGATCAGAACCAGCCGGAATTTAAACTGACCCTGGATTCCTATATTCCCCGTGCCGTGCCCCAATGGAAAGTCAAGCAAGCCCGCGCCTTATATCGCCAGCATCTGCCGCTGCTCACGAAAATAGGCGATGAATATGGGGTGCAGCCCCGTTTTATTGTCGCCTTGTGGGGCATAGAAACCAATTTTGGCAAACTCACCGGTAATTTCCCGCTGATCTCCTGCTTGGCGACCCTGGCCTGGGAAGGGCGACGGGAAGCCTTCTTCAAGGATCAGCTGTTCGATGCCCTGCGCATCATAGAGCAGGGGCACGTGAGTCCCGCCGCCTTCAAGGGCTCCTGGGCGGGGGCCATGGGGCAGGTGCAGTTCATGCCCTCCTCCTTCCTCAAATACGCGGTCGATCAGGATGGGGATGGCAGGAAGGATCTGTGGGGCAATCTGGCGGATGTGTTTGGATCGGCAGCCAATTATCTGCACCAGAACGGCTGGCGCGAGGATGAAACCTGGGGACGGCGGGTGAGGGTACCCGACTCCCTCAAGCCCGCCCTGTTTGGCCTGGAGCAGCGCAAGCCGCTCCAGGCCTGGCAGGCACTGGGGGTGCGGCAACTGGATGGCTCACCCCTGCCGAAGGCCGACATGCAGGCCTCCCTCATCCGGCCCGATGACGTCCATGGCCGCAGTTATCTTGCCTATGACAATTATCGGGTGCTGCGGCACTGGAACCGCTCCCCCTATTTCGTGGTGGCGGTCGGCACCCTGGCGGATCGGATAGTGGAATAAAAGTGGAATAGAAGAGCGGAGTCAGTGCGGGATAAGAGCGGAATAAGATGGTGGGGAGGTCGCCGAATAAGATAGCAAATTCATCCCTCCCCACTTTGACCCCTGACGGATGAATTGCCCCCTTCCTCTTTATTCTTCATGTCAGTGCGTCTGCCCCTGAAAAAATGGCAGAAAAAAGGCGGGAATCTCTCCCGCCTTTTTTGCATCTGTTGTTTGCCGCTTATTCGCAGGCAACCTGCATCACCTTGATGGCCAGGCCACCGCGGGAGGTTTCACGGTACTTGGAGTCCATGTCCTTGCCGGTGATGTACATGGTCTCGATGACCTTGTCCAGGGAAACACGGGGCTTGGAGGTACGACGCAGGGCCATGCGGGAGGAGTTGACCGCCTTCATGGCGGCGATGGCGTTGCGCTCGATGCAGGGCACCTGTACCTGGCCGGCGACCGGATCGCAGGTCAGACCCAGGTTGTGCTCCATGCCGATCTCGGCCGCTTCACACACCTGCTCCGGGCTGCCGCCCATGAGTTCAGTCAGGCCGGCGGCGGCCATGGAGCAGGAGACACCCACTTCACCCTGGCAACCCACTTCGGCACCCGAGATGGAGGCGTTCATCTTGTAGAGCATGCCGACGGCGGCGGCGGCCAGGTAGAAGCGGGTGTATTCGTCGCGGCCGACCGGCTGGATGAACTTGTCGTAGTAGGCCAGCACGGCCGGGATGATGCCTGCGGCGCCGTTGGTCGGGGCGGTGACGACGCGGCCACCGGCGGCGTTCTCTTCACTCACCGCGAGAGCGAACATGTTGACCCAGTCAACGATGCTCATGGGGTCGTTGGAGAGATGCTCGTTGGTGGTCAGCTGACGGTAGAGGGGAGCGGCACGGCGCGGCACCCGCAGCGGGCCGGCCAGGACACCCTCGGTGCGGCAGCCGCGCTCTATCCCTTCACGCATGGTGGTCCAGATCTTGCCGAGCTTCTTGTAGATCTCTTCCGGGGTGTTGAAGCACTTCTCGTTCTCCAGCATCAGGGCGGAGATGGAGAGACCGGTCTGGCCGCAGTGGGCGAGCAGCTCGGCGGCGCTCTTGAAGGGGTAGTTGACGGTCATGTCGCCGCTGTCGGCCTTGCCGAAGCTCTCTTCATCGACGATGAAGCCACCGCCGATGGAGTAATAGGTCTTGCTGTAGATGGCCTCGTCTTCGATGAAGGCGGTCAGCTTCATGCCGTTCTCGTGCAGGGGCAGAGCCTCGTCATGGAACACCATGGCGCCTTTCGGGAAGCTGACGGTGTGGCAGTGCAGGCCTATGGGCAGACGACCGGTCTGCTCGACCCGGGAGATGAATTCAGGAATGCCGTCGATGTCGACATTTTCCGGCAGGTTGCCGGCCAGCCCCATGATGATGGCGGTGTCTGTGTGGTGGCCTTTGCCGGTCCAGGAGAGGGAGCCATAGACGTCAACCTGGATCCGGGTGATGTCACGGATCTTGCCGCTAGCACGCAGATCATCCACGAACTGTTTGGCTGCTTTCATCGGGCCGACAGTGTGGGAAGAGGAGGGGCCAACACCGATTTTGAAGATATCAAAAACGCTGATCATGTAACAATTACCTCAGGGTAGAAGGGGGCGCCATGCCCGCTCGCAGAAAGGGTGATCCATGGGACGGGTCTGTCGTCACAAAGGCCAGGGAACCAGATAACCGCAGTGTAACGGCTTCCTGCCTAAAAAAAGTTGAAATAGATCTATTTTTGTTGAATTCACGGCGCGAGTATAAAATTTATTTTGATGGTTATCCATTTTGTTAAGCGCAAGGCAAACGTTTTGCGAAAAAATACCCGGCCAGGCCGGGTATCTGAGGGTCATCTGAGGTCGTGTTTACCCAGGCTTAACATTCGGTGATGTTGACGGCGAGGCCGCCGCGGGCTGTCTCCTTGTACTTGGTCTTCATGTCGTTGCCGGTTTCCCACATGGTCCTGATCACCTTGTCCAGGGAGACCTTGTGCTCGCCTGTGCCACGCAGGGCCAGGCGGGCGGCATTGATCGCCTTGACCGCCCCCATGGCGTTGCGCTCTATGCAGGGCACCTGTACCAGGCCGCCGATGGGATCGCAGGTCAGCCCTAAGTTGTGTTCCATGCCGATCTCGGCGGCGTTCTCGACCACGGCCGGGCTGCCGCCCTGCAGCTCGGCCAGGGCGCCGGCGGCCATGGAGCAGGCGACCCCCACTTCTCCCTGACAACCCACCTCGGCCCCCGACAGGGAGGCGTTCTTCTTATATAAGATGCCGATGGCGGCGGCGGTGAGGAAGTACTGCATCAGCAGCTCATCATCCACCTTGCGCACGAAGCGATCGTAATAGTGCAGCACGGCGGGGATGATGCCGGCGGCGCCGTTGGTGGGGGCTGTCACCACCCGGCCACCGGCGGCATTCTCCTCGTTGACGGCCAGGGCAAACAGGTCCACCCACTCCATCACCATCAGGGGATCCTTGTTGAAGTTGGTCTCGCCACAGAGCTGGCGATAGAGGGCAGGGGCGCGGCGCTTCACCTTGAGCCCCCCCGGCAACACCCCCTCGCTCCTGCAACCGCGCTCGACACAGCCCTGCATCGCCTGCCAGATCTTGCGCAGGCCCGCCTTTATCTCGGCTTCGCTGCGAAACACCTTCTCATTGGCCAGCATCAGTCCCGAGATGGAGAGGCCGCTCTCCTGGCAGTGGGCCAGCAGCTGGGCCCCGCTCTCGAAGGGGTAGGGAACGGGGTGGGCGGCATCGAAGCGGGCGGCCTCTTCCCGGGCGTTGGCGAAGTGGCTCTCCTCTATGATGAAGCCGCCACCGATGGAGTAGTAGGTCTGCTCGAACAGCAGGCTGTCGCCCGCGAAGGCACGCAGTGTCATGCCGTTGGAGTGGGCGGGCAGGGTCTTGCGCCGATTGAAGAGGATGGCACCGACGCGGGGGAACTGGCTCGGTTGCTCCCCTCCCAGGCGCAGGGTCTGGCTGTGCTCTACCTGATCGAGGAAGGCGGGGATGGCCTCGATGTCCACGGATTCGGGTTCAAAGCCGGCCAGCCCCAGGATGATGGCCTTGCCGGTACCATGCCCCTTGCCGGTCTGGCCGAGGGAGCCGTAGCACTCGACCACGACGCGTTCGGTGCGGGAGAGGAGTGCACTCTGCTTGAGGGTGTGCACGAAGGCGCAGGCTGCCCGCATCGGCCCCACAGTGTGGGAGGAGGAGGGACCAATCCCGATGGAAAACAGGTCGAAGACACTGATCATGACGTACTCCGATTATGGATTTCGTCTAAACATTGTAAATTTTTTGTAGTCGATGAAAAGGGGGGAAGCAACAGCCTGTGATGGCGGTGTGGAAATGGGGCAAAACAGGGGGATCAGGGGCGCCAGGAGGAGCGGATCTGCATCTCATGGCCCCCCTGCGGGGTTATCAGTCGAGGAACTCGCACAGGTAGGCGGTGGCTGTCTTCACTTCCAGCTTGAAGGAGGAGTGACCGGCCACGTCGAAGGACTCGCCCTGATGGTAGCTGTGCCACTCGTCTTCATCGGCCAGTTGGATGCGAAGGACGCCCTTGACCACCGTCATCCGCTCCGGGGCGGCGGTGTTGAACTGGTAATCACCCGCTTCCATCACGCCGACCGTGGCTTTCTCGCCTTTTTGCTCGAAACCGATAGATTTAACATTTCCGTCAAAATATTCGTTAACTTTCAGCATCTTTTCTTCCCTGTATGCACGTTTGCAAAGCCAAAGTAGCACATTATTTTGGCGATTGT
The DNA here is from genome assembly GCF_946892685.1 of Aeromonas sp. Marseille-Q5825. Taxonomy (NCBI): domain Bacteria; kingdom Pseudomonadati; phylum Pseudomonadota; class Gammaproteobacteria; order Aeromonadales; family Aeromonadaceae; genus Aeromonas; species Aeromonas sp. Marseille-Q5825. The sequence goes on from NZ_CAMPOU010000001.1 coordinate 1,230,485, forward strand.
CATGGTGAAATAGGGGTAAAACGGTGAGTTTCTTGTGGGTCTCAACTTTGTGAAAAATCATAAAAATTCGTTTCGTTCAGGGATCTCGATGTTAAACGGGTAATAAATATGAGATAAAGCGCGCCGCCAGAGCAATGGAGAGGATTTGACGCTCTGGGTGGTCATTTACGCTGCAACAGTGTGAGTAATTGCTTAATAAAGGAACATTCTGTGTTGACAAAAGGATTAATTAAAAATATCGGCTTCCAGGTTGTGGTCGCCATGATCCTGGGGGCGCTGGTGGGTGCCCTCATGGGTGAGCAGGCGACCGTCTTCGCCCCCCTAGGTACGCTCTTCATCCAGCTGATCAAGATGCTGGTGATCCCGCTGGTGGCGGTCGCCATCCTGTCCGGGGCCGCCAATCTGGGGGCCAGCCCGGCCGCGGGCAAGATAGGGGTGACCACGCTCGCCTTCTTCCTCGGTACCTCCGCTCTGGCGGTGCTGCTGGCGCTGGTGATGGGTCAAATCTTCAAGCCCGGTGTCGGGGTCGATTTCGGCTCCACCGCCGCCATGTTTGCCGGTGACTACGCCGACAAGGGCGCCCTGCCAGACGCCGTGGCCACCCTGCTTGGGATGATCCCGACCAATGTGTTCAGCGCCCTGAACGAGGCGAACATACTGCAGATCCTGGTGTTCTGCATGTTCCTCGGCATAGCACTGGCCAAGCAGCCCCGCGAGCGCGCCAAGCCGCTGGTGGATGGCCTCAACACCCTGGTGGACGCCTTCGTCTGGATGATCAACAAGGTGATGCTGATTGCCCCCATCGGGGTCTTCGGCCTGATGGCCGATGCCATCGGCACCTATGGCTTCGACGTGCTGACCCTGGTGCTCAAGCTGTTCGTGGTCTATGTCGCCGCCATCCTCATCTTCGGCTTCGTGGTCTACCCGCTGCTGATCGCCTTCTTCTCCAACACGCCGGTACGCAAGTACTTCTCGGCGATGAAGAAGCCGCAGATCGTGGCCTTCTCCACCGCCTCGTCCATGGCGACCCTGCCGGTCAACATGGAGACCTGCGAGCACGATCTGAAGGTGACCAACGCCACCGCCTCCTTCGTGCTGCCGCTGGGTGCCACCATCAACATGAGCGGCAACGCCATCTATTACGGTCTGGTGGCCATCTTCTTCGCCCAGGTCTACAACATCGATCTCAGCATGGGTGCCTGGGCGGCCATCATAGTCACCTCGACCTTGGGTGCCATCGGCCAGGCCGGCGTGCCGGGCCCGAGCTTCCTGGTGGTGGCCGTGCTGCTGGCGGCCGGCATCCCCATCGAGGGGCTGCCGCTGCTGTTCGCGCTGGATCGCCTGTTCGACATGATACGTACCGCCCTCAACATCACCGGCGATGCGGCCTGCGCCATCATAGTCGATCGCTACAGCCCGGATTACGATCCGAACCGCTGGAGCAAGGAAGCCTGAGACCAGGCTCACTGCCATGAATGACAAGAGGGAGGCGCAAGCCTCCCTCTTTTTATTGTCCTCGGACCGGCATGGTCGTTCTTCCCTTGCCCATTCAGGGGGTCAGCTGGCCCAGCGCCTGCCGACAGCGCTGCTCGGCGGCCTCCAGCTCCAGCAAGACCATCTGGATGTCTTCCAGCTGCTGCTGCAGGGTCTCCCGCTTGTCGGCCACCAGCCCCAGCATGGTCTGCAACTGGGAGCGGCTGCTCTTGTCCGCGTCATAGAGATCGAACAGCTCCCGGATGTCCGCGAGGCTGAAGCCCAGCCGTTTGCCACGCAGGGTCAGCTTGAGGCGCACCCTGTCCTGGCGGCTGTAGATCCGGGTCTGCCCCTGGCGCGTCGGGTTCAGCAGTCCCTGATCCTCGTAGAAACGGATACTGCGGGTGGTCACATCGAATTCACGGGCCAGCTCGCTGATGCTGAAGGTCCGGGCGTCATCCTTGGATTTGGTCATAGGGCTGTCTTGGCTGTCATCTGGTTGTCAATGCAGGCTGGCACCTTACCCAAACGTCAACTTCCCCGCAAGTCTTGTTCCGGGGACGACGGCGGCATATGTTATCCCAATGTAACAAGGAGAGTGCGATTGATGGATATAGTGATTGTGGCGGCCAAACGTACCCCCATGGGGGCCTTTCAAGGGGCCTTGAGTGCCCTGAGTGCGCCCCAGCTTGGCGCCTGCGCCATCCGCGCCGCCCTGGCGGCGGCCGGGATAGACGCAACTCGGGTCGATGAGGTCTATCTGGGCAATGTGCTGAGCGCCGGGGTCGGGCAGGCACCGGCCCGTCAGGCGGCGCTCAAGGCCGGGCTGCCGGACAGCGTGCCCTGCACCACCATCAACAAGGTGTGCGGCTCCGGCATGAAGGCGGTGATGCTGGCGGCAGACGGGCTGCGGCTGGGGGAGGTGGATGTGGTGGTGGCGGGCGGCATGGAGAGCATGAGCCGGGCCCCCTATCTGCTGGACAAGGCGCGCAGCGGTTTTCGCATGGGCCATCAGAGCGTGCTGGATCACATGTTCCTCGACGGCTTGCAGGATGCCTACGAGGGGCACCTGATGGGCCACTACGCCCAGCTGAGCGCGGACAGGGCCGGGCTGACCCGGGCCGACATGGATGCCTTCGCCATCGCCTCCCTGGAGCGGGCCCTGGCGGCGCAGCGAAGCGGCGCCTTCGGGGCAGAGCTGGCGCCCGTGATGGCGGCAGACACCCTGCTGCTGGCCGATGACGAGCAACCGGGGAAGGCCAGGCCCGACAAGATACCGACCCTGAAACCGGCCTTCAGCAAGACGGGCACCATCACGGCGGCCAATGCCAGCTCCATCTCGGACGGGGCGGCGGCACTGGTGCTGATGAGGGCCGAGACCGCCGAGCGCCTGGGCTTGCCCGTGCTGGCCAGGGTGGTGGGATACCAGAGCCATGCCGCCCTGCCGGCGGAGTTTACCAGTGCCCCCGTGGGGGCCATCGACAAGCTGCTGGCCCGGGTGGGCTGGTCGGTGGAGGAGGTGGACCTGTTCGAGGTGAACGAGGCCTTCGCCATGGTGAGCATGCTGGCCATGGCGGGGTGCCAGATCCCCCATCACAAGCTGAACGTGAACGGGGGCGCCTGCGCCCTGGGTCATCCCCTGGGCGCCAGCGGTGCCCGCATCCTAGTCACCCTGATCCATGCCCTGCACACGCGGGGCCTGCGGCGAGGGGTGGCGAGCCTGTGCATCGGCGGCGGGGAGGCGACCGCCATGGCCATCGAACTGGGCTGAGGAGTCGCACCCAAGGCGATTGCCGATAAATGCACAACGTCCCTCACGCAGGGACGTTGTCATTTTCGGGGAGGGATAGGTGACAGCGGGGAGTGGGTTCAGTCCGTCCCTTCCATGGCCTGAAGCTGCTGATTGACCCAGGTGGTGGCGGCCAGATAGAGGTGGCTGACCTTCTCTTCATTGAGCCCCAGGCGGGCAGTGCTGGCGGCGATCCGTTGCCAGTTGGCCTTCTCGTAGTCTTCACAAAACGCGAGGTAGAACCCCAGATTGCCCTTGCGCTCCAGCAGGGCGGCGCGGATCTCGGCGGTCAGGGGTATGGTGCCGAGCAGCTGATCCAGCGGTTGCCCCATCAGCACGTCCAGCAGGGAGAAGAGCCCGGTGATGAAGGCTTGCTGCGCCTGCTGGGTGGGGGCATGGGTCTGTGCCAGCAGCTCGCAGAAGCGGGCCCGGATGAGGGACATCTGGTAGAGCTCGGCACTCTTGTCGTGACCGGCGCTGGTGGCGGCGATCAGGGCCACGAAGCGCTTGAGCTGGGCGTGCCCCAGGGAGCTGGCGGCCTGGCGAAACGAGGCGATGGGCTGGGGAAAGCGCTTGAGGTGGTTGACGTAGCGCAGCAGCTTGAGGGAGAGGGAGAGATCCTGGTTGAGCAGCTGCTCTATCTTGTCCAGATCCGGCTCGGCCTGATTGACCACCTTCAGCAGTTGCATCACCACCAGCTGGGTCGGGGGCATGGTGGTTTGCTGCACCATCTGGGGCCGGCTGAAGAAGAAGCCCTGGAACAACTCGACCCCGAGCCCCTTCATCCGTTCAAACTCGTCCTTGTCCTCCACCTTTTCGGCGAGGTAGGTGAGCGGCAGGTGGCTATGGGTCAGCATGAACTTTTCTATGCTGGCGAGCGGTGTGGCCCGCAGATCGAACTTGATGATGTGGATATAGGGCAGGAACCTGTCCCAGGCCGGGACCAGGGTGAAGTCATCCAGCGCCAGCCGATAGCCCAGCCCGTGGAGCTGGATCACCTTGTCCAGCAGGGCATCGTCGGGCTCGGCATCTTCCAGTATCTCGATCACCACCTTGTCCTGGGGCAGGCATTCGGCCAGACCGTCCAGCAGCAGGGAGTGAGGAAAGTTGATGAAACAGGGGTGGCCGCCAAGCAGCTGATCGATGTTCTGTTGCAGGAATTGCTCCGTCACCAGTCGGGAGGTGGCCAGTTGGGCGGAGATGGGGGGAAACACATTATCCAGGCTGTCGCGAAACAGCAGCTCATAGGCATGGGTCTTCAATTCCCGATCCAGGATGGGCTGCCTTGCTACATAGGAATACATGCATTTCTCCAGCATGGGTGAAGGCTTGATTCTATGGTGAAGCGGATCACTATGCCAGTGCCGACCGGGTCGAAAGGGTCAGCAACTGGCATAGTATTGCCAGGGGTGGCGGGATCAGAAGAGGTAGTTGAGCTGCAGGCCGGCCAGCCAGGCGTCCCCTTCCGAGGTGCCCTGGAAGGTGGAGGTGGTTTGCGATATCCCGGGTCTGAGCTGCATGGTTTCGTTCACCTCGACTTTCTTGCCGTCGATCAGGGTCAGCCCCAGATCCAGCGACAGGTTGCGGTCTATCTGGTAACCCACACCGGCGCTGTACCAGATCCGATCCGAGTCCGGGATGGAGATGGTGCGGCGATCGGCGGGAACCGGGCTGCGATCATAGGCCAGGCCGGAGCGAAGCTGCCACTTCGGAGCCAGCTGATAGGTCAGGCCGAGGGCGTAGCGCCAGCTGTCTTCCCAGTGCTCGTCCTTGATGTGCATGGTGCCATGGTGATCGAGCTCGGATTCGAGCTGCACGAACTTGCTCCAGTTGGTCCAGTTGATGCTCGAATGCAACGCCAGGGTCGGGGTCAACTGATGGAACAGGGCCAGCTCAGCGGTGGCGGGCAAGGGCAAGTCCAGGGTGCCGGTGTCGGTGAAGGTGCGGCCCAGCAGATCGGTGCCGACGGCATCCCCGGAGAGAGTCAGGTTGACGTCATGGCGATAGGAGAGGCCGATGCGGGTGGCAGGGGACAGCTCCAGCAGGGTGCCGAGATGCCAGCCAAGGGCCCAGCCATCCCCCTTGAGGTGCTTGGCAATCTTGTTGTTGGAGGGGAAGGTACCCCCCACTTCCCCTTCGCCATGGATGGCGGAGAGGCCGGCGCCGACAGACCAGTTCCGGTTGATGCGATAGGCCAGGGAGGCACCGAGATCCACCGTCTTGATGTCGGAGACGTTGCCGAAGTGACCGGCGTTGTAGTTGTCCGGCATCTGGACGCCGAGGCCATAGTAGGAGGTGGCCGCCAGCCCCAGCCACCACTGATCATTCAGGGGCAGGATGAGATAGGCGTTGGGCACCCAGGCACCGTCCGCGATGTCGTTGGCGCTCGCATCCAGGGTCACCGGCCCCTGGGTGGTGGGGACCCGGGTCACCCCCTCTATGTTGACGTCAGGCTGGATATGAATGACGCCGCCGGAGAAGGCGGTGCGTTCGAAACGGGTCATGGCGGCGGCGTTACGGGCGAGCACGCTGGCGTTGTCGGCGATGGCTGCCTCCCCGGCGAAGGCGCGACCCATGCCGGTGGCCGATTGCTCCGCCAGCTGGAATCCGGCCGCCAGGACCTGACCAGGCAGCAAGATCAGGGCGATAAGGGAGGGCTTGATGGTCGACTGCATTGCTTTTCCTCGGGATGAACTGAGGGTTCATTCTGTGATTCGGTTGGGGGCGGGATTTTATATGGTATGACCAGTAAGGCAACGGGGGCGGGGGCCGAGAGGGCAAAACGGGATTAAATGCTGGAGGTATCGACTCTAATAGCTTGATAAAAAACAAAAAGAGTACAGCTGTTTGCTACAGCTGTGCGCTGAGATGGGGATCCCGCATAAAAAAAGAGCGCCCGGAGGCGCTCTGTTTGATCGCGATGAAATCAGAATTTCATGTTGAACTGGGCGGATGCCAGCAAGGCGTTGCCGTGGGAGGTGCCCTTCCAGCGTACCGGATCGGTATGGCTGGTCAGACCTTCGTTCACGTCCACTTCCTTGCCGTCCAGGTAGGCCATGCCGAAATCGACGCTCATGTCCTGATCGATGTGGTAGGTGGCGCCGGCGCTGTACCAGACACGGTCGGAGTCAGGAATGCTCAGGCTGCGGTATTCCGGCTCGATCGGGCTGTTGTCGTAGGCGAAGCCGATGCGGGCTTCCCAGGACGGGTTGACGTACCAGGTACCACCGATGGCGTAGCGGGCGGAATCTTTGAACTTCTCGTCTTTTTGCAGGCAGATCCCACCAGCGCAGGAGTTGCTGGTGGCCTTGAGCTCCTGGAAGGCGCTCCAGTCGGTCCAGTTGACGGAGTAGTGCACCGCGAACTGCTGGTTCAGACGGTGGTAACCGGCGAACTCGGCCTGGGCAGGCAGATCCAGCTTCAGGTTGCCATCGACGGTCTTGTAACCTGAGGTCAGCCCCTTGAAGTCGCCGTCAAAGCTCAGGTCTACCTGGGAGCGGTAGGTCAGGGCCAGGCGGTTGTTGTCGTTGATCTCGTACAGGGCGCCGACGTTCCAGCCAAAGCCCCAGGTGTCACCCTTGAGGTGAGCGATGGCGGTGTCGCTGTTGTGCGGCACGCCGGTTTTGGCGGTCAGGCCAGGTGCCAGGGCACCGGCATAGCGGTTCAGCTCGGCCTGGGCATAGACGGCATTGACACCGGCACCCACGCTGAAGTTGGAGTTGATGCGGTAGGCGATGTTGGGGTTGATGTTGAAGGTCAACAGCTCGGTATCACCGGCACCGGCACCGGCCGGGAAGGTCTTGGAGTACTCGGTGGAGAGGCCGTAGTTGGAGAAGAGGCCAATCCCCCAGGCCCACTGATCGTTCAGGGGCTGGATGAAGTAGGTGGCCGGCACGAAGGCATCGGGGGCGATGTCGCTCTCGCTGGAAGAGGCCAGCTTGGCCGGACCGGCATAGATGTCACCCGCAACATCCACGTCGGGCTTGATATAGGTACCGGAAACAGACAGTGCCATCTTGTCGAAGGTGGTCATGGCGGCCGGGTTGCGGGACAGCACGGACGCGTTGTCGGCGATGGCGGCTTCACCGGCATAGGCGCGGCCCAGACCGGAGGCCGAGTGTTCGTTCAGCTGGAACGCGGCGGCGAAGGTCTGAGTGCTGGCCAGGGTGACGGCCGCGGCGATCAGGCTTTTCTTGAAAAAGGCAGTTGTCATAGTGTTCTCTCTTTGTAAGCAGATTTTCTGTCGATATCAGGGCTCTTTGGCCGCTATAGACGACAAGATCTGTTGTTATGTCAGCTTCTTCCCATTCACTTCTGGCGTGATTCTATGGATCTGGTAGGAGGTAAGAAATCAGACCAGTGACAGCAGAATACATAAAAGTTTCCATTGTGTTAATCATTTGTTTTAACTTGCCGTTTAAATAGTCTGTTTTATCCATTATTGGATAAATAACACACAATGAGTTCCTTTTGAATCGTTCAAAAAAAAGTGTAAAAATGTGACTTCAGGTGGGTATCAGGCGGGAAGTTGTCGGGATTCTGAGATGAACAGGCAGACAACGACTGTATCTGCCTGTGATATGGAAGTGACCGGGGCCCGGTCAGCCCCAGTCAAGATCTGTTAAATGGACCAGTGCAAACGTGACTCAAGCTGCTGGGCAACCGGGGCCAATGACTCCTGCATGTCTCCAATCAGCACCATATTTGCCCCCTTGAGCGGGAGTATCTCCCCCTTGAGGGTGCCGTCTGCAAAATCGGGCTGGATAGTGAGTGGCACATGCTTGGGCACCAGGAACAGGGTGACCGGGCCCATCTTGCCCTGGATCACCATGTGCAGGGCCGGCCCCTGATAAAAGGCACAGTGATTGACATAGGTGATCTTCATGCCGGGCATGTCCATCAGGGTGGCGCCATATTTTTCCATCTTGGCGTTGATGGTCTGCAGGCTCACCTTCTCATCCACCCCCTGGATGAAGGGCTCCTCCCCATAGACATGGGCCATAGCTACCTGGGCCAGCGACAGCGGCTCCGATGCCGGTGGCCAGCTGATCCAGCGGGTACTCATGCCGAGCAGGAAGGCGACCGATGCCGCGATGGCGAGGGAGCGCCAGCCGGTGCTTTTGGCCGGGGAGGGCAGTGGCACCACCACATCGTCACTCGCTTCCATCGCCTGGCGGAGCAAGATCCGCTCGGCGAGACCGGCGGGCACCTCGACCTCCATCGCCCGTTGCAGGCTGCGATCGAGCTGCTTCATCTCGTCCAGGTGCTTGCGATTGGCGACAGACGCCTCTGCCGCGGCGAGGAAGGCAGGATCCCTGTCCGAGGGATGGGTGATGGCCCGGCGGCGAAATTCAAGCTCATCCATTGGTGTGACCTCTCTGTTGTACCGCAGCCTCCATGGCCTCTTTGATCTGGTTGCGAGCCCGGAACAGCCGCGTCATGACGGTGTTCTTGTTCAGGCCGAGCTGGGCGGCGATCTCCTCGCCGCTGAACCCCCCCAGCACCTGCAACAGCAGGGGCTCCTGATACTCGGCGGGCAGGCGGGCTATGTGGCGCCTAAGCCACTCGTGCTCCATCTCCTGCTCGCTGTGCAGCGCATCCTGATCGCTTTGGGGATGCTCGTCGAGATCGATGAGATCGAACTGCTTGCGCTCGAAGCGCCGGGCATTTTCCCGCCGCAATATGGTGATGAGCCAGGCCTTGGCGGCCTTGTCATCGATCAGGGAATCGATCGCCTTCCAGGCCCGCAGGAAGGTCTCCTGCACCAGATCCTCGGCGACTTGCGGATCCCGGCACAGCCAGTAGGCGTAGCGGTAGATGTCCCCGTGCAGGGCATGCACCAGGGCCTCGTATTTCGTTTGTTTGTCTGCCATATCCCCATAGACCGGGGTAGCAGAGGGATCCTTTCCCGTTCCCGCCTTTTTTTTTCTAAAAAAACCTAACGTCATGAATGCGATTCCTTTTTCATGAGTGGTTTGCCGCAGGCGTCAAGGACGTGCCCACGCCAGTTTTCTGAGGACATAGGCTATCGCAAAAGTCTCCCTGGCGCACAGCGCCAGGGCCAGCCCCTGCCAGTCGACCCCTTGGCCGGCAGCCTCGGGGGCGGCAAAACAGGCCCTGTCCAGATCATCGAGTCGCGTGCCCATGGCGGGATCGCCATGGCAGGGCAGGCTGGCCAGGTGCTGGCAAGGCTGCCCCCAGCGAAGCCCAGCCCAGGCCAGCAAGGCCCACCTGGCCAGATCAGGCTCCCGGGCCGCCAGGGCCCGTTGCAGCCGATAGAAGGCGAGCCAGCGCGGCCCGCCTTGCCACAAGGTGCGCAGCAGCAGCGCCAACAGCACCCAGATGAGGCTCCCTGTGCCGGGCGCCCTGGCGGGATCGGAAGGGGCGGCGTCGCCCTCGATGTGCAGCGTCTGCGCCGGCAGTTGGGCCTGCTCGATGCGCCCGGTACTGGTGTTGAACCAGGGGAGGGTCACGGCGGGCAGGGTATAGCTGCCCGCGGTTTCAGCGGTCAGGGCCTGGCGCCACTGGCGTTCGACCCGCAGCGCCCCCTTGGCCACGAAACGCTCCTGCTGCTGTTCGCCGTCCGGTTTCATCGAAAGGCCCTGCGGCAATGCCGGGGCCGGGATCTGTGGCAGGCGGTTGCCATCCCCCCCCTCCATCACCAGGGTGAGGGTGCGGATCACCGGCTCCCCGACTCTGGCTCCCCTGGCCGGGCTGAACTGCTGGCGCAGGACCAGGCTGCTCGCCACCGGCTCCACCGGCGCCTTGTCCACCTTGACGAAGAGGGTGGCCGCCCTGGCCGAGAGCAGATCCCCTGCGTCGCTTTGCGTGGCGGTGTCCGGGTCCTGGGGCAATCGACCCTGGAATCGGGGGGACTCCAGGGGATGCAGCCCGGGCTCCCTGGCCTGCAGCAGCCATTTGCGGATCAGGCGCCCGGGCATGCCGGGGCTGGCGGGGGACTCCCAGCGATCGTCGCCGAGGCGGCGTATGGTGAAGCCTTGACCGAGGGGCTCGCTGAGGTTGGGGGCCTCCATGTTGGCGGGCAGCCAGAGGCTCAGCTCATAGATGAAGGGTTGCCCCGGGTAGAGGGGGCCCTGATGCAGCACCCTGGCCTGCAGCTCAACGGGGGAGACGCGCGTCTCGGGTTGCTGCGTCAGTGTGCCCGTCTGGGGGCGCGTCGGAATAGGCAACGCGGGTGTCTGCTCGGCGCCTAGGGGCAGGGGCGGCACCTGGCGGGGGCTGGTCTCCAGCAGGTGAAGCGGGATCTGCCAGCGGATCAGGCTGCTCACCTGGGTGTTGACGCGGCTGATGCTGACCCGGCCCACCGCAAACTGGCGCAGCAGGGGGAGCAGGCTGAGCTCGTCACCCTTGAGCTCCCCGTCGGCTTCGATGACGAGCAGCCAGTCGCGATCGCTTTCCCCCGCCAGCAGCTCGGCGCGAGGGGGGGCGGCCTGCACCTGGGTGACCAGCAGCATGGCGAGCAGCCACCCGCCGCTTGGCCCCTTCATCAACCGGATGAGTGAACGCAACCAGGGGATCACCAAGGCTCCTCCACCTTGAGAAGGGGACGGCGCTCGGCCTCCTTGCGCAGCCGCTGCTCCAGCAAGAGCACGGGGGGCGCCGGGGGGCGGGGGTTGTCCGAGGCGGCAGAGGGCTCGGGTGGCTCGCCGGTTTCGGGCGCCTGGGGAGCAGGGGTCGCCTGTGGGGGGCTGGCCCGCAGCAGTGCCAGGTTATGGAGGGCATCCTGATGCCCAGGCTCCTGCTTGAGGGCGGCCAGGTAGGCCTGCTCGGCCCCCTTGAGATCCCCGAGCCACACCAGCGCATTGCCCCTGTTGTAGTGGGCGGTGGCCGTGTCGGCGCGGCCATAGGCGGCGACGGCCCTGGCATAGTCACCGGCCCTGTACCAGGCATTGCCCTGCCAGACGGGATCCTGGAAGGCGCGGGCCGCCTCCTGATAGCGCCCCTGGGAGAAGGCTTGCCAACCCGGCGCCGCCTCGGCGGGCCACCAGGGAGCGGGCGCCGCCTGCAGGGGGTGCGGGGGGAAGATCACCACCATGAGCAGCAGCAACCAGTGCGCGCCTATGCGAGCCAGCAGCGCCAGGGGCAGCAGAGGGAGCAGCAACCAGGGGCCCAGATCGAGGGACTGGGCCCCGGTCTGGGTCTGGCTCATGGGCAGGGGGGCAAAGGAGGGGAGCCCGGCCTGCAGCCATTGCAGCCTTCCCCCTGTGCTGGCCGCGAGATCCGCCATGGCGGCGCCGTCCGGTGCCGGCAGAGTCTGCCCCAGGGCGCTGCCAAGTTGCCAGCTCTCGGCGGGGGCCGGGGGCAGCACAGCGCGCTCGCCGGCATTGGCCAGCAGGATGTCGAGTCGGGGGGACGACGCCTGCGGGCAGAAGAGGCTATCCAGGCAGGGCCAGAGGGCGGCGATGCGCGCCATCTGGTTGTCAGATAGGCCGTCTGTGATGAGCAGCAGGCGTGCCTGCTGGCCCGGGGGGATCTGCGTCAAGGCCAGCGCCACGGCCCGCTCCGGCGCGCTGCCCTGAAGTGGCATGATGGCCGGGCGCAAGTCCGGCAGCAGCAGCGAGATGGCCTGATGATCCCGGGTGGGGGGCATGGCGAGGTAGGCATCCCCGGCAAACAGGATGAGTCCTAGGGGATGGGGTTCCTGCCGGGCCGCCGCCTCGGCCAGCATGTCCTGAAGCAGCAGGCGCACCCGGGTCGCCCGATCCGGGGGCAGATCCCTGGCCTGCATGGAGCTTGAGAGATCCAGCAACCAGATGTCGAGGGCCGGGCTGCTGACGGTCTGGCTCTGCTGGCGCAGGGCGGGGCCCGCGAGTGCCAGGATCACCGGCAGTGTGGCCAGCCAAAGCCAGGGGATGGCCCGGCCCCGGGTCGGCAACAGATAGGCCTGCATGGCGGGGGCCAGCAAGGGGCGCTGCCGACGGCGGCGCCACCCCTGCCACAGCCAGGGCAACAGGGCCAGCAGCCAGAGCGGGCGCAGCAGCATCAGCTCCATGATGACACTCCTTTCAGCCACTTATTCATGGGGCGACTCCGGATCTTCTCTGCCCGTTCGCCGCACCGGCCAGCGCAGTCGGGCCGGCCACACTAGCAGCAGCCAGGCCAGCGCCAGGGGCCAGGGATAGAGCTCATGGTGGGGACGATAGAGGGTCTGCGGGCGGGCGGCAGGCTCCAGAGTGTCTATGGCCTGATTGATGGCCGAGAGATCGGCCTGGCTGCGGGCACGAAAATAGCGGCCTTGGCCCAGCTCGGCCAGTTGCTGCAACAAGGGCTCATCCAGCTCGGCGCTGGGGTCTGCCCCTCCCAGGGGGGAGGCAAAGGTGTCGGGATCGGCCCCCACCCCCAGGGTATAGAGGCGGATGCCTGCGGCGGCGGCCCGCCTGGCCTCGGTCAGGGGCTCTGCATTGCCCGCGGTGTTGCGTCCATCGGTGATCAGCAGCAGGGCGGTGGGACGGGCGGGGTCGGCGTGCTGGCGGGCCAGCAGTATGGCCTCGCCGAGCGCAGTGGTGCGCCCCACCAGATCGAAATCGAGCTCGCGGGTCAGTGCCAGCAGGGCCCGGGTCTCCTGGGTCAGGGGGGAGAGCAGGTAGGCGTGATCCGCAAAGACGATGAGGGCGATGCGATCGCCGGGGCGCTCACCGATGAGGTGCGTTATCTGCTGGCGCACCGCAGAGAGGCGATCGCGCTGCTCCCCCTCATCCAGCATGTCCTGAGTGCGCATGCTGTCGGAGAGATCCACCGCCAGGATGAGGTCCCGGGTGGCCTGGTAGTGAATGAGGGGAGCCTCCTGCCACTGGGGGCGGCACAGGGCCAGCACCAGGGCGCACCAGCACAGGGCCATGCGCCACAAAGGCTGCCCGGCCTGGGGCAGCAGCAGGGGGAAGCCGGCATGGGCCAGCCTGGCGCGGCCCGCGCGGGAGAGCGGGGGCAGGCCGAAGCGCACCAGCAACGGCAATGCCAGGGCGAGGGCAAACCAGGGCCAGGCGAGGATCATCTGGCCCCTCCGCTGCGGGTGCGGCGCCACAGCACAGGGCGCGCCATCCAGCGCGGTGCACAGACGCAGCGGCGCCCCCAGTTGAGGTAGGCAAGGCGCAGCCGCGCCCGCTGTGCCCCATCCGGCGTGTCTGAGCCATAGAGCCAGCCCGGCCACTGGCGGGCGAACTCGCCAAAATGGCAGCCCCCCCGGCGGTCGAGCCAGGCGAGCCACTCATCCCCTTGCAGGGAACGGGCCTCTGGCCAGCGGGCAATGGCCGCCTCTCTCAGGGCGGTGTGCAGGCCGGGCACTAGATCGGCGGCCTGCCAGTCTATCTGGCGTGCCCAGCGGCGCTGACGCCATAGCGTGTTTATCGTGGCCCCGATCAGCAAGGCGGCGAGCAGGGCGATCAGCAGCCAGCCCCAGGCCAGCAGACGGGGATCGCTCGCGCTCTCCAGGGGAGGGCCCGGATGGATGTCGCGAAGCTGTCCCTGGATCTCCTGAAGCCGCGTCAGCGAGGAGGTCTGCCCGGGCGGGTGTTGGAGGGGGGCGCTTTGGGCTGCGCTCAGAACAGACGGCATCCAGCCTCCTGCCACTGACGTTGCAGGGGCAAGCCGTTGTCGAGGCGGTAGAGGCGCTGCACCAGGGGCAACAGCTGCTGCTGGCAGGCGTCGGCCTGCTGCCTCGCCGCCTCCTGGTAGCGCCGGCGAAAGAGGGCCTGTCCGGCATCGAGCCAGCCGCTGCGCTTGCCCGATTGCACCGCCAGTTGCCCCTGCTCGGGCAGGGCCGCTTCCAGGGGATCCCGGATCTGCCAATAGTGGATGTCGTGGCGCTGGCCGAGGCGTTGCAACTGCTGGCTGAGCCCCTGTTCAAGGGGCTGATGGTGGCTGATCAGTGTCAGTCTGGCGCCATGGGGCAGGCTGAGGCGCGCCAGGGTCTGGGCCAGGGAGTTGGCCAGGGGGGCCCGATCCAGCCCCGCCACATAGTGGTGACAGAGCGCCTCCAGCAGGGGGATCAGGGAGTCACGCTGAGACTCGTGTCGGGTCTCGATCCCGTGGCAGACCAGGGTGTTTGCCTGCTTCTCCCCCTGCCAGAGCAGGGCGGCGGCGAGCTCGCAGCCGAGGCGGGCCTTGAGCTGGGGGCCTGAGCCGAAATACATGGCGGGGGAGAGGTCCAGCAGCAGCCAGTGGGCCTGCTCCTGCTCCTCGCCATACAGCCGGGTGTGGGGGCGCCCGAGGCGGGCGGTGACCCGCCAGTCGATGTGGCGCACCTCGTCCCCGGCCTGATAGAGGCGCAGCTCACGAAAATTCAGGCCCGGCTGTCGCCCGAGCCGTCCTTGACGTGCCTGGTGAATGCGCGCCCGCTGACCCTGTCTCGCCCACAGCCGGATGGCCAGCAACTGGGCCAGGGGCAGGGCGATATCGGGATGGGCGCGGGGATCAGCGGATCTGGTCATGGGCGCCGATCATCAGGGGCATGGCACAGGGCAGGAGCGCTGTCAGGGACATGGAATGGCATCCAGCAGACGGGCGATCAGGGTGTCGTTGTCGAGGTTGTCCGCCAGGGCCTGATAGCTGGGGATTAAGCGGTGGCGATGAACGGCTGGCTATCAGGGACATGGGATAAGGTCCAGAAGGCGGGCGATCAGGGTGTCGTTGTCGAGGTTGTCCGCCATGGCCTGGTAGCTGGGGATTAAACGGTGGCGATGAACGGCGGGCTGTCAGGGACATGGAATGGCATCCAGCAGACGGGCGATCAGGGTGTCGTTGTCGAGGTTGTCCGCCAGGGCCTGATAACTGGGAATGAGGCGATGACGCAGCACGGCCGGGGCCAGTTGCTGGATATCCTCCGGCAGCACAAAATCCCGCCCGGCGAGCCAGGCCCGGGCGCGGGCGGCGCGGGCCAGGCCTATGCTGGCCCTGGGGCTGGCGCCCACCGCAATGAGGGGCTCCAGCTCGGGGCAGAGGCCGCTACCGGGGCGGGTGGCACAGATAAGTTGCACCAGATAGTGCTCGAGCCGGGTCTGCATCTGCACAGCCTGCACCGCGCTGCGGGCCGAGAGCAGGGCGGCCTGGCTCAGGGTTAGGGGGGGCGGTGGCAGTTGCTCGCCTCCGGCGTTGAGCTGCAAGATGGCCAGCTCCATGGCGGGGCTGGGGTAATCCACCATGAGTTTCAGCAGGAAGCGATCGAGCTGGGCCTCCGGCAGGGGATAGGTCCCCTCTTGTTCTATGGGGTTCTGGGTCGCCGCCACCATAAAGAGCGGCGGCAGGCGCCAGCTCTTCTTGCCCACGGTGATCTGCTGCTCGGCCATGGCCTCCAGCAGGGCAGACTGCACCTTGGCCGGGGCCCGGTTTATCTCGTCCGCCAGCACCAGGTGGTTGAACAATGGGCCGGGCTGGAACACGAAGCTGGCATCCTGGGGGTGAAACACCTCGCTGCCGGTGAGATCGGCAGGGAGCAGGTCGGGGGTGAACTGGATGCGGGCGAAGCGCCCCTCGACGGCGCCGGCCAGCGCCTTGACGGCGCGGGTCTTGGCAAGACCGGGGGCCCCCTCGATCAACACATGTCCTTCACATAGCAGGGCGATCAGCAGCCCCTCGATGAGGGAGCCCTGTCCCAGGATCTGACTGCCAAGATAGTCCCCAAGCGCTCTGAATTCGGCCGCTGCCATGTAATGAACCCGTTGTTTTCATAGAAGTTGATCTTTTTATACTCCAGTTGGCCCCCAAGGGCGAGGGAGGGTGGCAAGATGGCGGCAATTTAGTTTCAATCAGCTGTATGAAAGTTGTGAGTGGATTGTTAAGATGTGGCGCAATGAGGTCAGACCTCTTCCTTTTAATCTTCTCGTTTAACCAAGGAGCCAGGATGAAACAGCCATTGAAACTGACGACTCGCCAGGGCGAACGGATTGCCGTCGTGGCGGGTCTGCGAACCCCCTTTGCCAAGCAGGCCACGGCCTTCCACGGCGTGCCAGCGGTGGATCTCGGCAAACTGGTGGTGAGCGAGCTGCTCGCCCGCACCGATCTCGATCCCAAGCTCATCGACCAGCTGGTGTTCGGCCAGGTGGTCCAGATGCCGGAAGCGCCCAACATAGCCCGCGAAATAGTGCTCGGCACCGGCATGAGTGTCAGCACCGATGCCTATAGCGTGTCGCGCGCCTGCGCCACCAGTTTCCAGGCGGTGGCCAATGTCACCGAATCCATCATGGCCGGCACTGTCGACATCGCCATCGCAGGCGGTGCCGACTCCTCCTCCGTGCTCCCCATAGGGGTGAGCAAGACCCTGGCCCGCGCCCTGGTGGATCTCAACAAGGCGCGCAATCTGCAGCAGCGTTTCAATATTCTGCGGCGTCTGCGCTTGAAAGACTTGATGCCGGTGCCGCCCGCGGTGGCCGAGTACTCCACCGGCCTCTCCATGGGACAGACCGCCGAGCAGATGGCCAAGAGCCACCAGATCAGCCGCGAGGCGCAGGACGCCCTGGCCCACCGCTCCCACACTCTGGCGGCCCAGGCCTGGGCCGAGGGCAAGCTCAGTGGCGAGGTGTTCACCGCCCACGTGCCCCCCTACAAGTCGCCGCTGGAGCGGGACAACAACATCCGTGAAAGCTCCGATCTGGCGAGCTACGCCAAGCTCAAGCCGGTGTTTGACCGGCTGCATGGCTCGGTCACCGCCGCCAACGCCACCCCGCTCACCGACGGCGCCGCCGCCGTGCTGCTGATGCGCGAAGGGCGGGCGAAAGAGTTGGGGCTGGAGCCGCTGGGTTACATCCGCAGCTTCGCGTTTTCCGCCATCGACGTCTGGCAGGACATGCTGATGGGGCCCTCCTATGCCACGCCGCTGGCGCTGGACCGCGCCGGCATCACGCTGGCCGATCTGACCCTCATCGACATGCACGAAGCCTTTGCCGCCCAGACCCTGGCCAACCTCAAGATGTTTGCCAGTGCCGAATTCGCCCGCGACAAATTGGGCCGGGATCAGGCCATTGGCGAGGTGGACATGGACAAATTCAACGTCCTCGGCGGCTCCCTGGCCTATGGCCACCCCTTTGCCGCCACAGGTGCGCGCATGATCACCCAGACCCTGCACGAGCTGCGGCGTCGGGGTGGGGGACTGGGGCTCAACACCGCCTGTGCGGCGGGTGGGCTGGGTGTGGCCATGGTGCTGGAGGTTGAATGATGAGCGCTAAGACTTTTTCACTGGATATTCGCAAAGACGGCATCGGCATCCTCACCATGGATGTGCCCGGTGAGAGCATGAACACCCTCAAGGCCGCCTTCGCAGACGAGATCCGCTCCGTGCTGGCCGAGATAAAGGGGAACCGCGATCTGATCGGTCTGGTGATCGCCTCCGGCAAGAAGGACTCCTTCATCGCCGGGGCCGACATCAGCATGCTGGCCGCCTGCACCAGTGCCCGCGACGCCGAGACGCTGTCGCGGGAGGGGCAGGTGGTCTTCGCCGAGATCGAGGCGCTGACCATACCCGTGATCGCCGCCATTCACGGCCCCTGCCTCGGCGGCGGGCTGGAGCTGGCGCTCGCCTGCCATGGCCGGGTGGTGACCGAACACGGCAAGACGGTGCTGGGGCTGCCGGAAGTGCAGCTCGGCCTGCTGCCGGGCTCCGGCGGGACCCAGCGTCTGCCGCGCCTCATCGGGGTGGCCAAGGCGCTGGATCTGATGCTGACCGGCAAGCAGGTCAGGGCCAGGCAGGCCAAGAAACTGGGGCTGGTGGACGATGTGGTGCCCCCTTCCATACTGCTGGAGGCCGCCATCAAGCTGGCCAAGAAGGGCAAGCCCCGCCATACCCTGAAGCGGGATCTGCAGGGCAAGGTGCTGGAGACCAATGCCCTGGGTCGCAAGGTGCTGTTCGATCAGGCCCGCAAAGGGGTCAAGGCCAAGACCCGTGGCAACTACCCGGCCCCTGAGCGGATCCTCGAGGTGGTGCGCATCGGCGTGGAGGAGGGGATGCAGGCCGGCCTAGCCGCCGAGTCCCGCCACTTCGGCGAGCTGGTGATGACGGCGGAATCCGCCGCCCTGCGCTCAATTTTCTTCGCCACCACAGAGATGAAGAAAGAGGTCAGCTACCAGGGGGCAGAGCCGCGCAAGGTGGCCCATGCCGCCGTGCTGGGCGGTGGCCTGATGGGGGGCGGCATCGCCTTCGTCACCGCCACCAAGGCCGGGGTACCGGTACGGATCAAGGACGTAGGGAGCGCCGGAATAGGCAACGCCATGCGTTACAGCTATGACCTGCTGGCCAGGAAGCTCAAGCGTCGCCAACTGCTGCGCAGCGAGCTGGAGAAGCAGATGAGCCTGCTCACCGGCACCCTGGACTACGCCGGCTTCCACCGGGTGGACATGGTGGTGGAGGCGGTGTTCGAGGATCTCGCCCTCAAGCACCAGATGGTGGCGGACGTGGAGCGTGAGTGCGGTGAGCATACCGTCTTTGCCTCCAACACCTCCTCCCTGCCCATCCACCAGATAGCGGCCAATGCCGCCCATCCGGAGCGGGTGGTGGGGCTGCACTACTTCAGCCCGGTGGACAAGATGCCGCTGGCCGAAATCATCCCTCATGCCGGCACCAGCGCCGAGACGGTGGCCACCACTCTGGCGTTTGCCCGTGCCCAGGGCAAGACGCCTATCGTGGTCAAAGACGAGGCCGGTTTCTACGTGAACCGCATCCTGGCCCCCTACATGAACGAGGCGGCGCGCCTGGTGCTGGAAGGGGAGCCGGTGGAGGTGCTGGACAGTGCCCTGCTGGACTTCGGCTTCCCGGTCGGCCCCATCACCTTGCTCGATGAGGTCGGCATAGACGTGGGGGCCAAGATCTCCCCCATCCTCGAGAAAGAGCTCGGCGGCGAGCAGTTCCAGGCTCCCAAGGCCTTTGACAAGCTGCTGCAAGACGATCGCAAGGGGCGCAAGAACGGCAAGGGCTTCTACCTCTACGGCAAGGCGGCGCCGCGCAACCGCCTCACCGGCAAGGAGGGCAAGAAGACGGTGGACGAGAGCGTCTATGCCGTGCTCGGGGTCAAGGTATCGCCCAAGCTGGCCCGCCAGGAGATCGCCGAGCGCTGCGTGCTGCTGATGCTCAACGAAGCGGCCATGGCGCTCGACAGCGGCGTGGTGGCCTCGGCCCGTGACGGCGACATAGGCGCCATCTTCGGCATCGGCTTCCCGCCCTTCCTCGGCGGCCCCTTCCGCTACATGGACAGCCTCGGCATCGATCATTTGGTGGGGCGCCTCGAGCACTACCAGAAGCGTCACGGTGATAGGTTCGCCCCCTGCGCACGCCTCAAGGCGATGGCGGCGGAGCAGCAGCGCTTCTACTGAGCCGCGCTTCTACTGATCAGCGGCGAGCAGCCAAGAAGAGACGCGAGGCGACCCCGGGGTCGCCTCGTTTTTTTGTCTGAGCGGGGGCAGGGAAGGGGAGAACGCTCGCCCCCATGGGTAAAAAAGCGGCGCATCAGGGGCCAAATCATTGATCTGGCGCAAACTGGTGCCCCATTTATTACTTTGGTGGCATAGGACTCAGGCGCCGGTTGAGGTCAAATAGCCTTATCAGGAACGGGGACTACCCCGTCACGAAAGGGACACCCATTTCACTGGATGAAGGACACACTATGAGTCTGCTTGAACAAACCATCTGGAACATATTGGGATACGGGGCCATGCCCTTTATCTTCCTGAGCGGCTTCGTGGCCGTGGCAGTGACCTGCTGCCTGCTGCTCAATGCCTTCGGGGTCAAGTCCGCCGAGAAGTGAGTCACTCTCGTTAATGCCGCCAAATGCCAGTCCTCGGACTGGCATTTGTTTTATGTGTTTTTTAACGCATTTATCCAGGCCAAGGCGGGGAAAACTGTGGTCAATATGGTCGAACCCGGCGGCCATTTTGATTACACTGGCGCCCGGCATGTCCGCCCTTTTCTCTTTTATCAGGTGTTCACGATTTCTATGGCGCTCAAGGCAACCATCTTCAAGGCCCAGATCAGCTTGTCTGACATGGATCGCAATCTCTATCAGGACTACTCCCTCACCCTGGCCCGTCACCCCTCAGAGACCGACGAGCGGATGATGATCCGGCTGGCAGCCTTTGCCTGGCACGCCGCCGAGCGGCTGGAGTTCACCAAGGGACTCTCGGCGGATGACGAGCCCGAGCTCTGGCGCAAGAACTATTCCGACGAGATCGAGCTCTGGATTGAACTCGGCCAGCCCGACGAGAAGCGCCTCAAGAAGGCGTGCAACCGCTCCCGCCAGGTGGTGCTCTATCTCTACGGTGGCCGTGGCACCAGCGTCTGGTGGAAACAGAACCAGGGCAAGCTCGGCCTGCACGACAACCTGACCGTGATCGAGCTCTCCGACAGCCAGACCCTGCCCCTGACCGCCATGGTGGAGCGCACCATGCAGCTCACCTGCACCATCTCGGACGGCCAGCTCTGGGTCAGCAACGGCACCCTGGAGGTCACCCTGGATCCCGTGGTGCTGATGGGACGCGCCGCCCGCGAACTCTAAGACGGACTCCCCATGCTCAGTGCACTGCTCGATATCGTCATCCCGGTGTTTGCGGTGGCGGGCCTCGGCGCCCTCTACGGGCGGCTGCGCGGGGGAGCCGAACTCGGTTACATCAACCGGGCCAACATAGAGCTCTTCTCCCCGGCGCTGGTCTTCTCGGCGCTGGTGAAATACCCGCTGGATCTGGCGGCCCACCTGCCGCTCATCGCGGCCGGGGCCCTGGTGATACTGCTGCCGGGCTTGCTGCTCTCCCTGCTCAGGCTCAAGGGCATAGAGAGAGCGGCGCTTATCTTGCCCGCCATGTTTCGCAACACCGGCAACCTCGGCATCCCGCTGATGGTGCTGGCCTTTGGCGAGCAGCAGCTCGGCGCCATCGTCATCCTCTTCGTGCTCTCCAACCTGCTTCACTTCTCGGTGGGCATGTTTATCCTCTCGGCCAACGCCTCGCGCTGGCTCTGGCTGCGCAGCCCCATGCTGTGGGCGGCCCTGGCGGGGCTGCTGGTGGCCAATCTGCATATCGCCCTGCCGGACTATCTGGTGACCAGCGCCTCCCTGCTCGGCCAGATAGCGGTGCCCCTGATGCTCTTTGCCCTCGGCATCCGGCTGATGGAAGGGGAGCTGGACCACCTGGGGCTGGCGCTCAAGTGCAACCTGCTTTATTTGCTGGCGGGGGGCATCTCCCTTGGGATTGCCGTCTGGCTGCTACCCCTGGATCCTGCCTGGATCCCGCTCCTGATGCTCTCGGTGGCGCTGCCCCCGGCGGTGCTCAATTACATGCTTTGTGAGCAGTACCAGTGCCAGCCCGACAAGGTGGCCAGCATAGTGCTCGGCGGCAATGCGCTCTCTGTGCTGGTGATCCCCCTGGCGGTCTGGCTGGCGTTGCATCTGGGGGGCTGACCCGGTTTTGTTTTCAAGAACACCTGATGGCGTCCTTTTTATTGCTTCGCGAATGTCCGATTACGCTGCGCTAATCTAACCTACTTCCCCTATGTGAATTGACCAATGAAAAATGAAAGGTAGAGGAAAGAAAACAGCGTGTAGCCCAACCATTTCATATTCCCTAATAAATGTAGAGTAAAGTTATTTATCTAAGATACGTTCATAGCTAGCATGGGATAAAAAAGCTAACTTAGTATTATTTGATGCGGGTTTGAAACTTGAGCCATAAGTCGCTTTAAATCTGAACATTGAGGCTAGGCCGCCAATGATTGAACCAACTGGGATTGTTAAATTGTTGGTAAAAAAATCAAATGCAGCACCGGTAGCGATACCTTTTACAATGCTACCTCCATCAAGGTTGAACTCTGTTGCAAAATCAAATTTTGATGTCCGCTCCCATCTCTCATTTGACACTGTTTCTAAATTGGCAATGCAATCCTTGAGCTCCCGAATCGCTTTACTAGTGCCAAGGTCTGGATCTGGGCATTTCAATGCCTCTATATATGCAAGTTCGATGGAGTCATGAAGTGCATTTAGCTCTGTTTTTCTACGCGCCTTAAATTCTAAAATTTCTTCTATTGGCGTAACTCCATTTGGAACTGGAAGTAAATTTATTAATTCAAAACGGAGGGAGTTTTTTGCACTAATGTACTCCTTTGGAATGGATAATTTATTGCCGATTTGGTGTAAAACCCAGTCTGTGGCTTTGTCTTCTTCCATAAGCTTCTGTGCAACCATTGATTGGGAAATAGCGAACGAATTCGCAACAGCAGAGCCATTAAATGAACCTTGAAATCCAACCCTAGGTCGTTCAATGACGCCGCTTTTAATAAGAGTGTCTTCTTCAGGTATGCCCACGTATACTAAATTGTTGCCAGGAATAACCACCTTATCCCAATATAGTACGTAATATCGAACTTCCTCGGGAGTTAATCCTCTTTCCATAGTGAAGCCATTGCCGTGGATGTTGATAATGGCTGGTGCTGCAATAACACCTCGAGTCATATTTTTTCCTTGTGTTTAATGTTTTTAATAATCCGTTTTGCGGTGTTTGTAGCTTATCTTTTCCGAAAGTGTGAAATGGATCTATATCTGCTTCGGCTACCAGCGTCACGGATGAAACCTAATCATGCACGAGTCAAAAAAACATTCCAGTGATATCCCTCTATTATTTGCTATCAATCGCGCAGGTCACCACTATTACCATATGATATATCGGAACCTTTCAGTAACACCCCATGTCCACATCTTCCAACCTCAAACTTTCACAGGGGTTAACCGTCTAGGTATGGTTAGTACAAGTACAAGAGTTAAGGCCCCTCTCTGACAAGACTGCCACCGACGCCAAGCGTATCGCTCCGTTTCGGTGAGGGAATGGGATAAAACCGGGCGGCCTTGGCCGCCCTGTTTATTGATTTGTAGCAGGCTGAACCTGGCCATCCTTGCGCAGCTGGGTATAGAGGCTACACCCTGCCAGCAGGCCGGTGAGGGCCAGCAGCAGCCAGATGGCGGTGGTGGGGCGGGTGCCCGCATCCCCCAGCATAAAACCGATCAGCAGGTTGCCAAAGAGCGCCATGCAGCCCCCGGCGCTGGCATAGAAGCCGTAGTAGCTGGCGAGCTGGTCGGGGGGCGCGTAGCGGGGCAACTGGGCGGCAAAGAGCGGGAAGCAGAGGATGGAGCCCAAGGAGAGCAGGGCCACCTGCGCCAATACCCCCGCCGTCGGCCAGGGGGCCAGCAGGGGGAGAGCCAGATAGCTCAGTCCCATCAGCCCTATGCCGAGCCCCATGGCGAGGGGCACTTCCAGGCGGCGCTCCACCAGGCGGGATGCCGGCAGCTGGAGCAGGACGCCGATCACCGCCGAGAGGGTGAAGACGCCGCCGAGCAGCTGGGTGGCGTCCGGCAGGCTCTGGATATGGGCGGGCAGGGCGAGATAGAGCTGGTGGAACAGGATCTGGTAGCTGCCCGCCAGCAGGGTGAACATCATGAAGGGGCGCTGGCGCAGGATGTCCCGCCATTGGCGCAAGATGGCGCCGCGCGGGCTCTGGTTGCTCACCGGGCGCTTGGGCAGCACCCGGTACTGCAGCACCCCGAGCAGGGCGAACAGGCTAGCCGCCAGAATACCCGTCAGGGCATAGCTTTGCTGGGTCAAGGTCAGGCCGAGCAGGGGGCCGAGCAGCATGCCCGCCTGGCTGGCGAGATTGTGCAGGGCGAAGGCGCGCTGGCGCTGGCTCGGGGTGCCGCATTCGCTCGCCAGATAGGCCTGGGCGCAGGGGGTGAACAGGGCCCCGGCAAAGCCGGTCAGGGCCGCCGCCAGCAGCAGTATGGGCAGGGACTCGGCCCAGCCCAGCAGCAGGAAGCCGGCCGAGCGCACCAGGCAACCCCAGACGATGGCGGGGTGATAGCCGATGCGATCCCCAAGGGTCCCCCCCAAGAGGAAAAGCCCCTGCTGGCTGAAGACCCGCATCCCCATGACCAGGCCGCAGGCCCAACCGGCGAGGCCAAGGCCGCTGCCCATGTGCTGGGCGAGGAAGGGCAGCATCATGTAGAAGCCGAGGTTGAACGCCAGGCCATTGATGATGAGCAGGCGGGCGGCCGGGCTCATGCCTTGCCAGTCCCGCCAGTAGGAGGCGCCGTTCATCTTGCGCGCACCCGGGGGCCTGTTGCGGGCAAGGCCGAAGGCGCTGTCATGGGAAGTCTCGTCATCATTGTCTTCGCAGGGTACGAAGGAAGGGGATACCGCTCTGATCGTGGCTTATCTGCACCGGCACCTGATAGAGGCGCTCGATGAGGTCGGCGTCGAGCACCCGGGCGGGCGGGCCGAAGGCTTGCAGATCGCCCCCCGCCAGCACGATCAGCTGATCGGCAAACTGGGCCGCCAGGTTGAGATCGTGCAGCACCACCAGGGTGATCCACTGCTGCTCCCGGGTTTGCTGGCAGAGGTGCTCCATCAGTTGCATCTGGTGATGCAGGTCCAGGGCGCTGACCGGCTCGTCCAGCATCATGATGCGAGGATCTCGCAGCAGCACCTGGGCGAACAGCACCATCTGCCGCTGGCCGCCGCTTAAGGAGTAGAGGGGGCGATCCGCCAGATGGGCGATGCCAAGGGCCTGCAGGGCGCGGCCGGCCGCCAGTATATCCTCGTCCGCCAGGCGCATGGAGAGGCTGTCGAGGCGCCCCAGCACCACCACTTCGATGACGCTCAAATCCAGCTCCAGCTGGATGTTCTGGGGCATGTAGCCAAATTGCTGGCGCCACTTGGCCTGGGTCATCTGGCGGGCGCTCTGGCCCCCCAGACGGATGTCGCCGGCGGCCGGGGTCAGTTCACCGAACAGGGCGCGCAGCAGCGAGGTCTTGCCGGTCCCGTTCGGGCCGATGATCACATGGACCTGACCCGGGTGCAGGGTGAGGTCGAGCTCCCGCAGCAGGGTCTGCTGGCCGAGGGAGAGGGAGAGTCGGGATATCTCAAGCACGTTTACGCCCCCTGCCGAGGATCAGCCAGATGAAGAAGGGCACGCCAATGAGCGCAGTGACTATGCCGATGGGGAAGAGGGCCCCCGGAATGATGGACTTGGAGAGCACCGAGGCCGCCGAGAGCATGCATGCGCCGCACAGGGCGGACAGCGGGATCAGGAAGCGCTGATCTTCCCCCACCAGCATGCGGGCTATGTGGGGAGCCACCAGGCCGACGAAGCCGATGATGCCGACGAAGCTGGTGGCGGTGGCGGTGAGCAGGGCGACCAGGATCAGGGTCTTCATGCGCAGCCTGTCCACGTTGACCCCGAGACTCCGGGCACGGGCTTCCCCCAGACGCAGGCTGGTGAGGGCCCAGGCGTCCCGGTAGATGAGCAGGGTGCAGATCAGGGTGACGGCGGCGGTGAT
This sequence comes from Aeromonas sp. Marseille-Q5825, assembly GCF_946892685.1. Taxonomy (NCBI): domain Bacteria; kingdom Pseudomonadati; phylum Pseudomonadota; class Gammaproteobacteria; order Aeromonadales; family Aeromonadaceae; genus Aeromonas; species Aeromonas sp. Marseille-Q5825. Next base: position 1,256,057 of record NZ_CAMPOU010000001.1, read on the forward strand.
GATCAGGGCATCCCAGGTGGTGCGCATCAGGCTGCCAAACAGCCAGAACATGATCTGCTGGTTGAGCTCGGGGGAGGAGAGGAACTGCAGCAGGGAGAGCAGGGACTGGAACAGGAACAGCAGGGCTATGCCCGCCAGGATCAGGGTCTGGCTGCTGATGTTGCGCATCATGGCCAGGCCAAACAAGAGGCTGGCGGCAAACATGCACAAAATGAAGGCGCCGGCCGGAATGGCAATCAGTGGCGGCAGCCCGAGACCGCCGGTATAGAGCGCCAGTGCGGCGCCAAGCCCGGCCGCGGCCGCGAGTCCCAGGGTGTAGGGACTGGCCAGGGGGTTGTCCAACAGGGTCTGCATCTGCACGCCGCCAAGCCCGAGGGAGGCGCCGACCACCAGGGCCATCAGAGCGATGGGCAGGCGCATGTCAAAGACGATGGTGCGGGTCATGGAGTCCGCCTGGGCGGGGGAGAGCAGGGCATCGATCACTTCCCCAAGGGGCAGCAGGGAGGGGCCGGTGGCGATGTCGAGCACCAGGGTAATGCACAGCACCAGGGTGAGCAGCGCCAGCCAGTGCCAACGGCGGCGCTCCCGTTGCCGCTGGCGGGTGAGGGTCTGCTGCAGGGCAGCCAAATCATTCATGATAACCATCCTGAAACGGGCGCTCTCAAGGGGCGCCCGCAAGGGTTGAAGAGGGATGACGAAGAGGGACTTTCCCGACTCGGGTCGGGAAAGTCCGGCCCGTCAGGTTCAACCTGCCATTACTTGATACCCAGCATAAAGGTGCCCTGGGGACGAATGGGCAGATAGCTGCGGTAGAAGCCCTGATAGGTGGCCAGGGGATCGAGATCCTCGAACAAGTCCGGGTAGAGCGCCTTGGCCATGAACTCGATGAGGGCGGCATCCATGATGCTGCGGGTGGCGCCGTGATAGACGGCGTAGAGGCGACCCTGCTGCACGGCGGGCAACTCGCTCCAGCCCGGACGGGCGGCAAAGCCCTGCAGACGCTGGCGCACCGTCTCGGCCGAAATATCCTGACCGACCTGCATCGCCTCTGCGCTGCTCACGCTCTCGTAGCCCGCCATCAGGATCACCTCGGGTTTGCTCGCCAGCAGTTGCTCAGGGTGTATGGGGCCCCAGCGTTCGACGAAGGGGGCCGCGACGTTGTCACCGCCGGCCAGCAGGGCCATGGCGCCCCACATGTCCTTGCCATAGGTGTAGCTGTACTCGGCCGGGCCCTTGTCACCCAGCTCGATGTAGACCCGGGGCGGCTGGCGCTTCGCCTGGGCAACCCGGGAAGTGATGGTGTCAATCTTGGCCTTGTATTCGTCGGCCATCTTCTGGGCACGGGCCTCCTGGCCGGTCACCTTGCCAAGCAGCAGGGTGCTCGCCATGTGGCGGGCCAGGGTCTGGGCGTTGTAGTCCACCACCACCACCGGGATGCCCGCCTGCTCGAGGCGCGGCAGATCCGGGGCCAGGGCCTCGTATTGCCATTGGGCCAGGATCACCAGATCGGGTTTGACCGCCAGGGTCTTCTCGATGGAGAAGCTCTGATCCTGCACGTTGCCAAGGTCGGGCACCTTGGCCAGTTGCGGCAGGCTGGCCACATAGAGGGACCAGATGGCGGGGCGGGACTTGACGAACCAGCCACGGGACATGCCCACCAGGCGATCGGCGCCCCCTTCACCGGCCACGGCCAGGTAATCCTCGGGATAGAAACCGAGCACGATGCGGCTCGCAGGCAGGCTCAGGGAGACCTTGCGGCCCATCACATCTTCCACTTCAACGGGGGCGGCGGCCTGTGCCATCCAGCTCATCAGGGCGAGCTGACCAAGCAGCAGCAACTTTGCCAGGGGGTGACGAAACATCTTGTGAAACCTCGGGGGATACGGCCTAAAAAAAGAAGTGAGAACTATTGCTATTCGTGAGCCGAAAAGCAATAAGCGTTTGTCCTATCCCCTCTCTTGTTATTTATGTCATTGCTGAAACCGGTTCCATAAGAGCACATAGCGCAGCTCCAGTGGAGACCATCTCTCTGCTTTCACGGGTCATGGGGGCCTGTAACGCCTATCTGGCTGCACCTGGAACCGCACACTGGCCGCCGCCTCTCTCGCACTTCCGGACCGGGCTCTCAGCCCCGGACTCTACTCTATGTCGAGCCCCTTGGCATGGTACCCCCATGATGTGGCGACGATTTTCTACGCACAGGGGGCAGGCACTGCCCATACGGGTATTGCTCGTCACCTGCACGCAACAATTTGTTGGCATTGTTAGCCAGCTCCCAGCGACTCCGTCGCTAAGGGGGCAGAGTAGGCGCGATCTTGGCCGCTGGCCGAGTTCGACATCTAACAAGGTGCTGCGGCTCGCCTTGCGCGGGGCGCCAATAACATAATCTGCCCATAAAAAAGGAAACTGACCATGTCAGGAAGACACTCTCTGGTGGCGCTCGCGGTCGGGCTGGCGCTCTCAGGACAGGCACAGGCGCAACTGCTGATCAGCGAATACCTGGAAGGCTCTGGCAACAACAAGGCGGTGGAGCTAAGCAACCTCGGCTCGGACTCCGTCGATCTCGCCCAATACCGGCTGGCGCTCTACGCCAACGGCAAACCCCTCACCGATGCCCCCACCAACAGCCTGGCGCTGCAAGGCACCCTGGCCCCGGGGGCCAGCCTGGTGCTGGCCAACCCCTCCGCGAGCGGCGAGATTTTGGCCAAGGCCAATCAGACCAGCGGCAATCTGGTGTTCAATGGCGACGATGCTCTGGTGCTCTATCGCGGCAGCGAGATTGCAGACAGCTTAGGCCAGGTGGGGGTGGATCCCGGCACGGCCTGGGTCTCGGGCTCTGTTTCGACCCTGGACATGACGCTTCGCCGTAAGGCCACTGTCACCACGGGCCGCACTGATGCGACCGGCACCTTCGATCCGGCGCTTGAATACGTGGCGGCCCCCAAGGATGATGCCAGCGGTCTCGGCTGCAGCGGCGATGCACCCTGCGACGGCACCCAGCCACCCGCTTTCGTCTGCCCGGTCGATCAGCTGGTGCCCGTGCCCGCCATCCAGGGCCCGGGCAGCAGCAGCCCCCTGGTGCCGGCCGGCAAGTTTGAATCCGAGCAGGCCTATGCCACTCGCGGCGTGGTGACCCAGGTGGTGAGCGGCCTCTACAAGGGCTTCTTCATTCAGGACGCGCAGGGGGACGGGGATCCGGCCACTTCGGACGGCCTCTTCATCCACAGCACCCAGGTCAACGGCGCCCTGGTGCCGGGAGCCGAGGTGTGCGTCTCGGGCAAGGTCAAAGAGTATTTCAACCAGACCCAGCTCAGTGCCGATCAGCTGGTGATAACCCAGCCGGTGGGGGCCTTGCTGCCGGCGGTGGATCTGGTGCCTGTGGGAGGCGAGAGCCTGAGCCAGCTGCTGGAGCGCCACGAGGGGATGCAGGTGCGGCTGGTGCCGGAATCCAGCCTGGTGGTGACCCGCAACTTCAGCTTCGACTACGACGGCAAGCGCAACAACCTGGTGCTGGCCTATGGCGCGCCCCTCATCAAGTCGACCCAGAAGTTTGCCGCCCTGAGCCAGGAGGCGAGCGACTGGGCCCTGCGCAACCAGCAAAACCAGCTGGTGGTAGAGACGGACGCCAAGGCGCCGGACGGCGTGCTGCCCTGGTATCCCGGCTTCAACGCAGAGGATGGCTACCTGCGTATCGGCGACAGGCTCAACGGGCTTGAGGGGGCGCTCGGCTACTCCTACAACCTGTTCCGGCTGGTGGCCAGCAACCGCATCGACAGCAGCGACATAGATCACAGCGGCTGGGACAGGGTAGAGACGCCGGAGCTCGCCGAGGCGGGGGATCTGCGGGTTGCGAGCTTCAACGTGCTCAACTTCTTCACCACTGTGGTGGGGGGCGATGCCAACCCCACCGGCAGCAACAGAGGCGCCCTGACGGTGCCTGAGTTCGAGCTGCAGCGCACCAAGATCGTCAGCGCCATCACCCGCCTCAACGCGGACGTGGTGGGGCTGATGGAGATAGAGAACAACGGCTACGGCGACAACTCCGCCATCGCCAACCTGGTGGCGGCCCTCAACGCCGCCCAGCCGGACGAGACGGATCACTACGCCTGGGTGGCTTCCCCCGATGGCCAGCCCATAGGCACCGACGCCATCACAGTGGGCCTCATCTACCGACCCGCCAGCGTGACGCCGCAAGGGGCCGCCAGCCTCATAGTGCTGCCGGTGCAGCAGGCCGAGGCCCAGGACGCCAGTGGCAAGCCGGTGGCCATCAACCAGGGGATGCGCGAATCGCTGCTGCAGCGCTTCAGCTCTCCCAAGGGGGATGCGCCCCTGACCCTAGTGGTCAACCACCTCAAGTCCAAGGGCTCTGCCTGCTTCGAGGATTATCCCGACTACGTGACCGCCGACCCGCTGGACGGCCAGGGCCACTGCAACGCCCTGCGGGTCTCCGCCGCCAGGGTGCTGGGGGAGCGGCTCAAGGGGGTGAGCGGGGATCTGCTGCTCATCGGGGATCTGAACGCCTACGGCATGGAGGATCCTATCCGGGTGCTGACCGACTATGATCCGGCCGCCCAGGCGCGCCAGATCCTGAGCGCCTCCTTCACCACGCTGGCGGGCCAGCCTTATGAGGAGAGCGGCAGCGCCCTCGGCAAGGGCTATGGTCTGGTGAACCTCAACACCCGCTTCCACGGCACCGACACCTACTCCTACAGCTATGAGGGGGAGCTCGGCAACCTGGATCACGCCCTGGCCAATCCGAGCCTCGCGGCCAAGGTGATCGGTATCGAGGATTGGCACATCAACTCCGCCGAGAGCAACTTCTTCGAGTACGGCAACAAGTACAGCGGCCAGCTGGCGAAATCCGAGGGGCCCTTCAGCGCCTCGGATCATGATCCCGTGCTGGTGGCCATCCAGTATCCGCTGCCGCCCGCTGGAGTCTTGAGCCTGGAGAGCGCCGCCGCCAGCGTGGAGGAGGGCAGCACTCTCACGCTGTCCGTGGCGCGCCGGGACGGCACTTATGGGGAGGCAAGCGTCAGTTACCGCGTCGCCTACGGCAGCGCCGATGCCAAGGACGTGGCGCCACTCACCGGTACCCTGAACTGGGCGGCTGGCCAGAGCGACAGCCAGACCATCAGCATTCCGGTGAAGAGCGACACCCTGCACGAGGGGGATGAGACCTTCACCCTGGAGCTGTTCGAGGCAAGCGGCGCGGCCCTGGGTGAGCAACACCAGACTCTGGTGACCATCAAGGACAAGCTGGCGCCCTCCACCATAGCCCTGGCGAGCGCCAGCATGACGGTGAACGAAGGACAGTGGTTTGCCGAGATACCATTGGTGCGCAGCGGCGATCTCAGCAAGCCCGCCCGTGCCCAGTTGGGCCTTGAGGGGATCACGGCGCGCTGGGGGCTGGATTTCCTGCCCTGGTTCGGTCAGTCGGTGAGCTGGGCCGCGGGCGAGGGGGGCAGCAAGTCCATCAAGGTGCTGATCCTGGACGACTGGTTCGTGGAGTCCACCGAGCAGTTCAGCGTCAACCTCGAGAAGCTGAAAGGGGCCCAGCAGGGGGCGGTGCAGCAGACCCGGGTCGACATCCAGGACAACGACAAGCCCTGGTGGCCCTTCGGCCGCCACTGATGACAGTGAGCATACAGATGACACAAGGGGCCCGCGGGCCCCTTCTTGCTGGTTGGCGCTTTGGCCTGACTGGCAGTGCTCCGCCTATGAAAAAGGCCCACCGCGTCGGGTGGGCCTTCTCCATGGCAGGGCGCTCCTAACGGAGTATCAACCCTGCGCGTTGCTCAGTACCAGCTTGCCATCCTTGACCGGAATGGTGGTGCCGGGTTTTTGTTCCATTCGCACTACCCCTTCCTGACCGGCGAGGCGGTAGGTGACGTCATAACCCAGGGTGCGGGTGCTGCTGTCCTGCACCGTCTTGCAGCGCTGCTCCGTGGTGGTGTAGGTGTCCCCCGCCTGCATGTTGCCCTGCACCTGGTTGCCGGCATAGCCACCGGCGGCGGCCCCGGCGACGGTGGCGACCTTCTTGCCGCTGCCCCCACCGAACTGGTGGCCCACCACGCCCCCGAGGGCCGCACCGACCACTGTGCCCAGGATCTTGTGTTCATCCTGCACCGGCTTGCGGTGGGTGACGGTGACGTTGCGGCACTCCTGGCGCGGTGTCTTGATGGTCTCGGTCACCGGTTTGCTGGCCAGCACCTCGGCAAACTGGGGCTCTGATGAAAACAGGGATCCGCTGGCTGCCGCCGACAAGGCCAGTGCAGAGGCCACACCGATCCCGATACCTGCCAACATGGATGTGTTCATCTCTTCTCTCCTTACAGTGATTGCCCTTGGGGCCTGGGCTCATTCTTGGCATTTTTGTCCCCGGGCTCAAGGCAATGGCCCTTCGGGTGCGACAGAGGCTGGCTGCGCCAAAAATGGCCCCGGCAAGGGAGCGTCTGTGATTGGCGACAAAAGATGATTGATGGCGTCGCGAGAGTCTGGGGCAGGGGGCGCAGCCCCTTAAGACGTTTCGCTAATACCTGGGCGTGCGCCCCCTTGGTACCCTCGTCGGGTATAAGGATCCGCCGCCTGCCAAGTGCCTTGTGCGCCGTGATCCGCGAGACTCCCCCCGCTTTGTGCCCATATGAGGAAGGAACCCGATGACAAAGCCGCACATCTACGAGACTGGCCTTGGCAAGACGCCCGCCAATTTCGAGGCCCTGACCCCCTTGAGCTTTCTGGCCCGGGCGGCCCGGGTCTATCCCGACTACCCGGCCCTGATCCACGGCCCCTTGCGCCAGAGCTGGGCCCAGACCGAGGTGCGCTGTCGCCAGCTCGCCTCTGCCCTGCGCCTGCACGGCATCGGCGAGGGGGACACTGTCTCCATCGTTGCTCCCAATGTCCCGGCCATGTTTGAGGCCCACTTCGGGGTACCCATGAGCGGCGCCGTGCTCAACACCATCAACACCCGGCTCGATGCAGAGTCCATGGCCTTCATCTTCCAGCATGCCCAGAGCAGGGTGGTACTGGTGGACAGGGAGTTTGGCGCCCTGGTGCGCAAGGCGCTGGCGCTGATCGAGCAAAGCCCCCTGGTGATCGCCATCGATGATCCCCTCTATCGGGAGGGGGAGCTGGTCGGCGAACTGACCTACGAGGACTTTATTGCCGGGGGCAACGGCGACGAGCCCGGCTGGCTGCCGGCGGACGAGTGGCAGGCGATTTCCCTGAACTACACCTCGGGCACCACGGGCAACCCCAAGGGGGTGGTCTATCACCATCGCGGCGCCCACCTCAATGCGGTCAACAATGTGCTCTCCTGGGAGCTGCCCAAGCACCCCGTCTATCTGTGGACCCTGCCGATGTTCCACTGCAACGGCTGGTGCTTCCCCTGGACCCTGGCGGCCACCGCCGGGGTGAGCGTCTGCCTGCGCCATGTGCAGGCGGGCGCCATCTATGAGGCGCTGCACGAACACAGGGTGACGCATTTTTGCGCCGCCCCCATAGTGCTCAACATGCTGAACAACGCCGATCCAGCCCTGAAACTGGGGCTCGATCACCCCATCAAGGCGATGACGGCGGGGGCGGCGCCACCTGCCACCGTGATCGCCGGCATGGAGGCCATGGGGATAGCCGTGACCCATGTCTATGGCCTCACCGAGACCTATGGCCCCTGCGTGGTGTGCGAGCCTCAGCGCAGCTGGCAAGGGCAGGATGCCACTGCGCTCTCCCGGCTCAAGGCACGCCAGGGGGTGGCCTCTCCATTGCAGGGAGAGATGCAGGTAGCCAACCCCGTCAGCGGCGAGCCTGTGCCCCGGGATGGCAAGACCCTGGGGGAGATCTTCCTGCGCGGCAACATCGTCATGAAGGGCTACCTCAAGAACCCGGCGGCGAGCGAAGAGGCGATGGCGGAGGGCTGGTTTCGAAGCGGGGATCTGGCGGTCTGGCACCCGGACGGCTACGTGGAGATCAAGGACAGATCCAAGGACATCATCATCTCGGGCGGGGAGAACATCTCCAGCCTGGAGGTGGAGGACGTGCTCTATCGCCACCCGGACGTGGACGAGGCCGCGGTGATCGCCATGGCGGACGAGAAGTGGGGGGAGGTGCCCTGCGCCTTCGTGAAGCTCAAGGAGGGCCGTGTGCTCAGCCAGGCGGAGCTGATCGCCTTCTGCCGCGAGCAGATGGCCCACTTCAAGGCCCCCAAGCGCATCATCTTCACCCCCCTGCCCAAGACCTCCACCGGCAAGGTGCAAAAGTTCATGTTGCGCAAGCAGCTGGAGTGATCCCGTCGAAGGGGATGCGGACGGGCATCTGAGGGCAGTTCATCTCCTGTGGTCATGTAAATGTGTCGCAGGACAGTCCAGGTCAACGGTGTTGAATAACCCATGTCAACGCCGTTGACTTGCATGGGGGACAAACCTAAAATCGCTCCTCATGACAACTTGGAAAGGGAAGGGAATATGATCAAGGATGCTGTTACCGAGGGGGTGGTGAAATTGAGTGGTGCTGACACAACCAAAGCCTTGATCCTAGATGTTGCCCGAAAACTTTTCTCTTCAACTGGCTACAGAGCGACGTCGCTCAGGGCCATCGCAAAGGAAGTCGGGGTCGATCCCGCATTGCTCATCCGCTATTTCGGCTCCAAGGAGGAGCTTTTTCTCGAAGCGCTGGCCATCAGCGACTTTTGTGAAAAAGCACTCACAGGTTCATTGGATGGCATGGGATACCGTATCGTTCTTGAGCTGATATCCGGCGACATTAAAAATAAAATGAGTTCCTATGTGTCTTTGGTTCAGGCCTCTGACAGCGAGACCATAAGAACCCGTTTACAGGATGTCGTTAGAACTCGATTCGTTGAGCAACTGGCGCAGCGTTTACCCGGGCAGGATGCTGAGTTGAGAGCACACCTTATTTCTGCCCAGACGGGGGGGCTTATCAATTCATTGGCCGTTATTCAGCACGAAACACTGCTGGCAACGCCAATCGATATTATTGCCGAGCATTATGGCGCAGCGATACAGCTCTTGATCGATGGCAAGCCAGCCTGATAACGATTTATTGAGATTGGATTGCTGCTTTAAGCAATATTGATATCACCAGCTTTTGATGTGAAGCTTTTTTAAACCCATTTAAAACAGGCGGTTTCGCTGTGTCAAACTATCTTCTGGTTGATGAAACCAAGTGGGAGCGTGCACTCCATTGCAATATTTTCAAGAATTTCAGCAATCCACTCTATGGCGTGACCGTTGAGCTGGATGTGACGAAATTTATAAACAAAATCCGCAAGCTGGAGACATCATTCACCTTTGCCATGATATTCGTCACGGCCAGGTGTGCAAATGAAATAGAGGCATTTCGCTACCGATTTTTGGATGGGCGCGTGGTGCTATACGATCAAATCAATACTGTGTTTACTTACCTTGACAAGGAAACAGAGTTATTTAAGGTTGTTGACGCCCCATTGACGGATACGCTGCAGACCTATGTGTTGGCGGCGCAGCAGGCCGCGCTTGCACAACAGGCGTATTTTACAGCGCCAGCGGGAGGCAATGTTTTTCAATTTTCACCGCTACCTTGGTTCTCATATACACAACTGTCTCATACATTCTCCGGAGACAAAGAGAACGCCATCCCTCTTTTCAATTGGGGAAAGTATTCCGAGAGAGAGGGCCGTGTCATGCTGCCTTTTTCCGTACAGGTGCATCACTCCTTTGTTGATGGCATTCATATCGGCAGGTTTCTCGAAAAACTGCAAGCAGCACTCAATGAAGGCTGAGCATGAATGACAGAATTATCGCAATAAGGCTCAATATGAAAGATAGAATAGATGACGGCATCGCCGAGTATTACCAAGAAGAGTTCAATGGTCTCAAGTTTGCCGACACCCATATCTACGCAAAAGTATTTGAAGACTGTGTCTTTGTGAATTGCTCCTTCAATGGTGCCCATTTTCAACGTTGCAAGTTCGTTGATTGCGTCTTCAAAAATTCAGATCTGAGCAACCTCCGCGTTGATAGCAGCCGATTTTTAGCCGTGCTTTACGAAGAGTGTAAAATTATCGGGGTTGACTGGACTAAAGCCGAGTGGTCACGATTTGTGGTGCCTGGTCAGCTCATGTTCAAAAAATCTATATTAAATGACTCCTCGTTCTTTGGTCTTAAATTACCTGGGATGATCATGGAGGAGTGCAAGGTAAGGGCAGCGGACTTCAGAGGTGGCGACTTCAGCAAATCCGACTTCTCATACTCGGATTTTACTGAAAGCATGTTCGGCAATACCAACCTGAACGGTACTGATTTCAGGGAGGCGACAAATTACCGTATCGATGTGCGGGACAATCACCTGAAAGGGACTAAATTCACACGACTTGAGGCAATCCATTTGCTGGATGGTTTTGGATTCGAGCTGTTTGATTGAAAGCCAAATGCCAGTCAATGGCTTGTGCCGTGAATATTTTTTAATCATGCGGAGCAATCATCCCGGGCAGAACCATTATTTGACTGTAAGGTCTTGCTCGGATTTAAAAGGGAGGAATAACGCCTCCCTCTTGTTTATTTTTAATATCGCAAAGACTCACCCCTTTAACTGGTCGAGGCAAGCCGGGTGAGCCGTCGGATATCAATACACCGATCATTTGTGATGCCGCTCATGAGGGCGTTGCACCACGTCTTGCAGGGCCCGGCCTTTCGTTCTGCGAAGGCCTGTTGCAAGTTCAACAGGCTCACTGTTTGCTGGGGAAGAGATGGCGGGTCTGTCATACCCTAGCCTATCAGCGGGGAGGATTGGCGCCCCTGATACGTTTGTGCAGTGCCTCCCACAGGCCGGTGATGAAGTAGTAAAGTCCCCCTGCTTCACTGGCCTTGGTGTACTCGGCGAGCGGCTCTATCATGCCGCTCTTGAACTTGTCGAGCGCCTCTTTCTCGTTGGCTGCATCGATATAATCCCCCACCACCTCGAAGCCCTGCTCCAGCAGCTGTGACTTTTCAGGTAAAAAAGAGGGGGAAGACATCAGCAAGAAGGTGACGCTGGCGGGATCCTGTCCCTGACGGAAGAACTGGTATTTGCTCATAGGGCCTCTGGGGGTGAACTGTGCCCCTGCATTATCCATGGGGGCTTTCCCGCCGGACAGGCCCCATTTGCGACATCCCAAGGGGCCTTTATTCAGGTCGGCTTCAGTCAGCGCCTTGGTGGTTTGCCCTTGCCAAACAGCCGGGGGGCATTAAGCAGGGTATAAGCGAAGAGGCTTATGGTGCTGGGGCCGCCATAGGGGCGGCTGGGATCGGCCATGTTGAGCTGATGGGATTCGGCCGCCGTGCGGGCATCAGGGGCCAGTATGGGTTCGCCTATGACCTCGAACCCCTGCGCCAGCAAAACGGCCTTGTCTGCCAGGAAGCTGGCCGACGCCATGTCGAGCAAGGTGAAGGCGGCGGGCGCCTCCGGGGTGGAGAAAACCTGAAATTTGTTCATAGCGCCTGGGGAGGTGAAGGGGGTTCGCCATTATCGCCGCCGGCCCTGGGATGAGCGACTCCCTGTTCAGGGGGGGCAAGCCTTGGTATTCCGGCCCGATCAGGGGAACGGAGCTAATCCCCGAGAAATAGGCTTGAAAGGCGTTGATCCTCCCACGAGGAGGGGGGTGACGCTGGTGCATAAAAAACGGGCCCATCAGGGCCCGTTTTGTCTAATTACAAAGACTACTTGTTGTGGCGCTCATGGAGGCGTTGCACCACATCCTTCAGACCCAGCCCCTCGTTTTGCAGCAGCACCGTCAGGTGGTAGAGCAGGTCAGCGGATTCGTTGATGAGCTCTTCTCTGTCTTTCGCCATGGCGGCCAGGGCTACTTCCACCCCCTCTTCACCCACCTTCTGGGCGATGCGCTTGGTACCCTTGCCGTAGAGGCTGGCGGTGTAGCTGGTAGCAGGGTCCGCCCCCTTGCGCGAGGCCAGGATCTGCTCGAGCTCTGCCAGGAAACCGAGCGGCGGCAGCGGATGACCGTCGAAGCAGGAAGGGGTGCCCAGGTGGCAGGTGGGGCCGACCGGATCGGCGGCGACCAGCAAGGAGTCCTGATCGCAGTCGGTGCTGATGGCCACGAGTTTGAGCACATGGCCCGAGCTCTCACCCTTGGTCCAGAGGCGCTGCTTGCTGCGACTGAAGAAGGTGACCTGGCCGGTGGCCTGGGTCTTCTCCAGGGCTTCGCGGGTCATGAAGCCCTGCATCAGCACCTCGCCGCTCACGGCATGCTGGACGATGGCGGGGATCATGCCGTCACATTTTGCCCAATCGAGGCGGTCGATGAGGGTGGGATCAATCAAGGGATTATTCACGGATGGCGACTCCTTCGTTTTTCAGCCAGCGTTTCAATTCGGGAATGGGGATAAGGCCCTTGTGGAATACGGAGGCCGCCAGGGCCCCGTCCACGTCGGCCTGGGTAAAAGCATCGAGGAAATGGACCATGGTGCCGGCGCCGCCGGAGGCAATCAGCGGCACCTTGCAGACGGCTCGTACCAGCTTGAGCTGCTCGAGATCATAGCCCTGGCGCATGCCGTCCTGGTTCATCACGTTCAGCACGATTTCGCCAGCGCCGCGCTTTTGCACCTCCTTGACCCACTCCAGGGTGGTCCAGCTGGTGGTGAGGGTGCGGCTCTCGTCACCGGTGAACTGCTTGACCTGATACTGGCCGCTCGCCGCATCGAAGTAGGAGTCGATGCCGACCACCACGCACTGCACGCCGAAGCGTTCCGCCAGTCGGGTGATCAGGGTGGGATCGGCCAGGGCCGGGGAGTTGATGGAGACCTTGTCGGCACCAAACTCCAGGATCTGGCGGGCATCTTCGACGCTCTTGATACCGCCGGCGACGCAGAAGGGGATATCGATGACCTCGGCCACCCGGCTCACCCAGCTCTTGTCCACCACGCGGGCGTCGCTCGAGGCGGTGATGTCATAGAACACCAGCTCGTCGGCACCCTCCTCGGCGTAGCGGCGGGCCAGCTCGACTATGCCGCCCATCACCTCGTGGTTGCGAAACTGCACGCCCTTGACCACAACGCCATCTTTGACGTCAAGGCAGGGGATAATACGCTTTGACAACATGCTCATTGCTCCATGTAAAGCACAGTTAAAAAAACTTCGTTCTGCCGGTGACGCAGGATCAGGCGGCGGACGGAAAAGCGGTTGGCATGCTTTCTCTGCTGGATCCTGAGCGGGAAACGGCGCGCTCTTCGGGCGGCGCGGCCCAGGGGGAACCAACACTATATGCATGACTTTATTCAGTGATTCAACCCTTTGTCTCCTTTCGCCTGGCCCGGGGGCAGCGAAGGGCCATCGGGCAGGGGGGAGATAACGTCAGTTGGGGGCTCATCTGCTTCCACGCATTGGCGAAGGGTGAGCAGGGCACCGTCGAAGTTGAATGCCTTCAACTGCCTGGCCAGGGTCTCGCTGCGTGGCCCCAGCATGAGCCGCAAGGGGGCGGCATACTGCTCGAACAGCGGGATCACGGCGGTATCGCTTTGCGCCAGCAGCGTCTCCATCTGGTGTCGCAGATCCCGTTGCCACTGGCTGCCAAGGGGGATGAGCTCCGCCGCAGGGACGGGCGCTTCCTCCCCCAATCGTTCGCGCAGGGCAACCAAGGCCCCGGCGATGGCCGTCATCAGGGCGGGCTGTTCAAGGCCATCCTCCGCGAGCCTCTGTTCCAGCTGCAGGCACTGCTGCGCGAGGTCCGTCATCCCAAGGGTGCTCGCGACCCCGCGCAAGGTGTGAACCAGTCGGGTGGCGGTCACACTGTCACCCGTTTGCAGATGGTGGCCGAGCAGGGCCATGTCCTGGTGATGCTCGCTGGCGAAGTGGCGCAGCAAGGCAAGGTATTTTTCCTGATTGCCCTGCAGTGCCGCCAACCCCTGTTGCAGATCCAGCCCGGGGAAGCCATGCAGGGGGGCGAGGGGGCCTGCCTGCATGTCGCGGGGCAGGTCCTGCTCATCGGGCTCCACCATCCCGTTGCTGGGCAGCCAGCGCTGCAGCGCCTCAAACAGCTTGGCGGGGGTGACAGGCTTGGCGATGAAGTCGTTCATGCCGGCCGATTCGCTCGCCTGCCTGTCTTCCTCGAAGGCGCTTGCCGTCAGGGCCAGTATGGGGATCCGCTCCCGGCCGGGCAGGGCGCGGATGGCGCGGGTGGCGCTGTAGCCATCCATCAGCGGCATCTGTATGTCCATCAGGATGAGATCGTAGGGATGCTGGCGGACGCGCTCCAGCGCCTCCTGACCATTGACGGCGGTCTCGATGACCAGGCCGCTGTGGCAAAGCAGCTCCAGCACCACCTCGCGGTTGATGGCGTTGTCCTCCACCAGCAGCACCCGGGCCCTGTGGGGGAAGAAGGTCTGCGCCAGGCTCTGCGCAGGCGGGAGCGGTTGCGGCGCCTCCCCCTGACCCGCCGAGAGGGCGGCGGTGAACCAGAAACAGCTGCCCTGGCCAAGGGTGCTGTTGACGCCAGCCTCTCCTCCCATCAGGGCGGCAAGCCGACTGGTGATCGCGAGCCCGAGGCCTGTGCCGCCGTATTTGCGGGTGGTGGAGACGTCGGCCTGCTCGAAGGCCTGGAACAGCTTCTCGCACTGCTCCGGACTGATGCCGATGCCGGTATCTTCTACCTCGAAGCGCAGCAGGTAGCCGCCGGCAAGCGGACGGGCCATCCGTACCCGCAGGGTGACAGCGCCCTGCTCGGTAAACTTGATGGCATTGGCGGCGTAGTTGAGCAGTGCCTGGCGCAGGCGGGTGATGTCGCCATGAACCCAGGTGGGCGAGTCTCCCATGTCGACCATGAGGCTGAGGCCCTTGGCGCTGGCCTGCTCGCTCATCAGGGCGCTGACGTTGTCCAGCATGGCGATGAGGGAGAAGTCACCTTGCTCCAGCGCCATCTTGCCCGCATCTATCTTGGAGAGATCCAGGATGTCATTGATGATGGTGAGCAGGTGCTGGGCGGCATTGTCGATCTTCTCCAGCCGCTCGTGCTGGGTGCTGTCCGGGGTGTCGCGCTTGAGCAGATACGTCAACCCCAGGATGGCGTTCATGGGCGTGCGGATCTCGTGGCTCATGTTGGCCAGGAAGGCGCTCTTGGCGCGGTTGGCACTCTCGGCACGCTGATGGGCCTGGGCAAGTTGCAGGGTGCGTTCGTTGACCATCTCCTCCAGGTGGTAACGGTACTGATCCAGCTCCTCGCCGAGCTGTTTCTTCTCTGTGATGTCGGCCTGTACCGCCACATAGTGGGTCACTCCCCCGTTCTCCTGGCGAATGGGGGAGATGGCCGCCAGCACCTGATAGTGTGAGCCGTCCTTGCGCCGGTTGACGAACTCGCCGTGCCAGCGCTGGCCGCGCTTGATGGCATCCCACAGGGCGATATAGGTGGCTCTGGGGGTGAGGCCGGAGCGCAGCAGTGAGGGAGTCTGACCGATGACCTCGTCCTGCCGGTAGCCGCTGATGGCCAGGAAGGCCGCGTTGACATATTCGATGCGGGCCCCGGTGTCCGTGATGAAGACGCCGTCTGGGCTCTGCTCCAGAGCCAGGGAGAGTTGCCTCAGCTGTTGCTCCGCCTGCTTGCGCTCTGTGATGTCAAGATGGATGCCGAGCAGACGCAGGGGACGCTGCCAGGCATCCCGATAGACGCTGCCCTTGCTCACCAGCCAGCATAGGTCACCGTTTGGCAGCAGGATCCGGAACTCGATTTCGAAGGGCTTGTCGCTGACCGACAGTTCGGACAGCAAGGCGTCGATACGGGGCTTGTCCTCCGGGTGCAGGCAAGCCTGCCAGGCGTGAAAGGTCGTGAGTTGTTCGGCGTGGCGGCCATAGAGGCGGGCGCATTCCGGGGAGAAGAAGAGGTGATCATTGACCATGTCCCACTCCCAGATCCCGACGTGGGCGCCCTCCTGGGCCATCAGCAGCCGTTGCTCGCTCTCGCGCAGGGCGCTGCTGATGGACTCGGCTCGGACCCGGGCACTGATGGCATCGTCCATCAGGTTCAGTGCCGCCAGGCGGGCGCGGCGCTGGGTATCGAGCGCCACCTGCTGATTGTGCAGCAACTGCTGCTCGGCCAGCTTGCGCTCCGTGATGTCCTGCACAGTGCCATAGAGCTCGACGACATTGCCGTCCCCGTCCCGCAAGGCGGCCCCACGGGCGGTGACCCAGACTGGGTTCCCCTGCTCGTTGATGACGCAGGCATCGCATTCATAGGGTTGCCCGTTGTGCAGGCAGCGCTCGACGGCCTGGGCTAGGGTGTGCCAACCCTCCTGGGTGAAGTACTTTTTGACCTCGGGATAGACGGCAGGGGGGAGGGCGGGATCACGGCCGTAGATGCGGTAGATCTCCGGGGACCAGAAGTGGCTGTCGTCGCTGACACGCCAGCGCCAGTTGCCGATCTTGGCCAGCCGCTGGGATTCTCGCAGTATCCCCTCGTTGCGGCGCAGGGCCTCTTCGGTCTCCTTGTTCTGCTGATTGTCCTCGATGATGGAGATGAAGTAATCGGGCTCTCCCTCGAGATCCCTGACCAGGGCCACCGTCAGTGTCGTCCAGATGATCTCGCCCCCCTTGCGCAGATAGCGCTTCTCCAGGGTGTAGTGGGGCAGCTCGCCTGCCAGCATCCTGGTGACATAGTGCTGATCGATGAAGAGATCGTCCGGGTGGGTGATCTGCTGGAAGCTCATGCCCATGAGCTCATCGGCACTGTAGCCCAGCATGTCGCACAGGCGCTGATTGACCCTCAGCCAACCGCCATCGGGGGCGACCAGGGCGATGCCGACTGCCGCCTGCTCGAAGGTGACCTGGAAGCGGTTTTCGCTCTGTTGCAGGCGGGATTGGGTGCTGATCAGTTCCTGCCAGCGCTGGATCTCCCGGGCGCGGGAGTGGTGGATGGCGGCGCTGAGCAGGCTGACGAGCACGCCGTTGGCGATCAGGAGTCCCCACTGCACCAGATCCTGACCGGCCGCCACTGTCAGCTCATGGATCGGGGGCAGCAGGAAATAGGTGGTGACCAGGGCAGTGATCAGGGTGCAGAGCAGGCCTGGCAGCAAGCCCCCCAGCAGGGCGCAGATGATGATGGGCAGCATGAAGAGCACCAGCAACGGCCGCTCGCCAAAGGCGATGGGCAGCTGGACCCGGATCTGCAGCATCAGGACGGGCAGCAGCAGGGCCAACAGGCAAACGCCCCAGCGCTGGGTGGCTGGGCGGACGTGCCACAGTTGCGGTCGGTTAATCATGGGTGCTCCTCCGGCGGCATGGGGGCCTGGGGGTAGGGCGGCGGTAGCCCGAGCTGGCGCGAGAGCTCATTGATCTGGTGCTTGAGGGTCAGCATGGCGAGCTCCCTGTCCACCATCACCTTGTTGAAACGCTCCAGCTCCTCGTTTTGCTGGCGCAGCTCCATGGCCTGGCGGGTCAGAGCCTGCTCGACCTGCTCCCGCTCGGTGACATCGAGCAAGAGCCCGAGCACGGCGGGCTGGCCGCGATAGTCGACACGCCGCCCGTACAGCTCCACCTCCAGGGCCTGGCTGCCGTGGTGCAGGGCGCTGAAGCGGGCATGGATGTCGCCACCCTCGTGCTCGCAGCGCAGCACCAGCTCGGCCACCCGTTCGCTGTCCTGTGGGCTTGCCAAGGCGTGCAGTGGACCGACGCCGAGCAGGGCGCCGGGGGAGTCATAGCCAAACAGGTGGGCAAAACAGGGGTTGATGTAGCAGAGCCGGCCCTGCTGGATGATGTAGATGCCGGCGAGGGATTGCTCCACCAGGGCGCGAAACAGTCCCTCCCGCTCCCGCAAATCTGCCTCGGCACGCTTGAAGCCCGTGATGTCGCGGGAGATACCGAAGATGCCGATCACCTGACCGTCGTTATCCTGCAGCGGCCCCTTGGTGGCGAGGAATACCCGATCGCCGCAGGGCAGGGTGAGATACTCCTCCTCGGTTTGCACCCGGTTGTTTTCTATCACCCGGCGGCCGGCGGCCATTAGCATCCGGGCCTGATCGGGGGGGAAGATGGCCAGGTCATCCTGGCCCAGCATCTCGGCGGCCGGCTTGCCCACGAACTGGCTGGCGGCGCGATTGAACAGTATGTATTTGCCCTCCTTGTCCTTGGCGAAGATGGCATCCTCCGAGCTGTCGGCGATGGCGGAGAGCAGTTGCAACGCCTGCAGCCTTTGTGCCTGGGAGTGGCGGACCTGCTCGGTCATCAGCAGTCGGGTGTGCTGGCGCAGCAATATGATGCCGGCGTTGGTGACGAAGAGTACCAGCAGGCTGATGAGACCGATCCAGATGCTCTCCTTGAAGCTGGCCTGGTTGAGCTCGGCCTTGTCTATCTTGGCCAGCAGATACCAGTCCGTGCCCTCGACCGGGTAGACGACGCCAAAGGCCGCCGTGTCGCGATAATCCTTGCCAGAGAGCACCCTGGGCCCTCGTTGCCCGGCATCCAGACGCAGATACTGGGCCGCCAGCAAGGTGTCGTGATGGAGCGGAAGGTGCAGGCGAAGGGCCGAGTCGGGGCGGTAACGTAGGTCGCTCAGATACTGCACCTGATCTGCGCGCTGGCGAAACAGCGTGGCTTCACCACTGCTGTCGGGGATGGGCCAGGGTTTGAGGATCTGGTTTATCCAGTGGCTGCCGCTTATCTGCAGCACTATGACGGGCGCCGGCCCCGCCGCCGTGGTCAGAGGCGCCACGAAGTCGATCCTGGGCTGGCCCAGCTCATCCAGATAGGGTCCGACCCTGAGTACTTTGCCCGCGGTCACCCGGGCCAGGGCATCGCGCAATGTGGCATTCATGATGCCCGCCCCCGGGGTCTGCCACAGGGGCTGGCCAGCCGGATCGAAGAGGGCCGCACCATCGAAACCTTCTGCCGAGATGAACTCCACCAGCCGCGTCAGCCGCTGTGCCTGTTCATCAGACGGCTTGGTCCTCTGAGCGGAGGGTGAGAGATCCCCATAGCGCGGGTTGTCGATGATCTGGCGCAGATCCTGCTCCCGATTGCCCAGCCACTCTGTGATGCGTCGGCTTTTTAGGTCCGCGATGGTTTCGAGCCGGGCGACCTCCTTGTCACGGGTCAGCCCGATATTCTGGGCGATGGCCATGGCAGTCAGGGCCAGAATGAGGCTGTTGAGCAGCAGTATGGGCAGCCACTGACGCCCGGAGAGCCGGGGGCTTGCCGTGGATTGATTGATGCGGCGGCGCAGCATGGTATAGAGCATGAGCGCTGTGATGAGGATAAACAGCCAGCCCTTGATGGTGCTGGCCAGGGCGAACTGGGCCGGGGTGCTGAAGAGCCACTCCACCGCCTTGTCCGAGAGCAGGATCCACAGGCTTGCCACGGCGGCATAGGTGAGCACCACGTTGAGCACATGGGCTCGGGTCAGGGGAGGCTGTTCAGCCATGGGCGACCTCGGCGTCATCCTGATAACGCTCGGCTATGGTGACGAACTGTTCGAAATGGCTGTCGAAGGCCGCCACCACGTCCGGGTCAAAATGCTGGCCGCTGCCAGAGAGGATCAGGGTGCGCGCCTCCTCATAGGACATGGCTGGCTTGTAGACCCGGACGCTGATGAGGGCGTCAAACACATCCGCCAGCGCCATCAACCTGGCCGAGAGGGGAATGGCGTCGCCACAGAGGCCGTCCGGGTAGCCGCTGCCGTCCCACTTCTCGTGGTGCCAGTGAGCTATCTCCTTGGCCAGGGTGAGGAAGGCCAATGGCTGCTCCATATCCCGCTCGGCCTCCTCGATGGCATCGCTGCCGAGCTTGGCGTGGGTACGCATGATCTGCCACTCCTCGGGGGTCAGCTTGCCCGGCTTGAGCAGAATATGGTCGGGAATGCCGACCTTGCCGATGTCGTGCAGAGGAGCGGAGCGGCTCAGCAGATCGATGTAATCCGGCGACAGTGTCTCGGCAAAGCGGGGGTGACCGGCAAGGGCGCTCGCCAGCAGCCGTACATAGGCCTGGGTGCGCAGGATGTGATTGCCGGTCTCGGGATCGCGGATCTCCGCCAGATGGGCCAGCGCCCGGATGGAGACCTGCTGGATCAGATCGTTTTCGGTCATCCGGCGCGCCACCTCGGCCTCCAGGGCCGCATTCTGATCGTGCAGACCATCCCGGGCCTGCTTGGCCTCCAGCTGGGTGCGCACGCGCGCCTGGACGATGACAGGCTTGATGGGTTTGGTGATGTAGTCGACGGCCCCGAGCGACAGGCCGAACTCCTCGCTTTGGGGATCGGCGAGGGCGGTGAGCAGCACCACGGGAATGCGGTGGGTCTCGGGGTTGGTGCGCAGCTGTCTGAGTACCTCATAGCCGTCCATGCCGGGCATCATCACGTCCAGCAGGATGAGATCCGGTCTCGTCTTGCCACTGGCAATGCGCAGGCACTTCTCCCCGCTCTGGGCGGCGAGCACCCTATAGGTGGGTGAGAGCAATTCGGTCAGCACCATCAGGTTCTCGGGAGAGTCATCGACGATGAGGATGGTGGCACAGTGAGATGTGAACATAAGCCTTCCGTGACGTTATCTCGATGAGTCCGAGTATAGAGTCAATTGCTTCCAGATTATAAGGGCTTGCCGCTGCGCCCCCAGAAGAAGAGGTGCCTGTTCCGGCGCTGATGGCCGGACAGGCACCTTAGGGATCACCGGGTGATCCCGTGGTCATTCATCCCAGCAGGCGATGGCCTGCTTCACGTCGAACTTGCCCTCCAGCAGGGCGCGGCCGAGGATGACCCCCCTGACGCCTGTGTCCTTGAGCGCCTCTATGTCGGCCAGGCCGCCGATACCGCCTGAGGCCTGAAACGCCACGCTGGGGTAACGGGCGCAGAGATCCCGGTAGAGCTCGACGTTGCTGCCAGAAAGCGTCCCGTCCCGGCTGATGTCGGTGCAGAGCACGTGCTTGAGCCCGGCGGGAAGGAAGCGTTCGATCAGCGCCTCAAGGCTCACGCCGCTGTTCTCCTGCCAGCCTGCCACCGCAATCTGGCGATTGCCCTGGGCATCGATATTGACGTCCAGCGCCAGCACTATGCGCTCGGGGCCGTATTTTGCCATCCAGCTAGCCACCAGATCCGGGGACTTGACGGCGGTGGAGCCGACCACTACCCGGTTGGCGCCGGCGGCCAGCAGGTCTGCCACGTCCTGCTCGCTGCGCACCCCGCCGCCCACCTGTACCGGCGCCTGGGTCACGGCGAGCAGCTCGGTGATGAGGGCAAGCTGGCGCGCCTTGGCATCCTTGGCGCCGTCCAGATCCACCAGGTGCAGCTGCTCCGCCCCCTGGGCAACATAGTCGTCGAAGCGGGCCTGAGGGCTGCTGCTGTATGCGGTCTTCTGGCCGTAGTCCCCCTGATAGAGTCGGACTACCTGGCCATTGATGAGGTCAATTGCGGGAATGATCATCCTTGTTACAGCTCCAGAAAGTTTTGCAGTAAACGGGCACCGGCACTGCCTGAGCGCTCCGGGTGGAATTGGGCGCCGAAGAAGTTGTCACGGCCGACGATGGCGGTGAAGGGATGGCCATAGTCGCAGGTAGCGAGGGTCGCCTCTGTCACCTCCAGGGCGTAGGAGTGGACGAAGTAGAAGTAGCTGCCGCTTCGGATCCCCTTGAGCAGGGGGTGGGTCTCATCGTGCTCAATCTGGTTCCAGCCCATGTGGGGCAGGCGCAGATTGCCCACCTCCATCAGCCGGATCCTGCCTGGCACTATGCCGAGGCCCTCGATCAAGCCCTCATCCGATCCGTCACTGCCACTCATGGTCTCCTCGGAGGCCTGTGCCAGCATCTGCATGCCGAGGCAAAAGCCCAGCAGGGGCTGCTTGGCGGCGCGAATAAGGGGCACCAGTCCCCGTTCGTTGAGGTTGCGCATGGCGGCCACTGCTGTGCCCACCCCGGGCAGGATCAGCTTGTCTGCCTGCTCGATGTCGGCGGCCTGGCAGGAGACCTGCGGTTTTACGCCGAGGCGCTCGAACGCCATGCGCACCGAGGCGAGGTTCGCACAGCCCGTATCGATGATGACGAGGTTTTGCTTACTCAAACCCATCACAGCACCCCCTTGCTGGAGGGGAGTTCGCTCCCTTCCACCCGGATGGCCTGGCGCAGGGCGCGGCCAAAGCCCTTGAACAGCGCCTCCACCTGGTGGTGGGTGTTGCCGCTGCCGACCTTCATCTGCAGGGTGATGGCCATGGCGTCCGAGAGGGAGCGGAAGAAGTGGGGCACCATCTCGGTGGCCATCTCGCCCACGCTGTCGCGGCCAAAGCCGCTCGGGCAGTCGAACACGAAGTAGGGGCGGCCGCTCAAATCCAGCGCCGTGGCCACGTCCAGCTCGGTGAGGGAGGGGGTATCGGTGGTATGGCGCGGGCGGCCATCGATCACCGCCTGCACCTCGTCCATCGCCAGCACGAAGCCGAAGCGACCTATGCCGCGCTTGTTGCCAAGGGCCTGGCGCAGGGCCTGACCCAGGGCCAGCCCCACATCTTCCACCGTGTGGTGATCGTCGATGTGCAGATCGCCGCTGACTTTCAGCTTGAGGCGGAACCCGGCGTGGGTGGCTATCTGATCCAGCATGTGATCGAAGAAGCCGATGCCGGTGGCAATCTGGTTGCCGCCGCTCTTGTCCAAGTCCACCGCCACCTGGATGCGGGTCTCCTTGGTGTAGCGCTCCACCTCGGCCACACGCCCCTTGGAGAGCAGCTGATCACGGATGGCAAGCCAGTCGTGATCCTGCGGCTGGTAGCGAATGCCGCGGATGCCCATGTTCTCGGCAAGTTGCAGATCTGTCTGTCTGTCGCCAATCACGAAGGAGTTGGCAAAGTCGATACGACCCGAGGCGAGGTACTCCTTCACCAACCCGAGGTTCGGCTTGCGGCAGCTGCAACCGTCGGTGGGGAAGTGGGGGCAGATCAGCACCTGCTCCCAGATTACCCCTTGGGATTCAAAGATGTGCATCATCAAATCCTGAGGGGGCTGGAAGTTTTCCAGTGGCAGGCTGGCAGTGCCCAGCCCATCCTGGTTGGTCACCATCACCAGCACGTATCCGGCGGCCTGCAGCTCGCGCAGCACCGGGATCACCATGGGCTCGAAGCGCAGCTTGGCGAGGCTGTCCACCTGCTTGTCGGTCACCGGCTCTTCTATCAAGGTGCCGTCACGGTCGATAAACAAAAACGGGGTCTTCATCTGGCTACTTCCTTATACGCTGGCGGCAGACGGGTTGCTGGCTGAGGGGGTGCTGTTCGATAGATCACGCAGCACGGTGAGGACGGCGTCCATCTCCCCCTGATAGCCGATGGTGATGCGGATGCTGTTGTCCAGGCCCGGCTTGCTGGAAAAATCACGCAAGATGATGCCGGCGGCCTTCATGGCGGCAAAGACGGCGGCGCCATCGGTGAAGCGCACCAGCACGAAGTTGCCCTTGTCCTCGAACACCTCTTTCACGCAGCCAAGCCGAAGCAGCTCGGCCTTGATGAGGGCCTTCTGCTTGTTGAGCTCCTGCACCCGCTCCTGCATCAACGCCAGCCCCATGGGGGAGAGGGCCTGGGCTGCAATCTGGGCGATGGGCTCGGGGATGGGGTAGGGGGCTATCACCTTGGCCAGCATGGCGATCACCTCGGGATTGCCCAAGGTAAAGCCGCAGCGGATCCCCGCCAGGGCAAAGGCCTTGGAGAGGGTGCGAGTCACCACCAGATTGGGGTATTGGTCCAACAGATCCACCACTGAGCCTTCCGGGCAGAACTCGATGTAGGCCTCGTCCACCACCACGATGGCGCGCTCCCGGGCCTTCTCCAGCAAGGCGATGAGTCCCTTGCGGCCCACCAGATCCCCGGTGGGGTTGTTGGGGGAGCAGAGGAACACCAGCTTCACATCGGAGAGGCGATCCGCGATGGCGGGCCAGTCCGGCTGACGGCTGGCGGTGAGCGGCTGCTCGACGATGCCGACGCCGCAGGTCTCGGCGCTGATGGCGTACATGCCGTAGGTGGGGGGGCAGATGAGGATCTGATCTTCCCCCGTCTCGCAGAAGGTGCGGATCAGGAGCTCTATGGCTTCGTCGGCGCCGCGGCTCACCAGCACCTGATCCGGATTGACCCCGGCGTAGGCGGCGTAGCCGTTGACCACCTCGGCCGGCTGGCACTCGGGGTAGCGATTGAGGCGGTTGCCCTCGATGGTGAAGGGGTAGGCCAGCGGCGCCTCGTTGGCATTGAGCCAGACATGACCCTGACCACCGATGCGACGGGCGGATTGATAGGGGGTGAGGGCCCGCACCACGCGGCGAGCCAGATTGGCGATGCTCATGACAAATCCTTCTGCTGCTGGCTTGAAAGTGCGTTCAATCTGAGGGTGACGGCGTTTTTATGGGCATCCAGCCCTTCCGCATCGGCGATGCGCTGGACTATGGGGCCAAGACCCTGGATCCCCTCGATACTCAGCTCCTGCACCGTGTAGCGGCGCTGGTAATCCGCGAGCCCGAGGCTGGAGCAGGTGCGGGCATAGCCGTAGGTAGGCAGGGTGTGGTTGGTGCCGCTGGCGTAATCGCCGACCGACTCAGGCGTCCAGGATCCCAAGAAGATGGAGCCGGCGTTCTCGAGTCTGTCCAGCAGATCGCGGGGGGCTTGGGTCTGCACTATCAAATGCTCCGGCGCATAGGCGTTGGAGATGGCGCAGGCCTCGTCCAGATTGTCGCAGAGGATCACCAGGCTGCTGCCGAGCGCCTGGGCGGCGATGTCGCGGCGGCTGAGCTGGGCCAGCTGGCCCTTGATCTCGCCTGCAATGGCGTCGGCCAGGAGCGGCGATGTGGTCACCAGCACCACCTGGCTGTCGGGGCCGTGCTCGGCCTGGGAGAGCAGATCCGCCGCCACGAAGGCAGGATTGGCGCTCTCGTCGGCAATCACCAGCACCTCGGAGGGGCCAGCGGGCATGTCGATGGCGGCGCCGCGCCAGTCACGGGAGACCTGCCCCTTGGCTTCGGTCACGTAGGCGTTGCCCGGGCCGAAGATCTTGTCCACCTTGGGAATGCTCTGGGTGCCGTAGGCCATGGCGGCGATGGCCTGGGCGCCGCCGATGGCGAACACCTTCTCGACGCCACAGGCGCGGGCGGCAAACAGTATCTCGTCGCTGGCGGGCGACGGGGTGCAGAGCACCACCTCGCGGCAACCGGCGATGCCTGCCGGAATGGCCAGCATCATCACGGTGGAGGGGAGCGGCGCGCTGCCCCCCGGCACATAGAGGCCGACCCGGCTGATGGGCTGGGTGCGCAGCTCGCACACCACCCCGGGCTGGGTCTCCACCCGCACCACGGGTTGCGCTTGCGCGGCGTGGAAGGTGCGAATGTTGGCGATGGCCGCTTCGATGGCACCCTTGATGCCGTCATCCAGCCGCGCGCAGGCGGCCTCGATTTCGTCCTCGTTGACGCGCAGCTGTTCGCGGGGGGCGCGCTCGAAGCGCAGGCCGAGTTCCCGCAGGGCGTCGTCGCCACGGCTGCGCACGGCGCCGATGATCTCCTTGACCACGGCACCTATGTCCGCCTCGTCATTGAGCGCCGGCCGGGTCAGCACGTCGGCCTGTTGGGCGGGGGAGAGGGTCTTCCAGATCAGGGTCTGCATGATATCCCTTCCTTATTCCATCATCTTTTCGATGGGCAGCACCAGGATGGAGCTGGCGCCGAGGGCCTTGAGCTGCTCCATGGTCTCCCAGAACAGGGTCTCGCTGGATACCACGTGCAGGGCCACCTGATTGGTATCACCGGCCAGCTGCATGATGGTGGGGCGCTCGGCGCCCGGCAGCAGATCCGTGATGGCATCGAGCTTGTCTTTAGGCGCGTGCAGCATGATGTACTTGCTCTCGCGGGCCTGCTGCATCCCCTGGATTCGGGGCAGCAGCTTGTCGATGAGCTTCTGCTTGGCCTCACTCAAGGGGTTGGGAGCCTGCACCAGCACCGCCTTGGAGCGATAGATCACCTCCACCTCTTTGAGGCCGTTGGCTTCCAGGGTGGCGCCGGTGGAGACCAGATCGCAGATGGCATCGGCCAGTCCCGCGCGGGGGGCCACTTCCACCGAGCCGCCCAGCATCACGCTCTTGAAATTCAACCCCTTCTCGTCGAAGAAGCGCTTGAGCAGCCCGGGGTAGGAGGTGGCGATGCGCTTGCCTGCCAGACTCTGCGGCCCTGTGTAGGTGACATCTTCCGGCACCGCCAGGGAGAGGCGGCAGCCACCGAAGTCGAGCTGCTTGAGGGTCTTTACCTGATAGGGCAGATCCTGGGAGGCGCGAATGAGCTGAACCTCTTCCAGCACGTTCTCGCCTATGATGCCAAGGTCCACCACCCCTTCCATCACCAGCCCCGGGATGTCGTCATCACGCACCCGCAGTATGTCGATGGGCATGTTTTCCACGTGGGCGATAAGGCGCTGCTCGCGCAGGTTGATCTTGAGGCCGCAGCTCTTGAACAGGGCCTGGGAGTCCTGGCTCAGGCGACCGGATTTTTGCATGGCGATGCGCAGACGTTGTGTTTCCATTGCTCGATTTCCTTCTAGTCAAAAACGAAAAAACCCTCGGAAGTGTGTGCTTCCGAGGGTTCATGAATCTTGCGGTCCTTTTGGAAGTCACCAGTTAAGTGTCTTCCAGCAGTCAACCTCCTGAAAGACTAGTCGGGATGATGATGGTGATGATGAGTCTTCAGCAGGGTGAACTTCATGTAATCAATCCTTTACAAATAAGATGTCGTAGTTGACGCCTGATTTAAACTACCTGCCTTGACAGAAAATGCAACCTGAAATTGTGATTTGTCCGATTAAAGTGGAGAAAACGGTTTTCTGGTCGATAACTAATCAAGATAGCCTGAGGAGTGATCACCATGCCCAGCCAGGACCTGTTATTCCCCATCTTGCCGCGCGCGCCGTCGACCCCTAGCCCCGACGACATCAAGCGGGAGGTGACCCAGATCAGCCAGAAGCATCAGCTGCGCAAGATTGGCACTGACAACGGCGGCGGCGCCCAGCAGTACCAGCAGGGCCATCACCCGGCCAAGGGTGATCAGCCAAAGGTGCAGGAAGATGATCACAAGCCGGATCCGGACCATCAGATCGATCTCTTCGTCTGAACGCATTATCAGTCCCGCTTTCGCCACGCTTTTGGCATAATGGCCGCTTTTGCGCGGGACCCTCCTTTGACCATCCAGACCCTGTTCAAGCCAGATGGCCCTCTGGCCAGCCACATCGAGGGCTTCAAGGCCCGTGCGCCGCAACTGGAGATGGCCGAAGCGGTGGCGCGCGCCATCAAGAGCGGCGGCCGCCTGCTGGTGGAGGCGGGCACCGGCACCGGCAAGACTTACGCCTATCTGGTGCCGGCGCTGGAGTCCGGCAAGCGGGTGGTGATAAGCACTGGCTCCAAGAACCTGCAGGAGCAGCTCTTCTACCGGGACCTCCCCACCATCACAGGCGCGCTCTCCTACACCCCGCCGGTGGCCCTGCTCAAGGGGCGCAGCAACTACCTGTGCATAGAGCGGATGAACCGCCTCTTGAGCGAATCCCACCTGCAAAAGCCCGAGATCCTCAGCGATCTGGTCAAGGTGAAGTCCTGGTCCACCGCCACCGACAACGGCGATGTGGGTGACATTCCGGGGCTGCAGGAGAACGCCGAGATCCTCGCCCACGTCACCAGCACCAACGACAACTGCCTCGGCCGCGACTGCCCCTATTACGACGACTGCCATCTGGTGGTGGCTCGGCGACGGGCCATGGATGCCCAGGTGGTGGTGATCAATCATCACCTCTTCTTCGCCGATATGGCGGTGAAAGATACCGGATTTGGCGAGCTGGTGCCCGAATCGCAAGTCTATGTGTTCGACGAGGCGCACCAGTTGCCGGAGATCGCCACCAACTACTTCGGCAAGTCGGTGGGCAGCCGCACCATCCTGGATCTGGCACAGGACATCCAGCTCGCCTATAGAGCCGAGGCCCACGACATGGGGCAGCTTGGCAAGGCGGCGGACAGGCTCTCCATCGCCAGCCAGGACTTGCGCCTCGCCTTCGGGATAGACGGGGGGCGCGGCAATACCCGCGATATCCTGCGCCAGTCGCTCTGGGGCCAGGCCCTGGCCCGTCTCAACGACGCCATCGGGCTCTGCTACGAGGTGCTCAAACTCGCGCTCGGGCGCGGTGAACAGCTGGATCACGCCTTCGAGCGAGTCTGCGAGCTGCGCACCCGCCTAGGGGAGGTATTGGCGGTCAACCAGACAGGTTTCTCCTACTGGTATGACTGCTCCCGGCTGCATTTCTCCCTCAATCTCACCCCGCTGTCGGTGGCCGAGCGATTTGGCGCCGAGGTGCAAAAGCCCGAGGTGGCCTGGATCTTTACCTCAGCCACCCTGACGGTGGACAACCGTTTCGATCACTTCAAGGCGGAGCTGGGGCTGGCGGGCAGCGCCGAGCTTATCCTAGACAGCCCCTTTGACTACGCCGAACAGGCGTGGCTGTGCGTGCCGCGCTTCCTGCCGGAGCCCAATGCCTTCGGGCGGGGGGAACAGCTCGCCAATCTGATGATCCCCCTTATCAACAAGACGCCGGGGGGGTGTTTTTTCCTCTGCACCAGCCATCAGGTGATGCGGCAGGTGGCCGAGGTGCTGCGCCGAGAGATAGGCCGCACCGTGCTCTTGCAGGGGGAGGATAACAAGCAGCGGCTGCTCAAGACCTTCGTGGAGAACGGGCGCGCCGTGCTGGTGGCCACCAGCAGTTTCTGGGAGGGGATAGACGTGCGAGGGGCGGCATTGTCCTGTGTTATCATCGACAAACTGCCCTTTGCGAGCCCGGACGACCCGCTGCTCAAGGCGCGGGTGGATGATTGCAAGCTCAAGGGGGGAGATCCCTTCGCCGAGCTCCAGCTGCCCAAGGCGGTGATTGCCTTGAAACAGGGGGTGGGGCGGCTCATTCGTGATCGCAGTGATCACGGCGTGCTGGTCATCTGTGATCCGCGCATGGTCAACAAGCCCTATGGCGCCACCTTTATCAAGAGTCTGCCCGCCATCCCTCGCACCCGGGAGTTAGAGTCGTTGGGGAGTTTCTTTGACCGGGGCGCTTGAGCCTGACAGGCCGCGTACCCGGTGCACTCTGCATTCGACCTGCGATGCTGGCGGGTGGCTAGCGATTGACCGATTTACCATGTTAAGAAAACGGGTGAGCAGATCCCGCTTGCACGTTATGTCATTGACTGATTTATAGAGATTGGAACCCATGACCGAGTTGAAGATCCTGGCCGTTGATACCGCCACCGAAGCCTGCTCCGCCGCCCTGCTGGTGGGCGACAAGCTGTTCTCCCGTTGGGAAGAGGCGCCGCGGGATCACACCCAAAAAATCCTGCCCATGGTTCAGGCTGTGTTAGACGAGGCCGGTCTATCGTTGGCTGAGCTCGACGCCATCGCCTTTGGGCGTGGACCGGGCTCCTTTACCGGCGTGCGCATCGGGATCAGCGTGGCCCAGGGGCTCGCCTTTGGCGCCGGCGTGCCGCTCATTGGCATCTCCACCCTGGCTGCCATGGCCCAGGGGGCTCATCGTCTCGACGGCGCCGAGCGGGTGTTGACCGCCATAGATGCGCGGATGAACGAGGTCTATTTTGGCCACTACGAGCTGTGTGATGGCCGCATGCAGCTGGTGGGGGAGGAAGTGGTGAGCGATCCCGCCGCCCTGATTGACGCGCGCGGCAAGCTGGCGGGCAGCCTGAGCTGCGTCGGGACCGGCTTTGAAACCTATGGCGAGACGCTCAACGCCCTGGCCGACGAGCTGGCGGTGAGCCAGGTGCGCTTCCCGGCGGCGGTCGACATGCTGCCACTGGCTCGGGCCGCCTGGCTGGCGGGGGAGGCGGTCGCTGTGGAACAGGCTACCCCGGTCTATCTGCGCGACAAGGTGACCTGGAAAAAGCTGCCGGGTCGCGAGTGACATCCAACGGCGAGCCGCGACGCGACGCCAACGAGTGAAGGCGGACGGCGCGGACAAGGAGAGGCAAATGATGAAACGCGTGATCATGCTGGGCCTGACAGGGCTGCTGCTAGTCGGCTGCAGCTCGGTACCCAAGGAGCTGGCCTATGAGCCGGAAAGCCAGTTGGTGGCCTATCAACCTGCCCTGCAGGGGATGGAGGGCAAGCCCGCGCGCTGGAGCGGCGTCATCTCGGCGGTGCACAACGAGCAGGATCAGAGCATCATCGAGGTGGTCTACCTGCCGCTCAAAGCCAATGGCGTGCCGACCCAGACGGAGCAGAGCCCGGGGCGTTTTCTGGCCGTCATGAAGGGTTTTGTGGATCCGACGCTCTATGCCAAGGGACGCAGCCTGACGGTGCTCGGCACCCTGGACAAGCCGGTGGACAGCCAGATAGGGGATCACAAGTATCGTTTCTCTGTGCTCAAGGTCACCGCCAGCAAGCTGTGGCCGCCGGTGAAGGAGGTGGAGATCCGCTACATGGACCCCTACTTCTACGACCCCTTCTATGATCCCTTCTGGCCAAGACGCCACTACTCCCGCTGGTGATGATGGAAGAGCGCTTCCTCACCCTGGCCGACGGACGGCGCATCGCCCTGCTGGATAACGGCCGGCAGGGCAAGCCTCTGGTCATTGCCCTGCACGGCTGGCTCGACAACGGCGCCAGCTTCCTGCCCCTTGCCCCCCATCTCGATGAGTGCCACCTGGTCTGCGTCGATCTGCCGGGGCACGGTCATTCGGATCACAAGGCCACCCCCTATGTCTTCGTCGACTGGCTCGACGATCTCCATCAGATTGCCCAGGCTGCAGGTTGGCAGCGCTTCACCCTGCTCGGCCACTCTCTCGGGGCTCTGATCGCCAGCGCCTATGCCGGTGTCTTCCCCGAGCAGATAGTGCGGCTCGTCCTGCTGGAGGGGCTGGGGCCCCTCAGCCAACCCGATGAGGAGGTGCCCGCCCAGCTGCGACGGGCCATTCTCAATCGCAGCCGTACTCGCGAGCGAGCGTCCAGTGGGTTTGCCTCCCTCGACGAGGCGGTGGCGGCCCGCTGCAAGGTGGCTGACATCTCCCCGGCGGCGGCGCGCCTTATCTGCGAGCGTCAGCTGGAGGCGCGGGATGGGCGGCTGCATTGGCGCAGCGATCCCCGTCTGCGGGATCTCTCGCCCATGCGCATGAGCGAAGGCCAGGCCCAGGCGCTGATCCGGGCCATCGCCTGCCCTGTGCTCTTCATCCGTGGCGAGCAGGGGTTCCCGAGTCTGCTGACGCAGTGGCAACAGCGGGGGCCGGCCTTTGGCCAGATTGAAATGGTACAGGTGGCGGGAAATCATCACTTCCATATGGAAAATTCGGCAAAAACCGCCGTTTATATCGAAAACTTCTGTCAGATCCGGTAGGATCGCCGGCTTTGAATCATGTCAGGTTTGCTTTCTCCCTCACACTTCTCGTTGTTAATTTGCTGTTAATCGATGTTGCCTTATGTAACTATGTGCGGCATTAGAGCATGAGCTTAAAACAACTGATTGAAATGGATGTGACAGGGACGGAGGCAACACAGTGAGCGCACAGGTGCTAGTTATGCAGGAGAAGTTCGTGGAAAGAGTCTGGCTGAAGCGTTATCCAGAAGGGGTGCCCGCCGAGATCAATCCAGACCAATACGGCTCCCTGGTCGAGATGTTTGAAGAGTCGGTGACCCAGTTTGCCGACCAGCCCGCCTTCGTCAACATGGGGCAGACCATTACCTATCGCCGGCTGGAAGAGCAGTCCCGTGCCTTTGCCGCCTACCTGCAAAACGAGCTCAAGCTCGGCAAGGGCGACAGGGTGGCGGTGATGATGCCGAACCTGCTGCAATACCCCATCGCCGTGTTCGGCATACTGCGGGCCGGCATGACTGTGGTCAACGTCAACCCCCTCTATACCCCGCGCGAGCTGGAGCACCAGCTCAAAGACTCCGGCGCCAAGGCCATCGTCATCGTCTCCAACTTCGCCCATACCCTGGAAAAAGTGGTGCACGACACCCCGGTCAAGCACGTGATCCTGACCCGCATGGGGGACAACCTCGGCCTGGCCAAGGGCTCCCTGGTCAACTTCGTGGTCAAGTACGTCAAGAAGCTGGTGCCCAAATACAACCTCCCGCACGCCAGCACCATGCGCCAGGCACTGGCCAAGGGGCGCTACCTGCAGTACATCAAGCCCGAAATCAGCAACCAGGACATCGCCTTCCTGCAATACACAGGCGGCACCACGGGCCTCTCCAAGGGGGCCATGCTGACTCACCGCAACATGATTGCGAACGTGGAGCAGTGCCTCGGTGTCTATGGCCCCGTGCTGGAGCTGGGCAAGGAGTTCGTGGTCACGGCGCTGCCGCTCTACCACGTCTTCGCCCTGACGGTGAACTGCCTGCTGTTCATGCGCCTGGGTGGCTACAACCTGCTCATCAGCAATCCCCGCGACATCCCGGGCTTTGTCAAAGAGATCAAGAAGTACCCCTTCACCTGCATCACAGGGGTCAACACCCTGTTCAACGCCCTGGTCAACAACGGCGAGTTCCAGAGCATGGACTTCTCCCGCCTGAAGCTCACCATAGGCGGCGGCATGGCGGTGCAGCGTGCGGTGGCCGAGCAGTGGAAGGTGCTGACCCATACCCCGCTGCTGGAAGGCTATGGCCTGACCGAGTGTTCACCCCTGGTGAGCGTCTGCCCCTACGATCTGGTGGATTACAACGGCTCCATCGGTCTGCCGGTCTGCTCCACCGAGATCCGGCTGGTGGATGACAAGGGGCAGGTGATCACCGAGCTGGGTGCCCCCGGCGAGATGCAGGTGCGTGGCCCCCAGGTGATGACGGGCTACTGGCAGCGTCCCGAGGCCACCGCCGAGGTGATGCAGGATGGCTGGCTCTGTACCGGTGACATCGCCGTGTGCGACGAGCAGGGCTTCTTCAAGATCGTCGATCGCAAGAAGGACATGATCCTGGTCTCCGGCTTCAACGTCTATCCGAACGAGATTGAAGACGTGGTGGCGCTCCATCCCAAAGTGCTAGAAGTGGCCGCCGTCGGTGTGCCCAACCCGGTTTCCGGCGAGCTGGTGAAAATCTTCGTGGTCAAGAAAGATGCAAAGCTGGCGGAGGACGAGATAATTGCCCACTGCCGCAAACATCTGACTGCCTATAAGGTGCCGAAACTGGTAGAATTTCGCGACGAACTTCCCAAGACCAATGTGGGCAAGATCCTTAGGCGCGTGCTGCGCGACGAGGAGATTGCCAAGCAGTAACCGGCATGCACTGCTCTGCAGTCAAGCGCTGTCGTTATGCAAAACCGTGGGTCATGCCACGGTTTTTTCTTTCTGGGTCCCGACCAACGTGCAGGCAAAGATGCAATATCAACTCATTTCACAGCAAGCCGAACTGGAGCAGTATCTCGCTTCCCTGGCCGACGTTCCCCTGGCCATAGATACCGAATTCGTTCGCACCCGTACCTACTATCCCCAGCTCGGTCTGTTCCAGATCTATGACGGCGAACGCCTCGCCCTGCTGGATCCCCTGACCCTGGACCTCTCGGGGCTGTGGCAGCGGCTCGGCCGGGCAGGGCAGATCGCCATACTGCACGCCTCGGGTGAAGATCTGGAGCTCATCCAGCATCAGGCGGGCCACCTGCCCAACCAGATGCACGACACCCAGCTCGCGACGGCATTTCTAGGTTACGGCGTCTCGGTCGGCTTCGGCGCCCTAGTCAAGGAGTTCCTCGGCGTGGAGCTGGAAAAGGATCAGGCCCGCACCGACTGGCTGGCCCGTCCCCTGACCGCGCGCCAGCTCGAGTACGCGGCGGCGGATGTCTTCTACCTGATGCCCCTCTACGAGAAGGTGATGGCCAGGCTGCATGAGAGCGGCAAGTTTGCCTGGTTCGAGCAGGAGTGCCAGAACCACTCCGCCCGCAAGACCCAGGGCAGCGATCCCCGTCAGGCCTACCTCGAGATCATCAACGCCTGGCAGCTGGGTCGGCGCGAGCTGGCCATTCTGCGCGAGCTCGCCGCCTGGCGCCAGCAAGAGGCGGTACGCCGGGATCTGGCTCTGAACTTCGTGGTCAAGGAGCTGCACCTGTTCAAGGTGGCGGAGCGCCGTCCCACTTCATTGCGGGATCTCAACGAGCTGGGGCTGGCCCCCATCGAGATCAAGATCCACGGCAAGCGGATGCTGGACATCGTCGCCTCCGCCCAGCAGAGCGACCCCGAAGGCTGGCCCGAGCCCATTCGCCGACTGGTGGACTTCCCCCAGTACAAGGCCGAGCTCAAGCGCATCAAGGCCATGGTGGAAGAGAAGGCCAAGGCCAGCAACATTCCCCCTGAGCTGGTGGCCAGCAAGAAGATCATCCACCAGTACTTCACCTGGAGCTGGCGGATGAGCGCCGAGGAGCGTGCCCGCGCCGACAAGCCCATGCTGCTGCAAGGCTGGCGTCATGAGCTGGTGGGGCATCTGCTGGCCCAGTAACTTGTCGGGAAGCCGCACTGAAAAGGGGAGTCAATGACTTCCCTTTTTTTGTGTCCGTTGCAGTCCGGCCAGCCGGGCGAACAGGCATGAGCGCCCCTGGCGCCAGGGATCACCTATGGCGGGTAAAGGAAGCGGGGAGAGGAGTCACAGATAAATGGCGGGCACTGAGGGTGCCCTCATCAGAGTTCGTGGGCGTGGAATCCCTTGCGATAACGGGTTTCGCAGCGCGGGCAGCGTTGCAGGCTGGGATCCTGATCCAGCTGGTCGATGGCAAGCGGCTCCTCGCAATCGGAGCAGAGGCCATAGAGACCCAGTTCCATCTGGCAGAGCGCCGCGTCGAGGCGTTTCAGCCGTGCCACGCTCAGCTCCACCTTGGGCAAGTCGAGGCGACTGGTCAGATCCACCAGTTGATCCCGCTCGCAGCTTCCCACTTTTTGGGCCCAGTCGTCACGACGACAGGCCTTGAGCTGAGCAATCAGCTCTTCTCTTGTTTGCGCCCAATCGGTCAGCAGGCGCTCACGCCATTCGGCCAACCGGGCTTGCGTCACTTCACACACAACAGCCCCCAAAGACGAGTGATAAAACTCGGCCAGTATAGGGAAACCCGCGGCTTATCAAGATGACATGAGTCAAGTTAACCGTGCTTTGACGCGTTTTTCCGGCTGGTGTCGCGGCTTGCCGGTGATCACATGGAGCACCCCGACCACCAGGCAGACGACGCCGACCAGGGTACTCATGGGAGGCATGGTGCCGCGTAGCATGAAGGCGTAGAGCAGTCCCGCCAGCGTCTCGAACACGATGAGCGGTCCCACCAGTACGGTCGGCAGGCGCTGGCTCGCCTCGTTCCAGCACAGGGTGCCGAGCCAGGAGCAAAAGAGCCCCACCACCCCCATCAGCAGCACGAAGCGCAGGGGCGTCGGCCCTAAGGGCAGGGGAAAGTCCGGTGCGCTCAGGGCGAGATGACCGAGACTGCCGAGGTAGGCAATGAGTGCCACCGGCAGGGTCACCAGCCCCTGAGCGGTGGCCCAGACAGCCGGGCTGCGGTCCGGGTGCTCGCGCAGCCAGCGGGCATTGCGCAGGGGATACCAGGTCCAGCACAACACGGCGACCACCGCCAGGACGAACCCGAACAGCTGCTCGGTGCGTGCCTCTGTCTGCCAGGTCAACTCGGCACGGTTGACCAGATAGAGGCCGACCCCCATCAGCAGCAGTGCCGGGTAGAGACGGGCGCGGGAGAGGCGGCCGTCCCGTGCGCCATAGAGGCGGTTGGCGGCCAGGGCCGTCACCACCGGCAGGGTGCCGATGATCATGGCCGCCAGCGGTGAGCCGATGCGCAAGATGGCTCCCGACAGGCAGAAGTAGTAGATGAGATTCCCCACCAGGGTGAGGGTGAGTGCCTCGCGCCAGTCACTGACCGAGAGGGCCGCCAGGCGTTTGCGGGCCTGCCAGGCGAGTGGCAGCACTATGAGGCCGAAGGCGAGGTAGCGGCCGCTGGCGAGCAGGGCGGGGGGATAGCCGTCCACCAGCAGGGGGGCGACGAAGATGAGCCCCCACATCAGGCCGGCCAGCAGGGCAAACAAGACTCCGATCAACATTTTCCATATCCGGTAAAGAAGAAGGAGGCCAGCCTAGCAGGGGGGTAAGGGCGGCGTATTGAACCAGATTGCGCTTTAGCGGCCAGCCTGTACCTGTTTCTGGTAGCGCACCGGGGTGGTGCCATAGCGGCGCAGGAAGGCGCGGTTGAGGTGCGACTGATCGGCCAGACCACAGGCGGCGGCCACCTCGGCGGCGGGCAGGCCGGCGGCCAGCCACCCCTTGGCCCGCTGCAGGCGGATGGCCATCAACATCTGCTGGGGGGTGACGTGAAAGCGGGCCTTGAAGCTGCGCTGAAAGTGGTAGGAACTGAGGTTCACCGCCCCCGCCAGCTCGGTCAGGGTAATGGGGCGGGCGAAGTAGGCCTGCATATAGTCGATGGCGCGCCCCAGAGGGTGGGCTGCTTCGCGCGGTGCCGCCAGGGCCCGGGCATGGGGGCGCAGGATCTCGCACACGCCCAGCAGCAGGCCGTCGGCGGCGAGCTCGCTGTCACAGTGCCAGAGGGCGTCCAGGGCCGCCTGCAGGACGGGGGCGGTGCGGGGGTCGCTTCGCACGGCTTCGGCGAAATACCAGCCGCGCTCGCCGCTGATGGCCTCGAGCCGATCGGCGGGCAGGTAGAGCATGCGATAGCGCCACCCCTGCTCGCAGGCCGCCTCGCCCGTGTGCAGCTCATCAGGGTTCATCAGCACCAGGCTGCCGGGGCCTGCCAGGAGCTGGCTGCCGCGATAGCGGAAACGCTCGGCACCGCACTCGATGACACCGAGGCCAAACCCCTCGTGGCTATGGGGATCGAAGATGTGGTGCTGGATGTGGGCGCGATAGAGCTCGGTCGCAGGCTGCCCCGGCAGGGCGCGAAAATCGGCCCTGTCGTGCTGATGGGTAAATGTGACCGGTACTCC
The DNA here is from genome assembly GCF_946892685.1 of Aeromonas sp. Marseille-Q5825. NCBI lineage: Bacteria > Pseudomonadati > Pseudomonadota > Gammaproteobacteria > Aeromonadales > Aeromonadaceae > Aeromonas > Aeromonas sp. Marseille-Q5825. The sequence continues at coordinate 1,292,951 of NZ_CAMPOU010000001.1, forward strand.
CTGCATCCTGACCTCCTGTCATTGAGCCTTCATCATAGGGTGCCGCGCTGCGGCGGCCAAGACTAGGCCCGTGCGGCGCACTCGCGCTCGAGGGCTGTACGGATCTCGTCTGCGGTCTTGATGGTGCGGATGCGGCGAAACAGCTCATCGGCCTGGGGGTATTCCCGCACTATGTAGGAGAACCACTGCTTGATGCGGCTGGGGTAGTAGTCGGCCTTGTCGCTCGCCAGATCCTGCTCGGTGTAGCTCACCATCAGTTGCAACACCTCGGCCCAGCTCATGTGGGCACAGCCGGTTTTCATCACGTTGGCCAGATTGGGCAGGGAGATGGCGCCGCGGCCCACCATGAGGGCGTCGCAGCCGGAGACGCTGGCGCAGGCGAGGGCATCCTTATGATCCCAGATCTCACCATTGGCGGTCACCGGAATGGGCAGGGCGCGGCGGATGAGATCCACGTATTCCCAGTGCGCCGGCGCCTTGTAGCCTTCGCGCTTGGTGCGGGCATGGACGGCTAGCTCGTTGGCGCCCCCCTGGAAGACCGCCTGGGCGTTGTCCATATAGAGCTCCTTGTCATCGTAACCCAGGCGGATCTTGGCGCTCACCGGCAGGTGGGCAGGGACGGCTTCGCGCACCGCCTTGACGATGCGATAGACGGTCTCTGGCTCCTTGAGCAGCACGGCGCCCCCCTTGCTCTTGTTGACCGTGGGGGCGGGGCAGCCGAAGTTGAGATCGACCCCGGGGGAGCCGAGCTCGATGGCGCGTACCGCATTCTCTGCCAGCCATTCGGGGTGCTGGCCCAGCAGTTGCACCCGCACCGGGGTGCCGGCACGGGTCTTGCCATCCTGCTTGAGTTCGGGGCAGAGGCGATAGAACACCTTGGCGGGCAGCAGCTGATCGACGACCCGGATGAACTCGCTGACACAGAGGTCGTAATCGTTGACGGAGGTGAGAACCTCCCGCATCAGGTGATCCAGCACCCCCTGCATGGGGGCCAAAATAACGCGCATAGCTGCTTCCGAAGACAAGGGGAGAAAAAAGAGCGCAGATTGTAGTGGCAATGGGCGGCGTTGTCAGCCGTCTGCCCACTCGATGGGCCTAATCGACTGCCGCCGCATGGGCCAGGCTGTCAGCTTCCGGGCCAACTCTGTTAGGCTAAAGGCAGAGATGCATTCAGAGGAGTACCCATGAAACGCTGGTGTCTGATGGCCCTGGGCTGGCTCGCCTTCGCCACCGGGATAGTCGGGATAGTCCTGCCCCTGCTGCCGACCACCCCCTTCATGTTGCTGGCGGCGGCCCTCTTTGCCCGCTCGTCACCCCGTTTTCACCGTTGGCTGCTGGCACACCCCTGGTTTGGGCCCCCCATCCATGACTGGCAGCAATATCGCGGCATTCGGCGCCATGCCCGGCGCCGTGCCATTATCTTCATTCTGCTCTCCTTCTCGGTGTCGCTGCTGGTGGTGCCGCTGCCCTGGGTGAGGCTGCTGCTGGTTGTCATAATGGTGATCCTGCTCACCTGGTTAATGCGTCTGCCGGTGCTGGAGCCAGTTGCAATGGAGAAGTGAAATCCCTAAGCTATTGCGGCAATAATGCTATGGAGTCGGCCTGTCATTTTTTGCATGACGGGCCTTTTTATTGCCCGCTGGCGGGCAGCGCAAGAGACGCCACGCCTGGGCTCAAAAATAAGCGGTCAAATAATGAATCCGGATACCCTGAAGTTTATCGAAGCGAGCATCAAGACCATTCCCGACTATCCGAAGCCGGGCATACTGTTTCGCGACATCACCAGCCTGATCGAGAATGCCGAGGCCTTCAAGGCCACCATAGATCTGCTGGCCGAGCATTATCGTGATCAAGGGATCACCAAGATCGTCGGCACCGAGGCCCGCGGTTTCATCTTCGGCGCCCCTGTGGCCTTCGCCATGGGATTGGGCTTCGTGCCGGTTCGCAAGCCGGGCAAGCTGCCCCGCGCCATCATCGAAGAGTCCTATGCCCTCGAGTACGGCACCGACACCCTGCAACTGCATACCGACGCCATAGTGCCCGGTGACAAGGTGCTGGTGGTGGACGATCTGCTGGCCACCGGCGGCACCGTCGATGCCACCGTCAAGCTCATTCGCCGCGCCGGCGGTGAAGTGGCCGATGCGGCCTTCATCATCTCCCTGCCGTCGCTGGGCGGTGATGCCCGCCTGACCGCCGCTGGCGTCAAGGTGGTCTCGCTGGTGGAACTCGCGGGCGAGTAAGCCCCCTTGGCAGGCGGGCCTCGTCAACCCGCCAATGCCCCGAACCGGTGCCTGAATGGGCACCGGTTTGAAAATCAAGCGATCCCTCCCACGGCGGCCGATAGCCCATACAGCCCGCCCTCCATTTGTGTTAGCATCCTGCCTCAATGCCTCGTTTTCCAGCATCGAGATCTATGAGCTATCAGGTTCTGGCGCGTAAATGGCGCCCCCATACGTTTGAACAAGTGGTTGGCCAGCAACATGTGCTGACCGCCTTGACCAATGCCCTGGATCAGGGACGGTTGCATCACGCCTACCTGCTGAGCGGCACCCGCGGGGTCGGCAAGACCACCATAGCCCGCATCCTGGCCAAGAGCCTCAACTGCGAGCAGGGGATCAGCAGCCACCCGTGCGGCGTATGCGACACCTGCCGTGAGATCGATCAGGGCAACTTCGTCGATCTGCTGGAGATCGATGCGGCCTCGCGCACCAAGGTGGAAGACACCCGCGAGCTGCTGGACAACGTGCAGTACCGCCCGGCCCGCGGCCGCTTCAAGGTGTACCTCATCGATGAGGTGCACATGCTGTCGCGCCACAGCTTCAATGCGCTGCTCAAAACCCTGGAAGAGCCGCCTCCCTATGTGAAGTTCCTGCTGGCCACCACGGATCCGCAGAAGCTCCCCATCACCATCTTGTCCCGCTGCCTCCAGTTCCACCTCAAGAGCCTGGATCAGAGCCAGATCGCCAAGCAGCTGGAGTGGGTGCTGGATCAGGAAGGTCAGCCGTTCGAGCCCCGCGCCCTGCTGGCCCTGGCCAAGGCGGCCGACGGCAGCATGCGCGATGCCCTGAGCCTCACCGATCAGGCGCTGGCCCACGGCAACGGCAGCGTGCGTCTGGAGAGCGTGCTGACCATGCTGGGCACCCTCGACCACCACCACCTGCACCAGTTGCTGGAGGCCATACTGCGCCAGGATGCTCCGGCCACCATGGCCAAGATCACCGAAATCGCCACCCTGGGGCCGGACTTCGATCAGCTCCACGCCGAGCTGGAAGCCTTGCTCCATCGCGTCGCCATGGCCCAGCTGCTCCCTGCCAGCGTGCAGGAGCAGGGGGCGGATGCGGATGCCTTGCTGCAGTTGGCGGGGGCCATGAGCCCGGAAGAGGTGCAGCTCTGCTACCAGATAGTGCTGGGGGGGCGCAAGGACTTGCCCTGGGCGCCCGATGGCCGCACCGCGCTGGAGATGACCTGTCTGCGGATGCTGGCCTTCTCGCCGCGCCGCGAGGCGGTGCATCCCGCCAATCTGAGCGCCTTGCCCGTCTCCATGGGCGCGCTGCCCGGGGCGGGGAGGGAGGCCGTATCGACCCTGCCGGGAAAGCCGTCAGGGGCTGAGCCAGCCCCGCATCAGGCCGCGACGGCGGCCAGCACGGCCGTGCCCGCAGCCCTGACGCCGACAGCGCCGCTCTTGGTGGTGCAGGCCGATGAGCCGGCTTCCGGCGACGATGAATCGAACGCGACTCTCTTTGCCGAGCAACATGAGCTGCTAGAAGAGGCGCAGCGGATGGGGTACGAGGCGCAGCCGATGCAGCCAGAGTCTCAGCTCGGTGGCGCGCCCCAGGCAGTGGAAGCACAGCCCCTTGAATCCGAGCAGCCGGCATCCTTCCATGAGGAGGTCCTGCCGACGGCGGCTCCTGCCATAACCCCTGAACCCGAGGCAGCCCCCTCGGCGGCCTCCAGCATGCAGAGCCTGCTGGGCAAGCGCAATCTGCTGCGCAGCCGGTTGCGGGGCGACGCCGGGGCGGCGACCAGCTCTGTGCCCCCCAGGGCGACGCCGAGCAAACCGGCTGCGCCCCTGGCCATTCCCGCCGTGCAACCTGTGGCGCCAGCGCCCTCTGTACCTGCCAGGCAGGCCGCTGCGGTGCCCGCCTATTCCGGGCCCATGACGGGCTATGAGGATCTGCCGCCCCTCGATGCCTATGACGACAGCGGCAGCGATTACGAGGAATATCTGAATCAGGGCTTCGGCGACGGGCCGGTCAGCGCTCCCGCAGCGCAAGCGGCGGCGCCAAGGCCGAGTGCTCCGCAAAAGGCCAGTCCCGCCTCGGATGACTTGCCCCCCTGGGATCTGGACGGCGCACCCGCCAGGGCCGCCGCTGCCCCCGTCGCCGCAGCGCCAGTTACGACGCCCCTTGCCGTGCCCGAAAACGTGCAGCCAACGGCGGCTCAGGTGATGGAGACCATCGACTGGGATGAGCTGGAGAGCGACGCCCAGCCGGATGAGGGGGAGGAGGTCACCCGCCTGATCCCCTCTTCTCTGCTGGTCAATTGCGGCGATCCCTGGGCCGAGCTCATCGCCCGTACCGGGGTCGGTGGCCGGCTGCGCCAGCTCGCCATCAACTCTGTGATGACCCGGCAGGGGGAGCTGGTGTCCCTGGTGCTCAAGCCAGAGCAGCGCCATCTGGTCAGCGATAGAGCCCTTGCCGATCTGGCCGAGATCATAGGCCCGGAGTTCGGACAGCCGGTGCGTGTCGAGGTGACCCTGGGCACGGATCCGGCGCGGGAGACGCCGCTCGAGATCGAGCATCGCCTCTATCTGGGGGTGCGTGAGCAGGTGAGCCGGGATCTGGCGGACGATCCCAATGTGCAGTTCCTGCAGCAGCGATTCGGCGCCGTGCTCCATCCCGAGAGCATCGAGCCCCTCAGCCGCTGAGCGCTATGAGTTAAATCCCATGCCGGGACCCGAGTCCCGGTTGAAAAATCTTTTGGCTGCCCCCATATCCGGGGTAGAACAAGCCCACAGCCCGGCGCTGGATGCCGGATTTCAAGACGAGAGACGACCTATGTTTGGTAAAGGTGGAATGGGTAACCTGATGAAACAGGCCCAACAGATGCAAGAGCGCATGCAGAAGATGCAAGAGCAGCTGGCTCAGATGGAAGTCGTCGGCGAAGCCGGCGCCGGCATGGTCAAGGTCACCATGGCCGGCAGCCACAGCGTGCGCCGTATCGAGATAGATCCGAGTCTGATGGAAGATGACAAGGAGATGCTGGAAGATCTGGTCGCCGCCGCCGTCAACGACGCCGTGCGCCGGGTGGAAGAGCAGAACAAGAGCAAGATGGGCGAGCTGACCGGTGGCATGCAACTGCCCCCTGGCTTCAAGATGCCCTTCTAAGGGCTGAACGCCTTTCAAATCTAGAGGCCATGATCCATGGCGATGACGCAGCTGACCGGGTTCCCACCCTGTCAGCTGCGTTTTGTTTTTTCCGTTCCCCGGTTTCCCGGGGCAGGCGTGTATTACTTGCTGCTCTGGACTGTGGTGTAGCTGTTGATCAGATTGCGATAGTCGGGGATGTGGTTGGCGAACAGGGTACCCAGACCCTCCACGTCATTGCGCCAGTCGCGGTGCAGTTCACAGGCGGCCCCAAACCAGGTCATCAGCTGCGCCCCGGCGGATGACATCCGATCCCAGGCCGAGTGACGGGTGATCTCGTTGAAGGTCCCGGAGGCATCTGTGATGACAAACACCTCGTACCCTTCCTCGAGGGCGGACAGGGCCGGGAATGCCACGCACACCTCGGTGACGATGCCGGCGATGATCAGCTGCTTCTTGCCGGTGGCCTTGACCGCCTTGACGAACTCCTCGTTATCCCAGGCGTTGATCTGCCCGGGGCGGGCAATGTAAGGGGCGTCCGGGAAGGTCTCCTTGAGCTCTGTCATCAGCGGGCCGTTGGGCCCGTTTTCGAAACTGGTGGTCAGTATGGTCGGCAGCTCGAAGTACTTGGCCAGCGCGGCCAGCGCCAGCACGTTGTTGCGAAACTTGTCCGGCTCTATGTCACGCACCAGCGAAGACAGCCCTGCCTGGTGATCCACCAGCAGTACGGCAGCGTTGTTCTTGTCGAGTTTGACGTAGGGTTTGTTCATGACTTTTCTCCTGATCTGTGGGCAAAGGAGTTAACGCTGGGGATCCAGCACTTCGTTATGTTGCAGCACCTTGCGGCGCGCTCGATCAACGGCTGTCGGTCGATGGTTTTCAGCGGGTCAGCACCTGGGCGCATTGTCTGCTTGTGCAGCATGCGTTCCTGTTGCCGGCCCGAGGTTCAGCGTCCTATCTGGCCAAAACGGCCACTGTTGTAGTCATTGATGGCCTGCACTATCTCTTCCTGGGTGTTCATCACGAAGGGGCCGTGACCGACTATGGGTTCATCGAGGGGGGCGCCATTGAGCAGCAGCAGCGTCGTATCTTCCTCGACATCCATCACCAGCTGGCTGCCACGGCGTTCCATGACTGCCAGCTCGGCGGTGCGGACAGGGTGGCGGTTGCCGAGGCGAATGGCGCCTTTGAGCACAAACAGCGCCGTGGTGTGTCCTTCCGGCAGCGCGAGCGTCACCAGGTGATGGGCCTTCAGACGCATGTCCCAGACGTTCATCGGGGTGAAGGTGCGGGCAGGGCCGAAGGTATCGCCGAGCTGCCCGGCGATGATGCGAGCCTCCCCTGCGCCCTCTGGCAGTGCCACCCGAGGGATCTCGTCGGCGGTGATGCCCTGGTAGCCAGGGGCCGTCATCTTCTCTTTAGCGGGCAAGTTTACCCACAGCTGCACCATCTCGAAGGCGCCGCCCGTCCTGGCAAATGCCGGGCTGTGGTACTCCTCGTGGATAAGGCCGGATGCGGCCGTCATCCACTGCACGTCACCCGGACCTATGGTGCCGCCGCCCCCCGAGGAGTCTCTGTGGGAGACGCCGCCCTCATAGACGATAGTCACGGTTTCGAACCCGCGGTGAGGGTGCTGGCCGACGCCGAGTTGATGGGTGGTGGCCGGGAAATTGGCCGGGCCTGCATGGTCCATCAGCAGGAAGGGGGACATCTCCTCGGCGATATCGTTGTAGGAGAAGATGCTCCTGACAGGGAAGCCATCGCCGACCCAGTGCCTCTCGTTGCTGCGCTTGATAAATGCCAGTTCTTTCATCTCAATGCCTCCGTTGAATCAATGGAGACAGTGTAGAAAGTAGTCATTTACCGGACTAGATGGTTAAATAAGAAAACACTTTCTAATGAGTTGGAAGATGGACTTCAATCAGGTCGTCGTATTCGTCAAGGTCGTGCAAGCGGGCAGTTTCAGCGCGGCGGCGCGTCTGCTGGGCTTGCCGACCTCCACCGTCAGCCATCGGGTGGCCATGCTGGAGAAGCGTCTGGGCGTCACCCTATTGCAGCGAACCACCCGCAGGTTGCACCTGACCGATGCCGGACAGATCTATTTCGACCACGCCTCGGCCGGCCTGGTGCATGTGCTTGACGCCGAGGCGGCGGTGACCGAGGCGCGGGAAGAGCCCTGCGGGCTGCTGCGCATCACGGCTCCCGTGGATATCGGCAACCAGATCCTGTCATCTATCCTGGGCCAGATGCGCAGCCAGTGGCCCAAGGTCGATGTGGAGCTGGTGTTGATGAACCGCTACGTGGATCTGGTCGCCGAGGGGGTCGATGTCGCCATTCGTACCGGCCCTCTCAAGGATTCGACGCTGATCGCCAAGCAGGTGGGGATTGCGCGCTGGGCCCTGTTTGCCAGCCCGGATTACCTCGCCAGCGCCGGGGTGCCAGATGCACCTCAGGCGCTGCGGCAGCATGCCTGCCTGCAGTTCACGCCACTGGGCAAGGAGGCCTGGGTACTTCACGACGGGGCCGCCAACAGTGTGACAGTCTCTGTGGCCCGGCAGACACTGATCAACGATGTCGGCCTGATCATGACCATGGTGCAGGCGGGTGGTGGGGTGGCACTGTTGCCCTCCTACCTGTGTCGCCAGGCCTGCGAAGAGGGGAGACTGTTGCCTCTCCTGCCCGAATGGCATGGCAAGGCGGATCCCATTCATATCGTCTATCCCAGGCAGCGCTTCATGGCCCCCAGGCTGCGCGCCTTCGTGGATCTTGCCACGCTGACCCTGCGTCAATGGCTCGAATGACGGGTCGCCGAGGTGGTAATTGCGGCCAGCCCCATAAATAAACAAAGCGCCTGATGGCGCTTTGTTTATTTGATATCACGTCAACCTAGCTGAGCCAGCCTATCGCCATGGCCAACCGGCCGCACAGGGCCGCCAGCAGGATGCCAAGCAGGGTGCGCAGCAGCCAGATCACCACCAGTTGCCCCAGGCTCACCGGGATCTTGGTGGCCAGGATGCAGGGGATGGAGGCGGAGAAGAAGAGCACAGAACTCACCGAGACCACGGCGGTCACATAGCGCACCAGCAGATCCGCATCCTTGAGCAGGATGGCGGGCAGGAACATCTCCGCCAAGCCAGCCGAGAGCGCTCTTGCGGTCTCCAGCGGCTCTCCCAAGTCCAGTAGCCAGGTGAGGGGCCACAGCAGCCAGCCCAGCAGATCAAACAGCGGCGAGTGCTGGGCCAGCAGCAGCCCCAGCAGGCCGACGGACAAGATGGTAGGGACCACGGCGGCGGCCATGTAGAGGCCATCCTTGAGGTTGTCCTGCAACTGCCGCAGCACGGGATCCGCCTGGCTGGACTGGGTGAGCCCGGAGGCCAGTGCCGCTTGCCAGCGACTCATGCCCTCCGGCAGCGGCTCGTCGGTCTCGCCCTGGTGCGCCATGGTACTGATGGGGGGGACCCGCGCCAGGATGGCGGTGATGACGAAGGTGATGACCAGGGTGGACCAGAAGTAGAAGTTCCAGTGCCCCATCAGGTTGAGGGTCTTGGCCACTATGATCATGAAGGCGGCGGAGACGGTGGAGAAGCCGGTGGCGATGATGACGGCTTCCCGTACCGTGTACTTGCCCGCGAGGAAGACCCGGTTGGTGATGAGGAGGCCCACCGAGTAGCTGCCGACGAAGGAGGCGACCGCATCGATGGCGGAGTGGCCAGGGGTGCGCCAGAGGGGGCGCATCACCGGCTGCATCAGCACGCCGATGAGCTCCAGCAGGCCGAAGCCGAGCAGGAAGGTGAGGGCCATGGCGCCTATGGGCACTATGAGGCCCACCGACATGGCCAGCTTGTCAAAAAGAAAGGGCAGGCGATCCGGCGTCATCAGCCAGGCGGGGCCCCAGTCGGCCACATACATGATGGCCAGCCCCAGCCCGAGCAGCTTGAACAGACTCAGCAGTCTGTCGATGGGGCGGGCGCGCCAGCGACCATCCAGCAGCGGGCTGATGGCGCCATAGGCGATCAGCAGCAGGATCAGCCCCAGGGCGAGCGGGCGCTGCGCCATCAGGAAGCCCGCCAGGTGATCCACCAGTATGGTGCTGCGGCCCGCGAGCTCGAAGGGCACGAAAAAGATGGCGATGCCGAGCACACTGGTCAGCAGCAGTTTGATGCCAGCCCCTGAGCGGGCAGGGGCGGTAAGTGCGTGTTCAGGTTCCATTTCCTCTCCTTGTGATCCACATGGTTCAACTCCCTTGATGACCTAATTTGTATATACAATATCGACGCAAGCCCAAAATGGAAACAACAAATACACCAAAAAGCAACATTTGATGAAAATGGAATCCGTATGACGCTTTTCTGTGGAGGAGTGCGATCGCGGCACTGTGGGCCACTGTCTGGTCTGGACAGAGCGGCCGCGCAAGGGACGTCATGGCAAGAGAGGCAAGGAGGCAGGAAGGAACCAGGCCAATAAAGCTTTTCCATAACGACCAAAAAAGCAGAAAACCTGAGCCCGGATTTAAACATTTTCACGGCATTCATCGAGGGAGGCTTTCTTATAACTATTTATGAAATGCTCATAAAGCCTTTGTTCATTTGACTACTTTTCGAGTATCTCATTGCGGAGTAAGATGCCACTTCAATAAAAATAAGAATTAGGAGTTCGGGTGTGAAGGCATTAGAGAAAGAAAGGATATCGCCCTATATCAGCCAGTTATACGAGTGCGGTATTAATGATTCTGACATTAAGTTGGTGGTGGACCAATTTCGCGCCGACCTGTCCGGCAGTTCATCCCTGTTTTTATTGCGGGATGATGACAAGAGCGACGGAATAAAGCTCTTTTCCAGCGGTTTGACCGAGGCCCAGCAGCATTTTTATGTGCAGCACCATCGCCAGGATGTGTGGTTCAATCATTATCTGGACAAGGGCTGCCAGGGGATCGTCAGCGCCAATACCATCTCCAGCTCGGTGGGACTGCTGGCCAGCTTCGGTGCCCAGTTTGCGGCGGGCGGTGTCTGTCGGGTGAAGGGGCGGGGTCTCAGCACCCTGTGCAGTTACCGCGGCGCCGCTCAGGATGACTTCAACAGCCGGGATCTCAGCTCCTTGACAGAGATCTATTCTGGTCTGGCCGCCTGGAGCCAGCATTATTGGAACCTGCTGGCCCTGGAAACCCAGAACTATCAGCTGCAGCAACTGGTGAAAAACCATAATAAGCCCAGCGCCATCATAGATGACAAGGGGCATATTCATTATTCCAATGTGGCGTTCAACCGCATCGCCGATGAAAACGTCGAGCTGCGGGCGGTCAATGGTATTTTCTCTTTGCAAAATAAGGAGCAGCAACGCCAGCTCAAGGAAACCTTGAATGGCTTTGCCTATTTGCTGCCAGGCGCCAGCGCCTATATGTCCATTCCCCGTCAGTCCAATCTCAGGCCCCTGCTGATCCAGTGCACCCTGATGAGCGGCCTCAGCCGCTTCGAGCGCTATGTGGAAGTGGTATTGCGCGATCCCGAGCACTCCTTCAACCCGGACATAGAGGCACTGGCCAGCCTCTATCCCCTCACCATTGGCGAAAAGGAGCTGCTGGTGCTGATGAGCAAGGGCTACAGCAGCAACGACATCGCCGAGTTGCGCGGTGTCAAAGTGGAAACAGTGCGCTCCACCCTCAAGGGGGTGTTCAAGAAGACCGACTGCCACAGCCAGAACGAGCTGCTGCTGTTGCTGCAATCCATCTCCTGATAGGCACCAGCTATGCTTGGAGTGAGCCGGGCATAGTGCCTGGCTCGCGCCTCCCGTCGGGAGGCCTGTCGGGGGAAGCGTCATGGAATCACTCAAGGCAAGGGATTATATGCAGACCAAGCCCATCACGTTCAGCGCGGACATGATGGTGCAAAATGCGGTCACCAAGTTTCTCAACAGTCATCAGCTCGGCGGCCCCGTGGTGGACAGCCTGGGGCACCTGATTGGCTGGGTGTCCGAGCAGGATTGCATTGCCGTCATGTTGAAAGAGGCCTATCACTGCGAACAGGTGGCCCAGGTCAAGGATGTGATGCGCAAGGAGGTGCTGGCCGTGGGGCCAGACACCAGCATCCTGGATCTGGCGGAGATGATGATGGGCCAAAAGCCGAAGATCTATCCCGTGGTGGAAGAGGGTCGCCTTCTTGGGGTGATCAGCCGCCACAACGTGATGCAGGCCATTCACGCCCAGCTTGGTACTTGCTTCGTGCATCAGGCCAGGGTCTGATCCGGTTTTGCCGGATCATCGGGAGCAGGCCGGGGGCCTGCTCTTTTTATTGCCCGCCGCGCCATTGAACCTGGCAGTTGCCGCTTTAAGGCTTGCACCGCCCCCGCTCGCTCTTTAGGATCGCTCCCAGCTTATCGATATGGCCCCTCTGGGCACTTATTTAAGGAATTCCTACCTTGTCTCTCTCTATCGAGGCGCTGCGCCGCCGTCTCTCTGCCTGCATGAATCTCGATGCCCGTCGCCTTTCCAGTCGCCTGCACGGGGTCAAGAAATTGCCTGAGGGCAAACAGACCGCCATGCTGGAGACCATAGCAGCCGATCTGGATGTCGCGCAGGCGCGCTATCAAGCCCGTCTGGCGGGCGTGCCCAGGGTCACTTACCCGGACAACCTGCCGGTCAGCCAGAAGCAGGCGGAGATCGCAAAGGCGATCAGTGAGCATCAGGTGGTGATCATCGCCGGTGAAACCGGCTCGGGCAAGACCACCCAGATCCCCAAGATCTGTCTCTCGCTCGGGCGCGGGGTCAAGGGCTATATAGGCCACACCCAGCCGCGGCGCCTCGCGGCCCGCACGGTAGCGGCCCGTATTGCGGAAGAGATGGAGTCAGAGCTCGGCCAGTACGTGGGCTACAAGGTGCGCTTTACCGATCAGGTGAGCGAGCAGACCCACATCAAGCTGATGACTGACGGTATCCTGCTGGCGGAGATCCAGCACGACCGCATGCTCACCCAGTACGACACCATCATCATCGATGAGGCCCACGAACGTAGTCTCAACATCGACTTCATCCTGGGCTACTTGAAGCAACTGCTGCCAAGACGCCCGGATCTCAAGGTGATCATCACCTCGGCCACCATAGATCCCCAGCGCTTCTCCCGCCATTTCAACCAGGCGCCCATCATCGAAGTCTCAGGCCGCACCTATCCGGTGGAGGTGCGCTACCGCCCCCTTGCCAGCGACAAGAGCGAGGGGCTGGAGGAGCGCGACGAGCTGCAGGGCATCTTCGATGCAGTCGAAGAGCTGGCCCGAGAGGGGCTGGGGGACATCCTCATCTTCATGAACGGCGAGCGGGAAATTCGTGACACCACCGACGCCCTGCGCAAGCTCAACCTGCGCGACACCGAGGTGCTGCCGCTCTACGCCCGCCTCTCCAACGCCGAGCAGAACAAGGTGTTCCAGCAACATGCCGGGCGGCGCATAGTGCTGGCCACCAACGTGGCGGAGACTTCACTGACGGTGCCGGGCATCCGCTACGTCATCGATCCGGGCACAGCCCGCATCAGCCGCTACTCCTGGCGCACCAAGGTGCAGCGCCTGCCCATAGAGCCTGTCTCCCAGGCCAGTGCCAACCAGCGTAAAGGTCGCTGCGGCCGGGTGGCGGACGGTATCTGTATCCGCCTCTACTCGGAAGAGGATTTCAACGGCCGTCCGGCCTTTACCGACCCCGAGATCCTGCGCACCAACCTGGCGTCCGTCATCCTGCAGATGCTGGCGCTCGGCCTTGGCAACATGGAGGCCTTCCCCTTCGTCGAGCCGCCGGAGTCGCGCCACATCAAGGATGGCCTGACCCTCTTGAAAGAATTGGAGGCGGTCAAAGAGCTGCCCGGCACCCGGGAGCAGGAGCCCAAGCTGCAGCTGACCGAAACCGGTCGCCAGCTGTCTCGCATTCCCCTCGATCCACGGCTCGCCAAGATGGTGATCACGGCGGCGCAAACCGGCTGCCTGAGCGAGGTGATGGTGATCACCGCCGGCCTCAGCATCCAGGATCCCCGCGAGCGGCCCATGGAGAAGAAGCAGGCTGCCGACGAGCAGCACAGACGCTTCGAGGACAAGGATTCCGATTTCTTCGCCTTCGTCAATCTGTGGAATTACCTCAAAGAGCAGCAGGATCTCCTGGGCAGCAACCCCTTCCGCCGCATGTGCCAGAAGGAATTTCTCTCCTACCTGCGGGTGCGCGAGTGGCAGGACATTCATTTCCAGCTGCGCCAGACGGTGAAAGAGCTTGGCTTCAAAGCCAACCATGAGCCTGCGGATTTCAAGACGGTGCACTGCGCCCTGCTGACGGGGCTGCTCAGCCATATCGGCAACAAGGATCTGGAAAAGCCGGAGTTTCTCGGCGCCCGCAACGGCCGCTTCCACCTCTTCCCGGCCTCGGGTCTGTTCAAGAAGCCGCCCAAGTGGGTGATGGCCGCAGAATTGGTGGAAACTTCCCGCCTCTACGCCCGCATCAACGCCAAGATCGAGCCGGAATGGGTAGAGCCCCTGGCGGCGCACCTCATCAAGCTGCACCACAGCGATCCCCACTGGTCGAAGAAAAACGGCGCCGTCATGGCCAAGGAGAAGGTAACCCTCTACGGCCTGACTCTGGTCAACGAGCGCACCATCAATTTCAGCCGCATCGATCCGGCCCTGTGCCGCGAGCTCTTCATTCGCCGCGCCCTGGTGGAAGGGGACTTCGAGACCCGCCACCGCTTCTTTGGCGAGAACCGCAAGCTCTTGGCCGAGGTGGAAGCGCTGGAGCATAAATCCCGTCGTCGCGACATCCTGGTGGATGACGAGGATCTGTTCCGCTTCTACGATGCCCGTTTGCCGGAGGAGGTGATCTCCGCCCGTCACTTCGACAAGTGGTGGAAAGAGGCGCAAAAGCAGGATCCCGAGCTGCTCAACTTCGAGAAAGAGATGCTGATGAAGGGGGATGCGGCCCACATCAGCGATCTCGACTACCCCAACTTCTGGCAGCAGGGGCGCCTCAAGCTCAAGCTGACCTACCAGTTCGAGCCGGGGGAGGCTGCCGATGGCGTCACCCTGCATATTCCGTTGCCGCTACTCAACCAGGTGGAGGTGAAGGGGTTCGAATGGCTGATCCCCGGGCTGCGCCATGAACTGCTGGTGGCCCTCATCAAGTCGATGCCCAAGCCGATGCGCAAGAACTTCGTGCCGGCCCCGAACTACGCCGATGCGCTGCTCGCCACCCTCAATCCCGAGCAGGGGCCGCTGCTGGACGAGATGGAGCGTCAGCTGCGCCGCATGACGGGGGTCACAGTGCCCCGGGAAGCCTGGGACTGGGCATCGGTGCCCGATCACCTGAAACTCACCTTCCGGGTGCTGGATGACAAGCACAAGCCCATCGCGGAAGGCAAGGATCTGGAGGCGCTGAAGGAATCCCTGCGCGGCAAGGTGCAGGAGACCCTCTCCCAGGTGGCGGACGACGACATAGAGCAGTCGGGCCTCACCCTGTGGAGCTTTGGCGAGCTGCCCCAGGAGTACAGCCAGAAGCGCAGCGGCTTCGAGGTGAAGGCCTATCCGACCCTGGTGGATCAGAAAGACTCGGTCGCCATCCAGCTGGTGGAGAGCCCGGTGGCCCAGCAGCAGTTGATGTGGGCGGGCCAGCGCCGGCTGGTGCTGCTCAACGTGCCGTCCCCCATCAAGTATCTGCAGGAGAAGCTGCCGAACAAGGCCAAGCTGGGGCTCTACTTCAACCCCTTCGGCAAGGTGGCCGAGCTCATCGACGACTGCATCGCCTGTGGCTGTGACAAGCTCATGGAGCAGCACGGCGGCCTGGCCTGGGACGAGGCCGGTTTCGAGTCGCTCAAGGAGTTTGTCCGTGCCGAGCTCAACGACGCCGTGGTGGAAGTGGCCAAACAGGTAGAAGCCGTGCTGACCCTCTCCCATGAGATCAAGAAGCGGCTCAAGGGCAAGATGCAGCTTGACACCGCCTTTGCCATGTCGGACATCCAGTTGCAGCTGGGCAACCTCATTCACAAGGGGTTTGTCACCGAAACCGGCTGGCAGCGGCTGCCTGACTTGTTGCGCTACCTGCGCGCCATCGAGCGGCGCCTCGAGAAGCTGGCCATCGATCCCAACCGGGACAGGGTCCATATGCTCAAGGTGCAGAGCGTGGAGAGCGACTACAAGGCGCTGCTCGCCAAGATCCCCAAATCCCAGCCGATCCCCCCCGAGGTGGCCAATATCCGCTGGATGATTGAGGAGCTGCGGGTCTCCTTCTTCGCCCAGCAGCTGGGGACGCCGTACCCCATCTCGGATAAACGGGTGCAGAGCGCCATAGCCCAGTGCTAAGCTGCTATCTATCTGTTTTATTGGATAGAGTGAAAACAGACCGGGTTTGAAGGGAAGGGAGGCCGTCATATGCTGGGGATCTGGTTGGGGGTTGCGCTGGTCAACATCAGCGGCTATCAGCCCATTGCGGAGCAAACCTGGGTGCAGCTCAACCCGGACTACTACCCGGTGCACAGGGCCGTGCCTCCCATCTTCGTGGCCTGGCGGGGCAACCAGTTCCCGCCGCTCGAACAAAAGAAGAAGAACGGCCACTGGCAGATCCTGTTTCCCGCCCGTCTGGTGCCCCCCTTCGATCTGTTCGAAGGGGAGGCCCAGCTCTCCAAGGCCTATCTGGCCAGGCTCAAGCGCATCGATGAGATGGCCTATGGCATGGCCCCCCATTCGGCCGTGCAGCCCGTCGCCAGTGGCTCTCTCTCCCCCGAGGATCAGGGAGGGGCGGCCTTTATCGCCGAGTTCTCCTTGCCGGGTTCGAATGCGGGGAGGGGGCGGATGCCCCAGAGCGAGCCGCTGCTGGCCAACCTGATGGGGCGGGCTGCGCCCATCCCCCTGGGGGCTTCCGCTCAGATCGGTGCCGTGCAGATCGTGGCCCTGGGCCAAGGGGCCGAGGGGACCACTCTCACCCTGTCCGCGACAGCTGCGGGAGGGGCATCGCGAGTCTGTCACCAGGTGGCGGCGGGGGAGACGCTCTGGCGCATCGCCAGCCAGCTCCAGGCACAGGTGGGCAGCGGGTCTGATACCTACAGCTATCTGCTGGCGCTGGTGCAGGAGAATCGCCCCGGGATGGGGAAGGGGATAAGGGTACAGACAGGCCAGCGCCTTTACTGCCCCAAGGCCGAGACCCTGGCCCAGTTCGACGCCATGAGCCCGGCCCAGCGCCAGCAGCAGTTTGCCCGTCTGGAGCAGGGGCGCTGAGCCGCGTTCGGATAAGATCTGATGCCGCTGAGGGGAGGGGCGGATGGCGAGTCGCTCGTCCCTTGTATCCACCCTGGGCCCATGCTAGTATTCGCGCTCGTTTTGCGAGGTGCTGACCGGTCGCAGTCAACACCATATATTCATCTTAAAAGAGATAACCACTATGTCTTTCGTATTCCAAGCTGAAGTCCGTTCTGACCTGGGGAAAGGTGCGAGCCGCCGCCTGCGTCATGCTGACCAAGTTCCTGCCATCGTTTACGGTGCAGGCAAAGAAGCCGTGTCCGTTACCCTGGACCACAAAAAGCTGATCCTGGCCCAAGAGAAGCCGGAGTTCTACTCCTCCGAGCTGACCCTGGTCATCAACGGCGAAGAAGTAAAAGTAAACGTCAAGGCGATCCAACGTCACCCGGTACGTTACAAGCTGGTTCACCTGGACTTCGTACGCATCTAATTGCGTCAGTCCGGTTGAATGAAAAGCCACTCCTCGGAGTGGCTTTTTGCATTCTGGCGTTCTTGCCGCAGCCATGAAAGAGGGCGACCCCGGGGTCGCCCTCTCGTCTTTTTCCTCTCTACCAGACCGGCTGGCTGAGGTAGGGATTGCTCGCCTTCTCGCGACCAAAGGTGGAGCTGGGGCCGTGGCCGGGCACGAAGACGATGTCATCCCCAAGGGGCAGCAGGGTCTCGGTGATCGACTTGATCAGGGTGGCGTGATCCCCGCGGGGGAAATCGGTGCGGCCTATGCTGCCGGCAAAGAGCACGTCTCCCACCCAGGCGAGTCGCTCGGCCTGGCAGAGCAGCACTATGTGCCCCGGGGTATGGCCCGGGCAGAAATAGACCTCCAGCTCGCAGTGGCCCAGCTGCACCTTGTCACCTTGCTCAAGCCAGCCATCCGGTGTAAAGGCCGGAGCATGGGCGAAGCCGAACATCTGGCTCTGCTGGGGCAGCATGTCGAGCCAGAAGGCATCTTCCTTGTGGGGCCCGGTGATGGGTACGCCGGTCTGCTCGCGCAGCTGGTTGGCGGCCCCCACGTGATCCAGATGACCGTGGGTCAGCAGTATATGGGTCAGGGTCAGCCCCCGTTTGGCGATGGCCGCCAGCAGTTTGTCCGCCTCGCCACCCGGGTCGATCAGCGCCGCCTGATGGGTCTCGTCACACCAGATGAGGGAACAATTCTGGGCGAAAGGGGTGACCGGGATCACCTCGAACTTCAACATGTGGGACTCTCCTGAGGGGTCTGACGGGCGTGCTGCTCGGCGAAGTAGGCGAGGCAGGCCTGCTTGTCACCGCGAAACTGGATCCGCTCGCGTTTGTTGTTCAGCTGATAGAGGTACATGGGGTCATAGTAGCGGGTCAGCAGCAGGCGGATCCAGGCGAGGTGCAGCGCCGTATCCCCCGTGCTGGCCTGCTCCTGGAGGGCGGCCTGCATCAAGCCATCCAGCTCCCGGTGATCCTTGTCCCCGAGGCGGCGCTTGAGCCGGGCCAGGGCATCGGTCAGGTAGCCGGCAAACAGCGGCCAGCCGTCCTCAGCGCCATACATCTCCAGGTAGCGTTGCCAGAGATCCTGCACGTAATCCACCCGGATCTGCTCGGCTCGCTCCTCCTGGGGCACCTCAACCACCACCAGGGGGGCCTGGCACATGGCCTCATAGAGGTTAAGAGGCAGGGCGCAGCGACCGATGAGGCGGCTTTCGTCTTCCACCACGAAGGCGTGTTCGCCCTGGTGGCGGCGCTTGAGCAGCTCTATGGCCAGCCGGTTCTCGAAGTTGATGTTGCTGGGCTGGCCTCCCGGCAACTGGCCAAAGGAGGATCCCCTGTGATGGGCGTGCCCTTCCAGATCCACCGACTGGGCAATGTTGGCCAGCATGTGGGTCTTGCCGGAGCCTGTCATGCCGGTCAGCACGTGCCAGTGGCACTGGGCGCTGGCGCTCTCCTGGGTATCGATGAGAAAGCGGCGCAGCTCCTTGTAGCCGCCGGCCACCCGGGGGCGGATGACCCCCGCCTCGGACAGCCACTGCTGCACCGTCTGCGAGCGCAGGCCGCCGCGAAAACAGTAGAGCAGGGCATCTGGCTGCTGGCGCAACTGCGCCAGCCATCCTTCGATACGCGCGGCGCGCACGGCGCCCCCTACCAGCTTGTGGCCGAGTTCAATGGCCGCCGCCTGACCCTGCTGCTTGTAACAGGTGCCCACCTGGGCGCGTTCGTCATCCGTCATCAGCGGCAGGCTGACGGCGTTGGGAAAGGCCCCTTCCTGGAATTCGACGGGGGCGCGCAGATCGATGAGGGGCACATCCTCCAGGAAGATGGCGGCGAGATCCCTGGCCAGTGGCAGCTCACTCATCGCGCATTCCCCCGGCAGGCCGGTGCCGTCTTGGCAACAAACCGCAGTGCACTCATTGGATGACCTCGATAAAGCGCGCGCCATCCAGTGCCTGCAAGCGGCCAATGGGGGAGAGGCTCAACCCGGCCTGCTCGGCAATGGCGAGGAATTCGGCCTCGGTTTCCTGGCCGACGGCCACCAGCAGGCCGCCACTGGTCTGGGGATCGCACAGTATGTTGCGGGTGCGATCACTCATGGCATCGAGCTTGTGGCCGTAGGAGTCGTGGTTGCGCAGGGTACCGCCCGGCACGCAGCCCTCGGACAGGTAGTGATCCACCTCGTCCAGCAGGGGCAGCGCCTTGAAGTCGAGGCGGGCACACACCCCTGAGCCTTCGCACATCTCCAGCAGGTGGCCCGCCAGCCCGAAGCCGGTGACGTCCGTCATGGCATGCACGCCGGGCAGGGCCGCAAACTGCTGGCCAATCTTGTTGAGGGTGCACATGGCCTCGGGAGCCAGCTGCTCGTGCTCGGGCTTGAGCTTGCCCTTCTTCTGGGCCGTGGTGAGGATGCCGATGCCAAGGGGCTTGGTGAGATAGAGCACATCACCCACCTTGGCGGTGTCGTTCTGCTTGATGGCATCGAGCGGCACTATGCCGGTCACCGCGAGGCCGAAGATGGGCTCGGGGGCATCGATACTGTGGCCACCGGCGAGCGAGATGCCCGCCTCGTGGCACACCTGACGACCGCCGTCGATCACCTGCTGGGCCACTTCAGGCGCCAGCGTGTTGATGGGCCAGCCGAGGATGGCGATGGCGACTATGGGTTTGCCGCCCATGGCGTAGATGTCGCTGATGGCGTTGGTGGCGGCGATGCGACCGAAGGTGAAGGGATCGTCGACGATGGGCATGAAGAAGTCGGTGGTGGAGACTATGCCCTGACCGTTGCCGATGTCCACCACGGCGGCGTCATCCTTGCTGCTGTTGCCGACGATCAGGGTCGGATCGTCAAAGCCCGGGATCTGGCTCTTCAAAATGGTGTCGAGCACCTTGGGGGAGATTTTGCACCCACAGCCAGCGCCGTGGCTGTACTGGGTCAGACGAATGGAAGACATGCTTACCCCTCTTGGTTCAAACTCATGTCGGCGCGCGTGACGCGGCGCGATAACGGTGTGACCTGTGTGAAGGGTCCACCAGAGACGGGTGATCCGGATGGGCGGCGGGCCGGCAGGGCGTGCCGGGTGGCATTGAGAGTCTGGCCCCCAGGGTCGCGCCAACGGAGTCACGGGACGGCGCATTATGCCACAAAGAGCGTGAGGATTCCGAACCCCATTGACGGCAAGAGGGCCAGGGGACTCCAGCCTTATCGGGACTGTGGGTGGCCCCGGCGGCAAAGGAGGCCAGATGGGAATAGACTGGCAGGGTGCCACCCACACAAGGAGTGATCCCGATGAAACTCTATGCCCATCCCTTTTCGTCCTACAGCCAGAAGGTACTGATCGCCCTCTACGAGAATGACGTCCCCTTCGATTACCTCAACCTGGAGGCGGCAACGGTGAAGGCCGAACTCGCCAGCCTCTGGCCCCTCAAGCGCTTTCCTGTGCTGGTGGATCAGGGGCGCACCCTGATAGAGAGCAGTACCATCATCGAATATCTCCAATGGGCGCATCCCGGCCCCCATTGTCTGGTGCCTGAGAGGGAGGCGGGGATCGAGGTTCACATGCTCGATCGCCTGTTCGACAACTATGTGATGACGCCCATGCAGAAGGTGGTGCTGGACAGGATGCGCCCGGCGGGGGATCACGATGGCTACGGCGTCGCCCAGGCCCGGGAGCTGCTGGACAAGATCTACCCCTGGCTGGACCAGCGCCTCGCCGGACGCACCTGGGCGGCAGGGGAGGCGTTCACCCTGGCCGATTGCGCCGCCGCCCCCTCGCTCTTCTATGCCGACTGGGCCCATGAAATCCCGCACTCACTCACCAGGCTGTGTGCCTACCGCGCCCGTCTGCTGGGCCACCCCTCCATAGTCCGGGTGGTGGATGAGGCACGGCCCTATCGCCACTACTTCCCCCTGGGGGCACCGCCCCGTGACTGAGATGAGCCTTGCTCATGGGCGACGTGGGGCCGGCGTGATCACAGGGGTACGCCCATTGATTGATTCAACGATAAGTTAACGGAAACAAAGGGTTGTCATTCGATTCCAGTCCACTATATTGGTTGAGCAGTTATCATTTCGTTACCAACTCGTATTGGTACGATCAACAAACAGGTTAATCAATTGAGGATTCATGCATGAGACTGACCCAGATTGCCAAGAGTGTTGCATTGGCGGGTATGCTCGTCACCGTGGCCATGCCAGGCTTTGCTCAAGAGAGCCCCAAAGAGGCGACGACAGCGACCAAAGCGGCCAATGATGCCCTCTACAAGCAGCTCCCTTTCGCCAACAAGACAGATTTCACCAATGCCCACAAAGGCTTTATCGCCGCGCTACCAGATGCAGTGATCAAGGGCGAGCAAGGCAATGTGATCTGGGATCCGACCAAATACGCTTTCATCAAGGAGGGGGACAAAGCACCCGATAGCGTCAACCCCAGCCTCTGGCGCCAGTCGCAGTTGATCAACATCAGTGGTCTGTTTGAGGTCACGGATGGCATTTACCAGGTGCGCAACCTCGATCTGTCCAACATGACCATCATCGAAGGCAAGGATGGCATCACCATAGTGGATCCCTTGATTTCGGCGGAGACAGCCAAAATTGGTCTGGATCTCTACTACAAGCATCGCGGCAACAAACCGGTCAAGGCCGTGATCTACACCCACAGCCACGTCGACCACTATGGCGGCGTCAAAGGGGTAGTCAATGAAGAGGACGTCAAGTCCGGCAAGGTCAAGGTCTATGCCCCCGAGGGCTTCATGGAGGCGGCCGTAGCCGAAAACATCATGGCAGGCAACGCCATGAGTCGCCGCGCCAGCTACATGTATGGCAACCTGCTGCCGCCTGATGCCAAGGGGCAGGTGGGGGCCGGGCTTGGTACCACCACGTCCGCCGGTACCGTGACCCTGATTGCGCCAACGAATTACATCACCAAGACGGGTCAGAAAGAGAGTATCGATGGCCTGACCTATGAATTCATGATGGCACCGGGCTCCGAAGCGCCAGCCGAGATGCTCTGGTACATCGAAGAGAAGAAGGCCATCTCTGCGGCCGAAGATGCCACCCATACCCTGCATAACACCTACTCCCTGCGTGGCGCCAAGATCCGCGAGCCGCTGCCCTGGTCCAAGTATCTGAATCAGGCTCTGACCATGTGGGGCGACAAGGCTGAGGTGATCTTCGCCCAGCACCACTGGCCTACCTGGGGGAACGAGGAGGTCACGACACTGCTCAAGTCCCAGCGCGACCTCTATCGCTATATCAACGATGAAACCCTGCGAATGATCAACCACGGCTATACCCGTGACGAAATCGCCGCCAAGTTCAAGCTGCCGGACAACCTGGCCAACACCTGGTCAAGCCGGGGCTACTATGGCTCCATCAGCCACAACGTCAAGGCGACCTATGTGCTCTATCTGGGCTGGTTTGACGGTAACCCGGCCACCCTGGATGAGCTGCCGCCGGTGGAGGCCGCCAAGAAGTATGTCGATTACATGGGGGGAGCCGACAATATCCTGAAAAAAGCGAAAGAGGATTTTGCTCAAGGCAATTATCGCTGGGTGGCTCAGGTCGTGAGCAAAGTGGTGTTTGCCGATCCGGATAACCAGGCGGCTCGCGCCCTGGAAGCCGATGCCCTCGAACAAATGGGTTATCAGGCCGAATCCGGCCCGTGGCGCAACTTCTACCTGACTGGAGCCAAGGAGCTACGCGGGGGTGTCACAAAGCTGGCTACCCCGAATACCGCCAGCCCGGATACGGTGCGTGCCATGTCACTGGATATGTTCTTTGACTACCTGGCAGTGCGTCTGAACAGTGAAAAGGCGGGCAATGCCCATGCAATGCTGAACTTCGACTTCGGTGATCAAGGAGGGAAGTACAAGATCGAGCTGGAAAATGGTGTGCTCAACAACACCGCCAATGCCCAGGACGAGAAGGCCGATGCGACCATCACGCTCTCGCGCGATGTGCTCAATAACCTGCTGCTCAAGCAGACCACCTTCGAACAGGCGGTGGCTGCAGGGGACATCAAGATCAACGGCAATGCCGATAAACTCAAGGAAGTGCTCAGCTATCTGGACAACTTCGAGTTCTGGTTCAACATCGTTACCCCATGATCAAGCCATTGGCTCGACTCCTGCTCTGCGCCCTGGTCCTGGGGGCTTCCCCCACGACCAGGGCTTGCGGCTACGACATGGCCTGGGATAATCCCTTCCAGCTCAGTTGGCCAGGCTCGTTGGACATCGCAATGGCGACCTCGGCAGCCATCTCGACGGACAAGCTGAACCCCATCCCCGCCATCATGGGCAAGGAGGGGTTTTCCCGCAGCTACCAGTGGCTCAATCAACTGAGAGCGAGTCTGAAAACGACTGGTATTCCGGGCAATGTGTCCATTCTGCTGGTGGATTCAGGGCTCTGGTCCAGGTTGAGGGGCAAACAGACACTGTTGTTGCAGAGTCACACTCAGGGGCCCGTCGAGGGTGACAGGGTGGTGCTGCTGAGCGAGGCTGCCATTGATGCCTTGCTGGCGGGACGTCTCTCGGCGAGCGACGCCGTGGCGTTGGGAGTGATGCGGATCGATGAGGATGCTGGTGGTGTCTTGTTGCAACGGCTGGACCAGGCCCTTGCAAGGGAGATCGCCCGTCGTTGATACAACCGATAACGAAAAGGCCGCCCGTTGGGCGGCCTTTTTATTGGCGACATTCATGCAATGCAGATTGGTGTCGTCGCCAGGATCAGCGGGCGCGCACCACCAGCCCCTTGAGGTAGAAGCCTTCCGGGTAGGCGGTGCCAATGGGGTGATCGGAAGCCTGGGAGAGCAGCTCCAGGATCTGGGCATCGCGACCGGCATCGAGGGCCGCATCGGCCACTATCTTCTGGAACAGGCTCTGCTCCATCAGGCCGGAGCAGGAGTAGGTCAAGAGCACACCACCCGGCGCCAGCAGCTGGAACGCCAGCATGTTGATGTCCTTGTAGCCGCGGCAGGCACCCAGCAGCTGGGCCTTGCTCTCGGCAAACTTGGGCGGATCCAGCACGATGACATCGAACTTCTCGCCCTTCTCGCGGTATTCCCGCAGCAGCTTGAACACGTCGTGGCGCACGAACTGGGTGGTGCTGGTATCCAGACCATTGAGCTCGGCGTTCTGGCGGGCTATGTCCAGGGCATTCTGGGAGAGATCGACGTTGACCACCTCACGGGCGCCGCCCTTGAGGGCGTAGACGCCAAAACCGCCGGTGTAGCAGAAGCAGTTGAGCACCCGCTTGCCTTCGGTGTACTTGGCGGCGGCCTGGCGGTTGTCACGCTGATCCAGATAGAAGCCGGTCTTGTGGCCGTTGCGAATGTCCACCAGGATCTTGACGCCGCCGTTCTCCTCGATCACCACAGGCTCGGTCGGGGTCTCGCCATGGATGACGCCGGTGCGCTCTTTGAGCCCCTCCTTCTTGCGTACCGCCACGTCGGAGCGCTCATAGATGCTGCACTCGGGGTAGAGGGTACGCAGGGCCTGGGTTATCAGCTCGCGCTGGAACTCGGCCCCGGCAGACAGAATTTGGCACACCAGGAAGTTGGCGTAACGGTCTATGGTCAGGCCCGGCAGGCCGTCGGATTCGGCGGCGCAGAGGCGATAGCCGGTGAGGCCCTGACGCTTGATCAGCGGGTCCCGGGACTCCTGGGCATACTTGAGGCGACGGATGAAGAAGTCGAGATCGACGGTTTCATCCTTGTCGAAGGTCCAGACCCGGGCACGGATCTGGGAGCTGCCTGACCAGGCGCCCCGGGCGAGCCACTTGCCATCGTTTGAGTAGATCTCGACGGTATCGCCATCGATGGGGTTGCCCTGCACCTTGTCGATCCCTTTGGAGAAGATCCAGGGGTGACGGCGCAGCAGGGATTTTTCGCGGCCTTTGACGAGATAGATGGAAGCGCTCATGGGAGTTGCCAGATGGTCGAAAGAAAAGGGGCCACATTCTATGTGCAACGGCCTCGCTAAGCCAGAGTTTGCTTGCAGGGTTAACAATCCGGGGTCAATAGCAAGGGAGATGCGTAAGGAATCGTTCAAGGTGCCAGCAAGGGTGGCAATGCCGGCCATTGTGCTTGGGAACGCTGAAATTATTAATATTTTTCATCTTGTCAGTCAGTTTTTCATAAAGATTCATATGGTGATGTCGATAGTGTTTAAAGACCAAATTGAATCTTATCTTCTCCGGTGGGCACATAATGTCACTCTCTGTTCGTACCAATGTTTCTGCGATGACGGCACAGCGCAATCTCGGTGGTGCATCGGGTACTTTTGACTCTGTATTTAAGCGTTTATCCTCGGGTCTGCGTATCAACAGTGCAGCAGATGATGCGGCGGGACTTCAGATTAGCAATCGTCTGACAAGCGAAATCAATGGTACCAATGGGGCTATTCGCAATGTCAACGATGCCATCTCCGTGATCAATGTGGCCGATGGAGCAATGGATGAATCGATGAATCTCATGCAGCGTATGCGGACGCTTGCTCTGCAAGCTGGCAGTGGCATCAATTCGGCGGATGACCGTGCCGCACTCAATGCTGAATTCCAGCAGATGCGTCTGGAAATGGATCGCATCGCGACCAAGACGACCTTTGCCGGGCAGAATCTATTGGCCGGGACATATAAAGGGATATTTTCTATCGGGGCTTACGCTGACCAAAGTATGGTCATCACGGATTTGAATGCACAGACCAAAAATCTGGGCGAGGTGGTCTGGCAGTCCCGCAGCCCAGCCAGCAGCAAACCCGGCGCTCACAGCATTGATGGTTTACAGCTTGGTACACAACCTATCACGCTCAATGGCGTGACGTTTGACAAGAACTATCCAACGCTAGAAGCTTTTGTCTCCGACATCAATAGCACCAGCTTCCCCAATAATCAGGGCCCGGTGGAGGCTCTACAGCATCCATTTTCAGTAAGGTCGTTCATCGATCTGTCCACTCTTCCTTCCTATATCGATATCGAAGGACAGACAGTGGATTTGACAACCGGCATCGACATGACGGGCTGGGATCCTGTGAACCCGACATCGGAGAATAGTTGGCTGATGGCGGAGGTCGTTCATCGGATCAACCTGGCTGCACAATCTGCCGGTCTTGGTTTCTCCGTCAGTGGTTCATATAACAACAACCCTGCCAACAATCAGCTCACCATCAATAGCTCTCAGGGGAGGAGTCTTACCCTGGCAAATGGCACCACTCATCCACCCCAGCCACCCCAGCCAGCGCCTCCAGCCCCCCCAGTTCCACCTATCTCCGCCAACCCGTCACTCTCAGCCTTGCTCACGGATGTGAGCAGCACGACTTATATTGGACAACTTGAGCTCAGCTCATCGGGTACTCAGTATTCCAATATTGATATGGAAGGTAACACCTTGGGCTCCCTCGGCTTTTTCCTTCAAGATAAGCAGAAATATACGGTCGACAACATAGACGTACTGAACGGGAGCAACGCCAGTCGCGCCATCAGGACACTGGATGCAGGGATGAAGCAGCTCGGTGCACAGCGCTCCCAGATTGGGGCTCAGGCCAACTCACTGGAGGCGAGGGGGCGTTATTTGAGCACGAGCAATGAAAGCCTGAGTGCTGCTCGCTCACGGATCCGGGATGCCGACATGGCGAGTGAGTCTGCGCGCATGGTTCGGACTCGAATCATGCAACAGGCCAGTACCAGCATATTGAGTCAGGCCAATAGCCGCCCCAAATTGGCGCTGAGTTTGTTGCAGTCCTGATTCAGCCGATTAAAAAGCTGTAATACCCTAACTTCATTGGTATTGCTCTGGTTGTGAGCCTGATCGCGGCACAGTGACCTTAGTGTAACGTTTGGTGAGAGGCGATATCCAAAACGTGGGCTTAGTCAGGTGGTCAGCCACGATCAAGATCTCCAAAGATTCACGACTAAGGCGTCTGAAGACGCTCGGCCGAGCGGTTGAACAAAATACTGGGGATTGGGGTTGCTGCAGGAGCTAAAAAATTCCCCGATGCGGAACATCGGGGAATTTGAGTGACTCAGGGCAAGTTAAAAGAATGCAGGCCTATCCTAACTCAGAGCGTTCAGATCCGCAGGCCCGTCATGGCCTGGCCGAGTTCGGTGGCGGTGGCCTTGAGGCCAGTGGTGCCAGCCACCGAGGCGCTGGCGGACTCTTCCACCCGGCTGGCCTCGTGGCGCACCTGATCCAGGTTGCGGGTGATCTCTTCTGCTACCGAGCTCTGCTCTTCGCTGGAGGTGGCGATCTGGGTGCTCATCTCCAGCACGGCGTCGCTGTGGCTGCTCAGCTTGTCGATGTCCTGGCCCACCTCGGTGATGAGCTGCTGGCTGCTGGCGGCGCGCCCGACCGTCTTCTCCATGATGTCGTTAAGCGCCCCTGTGCCGGCCTGCAGCTCTTCAATCATCTGCTGGATCTCCACAGTGGCCTGCTGGGTGCGGCTGGCGAGGGTGCGTACCTCATCGGCCACCACGGCAAAGCCGCGGCCCTGCTCGCCGGCCCGGGCGGCCTCGATGGCAGCGTTGAGCGCCAGCAGGTTGGTCTGCTGGGAGATGGCGTTGATGACGTTGACCACCTCGTTGATGCGGTTGGCATTGTGGGTCAGCCGCTCGACGGCGCCGGAGGCGTTGCCTATCTCGTCTGCCAGGGTACGGATGGCGGCAATGGTGCGAGCCACCCGCTGGGCGCCGTTGGCCGCCTCTTCGCTGGATTGGCGGGTCTGCAGCAGGGTGTCGTTGGCGTTGCGGGCCACTTCGCGGATCGCCGCAGACATCTGCTCCATGGCAGCGGCCAGGGAGTCCATGTGCTGGCGCTGGGCGCGGGCCAGGGTCTCTCCGTCACTGGCGTGCTCGCGGAACTCGTCGGCGGCCATGGTGAGCGCCTCGGCGGACTCCTCCACCAGTTGCACTATCTTGTGCTGGCGATCGGTGAATCTGTCTATGCTGCCAGCGAGGATGGAGAACTCGTCCCGCACCGGGAAGAAGTTGAGGCGGAAGGTGAGATCCCCGTTCGCCACCGTCTGCAGCGCCTTGTTGGTGGAGTAGAGGGCCCCCGAGACGAAAGTCATCAGATAGTGGGTGATGAGGGCAAGCAGGGCGGCAAGCACGGCTATGATGGTGAGGGTCGTCCCCTGTCCATCCCACATGGAAAAGTTGCCGGCGTCCAGGGTGCCGCTGACGAAACCGGCCTGGCCGGCCTGGGCACTATATTGAAAGCGATCCCCCTGCTGGGTCAGACCGGTGCTGCCGGTAGGCGCCAGGGTGAGCTCGGCTGGCAGGGTGAGGGTGGGCTGCTGGGTGATCAGCTGGGCCGTGGTCTCTACCCGTTGCTTGAGTTGATCCAGCCGGATCTGCATCTGCTGATCATGGCCGTCTGCCAGCAGGTACCAGGTGAGAAAGGCGATGAATAACAAGGGGCACCAGAAGGTGATGAGGAATTTTTCGCTGATCGTGAGGTGAATGAGATAACGGTCAACCCACCGGAATTTAACTTCTTTCATAATGGTATTGCGTC
The DNA here is from genome assembly GCF_946892685.1 of Aeromonas sp. Marseille-Q5825. Taxonomy (NCBI): domain Bacteria; kingdom Pseudomonadati; phylum Pseudomonadota; class Gammaproteobacteria; order Aeromonadales; family Aeromonadaceae; genus Aeromonas; species Aeromonas sp. Marseille-Q5825. The sequence continues at coordinate 1,321,521 of NZ_CAMPOU010000001.1, forward strand.
CTGCAAGGGGGAGAGAGTGTCGTGCTCATTATCGCCCTGGGGGAAAATTTCTTAAGGGGAAGGTGTGATAAATGGGAGAGCAATCGTTTGTCGTGCGGGTGTGGGGCCAGGTACAGGGGGTGGGGTTTCGTTACTTCACCCGGGAGCGGGCACTGCAGCTGGGGCTGAGGGGGCATGCCTACAACCTGGAAGATGGCTCTGTGGAGATCCTGATCGCCGGCCCTGAGCAGAAGGTGCAGATGATGCTGGGCTGGCTGGAACACGGGCCCCGAACGGCCACGGTGACCCGAATGGAGTGCACCCGGACATTGCCCCCCACGGGCTCCGGTTTTCATACCAACTGAGCAGGCAGGAGGCTGGCAGATGATGGATCAGGGCAAGGGGCTGGAGCAGGCACGCCGTCTCATGGATCAATACTGGGCCGCCACCCTGGCCCTGCGCCAGCGGGCGGGATCGGAGGAGGTCCATGGCTACCGGATTGCGACTCGTCGCCTGCTGGCCCTGCTCGCCCTCTGGCGTCCCCTGATCCATGAACCCGGACTGGAGCGGCGACTGATGCGCGCGGTGGGCAGACTCTCCGCCCTGCGGGATGCCCAGGTCTATGCGGCGCACTTTGGCGGCAAGCCCCTCCCTGAGGCCGCCCCCCGGGTGCCCATGCTGACGGTGCGACTGGCGCGCTGGCTGGATCGATTGTTGCTGGTCCCTGCCGACTTCAATCCCTCGCCGCTTTATCAGATGCATCTGGCGCTTGGTCTGGCGGATTGTCTGGCCGAGCCCGGGCTGGAGCACTCTGCCGGCAACAGACTGCGGCTGCGTCACTGGCACAGGCTGCGGCTGGTCCTGAAGCAGACCCGTTATGGGGTGGAGCTGCTGGTGGGGCAGGGGGAGGGCGATCCGGCCTGGCTCTCCATGCTGATCGAGTGGCAGGACAGGTTGGGTCAGTTGCAGGACGCCCGGCAATGGCACAGGCGGCTGCGTCGCCAGACGGGGCGGAACAAGCAAGTGCGCGCCCTGCGGGAGGCGATACGATGCCAGTTGCACCAGCTGGACTGCCGGCAGGCGGAGCTTGTTGGTCTGCGGATGGCGTTGCAGCGCCAAGGCTAGGGAGAAAGAGGAATAAAAAAGAGAGGCCCTGGGCCTCTCTTTTCATTTGGGTATCGGCTGCGCTTACTTGACGCGCATGCCTGGCTGGGCGCCTTCCTGGGGCTCCAGGATCCAGAGATCCTTGCCGCCCGGGCCTGCGGCCAGCACCATGCCTTCGGACATGCCAAAGCGCATCTTGCGCGGGGCCAGGTTGGCCACCATCACGGTCAGCTTGCCTTCCAGATCTTCCGGGTTGTAGGCGGACTTGATGCCGGCGAACACCTGACGGGTCTCACCGCCGATGTCGAGCTGAAGTTTCAGCAGCTTCTCGGCTTCCGGCACCGCTTCTGCCTTCTTGATGAGGGCCACCCGCAGATCAATCTTGGCAAAATCCTCGTAGCTGATGGTTTCGCTGATGGGGTCGTCTGCCAGCGGGCCAGTCGCTTTTGGCGCCTGCTCCTTGGCCAGATCTTCCTTGGATGCTTCCACCATGGCTTCCACCTTGGCGGGCTCGATGCGGGAGAAGAGCGCCTTGAAGGGGGCCAGCTGGTGGTTAGTCAGCGGCTGGGCCACGCCATCCCAGGAGAGGGTCTCACCCAGGAAGGCTTCGGCGCGCTCGGCCAGGTGCGGCATGACGGGCTTCAAGTAGGCCATCAGCACCCGGAACAGGTTGATGCCGACGGAACAGACGTCCTGCAACTGCGCATCCGCCCCTTCCTGCTTGGCGATGACCCAGGGAGCCTTGTCATCCACATAGCGGTTGGCCTTGTCGGCGAGCGCCATGATCTCGCGAATGGCGCGGCTGAACTCACGAGCCTCGTAGGCATCGGCGATGGAGGCGCGGGCGCTTGCGAACTCGGCGTAGAGCTCGGGTTCGCTGCAGCTGTCGGCCAGCTTGCCGTCGAAACGCTTGGCGATAAAGCCGGCATTGCGGGAGGCCAGATTGACCAGCTTGTTGACCACGTCGGCATTGACCCGGGAGACGAAGTCTTCGAGGTTCAAGTCCAGATCGTCGATGCGGCTGTTGAGCTTGGCGGCGTAGTAGTAACGCAGGCACTCGGGATCCAGGTGCTTCAAGTAGGTGGAGGCCTTGATGAAGGTGCCCTTGGACTTGGACATCTTGGCGCCGTTGACGGTCACATAGCCGTGCACGTTGACCTTGGTCGGCTTGCGGAAACCTGCCCCTTCCAGCATGGCCGGCCAGAACAGGCAGTGGAAGTAGGCGATGTCCTTGCCGATGAAGTGATAGAGCTCCGCCTCGGAGTCCGCCTTCCAGTAGCTGTCGAAGTCGATGTCACCGCGCTTGTCGCACAGATTCTTGAAGGACGCCATATAGCCGATGGGGGCATCCAGCCAGACGTAGAAGTACTTGCCCGGGGCGCCCGGGATCTCGAAGCCGAAGTAGGGGGCGTCGCGGGTGATGTCCCACTGCTGCAGGCCGGATTCGAACCACTCTTGCATCTTGTTGGCCATCTCTTCCTGGATGGCGCCTGAGCCGCGCACCCACTCAGAGAGCCATTTTTCAAACTGCGGCAGATCGAAGAAGAAGTGCTCGGAGTCCTTCATCACCGGGGTCGCACCCGAGACGGCGGATTTCGGATCGATCAGCTCGGTCGGGCTGTAGGTCGCGCCGCAAGCGTCGCAGTTGTCACCGTATTGCTCCGGGGACTTGCACTTGGGGCAGGTACCCTTGACGAAGCGGTCCGGCAGGAACATGGACTTTTCCGGATCGAACAGCTGGGAGATGGTGCGGATTTTTATCTTGCCGGACTCTTTGAGGCGGCCATAGATAAGCCCGGCCAGCTCGCGGTTCTCGTCGCTGTGGGTCGAGTGATAGTTGTCGAAGCTGATGTTGAAGCCGGCAAAATCTCCCTGATGCTCCTGTGATACGGCAGCGATCATCTCCTCGGGAGTGATCCCCATCTGCTGCGCCTTGAGCATGATGGGGGTACCGTGCGCGTCATCGGCACAGACGAAATGCACCTGATGGCCACGCATTCGCTGATAACGAACCCAGATATCGGCCTGGATGTGTTCCAGCATGTGGCCAAGATGGATGGAGCCGTTGGCATAGGGGAGGGCGCAGGTTACCAGCATTCTACGAGGATCAGTTGCCATAATACGTTCTTGATGTGCCTGTTGGGATGATACAGTGCCGAGCATGTTACCCGAATTGGGGGCGGCCTGCCTAGGGTTGTGGCCCGCAGGCCCGCAGCGGACGGCATGATGAGAACGTCGGCAAGCCACTGATTTGTGTGCGGTAACCCTTCACCTCAGGATAACGACAACATAATGGGGAGTTAATGGTGATTGATTCAGTAAAACAGATCCTTGCCGAATTTAAGCCGGCTGGATGGGGCCAGGATCTGGTGGCGGCCGGTTTTGTGCGTGCCATCGAGCAGCATGGGCAGACCCTGACCATCAAGCTGGTGCTGCCCTTTGCCGGCCAGACCCTGTTTGAACAGATGAAAGAAGCCTTCGATGCCCATATCAGGGCCGCCACGGGGGCCGCCATCGTCGACTGGCAGTGCGACATCGAGGTGGCGAGTATGCCTCGCGCCCAGCAACTGGCGGCGGTACAGGGCATTCGCAACATCCTGGTGGTGGCCTCCGGCAAGGGTGGGGTGGGCAAGTCCACCACGGCCGTCAACCTGGCGCTGGCCCTGCAAAAGGAGGGGGCGCGGGTCGCTATTCTGGATGCGGACATCTATGGCCCCTCGATCCCGACCATGATGGGGACTCTCAAGGAGCGCCCCCACAGCCTGGATGGCAAGTTGATGGAGCCTGTCATGGCCTGTGGTCTCAAGACCAACAGCATCGGCTACCTGGTGGCGGAGCAGGATGCCACCATCTGGCGCGGCCCCATGGCGAGCAAGGCGCTGGCGCAGATCCTCCATGAGACTCGCTGGGGAGAGGTGGATTACCTGGTGGTGGACATGCCCCCAGGCACAGGGGACATCCAGCTCACCCTGGCCCAGCAGGTGCCGACCACGGCCGCCCTGATCGTCACCACACCGCAGGATGTGGCGCTGGCGGATGCCCGCAAGGGGATCGCCATGTTCAACAAGGTCAATGTGCCCGTGCTCGGCATCGTCGAGAACATGAGTTATCACGTCTGCAGTGCCTGCGGTCATCACGAGGCGCTGTTCGGTACCGGCGGCGGCAAGAAGATGGCAGAGCAGTATCAAGTGGCACTGCTTGGTCAGTTGCCGCTGCACATCGACATCCGCCAGCACATGGACGATGGCTGTCCCACCGTGTTCGGATCACCGGAAGGAGGACTGGCCGAGGCCTATCTGAAACTGGCCCGTCGGGTGGGGGCCGAGCTCTATTTCAGCGGTAAACCGATTGCGACCCCGCTCTACACGGTGGCGCTGGACGAATAATCGGCTGTCGGCCGGTTGCAACAGATTTAGGGTGGGCATGAACCACCCTTTTTTATATAATGGATCGGTTTAAACAATCCCCAGTGCTCTTCTCTTTAGGTATTTTCAATGTCTGATACTCAACATTCGTGTGTGATCATCGGTATTGCTGGTGCGTCCGCATCCGGCAAGAGTCTTATCGCTCAAACCATCTACGAAGAGCTGGTGGCCGAGCTGGGCGCAGGTCAGATTGGTGTGATCACCGAGGATTGCTACTACCGTGATCAGACCCACCTGACCATGGAAGAGCGGGTCAAGACCAACTATGACCATCCCAATGCCCTGGATCACGATCTGCTGGTGCAGCATCTGACCCAGCTGGTGCAAGGGGATGCCGTCAATATCCCCCAGTACTCCTATACCGAACACACGCGCTTGAGCGAAGTCACCGCCTTCGCGCCGCGCCGGGTCATCATTCTGGAAGGCATACTGCTGCTGACCGACAGTCGTCTGCGTGAGCTGATGGATGCCTCCATCTTCATGGATACCCCGCTGGACATCTGTCTGCTGCGCCGTCTGGTGCGTGATGTGCAAGAGCGTGGCCGCACCATGGACTCCGTCCTCAAGCAGTATCAGAAGACGGTTCGCCCCATGTTCATGCAGTTCATCGACCCGTCCAAGCAGTATGCAGACGTGATAGTGCCCCGTGGCGGCAAGAACCGCATCGCCATCGACATGCTCAAGGCGCGCATCCGCCACATGTTGATTGGTTGATATGAAACAAGCCGGGTGATGCCCGGCTTTTTTAAATGAAACTTTTGTCAGGAGAGTCGCCGAATGCGTCTTTGTGATACCGATATCGAACGCCATCTGGATGAAGGCAAGATCGTCATTGAGCCGAGGCCCGGTGTTGAGCGGATCAGTGGCGTCAGCGTCGATGTGCTGCTCGGCAACGAGTTTCGCGTGTTTCGCGATCATACCGCCCCCTATATCGATCTGAGCGGTCCGAGCAGCGAGATGGCCGATGCCATCGATCGGGTAATGAGCGACGAGATCCACATCCCGGACGGCGAAGCCTTCTATCTGCACCCGGGTCAACTGGCGCTGGCGGTGACCTACGAGTCCGTGACCCTGCCTGCGGACATCGTCGGCTGGCTGGACGGGCGCTCCTCCCTGGCACGGCTCGGCCTCATGGTGCACGTGACCGCGCACCGCATCGATCCGGGCTGGTCCGGTCGCATCGTGCTGGAGTTCTACAACGGCGGCAAACTGCCGCTGGCGCTGCGCCCCAAGATGAAGATAGGGGCGCTGAACTTCGAGATGCTCTCCGGCGCCGCGGCCCGCCCCTACAACAAGCGGGAAAACGCCAAGTACAAGAGCCAGCAAGGTGCGGTGGCCAGCCGCATCAACCAGGACTGATGTCCGCCTTCATGCTGCTTATATAGAGGGTGCTTCGGCACCCTTTTGCTTTTCTGCGAAGGGGAGGGAGCGTGCAGTAAGGCGGCCAGTGAGGTGGGAACCTGATGGTAAAACGCGTGTAAAATCGCCAACTTGGCGGTGAGTTGAGGGGTGCTTGGTGTTGATTGACACCTACCCATGAGGTGTAAACGGGCTTTAATTAATCCATGACAAGTCCCATTCCAGCAGGGCCTAAGACATTTTCTGACGGAAAGCCCTTTTTTTTTCTTACTGAAATATTTCAACAACGGGTATGGCGCACCGAGCCTTCTGGCATAATCCGCCGCAACTCATAAACAGGTTCGTTTTTATGTTTGAAATGTTTAGTGGTTTGGGTTTGTGGTGGTCAATAGGTTTGGTATTGGCCGTTTTTTTTGTGCTGGCCTATGAGTTCATCAATGGCTTTCACGATACCGCCAACGCGGTAGCAACGGTTATCTATACCAAGGCCATGCCCGCGCACACCGCGGTAGTGGCTTCCGGCCTGTTCAACTTTGCCGGGGTCATGATGGGGGGATTGGGGGTGGCCTATGCCATTGTCCATCTGTTGCCCATCGATCTGCTGCTCGGCATGGATTCGACCCAGGGTCTGATCATGGTGTTCTCCCTGCTGTTTTCAGCCATTGTCTGGAACCTGGGAACCTGGTACTTCGGCATCCCGGCGTCCAGCTCTCACACGCTGATCGGCTCCATTCTGGGGGTAGGCGGTGCCTATGCCCTGATCAGCGATCAACCTCTGAATGAGGGCATCAACGTCGGCAAAGCCATCGACATCATGCTCTCCCTCATCATCTCTCCCACCGTGGGCTTCATCATTGCCGCCTTGCTGCTGTTCGCGATGAAGCGAGTCTGGCTTGGCAGCAAGATCCACAAAACTCCGGAAGAGCGACTGCTGGTGGACGGCAAGAAGCATCCGCCGTTCTGGGCTCGTGTGACCTTGATTTGTTCTGCCATGGGGGTGAGCTTCGTGCACGGCTCCAACGATGGCCAGAAGGGCATAGGTCTGGTGATGCTGGTGCTGATCTGCATGGCGCCCGCCTACTTCGCACTGGACATGAACAGCCGCTCCTACGATCTGGACAGAACCCAGGATGCCAACCAGCGCATCATGGAGATCTACCAGCGCAACCAGGAGCAGGTGTCCACTGTCGTGAACTTCAGCGTTCCTGCCCATGCCCAGGAAGAGTTGATGACTCATTGCGAGGCTGGTGAGGCCCTCGAGGCCATGGCCACCCTGGACAACCGTCTGGGCCAGGTGCGTACCTACGAGCAGATGAGCCTGACCGATCGCCGCGAGGTGCGTCGTCTGCTGCTCTGTATCGACGACACTGCCCGCAAGGTCTCCAAGCTGCCGCTGCCGGCCAAGGAGCTGACCGATCTCGCCAAATGGCGCAAGGACCTGACCGCCACGGCCGAATACGCGCCGACCTGGGTCATCGTCTCCATCGCGCTGGCGCTGGGTTGCGGCACCATGGTGGGCTGGCGTCGTATCGTCTACACAGTGGGCGAGAAGATAGGCTCTTCCGGCATGACCTATAGCCAGGGCATTGCCGCCCAGATCACTGCTGCTGCCTCCATCGGGGTAGCCAGCATGACCGGCATGCCGGTATCCACCACCCATATCCTCTCTTCCGCGGTGGCGGGGACCATGGTGGCGAACAAATCGGGCCTGCAGAGCCAGACCATCAAGACCATCTTGCTGGCCTGGGTCCTGACCCTACCGCTCACCATGCTGCTCTCCGGTGGACTCTTCCTGATCAGCAACAATCTGTTTGGTGGCTGACAGCCAACGCATAACATCAATGACAAAGGGCCTGCGGGCCCTTTTTTCATGGCTGGGATCAGGCCGCTGCTAGCAGTCATGCGCGACAACCGGTAGAAACATGCCTTATATGCCATCAAACAAGAATGCTCATTCACTGATAGTTCCCTGCCAGTCTGCATCTCCCTCATTCAAACCCCTTGTCAGCAGAAGTGTGTGGCCGCAGCCCATCTCGCCTGTCAGGGGTCAGAGGCTACTAAGCCATCGTCTCACCCTCTCATCAGGGCTTCAGCTCTCGCCCTTCATTCCTTGAATCCAGCCGCTCATGACGCAGCGCCGGTGTGACTGGCCATGATCCCTGGCCGTGTTACGGACGCCTTGTTTGTCCCGTGACGGGCTGAGCTTTTCACGATAAGCAAGAGGGCCTGTATGGGGGCGGGAGCAAGGGCGACGCTCCCAGGCATGGTCCCTAGGGTCTTGGTTGCCGCAGGGCAAGAGACGAGGGGGAGGCCGGCAGAGAGGGCCGGCTCCCTAGTCTGCCTTGGGCATGCCGTTTATGTCCCTGCAGATGAGGAAGAAGAGGAAGGGGATCGGACAGGGGACTGAGGGGCAGACCCAACTGTCAGACAAAAAAAAAGAGCCACACAAGGTGTGGCTCTTTTATCAGACCAGACAAGCTAGGGGATCAGGGACGACCCGCCGGGCTGGTTGCTACATTGACGGCGGCAGTGCTGCCACCGTGGCGGCCTGAGCTCGCGACTTCGCTACGCTCCAGCGGGGCCTGCTCAACCGGCTCACGGGGGGCCGGGGCGGGCACTGCTGCCGGCGTTGCCATGGGCGCAGAAGCCTTGCGGGCACGGGCCAGTACGCCAGCGCCTTTGGCAACCTGTTTGGTGGCCGGGGCGACGACAGGCTCGGGCTGTGCAACCACAGGGGCGACAGGCTCGGCGGCAGGAATCACTTCCTCGGCTTGCGGGGCAGGAGCCGGCTCCACCACAACGGGGGCGGCTTCGACCACAGCCTGGTCAGCGATGCTGGCCTCGACCACGACCGGAGCTTCCTCGATAACAACCTCGGCTACCGGCTCGGCAGCGACAGGAGCTGCGTCGATGGCTACCGGGGCCGGCTCGACGACGGCAGGAGCCGCTTCGATTGCAACAGGTGCTTCAACCACCTCGGCAACCACAGGGGCGGCTACCTCGGCCACAGCCGCTTGAGCCTGCTCATGGGCCTCTTCGGCCACGGCTTCGGCGACCACGTGCTCGGTCAGGGCGGCAGAGGCTTGCAGCGCGGCGGCAACGGCCTCGGCACTCGGGATGGTGATGACAGGCACGGCGGGCTCTTCCACCTTAACCTGAGCAGCATCCGCCTGAGCGGCTGTGGTCAGTTGCACTTCGGCCTGAGGTTCATCATCACGCTGGCCACGGGCATCTTCGTTGATGCGCTTGCGACGCTGGCCTTCGATCCGCTGACTGCGCGGAGTACGGCGAGAGCGGCGCTGACCTTCGGTCTGCTCCTCTTGCTCACCGACCACGGCCGCAGTCTCGACCAGATCATGGGCCTGCTCGTCTACCGGCAGGGCAGGGGTGTCGGTGGCGGCGACATCGACCCGAACCTGCTTGCGCAGCTGGCGACGTTCGCGGCGCTCGGCCACTTTCTGCTCTTTTTCCTGACGCGGCTCGGCGCTGACGGCGGCAGTCTCGACGGTTTCTACCGCTTCAACCACGACCTCGGCACGGGGCTCGCGCGGAGCACGGGGTTCGCGAGCCGGGCGCGGGGCGCGGGGTTCACGTTCCTGACGGGGCTCACGGGGTTCGCGGTCCGCACGCGGCTCGTTGCGTGCTTCGCGGGGCTCACGTTCCATGCGCTGTTCGCTGCGCACTTCACCACGGGGTTCACGCTCCTGACGGGGCTCGCGCTCTTTACGCGGACGACGGTTGCGGCTCTCGCCACCCTCGCGGTTGGCTGCGCCTTCACGCTTCTCGCCGGCGTCGGCCGGGTTGCGGTTGCTGCGGTTGTCGTCGCGACGACCACGCTGGCCACGGCTGCGGGTTTCGTCACGTTGATGACGGTGACCCTCATCCTTGCGCGCTTCCCGTTGTGCGGCCGGCTTCTCGGCAGCGGCTTTCGCTTCAGCCGGGGCTGCGTCTGAGCCGAACAGACCGGAGATGGCCTTGAACAACTTGCCAAACAGACCCGCTTCGGCGACGACCGGTGCTGGTGCTGCGACGGGGGCCGGGGCGGCAACAGGGGCAGCCGGTTGAGGCGCCTGGACGAAGCCTTGCAGCAGCGGCTGCTCACGCTCGATGACCTGAGCTTGCTTGGGCTGGTAGACCGGCTTGGCAATCTCGGTTTTCAACTCGTAGCTGGCCGCTTCCGGGATCTCGTTCTGACGGATGCGGGTCACTTCGTAGTGCGGGGTTTCCAGATGCTGGTTCGGAATGATGTAAACACGGACATCATTGCGCTGTTCCAGACTGGCGATGGAGGCACGCTTCTCGTTAAGCAGATAGGCGGCAACATCGACCGGCACCTGGCCGTGAACCTGCTCAGTGTTGTCCTTCATGGCCTCTTCTTCGATGAGACGCAGGATGGACAGGGCGAGAGATTCATTGTCACGGATGACACCCTGACCCTGGCAACGGGGGCAGATGTGGCTGCTGGACTCGTTGAGGGAGGGACGCAGACGCTGGCGAGACATCTCCAGCAGACCGAAACGGGAGATCCGGCCCAGCTGGATGCGAGCCCTGTCCTGATGGACAGCTTCACGCAGACGGTTTTCCACTTCGCGCTGATGGCGAACCGGGGTCATGTCGATGAAGTCGATGACAATCAGGCCACCCAGATCGCGCAGACGCAATTGACGGGCAATTTCGTCGGCTGCTTCCAGGTTGGTCTGCAGCGCCGTCTCTTCGATATCGCCGCCCTTGGTGGCGCGGGAGGAGTTGATATCGATGGAGGTCAGCGCTTCGGTCGGATCGATGACGATGCTGCCGCCGGAGGGCAGGCGCACTTCACGCTGGAAGGCAGACTCGATTTGGCTCTCGATCTGGAAGTGGTTGAACAGGGCGACATCACCCTTGTACAGCTTCACTCGATTGAGGAAATCGGGGCGAACCAGCTCGATGTGCGACTTGGCACGCTCGAAGATGACCGGATTGTCGATCAGGATCTCGCCCACATCGCGACGCAGATAGTCACGAATGGCGCGCACTATGACGTTGCTCTCCTGGTGGATGAGCACGGGCGCGGAGCGATTCTGTGATGCCTTGTGGATGGAGTCCCAGTGGTTGAGCAGGACGTTAAGATCCCATTCCAGCTCTTCCGGGGATTTGCCCACACCGGCGGTACGCACGATGAGGCCCATGCCGTCTGGCACTGTCAGTCCGCTCAGGGCTTCTTTCAACTCGGTCCGCTCGTCACCCTCGATACGACGGGAAATGCCGCCAGCACGGGGGTTGTTCGGCATCAGCACCAGGTAGCTGCCGGCCAGACTGATGAAGGTGGTGAGGGCCGCACCCTTGGTGCCACGCTCTTCCTTGTCAATCTGGACGATCACTTCCTGGCCTTCGCGGACCACTTCTTTGATGTTGGGACGACCCTGATAGGAGTAACCGGAGGGGAAATAATTGCGGGCGATTTCCTTTAACGGCAGGAAACCGTGGCGCTCGGCGCCATAGTCAACAAAAGCAGCTTCAAGACTGGGTTCTACGCGGGTGATTTTACCCTTGTAAATGTTCGCTTTCTTCTGCTCGTGTCCCGGACTTTCAATATCCAAATCGTAGAGCTGTTGTCCGTCAACCAGCGCTACGCGCAACTCCTCTTCCTGAGTCGCGTTGATTAGCATTCTTTTCATTGAGTTCTCATTATTTTGTCATTTTGATTCCTCCACAGGATCCTGCCGGTGCCGGCCTCGGGTCTTCAGCATGCTTGGGCAACCTCCCGGTTGGGACATGCATGAGGCGCAAACTAAGGGCACTCTGGTTCAGCCTTCTCGAGAAGGCATGAATTAAGGATACCGGTGTGGAGACAATTAAATCGGTTCTGTTTGCGTTCTCCATGCGTTGTACCTCGCACCCGGGAACCGTCATGTTCTTGTATACACGGTGTTTCGGGATTGGGTGGCATACTTTTTGGCCACTTAGTACAAGGCTTGAACACAATGACAAAACCTTGTTTATTATCCCATTTAAACCACTTTTATAGCAAGACGCCATTTTTTAACAAAGCATGCAGCCAAGGGCTGCCGGCGGTGTTAAAATCCGCGCCATGACACAGATACATCAACAAGTGCAGCTGCTCACCATCGAAGCTGAGCATGAAGGGCAGCGCATCGACAATTTTCTCAAGACTCAGTTAAAGGGCGTCCCCAAGAGCCTGATCTATCGCATCCTTCGCAAAGGAGAGGTGCGCGTCAACAAGAAACGCATCAAACCGGAATACAAACTCTGCGCAGGCGACGAGGTGCGGGTGCCCCCCGTACGCGTGGCCGAGAAGAACGAATTGCCCTCTGCCAACCTCGGCAGCATCCAGCGTCTGGAGAGCCAGATCCTGTTTGAAGACGAGGCCATGATAGTGCTGAACAAGCCGTCCGGCATGGCGGTGCACGGCGGCAGCGGCTTGAGCTTTGGTGTCATCGAGGGGCTGCGCGCCCTGCGCCCGGAAGCCCGTTTCCTGGAGCTGGTGCACCGACTCGACCGCGACACTTCCGGCGTGCTGCTGGTCGCCAAGAAGCGCAGTGCCCTGCGCAGCCTGCACGAGCAGCTGCGGGTCAAGACAATGCGCAAGCAATACCTGGCGCTGGTGCGCGGTCAGTGGCAGTCCCACGTCAAGGTGGTCAATGCGCCGCTGCGCAAGAACGATCTGCAATCCGGCGAGCGGGTGGTGCGGGTCAGCAGTGACGGCAAGCCCTCCGAGACCCGTTTCCGGATTGCCCGTCAATTTGCCGAAGCCACCCTGGTAGAGTGCAGCCCGATCACAGGTCGCACCCACCAGATCCGGGTTCATACCCAGCACGCCGGTCACCCCATCGCCTGTGATGACAAATACGGTGAGGCGGCCTTTGATGAGAAGATGCGGACCCTGGGGCTCAAGCGCCTCTTCTTGCACGCCTGGAAGCTGAGCTTCACCCATCCGGCGGATGATCGCGAGATGCAGGTGGAAGCGCCGCTCGCCCCCGAGCTCGATGCCTTCCTGAACAAGCTGGCACGCTGATGCAACGCATCCGACACGCCATTTTCACCCTGATGGATTCGGTGGGGCGGGTCGTCGCCTGAGTTGATGAACACCAAGACAACAATGGGAGCCAAGGCTCCCATTGTTGTATCTATGGCCTTTTCAGGCTCAAGGCAGATTGAGGCCGTGGCGCGCCAGCAGCTCGATCAGACCGATGAGGGGCAGGCCGATCAGGGCGTTGGGATCCCGCCCTTCCAGCCCCTTGAACAACATGATCCCCATACCCTCACATTTGAAGCTGCCGGCGCAATCGAGGGGCAGCTCAGCCGTCACATAACGGCGCAGGGCTGCCTCATCCAGGGAGCGAAAATGCACTGTGAAGGGTTCCACGAGCTGCTCGGCCCGGCCGTTTGCGACATTGAGTACGCACAGGCCGGTATAAAAGGTGACGCTCTTGCCCTGGGTCATCATCAGCTGCGCCACCGCGTTATCCACTGTGCCCGGCTTGCCGAGGATGCGCCCGTCACAGACACACACCTGATCCGAGCCTATGATCAACCCCTGATCATGTTGGCGGGCGATGGCGCTCGCCTTGGCATGGGCCAGGCGGCTGACCAGTGCCTCGGCCGACTCCCCGGCCAGCGGGGCTTCATCGACCTCGGGGGAGGCACATTGGAACGGCAGGCCGAGTTTTTCCAGCAGCGCCTTGCGATAACGGGAAGTGGAGGCGAGGATCAGGGGCGTGTGCATCTGTTGATGATATCCATTTATAAATCAATTGGTTGATTCTAACTGTGGCAGAATGCTCACGCAAACTACCCCGAACACCAGCACGCCGGCGTTGGTTTACAGCAACATGCATGCTGGCGGCCCGAAAACGGCGTAACCCCAGTTGATGCGGCAGGAGTGCGACATGACAAGATACGGTGTGCTGGCCCTGATGCTGCTCTCCCTCGCGAGCTGGGGGCAGGAGTGGCAGCCCGAGAAGGGGGAGGGCGGCGTACAGCTCTGGACCCAGGCCCGCCCACCATCCCCCTTCCTTGCCTTGCGCCTGGAGATGCGGGTCAAGGCGGATCCCATGGCGTTGCTGACCGTGCTGAGAGACACCGCGCGCCATCGGGAGTGGCTGCCATCCAGTCGCGAGGTGCGGCTGCTGGCAAAATCCGGCCCGGATGACGATCTGGTTTACACCCGCTTGGCGTCCCCTTGGCCGGTGCAGGACAGGGAGCTCATCACCCGTTCGCATCTGATCAGGCGGGCCGACTGTGCGCTGGTGCTGGAGGTATGGGCCGAGCCGGACGCCCTGGCACCCCGCCCGGGTCTGTACCGGATCCGGGAGAGTGCCGGTCGCTGGGAGGCGTTGCCACAACCCGATGGCAGCACCCTGATCAGGCTCGAAAGCTATACCAACCCGGGCAGCCATTTGCCGGGCTGGCTGGTCAATCCGATGACCATCAAGGCGGCGCTGGGCAGCTTTCAGGCCATACGCCGGTTGATGGAGGCCCAACCCGGAGCCGCGCCTCAACAGCTGTTGCTCGGTGGCGGGGGCTGCCCTGCCGCGCCCTGAGTCCTGCAATGGTGGCTCTCGGGAACGGACAGCCAAGCCATGTGTCCGGTGAGCGGGGGCACTTGATGGGGGAGGGGCGTGCAACGGCATAAATTGCTCACTGACCCCGAGATCCTGGCCAAGGGGGATGTCCGCACAGGATCCTGTGCGGGATCCCGCTATTTATGGCATAATCGGCCACCGATGAACACAAGTTACTGCATGCAGGGGCTTGTGCAGGTAAAATCATCGGCGGTAAGGACTTTTTCCTTTGACTATCCCTTGTTGGACCTATAATATTCGCGCCCTATGCAAAAGGTGAAGTTGCCCGTTAAGGTTGATCCAGTCCGTAATGCCTTGAAGCTACTCGATTATGTCGGGATAGTGGAAAAGTCGCAGATGCCCAGACTGGAAGCATCAACCGAAGGCTTGCGAAGTGATGTGGACGTCACTCTGCAGTTTGGCAAAGATGTCCAGAAGTTGACCGTTATGAAAGGCACTGCCCATGCCAAGGTTGACCTGGTTTGCCAGCGTTGTGGAGAGGCTTTCGAGCACCTTTGTGAAGCTAGTTTTATTTACACTCCGCTGTTCGAGAGAACAAACGAGGAAGAGCTGCCGGAAGCTTATGAGCCCATTGAGTTGGACGAAAACGGCGAGATAGATCTTCATCAAATCCTGGAGGATGAACTCATCCTCTCGTTGCCTCAGGTGGCCATGCATCCCATGGATGTCTGCCCCAGAGGAAACATGGAAATGACTTGGGGTGACATCGAGCCTGCTGATGAGCGGCCGAATCCCTTTGCAGTTCTTGAAGAGCTCAAACGTAAGTGAATTTTAGGAGTTAGCCTACCATGGCCGTACAACAGAACCGTAAAACCCGCGCCAAGCGTGGCATGCGTCGTTCCCACGATGCGCTGACCACTGCAGCCCTGACTGTTGATCAGACCAGTGGCGAAATTCATCGTCGTCACCACGTGACTGCCGATGGTTTCTACCGCGGTAAAAAGGTAATCGCTTAAGGATTGCCTTTGTCTACGCAAACTGTCGCGCTAGACATAATGGGGGGAGATTTTGGCCCCTCTGAAACAGTGCCTGCCGCCGTGCAGGCACTGTCTCTTCTGCCTCAACTAAATCTTGTTCTGGTCGGTGACCAACACCTGATCGCACCTCTGTTGCAGCAACATGGCTTGCTGACTCATCCCCGCGTTCGTCTCTTACATGCATCCCAGGTCGTGGGCATGGGCGAAAAGCCGATCGTGGCGCTGCGTACCCTGAAAGACTCCTCCATGCGGGTTGTGCTCAATCTGGTGAAAGCCGGTGAGGCCGATGCCTGCGTCAGTGCCGGCAATACCGGCGCCCTGATGGCCATGGCCAAATGCGTGCTCAAATCCCTGCCGGGGGTCGACAGACCCGCCCTCATCAAGGCGCTGCCGACACTGAGCGGCAAGCGTACCGTGATGCTGGATCTGGGGGCGAACGTGAGCTGCGATGCGGACACCTTGCTGCAATTTGCGGTGATGGGCTCAGTGGTGGCCGAGCAGGTCGAGGGGATAGCGTCCCCCCGGGTGGCGCTGCTCAACGTGGGGGAGGAGGAGATCAAGGGCAACGACCTGGTACGCCACAGCGCCGAGTTGTTGCGCCAGTGCGCCGCGCTCAATTTTGTCGGTTTCATCGAGGGGGACAGGATCTTCAGCGGTGACAGCGACGTCATCGTCTGTGACGGTTTCGTCGGCAATGTGGCGCTCAAGACCGCCGAGGGCGTGGTGCGGATGATGGCCGAACTGGCCGGATATCCTCGCAAAAAACGCAGTTTTCTTGGTCGACTCGCCGGATTTATGTTCAAACGGCGTTTTTCTTATCTGAACCCCGACCAGTATAATGGCGCGAGTCTGTTAGGATTGCGCGGCATTGTGGTAAAAAGCCATGGGCGGGCCGAGCGCCGCGCTCTGTGTCATGCGATTCTGCTGGCCGCACAAGAAGCCAAACACCAACTTCCATTGCAAATTGCAGATCGCCTTGAATCTGTCTTTTCCGACAGGGATTTATAAAACTCTATGCATAGCAAAATTCTGGGTACTGGCAGTTATCTGCCGAGTTCGGTTCGTACCAACGCCGATCTTGAGCAGATGGTTGAAACCAGTGACGAGTGGATCGTGGAACGTACCGGGATCCGTGAACGCCGCATCGCCGGGAGCGACGAGAGCGTCGCCACCCTGTCTCATCAGGCGGCCTTGCGGGCGCTGGATGCCGCGGGCCTGACCGCTGCCGATCTGGACATGATAGTGCTGGCGACCACCAGCGCCGAGAACGCCTTCCCTGCCGCTGCCTGCGAACTGCAGGGGCTGCTCGAGGTACCGGGGATCCCGGCCTTTGACGTGGCGGCTGCCTGCGCCGGTTTCACCTATGCGCTCTCCATTGCCGATCAGTTCGTCAAGTCCGGCGCCGCTCGCCACGTCCTGGTGGTCGGTGCCGACGTGCTCTCTCGCATGTGCGATCCGGAAGACAGGGGCACCATCATACTGTTCGGGGATGGGGCCGGTGCCGTGGTGATCGGGGCAAGCGAGACCCCGGGTATCCTCTCCACCCACCTGCATGCCGACGGCCGTTATGGCGAACTGCTCAAGTTGCCGCAGCCTCGTCGTGGCATGCCGGGTGCCGAGCTCGAAGCCTACATGTATATGAAGGGCAACGATGTCTTTAAGGTCGCGGTGACGCGCCTGAGCGAGATCGTGACCGAAACCCTGGCTGCCGCCAACATAGATCCGAGCGAGCTGGACTGGCTGGTCCCGCATCAAGCCAACTTCCGTATCATCAACGCCACCGCCAAGAAACTTGGCATGGGGCTCGACAAGGTGATCCTGACCCTGGATCGTCACGGCAACACCTCCGCCGCCTCCGTGCCCATCGCCTTCGATGAAGGGGTACGTGACGGCCGTATCAAACCGGGCCAGCTAGTATTGCTGGAAGCCTTCGGCGGCGGTTTTGCCTGGGGTTCGGCGCTGGTTCGCCTCTGATACCAAGCGGCGCCGCGAGTCTCGGGCGCCCGCTTACCGATTTCGTCTTACCTTAAAGGAATCAATGATGACCCGATTTGCCATTGCCTTCCCGGGACAAGGCTCCCAGAGCGTCGGCATGCTGGCGGAACTCGCCGAGCAACACGCCGTGATTAAAGAGACCTTCGCCGAGGCGAGCCAGGTGCTGGGTTATGACCTGTGTGCCTTGGTGCTGAACGGTCCCGCCGAGGATCTGAACAAGACCTGGCGCACCCAGCCGGCACTGCTGACTGCATCCGTTGCCCTGTGGCGCCTGTGGCAACAGCAGGGCGGGGCAACCCCCGCCGTCATGGCCGGTCACAGCCTGGGCGAATATTCCGCCCTGGTGTGCAGCGGTGCCCTGGCGTTTGCCGATGCGGTCAAGCTGGTTGAACTGCGTGGTCTGGCCATGCAGGAAGCCGTGCCGGAAGGCACAGGTGCCATGGCCGCCATCATCGGTCTGGACAACGACGCCATCGCCGCCAACTGCGAGAAAGCGGCGCAAGGCCAGGTGGTCTCTCCGGTCAACTTCAACTCCCCGGGCCAGGTGGTCATCGCCGGTCACAAGGAAGCGGTCGAGCGCGCCAACGTGCTGATGAAAGAGTCCGGCGCCAAGCGTGCACTGCCGCTGCCGGTCTCAGTGCCGTCCCACTGCGCCCTGATGAAACCCGCCGCCGAAAAACTGGCCGCCGCGCTGGATGGGATCGAGATCAAGGTTCCAACCATCGCAGTCATCAATAATGTCGACGTCTCCTGTGAACAGGATCCGGCCGCCATCAAGCAAGCCCTGGTGCGTCAGCTGTTCAGCCCGGTCCGTTGGACCGAGACGGTAGAGCGGATGGCAAACGACGGCGTCACCCTCGAGATCGAGATGGGACCGGGCAAGGTGTTGACCGGGCTGGCCAAGCGCATCGACCCGCGCGTGGAAGGCATTCACGCCAACGATGCCGCCTCTTTCGAGCAGGCGCTGGCCCAAGTCAAATAAACAGGAGCAAGTCATGAGTTTTACCGATAAAGTTGTGCTGGTAACCGGCGCCAGCCGCGGCATAGGCCGTGCGATTGCCGAAACTTTTGCGGCCCGTGGCGCGAAAGTGGTGGGAACCGCGACCAGCGAGAGCGGTGCCGAGGCCATCAGCGCCTATCTGGGTGAGCAGGGCTGCGGCATGGCACTGAACGTGACCAGCCAGGAATCCATCGAAACCGTCTTTGCCGCCATCAAGGAACGCTTTGGCGACATCGACATCCTGATCAACAACGCCGGTATCACCCGCGATAACCTGTTGATGCGGATGAAAGATGACGAGTGGAACGAGATCATCGACACCAATCTCACCTCCCTGTACCGTCTGAGCAAGCCGGTGTTGCGTGCCATGATGAAGAAGCGCCATGGTCGCATCATCAGCATAGGTTCAGTGGTCGGTACCATGGGCAACGCCGGTCAGGTCAACTATGCTGCCGCCAAGGCGGGCCTGGTGGGCTTTACCAAGTCATTGGCCCGTGAAGTGGCTTCCCGTGGCATCACGGTGAACGCGGTGGCCCCCGGTTTCATCGAAACCGACATGACCAAGGCGCTCAATGAAGAACAGCGTGCCGGCATCATGAATCAGGTGCCTGCCGCCCGTTTGGGCGATCCGAAAGAAATTGCTGCCGCTGTGGTATTCTTGGCGTCTGACGACGCTGCCTATATCACCGGCGAAACCCTGCATGTTAATGGCGGGATGTACATGGTGTAATCAATTTGTCGTGAGATCTGTTCAAATTTGCGATAGTACGCCGAAGTTTGGCGAATTTCGTGGTTTGACCAGCGGCAAGTCACTTGCAAACTCACGTCAATTGAATACACTACCCCAACCAGACGCAATAGCGTATTTTTAAAGGAAAATTCAGGTCATGAGCAACATCGAAGAACGCGTAAAGAAAATCATCATCGAACAACTGGGTGTTAAAGAGGAAGACGTCAAGAACGCTGCCTCCTTCGTCGACGACCTGGGCGCTGACTCTTTGGATACCGTTGAACTGGTAATGGCGCTGGAAGAAGAATTCGATACCGAAATTCCTGATGAAGAAGCCGAGAAGATCACCACTGTTCAAGCGGCTATCGACTACATCACCGCTAATCAGGAATAAGTTCCTGTTCTGAAAGAAGCGGCCCAAGGGCCGCTTCTTTTATGTTTACTCCCTTTCAAAATACCTCTCGGAGACTAGCTCAGTGTCAAAACGCAGAGTCGTGGTAACCGGCCTGGGGATGCTTTCCCCTGTGGGCAACACTGCCGAATCCAGCTGGCAAGCCCTGCTCAACGGGCAGAGCGGCATTTCTCTCATCCATCACTTTGATGCCAGCGAGTTTGCGACCCGTTTCGCAGGCCTGGTCAAAGAGTTCGATCCCGAACAATACGGCATCAACCGCAAAGAAGCCCGCAAGATGGATCTCTTCATCCAGTACGGCGTGGCGGCGGGGGTGCAGGCACTGGATGATTCCGGCCTCGTCATCAACGAAGAGAATGCGGAGCGGGTCGGCGTGGCCATCGGCTCCGGCATCGGCGGCCTGGGTCTCATCGAGCAGAACCACAGCAGCCTGATCAACGGCGGCCCGCGCAAGCTGAGTCCCTTCTTCGTGCCATCCACCATCATCAATATGGTGTCCGGTCATCTCTCCATCATGAAGGGGCTGCAGGGCCCGAACATCGCCGTGACCACGGCCTGCACCACGGGCACCCATGCCATCGGCATGGCCGGCCGGATGATCGCCTACGGTGATGCGGACGTGATGGTCGCCGGCGGCACCGAGAAAGCCTCCACCCCCATGGGGATGGGTGGCTTTGCGGCGGCCAAGGCGCTCTCTACCCGCAACGACGAACCGCAAAAAGCGAGCCGTCCCTGGGACAAGGATCGCGATGGTTTCGTGCTGGGTGATGGCGCCGGGGTCCTGGTGCTGGAAGAGTACGAACACGCCAAGGCCCGTGGCGCCAAGATCTATGCCGAGCTGGTTGGCTTTGGCATGAGCGGCGACGCCTACCACATGACGGCGCCTCCCTCTGATGGCAACGGTGGCGCTCGCGCCATGAAGAATGCCATCAAAGATGCCGGCATAGCGCCGCAGGCGATCGGTTACATCAATGCCCACGGCACTTCCACCCCGCTGGGTGATGTGGCCGAACTGCGTGGCATGAAAGAGGTGTTTGGCGAACATGCCAGCGCCCTGATGATCAGCTCCACCAAGTCCATGACCGGTCACCTGCTGGGTGCGGCGGGGGCCATCGAGGCGATCATCACTGTGTTGGCCCTGCGCGATCAGGTGGCACCGCCCACCATCAACCTGGACAACCCGGATGAGGAGTGCGATCTGGATCTGGTGCCTCATGTGGCCAAACCCGGCCAGTTTGAATATGCCCTCTCCAATTCGTTTGGTTTCGGCGGCACCAATGGCTCCCTGATCTTCAAACGCGTATAATTCGCTTTGGGCGAAATGCTAAGGCCCGATACGACCGTATCGGGCCTTTTTTATCGGAGGGATCCCCTTGCTGATTAATGGAATACCGACAGAAGCAGTGTCCGCCAGGGATAGAGGGCTGGCATACGGGGACGGCCATTTCACCACCATGCTGGTGAAGCAGGGGCAGGTGATCTGGTGGCCGGCACACCTGGCCAGGTTGCAACATGCCTGCGCCAGACTCGGATTTGCGGAGCTTCCCTGGGATACTCTGGCCGCCGAAGTGGCGCAATTGGCAGCAGGGCAGACGCAGGCTGTCGCCAAGATAGTGCTGACCCGTGGCAGTGGGGGACGGGGCTATGATGGCGCGGGATGCAACACGCCCACCCGCATCGTCTCCCTGGCACCATACCCGGCCCACTACCTTGGCTGGCAGCAAAATGGCATCGCCGCCCTGATCTGCCAGCAACAGCTCGGCGATGCTCCCATGCTGGCAGGGCTCAAGACCCTGGGTCGTCTGGAACAAGTTCTGCTCAAAAGCGAACTTGCCGCGCGGGGCGGAGTCGAAGGTATAGTATTGAACAGCCGTGGATTTCTGGTAGAAGGAGTCAGCGCGAATCTGTTTTGGCGTCGTGGCAAGACGGTGTTCACACCGGATCTCTCCCGCGCAGGGATAGATGGGATCATGCGCAAGCGCGTGATCATGATGCTTAAACAGATGGGCATTGAACTGCGTGTCGTGGAGGCTCCTCTGGAGTCACTGTGGCAGGCCGAAGAAGTCTGGTTGACCAATACCCTGATGGGCATAGTGCCGGTCACCAGCATTGGGGATGTGCATTATCCCAGCCCGGTATTGATCCGCCGTTTACAGGAGCGTTTGGTCATTGAAGTTTAATCGGCTCTACACCCTGCTCGCGGGGGCAGCCCTGACCGTTGCCGTCGCCGGGGGTTATGTGTATTACAAATGGCAGCAGGTGGAGACGCTCACCAACAAGGGGCCGACGCGCCTCTTTACCGTCGAAAAAGGCGCCCATGCGGCGCGCCTGATTGCCGAACTGGGGGAGGGGGAAACCAGCCCCTGGGCGGTGCGGCTCTGGCTGCGTGGCCACCCCGAACTGGTTGCCATCAAGTCGGGTACCTATGAGATCAAGGAAGGGGCCCCGCTCAAGGAGACCCTCTCCCTGTTTGCCTCCGGCAAGGAGTTTCACTTCAGCCTGACCTTTGTCGAGGGTTCCCGTTTCGAGGACTGGTTGAAGCAGCTCTCGAGCGCCCCTTATCTTGAGCGGCTGACCGTGGAGCAGAGCGAGACTGAGCTGGCGCAGGAGCTTGGCATCGACAACGGCAAGCTGGAAGGTTGGTTCCTGCCGGAAACCTACGCCTATACCACCCATGCCAGCGACATCTCCATTCTGCGCCGCGCCTATCAGGACATGAAGGCCTTCCTGCAGGAGCGCTGGGAGAAGCGGCAGGCCAATCTGCCCTATAAGACGCCCTATGAGGCGCTCATCATGGCCTCCATCATCGAGAAAGAGACGGGCCAACCGGATGAGCGGGCACAGATCGCTTCTGTGTTCGTCAATCGGCTGCGCCTTGGCATGAAGCTGCAGACAGATCCCACCGTCATCTACGGGGTGAAGGACAGGTACGATGGCAACATTCGCCGCAGCGATCTCACCGATGTGAATCCCTACAACACCTATGTGATCGATGGTTTGCCGCCCACCCCCATCGCCATGCCGGGCAAGGCCTCCATCGAGGCGGCGCTCAACCCCAAGTCGACCGACTATCTCTATTTCGTCGCCAAGGGGGGCGGGGCCCACTATTTCTCCAGGACCCTCGATGAACACAATAGAGCGGTTCGCGAATTCATATTGAAGAAACCCTAATGTCTAAATTTATCGTGATTGAAGGACTGGAAGGGGCAGGGAAGAGCTCCGCGGTGCGCTATGTGACCGACTATCTGCATGCCCATGGCATCGACAGGATTGAGTGCACCCGTGAGCCGGGTGGCACCCCTCTGGCGGAGCGGATGCGCGCCATCGTCAAGGAGGTGCACGACGAGCGCCTCACCATTGAAGCCGAATTGTTGCTGATGTATGCCTCCCGGGTGCAGCTCGTGGAGACCCGGATCAAGCCGGCCCTGGCTGAGGGTCGCTGGGTGGTGGGGGACAGGCACGATCTCTCCTCCCAGGCATATCAGGGGGGCGGTCGCGGTATCAATGCCCAGCTCATCGGCGCCATCAAGCAGGCGGTGCTCGGCAACTTCAAGCCGGATCTGACCCTCTACCTCGACATCGATCCCGGCCTCGGTCTGCAGCGGGCCCGCCATCGCGGCGAGCTGGATCGCATCGAGCTGGAACAGCTCAGCTTCTTCGAGCGCACCCGCGCCCGTTACCTGGAACTCGCGGCCAAGGATGACAGCATACTGGTGATCGATGCGAGCCAGACGCCGGATAGGGTCAAGGCCGCCATCGAGGCCGCACTGGACCATTACCTGTCGAACGAGCGCCTATGTATCCCTGGCTGATCCCGGATTGGCAGGCCCTGAGCCAGACCGCCCAGGCCGG
This sequence comes from Aeromonas sp. Marseille-Q5825, assembly GCF_946892685.1. NCBI lineage: Bacteria > Pseudomonadati > Pseudomonadota > Gammaproteobacteria > Aeromonadales > Aeromonadaceae > Aeromonas > Aeromonas sp. Marseille-Q5825. Next base: position 1,344,939 of record NZ_CAMPOU010000001.1, read on the forward strand.
CCGCCTGGGGCACGCCTGGCTGCTGCTCGGGGATCCCGGCCTTGGCAAGGAGCAGCTTGCAGAACGATTGGCGCGCCTGCACCTCTGCCAGCAACCGGATCGCGGTGAACCCTGCGGTCACTGCCACGCCTGTCAGCTGCTGGACAAGGGTCATCACCCGGATCTCGGCACCATAGGTGCCGACAGCAAGAGCATAGGGGTCGAGGCCATCCGCGAGATCTGCGGCCGCCTGCAGAGCACCTCCCAGCTGGGGCGCGGCAAGGTGGTGATCATTCCGGACGCAGAGCGGATGACGGAGTCCGCCGCCAATGCCCTGCTGAAAACCTTGGAAGAGCCGGCCGGCGACAGTCTGCTGCTGCTGATCGCCTCCAGGGTTTCCCGCCTGCTGCCCACCATCCTCAGCCGTTGCCACAAGCATGTCTGTCAGCTTCCGACAGAAGGGGAGACACTGCGCTGGCTGAGTGAACAGGGTCATCAGGCCACGCAGGCCCAGGTGCGGATCTGTCAGGGGGCGCCGCTTCGGGTGCTCAGTTACATCGAAGAGCAGCAGGATGGGGCCAGACGCATGCTGCTCGAGAGTTTCGTCTCCCTGTCGCAGACGCCGACCCGGGCGGCGAGTGTCTGTTCCCAGCTGGCGGAGGAGAGTCAGATCAGGTTGCACTGGTTGCAACTCTTCCTGTGTGATGCCCTCAAGATCCAGGCGGGCTGTGGCCATCATCAGCTGGCGATGCCGGATCTGACTGCCCTCAGCGAACAACTGGCCGAGCGCCACTCCAGCGAAAGATTGCTGGAGGCAGAGCAGCAGCTGGTGACGCTCAAGGCCGCCTGCCAGCCGGGTCAACTCTCCAATCCCACCATCCATCTGATGAACTGGCTCAATCGCTGGTTATGACAAGATACAAGGTTGTCTATGTTACTCGTTGATTCCCACTGCCATCTCGACCGCCTCAGCTATGGCAGCAAGCAGACCGACATGGCCGATGTCCTGGCCAAGGCCGCGAAACGGGATGTGGGATATTTTCTCTGCGTCAGCGTGACCCAGGCGCAGTTCCCGACCATGCTGGCGGCGATCGCCCCTTATCCCCAGGTGTTTGCCTCCTGTGGCGTCCACCCGCTTAATCAGGATCCCGGTGTGGATGCCCCCTTGCTGCTGACCCAGGCGGCGGATGAAAGAGTGGTGGCCATAGGCGAAACCGGGCTCGACTACTTCTATTCGCCGGAAAACAAGGAGGTACAGCAAGCCTCCTTCCGGGAACACATCCGGGTGGCCCGGGCCCTGAACAAACCCCTGATCATTCACACCCGGGATGCCCAACAAGACACCTTGCAGATCATGCGTGAGGAGGGAGCCGATCAGGTGGGGGGCGTGCTGCACTGTTTCACCGAGTCTCTCGAGATGGCTCAGGCCGCCATGGAGATGGGGTTTTATATCTCCATCTCGGGGATAGCCACCTTCAAGAATGCCACGGCGCTGCAGGCCGTGGTCAAGGCATTGCCACTGGAGCGATTGCTGATCGAGACGGACTCTCCTTATCTTGCCCCTGTTCCTCACCGGGGGAGGGAGAACGAACCCGCCTTCGTGCGAGACGTCGCGCAATTTATTGCGGATCTGCGGCAGATACCCTTGGCCGAATTGGCAGAGGCCACCAGCCACAATTTCTTTGAGCTATTCAAGATGGCGAAGAAATAATCATAAAGAGCCCCGTCTGTCGGGGCTCTTTATTTAAAATCATCAACCTGACCACCCCCACCAATATCAATTACCTACATCGTTATCTCTCACCGAAATATCAGGTTCGGACTCATCTTCTGGAAAACGCCAGTGACGGATACGAAGTGATCCTGCTCATAATCCCGGGAGGTTGGAGGTATTAAATCAATACTCTATAAGTATCGATAATATTCATTATCGATACTTGATGGATCTGAAAGATCCTGTAAGATCCTCCTAAACTCCATATCGAATCATAGACTTACGTGGCCTATCCAACCATTTCACAACCTGCTCAGCAGTCATTGCAGACTGTGTTCGATCCTGCGCTCAATAGTCGTGCCCGGCGTTTCCTGCGCAGTGCAAAAGCGGATTCCACCCTCAATGCCTATCAGGCTGATACCCGTATTTTCGTATTCTGGTGCCAGTTACATGGGCTGGATCCGCTGCAAACCAGTCATCACGACATAATGAACTTTCTGGCGGATCAGGCCGACGGCATATTGGCGGACTGGGTATGGCTGGATAAAGAGGAGGGGAAGGGGGAGCTGCGTAACGGGGAGCCTCGAAAACCGGCCACCCTGGTGAGGCGGCTCGCCGGTATCCGCTATGCCTTCAAGCAGAAGGGCATTCATCCCATGCCGACCGAGCATGCGGAAATAAAGGAGATGATGCGGGGCATAGTGCGCCTCGGTGATAACCGCAAGCGCAAGACGGGAGCCCTGACCCTGCAGCCGCTGAGCAGGGTACTCGATGAAATAGATACCTCGAATCTGGCGGGGCTGCGGGATCACACCTTGCTGCTCTTGATGTTCAGCGGCGCCCTGCGCCGTTCGGAGGCGGCTCGCATCGAGGTGGGCGATCTCGACTTCGTGGGGCAGGGGATCCGGCTTCGGCTCAAGCCGAGCAAGCATCAGCTCCATGAAACCGAGATAGCGCTCATTCCCGGCAAGCAGTATTGCCCGGTAACCGCACTCAGCCGCTGGTTGAAAGCAAGCCGCATAAGCCAGGGGCCACTGTTTCGTCGCATGACCCGCTGGGGGCAGCTCACCGCAGAGCCACTCGGGCCCCAAGGCATCAACCGGATGATCAAGCGGCGAACCGGCCAGGTCATCGACGATCTCTATGTCAGTGGCCACAGCCTGCGCCGAGGCTTCATCACCTCGGCGGTAACCGCGGGCAAGCCCATGAACAAGATCATCGAGGTGACACGGCACAAGGACATGCGTACCCTGCAGGAGTATTTCGACGATGCGCACAAGTTCTCCGATCATGCCCTCGCAGGCTTGCTGTAAGATAACCGCGCCACGGTGTTTTTTATGTTAAATACCATCTGATTGATTTGATGATATATTTATCGCCCCCCGAAGCAGTGCCGGTGAAGCGTCAGTACCATGAAGCGAAAAAGAGCCAGGCACAAGCGGTGGCTCTCACCCCTTTGCAGGGGAGTGTCATTCCAGCGATCTCCTGTCGCGCAGTGGTGAGAGATAACAAGTTCCACTCTCTTAGTTAGCAAGGTCGTATGAGCCAGGAAATGAAGATGAATGTGGCGCAAGACAATGCCGAGCGGCAACGCCAACACGTGAAACGCAAGCAGGAAACCCACAGCAGGCTGCAATGCTGGATCAGCAATCGCCACGCCGAGCGGTTGCAGGAGCTAGGTCAGCATCTGGAAGACAACCAGGCTTCCCTCATCGAGCAGGCGATCGACTTGCTCTATCAGCACGAGCTGGTGCCGCAATATGTTGAAGAGCACAGTGACCAGCACACTCACCATGAAGAGCAATCCAGGTCGGACACCATAGATTGAGCAGAGTGAGCAAATCGTGGGAATAAAAAAAGCCAGGTACGAATTCCTTGTACCTGGCATAGGGGAATTGGCTCCTTGCAGAGCCGTGCGCTAATTGATATGCGGATTGCCTTAAGCTTAGACAAGGCGCGAGGCATTTCAAGAAGTGACTAAAAGTTCAACCAGAGTGTGGGTTTTCCAGACTCGAACAGGTGTCTGTCCTTGAAATGGCCGCCGACATCTCACTCATTGAACAAGTTGTTGTCCCGCACCAACTCACGGGGCAGGGCATTCTTGATGCGACTCCCCACCCATTTCCCCATACCAAGCGGATGCCCCTGATAGCGGACGATCACTTCCCCCGTTCCCGGAGCCAGCTCGGGCCAGACATCCCGTCCCATCATGAATTCACGCCCGTTGGCGGCATCCAGCTCGACACATCCCCGGGTGGCCAGACTTCCGTAAGCCAGCGCCCATTCATGGGTGAGGCGATAACCCTTCTTGAAGGTTTCCGCCAGCTTGATGCCGATGCGATCGAAGCGCAGCTTGCCCTGCACCTGCTCAAAGGCGTGAGGGAAGAGCCAGATCTCGTCATTGCGGCCACACAGCTGGCCGCGCGGAACTATCCCGAAGCTCGCCTCAATCTCGTGCAACATGGGCTCGGCCTCTTTCGCCGGCAGCGGGGAGAAGGGGAATTTGCCGAGCTTGCCCGGCTTGAACATGGTATTGGGCACTGAGTGATGCTTGCTGATCCTGGCAACGAAGAAGCCCTCGCTGTCGAAGATCTGGGGCCAGACATGCAGGTAACCCTCTGGGGTACAGGCCTGCCCGGCACCGGGGAAGAGGTCGGCCAGGGAGTCGACACTCAGGGCGTCGCCGAACTTGTCTCGCAGCGACTGACAGACCGCCTGATTCTCCTGCAGGCTCAGGGTGCAGGTGGAGTAGACCAGCACGCCGCCGGGTTTGAGGGCGTGGAAGGCACTCTCCAGCAGGCCTTGTTGCACAGTGGCAATCTCCTCGATGCTCTCGAGACTCCAGTTGCGCAGGGCATCTTCATCCTTGCGCACAGTGCCTTCCCCGGAGCAGGGGGCATCGAGCAGGATGGCATCGAAGGTTTCCGGCAACCACTGGCCAAACACCTTGGCATCGAAATGGGTCATGCCCACATTGGTCACGCCACAGCGCTGGATATTGGCGCTCAGCACCTTGAGCCGGCTGCTGGAAAACTCATTGGCGACCAGCATGCCCTGGTTGTCCATCAGGGCCGCTACCTGGGTGGTCTTTGAGCCGGGCGCCGCCGCCGCATCCAGCAGCATGCCATCGTGCTTTATCCGCTCGCTGGCAAAGAGCGCCGTCACCGGCAGCATGGAGCTCGCTTCCTGGATGTAGAAGAGGCCGCACAAGTGCTCGGCGCTGTTGCCAAGGGGCACGCTCTCGTCGGCACGGGTCAGCCAGAAGCCGGTCTCGCACCAGGGCACGGGTTCCAGCTGCCAGCCCAGTGGCGCCATGCGTGTCACGAAGTCGGGCACAGAGATCTTGAGGGTGTTGACCCGGATGCTGCGCCGCAGCGGCCGCCGACAGCTCGCCACGAACGCATCCATGGAGAGATGGGCCGGCATGATGTCCGCGATATGACGCAGGAAGTGTTCGGGAAGGTAGGTATTGTCGTGCACAGTGCCGTCTCGCTGACCCAAAAGAGGGGCGACATAGTACCACAGGGGTCGGAATATTCTGAATGGGCGATGGGCAAAACGAACAAGCCCGGCGCTGGGCCGGGCTTGAGTCAAAGGGTCAGGGAACATCAGGGCTGGATGCGGGGGCTCCACTCCAGCCACTCCTTCTCCGCCTTGCCATAGAGCGGGTAGTGGTGGCCGGCCTTGACGGTCGGCCCCATCTCCCGCTCCGGGGTGTTGAAGGCGATGCCGCCGGTCAGCAGACTCTGCACGGTTTCCACCTCTATGGTGCCGCCGGTCAGGCCGATGTCGGCCTTGACCCCGGACACGTTCCAGAAGCGGCTGTTGGCGCGCACCAGGTGGGCATATTCCTGAGCGACGTTCACCTCGATCAGCACCTCGCTGCCATCCCGGGCCAGCGCCACCCCGCTGACGCTGCCCACCACCATCTTGCGAAACAGCAGGGGGCTGCCGACGCTGATGCCGCTGACGGAGGGGCTCTTGAGGGTCAGGGCCAATCCGATGGGGGTGCTCTGACTCAGGGGGAAGCGCTCCTTGCCCGCGCCCTGGCCCGGGCTTGCCTCCACGAAAGCACCCTTGATCAGGGTGTCGAGGTGGGAGACGCCCCCCAGCCCGAGCTTGGCCTGCACCAGGGTGTAGCGCGCTCCGCTCTGCAGGAAACGGGCGGCGTACTGCCCATCCAGCTCGGCCCTGAAGCTCACCTGACCCAGGGTGGGATCCAGTTCAATCTGCTCCACCTTGCCGATGTCCACCCCGCGATAACGGATGGGACTGCCCACCCCGAGCCCGGGATTGCTGTCGGCGGTCAGGGTCAGGGTGCGCACCTGGGTGCTGGCCTGCTCCTTGCTGTCAAACAGCTGATGACTGCTGCGGCCGGTGCCGAGCCGGTCAAATTCGATAGCGCCGCGAAGCAAGGTGGCGAGGTTGCCCATCTTGACCTGCACACCGTCGAGCCGGATCTTGCCGTCGATGGCCGCCTTCTTCCAGAACTGGGGCTGCTGCTTGAGCAGGGGGGCGTAGACGGCGTCTATCTCCAGGGTGATGGCCACCCCGCGCTCCTCGGCTTTCAACGCCTTGACCTTGCCCGCTTCCAGCCCCAGATAGAGGACGGGGGAGCCTACGCCTATCCCGTCAGCTTGCTCGGCGCGCAGTGTCCAGCGCTCGGGCCTTGCATCACGGCTGCCGAGCAGGGCCAGCTCCTGGCTGGGGTAGAGGCGGTCGATACGCGCCCCCCCGGTGGCTTGGACCAGCTTGATCCCGCCTGCCAGCCAGGCACTCGCCGGGCTGGTCTCCACCTTGAGGCCGCTCAGATCGGCCTGCACCTGCAAGGGGGAGGCGCGATAGAAACGGGCCCGCTTGAGCAGATGCTGATAACCCTCGTTCACCACCAGGTTGACGCTGGCATTGCCGCTGCCATCCAGGGTCAGCGCCCCCAGCTGGCCTATCTGCAACCCCTTGAACCAGAGCGGGGCGCCCTCGTTCAAGCCAGCCAGATCGTCCGCCTGCAGGGTCAGCTTGATGCCATCGCGCTGCTCCTGGCTCGCCAGCGCCATGGTGCTGACCTTTTCACCTGCCACATAGTCGAGACGAATGGCCGGTCCGGCCAGCAGGCGATCCGCGTGCTTGACCCCGGTGGGGGAGAGGGAGACAGTCTCCCAGACCAGACGGCTCTTGCCGGTCATTCGAAATGCCTGCTCGGGGTTGATCAGCGCCGTGACGACCCGGCCCTGCTCGGTCAGGCGAATGGGGTCTATCCTGCCAATCTCTATCCCTTCATAGAGGATGGGCATGCCTTCCTTGACTGGCAGATCTCCCGCCTGGATGGTGATGCGCTCGCCCCGAGCCGCCTCGGCCAGTCCCTTATAGAGGGTGAAATTGAGCCCCTTCTGCGCGACGGGAGACTCCTTGGGAGAGTCGAACGCTATGCCGCCGCTCAGTATGGAGGTGAGGCTGCCCGCCTCCACGCTGACACCGGCCAGGCTGAAGGAGCCCTTGATGCCGCTGATGTTCCAGAAGCGGGTATCCACCTTGACCAGGTGCTCGAAGCGCGGCTCTATCACCAGATCCAGGATCACATTCTGGTTATCCTCTCCCAGGCGGGTATTGATGACGCTGCCGACCTCGAGCCCGCGGAAGTAGATCCTGGCACCTATGCCGACCGACCCCAGGGAGTCGGCGGTCAGATGCAGGGTGCGCCCCTGGGCCTGATAGCCGGGGGGAGGGCCGTCCAGGGCATCGAACTCGTCCTCCAGCGGGTTGTTGTCCCGACCGGGTTGCAGGTTGATGTAGTTGCCGGAGACCAGGGTATCGAGACCCGAGATCTCGGTGAGGGAGGCCTTGGGGCTCACCAGCCAGAAGTCGGAGCCCTTGCGGATGAGCGGGCGGGCGCGGCTGTCGACCTTGGCGAGCACGGCTATCTTGCGACCGTCCTGTGCCAGCTCCAGATCCTGGACCACCCCTATGGCCACCCCCTGATAACGCAGTTGGGTCTTGCCCGGCAAGATGCCGTTGCCCTGGGCAAAGTTGATGCGAATGAGTTGACCGCTGCTCGTCCACTGCTGGTAGATGAAACCACCCGCCAGCAAGAGGGCGATGAAGGGCAACAACCAGACTGGGGATAACCAGCGATGTTTCTCAATGACGGGTTCTGCCCCGATCATACCGACTCCTTAAATTGGCTGTGATGCACAGCACATCCGATACAGAAAAAATGCATTAACGGGCCGCCTTGTCCCACAGCAGACGGGTGTCGAGCATCCGGGCCGACATCATGGTGAGGATCACCACGCCGGCGAAGGCGGTTGCCCCTGGCCCTGCCCGCACGTTGAGCAAGACACCGCGATCCACCAGGGCCACCATCAGCGAGATCACGAACAGGTCCAGCATGGACCAGCGACCGATGAAATCGATGATGCGATACATGATGAGCTGACGCTTGCGCCGCACCGGCTTGCTGCGCTGCAACTGCCAGCAGATCCAGCCCAGCCCCAGTATCTTGCCGATGGGGACTATGATGCTCGCGGTCAGCACTATGGTGGCGATGCCCGACATCTTGCTGCGATAGAGCGCCATGATACCGCTGAAAATGGTATCGGACTGCAGTAATCCCTTGTTGTAGAAGTGGGTGATGGGCAGCAGATTGGCGGGCAGCAGCATGAAGGTGGCGAGCGCCAGCAGGCCCCATGACCAGGCGAGCGAACGGGGGATCCGCATCTGCAGGGGGCTGTGGCAGCGAGGGCAGCTCATGGCACTTTGGTAGCGCACCAGCAGGCCGCAGGTGTGGCAGCGGCAGAGCCCGAGTTCACGGGCGCTGGTCGGTATCATGATCCGGCTCCTGCGAGGCGTTGTGCAGCGGTATCCGCTCCCAGTAGGGGGCGGGGTCGAAGAGAATGAGCAGCGTCATGTTGAGCAGCATCAATATTCCGAGGCTGAGCAGACCGCCCCCCAGACGCACGTCGGCGATGTCGATGAGCTTGAACAGGGCGACCATCAGGCTGACGATGTAAACCTCCAGCATGGCCCAGTGTCGGAACACCTCCACGGCTTTGAGCGTCGGGGCCAGCATGTGCCAGCGCTTGGCAAGGCCGGAGGCAAGCGCAAAGATGCCGAGCAGCAACCCCGCCGGCGCCAGCACGGCGCACCAGAGCACCAGGCTCGCCACCCAGAGTTCCCCCTCCTCAAACAGCATCAGAATGCCTTTGAGCAGGTTGGCATCGGAGTTGACCCCGGCCAGGCGCAGGTAGAGCAGGGGTTCGAAGAAGGCGGAGGGGAGCAGCAGGAAGCCGGTGATGGTGAGGGCCATCAGCTGGGAAGGACGGAAAGCATAGCGCCCATAGAGATGCTGGTGACAGCGCGGACAATGGGCGTGACGACGCAGGGGCAGCAGCTTGCGTTCGATCAGCAAGTCACACGCCGGGCAGACGATCACGGAGTGGGGATCCGACATACGATTCAACCTGTTGAAGGAATTGATAAAATTTACCCTAAATCGCCCTCGCTGTCTTGCCGGAGCGAAACCTCTGGCCAAGAAAAGATGGCCTGGCGGCCAACCCGCTGGGCCATAGAGAGAAACACTGAACACGGTTGCCGGACCAGGGGGAGCTGATGCGGTGATGGGCGCGGTGGCGGATCCTGAGTGTTATTTGCAACACTGTATATTCATACATATACTTGCAGTCACTATCATGAGGAGGACGCCACTATGGCCGTTGAGATCAAGTATGTTGTCGTGCGTGGGGGAGTGGAGAAGATGACCTTTGCCAGCAAGAAAGAGGCGGATGCCTATGACAAGCTGCTGGATACCGCCGATGAACTGATGACGCTGCTGGCCGGGGCACCGGTTCAGCTGGCACCCGAGCAGCAGGAGAGCCTCGCTTTTTACCTGGCCGAGCAGCGAGATCTGCTGCAAAACGTGCTGCGCGGTGGCAAGGGGCAGGGGATCAGCCCCAAGGAAGAGAAGGTGGATACCGAGAAGCCCAAGGGAAAATCCCTCAAGAGCGTGGCCTGACAGAATAAGGGCGGGGCAGGGCGTCCAACCCTGGCTTCCGCCCCACAATATTCAAGAAGAGTCCATTTTCAGTCATTTTTGTCGCTATTTACCCCGAGAAATTTCCAACAAGACTGCATAGTCATTGAATAAATACCATATACCATTGTCCGCGGTGTGCCAGGGAAGCCTTGACGACTCATACCCGGGCCATCTGGCATCCCCTGATGCCGATAACCCCATTTATCGGCATCAGGATTGCGCGGCGCCGAGCCAGCTTCACTCAACAAGACTCACAAGCACCATCATGACTCATCCGTCACTGCCACCCGCCATGCCGTTGTTCGATAATCTGCTCCATCTGGAGGCGGGCAATCCCCAGGTCAACCAGTATCTGGCCACTCTCAGCCTGGGCAATGTACCCGATGCCGGCCTCGTCTATGAGCTGGCCGTCGACTGGCTGCTGGAGCAACGCCACAGCGAGAACAACTACAAGACCTACCGCAGCGAGCTGACCACCTTCCTGCATTGGTGTTTCTGCGAGGTGGCCATCAGCCCAAAGGATCTCACCAGGCGCATCATGATGCGCTACCTCGACTACTGCCAGGCTCCGCCACAAGGGCTTATCGCATACCGAAATGTGGCCCAGTTCGTGCTCGACAAGGAGTGGGGAGAGCGGTTGCCCAACCCCTTGTGGCGACCGTTTCTCGGCAAGCGGGAACTGGGCCGCGAGCTGCCATACCGTCTGAGCGAGCAGGCGATGAAGACCAAGCTCGCCATACTGTCGGCCTTCTTCCAGTTCCTGATCCAGGAGGAGTACATGGACCGCAATCCGGCGCTCCTGCTGCAACGGGTGAAGCGGCCGGACAGCCAGGATGCCGGTGAAGAGGCCCAGTCCTTTACCGAATTGCAATGGTCCTATGTGATGCAGGCAGCCGAGCGGCTGGCAACCGAATGCCCGGCCCAGCATGAGCGCAGCCGGTTTCTCATCTGCCTCATGTACGCCTGTTATCTGCGTATCTCCGAGGTGGCGGCCAGACCGGGCTTCAGCCCCGTCATGAGCCAGTTTCGCCGCGACAGCAAGACTGGGGTCTGGGGCTATGACATTCCACGCAGCAAGGGCGGCAAACGCCGCACCGTGGCCGTCTCCCAGGCCTTGTTGGATGCACTGGCACGTTATCGCACCTTTCTTGGGCTCTCGCCGCTGCCAGCCCCGGGCGAACAGACGCCGCTCTTCGTGCGCCACAAGGCGGCGGCCCATGGCCGGGAGCAAGGCGAGCTCAACGCCAATCTCGGGATCCGCCAACTGCGGGATCTGGTGATTGCTGTCTTCGAGCAAGCGGCCAGCCTGGCCGAGCAAGATGGCTTTGCCCAGGATGCCGCCGAGATGCGTACCCTGACGCCGCATTCCATTCGCCATACCGGCATCACCCACGACATCAACCTGCATGGCCGGCCACTGTCACACGTACAGGCAGACGCGGGACACGACAGCATAGACACCACCTCCAAATACCTGCACACCGGCAACAGCGAACGCCACGAGAGTGCCAGCCATAAGCCGCTGGATCGCCTACATGAATGAGTGCCCGTGTGCAGACTGCGCAAAGTTGCTACCCAGCGTATCTGCCAAACGTTATATGGCGGGAAAATATGCCCGCCAGTCGCCTTCATATATAACCGCGCATAATGTATATTATGTTAAATGATGTGTGCTTGTTTCCTGTTACCGCCAATTGAACTGTGTATAATGGAAACAATTGATCCTATCCCCGACCGGATGTCTTAAGTGGCTGAATTAACATCAGAACAATTAAAACCCGCTTTCACGATTGAGCAGTTCCCCACGCTCAGCGAGCTCGAACCCATCCCTTTTGCCGCCCTGCAACCCAGAGCCATTTCTGGCATCAAGCGACTGGCCAGTTTTGATGGTGACTGCCCGGTCATGCTGCTCAACGGCTTCCCGGGTGCGGATTATGAGAGTGTCTGCCAGACCTTGATCGCCTCTTCCAATGGCAAGGATGGCGACCTTTTCGATCTCTGTTACACCGAAAACCTCAACAACCCGTTCAAGCCTATCTGGCTGCGCCTGCAACCCGGTACCGGGTTCGAATTCTGCGAGATGGTTGGCGAGCTGCTCAAGCTGATGAGCCATCACCTGGATGCCGAGCGCCTGGTCACCCGGATCATCCGCAAGCAGGAAAATGACCCCAAGATCGTGGACTTTCTCTCCGATCTGGCGGCGCACGTGGCTCAGGGGCTCGAATTCCAGCACCCGGTGCTCATCAACCTGCTGATCCATCACGAAGAGCAGCAAGCCCCCATCATCTATGGTCGGGACCTGAACTGGGACACCCTGTTTGGCTCCATCAACTACCAGACGGAACAAGGCTCGGTCTATGCCAACCAGCATCTGCTGGAGCCGGGCCTGCTGCGGGAAGCCAACGGCGGCTATCTCATCCTGCAGCTCGACGAGCTGCTCGATCAGCCCCATCTCTGGTTCAAGCTCAAGAACGCCATGCAAAAAGGCGAGCTGGACTGGAATGCCTATCAGGAAGGCAAGACCCTGACCCCCTTCTTCACCCCCGAGGCCACGCCTATCCGGTTCAAACTGATCCTGGTGGGCGACCGGCTGGAAGTGGCCGAGTTCCAGATGCTGGACAGAGACATGTCCGAGCGCATCTTCCTGCGCGCCGATCTGGTGTCCGAGGTGAACATCGAAGAGGACTTACCCGAGTTCTTGCAATACCTGGCCTGGCTGCGGCTGCGCTGGAACCTGCTGGACTTCACTCCGGGTGCCCTCCTCGCCCTGTGTCGCCATGCCAGTCGTCTCTGTGACCATCAGGAATGGCTCTCCCTCTCGGAGGTGCAACTCAGCGCCATCATGCGCATGGCCGACAGCCTGGCCCGCGAGCTGGAGGCCGAGAAGGTGACCGACGAGCACATACTGCTCGCCCTGGAGGAGCAGGATTACCGCCTCAACTACCTGGTGGAGCAATCCGATCAGGGGGTCATCGATGGCCAGATCCTGCTACAGACCGACGGTGAAGAGGTCGGTCAGATCAACGGCCTCTCCGTCATTCAGGTGGCCGGTCATCCTTATGACTTTGGTGAACCGGTGCGATTGACCGCCACAGTGCATCTGGGGGATGGCGACGTGGCCGATATCGAGCGCAAGGCAGAGCTCGCCGGCCACATTCATGCCAAGGCGATGATGATCATCCACGGCTATCTCTCCAACAAGTTCGGCGCCGAGAACCCCTCGCCGCTCTCGGCAAACCTGGTGTTCGAGCAGTCCTATCACGAGATTGACGGCGACAGCGCCTCCCTGACCGGTCTGTGCGCCCTGCTCTCTGCCCTCGCCCGCCAACCCATCTCCCAGCGCTTCGCGGTGACCGGTGCGGTCGATCAGTTCGGCAACGTGCAGGCTGTGGGTGGCGTGAACGAGAAGATCGAAGGCTTCTTCCGGGTGTGCAAGATCCATGGCATCACCGGCAAGCAAGGCATCATTTTGCCCGGTACCAACGCCCAGCAGCTCAACCTCTCCGATGAGGTGATTGCCGCCGTCGAAGCGGGCCAGTTCCATATCCACCCGGTGGATCACGTGGAAGAGGCCATCGAATTGCTGACCGGCTGTGTGGCCGGCGAGCCTGACATGCCGGACACCCTGTTTGGCCGGATCCAGGACAGACTGGATGAACTCAATGGCACGGCCCCCAAGAGTGGCGTGCTGCGCAACCTGCTGGGCCGTCTATTCGGCCTCTAAATAAAGTGATCGGAGTTGTTTAGCGAACAACTGTAAGCTAAATTGGCCCGGCTTTGACCCATATGAAGGATAAACAGCGTGACCCTAGATAACGACACCACTAATACCCACCTCTCCCTGTGTGAACAAGGTAAAGAGTCGTTTACCCGCGAAGAGCTGCTTGCCTGCAGCCGTGGCGAATTATTTGGTGAGGGTAACAGCCAACTGCCCGCCCCCAACATGCTGATGATGGATCGCATCGTCAAGATCACTGACAACGGTGGCGAACACGGCAAAGGCGAAATCCTGGCCGAACTCGATATCACTCCGGATCTCTGGTTCTTCGACTGCCATTTCCCTGGCGATCCCGTCATGCCGGGCTGTCTGGGTCTGGATGCCATGTGGCAGCTGGTCGGTTTCTTCCTGGGCTGGAAAGGCGGTCCGGGCAAGGGACGCGCTCTGGGCGTGGGCGAGGTGAAATTCACCGGCCAGATCCTGCCGACCGCCAAGAAAGTGACCTACAAGATCACCTTCAAACGCGTCATCAACCGCAAGCTGGTGATGGGCATTGCCGACGGCGTGGTCGAGGTGGATGGTCGTCCCATCTACAGCGCGACCGACCTGAAAGTGGGCCTGTTCAAAGACACCACCGCATTCTGATCTGCTCTGACCCGGTCAGAGAGTGACAACGTAAAGGGGCCGCCATGGCCCCTTTCCTTTTTGCAATGAGTGATGAAGTCTCGGTTACTTCATGAAGAGGCCTGAGCCTCGCCCCTCCATGGCGTCGCGCCAACCACCAAGCCAGTGCCCTCTGGCATCCAGGCATTGGTACGGACACGCTTCTTTCTGTTTGCCGACTACGCCAGCCTGATAACCACGAGCGCGTGCTCTTTCCAGACGGTCCCGTTTCTGTCTCTTCATCATCTACGACCCTCTTCGTGGAACAAAAAAGCGACCAAGTTTTCACCGGGTCGCTTTCATCTTTACCCCAGGGGGGAAGCAGGGTCAAACAAAAAATTCCATGCTATTCAGACGTTGTGACACAAGATACTGAACTGCATTAATTTTTGATGACACATTTTTTATCGCTGGTAACGGCGCAGCCAGGCGAAGGGCAAGGCCAGCAGAGTCAACCAGAACAGGCTGCCACCACCACCATCTTCACCATCCTGACCGGTCTGGTTGTTGACCGGGGCATTGCTCACCACATATTCAGCGGGCTTGTTGCCCTGATAGTCCGCCACGGCCGGTGTCAGCTTGACGGCGACCACGGTCGCGTTGGTGCGCAGGTTCAGATCGCTCTCGCTATTGTAGCGATAAGCGGTGGCGGCTATGGTGCCATCACTGCTGATGCCGCTGGCGTAGGCGATGTGGTAATACTTGCCATTCTGGGCACACTGCTTGGCACCGGCATCATCCAGACCACAGATCAGGTCGTTCAGGTACCAGTTGTTGCTCGGGGACGCCGCATTGAGCAGGAAGGCTTCCTGCATGCGGTTGGTGCCGTTGGCCACAGGCTGGGTCTGATGACGGGAGTCACGCCAGCCAACCACCATGTTGTGATCGTTGATGGCCGCGCCCTCGGAGCCGGAGCCAGAGAGCGGCTTGTCCTGCAGGGGGATGCTGGCCGCAGAGCTCGGATTGTTCAGATTGAACAGGAACATCTCGGTCGGTCGGTTCTGACCCTTGTTGATGCTGTAACGCTGGTTACCAATCACATAGCCATTCTCGTTGACAGACACAGCCCAGCTATTTTGCAGCACGCTGTCATCCTTGCCCGGCTCACCATCGGGCAGCGGGATGATCTTGGTGGCCCCCACTGTGCCGGCATCGAGATCCAGGGTCCAGTAGCTGGCCAGGTTGCGGCCGTCGAGATCCCCCGACCCTACCTCACCGGTGGAGCTGTAGCCCACGCCGTACAGGGTGCCGTTGAATGTCGCCGCACCAAATGCAGACGCGGTCTGCAGCACTTCGTCGCGCTGACGACCATAGTCGCTGGCCTGTATCAGCTTGTTGAAACCGCCTGAGCTATCGAGCAGCCAGAAGCTGGCCTGGGTATCGACCCCGGGGCAGTAACGGAAGTCACCATATTCATCGTCATTGCCGGCGAAACACCAGTTATAGAAGTCACCACCCACATTGTGGCGGTACTTGCCACTGGCGGCTGTCCCTGTCACCAGGTACTGACCGTTGTCCAGCTTCTTGATGCTGGTCGGGACGCTCAGGCTGTGGGTGCCGGCGGCATCTTTCAGCTCGACCGGGTTGCCGTCATTGACGATGGCAAAGGCGGTGCGCAGCTTGCCGTCCATCTTGTAACCCGCCCGATCGGTCGGGGCATCCCCCAGGGCCGTTACCAGGCCATCGGTCTGAGTGGTGGCAACATAGCCGATGCCGCTGCGCTGATCGACACCATCGAGGAAATCGCGGCGCCACTGGTAGGCAAAGCCCGGATTCTCGTCCCAGAAGGAGTCACAGACGGAGCTTGAAAGGAAGCAACCCTGCTCGAAGCGGAAACGATCGACCAGGAAGTCGGCAGAACGCACGGTCGAGAAGTACTCGGCCATGTTGTTCTTGGTATTGATCCCGATGAGTCCGCTGCCATCGGTACTGATCCCGCTGGCATATCCTTTGACTTCGTCATCGACAATGGTGAAGAAGGAGCTTTGTGCCGCCTGCGCGTTGAGGCTGGCGCCGACCAGGATGGCCAGCATGGATAATTGCTTTTTCATCTACTTCCTTAGTCTTGATGTTTCAACGCTTCCAACTCCTCCCAACGGGAGAAGGCGTGTTCCAATGCGGCCTCTGCCGCATGCAATGCATCCAGTTTGGACTGGGTCTGCTCCGCCGGCAGGGAGAAGAAGCCGGGATGGTTGATCTCCGCCTGCAGGGCATCGAGTTCCGTTTCCAGCTGCTCCAGCCGGGCTGGCAGATTATCCAGCTCCAGTTGCAACTTGTAAGAGAGTTTGCGTGTTTTTTTCGCCGGCTCCGCCGCCAACGCGACAGGCTCTGCCACCTTGGCCGCGGCCGCCTTGGTCGCCTGTTGCTGACTCTGCTGGGCCCGGGTGGCCATCATGTCGGCATAGCCGCCCACATAATCGCTGATCCGCCCATCCCCTTCAAACAGCCAGCAGCCGGTCACCGTATTGTCGATGAAGCGACGATCGTGGCTGACCAGCAGCAGGGTGCCCGGATAATCGGTCAGCAGCTCTTCCAAAAGTTCCAGCGTTTCGACATCCAGGTCGTTGGTTGGTTCATCCAAAATCAACAAGTTACTGGGTTTGAGGAACAGCTTGGCCAACAGTAGACGGTTTTTCTCGCCCCCTGACAAGGCCTTGACCGGGGTCCGCGCCCGTTTGGGTTCAAACAGGAAGTCCTGCAGGTAGCCGAGGATATGGCGGGAGCGGCCGCGCACCATCACTTCCTGCTTGCCCTCCCCCACGTTGTCCACCACAGTCTGCTCGGGATCGAGCTGTTCGCGGTACTGATCGAAATAGGCCACTTCCAGGTTGGTGCCGCCCTTGACCAGCCCGCGGCTCGGCTCGAGCTGGCCCAGCAAGAGCTTGATGAGAGTCGATTTGCCGCAGCCGTTGGGGCCGACCAGGGCAATCTTGTCGCCCCGCAGCACCTGCAGATCCAGCCCCTGGAACAGGGTACGATCGCCAAAGTCCAGGCCGAGCCCTTCGGTCTCGAACACCAGCTTGCCGGAGCGGTTGACGTCGTCCATCTGCAGCTTGGCCTTGCCCTGCAGCTCACGGCGCTGGCTGCGCTCCATGCGCATCGCCTCGAGGGCGCGCACCCGGCCTTCGTTGCGGGTACGGCGGGCCTTGATGCCCTGACGCACCCACACCTCTTCCTGGGCCAGCTTGCGGTCGAACTCGGCGTTTTTCAGCTCCTCGACCCGCAACCACTCCTCCTTCCCTTGCAGGTACTGATCGTAATTGCCGGGCCAGGAGGTGATGGCGCCCCGATCGAGATCGATGATCCGGGTCGCCAGCTTGTGAATGAACTCCCGATCGTGGGAGATGAAGACGATGGCGCCGCGAAAATCCTTGAGGAACTCTTCCAGCCAGTTGATGGCGTCTATGTCCAGGTGGTTGGTCGGCTCGTCCAGCAGCAGCAGATCCGGGTCACAGGCGAGCGCCCGGGCCAGGGCCACCTTGCGCAGCCAGCCACCGGATAAACTGTCGAGGGTCACGTCGGGATCCAGCCCCAGCAGGGTCAGCACCTGGCTGATGCGAGTCTCGAGCTGCCAGCCGTTCTGATAATCGAGCTGCTCCTGCAACTCGCTCATCTTGCGGATGTTGGCGTCGGAAGGATCGTGGCCCAGCTCCAGGGAGATGTGGTGATACTGCTTGAGCAGCTCCCCCACTCCGGCCAGCCCTTCGGCGGCATAGTCGAACACGGTCAGCTCGCTCGAGGCGGGAGGATCCTGCTCGAGACGGGTCACCTTCAAGTCCTGCTGCAACACCAGACGGCCGTCATCCAGGGAGAGCTCACCGGCGATGACCTTCATCAGGGTGGACTTGCCCGCCCCGTTGCGCCCCACCAGACAGAGGCGCTCGCCACGCTCTATGGTCAGCTCGGCGTTGTCGAGCAGCGGGAAATCACTGAACGACAGACAAGCGCCGTGCAATGTCAAAAGTGCCATGTTTGTTCCTTGTTACTTATGAAAAAACGGGCGGCAGACTCTGCCCCCGTTTCATCGTCAAATCAGCCTCACCCCTGACGGGCAAGCCAGCCCTTGAGCTGTGCCAGGGTGAAGGGCCAGCCCAGTTCGCCGCCGGCGTCATCCCGCAGCACAGGGATGCGCACCCGGTAGGCCGCAAGCCACTGCTCGTCCTCCATGATGTCACACTGGCGAGTACTGGCGGCAAGGCCAGCCTCCTCCACCAGCGCCCAGGCCTGTTCGCACAGGTGGCAGCCGTCGGTGTGAAACAGGGTCAGCATCAGGCCTGCGTCTCGGCGTGGGTGATGATCCAGCAGTTGTGGATATGCTGGTTGCGTTCAAAATCCTTGGGCCGGGTCTTGCCGGTGATGTTCTGGGCCTTGAGGCCGGCGGCCTCGAGACCAGCCAGATCCATCTTGAAGTGGCGCTTGTTGTTGGAGAACACCAGGGTGCCGTCCGCCGCCAGCAGGCGTTTGAGGTGCTGCATCAGCAGCAGGTGATCCCGCTGCACGTCGAAGCTCTCGTCCATCCGCTTGGAGTTGGAGAAGGTGGGCGGATCGATGAAGATGAGATCGTACTGATCTTCGGCCTCGGAGAGCCACTTCAGGCAATCTGCCTGGACGAACTTGTGCTGACGGCCCACCAGCGAGTTGAGCCGCATGTTGTCCTGCGCCCAGTTGAGGTAGGTGTGGGACATGTCCACAGTCGTGGTTTCGCTCGCCCCGCCAAGACCCGCGTGCACGGTGGCACTGCCGGTGTAGGCGAACAGGTTCAGGAAGCGCTTGCCGCGGGCCATCTGACCCAGCATGCGACGGGTCTGACGATGGTCGAGGAAGAGGCCGGTATCCAGGTAGTCGTAGAGGTTGACCCACAGACGGGCGCCGTACTCCTGCACCTCCATTCTGTGCTGCTCTTCGGAGAGCTTCTGGTACTGCTGCTTGCCTTCCTGACGCTCGCGCACCTTCAGGATCACCTTCTCGCCGTCCATGCCGGTCACCTTGATGGCGGCCTGCACCATGTCGAGCAGACGCTGACGGGTCTTCTGGGCGGGAATGTCCTTGGGCGCGGCGTACTCCTGCACCACCAGGTAATCCCGATAGCGGTCGATGGCGGCGTTGTATTCCGGCAAGTCGGCGTCATAGAGGCGATAGCAGTCGATCCCCTCCTTGCTGGCCCACTTCTCGAGGGTCTTCAGATTCTTGCGCAGACGGTTTGCGAAGTCCTGGGCCACCTCTTTCTGGGAGGCCACGGAGTCGAGCGCTATCTGGTAGTTGCGCAGCTGACACTCCAGCGCCCCGTTGAACAGGCGATATTGCTTGTCGGCCCGCAGGCGCAGGCAGCTCAGCAGCTCAGGCGAGGCAGACAAAATGGTGACCTTCCAGCCCTGGAAGCTGCGGCGCAGGGCATCGCCCAGGGCCTGGTGCACTTCCAGCAGGGCCGGGAACTCCCCCAGACGCTCGCCATAGGGCGGGTTGGAGATCAGCATGCCGACTTCGCGGGCCTCCCCTTCTGCGGCGGCTTGCGGCAGCGGGTTCTCAAGCGCGGTCACGTCGGCCTGTTTGAAGGTGATGAGGTGGGCCACACCGGCCGCCTTGGCATTGTCGCGTGCCTTCATCAGCACACGAGGGTCGGCATCGCAGCCAAACAGCTTCACTTCGCAGCGCTGCATGCCACGCTTGGCGCGCACCTGGGCTTCCATCATCAGGCTCTGCCACAGATCGCCATCGTGTTGCAGCCAGCGATCGAAACCGAAGCGCTCCCGGCGCAGGGCCGGCGCCATGTCGGCGGCGATGAAGGCCGCTTCGATCAGCAGGGTGCCGGAACCGCACATGGGGTCCATCATGGGCTCGCCGGTCCAGCCGCTGCGCGCAATCATGGCGCAGGCCAGGTTCTCTTTAAGGGGCGCTTCGCCTGTGCCCTGACGGTAGAAGCGCTGATGCAACGCCGGGCCGGACAGGTCCAGGGTTATGTTGGCCTTGCCCTTGCCCAGGTGCGCCATGATGCGAATGTCCGGCGACTTCTTGTCGACGTCCGGGCGCACATGGCCGCGCTTGGTGAAGCGATCAACGATGGCATCCTTGATCTTCAGCGCGCCGTACTGGGTGTTGCGAATGGCCGGGTTGGTACCGGTGAAGTCCACGGCTATGGTGGCGGTACCGGGGAAGTGCTCTTCCCAGGGAATGGTGTGGGCACCGAGATAGAGATCCAGATCGTCGTTCATCTGGAATTCGGAGAGCACCAGCACGATGCGGGAGGCGAAACGGCTCCACAGGCAGGCCTTGTAGCCGATGGCCAGTTCGCCTTTGAAGTGGACGCCGGCCACGGTCTCACGGACCTGCTCCGCGCCCAGGGTGGTCAGCTCGACGGCCAGCAGGTTTTCCAGCCCCTTGGGGCAGGTTGCAAAAAATTCTTTCATCACGCTCACGGGGATGCCATAAAAATAGTGCCGCATTATACCTTATCGGCCCGCACTCGGCATCCGAACCTTGGGGTTCGCGCGAATATAAAGGGGCTGGCCGGCGCAATGGCTACCATTTTTTGCTCTTGTCACCGGCACAGAGGGCGCGGGCTCGATGAGGCAACTCAATATCCAGTGCAGAAGGGCGTGCGCCGAACGGCGACGAATTGACTCAAGGAAGGTGCCGCAATGGCATGGGAGAGACGAGCGATAAATAACCAGCGTCGGTTATTCCGAGGGCGTATGAATATCAACCAAAAATAACGTGCAGAGTCAGCATCAGCTGACCTGTCGATATTGTGCCTGGGCACGGGTCCTGGTCTGCATCCGGTTATTCATCACCTTGATCACCGCGAACCTTGGCAGGATCTTGCTGGCGGTCAGCACCAATTCCTCGGTCAGGTTCAGGCAGACGCTCGCCTGTTCCCCGGCCTCGATGACCATGAACTCTCCCCTGCCATGGGATGTCTGCATCCACACCAGGGAGCCCATATCCGGCGAGCAATGAGTCTGCTGTTCATGAAAGAACCAGCTTTGTGGCATCAGGGGTTTATAAAAGCGGCTGACGGCGATGGCATTGAGTACCAGCTGAACCTGATGGGGAACACTCCAGTCGAGTTCGGCGGCCTTGTCCATCAACTGATAATAGAGGGCGGCATCGTCGACACAAAAGGGCTGGGTCGTGAAGGAGCTGGGGACGAGTTGTCGTCCCTTATATTCGGTGGCGAATATCATGCGATCGGATAAATCCAGCATCAGACGATCATCCTGAGCATCGTAATGCCACTGCCAATTGTCATTGGGTTGGATACACATGGAGTTGCCCTTACTTAAGCCGTCCCTCGACTTTATTCCATGTCGAGAATTTGAGCAACTTTAAATAAGGGCAAGCGGTTATCTTTTAAATATGGGTAACTATCTCTTTGACCAGACTCGGGCCCTTATAAATAAAGCCACTGTAAATCTGGA
This sequence comes from Aeromonas sp. Marseille-Q5825, assembly GCF_946892685.1. NCBI lineage: Bacteria > Pseudomonadati > Pseudomonadota > Gammaproteobacteria > Aeromonadales > Aeromonadaceae > Aeromonas > Aeromonas sp. Marseille-Q5825. Next base: position 1,366,457 of record NZ_CAMPOU010000001.1, read on the forward strand.
CCAGACTGGCACCCGCCGCCAATTTCTCCCGGGCAGCCATGGCGCTGTCAATACCGCCCACCCCAATAATAGGCAGGGCCCCATTGAGGGCCTTGGCCAGCTGGCGGATCACCTCTGTGCTCTTATGCTGGAGCGGACGGCCGCTGAGACCACCGGCTTCACCGGCATGGGGCATGTCATAAATCATGTCACGCTCCAGGGTGGTATTGGTGGCGATGACGCCATCGATCCCGTTTTTGATCAAGGAGGCGGCTACCTGATTAATTTCATCCAGGCTGAGGTCGGGGGCAATTTTAACGGCGAGGGGGACGTACTTCTTATATTGCGCGGCCAGCTCCTGCTGCCGAACCTTGAGGGCAGCCAGCAACTCATCGAGCGCCTCGCCATATTGCAGCGAACGCAGTCCCGGGGTGTTGGGAGAGGAGATATTGACGGCGATATAACCGGCATGATCATAAACCTTGTCCATGCAGATCAGATAATCGTCCTTGCCCTGCTCTATGGGGGTGTCCTTGTTCTTGCCGATATTGATGCCGATCACTCCCTGATATTTGGCCTCTTTCACCTTGGCCACCAGATGATCGACACCCTTGTTGTTGAATCCCATCCGGTTGATGATCCCTTCCGCCGGAATTACCCGGAACAACCGCGGCTTGTCATTTCCGCTCTGGGGCTTGGGGGTCACAGTGCCTACTTCAATAAAGCCGAACCCCATGGCACCAAATGCGTCGATACACTCCCCGTCTTTATCGAGGCCGGCAGCCAGTCCCACCGGATTGGCAAAATTAAGCCCCATGACAGTGACGGGGCGTTGGGGGAGTGAATGACGGAAGAAACAATCGAGCGGTGTACCGAGAAGGCGGGGCAAATACTTGATGGAGAGATCGTGTGCCTGTTCCGGATTGAGTTTGAACAGAAAATGCCTGGCGAGGGGGTACAGCATGTTTGCTCCTTAAAAAAGCCCCGGCAACTGGCCGGGGCTTTTGGGGTTATGCCGAGGTTCGGCAATTCAACTGGAGCAGGTTCAACTCTCGCAAGGCCACCGAGAACTTGGCGAACTCGTGAGTACTCGTGGTCTTGAAGTCGGCCAACATATGGGTCCAACGGGACAAGAGTTGCTCATGCTCCGAAATCCAGTCGGCCAGTATGGTAGCGCATTCCCCCTGCTCTTTGCACCCTTCCAGTACCACTGAGGTGAGGCTGCGTTGCTGCCAGTCCAGATCCTCGCGGAAGGAGGCCCTGGCCATCGCCTGCCAATGGTTGCCCACTGGCTGATGGTTGATCTGCTCGAGGAACCAGTGCAGATCCAGCTTGGCGCCGAGGCGGTAGTAGACGTTGGCGGCGCGCACTATGTCGGTCTTGTGCTCCGCGGCAATCTGCGCCAGATCCAGGCTGGAGAACAGGCTGCTCATGTGGGCGACCTGACGGGCGATGGCTTCCGGCACCTGTTTGGCCACCAGCTCCGCGACCTTCTGCTGATGCTCAGCCACTTCGCTCTCGTCCATCACCTCGTAGAGGTGCTCCCCCAGGGTCTCGAAGGCCGGACGGAAGAAGGCGATGTTCTCGCTGATGCTCCAGCTGCGGTTGCGGGCACGCAGGAACCAACGGGTGGCACGACGCACTATGCGGCGGCTGTAGAACATCAGCTCGAGCTGGGTGTTGGCATCCACCAGGTTGTCGCAACCCTCGATGTCGCGCCACAGGGTCCCCAGGCCGAACACCTCACGGGCCATGGCGAAGCAGCAAGCCACTTCGGCCACCGAGGCACCGGTTTCGTCCTTCATCCGGCTGGCGAAGTTGAGCCCCATGTCGTTGACCAGCATGTTGGCCACCCGGGTCGCGATGATTTCGCCGCGCAGCGGGTGCTGGGCCAGCTCGGCACCGAACTGCTGCTGCAACTGGGCCGGGAAGCTGGTGACCAGCATGTTGGCGAGGAAGGGCTCCTCGGTCACTTCCGGGCAGTTGAGCTGCTCTTTCAGTACCATCTTGCCGTAAGCCACCAGCACAGCTAGCTCGGGACGGGTCAGCCCCTGCCCTGCCGCCATCCGCTCGGAGAGCTCCTCGTCGGAGGGCAGGAACTCCAGCGCGCGGTCCAGCTTGCCTTCACGCTCCAGCCCCTGGATGAAACGCTGCTGCTCTTTCAACTGCTCGGCGCCACGGAAAGCGGTGACCGAGATGGACTGGGACTGGCGATAGGCGTTGGTGATGACGATCTGCGCCACATCATCGGTCATCTCGTACAGCATCTGGTTGCGCTGCTTGAGAGTCATGTCACCTGCGGCCACCAGCTGGTTCAGCAGTATCTTGATGTTGACCTCGTTGTCGGAGCAATCCACCCCGCCCACGTTGTCGGTAAAGTCGGTGTTGATGTGACCGCCCTGGCTGGCGTATTCCACCCGACCCAGCTGGGTGAAGCCCAGGTTGCCACCCTCGCCCACGATGCGGGCACGCAGGTCACGGCCATTGACCCGCAGCACGTCGTTGCTGCGATCCCCCACGTCGGCGTCGCTCTCGCGGGCGCTCTTCACGTAAGTGCCTATGCCGCCGTTCCAGAGCAGATCCACGTTGAGGCAGAGCAGCGCCTTGATCAGCTCGTTCGGGGCCATGCTGGCCTTGTCGGTGCCGAGCAGGGTCTGAATTTGCGGGCTCAGCTTGATGGACTTGGCGGAGCGCAGGAAGATGCCGCCCCCTACGGAGATGAGCTCCCGATTGTAGTCATCCCAGCTCGAGCCCGGCAGCTCGAACAGCCGCTGCCGCTCGACGAAGCTCTTGGCCGCATCGGGAGTCGGGTCGATGAAGATGTGCATGTGGTTGAAGGCGCCCACCAGCTGGGTGTGCTCGGAGAGCAGCATGCCGTTGCCGAACACGTCGCCAGCCATGTCACCTATCCCCACGCAGGTGAAGTCGGTGGTCTGGCAGTTGACGCCGATCTCGCGGAAGTGACGCTTGACCGACTCCCAGGCGCCGCGCGCCGTGATGCCCATCTTCTTGTGGTCATAACCGACCGAGCCGCCGGAGGCGAAGGCATCGCCGAGCCAGTGGCCATACTCCTGGCTTATCTCGTTGGCGATGTCGGAGAAGGTGGCGGTGCCCTTGTCGGCGGCCACGACCAGGTAGTAGTCATCCTCGTCGTGGCGTACCACGGATTTGGGCGGGATCACCTCCCCCTTGATGATGTTGTCGGTGACATCGAGCAGACCGCGAATAAAGAGGCGATAGCAGGCCTTGCCCTCTTCCTGGATGACGGCGCGGGGCGCCCCCACCGGCATCTGCTTGCAATAGAAGCCGCCCTTGGCGCCGACCGGCACTATGACGGTGTTCTTCACCTGCTGCGCCTTGACCAGACCCAACACCTCGGTGCGGAAGTCCTCCTTGCGATCGGACCAGCGCAGGCCGCCACGGGCCACCTTGCCCCAGCGCAGATGCACCCCTTCCACCCGCGGCGAGTAGACGAAGATCTCGAATTTGGGCAGCGGCAGCGGCATGTCGGTGATGCTGGCCGGGGCCAGCTTGAAGGAGATGTAGGGCTTGGCTTGACCCTCCTGATCCGGCTGGTAGTAGTTGGTGCGCAGGGTGGCGTCGATCATCTCCATGTAGCGGCGGATGATGCGATCGTCGTCCAGGTTCGCCACCTGATCCAGCTTGGCGGCGAGCTGCTCGTGCAGCTTGACCTGTACCTTGGCATCCTGCTTGATGGCGGGATTGAGGCGCTGTTCGAACAGGGTGAACAGCAGCTCTGCGATGTCGGGGTAACGGGTCAGGGTCTCCTCGATATAGGACTGGCTGAAGGAGACACCGGTCTGGCGCATGTATTTCGCATAGGCGCGCAGCACAGAGACCTGACGACCGGTGAGGCCGGCCCCCAGCACCAGACGGTTGAAGCCGTCATCTTCCAGGGTCTTGTTCCAGATGGCGGCGAAAGCCTGCTGGAAGCGCTGCTGGCTCTGGGCCAGATCGAATGGCTGGGTGCCGCGCAGCAGCATGGAGAAGTCGAGGATCCAGAAGATCTCGCCGCTCGGGGTGCGTACCTGGTACGGGGTCTCGCCGATGACGCGAAGCCCCATGTTTTCCAGCATGGGCAGCACGTCGGAGAGATGGATGGGCTCGGTGCGGTGGAACAGCTTGAGGCGCACCCGGCGATCGTTCTCTTCTTCCTGGGCGCGGTAGAACAGCATGCCCAGGGGCTCGGCTTCACTCAGGCCATCGAGGGCCATGATGTCGGCGACCGCAGAGCCCGGCAGCACGTCCTCTTTATAGGCGCGGGGGAAGGCGGTGCTGAAACGGCGGCGCAGCTCGTTGCCACGGGCCTCCCCATAATGGGAGAGCAGCACGGAATCCAGGCGGTCGTCCCAGCTGCGGGCCGCTTCAATCAGGTTGTTCTGTACTTCGTTCACATCCACATCCACGTTGTTGTTGTTGACCCGCACTATGTAGTGGGTCCGTGCCAGCACGCCCTCGGTGAAGTAGACGTTGAACTCCACCTCTTCGCTGCTGCCAAAATACTTCTGCAAAATCTGTTGGGTCTTGACTCGCAGCGCCGTGTTGTAGCGCTCCTTGGTGACATAGACCATGCAGGAGAAGAAGCGGCCGTAGACATCCCGGCGCACGAACAGGCGCAGCATGTCGCGCTCCTGCATCTCCAGCACGCCAAGACCTGTGGCCAGCAGCTCCTCTTCCCGGGCCTGGATCAACTCGTCGCGGGGATAGGTTTCCAGCACGTTTAGCAGCGCCTTGTAGGCGTGGGAACCCTTCTCGTGACCGGAGGCGGCCATGATGCGCTCGAGGCGATGGCTGATGAGGGGGATCTGGGTGGCGCTGGTGTTGTAGATGGAGGAGGCGTAGAGACCGATGAAGCGATCTTCCCCCACCACCTTGCCGTGTTCGTCGAAGCGCTTGATGCCGATGTAGTCCACATAGGCCGGGCGGTGTACCCGGGACTTGGAGTTGGACTTGGTGAGGATCAGCAAGTCAGAGCTCAGGGCCGCGTGACGGGCACTGGCGGGCATGTTGCCAAGGCGCTGCCCCTCGTCCTTGATGGAGTTCTTCATCAGGCCGAGGCTGGACTCTGGCAGCGGCAGGATCTCGTGATCCCCCTCCACCGCTTTCACGTCATAACGGCGATAGCCCATCAGGGTGAAGTTGTGGGCGGCGACCCACTTGAGGAAGGCCACACAAGAGTCGACCTCTGCCTGGCCGACCGGGTTCTTGCGCTTGGGCAGCTCCTCGATGATCTCGTTGAGGCGACCCAGCATGGGCTGCCAGTCCCCCACCGCCAGGGCCACTTCCCTTGCCACCGAGTTGAGCTCGGCGGTCAGGGCATCCATCTGTTCCTCATCCGTAAGATGATCGATCTCGATGAGGAAAGCGGTCTCGACCGAGGTCTGGGAGGCCGTGTTGTCCAGATCCAGGATGGCGCCTATCTTGCCATCGTTGCCGCGAATCAGGTGCAGCGGCTGGTGCAGCATCATGTGGGCCGTGATACCCCGGCGCTTGAGGGCCATGCGGATGGAGTCCACCAGGAAGGGAGAGTCCTGCAGGATGATCTCGACGATGGTATGGGGAGACTGCCATCCGTGGCGGGTCAGCTCGGGGTTGTAGACCCGGATATAGGGCTCTGTGCTGGTGCGCTGGTTGAGCGCATTCCACAGGCTGAGCGCCGCCCCGTAGAGATCGCTGTCATTGCGATCGTGCAGGTCGGTGCTCGCCATGTTGCCGTAGAACTTGGCGACGAAGCATTCGACCAGGGAGGCGCTGTTCTTGGGCAATTTCTGATGGATCAGGCTGAGAACGTTTTCGAGCAGAACTGAGGTAGGGGCGTCTTTCAATGCCATTGCTAGTTTCCTTATCGGACGACATCACAGACACGGCGACATCCACCCAGGATGCGCGCCGGTACAGAGTTGCTGCGAAGTGTAATGACTTGGATCGCGGAAGGCGAGCAAAGGTGATAACGGGATGTTAAAAACAAGGGGCAGATCACGGCTTGGGTTGTGATAAATTTTGCCAAGTCGCTAAAATTTAGAAAATCGCACTGGTTGTCAGTCGATTTACCGGATAGATAGTGACTTAAAGCAGATATTTACCCGGAATAATGTTCATGTTTTGTTAATTTATGCGTTTTGGGCTATCGGGGCGCTCATCGTCCTGCATTTGACACCGCAAGCAGGGGTATTCCCCTCTAGTAGGACGCTCACACGAGCGGTTCGACTACGGCAAGCTACCCTTTCGAGGCAAAGGCCACCGGGATGAACGGCGCGCTCTTGGATGGTGAGCGGCCCTCAGGAGATCCTCTCCAGGCGAACAAAGCGGTGATCCTCCTGGGTCACCAGCCGAAAGTGACCGTGCACCCCGTTGACGCTGACGAAGGAGCGGATCTTTTCCAGGCCCAACTCTATGGTCAACCCCTGTTCGGTGCGCACCACCAGGCGTCTGGCCTGGCCCTGGTACATCAGCATGATCTCGTCGCGGCCAAGGGCCAGTCGAAAGGTGTACTGCCTCATTCCCCCTCCTCTTGATGAAAAAACGGGCAGGAGAGCCTGGCTCCCCTGCCCGTGACCAGCACGCTTACTGCGCCAGCGCCTTGCTTACCTTCTCGAACAGATCCCGTGCCAGCCCCTCGAGGGTGGCCAGACGGGTCAGCTCGGCCCGGATCAGCGTCTTGCGCCCCTCATCCAGTCGCTTGAACTGGATGAGCGGCGTGATGAGGCGCGACGCCACCTGGGGATTGACCTCGTTGAGCGTGATCAAGAGATCGGTCAGGAAACGATAGCCGCTGCCATCCACCGCGTGGAACTGCACCTGGTTGTTCATGGCAAAGCTGCCGATCAGGGCCCGCAGCCGGTTCGGGTTGCGGATGCTGAAGGTAGGATGGGCCATCGCCTGCTTCACCTCATCCAGCACATCGGCGGCAGGCTTGCAGCCCACCAGGCGCAGCCAGTTGTCCAGCACCAGGCCGTCATGGGCCCACTTGCCTTCGAAGTCCGCCAGCAGCGCGCTGCGGCATGGCAGCAGATGGTTGTTTGCCACCTGCAACGCCGCCAGGGTGTCGGTCATGTTGTCGGCCGCGGCGTATTGCTCGCGCACCAGCACATCGGCCTGCTCCGCATCCAGTGCAGCCAGATAACCGAGCACCACGGCCTTGAGGGCGCGCTTGGCGGTGTCAGCATGGATCACCCTGTAGCCCGTCAGCCGCAGCCCCTCATAGGTGCTGGCCAACCGGGCACCAAAGGCGTGGGCCAGCGAGGTGTGGATCTCGTTGCGCACCCGATGGATGGCATCGATATCGGCCACTTCGAACAGCTCGGCCAGGGTCGCCTCACCGGGCAGCGCCAGGATCTCCGCCTTGAGGGCCAAATCCAGCTCGGCTTCGTCCAGAATGGCGACAAAGGCCGCCAGCAAGGTTGGGGAGAGCTCAACCCCCTGCCCTTGCTGCACCCGCGCCACCCCATCGATGACCGCCTTGTTGATCAGCATCTGGGCCGCATCCCAGCGGGCAAACTCGTTGCGGGCAAAGCGCATCAGGAAGGCCAGCGCCTCGTCGCTGTAGTCATAGTGCAGCTTGACCGGGGCGGAGAAGTCCCGCAGCAGGGAGGGAACCGGCTTGACCGGCACCCGATCGAAGACGAAGGTCTGCTCTGCTTCCAGCACGTCGAGCACGTTGCCGATGGCCTTGCCCTGGTATTGCAGCGCAATGGCGGCACCCTGCTCGTCATAGAGTTCGATGTCGAGGGGGATATGCAGCGGCAGTTTTTGCGGCTGATCCTGGGTCGGCGGGGTGTGCTGGCGCACGTGGAGGCGATAGACGCCGCTGGCGGCATCGTAGTCGTCGGTGACTGTCAGCTCGGGGGTGCCGGACTGGCTGTACCAGCGGCGGAAACGGCCGAGATCCACCCCGGAGGCATCTTCCATTGCCTGCACGAAGTCATCGCAGGTGGCGGCCGAGCCGTCGTGACGCTCGAAATAGAGCCGCATGCCGGCCTGGAAATTATTCTCACCCAGCAGGGTGTGCAGCATGCGGATCACTTCCGAGCCCTTCTCGTAGACGGTCAGGGTGTAGAAGTTGTTCATCTCGATCACCACATCCGGGCGGATGGGGTGGGCCATGGGGCCGGCATCTTCGGCAAACTGCGGGCCGCGCACTGTGCGCACGTTGTTGATGCGGTTGACCCCGCGCGAGCCCAGATCCGAGGAGAACTCCTGATCCCGGAACACCGTCAGCCCCTCTTTGAGGCTGAGCTGGAACCAGTCACGGCAGGTGACGCGGTTGCCGGTCCAGTTGTGGAAGTATTCGTGGGCGATGACCCGCTCTATGCCGTGGTAGTCGCCGTCGGTGGCGGTGGCCGGGTTGGCCAGCACGAACTTGGAGTTGAAGATGTTGAGCCCCTTGTTCTCCATGGCGCCCATGTTGAAGAAGTCCACCGCGACGATCATGTAGATGTCGAGGTCATACTCGAGGCCGAAACGCTGCTCGTCCCAGCGCATGGCGTTGATGAGGCTCTCCATGGCGAAACCGGCGCGATCGAGGTTCCCCTTGTCGACAAAGATCTCGAGGGCCACCTTGCGGCCGCTACGGGTAGCGTAGCTACCCCGCTCCACATCGAAGTCACCGGCCACCAGGGCAAACAGGTAGCTCGGCTTGGGGAAGGGATCCTGCCACTGCACGAAGTGGCGACCGCCGTCCAGCTCGCCGCTGTCGACCTTGTTGCCGTTGGAGAGCAGATAAGGGTATTTGGCCTTGTCGGCGGTGATCCGGGTGCTGTAACGGGCCAGGATGTCGGGGCGGTCCAGATAATAGGTGATGCGGCGAAAGCCCTCCGCTTCACACTGGGTGCAGTAGGCATCGCCGGACTTGTAGAGCCCCTCCAGCGCCGTGTTGGCGGCGGGATCCAGATCCGTGACTATGGTCAGCACGCACTCGGCGGGCAGGTTGAACAGGGTCAGGCTGCTCTCCCCCTGCTCGAACCGGGTGTAGGGGACACCGTCCACGCTGACGCAGTGCAAGACCAATCCTTCCCCATCCAGCACCAGGGGCTCGTTGTGCTCGCCGCTGCGGCGCAGCCGGGAGATGGCGGTCACCCGGGTCAGGGGCTCCTGCAGCTGAAAATCGAGATCGATGCTGTCGATCCAGTAGAGGGGCGCCTGGTAATCCTGGCGATACTTGGCCGTCATGGCCTGGGAGTGATCGGTCATTATTGTGTGCTTCCACGCGTTGTTATCAACGTGTCAGAGGCTGTCACAACGGTCCCGCAGGGTCAAATAGTTTGCATTCAGCCAAAAGAGAGGGCGACCTGAGTCGCCCTTGTATTCATGTGGATGTCACCCAGGACACTCAGCCCTTGCTGAGTTTCGCCAGATCCGCCGTGATGTTCGCGGCTTCGATCTGATACTCGTCGGGGGCCTCGAAATCGGCAGGCAGTTCATCCAGGCTCTTCACCGTCGGCTTGCCAAGGCGGGTCAGTCGCTCGTTGGCTCGCGCCAGCGCCTTCTCGTCCTGCTTGGCCTGATCCGCCAGTCGCTCGGCTTCGTTCAGGGAGACCGACTTCTTGTCCTTGTCCGCCTGATACTCCTTGATGTCCTGCATCACGTAGGCAAATTCAGGATCCTTGGCGATCCGCGCCTCATGAGCCGACTTCAACTTGGACAGCAGACCGGAGAAGTCCCCCAGCTTGTCGTAACTGGCCGAGGCTATCTTGTCCCAGGGCAGAGCGTTGAACTCCCGGCTCTCCCCGGTCTCGTCAGGCGAGACGGCGGTCGGGAAGTTGATGTCCGGCGCCACCCCCTTGTTCTGGGTGCTGCCGCCATCGATCCGGTAGAACTTGGCGATGGTGTACTGCACGTGACCCAGCGGCTGCTCGTAGAAGTCGTAGACCTTGGCGAGGCTGCGATGCTGCTGCACAGTGCCCTTGCCGAACGAGTTTTCACCGAGGATCAGGGCGCGGCCGTAATCCTGCATGGCGGCGGCAAAGATCTCGGAGGCCGAGGCGCTGTAGCGGTCGATCATCACCGACATGGGGCCGCCGTAGTAGACGTTGCCATCATCGTCGCCATTGACGGTGATACGACCCATGTGATCACGGATCTGCACCACGGGACCGCTGGCGAAGAAGAGACCGCTCAGGGCCGAGGCTTCCGTCAGGGCGCCGCCACCGTTGCCGCGCAGGTCGACGATGAGACCATCTATCTTCTGCTTGTTGAGGCTGGAGAGTTCCTTGATGACGTCGTCATGAAGATTGACATAGAAGCTCGGGATCTCGAGTACCCCTATCTTCTTGCCTTCGGCGTTGATCACCTTGGACTTGGCGGCCCTGTCTTCCAGGCGCACCTTGTCGCGGGTCAGCTCCACCAGTTCGGTCTTGGCGGTCGCGCCCTTGCCGCGCTGGATCTCCAGCTTCACCTTGCTGCCCTTGGGCCCCTTGATGAGTTCGACCACGTCGTCGAGACGCCAGCCGATCACATCGACAATCTTGCCATCGTCCTGCCCCACCCCGGTGATCTTGTCATCGGGTTTGAGGTGGTTGGACTTGGCCGCCGGGCCGCCGGGCACCAGGGAGCGGATGACGGTGAAGTCATCTTCCGCCTGCAGCACGGCACCTATGCCCTCCAGCGAGAGGTTCATCTCGGTGTTGAAGCGATCGGCGCTGCGCGGCGAGAGGTAGCTGGTGTGGGGCTCGATGGCACGGGCGAAGGAGTTCATGAAGAGCTGGAACACATCTTCGCTCTCGGTCTGGGACATCCGCTTGATAGCGTTGTTGTAACGCTTGCCAAGCAGCTCCTTGATCTCGGGCCACTCCTTGCCGCTGAGCTTGAGGCTCAGGGCATCGAACTTGACCCGTTGACGCCACAGCTCGTTGAGCTCGGCCTCGTCTTTGGGCCAGGGAGCCCCTTCCCGATCGAAGATGTAATTGTCAGGCTGGGTGAAATCCAGGGGAGTGTCGAGCAGTTTGAGGGCGTATTCGAACCGCTCGTAACGCCGCTGCTGACTCAGGTTGAACATCTCGTAGGCCGGAGCCAGACGCCCTCTCTCGAGGTCGGTGTCAAAACCGGTACGGTACTTTTCAAAACGGCTGATGTCAGAGGCCAGAAACAGGTTGCGGCTGTAGTCCAGATTCTCCAGATACTTGTCAAATATCACGGAGGAAAAGGCATCGTCCAACTTGAACTGTTTGTAGTGAGAGCGGGTAAACAGATTGGCAATTCGCTTGCTGGCCGTAGCATGTTGGCTCTCTTGAGCCAACACAGGCAAATCACTTTCCTTGAGCACCGGCTCGATGGCCTGCGCGAGCCCGGCAAGCGCCAGGCTACAGGCAACGAGGGAAAAACGAATCACGCCATGCTTCAACATTCGTCTCCTTAGAGAACCAGATGCTCGAACTTGACCCGCAACATCATGCCGGTCTGCAATTGAACCTGTACGTCATCCTTGGTCACTTCCTTGATGGTCGCAGGCAGGGGAGACTTGCCCAGCATGACGCGCACGCCTTGATCCACTTTCAGGGTGGCGGCATCCACCTTGACCAGGGGAGCATCGGCTACAGGCGCGGCCTTGGGGGCAGACTTGGGCTTGTCGGAGCGAGGAGCATCGGCCTTGCGCGGCGCGTTGCGGCGCGGCTGCTTGGGCTTGTCTTCCTTCTCCTTGGTGTTGGTGCGGCGGCTGGCAAAGACACGCTCTTTGCTCTCCTTGAGGGCCTGTTTGGCATGTTCGATGTGCTCTTCGGTCAGCAGCTCACCGGGGTTGCCATCCAGATCGACACGGGCCTGGCCAGCCTTGAGGCCATGCAGGTAACGCCAGCTGGAGGTGTATTGACGCAGAGCAGAGCGCAGCATGGTCTTGGAGACTCTCTCGTCATCAGCAAGACGCGCGGCCAGATCCTGGAAGATGCCAATCTTGAGTGGCTTGGCCTCTCCTTCAGCGATGAAGCAGGCCGGGAATTTCTCGACCAGGTAGGCAACGATCTCTTTACTGTTCTTCAGCTTTTCAGTGTTTTCCATGTATAACCTTGGCTTTCATATAGACGCACGGGCATGCCCGAACACAACAAAGGCCCTATTATAGAGAGCTTGGGACCTTTTGCGAACCATCTAGCAATGACTTAGAGCATGCTTTCCAAAATTTGCACCGTTTCTTCGAGGCCAATTCGGTCCTCCTGGTCGAAACGGTTAAAAATCGGACTATCCACGTCCAGCACCCCGATGATCTCACCACCGCGTCGCAGCGGAATCACGATTTCAGAATTGCTGGCGCCGTCGCAGGCGATGTGACCCGTGAACTGATGTACGTCGTCCACCAGCTGGGTCTTGCCCTCGGCCACCGCAGTGCCGCAGACGCCGCGGCCCACCGGAATGCGCACGCAGGCCGGCTTGCCCTGGAAGGGGCCGAGCACCAGGGTCTCCCCTTGCAACAGATAAAAACCGACCCAGTTGATGTCGGCCAGCTCCTGATTGAGCAGGGCAGACAGGTTCGCCAGGTTGGCAATCAGGTCGGGTTCACCCTCCAGCAGAGCCTGGGCCTGTTGGTTGAGGGTGCGATAAAATGCTTGTTTTTCAATCATGATTAAATGAACTTCACTCCTTGATAATGAATGCAAGGTACCGACCTGCCTGAAAAATTCAAATCAAATTTCACCTCTCCCCCCTCCTGGGCCATAAACAACGGCCCCCTGTCAGGGGGAAACCCCCAGCGCCAGTTGCTGGCGCTGGCCATTGCTCCACTCGATATTGAGCAGCCACTCCATGGCCTCAGTGGTGCAACTTCCTACCTGAGCGGCCCCCTGCCAGCCCCCGTCCTTCGCCTCGAGTTGCACCGGGATGACCCCCATGAACATGGTCTTGCCCTCCAGCCAGGCCTTGGTGGGGGTGATGGCGGGGGATCCCCCCTGAAGACGCAACACAAAGTCATGTTCAGGGCGGATCGGCAAGCCCTCTATGCTGGCCGTCAGGGGCATGTCACCGACCAGAAGGGAGCAACTGCTGTGGGACAGATCACAAATCTGATCATTTGTTCCTGTCGCCTCCCCCCTCGGCGGGCCCGAAAACCAGGTCCGATAGGCCATCAGGGAGAGCAAAATAGCCAGCACTATGGTCAAGTGCACGATTTTGCGTGAAGTGAGTCTCTCTTTCATGAAAAAACAGCCCTGTAAGGTACTTTAAAAATGCGATTTTCGTGATCTTGCGCAAGGTAAAAACTGGCGGGCACGAGACCCGCTGGAGCCAAATATATCACTGTTTGTACTGTTATTTTACCGGTCAGTTCAGTATCATTCTCAATGAATTTTCATTTAACCACCTTTTGCTTTTCCTTTTATTAACAGATGTTAACGAGAGGATTTTGCAAATCAGGGGTGAAAATGGCCCCGATTACCGGGCGAAAAACAAACAACAGCATCGGAAGCGGAATACAACGATGAGCCATACAACAAACCACCCTGAGTACAACTACACCGTTGTGCGCCAGTTCACCGTCATGACGATTGTCTGGGGAATTGTCGGTATGTCGGTTGGTGTACTGATCGCAGCCCAGTTGATCTGGCCTGCCCTCAACTTTGATACCCCCTGGCTGACCTACAGCCGCCTGCGCCCCCTGCACACCAATGCGGTCATCTTTGCATTTGGCTGCAGTGCGCTGATGGCCACCTCCTTCTACGTGGTACAACGTACCTGCCAGGTCAGGCTGTTTGGCGGCCCGCTCGCCTCCTTCGTGTTCTGGGGCTGGCAGGCGATCATACTCGCCGCCGCCATCACACTGCCGCTGGGATACACCACTTCCAAGGAGTATGCCGAGCTGGAGTGGCCCATTGACATCGCCATCGCCGTGGTCTGGGTGAGCTATGCCATCGTCTTCTTCGGCACCCTGGTCAAGCGCACCACCTCCCACATCTATGTGGCGAACTGGTTCTTCGGTGCCTTCATCATCACTGTGGCCGTGCTGCACATCGTCAACAACATGGAAGTGCCGCTCTCCGGCATGAAGTCCTACTCCATGTACTCAGGTGCCATGGATGCCATGGTGCAGTGGTGGTATGGCCACAACGCGGTCGGCTTCCTGCTCACCGCCGGCTTCCTGGGGATGATGTACTACTTCGTGCCCAAGCAGGCGGGTCGCCCGGTATACTCCTACCGCCTCTCCATAGTGCACTTCTGGGCGCTGATCTCCCTCTATATCTGGGCCGGTCCGCACCATCTGCACTACACAGCCCTGCCCGACTGGGCCCAGTCCCTTGGCATGGTGATGTCCCTCATCCTGTTCGTCCCCTCCTGGGGCGGGATGATCAACGGCATCATGACCCTGTCCGGTGCCTGGCACAAGCTGCGCTATGACCCCATACTGCGCTTCCTGATCGTGTCCCTGTCGTTCTACGGCATGTCCACTTTCGAAGGCCCCATGATGGCGATCAAGACGGTCAACGCCCTCTCCCACTACACCGACTGGACCATTGGTCACGTCCACTCCGGCGCGCTGGGCTGGGTTGCCATGGTTTCTATCGGCGCCGTGTATCACCTGATCCCGAACCTGTTCGATCAGGGCCGCATGTACAGCATCCGCCTGATCAACGTTCACTTCTGGCTGGCGACCGTGGGCACTGTGCTCTACATCGTCTCCATGTGGATTTCCGGGGTGATGCAGGGTCTGATGTGGCGTGCGGTCAACGATGACGGCACCCTGACCTACAGCTTCGTGGAGGCGCTGCAAGCTTCCTATCCCTTCTACTTCGTGCGCTTCCTGGGTGGCTGCTTCTTCGTCACCGGCATGTTGCTGATGGCCTACAACGCCTACCGCACCGTCACTGCGCCCAAGGGTTCCCTGGAACCCGTCGCACAGCCAGCCTGATCTGAAGGGGTTTAAAGCATGAGCAACAACAACCGTCACGAAATTTTTGAAAAGAGCGTCCCCATGCTGGTGATAGGCATCATCTTTGCCATCAGCCTGGGGGGCCTGGTCGAGATCACGCCGCTGTTCTTCCAGAAGCAGACCAACGAACCGGTGGAGGGCCTCAAGGCCTACACAGCCCTGCAGATGGAAGGACGCGACATCTACATCCGCGAGGGCTGCACCGTCTGTCACAGCCAGATGATCCGCCCGTTCCGCGCCGAGACCGAGCGCTATGGCCACTACTCGGTCGCCGGTGAGAGCGTGTGGGAGCACCCCTTCCTGTGGGGCTCCAAGCGTACGGGTCCGGATCTGGCCCGGGTCGGCGGCCGCTACTCCGATGATTGGCATCGCGCCCACCTCATCAACCCGCGCGACGTGGTGCCCGAGTCCAACATGCCCGCCTTCCCCTGGCTCGAGACCAATGTCCTGACCGGTGAGCTGACCGGCAAGAAACTGGCGCTGTTCCGGGATCACTTCGGGGTGCCCTATACCGATGCCGACATCGAAGGTGCGGCCGAGGCAGTCAAGGGCAAGACCGAGCTGGATGCCCTGG
Source organism: Aeromonas sp. Marseille-Q5825 (assembly GCF_946892685.1). NCBI lineage: Bacteria > Pseudomonadati > Pseudomonadota > Gammaproteobacteria > Aeromonadales > Aeromonadaceae > Aeromonas > Aeromonas sp. Marseille-Q5825. Next base: position 1,381,876 of record NZ_CAMPOU010000001.1, read on the forward strand.
TGGCTTATCTGCAATCACTGGGTCATGCCCTGAAATAAGGAGTCGGGATATGGATTACGGCACATTTCGCGGCCTGTACACCCTGCTGCTGATGATCATCATGATCGGCATCATCGTCTGGGCATACAGCAAGCGCCGCAAGGCCTCCTTCGATGAGGCTGCCAACCTGGTTTTTGCCGATGACGAGCAACCCAGTGCTGATAACAAGAACGCAGGAGCGAAGCAATAATGAGCACTTTGTTTAGCATTTTTGTGACCGTCATAAGTCTGGGCACCATACTCGGCTGCTTCCTGCTGCTGATGTGGTGCATGAAGGACAAGATGGGGACCGAAGAGGGCAAGCCCATGGGGCACACCTTCGACGGCATAGAGGAGATCAACAACCCGCTGCCGAAGTGGTGGTCCTATATGTTCCTCTTCTTCATCGTCACCGGTCTCATCTACCTGCTCGCCTTCCCGGGTCTGGGCAACTGGAAGGGTCTGCTGGGCTGGCAGAGCTCCAACCAGGACGTTCGCTCCCTGGCAGAATCCAAGGCGGCGGCAGCCTCCGCCAAGGACGAAGGGCGCGCGGTGGAATACGATAGGGAACTGGCCAAGGCCGACGAGGTCTATGGCGCCAAGTTCCGCGAGCTGACCTACCAGGCCGACGGCAAGAGCTACAAGGAGATCACCGAGATCGCCAAGGACCCGGAAGCCCTGAAAGTGGGCCAGCGCCTGTTCCTGCAGAACTGCTCCCAGTGCCACGGCTCCGATGCCCGCGGTGGTCGCGGTTTCCCGAACCTGACCGACAGCGAATGGCAATGGGGCGGAGAGCCTTCCCAGATCAAGACCACCATCATGGGCGGTCGCCAGGGTATCATGGCCGCCTGGGGCGAGATCCTGGGTCAGGACGGAGTCAAGGAGGTGGCCTCCTATGTGCTGAGCCTCTCCGGCCGCAAGGTCGACTTGGTTGAGGCCAAGAAGGGGGAAGCCCGTTTCGCCATGTGCGCCGCCTGTCACGGCCCGGATGCCAAGGGCGGCATCGCCTTCGGCGCGCCGGATCTCACCAACAACACCTGGTTGTATGGTGGCTCCCGTCAAGTGGTCGAGCAGACCATCACCCACGGTCGTCACGGCGTGATGCCGGCCTGGAAGGATATCCTGGGAGAAGACAAGGTCCACCTGCTGGCGTCCTATGTCTATAGTTTGTCCCACCAGGCGCAGTAAAATAAGCAGTAACATGTGATAAGCACGTGATTACGCAGCAAAAAGCCTCGACTCTTCGAGGCTTTTTGTTATCTTGTGTTGGCTAAAATCCCTCCATTTCGTTAACCATATGTTTCGGTAGCACCATGACTCAACCCTGGTATCGCCAATTCTGGCCCTGGTTCATCATCGCCCTCCCCTGCGCTGCCGTGATAGGCAGCATCGCCACCGCCATCATCGCCAGCCAGGATGGGGTCAACCTGGTGGCGGAAGACTATTACAAGCAAGGCAAGGAGATTAATCAGGATCTCAGCAAGTTCGATCGCGCCGAGGCCCTCGGCATCCGCGTCGAGCTCTCGGTCAGCGACAAGGAGCTGACCCTGAAGCCCCTGTCGGGGGAGATCCCCGCCGGTCAGGCGCTGCACCTCTCCCTGTTCCACCCGACCCTGGCGGGCCTGGACAGCGATCATCTGCTCACTGCCGATGGCAAGGGGGTCTATCGCCTGATGCTGGACAAGCCCCTCACCGGCAAATGGCACATCCGGGTCGATGCCTTCAACCACGAGTGGCGCCTGCAAGAGACGGCGCAGTTGCCGACCAAGGCCCCGGTGGAACTCGATCCCAAGGGACGCTGAACCCTGGATGAGCGGCTGCGTTCATCCAGACATGACGGCGTCCTCCCTTATCTCGCCCACGCGGGCAGCTTCCAAGAGGGATAATGACCATGACCGGCTGTTTTCACTGTGGTGAACCGGTTTCCACTGGCAGTGACTTTACCCTGGAGATCAAGGGGATAGCGCAACCCATGTGCTGCCCTGGTTGCCAGGCCGTGGCACAGACCATTCTCGAATGCGGCCTTGCCAGTTACTACGAGCACCGCACCGCACCCGGCATCAAGGGGGAGCTGGTACCCAGCGAGCTGGCCGCCCTCACCCACTACGATCTGGCCGAGGTGCAGCAGGAGTTCGTCACCGAGACGGGTACCCTGCGGGAAATCCAGCTCAGCGTGGAGGGGTTGACCTGCGCCGCCTGCGCCTGGCTTATCGAGCGCCACCTGATGGGGTTGCCGGGCCTGCACTATGTCAACGTCAACACCACTACCCACCGCGCCCGCATCAAGTGGGATCCGGACAGGCTCTCGTTAAGCGACATCCTCAAGGGGTTCGCCAAGATAGGCTACCGCGCCTACCCCTTCCAGACCCACAGCCAGGAAGCCCTCTACGCCCGCAAGGTGCGCAGCTACATGTTCCGCATGGCGCTGGCCGGCCTCGGCTCCATGCAGGTGATGATGTGCGCCGTGGCGCTCTACATGGATCTCTTCATCAGCGTGGAAGAGGAGTTCATGATCTACTTCAAGTGGATAAGCCTGCTGCTCTCCACCCCCATCATGATCTACTCGGCCCAGCCGTTTTACGCAGGCGCCTGGCGCAGCCTGAGACAGGGGCACCTCTCCATGGATGTCTCTGTGTCGCTGGCCCTCATCGGCGCCTTCGTCGCCTCCATCTGGGCCACCGTCTTCAACACGGGTGAGGTCTATTACGACTCCATCACCATGTTCGTCTTCTTCCTGCTGCTGGGGCGCCTGCTCGAGCTGAGGGCCAGACGCAAGGCATCCGAGTCAAGCTCCAACCTGGCGCGCCTGGTGCCCATCATGGCCACCCGCATCGACGCAGATGGCGAGCACGAGGTGGCCGCCAAGACGCTGCGGGTGGGGGACAGGGTCCGGGTGCTGGCCGGCGCCACCCTGCCGGCAGACGGCATCATCACTTTGGGGCAGGCCAGCCTCAACGAAGCCATGCTGACCGGCGAGCAACTGCCCCTGCTCAAGCAGGCGGGGGATCCCGTCTTCGCCGGCACCATCAACACGGATGCGCCGCTGGAGATCCGGGTCAGCCACCCCATCGAAGAGTCGCGCCTCGCCCAGATCATGCGGCTGCAGGATCATGCGCTGGATGACAAACCCGCCATCGCCCAGCTGGCGGATGTGCTCTCCCGCCATTTCATCCTGGTGCTGCTGCTTATCGCCGCCGGGGTCTGGACCTTCTGGCACTTCCATGACCCGGAGCGGGCCTTCTGGGTCACCCTGTCGGTGCTGGTGGCAACTTGTCCCTGCGCCCTGTCGCTGGCGACCCCGACGGCGCTCACCTCGGCCACCGCCCACCTGACCCGCAGCGGCATACTGCTGCGCCGCGGCCACGTGCTGGACGTGCTGACCCGGGCCAACCGCATAGTGATGGACAAGACAGGCACCCTGACCACGGGCAACATCAGCCTGGTGGGCGTCCAGCCCCTGGCGGAGCTTGGCGAAGACGAGTGCCTGGCCATCGCCCGCGCGCTGGAAGCCTACTCCGAGCACCCCATTGCCCGCGCGTTTCGCAGCCAGGGGGCAGAGGATGCCGTGCTGCCGGCAGCCAGCGAGGTGACCCCCGTCATCGGCCACGGCATCCAGGGCAGGATCGCAGGCAAGCATTACCGCATCGGCAGCGCCCGCTGGCTAGCGCTGGCTGACGAGCAAGAGGCGACCCAGGGGCTGGCCATCTATCTGGCTGACGAGACAGGGCCGCTGGCCCGCTTCACCCTGGCCGATACGGTGCGGGCGGATGCCGGTGCCCTGATCCAGGCCTTCAAGGCGGCCGGGCTGCAGACCACCATCCTCACCGGCGACAGCTCCCCTCAGGCCGACGCCGTAGCCCGTGAACTCGGGGTCGATGAGCTGGTGAAAGGGGTCACCCCCGACGGCAAGCTGGCCTACCTCAAGGCCCGTGAAGCGGCGGGAGACATCAGCATCATGGTGGGGGATGGCATCAACGACGCCCCAGTGCTGGCCGGTGCCCATGCCTCCTTCGCCATGGCGGGCGGTACGGATCTGGCGAAAAACAGCGCCGACGCCATTCTGCTGGCCGACGATCTCTCCCGCCTGCTGACTGCCCGCGCCCTGGCGCTGCGCACCCGCAGGATCATCCAGGAGAACTTCGCCTGGTCCATCGGTTACAACCTGCTGGTGTTGCCACTCGCGGCCAGCGGCTGGCTGCCCCCCTATCTGGCGGCGGCGGGTATGTCCCTGAGCTCCCTCATAGTCGTCACCAACTCCATGCGCCTCAATCGATGAGCAGGCTGGAAAATAAGCTGAAAATGTGGCCTGCCTTCGATGCAGGCCACATTTCTCGCTGATAGCGGCTGGCCCCCTGCCCGAACAGGGTTACCATAGGGGTCGATTGCCACGGATGAATGCAAGGTAGCTCCCATGAACATCATTTTTGTCCTGATCCCCATCGCCATCCTGTTCGTCATCATCGCGGGAGCCGTCTTCTTCTGGGCCATTCGCTCGGAGCAGTTCGAAGATCTCGACCGCCAGGGCTCCAACATACTGTTTGACGAGGAGCAACCCGCCACCAAGGGCAAGGATCAGCCGAGCGATGACAAGCAGTCTTGATCTGATGGGCGCCCTGCTGGTGGGACTGGCAGGCTCAGGCCACTGCATCGCCATGTGCGGTGGCGTCTCCGCCGCCCTCTCCATGGCCATCCCCGCCGGGAAACAGCACTTCTGGGGGCGACTCGGTTACCTGCTCAACTACAACCTGGGGCGGATCCTGAGCTATGTGCTGGCCGGCGCCCTGGTGGGCGGATTGCTGGCCACCACCAGCGAGCTCGGGGCAGGTAAACACGCCATCGCCGGCTTGCGCCTCGTTGCGGCCCTGCTGATGATAGCGCTGGGCCTCTATCTCGCTGGCTGGTGGCAGGGGATACTGCTGCTGGAGCGGCTCGGCGCCAAGCTCTGGCCCTTCATCAAGCCGCTTGCCGGCAAGTTCATCCCCTTCACGTCGGCCTGGCAGGCACTTCCCTTTGGCATGGTGTGGGGCTGGCTGCCCTGCGGTCTGGTCTACTCCATGCTGACCTGGAGCGCGGCGGCAGGCTCCGCCGGTGGCGGCGCGCTCATCATGCTGAGCTTTGGTCTGGGCACCCTGCCGACACTGTTCGCCCTGGGGGGGCTGGCAGACAGATTGCGCTACTGGTTGACCCTGCGCAGCCTGCGCCTCGGCGGTGCCCTGCTGCTCATTGCCTATGGCCTGCATACCCTCTGGATCGGGCTGGCATCCTTTTGAAACCCTATCCAAAACGGATGAGTTGGTGGTAAACTTGTTTGATATAAATCAATTATTCATATGAGCCTATGATCCCGGACAAGAAACCTGGCAGACGTATTCAGAGCGGTGGCTGTGCAATTCATTGCCAGGATTGCAGCATCAGTCAGCTCTGCATTCCCTTCACCTTGAACGACAGTGAGCTCGATCAGCTGGACAGCATCATCGAACGCAAAAAGCCGATCCAGAAGGGTGAGGAATTGTTCAAGGCCGGCGATGAACTGAAGTCGCTCTACGCCATTCGCTCCGGGACCATCAAGTCATACACCATCACCGAACAGGGTGACGAGCAGATCACCGCCTTCCACCTCGCGGGGGATCTGGTCGGTTTCGATGCCATCCACAAGCAGGCACACCCCTCCTTCGCCCAGGCGCTGGAAACCGCCATGGTGTGCGAGATCCCATTCGATGTGCTCGACGATCTCTCCGGCAAGATGCCCAAGCTCCGCCAGCAGATCATGCGTCTGATGAGCAACGAGATCATGGGAGATCAGGAGATGATACTGCTGCTCTCCAAGAAGAATGCGGAAGAGCGCCTCGCCGCCTTCCTGCACAATCTCTCGGTACGCTTCTCCGAGCGCGGCTTTTCCGCCAAGGAGTTCCGTCTCTCCATGACCCGGGGTGACATCGGCAACTACCTCGGCCTCACCGTCGAGACCATCAGCCGTCTGCTCGGTCGTTTCCAGAAGTCCGGCCTCATCAGCGTCAAGGGCAAATACATTACAGTGCTGGATCACGTGGCCCTCGGCGTCATGGCCGGTGCCACTCGCCCTGCCTGCGGCTGATCACCCCCTTTCCCCTCTGTTGCCGGATCGGTTCACCCTGAAATTTGATCCGGCACACCTTCCCGTCTCCCCCCTTGGGCTAAGCTGTAATGGCTAAAGAATTGCCATCATTGGCGTTTTTGCCAAGGAGGAGAACATGGTCAAGTACCGAAACATTCTGGTGGTGATCAACCCGGAAGAGGAGCGCCAGATCGCGCTCGAACGCGCGGTCAAGGTCGCCGAGCTGGACGAGGGCGCCCAGCTGACCCTGCTCCTGACGATTTACGACTTCTCGTACGAGATGACCGCCATGCTGTCCGTGGATGAGCGGGAAGAGATGCGCCACGGCGTCATTGCCCAGCGCCGGGAGTGGCTTGACGAGATACTGCAACCCTATCGTGCCAGAGGGCTGGAGTGCGAGATCAAGGTGCTGTGGCACAATCGCCCCTTTGAGTGCGTCATCCAGGAAGTGCTGGAGCATCGCCACGATCTGGTGGTCAAGGCGACCCACAAGCACTCCTTCCTGCAAACCTTCATCTTCACCCCAACCGATTGGCACCTGCTGCGCAAATGCCCCTGCCCCGTCCTGCTGGTCAAGGAGGGTCATTGGCAGCGGGGCGGCAACATCATTGCCGCCATCAACTGCTCGAGCGACGATCTGGAGCAGAAAGTCCTCAATGAGCGCATCACTCGCGAGGGCGTCGCCATCGCCGATCTGCTCGGCTCCAACCTCTATCTGGTCAACACCTACCCCGGCACGCCGGTGAATGTGGCCATAGAGCTGCCCGAGTTCGACCCCAACGCCTACAACGACGCCATCCGCAAGCATCACGAAGATCTGCTGCGAGAGCATGCCGATCAATTCGGCATCAATCACATGTGGACCAAGGTGGCGGAAGGATTGCCGGAGGAGGTGCTGCCGGACATGGCGGACGAACTCAAGTCCACCCTGATGATCATGGGGTGCGTCGGTCGTACCGGCCTCTCCGCCGCTCTGCTCGGCAACACGGCAGAGCATGTGGTCGATCGCCTCAACTGCGACATCCTGATCCTCAAACCCGACGATTACAGCTGCCCCGTGGATGACAAGCGTCATCCTGCATAAGCGTTTCTTGCCCTCCCCCGGGACATGGCTATAATAAGCCGCTTATTTTTGTCCCGGGTTTGAGGCCATGCTAGAAGAGCTTAACGCCAAAGAGAAATACAGTTTCAACAAGCTGCAGAAACGCCTGCGGCGCAACGTGGGTCAGGCCATCGCCGACTTCAACATGATTGAAGAGGGTGACAAGATCATGGTGTGCCTGTCTGGCGGCAAAGACAGCTTCGCCATGCTCGACATCCTGATGAGCCTGAAGGCCAGCGCCCCCATCCATTTCGATCTCGTGGCCGTCAACCTGGATCAGAAGCAACCCGGCTTCCCCGAGCACGTGCTGCCGGAATACCTGGCCGCCCTCGGCGTCGACTTCAAGATAGTCGAGGAAGACACCTACTCCATCGTCAAGGACAAGGTACCGGAAGGCAAGACCACCTGCGCCCTCTGCTCCCGCCTGCGCCGCGGCATTCTCTACCGCACCGCCCAGGAGCTGGGCTGCACCAAGATTGCCCTCGGCCACCACAGAGATGACATTCTCGAGACCCTGTTCCTCAACATGTTCTACGGCGGCAAGCTCAAGTCCATGCCCCCCAAACTGGTGAGCGACGATGGCAAGAACGTGGTGATCCGCCCGCTGGCCTACTGCAAGGAGAAGGATCTGGTGCGCTATGCGGAGGTCAAGGCCTTCCCCATCATCCCGTGCAACCTGTGCGGCTCGCAGGAGAACCTGCAGCGCAAGGCCATCAAGCAGATGATGCAGGACTGGGATCGCCGCTTCCCCGGCCGGATAGAGACCATGTTTACCGCCATTCAGGACGTGATCCCGAGCCACCTGCTGGATCACAAGCTGTTTGACTTCAAGAGCATCAACCGCGACTCCGGCATCATAGATGGCGGCGACAAGGCATTCGATCCCCCCGAGCTGCCGACCGCGCCCCTGCTCAACATCGATGAGATGGACGTGCTGGATGTGATAGAGGTGCGCTGAGCGCCCTGCCAACAACCACGAAAAAGGAGCGCCATGCGCTCCTTTTCTTTATCTGTCTGGCTCGAGGCGTCTTCAGCCTTTGTGCAACCAGGGTGTCAGTCGCAGTATATCTCCCTCAAGCTGCAACTTGCCCGCCGCGAAGTCCGCGAGTTGCTCGTTGCGAAGCAGCAGCTGACCATCCTGCCAGGGGAGAGGCTGCTGACGGGCACCGTCGATGAGGTAGGCGGTGCCGCTCGGCTGCACCAGGGTCACCCGTACCCCCGCCATGTCCGGCAGGAAGTGCTTGCCGACCATGCCTGCCAGCTTGTCCAGCAGCGACTGCATCTCCTGCTGACGTGCCACCACCTCGCTCACCCTGAACGCCGGGCCATCCGACGCAGGGGGCGCATCGGCCATCACCTGTACCGACATGTCGCAGGCGGCGTGTGGTTCGGTCAGCTCCACCACCACGGTTGCCTTGTCGAGATTGAGATCGTCGTCATAGGGCAGGCGCAGCTCGCTGTCTATGGTCACCTCGGCGGCAACGTCCCTGTCCAGGGTCGAAACCCGGGCCGAGGCGAGCCCGCAGCGCTGGCCACTTTGCGGATCGGTCAGATAAAACCCCAACCTGGCATCACCAAACTCGCCCTTGGCAAAGGTCTTCATCTGGCTGTAGAAGGTGCTGTATTGCAGATCCAGCGAGGGCGCCGCCGCGCACAGCACCGGCACTATCAGCAGACTTGCCGCCATGCCATGTCGAACCAGCTTCATATGCCATCCTTTTGCATCACGCGTTGAAATGATCGGGCCCTTGCCCGGTGGCGGCATTGTCCGCCACTTCGGTCACCTCCACGGCGACCCCGCACAGATCCCGATAGAGGATCCCCTTGAGATTGAAATAGAGGGGGGCCACCCAGATAAGGCCTATGCCCATGGGGATGATGGCCAGGAAAAACAGCGCCAGCATGACGCCATGCAGCAGCACTATGCTGGGCCAGCCGCGGGCGAACAACTTGAGGGAGACCAGGATGGCCTGGGCCGGCGACAGGCCGCGCTCCAGCACCAGGGGCACGGTGAACACCAGCCCCATGCCCACCAGGGCAGAGGGAATGAAGGCCAGCATCACCGGCAAGCCCAGCAGCTCAAACAGGGGGCCAAACAGGCTAGTGATCAGGCTGCCGAGCAGGCTCAGGGAACCCAGACGCAGGAAGTGACGGAAGAAGTCGAACACCTGGTTCGGGCGAGCCCGCACCCCCACCGACTGCTGCAACCCCAGCATGTCGAGGGAAGAGGTCATGGGAGACATGATGACGGTGATAAGCAGGCTCAATATCAGGGCCATGTCCATGTCACCCCCTTCCTGGCTGACATAGGGGGCCAGCAAGGTGTTGCTCAGCAGGATCCAGATTGCCATGACCCCGGCGATGGCCAGCGTCAGACCGAAACCGGTGCCCCGGGTCTGTTGCCAGGCCTCTTTCAACACCCCTTGCAGGTCCAGACGGTATCCCTGGCTGAGGGACTGTTCGAGGGTTCCACCGATCCGCATTCTATTACTCAATTGACTATCCAACATTCAAAGGCGACTGTTCCAAGGTGGCACATTATAGCGGTTTGACCGGGCATGCGTAGTCGTTTTTCCTGTTATCTTCCGTTCAGAAAGCCATTGATTTCACTGACAAGCGCGCTGTTACCCTGCCCTCTGTTTGTGCCCCGGTCGCCTGGCTTGGCCCTGGCCCGCCATGGGCGTAGGATGGATGACCAAGACTCGACAGACTCGCGCACTTCATCCCGGATCACCCACACAAGGAAAGCTGCAATGTCCGAACTGACGCTCTATCTCGCCCCAGGTACCTGTGCCATGGCGGTGCGCATCGCCCTGGTGGAAGCCGGTGCCCCGCACCAGATCAAGCGCCTCGATCTCGCCGCCGGGGAGCAACGCACCCCCGCCTACCTTGCCATCAACCCCAAGGGGCGGGTGCCGGCCCTGGTGACGGAGCGCGGCGTGCTGACCGAAACCCCGGCCCTGCTGCTCTACGTGGCCCAGCATTTCCCCGATGCCGGGCTCGCCCCCCTGGACGATCCCTTCCTGCTGGCCAGGATGCAGGAGGTGCACAGCTTCCTCGCCTCGACGGTACACGTCTCTCATGCCCACGGCCGGCGCGCCAGTCGCTGGGCCGACGACGAACAGGCCATCGCCGCCATGCAGGCCAGGATGCCGCAGAACATGCGCGAAGGGTTTGCCGAGATAGAGCACCACTATCTGGCCGGTCCCTGGGTGCTGGGGGAACGTTTCAGCCTGGCCGACATCTACCTGTTCGTGGTGGCCAGCTGGCTCGAGATCGACGGGGTCGCCATCGACGAGTTTCCCAAGGTGGCGGCCCATACCAGGCGCATGCAGGCGCGCCCCGCCGTGCAGCAAGCCCTCCTCCTCTGACCCCTTCTTTCCGTGGTACGGGTGCTCTTCTGGCACCCGTTTTTCCCTCCGACGGCCGGATCACTGAGATCGTTTTCACATTTTCGTCATCTGTTCCTAGACCCGTTAACGGTTAGCGCCTATCTTTCGCCCCAACGACGCAACCGGTTGCGTAACCGGTTGCCCAGATAAATATCGACATGCGGTCCCCATGCCGCCGAGGTGTTGTATGAAACGAGGCAAGCTGCTCAATGCTCCCCTGAGTGCCCTGGTGGCACAGATGGGCCACACCGACGAGATCACCGTCTGCGATGCGGGCCTGCCCATTGCGGCAGGGCCGGAGCGGATCGATCTGGCGCTGATGGCGGGCACTCCCAGCCTTGAAACCGTGCTGACCGCCCTGCTCACCGATCTGGTGGTGGAGAAGGTGATCATGGCAAGCGAAATAAAATTGATCAGCCCGGATGCCCATCAGGCACTGGTTGCGCAGCTAGAGGCCCATGCCTTGGCCCAGGGCAAGCCCATCACCATCGAATATTGCCTTCACGAGGCGTTCAAGACCCGCTCCCGCCAGAGCAAGGCTGTGGTACGCAGCGGCGAGGTGACTCCCTACGCCAACATTATTCTCTGCGCCGGTGTGGCGTTTTAAGCCTCTTCAAGGAAGCTGCAAATGAGCACAACCTCCTCCCCCTCACCCATTCTCGAGCTCACCGGGATCGTCAAGACCTTCCCCGGTGTGCGCGCCCTCGACGAAGCAGGTCTGCGAGTCTATCCGGGCCAGGTGATGGCCCTGCTCGGTGAAAATGGCGCCGGCAAATCCACCCTGATGAAGGTGCTGACCGGCATCTATCAGGCCGATGCGGGCACTATCAGCTATCGCGGCCAGCCGGTCCACTTCAAGGGCCCGCGCGACTCCCAGGATCAGGGGATCAGCATCATCCACCAGGAGCTGAACCTGCTGCCGGAGTTGTCGATTGCCGCCAACATCTTCCTCGGCCGCGAGCCGCGCACCCGCTTTGGCAACATCGATCACAAGCAGTTGCGTGAGCGGGCAAGCACCCTGCTGGCCCGTCTCGGCGTCAAGCACGGACCGGACACCCGGCTCGGGGACCTCTCCATCGGCGAACAGCAGATGGTGGAGATCGCCAAGGCGCTGTCGTTCGATGCCAGCGTCATCATCATGGACGAGCCGACCGATGCCCTGACCGACACCGAGACGGAGCAGCTGTTCGTGGTCATCCGCGAGCTGCGCCAGCAGGGCTGCGGCATCGTCTACATCTCCCACCGCCTCAAGGAGATCTTCCAGATCTGCGACAGCGTTACCGTGCTGCGGGACGGCAAGTGGATCGGCGAGCAGGCGGTGAGCGAGCTGGACGAAGACAGGATCATCGAGATGATGGTGGGCCGCCGGCTGGAGGAGCAGTACCCGCGCCTCGTGCGCGAGCTTGGCCCCGTCAGCCTGCAAGTCAAAGATCTGGCCGGTCCCGGCGTGCGCGGGGTGAGCTTCTCCCTGCGTCAGGGGGAGATCCTCGGCTTCAGCGGCCTGATGGGCTCTGGTCGTACCGAGCTGATGAAGCTCATCTATGGCGCCAGCCCCATCCGCAGCGGCGCTGTCAAGGTCGATGGCAAGGTGCTGGTGCCGCGCACCCCGGCCGACGGATTGGCCGCCGGCATCGCCTATATCTCCGAGGATCGCAAGGGGGATGGCCTGGTGCTGGAGCTCTCGGTGCGTGAAAACATGAGCCTCTGCGCCCTCGGCGAGTTCATCAGTCACGGCAAGATTGACGGCAAGGCCGAGCGCCAGGCGGTGAGCGACTATGTGCGTCTCTTCAACATCAAGACCCCGAGTCAGGATCAGCTGATAAAGCTCCTCTCAGGTGGCAACCAGCAGAAGGTGGCCATCGCCAAGGGGCTGCTGACAAGGCCCAAGGTACTGATCCTGGACGAGCCGACCCGCGGCGTCGACGTGGGGGCCAAGAAGGAGATCTACCAGCTCATCAACCAGTTCAAGAAGGAGGGGATGAGCATCATCCTGGTCTCCTCCGAGATGCCGGAAGTGCTCGGCATGAGTGATCGCATCCTGGTGATGCACGAAGGGCGCATCAGCGCAGAGTTCAACACCCGCGAGGCCAATCAGGAGAAACTGATGGCGGCGGCAGTCGGCAAACAGTGGCAAGCAGAGCAAGAGGCAGCACAATGACAACCCAAACCCTTCCCCGCCGTGGCGTCATGAGCAAGGCCTGGTGGATCGAGAACAAATCCCTGGTGGCGCTGCTGGTGCTGATCGGCGTGGTCTCCTTCCTGAGCCCCAACTTCTTCACCGCCGACAACCTGCTCAACATACTGCGCCAAACCTCGGTCAATGCCATCATGGCGGTCGGCATGACGCTGGTCATCCTTACCGCCGGCATCGATCTGTCGGTCGGCTCCGTGCTGGCCCTGTGCGGCGCCCTGGCGGCGACCATGGTGGCCATGGAGCTGCCGATCTGGCTGGTGGTGCCCCTCACCCTGGGGGCCGGTGCCCTGCTCGGCGGCGTCAGCGGCCTCATCATCGCCAAGGGCAAGGTGCAGGCCTTCATCGCCACCCTGGTCACCATGACGGCCCTGCGCGGCGTCACCATGGTCTACACCGAGGGACGTCCCATCTCCACCGGCTTCAGCGACGGCGCCGATCACTTCGCCTGGCTGGGGACCGGCTACCTGTTCGGCCTGCCTGTGCCCATCTGGCTGATGGCCATCGTCTTCCTGCTGGCCTGGTACCTGCTCAACCACACGCGCCTCGGCCGTTACATCTATGCCCTGGGCGGCAACGAGTCGGCCACCCGCCTCTCCGGCATCAACGTGGCCCGGGTCAAGCTCGCAGTCTACGGCCTGTGCGGCATGCTGTCGGCCCTGGCCGGCCTCATCGTCACCTCCCGCCTCTCTTCGGCCCAGCCGACCGCCGGCATGGGGTACGAGCTGGATGCCATCGCCGCCGTGGTGCTGGGTGGCACCAGTCTGATGGGGGGCAAGGGCCGCATCATGGGGACCCTGATCGGGGCCCTCATCATAGGTTTCCTCAACAACGCCCTCAACCTGCTCGACGTCTCGTCCTATTACCAGATGATCGCCAAGGCCAGCGTCATTTTGCTTGCCGTGATGATCGATAACAAAAGCAATCGTTAATAACGTAAGCCATGCACACACAAGGAATGAAATGATGAAAAAGCTCAATACCCTGCTCGCTGCCGCCATCATGTCCGTGCTGGGTACCGCCCAGGCCGCCGATCAGACACTGGCCATGGTGGTTTCCACCCTCAACAACCCCTTCTTCGTCACCATGAAGGAGGGGGCCGAAGCCAAGGCCAAGGAGCTTGGTTACGAGCTGGTGGTGTTGGACTCCCAGAATGACCCGGCCAAGGAGCTCTCCAACGTGGAAGATCTCACCGTGCGCAAGGTCAATGCCATCCTGATCAACCCCACAGACTCCGAAGCCGTGGGCAACGCCATCCGGCTGGCCAACAAGGCCAATATCCCGGTGCTGACCCTGGACCGCGGCGCGGCCCAGGGTGAAGTCAAGGCCCACATCGCCTCCGACAACGTGGCCGGTGGCAAGCTGGCCGGTGACTTCATCACCGAGAAGCTGGGAGCCGGCACCAAGGTGATCCAGCTCGAAGGGATAGCCGGTACCTCGGCCGCCCGTGACCGTGGCGAAGGGTTTGCCCTGGCCGTTGCCGCCAACAAGCTGCAGGTGCTGGCTTCCCAGCCCGCCGACTTTGACCGCACCAAGGGTCTGAACGTCATGGAGAACCTGCTGGCGGCCCACCCGACCGTGCAGGCGGTGTTCGCCCAGAACGACGAGATGGCGCTGGGTGCCATCCGCGCCGTGCAGGCGGCCGGCAAAGAGGTGATGATAGTCGGCTTCGACGGCACCGACGATGGCAAGGCGGCGGTAGCCAAGGGTAAACTGGCCGCCACCGTGGCCCAGCAGCCGGCGCTGATCGGTGCCATCGGCGTGGAAACCGCCGACAAGGTGCTCAAGGGCCAGCCGGTGGAGAAATCCATCCCGGTACCGCTGCAAATCGTCAGCAAATAAACATGACGGGGGAGGTTCGCCTCCCCCTTTGTCTCCTGTGCACAGGCAGAGCCTCCCGGCTTGGGCTCACTCAAGCCAAGATGTTCTCAATCAAGGGTGATCGATATGAATCGTCTCGTAGTTCTCGGCAGCGTCAATGCGGATCATGTGCTGCGCGTCCCCCACTTTCCCCGTCCCGGTGAAACCCTGACCGGTCACAGTTACCAGGTGGTCCCCGGTGGCAAGGGGGCCAACCAGGCGGTGGCCGCCGCCCGCCTCGGGGCTGCCGTCTCCTTTATCGCCCGCATCGGCGATGACGCCATCGGCCGTCAGATGAAAACGGGTTTTGCCAACGACGGCATCGACGTGAGCGCCGTCGAACTCGACGACAAGCTCCCCACCGGCATCGCCATCATCTATGTGAGCGATGAGGGGGAGAACAGCATAGGCCTCTCCACCGAGGCCAACGGCGCCCTCGACACCGCCATGGTCAAACGCCATGAGGCCATGATCGCGGGCGCCCACACCCTGTTGCTGCAACTGGAAGTGCCGCTCGACAGCGTGCTGGAGGCGGCTCGTCTGGCCCGTGCCCACGGCACCCGGGTGGTGCTCAACCCGGCGCCCGCCCAGCCGCTCTCGGCCGATCTGCTGGCGCTGGTGGATCTCATCACCCCCAACCAGACCGAGGCCGAGCTGCTGACCGGGGTCAAGGTGACGGGCGAGGCGAGCGCGGCGCAGGCGGCGGCCCGTTTCCACCAGATGGGGATAGCGGATGTGATGATCACCTTAGGCTCGCAAGGGGTCTATTGCAGCAACGGCCGGCAGCAGGCGCTCATTCCGGGCTTTAGGGTCGAGGCGGTGGACACCACGGCCGCAGGGGACACCTTCAACGGCGCCCTGCTGGCCGCCGAGCTGGCTGGCGCGGATTTCCACAGTGCTGTGCGCTTCGCCCACGGGGCGGCGGCGCTTTCGGTGACCCGCTTCGGAGCCCAGAGCTCGATCCCGGGCAAGCAGGAGGTCGATACCTTCCTCCAGTCCCAAACGGCGCAGGGGCACTGATGGCCAACATCAAGGAGGTAGCGGCGCGGGCGGGGGTCTCCACCACCACAGTCTCCCACGTCATCAACGAGACCCGCTTCGTGGCCGAGGAGACCCGGGAGCGGGTCTTCAGTGCCATGCGCGATCTCAACTACGCCCCCAGCCTGGTGGCCCGCAGCCTCAAGGTGAAGGAGACCAACAGCATCGGCATGCTGGTCACCACCTCCAGCAACCCCTTCTTCGCCGAGGTGGTGCGCGGGGTGGAACGCTACTGCTTCGAGCAGGGCTACAACCTGATGCTGGGCAACACAGAGGGACAGGCCGAAACCGCCCTCTCCTACCTCAAGATGATGCTCAGAAAACGAGTGGATGGCCTGCTTATTATGTGCAGCGAGGGGCAGCAGGAGGTGTTCAACCAGCTCGACTGGCTCAAGAGCCTGCCTGTGGTGGTGATGGACTGGGGCATGGAGAACAAGGAGGTGGATCTCATCGCCGACAACTCCCATCGTGGCGGCTATCTGGCGACCCGTCATCTGCTGGCACTGGGCCACATCGATATCGGCTGCATCACAGGGCCCCACAGCCGCGCCCCCGCCAACCAGCGTCTGGCGGGCTTCGAGCAGGCGATGCAGGAGGCGGGGCTCACCGTCAATCCCGCCTGGATCCAGGAGGGGGATTTCGATTGCGCCAGTGGTTTCAGCGCCATGGAGCGGCTGCTTGCCCTGCCTGCACGCCCCAGCGCCCTGTTTGTGTGCAACGACATGATGGCCATGGGGGTCATCAGCGCCGCCCATCGCGCCGAGCTTCAGATCCCGCGGGATCTCTCCCTCGTCGGCTATGACAACGTGGCACTGGCCCAGTATATGTCCCCGCCACTGACCACCATCAATCAACCCAAGGAGGAGCTGGGTCGCCTCGCCGTCACCCGGCTGCTGGCAAGGATCAATGGCGAGCAAATTGATAATCGCATGATCACCGTGGACCCTGACCTGGTGATCAGAGACTCCTGCGCCCCCTTGTCGCCCTCCACCGGCCCCCAGCAGCATTGATTGTCGCACAATGACAAGGGCGGCCGAGGCCGCCCTTGTCATTCACTATCCGTCACTACCAGGTCAACGGGGCTCCCCCTGTCTTCTTATCTCCCCTTCCTGCACCTCTGCCGGACGGCCCAGCCGCAGCAGCCCCAGTTGCTGCGCCAGGGGTTGCAGCAAGGCATCGTGATCCGAGGGATCGGGCAGCCAGTAGCGCACCGGCCAGCCCGCTCGCAAGAGTACGGGGACCCGACTGCCCAGCTCACGCAATGCCAGCACGCAGCCGCGCTGGCTCAGTTTCTCCAGCAGCAGGGCATCCTCCGTCAGGGTCGGCAGCGCCAGGATAAGCGTTCGCTCTCCCAGGGGCGGCAGATAGGCCAGCACATGGGCCAGCTGGGACTGCTGATGGAGCATCAAGAGCAGCGGCAGCCGCTGTTCGGCGTCAGTCAGCAGCCGTGCCACCACAGGGCCCAGGATACCGCGCTCCTGCATCCAGTCCATGTCGCACACCTGCTGCCCCACCCGCCAGCGCAGGCTGATGCCCAGCACCTGTTGCCCCCGCTCGTCTTCCAGGGTCTCTGAGATGGTCTCCAGCGGCGAGGGCGCCGCCCCCGCCAGCCACTCCCGCAGTTGATGCAGCTGGCGCTGCCCCATGCTCAGGGAGGCCTTCATCGCCGGCTGGTACCAGATCAGGGTCCCGTTGTCTCGCTTGGCCTGGTTCAGCGCCAATATGGCCTGCTCCAGCAGCTGATCCGCATCCTCCCCCTCTATGGCCCTGGCCACCCCGAAGCGGCAGGCCAGATCGAAGCTGCTCTCCCGGGTCACGAACTCGAACTGCAGCAGGCTCACCATGGCCTCCATCTCGGCTTCGAGGCCGGGCTGCTCGCCGGCCAGGACCACGGCAAATTCATCTCCCCCCAGCCGGTAGGCACGGCCAGGATAGGCCTGCCGCAGCCTCGCGGCCACCGCCTGCAGCAGGCGATCACCGACCTGGTAGCCGAGCAGATCATTGACCTGCTTGAACCGCTTCAGATCCAGCACCACCAGGGCCTGGACACGGCCACGCTGCAGGGATTGCCTGAGCTGGCCCTGCAAGGCGCGGCGATTGCCGAGTCGGGTCATGGGGTCGAGCAGGGAGAGACGGCGATTCTGCAGATTGGTGCGGATCAGGGCAAACACCAGCACGCCCCCCATCACCAGCAGGATCAGTTGCCAGATCTGGATCCAGAACAGGCTCTGGCGCAGCTGATTGAGCGAGGCTTCCCGCTCCTGCCCCGAGAGGATCTGATCCCCTATCTGCTCCACCTGGCGGGTCAGCTCGGCAATCCGGGCCTGGGAGCGATCGAGGGCCTTCCCCTCCTGCAGCGCACCGGCCTGTATCTGGGGCTCGAGCGCCTTGATCTCGTCAAACAACCCGGCCAGCACAGTCCCCAGCCCATGGCGCGCACGCGCATCTGCGGTCTCGCTGCTGATCAGGAACACATCCAGTCGATTCCACAGCAGATCGTAATCCAGGCTCAGGGCCTCCATCTCGAGGCCCCCTGCCCGATAGAGGCGCAAGCCATAGAGGAAGCGCTGGGACTCCAGCATGACCTGGCTGATGTTCCAGTGGGTGTTGCGATAGAAGATATCGACCAGCTGCTCGTGCCGACTCTGCAGCAGCAGCCCCCAGACGGAGGAGAACAGAAACAGCAGGGAGATGGCCGCCAGCAGCAGGTTATGACGGTGGCGACGAGTCACGGGATGACCTCGATGCGCACCAGCTGCCACACCATGAAGCTGTGGATGGGAGAGACATCGAACTCAGGGTATTCAGAGAAGGGCATCAGCAGCCAGACGGGTCCCTTGTTGCGACGGGTCAGCGGCTTGTCATCCTGATAGCGCACCAGGGTCAGCGGCACCTGGGCAAACGGGGCAAGGTCGAACTGCTGCTGATAGCCATTGAGGCCAGTCACCCTGACGTGAGTGACATCCTTGAGCCCCTGCGCCGCCAGCATCGCCTTCAGGGTCGGGCCACGATAACGATGAGCCCCGGCGGTCCAGGGAGTCTCGGTCTCGAACTCGGTCTGTGGCAAGGCGGCCAGCGCCGCCTCATCCAGGGGGATCTCCCGCTTGTCTGGCAGGATCAAGTGCAACAGTGGTGAAGAAGCGGTTGCCTGAGTGCCGAACGCCGTCAGCACCAGCAGAAGAAACGCGATTCCATGCTTGAAAATGTCCATATCCCTTGCGCCAGCTGCATCTTCTATTTTACGGGTCAGTTTGGCGGCTTCATTGAGTCAATGCAACTATGTTGTTACTCAATAGTTATGGCCCACGCATCTCCATCCAGTTATGACCGTCTATCTGTTTGGGCTGATGCACCCCGCAGCTTTGCAGCAATTCGTCCACGAAGGCGGGTACCAGCAAGGAGGCCGGGCCATAGCGCTTCTCGTCAAACTGGCTACCCACTTCGCTTGGCTCCAGGTTGAGTTCGACGGTGTGCGCACCATTGAGGCCCGCCTCATGGACGAAGCCTGCCGCGGGATAGACGGCTCCCGAGGTCCCTATGGAGATGAAGAGATCGCATTGCGCCAGGGCCGAGTAGATGCGATCCAGCCCGAGGGGCATCTCGCCAAACCAGACCACATGGGGCCGCAGCGGCTGCGGCAACTGGCAGCAGGAGCAGAGCTCGTGCTGGTGGAGATCTCCGCGCCACTCGATCACCTGTCCCGAGCCAGGGCAGCGCGCCTTGAGCAGCTCGCCGTGCATATGGATGAGGTGCTTGCTGCCCGCACTCTCGTGCAGGTTGTCGATGTTCTGGGTGACCAGGGTCACTCGCCCCGGCAACAGGCGCTCGAGGCGCGCCAGGGCATAGTGGGCAGGATTGGGGTGGATCTCGGCACGTTGCAACTGATGGCGCCGCGCGTTGTAAAAGCGCTGAACCAGTTCGGGATCCCGGGCGTAGCCCTCCGGAGTGGCCACGTCTTCCACCCTGTGCTCCTCCCACAGACCGTCGCAGGCCCTGAAGGTCTTGATACCGGATTCGGCCGAGATGCCGGCACCTGTGAGGATCACGATATGTTTGGCTGACTGCACCATGGTTGACTTCCTCCAACGGATCACAGGCTGACCTTAGCACAGCCGGCTGGCCCGGCACATTCGCCCTTGGTCTTAGGAATGCCGGGGCATCAGGGTGCCCAGTATGCTCAAGTCCAGCCTGACAAAGACCATCTCCCGCCCCGTCACCAGGGTCAGCGGCAGCCCCAGCCCCTTCAGCAGGGCCAGCATGGGCCTGTTCTGGCCGAGCACCTCGGCGGTCCACTCGCGGATCCCCTCCCCGTGCGCCAGCAATGCCAGCGCCAGCAGGATGCGGCGCCCGGCCCCTCTATGCTGAAAATGATCCGCAACTATGCAGGAGAACTCCGCCCTGTCCGGGTGCAGACGCCGCCGGATGGACTGAGCCATGGCCAGCGGGGCGCCTTGCTCGTCGGTGAGCAGCAGCCCTATCTGGGGCGCTCTGGGGTAGTCGAGAAAGAAGGCGAGCTGATCGGCGGTGGCAGGCTGCTTGGCGCGCATGAAGCGCAGGTAGACACTCTGCTCGCTCAGCGCCTCGTAGGCCGCCTTCAGCAGCTCGGGATCGGATCCTGCCAGCTCCTGCAGTCGGCAGGGGATGCCGCCCACCTCCATCATCAGGGGCAGAGAGGCCCGCGAGCCGGGGTGTACCCAGCCCGCCAGCGCCCGGAGCAGGCGCGCCTCGTCGGGAGGCCAGCAAAGGTAGCACGGCACGGGCTACCAGCGCCCCGCCATGCCGAGATCCTGCCACTGGGCGGGATCCTGCAGGTTGAAGGGATCGTCGAGATAGAGGGCCATGCCGAGCTCGCGAGCACGCTGGATGAAGCGGGCGAGCAGAGAGTCGGCGGCCATGGCCTCCAGCTCCGGCAGCAGATGCTGCCCAAGCAGCAGGCTCTGGATCGGCAGCCGCTCCAGCTGATCGAAAGGCAGATGCTGGGCATTGTCGAGCAGCAGGGCGAGCCTGGCCCCGGCAAGACTCGCCTGCAGCACCAGAGCGAAGCGATCCGCCTGGTTCAGCAAGTTATCCCGCCGATGGATGACCAGGGTCAGCTCGCTCGCCTGCCTGCCATGCTGCTCCAGCCATGCCTTGAGGGGCTCCCAGTGAGGGGTCAGGCTGCTCACGGCCAGCCAGATTGGCAGGGGGCTGGAGGCCGCATCCGCCTGCAGACCAAGCTGACCCCGCGCCCCTCCCTGCCAGCTGCGAATGGTACGCTTCAGGCCACCCAGCCTGCGCTGGCGCTGCGGCCCCAGATAGAGCGCCTTGAGCAGGCGCAGCAGATCGTCGCTCTGCAGCGGCTTGGCCAGGGCAGCCAGCACGTTGAAGCCGGCGTCGTGCAGCAGGCGTCTGGCGCCGTCGATCAGGGTCTGATCGTGGGCGGACAGCAGTATGATGGGCAGGCCGCTGTGACGGTACTGGGGATGGCTCATCAGGAGACTGATGGCATCCTGTTTCGCCAGGCTGAGATCGCAGATCAGCAGCCCCACGCCCCCCTCTTCCAGCGCCTGCAGGCAGCCGTCGCCATCCTGCACCCAGTGGCAGGGAAGTCCCAGCATCTGGATCTCCTGCTGGATGCAGGCTCCCTGGAAGGGGTGATCCTCGAGCAGCAGGATCTGGAGCCGGGCTAGCCAGTCCCGCCACCCCTGCTCCCGCGCCTGCAACCCCTCAAGCCAGGGATCCGACAGGCGGTAGATCCCCACCCCCGGGGTCTGCAGCCGCGGCAGATAGTCGGCACCCACGTGGGAGGCGGGATCGAACAGGGCGATGGCCCCGGCGGCGAACAACCCTTCCCACTGCCAGCTCGCGTCCGGCCGGGTACGGTGCAGGCTGGCATAGGCCGGCAGGCCCACCTCCTTTGCCGCCTGATGGGAGACAGCGTCCAGGGCATAGACGCTGACGGGGTGAAATACGGGTTCCTGGCTGACATCTGACTCCAGCAAGGCCAACAACTCTTCATCTGTGATGATCATCTCATTCTCTCTCGCCCAGTTGTCGGCAGACGTCTTCCACGGCCTGCTGCAATTCTTCCACCAAGGGGTGCCCGGGGGCGCGCTGCCAGCGCTCGATCACCTGTACCAGGGCGGCGGCCCCCACCATTTTGGCGGCCCCCTTCATCTTGTGTAAAGCCGTATTGAGGGCGCCTTCATTCCCTGCCGTGACGCACCCCTCAATGTCGGCCAGATCCTGACGAGCCGACACCAGATAGAGGTTGATGAGCGCCGGGTTGAGCAGTGTCGTCATGGGGCTGGCCTTGACCGAGGTCTCCACCAGGGGCGCACTGCTGCGACCGGAGACGGTGCGCAGCAAGATGGCCAGCTCCTTCAGCAGGACGGGTTTGTCCAGATGGCCCTGGCAGCCGCAGTCGGCCAGACGCTGGGCCGCCTGCTCGCTGAGATCGGCGGTGATCACATAGACGGGTAAGTGCTGCCAGCGCGCCGAGGCCCGCAACTGCTTGCAGAGCTCGGCACCGTCCATCACCGGCATCTGCAGGTCCGTCAGCACCAGATCGACAGATTCCCGCCCCAGGATCTCGAGGGCCAGGCGGCCATTGGCGGCGCTCAGCACCCGGGCGCCCAGCTGACTCAGCTGCATGCTGATCAGCACCCGGTTCACCTCGTGATCTTCCACCAGGAGGACCCGCATGCCGGCCCCCGGCAGATCCGCGACCTCCCCGCTCCCCTGAACCAGCCTGGGTTGCAGCAGGCTCACCACGGCGCCCGGGATCCAGGGCTCACCCTGCCAGGACCAGGCACGCAGCCCCTGTTCATCCTGGGTGGCGGCAAGGCCGGGCGCCGTCGCCTCCTCGGTCACGCCAAACTCGGCGAGCCAGGCCCGCACGTACGCCAGCTCCTCGGGGGGGAGCTGCAGGGAAATCTGTTTGAACCTTGGCTGCCAGGGTGCCTTCTCCTGCGTCTCTTTGAGGGGCCATGCGCAGATGAAGCGGCTGCCGCCAGTGGCCACCGGCTCGACCCGGATCTCCCCTCCCATCTGCTCCATCAGCTGGCGACAGATGGCCAGCCCCAAGCCGGTGCCCTGGGCTCTGAGCTGACCCAGCTCCTCCCCTTGCTCGAAGGGCTGGAACAGCCTAGGCAGCAGCTCGGCACTGATGCCGGGCCCCTGATCGTCCACCCCGCACCAGACCCAGTCCCCGTGCCGGCGGGCCCAGAGCACCACCTCGCCGTGCTCGCTGAACTTGATGGCGTTGGAGAGCAGGTTGTGCAACACCTGCTGCACCCTGTGGGGATCGAGCGCCATCAGGGCAGGCAGGGCCGGATCCAGGTTGAGACGCATCTGCAGGTGTTTGGAACGCGCCTTGGACCAGTGCACCGCCGCTACATGCTCGCACAGCTCCACCAGATCGGTCGGCTGCATGGTGAGCCGCAGCTGGCGGTTCTCGTTGCGGCTGAAGTCGAGCACGTCGTTGAGCAGCCCGAGCAACTCGTTGCCCGCCTGCCTGACGTGCGCCAGCACCGAGGTCTGCTCCGCGGAGAGCTCGGTCTGATCCAGCCACTCCAGCAAGCCCAGGATAGCGTTCATGGGGGTGCGGATCTCGTGGCTCACGGCGGCGAGGAAGCGCCCCTTGGCGAGCACGGCCTGCTGGGCCTGCTCGTGGGAGAGTTGCAGAGAGTGCTCCTGCTCGACCCGGTTGGTCACATCCTGCACCACCCCAAAGACGCGCCACCCCTCCCCCTGACGGCGCCCCCTGCCGGAGAACTGTAGCCAGCGCGAGCCCTTGGTCGGATGCTGGTAGCGCAGCAGATGGGAGAAGGGGCGCCCGGCCTGCAACATGGTCAGCATGGGGGCACGCATCTCCCGCCTGTCCTGGTGCGAGATGCGGGTGAGGGTCTCGTTGGGATTGAGACGGATCTGCTGGCTGGCCAGCCCCAGCAGCTCATGGCTGCCGCGGCTGACGAACTCCACCCGGGTGATGGCGCCGCCTTGCAGGGTGAACTGCAGCACTACCCCGGGCACCGTATTGGTGAGGGCCCGCAGGCGGCGCTCCGCCTGGCGCAGCAAGCGGGTGCGCTCGCGCAGGGCGCTGATGTCTGACAGGGCGATGAGATCCCCGGCCGGGGCCTGGGGCCCCAGGCGCAGCGGGATCTGGGCATAGGAGTAGACCTGATCCCGCAAGGCTATCTCCCCCTCAGCCCCTTGCAGCTGCGGGGACGGCAGCACGAGATCGGTGGCGTAGCGTGCCTCCATCCGCTTGGCCCGCTTGTTGCGCTTGATCACCTCCCCCTTGTCATTGCGCAAGAACACGGGCACGGGCAGCGCCTGGAACAGGGACTCCCTGAACTTGCTCTCCAGCGCCAGCGCCTGCTCCGCCTTCTGGCGCTCACGCGCCTCCTGGGCCAGCTGCTGGCGGGAGCGCCAGATTGACCAGATCACCCCCGCGCTGATCAGGAGTGCCAGCAAAATGGAGCCAAGCCAGAAGCCGTAACTGACCCCCTCTTGCTGGTTCAAGACGAGGCGCCGCCAACGCTGGACCAGCTCGCTCACCTGGCGATCGTTGATCGTCGTCAGGCTCTGCTCCAGCACCCCGGCGAGCCTTGGCTGATCCCGCCTGATGGCAAAGCCGAGGCCAAACACCTCAGGCAGCTCCGTGATGCTCAGCTCGCTCAGCTGGTTGTTGCGCAGCGGATATTGCAGTTGATAGAGCTCGGCCAGCATGGCATCGGCCTCACCGCTCTGCACCGCCGCCAGCCCTTGCAGCAGGTTGTCGGTCACCCCCCAGTCGTGTTGCCCGAACCGGGCCAGCAGACTGGGGTCGTAGAGCATGCGGGGCACGACCACCTTGCCCTTGACCTCGGCAAGTGCGTGATATGCCCCCCCCTTGCGGCTGACCAGAGCATAGCGACTGGTTGCCACCGCACGGGTGAACTCGAACTCCTCGTGCAGCGTCGGCGACTCCAGCAGACCGGCCATCATGGCGGCCTCCCCGCTGCGCAGCCTGGCCAGCGCCTCCTCCTTGCTGGCAACGGGGATCAGTTCGAAATTCAGCCCCGTCTGGCGGCTCACCTCCCGCAGCACATCGCCGCTCCAGCCGATGAGCTCACCCTGCTGGTTGACGCCGCTGTAGGGCATGAAGCCGGGATCCGCCACCAGCTTGATGGTGCGCGCGCTGCCGACCAGCCAGGCCTGCTCCTTGTCGGTGAAGTGCAAGGGGTTGATGTCCTGCTCGCTCTGGGGCAGATAGCGCCCCAGATCCCGATAGAGGCTGCCCGGCGGCAGGAAGCGGATCGCCGTGTCTATCAGCTCCTGCAACTGCGGCTTGTCGTCCATCATCAGCCGGTAGCTGATCACCAGATCGTCGCTGCGCATCCGCCGCAGGCGAAGCCCCTCGTCCGGGAATTCCCGCATCAGGTAACGCAGTTGCAGATAGTCACCGAGGTAGGCGCTGCCCCTGCCCGCCACCAGGGCTCCGTACCAGTTTTCCGCATCGGTCAGGAGCAGCTGGGACGAGTGGGGATAGAGCCGCTGCAGGGTCTCCTCTGCCTGCCAGATGGGCGAGACCAGGAAGGTCGCCTGCTCGAGCTCCCCCCGATAGAGGATGGCGGACTCCGCCTCCAGCATGGCACGGCTCAAGGCCGTGCCGGGCATGGTCTCCCGGGTTGGGCCCACATGGGGGATGAGATCGCACTGCCCGCGCTGCAAACCCTGCAGGGTCGCCGCCCAGTTTGGCAATTTTTCGAAACGCAGCGGCACCGGCAGTTGCAGGGCCAGTCGTTTCATCTGATCGATGAGCAGGCCCCCCTGCGCTTCCAGGTAGGGGGGGCGCTGCAGGGCCGGGTAGCAGAAAGTCAGCCCGGTGAGCGTATCGGCATAGGCC
Source organism: Aeromonas sp. Marseille-Q5825 (assembly GCF_946892685.1). NCBI lineage: Bacteria > Pseudomonadati > Pseudomonadota > Gammaproteobacteria > Aeromonadales > Aeromonadaceae > Aeromonas > Aeromonas sp. Marseille-Q5825. The sequence continues at coordinate 1,407,442 of NZ_CAMPOU010000001.1, forward strand.
TGGGTCTCGGCTGACAGGGGAAGCGTGGCGGCACGCAGCGGCAAGGCCAGCAGCGCACCAAACAGGAAGAGGGTCTTTATCATCGAAACGCAAAAGCCAGGCGGTTGCCTGGCTTTTCATCACTCATTGGGTTCAACATTTTCTACCCTGGCCTTGAGCTTCTGGCCAGGCCGGAAGGTCACCACGCGACGGGCGCTGATGGGAATATCCTCGCCCGTCTTGGGGTTACGTCCGGGACGCTGGTTCTTCTCACGAAGATCAAAGTTACCGAAGCCTGAAATCTTGACTTGTTCACCGCGCTCGAGCGCCTGTCTGATTTCCTCAAAGAAGGCTTCCACCATGTCTTTGGCTTCACGCTTGCTCATCCCGAGCTGGGTGAACAGGTGCTCTGCAATGTCGGCTTTGGTAAGCGCCATAGATCAATCCCTCAAGGATGCATTCAACTCTTCACCAAGGGCCCGCACGACATTGTCTACGGTCTCGGCAATCTCTTTCTCCTCCAGGGTGCGCTGGGTGTCTTGCAACACTAGACTGATGGCCAGGCTCTTCTTGTCCTCTGCCATACCAGCACCCTGGTATACGTCGAACAAGTTTATTCCAACTAACTGATTTCCGCCAACTTTTTTAATTACTGCCAGGACGTCACCGGCCAGAACCGCAACGTCGACCACCACGGCGATGTCACGGCGATTGGCCGGGAAGCGGGAAACTTCGGCTGCAACCGGCACCTTGGCAGGGGTCAGCTTGTCCAGTTCCAGCTCGAACATCACGGCACGGCTCTTGAGACCCAGCTTCTTCTCGAGGCTCGGGTGGATCACGCCGATGTGGCCGATGACGGCGCCATTGCGCAGTATGGCGGCACTCTGACCAGGATGCAGGGCGCTGTGCTCGGTGCGCTCGAAGCTGAAAGTAGCCCCTTCGGCGGTGAGATCCAGCACAGCTTCCAGATCCCCTTTCAAATCAAAGAAGTCGCTGCCACGGCTCTTGACGTCCCAGTGCTCGTCGCTCTGGTTGCCGGTGATGATGCCGGCCAGCATGGGCTCCTGACGGATGCCGTTCTCGGCGCTCGCGTCCTTGATGAAACGCAGGCCCTGCTCGAACAGACGCACACGGCCCTGCTGGCGGTTCTGGTTGTAGACCACAGCCTGCACCAGACCCGGGAAGAGCGACACGCGCATGGCGGACATCTCGACCGAGATGGGGTTCGGCAGCACTATGGCATCGCTCTGGGGGAACAGGGTCTGCTGGGCCTTGGGATCCACGAAGCTATAGGTGATCGCTTCCTGGAAGCCTCTGTCGACCAGCAGGTCACGCACCCGCTTGAGGGTCACCTGGCCTTCGGCCTGCTCCACCATGGCCAGGGAGGCAGCGGGTTTCAGGTTCGGGATCTTGTTGTAGCCGTAGATACGGGCCACTTCCTCGATGAGGTCTTCCTCGATGGCGATGTCGAAACGCCAGGAGGGGGCCAGTGCGGTCCAGCCGTCGGCGTCCACCGTCACCTGCATGCCGAGTCGGGTCAGGATCTCGAGCACCTGGGCGTCGGCCACGCTGATGCCGATCACCTTGTCGAGCTTGGTGCGGCGCAGCTTGATGGGGGCAGCCTTGGGCAGATGGGCATCGGATTTGACTTCGATGACCGGACCCGCTTCGCCGCCGCAGATATCCAGCAGCAGGCGGGTGGCTCTGTCCATCACCTTGGCTTGCAGCTCGGGATCGACCCCGCGCTCGAAGCGGTGGGAAGAGTCGGTGTGCAGACCGTAGGCACGGGCACGACCGGTGATGGAGAGCGGCGCGAAGAAGGCGCACTCCAGCAGGATATCGGTGGTGGTCTCGGACACACCGGTGCGATCGCCGCCGAAGATACCGGCCATGCAGGCAGGGCCTTGTGTATCGGCAATCACCAGGGTGTTGTCTTTGAGCTTCACCTCGGTACCGTCGAGCAGGGTCATGGGCTCATCAGCCTTGGCGCGGCGCACCACCAGCTCCCCTTCCAGCTTGGCCAGATCGAAGGCGTGCATCGGCTGACCATATTCCAGCAGCAGGAAGTTGGTGATGTCGACGATGGCGTCGATGGAGCGAATGCCGCCACGGCGCAGCTTCTCTTGCATCCAGAGCGGGCTCTGCGCTTGCAAGTTCAGCCCCTTGATGACGCGGCCGAGGTAGCGCGGGCAGTCCGCAGACGCCTCAACCCGGATCGGGAAGCTGGCGTCGATAGTGGCAACAGCTGGCGCCCAGGTCGGCTCGACCACGTCCACGCTGTTGAGCACGCCAATCTCGCGGGCAAGCCCGGCGATACCCAGGCAATCGGCACGGTTCGGAGTCAAATCCACGTCGATGGCGACGTCGTTCAGATTGAGGTAGTCGCGAATGTCGGTGCCGATGGGGGCATCAAGTGGCAGCTCTATGATGCCGTCCGCTTCCACCTCGATACCCAGCTCGCTGAAGGAGCAGAGCATGCCGTGAGACGGCTGGCCACGCAGCTTGGCTTTCTTGATGGTGAAATCACCCGGCAGGGTCGCCCCCACCTTGGCCACGCAGACTTTCAGGCCGGTGCGGCAGTTCGGCGCGCCGCAGACGATGTCCAGCAGATCGCTTTCGCCCACGTTGACCTTGGTCACCCGCAGCTTGTCGGCGTCCGGATGCTGGGCACACTCGACCACTTCGCCCACCACCACATTGTTGAACTGGCCGGCCACCGCTTCCACGGCGTCCACTTCCAGACCGGCCATGGTGATCTGCTCGGCCAGTGCGTTGTCACTCAACTCGGTGCGGACCCACTCCATCACCCAGGATTTACTGAATTTCATGTTCTCTCGCCCTTACTTGAACTGCTTGAGGAAGCGCAGATCGTTTTCGAAGAAGGCACGCAGGTCATTGACCCCGTAGCGCAGCATGGTCAGGCGCTCGACGCCCATGCCGAAGGCAAAGCCGGAGTATTTTTCCGGATCTATGCCGACCGAACGCAGCACGTTCGGGTGCACCATGCCGCAGCCCAGCACTTCCAGCCATTTGCCGTTCTTGCCCATCACGTCCACTTCGGCGCTCGGCTCGGTGAACGGGAAGTAGGAAGGACGGAAGCGAATGGTCAAGTCTTCCTCGAAGTAGTTGCGCAGGAAGTCGTGCAGTATCCCCTTCAGCTCGGTAAAGCTGGCATGCTCGTCCACCAGTAGACCTTCAACCTGATGGAACATGGGGGTGTGGGTCATGTCGTAGTCGTTACGATAGACGCGGCCCGGCGCAATAATGCGAATTGGCGGCTGTTGCTGCTGCATGGTGCGGATCTGCACACCTGAGGTGTGGGTACGCAGCATCAGATCGGGATTGAAGTAGAAGGTATCGTGATCGGTACGCGCCGGGTGATGGGCCGGAATGTTCAGCGCATCGAAGTTGTGGAAGCCATCTTCAATCTCGGGACCGCGCTCGACCTTGAAGCCCATCTCGCCAAACAGGCGCTCGATGCGTTCAATGGTGCGGGTCACCGGGTGCAGGCCACCGTTCTCGATGCGACGACCCGGCAGGCTGATGTCGATGGTCTCGGCGGCCAGCTTCTGGTTCAGCACGGCAACTTCGAGGGCTTCACGACGCGCGTTCAAGGCATCCTGAACCAGCTGCTTGGCCTGGTTGATCACGGCGCCTGCGGCGGGACGCTCCTCAGGCGAAAGGGCGCCGAGGCCCTTCATCTGCTCGGTAAAAAAGCCCTTTTTACCCAGATATTTGACCCGGATTTCGTCGAGGGCGGCGATGTCGCTTACGCCCTCAATTTCGGCCTTGGCCTGGCCGACTACTTCTTCAAGCTGTTGCATGTCTTCCTCGTCACCACTCCCGATACAGGAGCATTTAGGCTAAATAAGGTCAAGAGGGGAATAATACAATATGAGTTAGGTTACTCGGTTTCAGCTAACTCGCTGTATCACACTCCATCACTGAGCCGTAAATGATAACCTGCTGATCCCATGGGCAGAAAGGACTTTTCGTTTCACGTGTTGCTTTTCAAGTTTCATCCCGTGTCTTACGTGGCAGCCATGTCGGGCTGCTCCCATCAGGGAAAGGATGGCGGGCTTCGAGAGATGCTTATTGACAATCTTCCGATCATAGCTGGCAAGATAAGATGTCATATAGCTCTAGTGTCAGTAGCAATATGGCGCAATCCACAAATGAGGTACAAAGCCATGTATGAGATCATAGACACCAAACGAAGCCATCGACGTGACCAGTTTCTAGCTGGCCTCCCTCTCACACTCGACTTTGAAAATGCCTCATTTGTATCCGCAATAATTCACGCAACTCATATTGCTGAACGAACCCACTATAGTGGTCAACTAAATCCGGACACTTGGTTAGGCCGATCCTCGGCTTTTGCTGGCGCGATCCCGTCATTGTGTTGATGTGGACGCCGCCAGTTGTAGTAATCCATCAGGTAATAGCTGATATCCCGCTTCGCCTCCCGCAGGTTCATATATCCCGTTGTCGGGAGCCACTCTGTCTTCAGACTCCTGAACAACCGCTCCATCGGTGCATTATCCCAACAGTTGCCACGCCGACTCATGCTCTGGGTCATGCGATGGCGCCACAGCCGCTGCCGAAATGCCCGGCTGCCATATTGGCTGCCTTGGTCGGAGTGAAACAGCACACCTGATGGGCAACCCCGCTGCTGATAGGCCATCTCGAGCGCTTTTATTACCAGCTCTGCATCAGGCTTGTCAGACATCGCCCAGCCCACGACTCGGCGGGCATAAAGGTCGAGCACCACCGCCAGATAATTCCAACGACCACCTGCCCAGACGTAGGTGATATCGCCACACCACACCTGATTGGGCTGCTGGACATCAAATTCACGGGCCAGCAGATTGGGAATATCCGGTCGTTCAGACCGGGCGACCTGATAGCGATGAGCGCCCGGTTGCTTGGATACCAGACCGACCTCCTTCATCAGACTGCGCACTTTGAATCGGCCAATCTGATGCCCCAGCGCTCGCATCATCGACATCAAGGCGCGGCTGCCCGCTGAGTTCCGGCTCTCTTTGAACAAACGGCGCAACTCGCTGCGTTGCTGCATCCGCTCACGGTTAATCGTCAGCTTGCGGGCCAGATAGTCGTAAAAACAGGATGTTGGAACATCGAAAGCGCAGCAGACCAGAGTGATAGGGGCTTGCTCCCTTAATCGGTCTATCAGCGCGTACGTTTGAACTCGTCCGTCATCAAGAGAGCCGTAGCCTTTTTTAGAATGTCCTTTTCGCGCTCGAGCCGGTTGATGCGGGCTTCCAGCTCCTGGATTTTCTGCTGCTCCGGGGTCAGCGCTTTGCCGATTGGGGTGGTGCCGGTTCGTTCGGATTGGAGCTGCTGAACCCATCGGCGAAGTATGGTTTCACCGACATCCAGTGAACGGCTGGCTTCGGGGACAGAGTATCCCTGGTCGAGTACCAGGGATGCGGCTTCGAGTTTGAATTCAGCAGTAAATGAGCGACGTAATCTTGTCATTGAACACCTCAAGTCATGGTGGCGACTGTACCACCTAAAATGGTGTCCGGGATGATTAGACTACTACATACTGCACGCCGCGGTATAAGCTCCCCGCTGCCACGCCGTTGCTTCAGCGCTTGTCTGAACGCCATCGCCACCGACTCGGCGTGCATCCCTTCGTGCACGTGATGACCCACTATCTTGCGTGAGTAAGCATCCGTCACCAGGCTCAGGTACAGCGGCCCGCTCCTGGCTGGCAGATAGGTGATGTCGGCGACCCAGACTTGCTCCGGTGCCACCGGCGTGACCTGCTCCGGCCCGGCCTTGAGCAAGTTGGGATGACGGTAGATACGGTGAAAACTGTGGGTGGTCTTGTGATACGCCCGCTTTGGCTGCACCAGCAGGCGGTGCTCGGCCAATATCTGAAACAGCCTGTCCCGCCCGACCTTGAGCCCGCCATCATCCTGACCCTGAAGCAGATAATGCAGCTTGCGGGTGCCCACCCGTGGTTGTCGCAGCCGTACCTGACGCACGAAGCGCACCACCTGCAGCCCCTGTGCATGGCGCAGGTCGGCAACCCGATTGCGCTTGTAGTAAGCCTGACGGCTTATCCCCAGAAACCGACAAGCCCTGACGATGGTCAGCCTCTGGACTTGCCGCTGCGAGAGGACTTGCCGGGTCGCTTTTTTACGATGGAGACGCCGTAGTCGTTCTTCAATACATCGACGACGGCCTCAAAGAACTGGGCCTTCTGGCTCATCAGCGCCAGCTGCTGCTCGAGCTCCTTGATGCGCTGTTCGGGCGTCTGGTTGTTGGGGTCAGGCATAGTGATGCTCCTGCCGGCGCGCACAGAAGCCCCCTGGCTCCAATCTTGCCGACCATGTTTACGCAACCATACCAGAACGGTGGAGTTGCCCTGAATGCCGTATCGGGCTTGTGCCTGCTGGCAGGTGAGCTCGCCTTTTTCAATCTGCTCGACCAGCGCCAGTTTAAAAGTCAGCGAGTAATCGCGCTGTGTCCGTTTCACACCTTGTCCCATCGGGCTCTCCATTTATGTGGGGGAAAGGTGTAAACCATATTCAGGACGGGACACACAGCTCAAAAAAGTGATGATTCTTTATGTCCTTCAACTGCTGACTAAAAAGAAGGCCCCAATATATGGGGCCTTCTTCTAGTTGTGTGGTGCCCAAGTCAGTGAGCCGCCAACTCACGAAAAAGGTCTGGCTTATCCTGGATAAGCCCCAACACTTTGGCAGCCAATCCCGTTGGATTGCGGCGTCGGGTTTCCCAGCTTTTGACCGTATCCACACTCGTTCCCAGTGCTTGGGCAAACTCCTGTTGCGATACCTTGAGGGCCAGGCGAATGGCCTTGACGTCAGCGACCTCGTATTTGGTCCGTGCAGCAGGCTCTACGCGACCCTGCTTGATCTCGACAGCCTCTTCCAGGGAAGCCTTCAGTTCGTCAAACATATTCATATCAAACCTCCCCTTTCAGTAACGTGGTCAATTTCTTCAGCTCTGCCTTTTCTGCAGCAGTGAGGCTCTCTTTCTCACTCTTCGCATACGCCAGTACCAGGTAAATCGTCTCTACAGTTGCCAAGAAGTAGATTACCCTGGCACTGCCGCTTTTCCCTTGCTGGCCTGTTGCCATGCGAACTTTTCGCAAGCCACCAGTACCTTGGATCAAGTCGCCTTTTTCTGGCTGGGCAATCAGCTCGACTTGCAGTGCTCTGAGCTCATCGTCTGTCGCTAAGGCTTTTATCTGTCTGGTGAAGATAGAGGTTTCAATAAATTCAATCGCGTGACTCACGCATCACTCACTCTGAGCATTCATCATGGTGTACATAGTACACACCACGAGTCTGCAAGGCAACATGGCCACTCTGGCAGTGCCACACCCTTGCAGCCAATACGCCCACCAGGCTCTCAGGCTACGATGGCATTGAGCAAAATAAATGGGGCAATATGTGGACATTAAAAACAAAAAAACCATATAAAACAGCTAATTACAGATACAAAAAAGGAGGCCTGAGCCTCCTTTTATCTTTCATAACAGAACTGGATTAAACCAGAGCTGCTTTGGCCTTTTCAACCAGGGCGGTGAAAGCCAGCTTGTCGTGAACGGCGATATCGGACAGGATCTTGCGATCGATCTCGATAGAAGCCTTCTTCAGACCGTCGATCAGACGGCTGTAGGACAGACCGTTCTGACGGGCTGCAGCGTTGATACGCGCAATCCACAGCTGACGGAACTGACGCTTCTTCTGGCGACGGTCACGGTAGGCATACTGACCAGCTTTGGTTACCGCTTGTACCGCTACGCGGTAGACACGGGAACGGGCGCCGTAGTAACCCTTGGCGGCTTTCATTACTTTCTTGTGACGAGCGCGAGCAGTCACACCACGTTTAACTCTTGGCATTTTTCACATCCCCCTTATGCGTACGGCAGACAAGCGACAACACGTTTGTGGTCGGCAGCAGAAACCATGAACTTCGGCCCCAGCTTACGCTTACGCTTACTGCTCTTCTTGGTCAGGATGTGACGCAGGTGGTTGTGCTTGCACTTGAAGCGACCTGAGCCAGTCTTCTTGAAGCGCTTTGCAGCACCCCGGTTGGTTTTCATCTTCGGCATTTCATACTCCGCATTGTGAGTGACAACAAAATCGCAAGGCGAACCGACTCATGGGACGAACCCATGAGTCAATTTCTTGTGGGCCTTAAGATTTCTTCTTGGGTGCGAGGACCATCACAGCTTGACGGCCTTCGACTTTCGGGAACGACTCGACTACGGCCAACTCTTCCAGATCGTTCTTGACTCGCTCCAGAACCTTGATACCAAGATCCTGGTGGGCCATTTCACGACCACGGAAGCGCAGGGTGACCTTCGCCTTGTCCCCGTCTTCCAGAAAGCGAACCAGGTTGCGTAGTTTTACCTGATAGTCGCCTTCGTCAGTGCCAGGACGGAATTTGATTTCCTTTACCTGGACGACTTTCTGCTTTTTCTTCTGTTCTTTGGTGGTCTTGCTCTTTTCGTAGAGGAATTTGCCGTAATCCATGATTCGGCAAACGGGCGGCTCAGCGTTAGGACTGATCTCGACCAGATCCACTCCGGCTTCAAGGGCCAAGTTCAGTGCATCCTGAATGGTAGTGATGCCAATGGCCTCACCGTCCAAACCAGTCAGACGAACTTCTTTCAGACGGATCTCTTCATTGATCCGGTGAGCGCGGGCTTGCGGTTGCTTGCCCAGTTTTTTTCCGCCTTTTATAGCTTATTCCTCCACTTTCTTTTGTCCGCGGGTCTGAACTTCCTGGGTTAACAAAGCTATCAGCTCTTCAACAGGATAAGAACCCAGGTCAGCCCCTTTACGAGTCCGTACTGCAATCTTGCCGGCTTCTACTTCTTTATCGCCGCAGACCAGCATGAAAGGCACTCGCTTCAAAGTATGCTCGCGGATTTTAAAGCCAATCTTCTCATTTCTCAAGTCCGCTTTTGCGCGAAGGCCCGCATCATTCAATGCCTTGGCAACTTTCACCGCATAATCGGCCTGATTATCCGTGATATTCATGACCACGGCCTGAGTCGGTGCCAGCCAGGTCGGGAACAGTCCGGCGTACTCTTCGGTCAGGATACCGATGAAACGCTCGAGGGACCCGAGAATGGCCCGGTGGATCATCACGGGTACGTGACGTTCGTTGTCTTCGCCCACATAAGTGGCACCAAGACGGCCCGGCAAGGCAAAATCGAGCTGCACGGTACCACACTGCCACGCACGATCAAGACAATCGTGCAGGGTGAATTCGATCTTGGGACCGTAGAAAGCCCCTTCCCCCGGCTGCAAATCGTACTTCAGACCGTTGAGCACCAGGGCTTCAGCCAGGGCGGCTTCCGCGCGATCCCAGGCTTCATCGGAACCGATGCGCTGCTCCGGACGGGTGGAGAGCTTGACCACGATGTTTTCGAAGCCAAAGGTGCCGTAGACGTCATAGACCATGCGAATACAGGCCGAGACCTCTTCCATGATCTGATCTTCGGTACAGAAGATGTGCGCGTCATCCTGGGTGAAGCCACGCACCCGCATCAGACCGTGCAGGGAGCCAGAGGGCTCGTTGCGATGGCAGGAGCCGAACTCGGCCATGCGCAGCGGCAGATCCCGGTAGGACTTCAGACCCTGGTTGAAGATCTGCACGTGACCCGGGCAGTTCATCGGCTTGATGGCGTACTCGCGGTTCTCGGACTGGGTGGTGAACATGGCCTGGGCATACTTCTCCCAGTGGCCGGAGCGTTCCCACAGCACGCGATCCATCATGAAGGGGCCTTTCACCTCCTGATAGTCGTACTCCTTGAGCTTGCCGCGGATAAAGGTTTCCAGCTCACGGAAGATGGTCCAGCCATCGTTGTGCCAGAACACCATGCCGGGAGCCTCTTCCTGCATGTGGTACAGGTCGAGCTGCTTGCCAATCTTGCGGTGGTCGCGCTTGGCGGCCTCTTCAAGACGCTGCAGGTAGGCCTTGAGCTGCTTCTTGTCGGCCCAGGCGGTGCCGTAGATGCGCTGCAGCATCTTGTTGTTGGAGTCGCCGCGCCAGTAGGCGCCGGACATCTTCTGCAGCTTGAAATGGTGGCAGTGACGCATGTTCGGCACGTGGGGGCCGCGACACATGTCGACGTACTCTTCGTGATGATAGAGACCGGGCTGGTCATCACGGGCAATGTTCTGATCCAGGATCTCGACCTTGTAGGTCTCGCCGCGGGCCTCGAACACGTCGCGCGCCTCCTGCCAGGAGACCTTCTTCTTGACGACGTCGTAATCCTTGGCGGCCAGCGCCAGCATGCGCTCTTCCAGGGCAGCCAGATCTTCATCGGTCAGGGTGCGGTCGAGATCAACGTCGTAGTAAAAACCGTTGTCAATGACAGGACCTATGGCCATCTTGGTCTGGGGCCAGAGTTGCTTGATGGCATGACCCAGCAGGTGGGCGCAGGAGTGGCGCAGAATGTCCAGACCGTCTTCGTCTTTGGCGGTGATGATGGCCAGGGAGGCATCGGCTTCGATCAGCTCGCACGCATCCACCAGTTCACCGTTCACCCGGCCGGCAATGCACGCCTTGGCGAGACCGGGACCTATGTCGGCGGCGACGTCCATGACGGAAACGGCGTGGGGAAATTGACGTTGGCTGCCGTCAGGCAGAGTAATGATTGGCATTAGGTGTTTCCTTATACAGTGGTGCCCCCTACCAAAGGGCACATGTAGGCTTTAGAAATCTTTAAATTTCAAGAGGTTCGCTTATGAGTTTCACCGTTCACAATACGGTTGGTACACATAGCGGTACACACTTTATTTTGTGTCTTTAACCACCAATAAGCATGTTCGCTGAGGATTGTATCAGACGTCACGACTCAGACAAGTTGCCTTGCCGATTTTGTATACCATGGAATGGGAAAGCGAGGTGCGCCGTCATCAGTTGATTTGCCTGGTGTCACAGAGGCAATCGGGACGGTGCACATGCGATGCGGGTCCCGTGGCGCCCTCTCTGTGCTAGGGTTCCAGTGAGGCGTCTGCCTGAGCAAGGAGAGCATGATGTACACCTATGAGATTTCGTTTCCGGAGCATGCGGAGAAGATTGTCCACCCGGACCACCTGCTGACGACACACTGCCCCGTCCATCTCGGGGAGCTGGTGATCCTGAGCGATGGCAGCAAGCGAGAGGTATGCAGCATAGTGCACAGCGCCGATCGCAGTACCCTCTATGTCACCGACGTGACACCGGGCAAGATCACCGCCAGCCGCTGAGGGGCTAACCCTCCCCCAGCAGTGACTGGCCATTGAAATCGAAGGCGCTGCGACCCTCTTCGGCCAGCGCCAGCTCCTGCAATACCGTCAACGCCAGCTTGTTGCCCTTTTGCGAGGCCTGATAGAGCCACTGCTTGGCCTCGGCCATGTCGACCCGACCGTTGACCCCCATCAGATGCAGTACCCCCACCTTGAGCATGGCGGGCACATCCCCGTTGCGGGCCGCCCGCTCCATCCAGTGAAAGGCGATACGCAAATCCCGTGGCACACCGACCCCACGCAGATAGAGCTCCGCCAACCGGTACTGGCCAAACGCATCTCCCGCCTCGGCGGACTGACGATAGAGTCGGATGGCCTGCACCAGATCCTGTTCGCTCCCCTGCCCCAGCTCATGGCTCCACCCCATCAGCGCCTGCGCCCTGGGTTGACCCTGCTCGGCCAACGGCTGCCAGATGCCGGTCGCCTGCTCGAAGTGACCTACCCGCCAGGCGCGGTTGGCCGCTGCCAGCTCCTGCTCGGTGGAGAGCGGGAGCAGACGCCAGGCGACCAGGGCAATGACGCCGATAAACAGCCAGCGGTAAGTGGTGGGACTCATGACAATTTCCGTGATCCAGTTCGCATTTTGTCTATGTAAACGAAATGTAGCGACAGATCAAGCAAGAGATCCCGTTCTTTGGCCGAGTGAAATAAGGGAAGACTGGCCGGACTTGATGTTTGGCACTATCCCGAGCAAAATAACTGTATATATAAACAGTGCATGGTGTGATGAGATGGCAGGACGAGGCAGCACCCACAATATCGAACACCGTTTCAGCGGCCCGCGGATCGATGCCGTCGATGATGGCTGGCAGGCGGTGGAATGGGAGGCGGCATTTCGTGCGTCCCAGCCCAGAACCGAGGTGCGGGAGATCCAGGCCAAGAGCATCATCAGCCACAACCTCTCGCCGGATGTCCCCTTCGGCCGCTCCATCAATCCCTATCAGGGATGCGAGCACGGCTGCATCTACTGCTATGCCAGACCCAGCCACGCCTACCTGGAGCTCTCCCCCGGCCTGGATTTCGAGACCAGGCTGTTTGCCAAGCTCAATGCGGCCACGCTGCTGCGCCGGGAGTTTGCCAAGCCGAGCTACCAGCCGCAGACCATAGTGCTCGGGGCCAATACCGATCCCTACCAGCCCATAGAGCACCACTATCGCCTCACCCGCGAGCTGCTGGAGGTGATGCTGGCCCATCGCCACCCGGTGGGGATCATCACCAAGAGCGCCATGATATTGCGCGATCTCGATCTGCTGGCCGAGCTGGCCCGGGAGGGGCTGTGCCAGGTGATGGTGTCGGTCACCACCCTGAACGAGACGCTGAGGCGACAGCTGGAGCCCCGCGCCAGCACGGGCGCGGGTCGGCTCAAGGTCATCGAGAAGCTGGCCCAGGCCGGGATACCTGTGGGGGTACTGGCGGCCCCCATGATCCCCAGGCTCAATGAGCCCGAGCTGGAGCAGATCATCAAGGGCGCCGTGGAGGCGGGCGCCGGCTGCGCCGACTATATCCTGCTGAGACTGCCCCACGAGCTGACCACCTTGTTTTGCGACTGGCTTGAGGAGCACTACCCCGGTCAAAAGGAAGCCATCCTGAACCAATTGCGGGCAAGCCGGGGCGGCAACCTCAACAGCCCCGCCTTCGGTACCCGTATGCGCGGAGAGGGGCAATTCGCCGACTTGCTCGCCCAGCGCTTTCGCCTCATCAGCAAGCGCCTTGGTTTGGGCAAGCGCCACGTGCAGCTCAATGTGGAGCGCTTCTTACGCCCCAACGAGCAGTTGCGCCTGTTCTGATGGCAGCGGCTATCTCTGATCAGCCTCTGGGCCTGGGCGGATAAGGGCTCACCGGCTTGCCCTGTGCGGAGCGCTTCCTGCGCCCCAACGAGCAGTTGCGTCTGTTCTGATGGCTGCGGCTATCTCTGATCAGCCTCTGGGCCTGGGCGGATGAGGGCGCACCGGCTTGCCCTGCGCTATCAGCTCGGCGGGCAGGCGCGATGGCTCATAAGCGACTTCCTCCTGCTCGCTGTGCGCCAATGCCTTGGCATCCTCTCCCCACATCCGGCTCCACCAGATCTCCCACATGATCCAACTGGTCATACCCTGCTCCTTCTGGATGATATTGCCAACGCCGGGCTCGGGCATGGTCGTGCCCTTGCCCCACCTGAACAGCCGCAGTCTGTCCCGCCGGGATGACAACCAGATGACGTCGGGATGAAGGATTGAATGAGCAAGAGAGCCCGGAGCGGGAAAATCCGACGCCAGCACAGGGGTCACTGCAGGCAGTATCGAGTGGCCCAGCGCGGCGGGATGACATCAAGGCTGGAGAAACAAAAAGAGCGACCCAAGGGCCGCTCTTTTATCGAGGCAGGTAACGATTATTCGTCGTCAGCCACACCCTCTTCGCTGGAGCCAGCATCGTCGGCAGCACCGGTGTCTGGCGCAGTCTCTGCCCCTTCCACCTGCTCGCCGTCGATGGCCATGCCCTCAGTGACCAGAGCGTCGTTCTCTTCCTCGTCGCTCTCGGCGATGCGCTGCAGGCCGACCACGGTCTCGTCTTCACCGGTACGGATCAGACGGACACCGCCGGTGTTACGGCCAATGACGCTCACCTCGGCAACGCGAGTACGGACCAGGGTGCCGCCGTTGGTAATCAGCATGATCTGGTCGGTATCTTCGACCTGGATCGCATCGATCACCTTGCCGTTGCGCTCGTCCACCTTGATGGAGCGAACGCCCTGGGTACCACGGCTCTTGGTCGGGTACTCTTCGAGTGCGGTACGCTTGCCGTAACCGTTCTCGGTGGCGGTGAGGATGGCCCCAATCCCGCGCGGAACGATAAGGGAAACCACCTTGTCGCCAGCGGCCAGCTTGATGCCGCGGACACCGGCGGCGGTACGACCCATGGGACGTACGCCCTTGAAGGTACCCTTGCTTTCGGTGCCTTCAGTGCCTTCGCCGTTGTCGCTGCCATCATCGTCGTCGTCGGTCTCGACGTCATCGCTGGCATCCGCATCGGCTACATCGGCGCGACCGCTGCCTTCAGCGAAGCGAACCACCTTGCCCGCGTCGGAGAAGAGCATGATCTCGTTGCTGCCGTCGGTGATGTCCACCCCGATCAGCTCATCACCCTCTTTGAGGTTGATGGCGCGAATACCGGAGGAGAGCGGACGGCTGAAGTCAGACAGGCTGGTCTTCTTCACGGTGCCGTTGGCGGTGGCGAAGAAGACGTACTTGTCGGCATCATATTCCTTCACCGGCAGTATGGCGGTGATGCGCTCACCCTCTTCCAGCGGCAGCAGGTTGATGATGGGACGACCACGAGCGCCACGGGACGCTTCCGGCAGCTGATAGACCTTGAGCCAGTAGACCTTGCCACGGGTGGAGAAGCACAGAATGGTGTCGTGGGTGTTGGCCACCAGCAGACGCTCCACAAAGTCCTCTTCCTTGATCCGGGTGGCCGACTTGCCACGACCACCGCGGCGCTGGGCCTCGTAGTCGGAGAGCGGCTGATACTTCACATAGCCCTGGTGAGACAGGGTGACGACCACGTCTTCCGGGGTGATCAGATCTTCGATGTTGATCTCGGCACTGGACATGCTGATCTCGGTGCGACGCTCGTCGCCATACTGCTCGCGCACGGCCAGCAGTTCATCGCGGATCACTTCCATCAGGCGTTCCGGGCTTGCCAGGATGAACAGCAGCTCGGCGATGAGATCCAGCAGAGATTGGTACTCTTCCAGGATCTTCTCGTGCTCGAGGCCGGTCAGCTTGTGCAGACGCAGGTCAAGGATGGCCTGGGCCTGGATCTCGGTCAGGAAGTACTGCCCTTCACGGATACCGAATTCCGGCTCCAGCCACTCCGGCCGCGCCGCGTCGTCGCCCGCTTTTTCCAGCATGGCGGCCACGTTGCCGAGTTCCCAGCCCTTGGCAACCAGGCCCGCTTTCGCATCCGCCGGGGTCGCACTGTGGCGAATGAGTTCAATGATGGGGTCTATGTTGGCCAGCGCCACCGCCAGACCTTCCAGGATGTGCGCCCGATCCCGCGCCTTGCGCAGTTCGAACACAGTCCGGCGGGTCACTACCTCACGGCGGTGCAGCAGGAAGGCATCCAGGATCTCTTTGAGATTCATCACCTTGGGCTGGTTGTTATCGAGCGCCACCATGTTGATGCCGAACGTGGTCTGCATCTGGGTGTGCTTGTAGAGATTGTTCAGCACAATCTCGCCGGACTCGCCGCGCTTGATCTCGATAACGATGCGCATGCCGTCTTTGTCAGACTCATCACGCAGGGCACTGATGCCCTCGACCTTCTTCTCTTTGACCAGCTCGGCGATCTTCTCGATCAGCCGCGCCTTGTTCACCTGATAGGGGATCTCGTGAACGATGATGGTCTCGCGACTCGTCTTCTCGTCCACTTCCACCTCGGCCTTGGCACGTACATAGACGGAGCCGCGACCGGTGCGGTAGGCCTGTATGATGCCGGAACGCCCGTTGATGATGCCGCCGGTGGGGAAATCGGGCCCGGTGACATAGGTCATCAGCTCGTCAATGGTGAGGGCGCCATTCTCGATCAACGCCAGACAGCCGTTGACTATCTCGGTGAGGTTATGAGGAGGAATGTTGGTCGCCATGCCCACCGCGATACCGGAGGAGCCGTTGATCAACAGGGTGGGTACCTTGGTGGGCATGACAGCCGGGATCATCTCGGTGCCGTCGTAGTTCGGCACCCAGTCCACTGTCTCTTTGTCCAGATCGGCCAGCAACTCGTGGGAGATGCGCGCCATCCGCACTTCGGTGTAACGCATGGCCGCAGCATTGTCGCCATCGACCGAGCCGAAGTTGCCCTGACCATCGACCAGCATGTAACGCATGGAGAAATCCTGCGCCATCCGGACAATAGTGTCATACACGGCGCTGTCGCCGTGCGGGTGATATTTACCGATTACGTCACCGACCACACGGGCCGATTTCTTATAGGGCTTGTTCCAGTCGTTCCCCAACTCGTTCATAGCAAACAGAACGCGGCGGTGAACCGGTTTCAAGCCATCACGCACATCCGGCAGAGCTCGTCCTACGATCACGCTCATGGCGTAATCCAGATAGGAACTCTTGAGCTCTTCTTCGATGTTGACCGGCGTGATCTCTCTGGCCAGATCGCTCATAGAAAGCCTTAATCCCTAATTAGTTGTTCTTTGGCTTAAACAGCGCGACATGGTAACACACTGAGCCAAATACCTTAAGCCACAAATCCGGGTAACACGTCGGGCTGGTGTGACCAAGTCCGTCCGTTATAATGCCCGCCAGGACAATAGATTGCGCGCGCCCTGCCCGCTGCGCGCCCTGCCACAGGATCATCAAAAAATGAACAGTGATGCCAATGTCGATCTGACAGAAATCGCCAAATTTGAAGCCATCGCCTCCCGCTGGTGGGACATGGAGGGCGAGTTCAAACCCCTGCATCAAATCAACCCGGTGCGCCTTGACTGGATCACCGACAAGAGCGGCGGCCTGTTTGGCAAACGCGTGCTCGACATCGGCTGCGGTGGCGGCATCCTCTCCGAGAGCATGGCCCGCCGTGGTGCTCGCGTGACCGGCATCGACATGGGCAAGGAGCCCCTCGGGGTCGCCCGTCTGCACGCTCTCGAGCAGGGGGTGGAGCTCGAATACCGCCAGATGACCGCCGAGGCCCACGCGAACGAGGCCCCGGGCCAGTATGATGTGGTCACCTGCATGGAGATGCTGGAGCACGTGCCGGATCCGGCCTCCGTGCTGCGCGCCATCGCCACCCTGGTGCGTCCGGGGGGCAAGGTGTTCGTCTCCACCATCAATCGCAACCCGAAAGCCTACCTGATGATGATCCTGGGGGCCGAGTACCTGCTGAAGATGGTGCCCAAGGGCACCCACGATCACAAAAAGTTCATCACCCCCGCCGAGCTGTGTCGCATGGGTGAAGCCGCGGGCCTCTTGGTACGGGACATGAGCGGGGTACACTACGCGCCGCTCTCCAACAGCTTCAAGCTCGGCAAGAACGTCGACGTCAACTACATGGTGGCCTTCGTGCGCCCGGAGTCAGTCTGATGAACACCGGCAAGGCGCCCCTGCGCTGCGTGCTGTTCGATCTGGACGGCACCCTGCTCGACACGGCCCCGGATCTCGGTGCCGCCGTCAACCATGTGCTGATAAGCGAAGGCTTTGCCCCGCTGCCCGAGGCCATCATCCGCCAGACCACCTCCCACGGGGCGCTCGGGCTGCTCAAGGCGGGCCTCGGCGACGATCTGCTGGAAGAGCTGGGGGCCACGCGCCTTCGCACCGCCCTGCTCGACCATTACGCGGCCAACCTCTGTGTCGGCACCCGTCCCTATGAGGGGATGCTGGATCTCATCGAGTGGCTCGATGAGAAGAAACTGCCCTGGGGCATAGTCACCAACAAGCCGGGTTTTCTCACCGAGCCGCTCTTGGCGGCCCTGCCGGCGCTGGCCAGTTGCGGGGTGACGGTCAGCGCCGATACCCTGCCGGTGCGCAAGCCCGACCCCGCCCCCATGTTCTTTGCCTGCGAGCGGCTCGGGGTCGAGGCGAGCCAGTGTCTCTATGTGGGGGATCACGTGCGGGACATAGAGGCGGGGCGCAACGCCGGCATGCGTACCGCGGTGGCGGGTTGGGGCTATCTGAGCGATGACGAGGATACCGCCGACTGGGGGGCGGATCTGCAGTTCGACACTGTGCAGGCCCTCCACCATTGGCTGCGCTACGAGCTGAGCTGAGCCAGACCAGCACTGCACTGCACTGCACTGCACTGCACTGCACTGCATAAACGGTATAAGTGGAACATCGGGGTATGTATCTGCAGTTCGACGCCCTACAAGGCAGGCCCAGCACCACTGGCTGCGCTACGAGCTGACCTGAGCCAGTCCTGTGCCGGCACTGTTCTGCATAACGCTTATAGATGGATCATCCGGGCAGCTTTAGCGTCAGAGGGTTCCCAGATGAGCACGACGCTCATTCACCGATCCTCACAATGGCAATGACAGGGGGCGCAGATGCGCCCCCTGTTTTGAGGGGATGACAACTGCATGCCTGCGGTGACAGGACAGCTTTTGACCCTGGCTGCACAAGGGATAACCAGGCTGAATTTGCTAGTAAAAACACCCTCTTTTCGCAAGCAAAAAAAGTTATTTAAATTTTCCATCTTCGATCATCGGACTTGCATTTGCCGGATCGGACGGATGAAAACCCACTCACTGTGAGCAGTCACTAACTCGAGCCCGAACACCCACAATTTATCCACAGCTAATGCGTTATCCACAGATTGCAATGCCGTGCCGACCTCACTATCTTGTAGTTCGAATTTAAAATAACACTATATCTTGTGATTCATGGCGCAGTTCGCCCCCAGGCCACCCTAGAGAAGGGAACCCTGGATGCGTGGCGCCATGGTTTTTCGGGAATCAACTAAAGGTCATCAGCCAATGAACTTGTTTGTGACGAAGCGTAACGGCCACAAAGAACCCATCGATCTGGATAAAATTCACCGCGTGCTCGACTGGGCCGCCGAGAAGCTCGACAACGTGTCGGTTTCCCAGGTGGAGCTCAAGTCCCACATCCAGTTCTATGACGGTATCCGTACCGCCGATATCCACGAAACCGTCATCAAGGCCGCTGCTGACCTGATCTCCGAACAGAGCCCGGATTACCAGTACATGGCCGCCCGCCTGGCCATCTTCCACCTGCGCAAGAAAGCCTACGGCCAGTTCGAGCCGCCCCACCTCTACCAGCACGTCGCCCGTCTGGTAGACATGGGCAAGTACGACAAGCACCTGCTGACCGACTATACCCAGGCCGAATTCGAGGAGCTGAACGAGCACCTGGATCACTGGCGTGACATGGACTTCTCCTACGCTGCCGTCAAGCAGCTCGAAGGCAAGTACCTGGTGCAGAACCGCGTCACCGGCGAAATTTACGAGAGCCCGCAGTTCCTCTACATCCTGGTGGCGGCCTGCCTCTTCTCCAAGTATCCGAAAGATACCCGTCTGGACTACATCAAGCGTTTCTACGATGCGGTCTCGACCTTCAAAATCTCCCTGCCCACCCCCATCATGAGCGGCGTGCGCACCCCGACTCGTCAGTTCAGCTCCTGCGTGCTGATCGAGTGCGATGACAGCCTGGATTCCATCAATGCCACCGCCAGCGCCATAGTGCGCTACGTCTCCCAGCGCGCAGGCATCGGCATCAACGCCGGCCGCATCCGTGGCCTGGGCAGCCCCATCCGTGGCGGCGAAGCCTTCCACACCGGCTGCATCCCCTTCTACAAGTACTTCCAGACTGCCGTGAAGTGCTGCTCCCAGGGCGGCGTGCGCGGCGGTGCCGCCACCCTCTTCTACCCCCTGTGGCACACCGAGGTGGAGAGCCTGCTGGTCCTGAAGAACAACCGCGGCGTGGAAGAGAACCGGGTCCGTCACATGGACTACGGGGTGCAGATCAACAAGCTGATGTACCAGCGCCTCATCAAGGGCGGCGACATCACATTGTTCTCCCCCTCCGATGCGCCGGGTCTGTACGACGCCTTCTTCGCGGATCAGGACAAGTTCGAGCAGCTCTACGTCAAGTACGAGCAGGATCCGTCCATTCGCAAGAAGACCCTCAAGGCGGTGGATCTCTTCTCCCTGATGATGCAGGAGCGCGCCGGTACCGGTCGCATCTACATCCAGAACGTGGATCACTGCAACACCCACAGCCCCTTCGATCCGAGCGTGGCCCCGGTGCGCCAGTCCAACCTCTGTCTCGAGATTGCGCTGCCCACCAAGCCGCTCAACAACGTGGATGACGAAGAGGGCGAAATCGCCCTGTGCACCCTGTCTGCCTTCAACCTCGGCGCCATCGAGAAGCTGGAAGACCTGGAAGAGATGGCCGATCTGGCGGTGCGCGCCCTGGATGCCCTGCTCGACTATCAGGACTACCCGCTCAAGGCCGCGATGAAGGGCAGCATGAACCGCCGCACCCTGGGGATAGGCGTCATCAACTACGCCTACTACCTGGCCAAGAACGGCGCCCGCTACTCCGACGGCTCAGGTCTGGCCCTGACCCACCGCACCTTCGAGGCGATCCAGTACTACCTGCTGAAGGCATCCGTGCAGCTGGCCCGCGAGTTCGGCCCCTGCCCGGCCTTCAACGAGACCACCTACGCCCAGGGTATCCTGCCCATAGATACCTATAAAAAGGATCTGGATGTGCTGTGCAACGAGCCGCTGCACCTGGACTGGGAAAGCCTGCGTGAAGAGATAAAGACGGTGGGTCTGCGCAACTCCACCCTGACCGCCCTGATGCCGAGCGAGACCTCCAGCCAGATCTCCAATGCCACCAACGGCATAGAGCCGCCGCGCGGCCTGGTGTCGGTCAAGGCCTCCAAGGACGGCATCCTCAAGCAGGTGGTGCCCGAGTACCATCGCCTGAAGGATCAGTACGAACTGCTGTGGAAGCAGCCGAGCGTCGACGGTTATCTGCAGCTGGTCGGTATCATGCAGAAGTTTGTGGATCAGGCGATCTCCGCCAACACCAACTACGACCCGGCCCGTTTCGAAGGCAACAAGGTCCCGATGAAGCAGCTGCTCAAGGACTTGCTGACCGCCTACAAATACGGCCTCAAGACCCTCTACTATCACAACACCCGTGATGGTGCGGACGATGCCCAGACCGATCTGCAAGACGACGGTTGCGCCGGCGGGGCTTGTAAAATATAAGTCGCAGCACGATCTGATGAACCGGGCGGGAGCATGAAGCTCCCGCCCTCCTGTTTCCTCTCATTCAAGATATTCAAATCACCATGGCTTATTCAACTTTCTGCCAGACCCAGAACGACCAGCTCAAGGAGCCGATGTTCTTCGGCCAGTCGGTCAACGTGGCCCGTTATGATCAGCAAAAGCACGACATCTTCGAGCGGCTGATCGAGAAGCAACTCTCCTTCTTCTGGCGTCCGGAAGAGGTGGATGTGTCACACGATCGCATCGACTACCAGGCGCTGCCGCCCCACGAGCAGCACATCTTCATCTCCAACCTGAAGTACCAGACCCTGCTGGATTCCATCCAGGGTCGCAGCCCGAACGTGGCGCTGCTGCCGCTGGTCTCCATCCCGGAGCTGGAGACCTGGATCGAGACCTGGGCCTTCTCCGAGACCATCCACTCTCGCTCCTATACCCACATCATCCGCAACATCGTCAACAATCCGGGGCAGGTGTTCGACGACATCATCACCAACGAGCAGATCTTGAAGCGTGCCGGCTCCATCAGCCACTACTACGACGATCTGATCGAGGCGACCGCCCTCTACCATCTGCACGGGGAAGGCACCCACAGGGTGGGTGAGCGCGAGCTGACCATCACCCTGCGGGGGCTGAAGAAGAAGCTCTATCTGTGCCTGATGAGCGTCAATGCCCTGGAGGCGATCCGCTTCTACGTCAGCTTCGCCTGCTCCTTTGCCTTCGCCGAGCGCGAGCTGATGGAAGGCAACGCCAAGATCATCAAGATGATCGCCCGCGACGAGGCCCTGCACCTGACCGGCACCCAGCATATGCTGAACCTGATGCGCACCGGCCAGGACGATCCCGAGATGGCGGAGATCGCCGCCGAGTGCGAGCAAGCCTGCTTCGAGATCTTCAAGGAAGCCGCCATTCAGGAGAAGGAGTGGGCCGAGTACCTGTTCCAGGACGGCTCCATGATAGGCCTGAACAAGGACATCCTCTGCCAGTACGTGGAGTACATCACCAACCTGCGCATGAGTGCGGTCGGTCTGCAGCCAGCCTTCGCCGGCGCCAAGCAAAACCCCATCCCCTGGATCAACACCTGGCTCTCCTCTGACAACGTGCAGGTCGCCCCCCAGGAAGTGGAGGTGAGCTCCTACCTGGTCGGCCAGATCGACAGCGAAGTACACGCAGACGATCTCGGTGACTTCGAGCTGTGATGAGGTTTACCCTGATGACCTCGGTGACGTCACACCGTGAGTGACGCCACCAACATGCTACCCCCTGCCCCCTGCTCTGCCTCCGCGCAGAGCGAGGTGGGTTCGCCACGGGTGCATACCCAGGATGGCGTCCTGCACGCCCATCCCGGCGAGAGCCTGTTGGATACCCTGGAGCGCCACGGTCACAGGGTGGAGTTCCAGTGCCGCAGCGGCTATTGCGGCGCCTGCCGCACCCCGCTGCTGGCAGGCTCTGTGCACTATCCCAATGTGCCGTTGGCATTCGTCTCCCCAGGGGAGTGCCTGCCCTGCTGCTGCAAACCGGTCGGTGCCATCCGGCTGGATATCCAGAAGGATTGACCCCACCAGGGCTGAATCGCGCCCAATAAAAAGCCGCCGGAGCAATCCGGCGGCTTTTTATTGCGTCATCTGATCAGGGCGCCCTGCGCAGGCGCCCGAACCCTCAAAGGGTCATAACCAGGGAGCGGCGGTCGGCCCCTGGTGCAGGCCCAGCTTCCAGACCCGGCCAAAGTGCTTGTAGTGACCCGCGGCCACCCCGGCCTTCTCTCCCATGCCGTGATAGAGATCGAGGTGACCCTTCTTCACGGCGCCGCCCACATCCAGCGCGATCAGCAGGCGCAGCTGGTGTTTGCCGGTCCAGTTGCCGGCTTTGTCGAGCAAGGGCACTTCCGCGAGGATAGGTGTCCCCATGGGCAGCAGCGTCTTGTCGGCGGCCACCGCCGCCATGGGCAGCAGCGGAATGCCGGCGGCGCCCACCACGTCGTTGGTGGGGCGACGTTCGAAGAAGACGTAGGAGGGGTTCTGCTCCACCAGCTCCTTGACGTTCGCCTCCGGCTGGCGGTTCGCCCACTCCTTGATGGCCTTCATGGACATCTGCTCCTTGGGCACCTCGCCCCGGTCGATCAGCACCCGGCCTATGCTCACATAGCCGTGGCCGTTCTTGCCGCTGTAGCCTAGGTACTGCAACCTGTCGTCATCCCCGTAGTGCACGAAGCCGGAGCCCTGTACGTCCATCAGGAAGTTGTCGATGAGGGACTTGCTGTAGCCCAGCTCCAGCCCACGGTTGGCCAGGGCCCCTTGATGGATCTCGGCACGGCTCGGGCAGCGGCCACCGCACTTGGGCATGGCATAGATGGGGTACTTGTACTTGGCATCCGGGCGGTGGCGCACCTCCAGCACCGGCGAGTAGTAGCCGGTGAAGAGCACGTTGCCCATGCGATCGGCGCCGCCGAGCTGGGCCAGGCTGATGCCGTACTGGGTGATATGGGCCGGATCACCGCCATTGGCCACCCAGCGGGAGAGCTGGCGATAGAGTTCGCCATAGCGGCGGGTCATCTTGCCGGAGCGCTCCAGCACCAGGCGGCTCTGGGGGCCGAACTTGCTGTAGTCGGCACGCTGGCGACTGTTGACCCGCTCCACCCGCACCAGATCCCCGGGCAGGGCACCATCCAGATACTGCTTGCCCAGATTCTCGGGCACCTCGCAGTTCAGAAAACATCCGGATTCCGCCTTCTTCTGGGGCACCTTGGCGGGTTCAGGGTTGCCCGCACAACCGGCCAGCCCCACGACGGCGGCGGCAAGCCAGTACGCATGTTTATTCATATGTCCTCATATAACACCGAGCATCATGTTCGGCGGGGAAGATGCCAAATTTGCCGGGGGAAAGCAAACGCCATCCGCCCCCGGACGCCCTATTTCTCCAAAGGGGATCTTCTGGGTTATAACAAGGTGACAAGATGTGAGAGGTCGTGGATGGAACAGCTCGAAATCTTCCCCCTGACAAGCCCCTGTGTCGGGGTGTGCGAAGTGAACAACAAGGGATATTGCAAGGGGTGCCTGCGCAGCCGGGAAGAGCGCTTCAACTGGCAGGTCATGACCCCGACCCAGCAGCAGGAGGTGATGCGCCTGTGCCGCAATCGCAAGGCGCGGGTCGACGCCGCCCGCCGCAAGGCCAGAGAGGGTGAGCCCGTCGAGCCGCCATCGCAACCCGGCTGGGATTTCTGACCCCTTCCCTGCCCTCCTTCTGCCCACCAAAACAAAAGGCGGCCCGCAGGCCGCCTTGTCATTCATCGGAGGGATGCCCGTCAGGCCGTTGCCAGCTTGGCCTGCTCCTCGCCGCGCTTGAGCATGGCGTAGGAGACCCCGGTCAAGAGCGAGCCTGCGGCAATCGCCAGTATGTACATCATCACGTGGCTGATGGCGTTCGGGATGAAGAGCACGAACAGACCGCCGTGGGGCGCCACCAGCTCGCAGCCGAACAGCATGGAGAGCGCACCTGTCAGGGCACCGCCCACCATGCAGGCCGGGATGACCCGCATCGGATCCTTGGCCGCGAAGGGAATGGCCCCCTCGGAGATGAAGCACAGACCCAGCACAAAGGAGGCCTTGCCCGCTTCCTGCTCCGCCTTGATGAACTTCTTGCTGGCCAGGAAGGTGGCTATCCCCATCCCCAGGGCCGGCACCATGCCGGCGGCCATCACGGCAGCCATGGGGGCATAGGTCTTGGAGGCGAGCAGGCCGACCCCGAAGGCGTAGGCCGCCTTGTTGACCGGGCCACCCATGTCAAAGCACATCATGGCGCCTATGATGACACCCAGCAGCACGGCGTTGGCAGAGCCCATGTTGTTGAGGAACTCTGTCATGGCATTCATGATGCCGGCCACCGGGCCGCCCACCACGTAGATCATCACCAGGCCGGTGAACAGGCTGGCAAAGAGCGGAATGATGAGGATGGGCTTGAGCGCTTCCAGGGTCACCGGCAGGCGCACCTTGTCACTCAGGTACTTGGCGCTGTAACCGGCGAGGAAACCGGCGACTATGCCACCGAGGAAACCGGCGCCCAGCGAACTTGCCAGCATACCGCCAATCATGCCGGGGGCGAGACCCGGACGGTCGGCGATGGAGTAGGCGATGTAGCCGGCCAGTACAGGTATCATCAGGGCGAAGGCGGAGCCGCCGCCAATCTTCATCAGGGCAGCCGCCAGGGTGCCCTCTTCCTTGAACGCCTCTATGCCGAAGATGAAGGAGAGTGCGATGATGAGGCCACCGGCCACCACCATGGGCAACATGAAGGAGACACCGGTCAGCAGGTGCTTGTAGGGGCCGACCTTCTCCTCTTTCTTGGCCGCGGCGGCGCCGCTGTGGCGATAGGTCTTCGCCTCTGTCCACGCCTTGTCGAGCTCGGCGCGGGTCTTCTTCAGGGCTGCTCCCGTGCTGGTGCGATAGACGGGCTTGCCATCGAAGCGGGCCATGTCCACTTCGATGTCGGTAGCGAGGAACACCAGATCGGCGGCGGCGATCTCATCGGCAGTCAGGGCGTTCTGGGCACCGACCGAGCCCTGGGTTTCGACACGGATCTGGTGACCCAGCTGCTTGGCCATGGTCTCCAGCGCTTCCGCCGACATAAAGGTGTGGGCCACGCCGGTCGGACAGGCAGTGACGGCAACGATGCGCTTGGCACCGGTGGTCGCCTTGGGAGCGGCAGTGGCAACCACGGGCGCGACCTGATGGCGATAGAGGCTGGCACCGCTCGCGGCGGCTTCCAGCAGGGCGGCAGGATCCTGCAGCGCCAGATCCATGCTGCCCTGATAGACGCGCTTGCCGTCATAGGCGGCGAGATCCACAGGGGCACTAGCGACTACCAGCACCAGTTCGGCGGCGGCAATCTGCTCTTTCGAGGGAACCTGGCGGGGCTGCACGCTTGAGCCGACGTCGAGGGTGAGCTCCCAGCCCGCCAGCTTGGCCTGCTGTTCTATCCGTTTTGCAGCGAGAAAGCTGGTGGCAATGCCCGCCGGGCAAGCCGTAACCAGAATTGCTTTCATTGGGCATCTCCTGAGTGTGTCATCGAAAGGGGATTGGATTGAGCCGGTGCCAGGTCATCCAGACGCTGCACGCGCACCTGCTCGAGTAAGGGGGTGAGTACCTTGATATCGTCAAAGCCGACCGCCACCTGGCTCACCGCCAGGGCAGAGACGGCGGTGGCCAGGCGCAGGGTCTGCTCCGGCGCCCAGCCAAGGCTGAGACCATGGGCCAGCCCCGCCACCAGGGAGTCGCCGGCACCCACAGTGCTGACGACATTCATGCGCGGCGGAATGGCCTGCCAGACGGCATCGGGGCCAAACCAGATGAGGCCGTCGGCGCCGTTGGAGATCACCACATGGGGGATACCGGCGGCCTGCAGGGCGCGGGCACAGTCGGCCTGATCGCTCAGGGTCTTGATGGGGCGACCTGCCCATTGCTCAAGTTCTTCCAGGTTGGGCTTGACCAGGGTCGGCGCCGCCTTGATGCCCTCGCTCAGGGCCGCGCCGCTGCAATCGAAGATCACCTGCTTGCCCTTGGCCTTGAGCAGGCTGATGAGCTTGGCGCAGTAGCCAGGCTCGACCCCCTTGGGCAGACTGCCCGCCAGCACGAACCAGTCGGCGCGCGGCGCCAGTTTCTCTATCTCGGCCTCCAGCGCGCTCACTTCCCCTTCGTGGATGGTGAGCCCCGGCAGATTGAGATCCGTGACCCGACCCGATTGCTCGGAGATCTTGACGTTGATGCGGGTGCTGCCCGCCACGCGCACGAAGTGATCGGCCAGTGAGCGTTCGGCAAACAGGGAGACGAAGCTCTGCTGGTTATCCTCGCCGAGCCAGCCGGTCAGGCCCACGTCACGGCCGAGATCTTTCAGGACCATGGCGACGTTGATCCCCTTGCCCGCAGCGCGCAAATTGGCGTCGCTCACCAGGTTCACCTCGCCCAGGGTCATGGCCTCGAGGCGGGCGGTGAGATCCAGCGCGGGATTGAGGGTGATGGTCATTAGTGTCATGAGAGTGCCCCCTCGCCCAGACCGGCGGCAATGGCTTCGCCTATGCCCTTGAGGGCCGCCTCGGCATCCGCCCCTTCGGCACGGAAGGCAAGACGGTGACCGCACTTGACGCCAAGGCCGATGACCTTCATCAGGCTCTTGGCGGAGACGGCTTCGCCGCTGCCATCCAGGTTCGCCACCCGGATGTCGGATGCAAACTCCTTGGCCACCTTGACCAGCATGGCGCCCGGGCGGGCGTGCAGGCCATGGGGGTTGATGATGGTGAAGGTCTCGGCAAGACCGCTCGCCGGGCCCGATTGCAGCATGGCCAGACCGTCGCTGCCGGCAAGAGTTGCGAGCTGACCGGCGGCGGCCAGTTTGGCCAGATTCTCCAGCTGGGGCAGATGGCTGCTGTCTGCGGCGCACAGCAACAAGAGGGCGCTGACGGGCAGATCCCCTGCGCTCAGCGCACTGCTCGGAGTCGCCACGACCCAGCCGGTCTGGGCTGCCGGCGTGCGGGCCAGCCAGACGCCATCCCCCAGATAGGCAGGCTCGCTTGCCAGCAGGGAGGTCACCATGGCGGCCTCCCCCCAGCCGGCGGATTTGGCGCGGGCGGCGGCTCCCAGCAGCAGCTGGTCGCGATCGTCGGCCGGGAAGTCCGCCAGGGTCAGGTATTGCACCTCTTTGGCGGTCGTTGCCCCGGTCAGGATATTGATGATGGTGTCGGCATCGGTGGCATTTTTAAGGGCCTCGGCCGCCTGCTCGTCACCCAGTACATGGGTGAGCTGGCGCAAGATGCCCAGATGCTCGTCGGACTTGGCGGCGATGCCGATGGCCACATAGGCAGTCTGCCCCTCATCCCACTCGATGCCCTGGGGGAACTGGGCCACCATGACACCTGTGCTCTTGACCAGATGGCGGGTGTCAGTAGTGCCGTGAGGAATGGCGATGCCGCTGCCAAGGTAGGTGGCGTGCTGGGCTTCCCGCGCCAGCATGCCGTCCACATAACCGGCCTCCACCAGACCCGCTTCGGTCAGTTTGCCTGCCAGCAGGGCGATGGCGTCCGCCTTGGTCGTCACCGATTGTCCCAGCAGGATTTGCTGTCGCGCCAACTTCAACATAGAGATTCTCCATCAGGTCCGGCTTCGCCTCGCGGCACACCGGCTCAACTCAACTTGGATTTCGGGTAATTTGCCTGCTGACAATAGACGGGAATCTTCCCCCGGGGATGCCGCTACGGCATTTCCTGGTCGAACATTCATCGCTTACTGACAAGCTGAATCGTTTCACTTACACTCAGACTGAATCGTTTCAGCCAATTGTTCAAGATCCCACTGAGAGTGCTTTTCAATGATATGATCCCGCGCACACTTTTCGGTGCCCCCACCTGAAACCGTCGCGGGCCTTGCAACTCAAACAGAGCCAATATGATGAAACTGGATGAAATCGCCGCCCTGGCCGGTGTCTCGCGTACCACCGCCAGCTATGTGATCAACGGCAAGGCGGATCAATATCGCATCAGCCAGGCCACCCGTGACAAGGTGATGGCCGTGGTCCTGGCCCACAACTATCAGCCGGACAGCCGCGCCGCCTCCCTGCGCGGTGGCCAGACCAGGACCCTGGGCTTCATCCTGCCGGACCTTGAGAACGCCAGTTACGCCAAGCTCGCCAAGCGCCTCGAGCAAGGCGCCCGGGCTCAGGGCTATCAGCTGCTGATCGTCTGCTCGGAAGACGAGCCGGACACAGAGAAAGAGCTGGCCCGGATGCTGGTCAGCCGCCATGTGGATGCGCTGCTGGTGGCGAGTTGCCTGCCACCGGCGGATCCTTTCTATCGGGAGCAGCAGACCCATGGCGTGCAGATCCTGGCCATAGACCGGGCCCTGGCCGCCGAGCACTTCATCACTGTGGCGAGTGAAAACCAGAAGGCGAGCTGCGATCTCACCGCCTCCCTGCTCACCCCCGCCCTTCGCCACGTGGCCCTGATCACAGCACTGCCGGGTCTCACGATCAGCCAGGAGCGCCGCGCCGGTTTCGAGCAGGCGTTGAGCAGCTACGCCAGCGCCGCCCTGCTGACACCCCATGTCTGCGAGGGAGCCCACTTCTCCCGCGCCGAGGGCTATCGCCTGATCAAGGAGCTGCACCAGCGGCTCGGCCAGTTGCCCGAGGCGCTGGTCGCCACCTCCTACATATTGATGGAGGGAGTGCTCGACTATCTGCTGGAGCAGGAAGCCGACATGAGCCGGATTGCCATGGCCACCTTCGGGGACGATAGGCTGCTGGACTTCCTCCCCTTTGGCATCAACTCACTGCCCCAGCAGCACGACGCCCTGGCTGCCCAGGCCCTTGCCCTCGCCTTCGAGGCCATCAACGGCCACTACCGCTCTGGCCTGCACTATGTGAGCCGCACCCTCAAGCGTCGCCGCTGACACCCCCTCACGCGCCGGCGGCCTCCTGCCACGTCGGCGCGCTTTTCCACCAGTCAAGACCGCTTGCTGTCATCTTTTATTTCCACTCACTGCCACCTCACAGTACAAAATCCGCCTTTCCAGGCTTGTTTCCACTATTTTGATCCGTTAACGTGGCAACCATATTTTACAACCCACAGGGTTTTCGTAACGATGCGTCCACTCCGATATTGCTAGCCTCCGGTCTCGCCCCCGGAGGCACCCGGCCAACAGCGCCATTGACACGCTTTTTTGAATACGCAGTTTCTCTATCTGGATGGACACCATGAACACCAAAACCCTGGGTTGCACCCTGCTGATAGCCGGCACCACCATAGGCGCCGGCATGCTGGCCCTGCCGCTGGCCTCCTCGTCGCTGGGCGGCCCCGCCACCCTGCTGCTGATGGTCGGGCTCTGGGCCCTGATGGCCTTCACCGCCATGCTGCAGGTGGAGGCCAGCCTCAATACCGGCAAGTGGTACCTGCACCAGTTGGCGGATCACCTGCTCGGCCCCTGGGGCAAGCGCATCGCCTCCTTCTGCATACTGATGCTGTTCTACTCCCTGGCCTCCGCCTACATCAGCGGCGGCAGCAGCCTGTTGGCACAGGCGCTGGCGGATGCGGGCACCACCGTCAGCCAGGAGCAGGCGGCCTGGGCCTTCACCCTGCTGTTTGGCGGCATGGTGTGCGTCGGCACCAAACAGGTGGATTACCTCAATCGACTGATGTTCACCGTCAAACTGGTGATCATGGTAGGGGTGCTGGCGCTGCTGCTGCCCCGCGCCGAGGGGCAGCATCTGCTCTCCATGCCCCTCGGTCAGGGCTTGCTGCTGGCGGGCCTGCCGGTCATCTTCACCTCGTTCGGCTTCCACGGCTCCATCCCGAGCGTCATGCTCTACTTGGGCGACTGCCCCAAGCAGCTGCGCAGGGTCTTTGTGTGGGGCTCTGCCCTGCCGCTCATCCTCTATGTGCTGTGGCAGGTAGCCATCCTCGGCCTGCTCGGTCAGCAGACCCTGATCCAGACCGGCGGGGCCCTCGACAGCCTGCTCGCCAGCGTCGGCAACCTGGTCAGCTGGCCCGCCTTCAATCAGGCGATGCATCTCTTTGCGGATCTGGCGCTCGCCACCTCCTTCCTCGGGGTGACCCTGGGGCTCTTTGACTTCATGGCCAAGGTGACCCGCCGCAAGGACAACTGGCAGGGCCGCAGCCAGACCGGCATGATCACCTTCGTGCCTCCCCTGCTGTTTGCCCTTTATTTCCCACAAGGCTTCATCATGGCGCTGGGTTACGCCGCCATTGCGCTGGCGGTGCTGGCGGTGCTGCTGCCGGTGGCCTTGGTGTGGCAGAGCCGCAAGCAGGCCGAGGCGCACCATTACCGTGTCCCGGGCGGCATACTGGCTCTGGGCCTGGCCGGCGCCATGGGGGTGCTGATCGTCGGCGTCCAGGTGAGCGTCAGCCTCGGCATGCTGCCCGCGCTCTGATCCTACCGGCTTTGGATGCCCCATATTGAAAAGCCCCGCCAGCATAAGTTGGCGGGGCTTTTTACTCTTTGGGTCCAGGCGTTCTCGGCAGCGGGTTGCGCCCTGGTTCGCCAATTCGCCACATCTTGCTGCTACCCTCAGAGGCAAGCCATTGAGGCGCCAAGCAATATCAAAGCAAACACATCCACTCGAGAGCCAGATACCATGACCATAGCGCCCATCTACGCAGCCCTGCTCGCCCTGCTCTTTGTCTTGCTCAGCGTGCGCACCATTCGCACCCGCCACAGCCGCGGGGTGGCGCTGGGGCACGGGGAAGATCCCGCCATGCTGCGAGCCATGCGGGTGCATGCCAACTTTGCCGAGTATGTTCCCCTGGCCCTGCTGCTCATCTATTTTGTCGAAGCCTCCAGCCAGACCCCCTGGCTTGTCCATCTGCTGGGAGCCAGCTTGCTGTGCGGCCGTCTCTGCCACGCCTTTGGCATGAGCCGCACGCCGGAGAACTTCCGCTATCGGGTGGTGGGGATGGGGCTGACCTTCAGCGTGATCCTGGTGAGCGCGGCCCATATCTTGATCACGGCGCTCATCTCTTGACCGCTTCACGACCGGCCAGAAAGACAAAAGCCCCGCCAGATTGGCGGGGCTTTTTTAGCAACCGAACAGCCGGGGAGCCTGGCTCCCGAGCCGCTTACTGGTTGTGGCTGGCGCGGCGGGGACGACGGGCCTGAGCCGGTTTGGCGGCACCCTCGGCGGGACGCTGTCCACCTTGCGGCTTTGGCTTGCCCGCGTTGCCACCGGTGCGCGCACCGCCAGCATTGCCGGAGCGACCGGCCCCCTGACGCTGACCCTGCGGGCGCGGCGCACGGCGCTCTTCGCTCGGGTCGCGCGGCTCTTTGCGAAGGGGCGCGCCAATGCCACGGGCGATGTTGTCAAGCGTCTCGCGGGAGGCTTCAAAGCCAGCCACCTGCTCGCACTTGATGTTCTGCTTGGTCAGACGCTCGATCGCCTTGATGAGCTTGCCTTCATCGGCCGCCACCAAAGAGATGGCGTGACCGGCGGCGCCGGCACGACCGGTACGGCCGATGCGGTGCACGTAGTCTTCTGCCACATTGGGCAGCTCGAAGTTGACCACTTGCGGCAACTTGTCGATGTCCAGGCCACGGGCGGCAATGTCGGTCGCCACCAACACCTTGACACTGCCTTCCTTGAAACCGGCCAGGGCACGGGTACGGGCACCCTGGCTCTTGTTGCCGTGGATGGCGGCGGCGCTGACGCCGTTCTTGTCGAGGGTCTCGGCAACACGGTTGGCCATGTGCTTGGTACGGGTGAACACCAGTACCTGCTGCCAGTCGTTGCTGGTGACCAGGTGGCTCAAGAGCGCGATCTTGTTGGCCTTGTCGCAGGGGTGCACCAGCTGCTCGATACGCTCGGCAGTGCTGTTGCGCGGGGCCACTTCGATCACCGCCGGGTTGTCCAGCAGGCCGGTGGCCAGCTCGCGGATCTCGTCGGCGAAGGTGGCGGAGAAGAGCAGGTTCTGGCGCTTCTTCGGCATCAGGGCGAGGATCTTGCGGATGTCGCGGATGAAGCCCATGTCGAGCATACGGTCCGCTTCGTCCAGTACCAGGATCTCGACTTCGTCGAATTTCACGGCGTTCTGGTTGTAGAGATCCATCAGGCGGCCCGGGCAGGCCACCAGCACGTCCAGACCACGGCGGGTTGCCATCATCTGCGGGTTGATGCTGACGCCGCCGAAGACGACGTGGCTGCGGATCGGCAGGTGCTTGCCGTAGTTGCGCACGCTCTCGCCCACCTGGGCAGCCAGCTCGCGGGTCGGAGTCAGCACCAGGGCACGAATGCGGTTCGGGGATACTTTGCGCTTGCTCTCGGTGAGGCGCTGCAGCATCGGCAGGGTAAAGCCTGCGGTCTTGCCGGTCCCGGTCTGGGCGGCGGCCATCAGGTCACGGCCAGCCAGGACGGCCGGGATCGCTTGTTGCTGGATGGGAGACGGGGTGTCGTAGCCTTGCTCGGCAACGGCACGCAACAAGGGTTCGGCCAGACCGAGGGAAGTAAAACTCATAATTACCTGCTAGGGATAGGGGCGCCGGGGATCTGTGGTGGGGCTCCTCTGCTGAGCCGATGCCATCTCACAGGATCTGGGCCTATAGAGAAAACAACGATTTCCCCGGGGAGCAGAGCAAAGGGGAAAGAATAGAGGCGCAGTCTAACGGAGTTGGCGCTGTTACACGAGAAAAATGTGATATGCCTCCCAGCCCGGGTGGAAAAGCCCGCTATGGCTGGGCAGAATGGCGATGATGACGCTCGCCAGGGCCCCTGCCCATTCTGGGGCGCGTATTCATACACTCACGACACAGAACAGGGAGGTTCTGCTTGATCAGGAAACATATCCAGACCGCTATTCACTGCGCATTGAGCCTGGGCCTGCTGTTCGCACCGAGCCTGCCCCTTGGCGCCAAAGAGACACTGTCGGTGGCCTGGAGCCACTGGCCCCCCTTCAGCGAGATCGAGGCCAACGGTGAGCTCGGCGGACTGGACGTGACCCTGACCCGCCAGATCCTGAGTAGCGCCAATCTTGAGCCCGCGTTTCGCAACCTCCCCTGGGCCCGGGCCCTGCACCTGATGGCACGCCAGCAGCTGGATGTCGCCATGGGGGCCCTGAAGACCCCGGAGCGGGAGCGCTTCGCCCGCTTCTCGGCCCCCTACAGACGCGCCAGCTTCGTGCTGATCAGCCACAAGGCGGCCCCCGGGAACCCCGATCCCTGGCAGGGGATAAGGGGCCTCGCGGATCTGTGCCAGCAGACGGGGCTGCGCCTTGGCAAGCTGCGAGGCACCCGTCCCCTCCCCCTCAGCGA
The DNA here is from genome assembly GCF_946892685.1 of Aeromonas sp. Marseille-Q5825. Taxonomy (NCBI): domain Bacteria; kingdom Pseudomonadati; phylum Pseudomonadota; class Gammaproteobacteria; order Aeromonadales; family Aeromonadaceae; genus Aeromonas; species Aeromonas sp. Marseille-Q5825. Next base: position 1,441,266 of record NZ_CAMPOU010000001.1, read on the forward strand.
CGCCTGTGCTTCCCTTCGGCAGGCGAGCGAATACAACTCGGATGACAGGCTGATCGCCCTCCTGCTGGCGCGACGCCTCGATGGGGTCATCATAGAGTGGCAATATGCCCGCCATCGGCTGGCCCAGCTGGGGGCAGAGGAGTTCACCCTCTGTCAGGTGCTGTTGCACCAGCAGCCGGTCAGCCTGATGTTCGCCAGCCAGGCGGTGAGCGACGCAGCGCTCGCCCGCATCGATGCCGCCATCGCCGACCTCCCGGCGCTGGACGCGGCGTTTGCCCCGCCGGTGTGCCGCCTAGATGGCAGCCAGCCCCGGGAGGCAGGCACTCAGGGCTGACCCTGACGACACCGCACCAACGAGAAAGGCGACCCTGGGGTCGCCTTTTGCCGTTCATGGTGATCAGCTGACAGCGCTGCTTGCAGATCAGCGCAGCAGCGGGGTCTGGGTATGCACGCCCTGGTTCTGGGCACGATGGCGCAGCAGGTGATCCATCAGCACCAGGGCCAGCATGGCCTCGGCGATGGGCACGGCACGGATGCCGACACAAGGATCGTGGCGCCCCTTGGTGATCATCTCGGTGGCCTCGCCGCTGGTGTTGATGGTCTTGCCCGGCACAGTGATGCTGGAGGTGGGCTTGAGCGCCATGCTCACCACTATGTCCTGGCCGGAGGAGATGCCGCCGAGGATGCCGCCCGCATGGTTGCTGGCAAAGCCTGCCGGGGTCATCTCGTCGCGATGCTCCGAGCCTTTTTGCTCTACCACGGCGAAACCGTCACCTATCTCGACCCCTTTCACCGCATTGATGCCCATCATGGCGTGAGCGATGTCGGCGTCGAGCCGGTCGAACACCGGCTCACCCAGACCCACCGGCACGTTGCGCGCAATGACAGCCACCTTGGCGCCTATGCTGTTGCCCTCTTTCTTGAGGGCCCGCATGTACTCGTCGAGAGCCTCCAGCTTGCCCGCATCGGGGAAGAAGAAGGGGTTCTGCTCGATCTGCGCCGCGTCGAAGGCCTCGGCCTTGATGGGGCCGAGCTGGGAGAGAAAGCCCACTATCTCGATGCCGTGCATCTGCTTGAGGTACTTCTTGGCGATGGCCCCCGCCGCCACCCGCATGGCGGTCTCGCGCGCCGAGGAGCGGCCACCGCCGCGGTAGTCACGCTGACCGTACTTCTGGTGATAGGTGTAGTCGGCGTGGCCCGGACGGAACAGATCCTTGATCTCGGAGTAGTCCTTGGAGCGCTGATCGGTGTTCTCGATCAAGAGCCCGATGGAGGTGCCCGTGGTGCGTCCCTCGAACACCCCGGCCAGGATCTTCACCTCGTCCGCTTCGCGGCGCTGGGTGGTGTAGCGGGAGGTGCCGGGCTTGCGCCTGTCCAGATCGATTTGCAGATCCGCTTCGCTTATCTCCAGCCCCGGGGGGCAGCCGTCGACCACGGCGCCGAGCGCGAGGCCGTGGCTCTCGCCAAAGGTGGTGACCCGAAAAAGTTGGCCAAAACTGTTCCCTGCCATGGGTGCTCCTTGCTGCTTAGCTCTTGTAAATCGCGAAATGGGCCTGGTACTGCACCAGCTCGGCGCGGGTCATCACGAAGACGCCGTGACCACCGTTCTCGAACTCGACCCAGGTAAAGGGCACCTCGGGGAATTGGGCTTCCAGGTGGATCATGCTGTTGCCCACCTCGACCACCAGCACGCCGTCATCCTTGAGGAAGTCCGCGGCGTTGGCCAGGATGCGCTTGGTGAGCTTGAGGCCATCGGAGCCCGATGCCAGGGCCAGCTCCGGCTCGTGGCGAAACTCCTCCGGCAAGTCCGACATGTCCTCGGAGTCCACATAGGGCGGGTTGGAGACGATGAGATCGTACTTGTCACCGGCGGGCAGGTCGCGCATCAGATCGGAGCGGATCGGAATGACCTGCTGCTCAAGGCCATGGTCGTTGATGTTGCGCTCGGCCACGTTGAGGGCATCGACGCTGATGTCGATGGCATCCACTTCCGCATGGGGGAACTCGTGGGCCATGATGATGGCGATGCAACCCGAGCCGGTGCAGAGATCCATGATCCGGGTCGGTTCATGTTTGAGGAAGGGGGCGAAGCGGTTGGCCACCATCTCGGCGATGGGGGAGCGCGGAATGAGCACCCGCTCGTCCACGTAGAACTCCCAACCGGCATACCAGGCCTTGTTGGTCAGGTAGGCGGCAGGCACCCGCTCCTGCACCCGGCGGATGATCAGCTCGGCGATGCGGTGACGCTCGCTGGTGGTCAGGCGGGAGTGGCGCATGCCGGGATCCACGTCCGGCGGCAGATGTAACGCGGGCAGCACCAGTTGCACGGCCTCATCCCAGGCGTTGTCGGTACCATGTCCGTAGAAGATCCCGGCGTCGTTGAAACGACTCATGGCCCAGCGCAACATGTCCTGGATGGTGTGCATCTCGGCAACCACCTCGTCGATAAATATCTTGTCCAAATCCACCTCCAAGTCGAGTAATATCCGGCCCGAGAATTCTATACAGCGAGCAAGACGAGTACCTGATGAAAAAATCGCCCTCACCCACAGACGAGGAAAGCCTGCTGTTTCGTGATGCTGTCAAAGGTACCCGGAAAATTAAGCAAGATACCATAAGGGCCTCCTCAAGCCCGGTCAAGCAGAAACGCGAACTGCGCGAAAGCCGCGAAAAGCTTGGGGTTGACCACTTTTTCAGCGACGAGTACCAGCCTCATCTGGACGAAGAGGGCCCGACCCGTTTTGTGCGTGAAGACGTGTCAAAATTCGAGCTGAAAAAGCTCAAGCGCGGCCTCTATCCGCCGGAGATTTATCTGGATCTTCATGGCATGAGTCAGCTCCAGGCCAAGCAGGAGCTGGCCGCCCTGCTCACCCTGTGCCAGAAAGAGAACATTCACGTCGCCTCCGTGATGCACGGCATCGGCAAGCATGTGCTCAAGCAGCGCATTCCGAGCTGGCTGGCCCAGCACCCCAATGTGCGCGCCTTCCATCAGGCCCCCCGGGAATGGGGTGGCGAGAGCGCCATCCTGGTGCTGCTGGATATCGAGGAGTAGCCCGGCGCCGGGTAGGAGAAGGTTGAAGGTTGATCGAAAAGCGCGCCTCAGGGCGCGCTTTCCATATAGCGTTTGAAGTTGTCGAGTATGCTCTGCCAGCCGGCACGCTGCTGCTCGCCGCTGTGTTCGGATTCGGCGTCGAACTCCTCGTGCACCCAGGAGCCTCCCTGCTCCGCCACGAACGTCACCCTGACGGCGCGGCCATCGTCCATGACGTAACCCAGGGAGGTTAGGGGCACCACCTCGGTGAAGGTGCCCTCGAAATCAAACTCCATGCTGCCATCCCGGGCGGCCATACGGTGACAAAAAAGCCCGCCGACCCGCAGATCCACCCGACTGCCGGGGCAGTGCCACTCGGGGGAGGCGGCATTCCATACCATGATGCTGGCGGGGGTGTTCCACCCCTCCCATACCAGAGCGAGTGGCCGCTCGACCCGGACGCTGACGCTTATCTTCATCCCTCTTCTCCTCTGCCTTTCCTGCGTTGCGGCATTTTTATGCCACGCCAGGCGCATCGGGCTGCGCCAAAAAGTGGGCCACCAGGGCATTGGCATGGCCGTGGCCCAGGCCGTGCTCGGCCTTGAGCCAGGCCACCAGCGCCATGTGTTTGCGCTCCTCCCGCCCCGCCAGCAGGGCCAGCCAGTGGGCAATCGGCTGCCCGTAGGTTTTCTCGATGGAGGGAAAATAGGAGGCAGGCCCCCTCACCTTCTGTTGCTCATCCATGACAGTCTCCTTGGGGTTTTGCCGACACGGCTGGCGCAGCGACGGGCTCAGGGTTTGGGGGCGAACTGCTCGAACACCTGCTGCCCGGTCAGGGTCGGGGTGTCGTTTTTCAGCTCGTAGAAGTCCGGTTTCTCGTCGATAAAGATCTGCCCGGTGAGCTCGAACGCCTGTTCCTGAAACAGCCCGGCACAGAGGATGTACTCGTCCGTCGGCAACAGATGGTAGAAAAGGTGGGTGCCGCAGGTGGGGCAGAAGCCGCGCTCCGCCCACTCGGACGAGCGGTAGGCCACAGGGCTGAGCCCCTTGAAACTGACCCCCTTGCCGCCATGCACCGCGAACATGGGCCCGCCGGACCAGCGCCGGCACATGGCGCAGTGACACAGGTTGACCTCCTTGTGATCGCCGCTTGAAACGGTGATCCCGCCACACAGACAATGACCTTCCATGATGCCTCCTTGAGTGCTGAGCGGCAGACGGGGCTAAGTGGATCTTGACTCCTTGCCGCACCAGATGAAGTAGCACGGGATCCGGGCGGCGGCAACTGACCATCCCGGGGCCACACCGCAGGGCCCACGACCCTGGCCTCCCCCCAAAAGGGGACATTCGCCGCCTTCATTCATGACATGAATGATTAAGCAGCCACCATGCACCGGATGAATAACACTCAGGGCCCCTCCTGCAGGGCGATGCGGTTGCCCTCGCAATCCCTGAGCTCGGCCACCCGGATGTGCTCGCTCACCCGGGTGATGGTATAGAGACACTCGCCTCCTGCCGTCAGCGCCCGGGCCATGGCCCGCTCTATGTCCGCGACCTTCAGATAGACCCGGGTACCGTCCTGGCTCGGCACATAGCTCTCCCCCTTTGCCAGGGCGCCGGAGCAGCCCGCCATGCCGTCAAGGAGCGGAAACAGCGCCATCTCGTTGCCATCTATCTGCGCCCGCTCGAGGGCTATCTCGAAGAGCGCTTCATAGAAGCGGATGGCCCGCGTCAGATCCTGCACCGGAATTTCAAAATGGATGGCGATATTCATGTGTCACTCCTCTGTGTGGGATGAGATCCCAAGCTCCCTCGAATAGATGAAGAGCGCAGGCAAGTGCCCGCCGGGCCCGTCAGAGGGCCCCTTGCGCCGGATCCCCATGAAAGAGGGGAAGAGAGGCCCATCACCCCCCTTCCCCATCATGACCGATGACACGCCCTCGCCGGGATCAGTTCACCGGCGCCCAGGGGTCTCCCTTGCCTGGCTCGTTGCCCTGGGTCCACCACTTCGCCTGATACACCACGCCCTTGTGGCTGACTTTATTGCCTGCGGTGTAGACCTTGCTGGCCACCCAGGCAGGCACATCTCCCACTGGCGGGTCGGTCGGATCAACGGGCGCGGGATCGAGCTTGGCCACCACCCGCACCTTGGGCCAGTTGGCGTGGGAGCCGTAGAAGTTGGTCACGCACTTCTCGTAATCCCCCGGCACCAGGGCCGAATAGGCGGTCTGGAATCCCACCAGCTCGCACTCGAACGAGTAGCCACCTGGCCTGTCGGCATAATATTTCCAGTTGCCGTCCCAGTTGGTGTAAAGCACGTCGGTGGCGCCGTTCAGGTTGAGGCTGCCATAGGGGGTCTGCTGCCAGCAGGTGTTCTTCTCGTCCGGGAGCAGCGGGATCCCGTAGTGGGCGGCCAGCCCTTCCCAGTAACGGATGCGGTTGACCGGCTGCCCCTTGTTCTTGTTCTGCTCGCCACACTCTATGCCACCGTTGATGACATTGATGGTGGTGCCAAAGCCATAGCCGATGCCCGCCGCGACCTCGCGCTGGGAGGGCTCCCAGGTTCTGTCGATGACATGCAACATGGCGGGTTTGGGGGCTTGCGGCGTCAGGAAGAACCAGATGGCGGAGGCGAGGTTGAGCCAGGAGTCGGCCACCAGGCCGGGGTTGTTCAGCAGCACAGAGGCGTTGCCGTCAAACATCGCCTCGGAGAAGGCGCCGTAGTTGAAGTGGTAGGAGAGCTGTTTAGCGCCACGGCCAAAGTAGCCCTGCCCCGTGCTGCAGGACCATTTCCTGTTCTGCCAGTCATTCTGGCCACAGCCGGTGGTATAGCCGAGCTGCCCCTCGGCCCAGCCCATCTCGCGCACATGCACCAGCGCCTGCTGCCACTCCTCGAGCCCCAGCGGGTTGTCGGACACATTGTCCTTGCCGATATGGCCGCCGGTCTCCTGGGCGAAGTGGGCGAAGGCGGTGACGATGGATTTCTTGCAGATGGCGTCCGCATTGCGCCCGTCCGTGTAGTCGCCGCAGAAGGCGGGGAACTTGCCGACCGCCCGCAGGAAGCGCTCATAGGTATATTCAGGCGCCGCCATCTGGGTCAAAAAATCCCAGTCCGACTCGGTAAAGACCCGCTCGGCCCGTTTGACGTTGTCCGGGTTGTCGGCTCGCCTCGGCACAATCGCCTCCACCAGGGTGTTGGGTCGGGTGGCCAATGCCTTTGACCAGATGCCGTACATGGGGTTGGCCGTCTTGGCCTTTTCAACGGCCGTTATATCGGAGGCGGCAATCACATAGCCACCGCTATTTTGTGGGTCGGGCTGAATATTCATGGCCGCATAAGTTGGCGAGGCGCAGAGCCCCGCAACCAGCCAGGCGGTGCGCTTGAGCATGAACATGGGTAACCATCCTTGTCTTGAAAATGTCAGGGCGAGCATAGGCATCCTGACAACTAAATTCACGACAAGAATTAAGAGTTTGGCGATTTTGTGAGCCATTTCACTCTGCACTCAGATGAAACCTCGCCACAGCCTCATGTTGGCCCCTGCTCGCTCGCTTTTTATGCAGCCTGAACGCGCACCGCCCGGATCAGCAGATTGCGAGGGGTCATGGGCTTGTCGCAAAACGCCCCCAGCTCTACCTCATAGCCCTGCTCCTCGAGGAAGAGGGCGCGATCCAGGGCGAGCCAGATCTCCAGCGGACGACGAAACAGATGGCGCACCAGCTCCATGCGGGCGACGTCCCCAAAGCGCCGCTCCCCCCTGGCGAGGAAATCGCCATGGTCTATCTCCCCAGGCAGCACCAACCCCTTGCGCTCGGCGGCCCAGTCACAGAAGGCCTCGAAACTGCCTGCCAGCAGGCTCTTTTGCAGATTGGGCACCGGCAGGTACTGATCCACCCCGCGCACCTCCCGTTGCAGGCAATCGAAGGCGAGACGCCAGATCACCTCCTGCTCGCGCAGGCGGGAGATGCGGGCACCGCCGGTCACCGTCTCCTGCAGCGGCAGCTTCAAGTCACTCTTGCCAAGGTGCAGGGCGCTGGCCTTGGCGGCCTGTGACAGGGGGCGGTAATGAGAGGTGCGGATCAGGTGATAGCAACAGGGGGACAGGGTCACGCCCCGGGCGCCGCGCTCGGCCACCTGCTCCAGCAGATGGGTATGCAGCTCGCCACAGGCATGGAGCGCCATGGCGTGATGGTGCGGGGCTATGAGCGCCCCCGACTCGGCAGCGAAGGCGTCGGCCTCCACAAACTGCATGCGGGCACCATCCCGCGCCGCGAGCTGCCGCCCCTCCTCGCAGAGCGTGCGCTGCAATTCGAGGCTCAGGATCTCGGCCCCCCTGTGCAGGGAGACCAGGCGCCCCAGGTGGCCCTTGCCGGCGCACCACTCCAGATAGGGGCCCTGATGGGCGGGCAGGCAACCGGTGAAGGCTTCTATCTGCGCCTGCTTGCGCCCCGGCATGTACATCGCCATGGCCCTGGCGCAGTGAATGGGCTCGGGGACAAAGGCGTCTAGCTCGCTCAGGGTATGAAGCTCGGCCCCTGCCGGGATCCAGGGGGCAAGCAGGGTGCAAAGCGCCTCCATGTCGCCGTCAAGCCGCGCTATCTCGTCAAGGCTGAGGCCATTCAGGCAGGCGGCAAGCTCGGGGGCCTCATCGGCGAAGGCCAGGCTCAGATGATGATAGGGCTGATATTGCCACCAGCGTCTCTCTTCGGTCAGCAAGCGATCCAGTTGTCGAAAACGGTGAGCCAGCACGGTGAGCTTGTCCTGCTATCCAAAAGGGAGGCTCATTCTAGCGATCTGCCATCAAAAAGCACTCGCCAGCGCGCCTGCCCCCACCCCTTGCTGGTAGCCTGACAAAAAGCAGGGATTTGTGCTATATTCCGCCCCCTCATTAGCGCGACTCGCCCACGCGGGTCGTTTTACCCATATGAACGGAACCAAAACATGACCATCAATGCCATCCTGCAAGCGCGTGCGGACGCCAAGTGTGAGCTGTGTGGAGCAGAACATGCGCTGACTGCCTTCCCTGTGCCACACTCCCCCGCCAGTGACGATGACCACAGCGTGGCGCTGTGCACTACCTGCCGTGGCCAGCTGGAGCAGCCGGACACCACAGAGGTCAACCACTGGCGCTGCCTGGGTGACAGCATGTGGAGCCAGGTGCCGGCGGTGCAAGTGATGGCATGGCGCCAGCTTAAGAACCTGTCCGCCCGGGGCGAGATCTGGGCCCAGGACATGCTGGACATGATGTACATGGAAGAAGAGACCAAGGCCTGGGCCGAAGCGGGCAGCGCCAGCGACGATGACGACAGCGTCCCCACCGTCGACTCCAACGGCGCCGTGCTGCAGGAGGGGGATTCCGTCACCCTGATCAAGGATCTGGAAGTCAAGGGCGGCGGTTTCACCGCCAAGCGTGGCACCCTGGTCAAGGGCATCCGCCTCACCAACAACCCGCTGCACATCGAAGGCAAGGTCAACGGCGTGCAGATAGTGCTGGTCGCGGCCTACCTGAAGAAGGCCTGATCCCCTCGCTTGTGGTTCGGATGATGCAAAAAGCGCCCCCGGGGGCGCTTTTTTGTTGCCGGCCACCGACAATGTCGGCGCGGCAGAAGTGGCGCCGCCGGGAAACTGGACTATCCTGCAAACCAGTCCCGATGAGCGAGCCCCCCTTCGCCGGATTTGCGTCAGGGGAGCATCCGCTCCCGGAACCGCGAAACACTGGCCCGGATGGAATTCATGTGGCACTCTGGGCTCTTGACATGGACAGATCCTGAACATCATGACCCCATGATGACCTCTTGACACAAGGAGCACTACCTATGGCCAAAGCCAGCAAGAAAGATATCAAGAAGAAAATCGCTGCCCGCAAGGATAAAATTGCCAAGCACGAAGGCAAGATCAAGAAGCTGAAGAAAGCCCTGAAATAAGGGCCGGCACCATAAAAAAACCGCCCACTTCACAAGGGCGGTTTTTTATTGTGCGATTTCCCTCTCAACACCAAGTGCCCATAACTGCCAGCGTCTGGCTGTGACCAGGACTTCTTGTTCCAACCAGGCTTTATTGGCTGTCAAATGAGCCAATGCCTCTGCCAGCACTGTGCCCCCCTGAACGGGTGCTATGTTGCCTCGCCAAGCAATTTTGCCTCGCTGCCGCTTTTGTTCTTTCGGCTGACGGAGTAAGTCGCGGGCATAGTGATGGACGTAATCCATGAGATTGTCGGGTAACCAGAGCGCCAGAGGACGACCCAGAGCCCCCGCCAGTTCGGTGGCAATGTCCAGGCCACGTTGATCCAGATCCCCAAAGTGTGCCCAGGGGAGGCTCTCTGGCAATAGGGGGAGCAGTTGCTTTGCCAGGGCGGTATTGCGGCCAGGGACATACAGCAGCAATTCGCCCTCTTGCAGCGGGTAGTCCACGAAGGCACCCTTGTTTTCCACCGTGACTAACTGCCGCCCTTGCCATTCCATGCCTTCCAACCCGACCAAGGCTCGTTCTGGCAATGCCAACTCCCCCAGAAGCATCATCACAGCGGTCATGTCGTGCCGTCTGCCCTCCACATCGACCAATATCAGCGGTGTCAAGGTACGTAATCGTATGACCTCATCACCAAATACCCTAAGCCCCAGCGCTGCAACCTGCTCCATGTGATTCTGTGACAATCTGATCTTGCAGTCTCGGTGCCAAAGGCCGCTCAGGGTTGCACCGTTAATGCGCCGAGGCAGTTGGCAACCCAACTCTGTCAGCACGGCATCACCCGACCAAACATTGTCGTCTGCTGCCTCTGCGAGCTTGTCCATCAAAAAAACACGACCCCGCTCGGTAAGCTGACGCCGCGCACCCAAACCGAGCGGTTGCACACCGCCAACGCGCATGAGCATGTCATCCAACTCTCGGCCTGCGGCGCTAGTCAGTAGCATCCCCTGCCCCTGTGACAACCCCAGCAGCTTTTCGCTCAATACACGAATATCCGCTCGCTCAAACAATCCCATCGACATCGTCCTCCTGCCTCAATTGACGTGGTATTGCGTATGATGCCGGTTCAGATCCACCGCGCCGCGCCTGACACCCGAATTGAACTGCCGGATTCCGCCGGGATCTCGGCATGCAACCGCGACGGCATGCCCATGTCTTCCCCCTGCACTATGTCGATGGCGCCGCCGTGGGGCCAGTGGAGGTCGCGCAAATAGCCGGCGAAGGCGGCGGTCGCGGCGCCGGTGGCCGAGTCCTCATAGACGCCGCCGTAGGCGAAGGCATTGCGGGTGTGGAATAACCGATCTCCGGCCACATGCACCAGCAGTATGGTCACCAGGCCCTCGCGGCGCATCAGCAGGCGCCCCTGCGCCTGCGAATAGTGCATGGCCGAGAGCGTTGCGCGATCCTTGAGCGCCAGCACCAGATGATCGGCGCCGCCGTGGATGATCGCCGGGGGTATGCGGGGATCCAGGCTGGCCGCGTCATAGCCAAACAGCGCCAGGGTTTCGCGCATCAGATCCGCCGGCGCAGGTTTGCTGCGGGTTGGCGGGGATTGCAGCGCCGCCTGCCATTGCCCCTGCTCATCCTGCCAGCCCGAGACCCGAATCTGGGTCTGGCTGAGACGCAAGGCATGGTCCCCTGCCCCGAAGCGGCGCGCCAGCGCCACCCCGAGGGCTATGGTGGCATGGCCGCAAAACGGCACCTCCGCCTCGGGAGAGAAGTAGCGCACCCGCCATTGGCGCACCTCTGCGCCTTGCCCTTCGCTGTGCAGCGGGGCGGCGAAGGCCGTCTCCGAGAATCCAACCTCGGCGGCGATCCGCTGCATCTCTTCCGCCGTCGGCAGTTGGGCCCCTACCCAGACACCGGCGGGATTGCCCCCGCGGGCTCCTGCGGAAAAGGCGGCGATCCGCACCAGCTCAGTGACCAGCTCCGTCATGACAACTCCTTGGCTTCTTGCTTCACGAAAAGTGGGGTTCATAGGCTCATCCTTGCGGCCCCTTCCGGGGGCGCCCATCAGGGGGTCAGCTTACCCATAAAATTAACGGCCGCACAGGTGCCGCTTGAGCGCCGCGGATCCGGGCACTGGCGACTAGAGTTGGGAAACCTGTCTGTATATGCGCCTGCAGTGGAGTGCCATATGTATTCATACACCCTCATCTTCAGGGAAGAGGTCGACAAGCTGACGGCCCCCGAACACGAGATCCTCTTGCAAAGCCCGGCCCAGGCCGGGGATTTCGTCATCCTCTCCGACGGCAGCCGCCACCAGGTGATGTTCGTCACCCATCGCGCCCACTACAGCAGCCTCTACCTCGACAAGGGGATAAGAGTGCCCCAAAGCTGAGTCCGCGGGCTCAGGGATCCCCTGGATGGCACCAATTTTTTCGCCCCCCTGTGCGAGTCCCGTTCCAGCTGCTAACGTGAAACAGGCCTGCCACCTCGCACCCAGGATATTGCCGCGAACCCAGGCTGTTGCTCATGGCAGTCAAGGCTGCGATGAACCGGCAAGACTCACATTTTGAGGGATGAATTATGTCCAGGAATGCTGCTCTGATCGTGACCCTGACCCTGCTTGGCATGGCCCCGGCTCACGCCATCAACGCAAAATATGCCCAGCAGCTGGAGCGCTCCGGCTGCACCCAGGTGACCGAGGCCCAGGGCTGCGATATTCACAAGACCAAGGCGGAGAACGCCAAGGCGGGATTCGGTGCTGCCGCCCCGGCCACCGACAGCGGTCTGAACATGAGCTATGAACAGAAGCTGGAGCGCTCCGGCTGCACCCAGGTGAGCGAGCTCAGTGGTTGCGACATCAACAAGACCAAGGCCGAGAACGCGGCCGCCGGGTTTGGTGATGCTCCGGCGGCCACCAGCGGCAGCCCCTACGCCGGAAACTGGGTCGCCACCTTCCCCGAAACGGGCGCCACCGTTGCCACCATCCGCATCGATGACAAGGATCAGGTGTGGGTCAACGACAAGAAGGTCAGTGCCAAGAAATCCGACGGGGCCCTGGTGTTCAAGGACGGCATGGTCATCTACACCATACAGGGGGATCGTCGCATCAAGGGGGAGGATGGCTGGGTCGATAACGATGCGGGCACAAAGGGGCCGATCGCCGCCAAATAAGCGACATGACGGAAATGCGAAGGGGAGCCTGGGCTCCCCTTCTTGTTTGATCTCTTGCCGGCGGCTTCACCAGACCCCGGTGAGCGACAACCCTGCGCTTCCTCTTGCTATTCACTTACCCCTTTTTCGGATAGTCGAGCACGGCCGTCACCGGCGTTTGCGACGCGGCGGCCGACCAGGAGGGAGAGTCAAAGGTGAAGCGGGCGACGGCGCAGGTCGGCATCCGGGTGATCCTGCCGCAAAAGCAGTGGGCAAGGTCGGTGAACTCGGGATCGTGACCAAAGAGCATGACGCATCTTAACTCGTCACCAAGCTCACCCATCACCTCCATCAGGGTCCTCACATCTGCGCCATAGAGCCGCTCGTCCGTGATTATCTCCTCTGGCCGGTAGCCGAGCACCTCGGCGATGATGTTCGCCGTCGACAAGGCCCGGCAGGCGGGGCTCGAGAGGATGAGATCAGGTCGCACCTTATCGTGCGCCAGCCGTCTGCCCATCAGGGGCGCGTCGCGCAGGCCCCGCTCGGCGAGCGGCCGCGCCCTGTCAGGCAGCCCCTGCTCTTCCCAGCTCGACTTGCCGTGACGCACCAGGATCAGGGTTCTCTTCATGACGCCTCCCTCTTGGCCAAGACTGGCGTCCCCTCAGGGGGCGCGCCCTTTTCCGGCATGGATGGGTAGCAGCACCATGACCACCATGGTCAGCAGCACGCCCCCGACACCCCAGCCTACCTGCTCCCAGTGTACTGCCTCCCCGGTCAGCATGCCGGTCAGCAGCACCAGCACGGGGATAAGGTAGGTGTAGGCCGACACCTGCTCGGGTTGCAGCGCCACGCTCCCTTGCTGGAACAAAAAGAAGCTGAGCGCCGTGGCAAAGAGGGCCAGGTAGCCGAGCCCCAGCGCCACCGGGACGGATACCAGGATCCAGTCGGTCGCGATCAGACGGGGCACCGCCACCAGGGTGAGCAGCAGGGTAGCGCAGATCAGGGTCCAGCAGGTCAGGTGGAGAAAGGACTCACCCCTGTAGTAGCGCTTGATAAGTATGGGGTTGAGGGCCATGGCCACACAGCCGAGCAGGTAGATACGATTGCCGGGGCTGAGGCTGAGGTTAGCCACCTGCCCCAGATCGCCGCGAAAGATGATGAGCGCCGCGGCCACCATGCCCCCCAGCAGGGCCAGCAACATTCCCCAGCCGATGGCCCGCCGAAAGATCAGCATGCCGGCCAAGGCGCTGATCAGCGGCACTGTGGTGTAGAAGGCGCTGGCATCGAGGGCGCTGGTCTCCTGCAGGGCCACGAACATGGCAACGAAATAACAGAGGGCCGGCAGCGAGATCAGGGTGTAGCGCCCCAGATCCCGCAGTGAAGGCAGCGCGAAACGCCCCAGGTATCCCTGCACACCAACGAAGATGAGGGAGGCCAGCAGGTAGCGCACCCAGGTGACCACCAGGGGATCCAGCACCGCCGTCAGGGCGCTGCCGATGGGAAAGGAGAGGCTGATGAGCAGGGTGAACAGCAGCACCTTGCCGTGGGCCTGCGCAAGAGAAACAGGGGGGTGAGACATGCAATGCACCTGTACCAAGGGGCGCCCGCAGGCGCCGCAAGAAAGAGATCAGTAACCGCTGTCGGCAGCAGGCGCTATCTTGCGCTCGCCAAGCGTCACCAGCAACTGGCCTAGCAGGCTGGACGCGCCGAAGCGAAAGCGTTCCGCCACCAGCCACTCTTCGCCAAAGTGCGCGGCCGCCATGGCGAGATACTCTGCCGCCTCCCGGGCGCTTTTCACCCCGCCCGCCGCCTTGAAACCTACCCGCTCCTGCGCGCCGCACTCGGCGATGGCTGCCAGCATGGTGCGACACGCCTCTGGGGTGGCATTGACCGCCACCTTGCCGGTGGAGGTCTTGATGAAGTCGGCCCCCTCCTCGATGGCGAGCAGGGAGGCGGCGCGGATAAGCGCTGGGGTCTTCAGCTCGCCGGATTCGATGATCACCTTGAGCACCCGCGCTCCGCACAGGGCCTTGCAGCCGCGCACCAGCGCCCGGGCTTCGGCCTCATCCCCCGCCATCAGTGCACGCCAGGGGAGCACCAGATCGATCTCGTCGGCGCCATCCATAAGGGCGGCGCGGGTCTCGGCAAGCACGACATCTAGCTCATCGTCCCCATGGGGGAAGTTGACCACTGTCGCCACCTTGATATGCGGGGTACCCTGAGCCGCCAGAGTGAGCTTGGCCAGCCCCACGAAACGCGGGTAGATGCAGACGGCGGCCGTGTTGCCAAAGGGGGTCTGCGCCTGCTGGCAGAGCGCTATGATGCGCGCATCGTCGTCCTCCTCGTTGAGGCTGGTGAGATCCATCAGTTGGATTGCCCGGGTCGCGGCCAAGAGAGAATCGATAGGGGTGATATGGGTCATAAAAGGATCCTGATAGGGGATGAAGAAGGGGCGCCGCAGCGCCCCGGGACAAGCGATGAGACGCTCAGACCAGGGAGAAGAAGACCCCGGCAATGGCGGCGCTCATCAGGTTGGAACAGGTGGCGGCCAGCACTGTGCGCAGGCCGTGGCGGGCGATGAAGTCGGTGCGGGACGGGCACAGGGTGCCAAGGCCCCCGATCAGTATCCCCATGGAGGCCAGGTTGGCGAAGCCGCACAGGGCGAAGCTGATGATCACCTTGGACTTCTCCTCCAGCACCTGCAGACCGGCTGCCGTCACAGTGCTTGCGTCCTTCAGGTAGGGGGCCAGATCGCTGTAGGCCACGAACTCGTTCACCACCAGCTTCTTGCCGATCATGGCGCCGGCGATGCCGATGTCCGCCACCGGCACCCCGAGCAGGAAGGCGAGCGGCGAGAAGATCCAGCCCAGGATGATCTCAAGCGAAAGCGACATGCCCACCATGTCCCCCACCCCGCCGAGCAAGGTGTTGACCAGGGTCACCAGGCCTATCATGGCGATCAGCATGGCGCCGATGGCTGCCGCCAGCTTGAGGCCGCTGGCGGCCCCCTCGCCTGCCGCCGCCAGCACGTTCTCCGGCTTCTTGCCGTCAAACTGGATGCTGTGGTCGAAGGCGTAGTCGGGCTGGTGGGTCTCGGGGATGATCAGCTTGGCAAACAGGATCCCGCCCGGCGCCGCCATGAAGGAGGCCGCCAGCAGGTACTGCATGTCCACCCCCATCATGGCGTAGCCCGCCAGCACAGTGCCGGAAACCGAGGCCATGCCGCCGCACATGACGGCGAAGAACTCGGAGTCGCTCATCTTCGGCATATAGGGCTTGACCACCAGCGGCGCCTCGCTCTGGCCGACGAAGACGTTGGCCACTGCCGACATGGACTCCGTCTGGGAGGTGCCGAGCAGGCGGGCCATGGCGCCGCCGATGAAGCGGATCACCAGCTGCATGATGCCGAGGTAGTAGAGCACGGCGATGAGTGCCGAGAAGAAGACCACCAGGGGCAGCACGTTCAGGGCAAAGACGAAGCCGATGCCATCCACCGAGAAGTTGACCAGGTTGCCGAACAGGAAGTGGATCCCCGCCTTGCCGCTCGCCAGCACGGCATCGACCCCGTGGGCCATGCCCTCCAGCGCCCGGCGCCCCAGCGGCACATAGAGCACCAAGGCACCTATGGCCACTTGCAAGGCAAGGGCCAGTCCCACTGTACGCAGGCGTATGGCCCTGCGGTTGGTCGAGGCGAGCACGGCGATGAGGATCAGCGCTGCCATACCGAGAAATCCTGCTACAAACATAGGTGACCTCCTGGTCGTTCCTGCTTACTGGAAGTGGTGCTGGATGAAGGCGTTGATGAGGCGGATGAAGTCCGCTTCCGCCAGCTTGGCGCACTTGAGGGTCTGCTCGTGGGAGAGCTGGACGTCGCCGAGCCCCTCCGCCATGTTGGTGATGGCGCAGATGGCCAGCACCGGCAGACCGCAGTGGGCGGCACTGATCACCTCGGGCACCACAGACATACCCACCACGTCGCCACCGATGATCTGCATCATGCGGATCTCGGCGGCGGTCTCGAAGCAGGGACCGCTGTAAGAGACGAATACCCCCTGATTGACGGCGATCCCCTCCCGCTCGGCCAGCGCCAACGCCTCACTGCGCAAGGACTTGTCATAGGCATTGGCCAGGCTGAAGAAGCGCGGGCCGTAGGCCTCGTCGTTGGCCCCCGTCATGGGGGTGCCCGGCATGGTGTTGATGTGATCGTTGAAGATGACCAGGGAGCCGACCCCGATCCGCTCCGGGCGCAGCGAGCCTGCCGCATTGGTCACCAGCAGCAGCTCGCAGCCCAGGCGCTTAAAGGTGCGCACCGGTGTGGTCATCACCTTCATGGTTTCGTGTTCGTAGTAGTGGCCGCGCCCCTTCATGCAGACCACGTCCACCCCGTGCAGCTTGCCGAGCACCAGCTCGCCGCTGTGACCGGCCACGGTACTGACCGGGAAACCGTCCAGATCCTCGTAGGGGATGGTGACTTTATCTTCCAGTGCATCGGCCAGCACGCCGAGGCCTGAGCCTAGGATCATGGCGGCGCGGGGAGCGAAACCCGGCTTGCGGGCGAGAATGGTGGCGATGGCGTTCTGAACCGGATCTTGTTGCATGAGCTGCACCTCGTTGAGGGTTGGGATGAGAAGTGGGCTCACTTTAGGGGAGGCATTGGGCGAGAAGAATCGCTAAAATCGGCCAAATTATCCCGCTAATCAGCACAATAATCCTCTTCATGGGGCGCGACCGTGTACAAAACCGCAAAAAAAGCGCCGATTGATGCCTCTCTATGGTCAGAGTGACCCCGAGGGGGACGAAAACGGGAGGCCGGGATGTGATGCGGATCGACGGACAGGGGCTAAGCCGCCCCGCTGCGTCTGGAAGTTCGTGTCCAATCTTTGACGGCGATCTCACCCTTGCCCTTTTGCCAGGAGAAACCATGTTCCCGGACAGCCACTGGCGCGATCGCGTCACCCTCAAGATGCTGCGCTACTTCCATGAAGTGGCGAATCAGGGTCACTTCAGCCGGGCCGCCCTGCGACTCAATGTCTCCAAGTCGCCGCTGAGCGCTCAAATAAAGGAGCTGGAATCCGTGCTGAGACTGACCCTGTTCGAGCGCAACACCCGCCAGGTGAGCCTGACCCCCACTGGTCGCCTGCTGCAGGCCGAGTGCGATCGGCTGTTCGACGTGCTGGAGAGCGGCCTCAACCGGGTGGTGCAGGCGGGGCGCATGGAGCGCAACCAGATCCGCATCGGGCTGGTCAGCTCTATCTTCTGGGCCGGCTTTGGCGAGGTGACCCGCCAGTGTCACCAGAGCCAACCCGAGTGCGAGATAGCCTTCACCGAGCTATCCCCCGAGCGCCAGAAGCAGGCGCTCGCCAGCAAGGAAATAGATCTCGGCCTCGCCCGCTTCGCCGACACCCTCAACATACATCCGCTGCAGGCCGAGACCGTCTATCGCGAATCCATGGTACTGGTGGTATCGGACGAGCACCCCTTGCGGGATCGCAAGCGGGTCTCCCTCCTCGAGCTCGCGGCGGAGCCGTTCGTGCTGATGAGCCGCACCAACTCGGCCTCCACCGATCTCATCATCAACGCCTGCCTGGTGGAGGGCTTTTACCCCCGCCTTCACCAGGAGGTGGTCGAGCCCAATACCCTGATGGCGGTGGTGGCCACCAGCCAGCAGGTGGCTCTGGTGCCGGCCAGCTACGGCCGTCAGAAGTGGCCCCATGTGCGCTTCATCCGCCTCGAGCAGGCCATACCGGCGGATCTCTGCGTGCTCTATGCCCCGCCCCTGGCTGGGCAGCCTGCGACCACCGCCATACGCCACTTCATCGATACCATGAGCGAGCAGATGAATCTCCCCGAACGAAGCTGAATACAAAAAGGCCCGATGGGGTGATCATCGGGCCGGATGCTATTGCCAGAGGTCAGGGCCTCACTTCCTCCATGAAGACCAGTCGCAGGGGCTCTGCCAGCAAGTCGTCCGCCTGGCAGGCGAAGGCCTGGAAATAGTCCGTCTCGCAGTGGGCATCCAGGGCGGCCTGACTGACGAAGGCTTCGCGCATGTAGAAGGTGCCGGGTTCGTCCTTCAACTCGAACAGCACATAATCGAGATTGCCAGGCTCCCGGCGGGTGGGCGCTATCAGCGCGAGCAACTCGTGGCGCAGGCGCTCTCTCATGCCGGCTTTGGCCTTGAGCACGGCGATCGACACTATCTTGTCCGACTCTCTCTTCATCTCTACCTCTCCACTGTCACATCATCAAGAGACCGGGAGGTGGCGGCTCTCTCATGGCTGCCGCCTCCCTCAACATGGCGCCCAGTGTAGGCATGGCGGCCAGGCCGATATAGATGGGCAGGATGGACAGAGTGTTCACCCGGGTGAACAACGGGGCGACGGCAGGGACATAAGCGCGGCCAGAGGCAGGCGCGTGGCTCGCCGTCAGGGCCTGCTCCAGATCTAAACGCTGAAGTAATAGGTGGTGAAGGGGTGCCCCGACAGTGTCGTCTTTGTCACCCTGGTGGCGCGCCTGGCGAGGGACCTGTATAAGGGGCGGGTGTCCAGCAGATGAAAGACGACCTCCTGATGGCTCATGCTGCGCGCCCACCCCATCATCTCGTTGAAGATGGCGAGCCCCCTGCCCCAGCCCGCCCTGGCGATGACGATGGCTATCTCGATCCCCTCCTCATCGGGCTGAAGACCGCACCACCCCACCAGAGCGCCATCGATGAGAACGGCTCGCACGCGACAACCGGGCAGCGCATCTATCGCCATCTTCTCCTCCATCCAGCGCCGCACCGTGCCCAGCTCGAAGGAGGGATGGTCAATCAGGTGCTTTCGCAGCGTCTCGTCGTTGACCAGGGGCAGAAAATCCTCTGCGCGCACCTCACCTAAAGGTATGAATTTCATAGGCTTATCATGCTTTCCCAAAGAGTGATGGGCCCCTAATAGGGGGTCCCGTCCTTATGTCTGGCAGCCCAGGCGCCATCGGCGCCCTGAATCAGGGCCAGATCGTCGTCAGGGTATTGGACTGTGTCCCCCGCCAGCCTGTCCCCCAGCTCGAGATAAACCGCCTCCACCTCCCCAGGGTTGAGCAACTGGTGGGCCAGGCCGTTGCCGCCCTTGAAGCCGATGCACTCCCCCGGCGACATCAGGTACTCCTCCTCCCCATAGCGCAGCATAGGGGTGCCCGAGAGCACATAGATGAACTCATCCTGCTTGCTGTGGTGATGTTTGAGCGCAGAGATGGCGCCCGGCGCCAGGGTCGTCAGGTTCACCCCAAGATTGGCAAGACCGAAGTGGTCCCCCAGCCTGCGTCTGGTGCGGTGTTTGACCAGGGAGGCGAAGGGCTCCGGATAGAGGGACTTTGCCTTGTTCTCCGGGATCTTTGTGGCCTGAATGGGTGTGCGGTTCGTCATCTCAACAACCTCCATATTGGCGCCCTAGCGAGGGGCAGCAAGAGACAAGCCGAGTGCCTTGAGCGGCAGTCATGCAATAACACAGATACGACTGGAGGCTGGAGGCTGTCAACGCTGAGATGCAGTGTCCGGGGCCTTGCCGTTTCCCGCTGTGCAATGGGCCGGGCTTATGGCCCTCTACAACACCTCGACCTTGACCTTGAGAAGGCCGGATCGGGTGTTGCCTATGCTGCTAAATGCCGCCCTTGAGAGATCGATGATCCGGCCTCTGGGGAAGTTGCCCCTGTCATTGACCCGCACCACCACGCTCTTGCCGTTGGCAAGGTTGGTCACCCGCACCATGGCGCCGAAGGGCAGCGTCATATGAGCGGCGGTGTTGGCGCTCTTCTGGTAGGGCTCGCCGCTTGCGGTGCGCTTGTTGTGGTAGCGATCGGCATAGTAGGAGGCCAGCCCAGTCTGGGTATAACCTCGCCCGTTGCCCGCACTGCCCGCATCAGGCTGGCTGCTGCAGGCCGCGAGCAGCAGGCACAGGGAGGCCAGCAGCCCTTTTTGTAATTTCCACGTCATGCTTTATTCCCTCGATGCGATGTCAGGTTGATGTGCCGTGGCCGTTATCCTGCATCGCCAGTCTGGTTCCCGCGAACAGGCGCCTACTCTCTCATATTTTCCATGGAAAACGGGAGGCCCAAGCCTCCCGTTTGTGTGTTCACCCGTCAGCCCCTGTCAGGGGAAGAGGTCAGGCGATCAGCTTGTCATCGGCGAAACCGAAGCCCCGCAGCCCCACCACGTGCACGTGCTCGTGCTTGCCCTGCACCTTGCGGATGAGCTTGTAGGTGGTGCCCTTCTCGGGGCTGATGTTCTCCGGCGCCGCGATGAGCAGCTGCATGTCCTGGCGCTCGCACAGCTCGAACAGGGTGGCGATGGACTTGCCGTCCAGGCGCGCCGCTTCGTCGAGGAACAAGAGACGGCAGGGGGCTATATCCTTGCCGCGCAGACGGCGGGACTCCTCCTCCCAGCTGATCAGCACCATCAAGAGGATGGCCTGACCTGTACCTATCGCCTCGCCGGTGGAGAGGGCCCCGCTCTCGGCACGCAGCCAGCCATCGGCACCACGCTGTACCTCGATTTCGAGCTCCAGGTAGTTGCGATAGTCCAGCAGCACGTCCCCCATCACCTGATAGTTGCGCTCCCCCTGCTCTATCTGCGGGTTCAGGCGCTGGAACAGCTTGGCCATGGCCTCGGAGAAGCTGAGCTCCTTGTCGGCGAACAGATCGTTGTGCATGGCGCTCTGATCGGCGAGCGCGGTCAGCAGGCGAGTGTGGGCCTCTCGGATATTGACGTTGAGGCGCACCCCGCGCACCAGGCCGAAGGCGATGTTCTGCAGGCCCTGGTTGAGCACCCGGATGCGGTTCTGCTCCCGGCGGATGATGTTGGTGATCTTGGCCGCCACCTCGTGGGAGGAGAGGGACAGATGGTTCTCCCGCTGCTTGAGCTCGTCGGCGAGCCGCGCCAGCTCGATCTCCATCTCCTCGATGGCCTCCACAGGATCGTCCGAGCGGATGATGTCGTTGCGGATGCGATCTTTGAGGTAGCGGTAGACCTGCACGTAGAAGGCGACCTTCTGCTCTGTGCTGCGATTGCCTTCAGAGAGGCGCAGCGCATCGCGCAGGGCCTCGTCGTGGGCCACCGCCACCCGCAGGGCGCCGAGGGCCTTGTCCGACATGGAGCGCAGCTCGTCGCTGTCAAGATAAGCCAGCTCGCGCTTGTTGAGGCGCTTCTCGACGTCTGTCTCCCGCGCCAGCCGCACCACCCGCGACCAGTTCGCCTTGTGGCCCACCAGGGATTTACGGGCGCCGAAGTAGTCCTTGCCTTCCAGCTTGAGACGCCCGCCCAAGGATTCAATCTCGCGCTTGGTCACCTGCAACTGGGCCTCGGCGCTGGTGCGACGGGAGCGGGTGCGAATGAGCAGTTCTTCGATCTCCTTCTTGTGGGCGCGGGATTTCTCCTCCATGTCGTCCGACAGCGTCAGCCCCATGGCCCCCAGCTCCTGCTCGAACTCCGCCAGGGTCTGGCCCTTGGCCGAGGCGCTGGAATCGAGCGCGGTACGCAGCTGCAACGCCTCGGTGTGGCGCTGGGCAATTTGCTTGTGCTGCTCGCCGGCGGTACGGGCAGCCAGCTCGGCGGCTTTGAGCTTCTCTTTGAGCCGCTCGCTCATCTCCGAGGCCTTGCCGAGCAGGTCTTGTGCGTCCTGATAGGCAAAGTGCGGCAGACGGGCCACCAACTGATCCAGCGCGTAGCAACGGCGCTTCTGCTCGGCCAGCAGTTCGCTCGCCTCATCAAAGGCTGCCTGCAGGGCAGAGAGATCCTGGGGATCCTGGCGCAGCACCTGCACCAGGGTCTCGAGCTTCTCGAGCCCCTTGCCGTGCTGGGCGATAAAGGCTTCGGCTGTTTTAAGGGCCTCGACGTCGGCGTGGGCCGCCTCGAGGCGGGCCGCCAGATCAGTCTCGGCAAACAGATGGGCAAAGGGCAGCATCCCCTGTACCAGCTGGATATGGCGAGTCAGCTGGGCGGCGGCCGCCTTGGCCTCACTCAGCTGCTTGTCGCACTCGCCGATGGCCCCTTGCAGCGCGCGCAGCTCGGCCTGTTTGGCCTGCACTTCGGCTTCCGGATCGGGGCGGAAGGCGATATCCAGATGCTGGCCGATAAAGTCTCGAAAATGCCCGTAGAGGCGGTGGTACTTCTGTTGCTCGAAGGCGGCCTTGGCGTAGCCCTCGATAAGATTTTCCCGCTCGAGATCGAGCTGCTCGATGCGTTTTTCCCGGGCGGCGCGACCAAAGAGCGGCAGCTCGGGATAGCGGGAGAAGCGCACCTGACGCTTGCTGGTGCGCACCAGCACGGCGTCACCCAGTTCGTCCGCTTCCACCAGATCCTCGTCAAAGGAGTCGGGGTTGCCCTGGATGAGGTAGATATCCTCGGGGCAATCTTCCAGCTTTTTCAGTCGCTCTATGGCGC
Source organism: Aeromonas sp. Marseille-Q5825 (assembly GCF_946892685.1). Taxonomy (NCBI): domain Bacteria; kingdom Pseudomonadati; phylum Pseudomonadota; class Gammaproteobacteria; order Aeromonadales; family Aeromonadaceae; genus Aeromonas; species Aeromonas sp. Marseille-Q5825. The sequence goes on from NZ_CAMPOU010000001.1 coordinate 1,463,778, forward strand.
CCTCAAGGTCGAGCACCACCAGGGCGCTGCGAGCCGGGCCGTAGAGCGCGGAGTAGTAAGGGGCATCGTCGATGGAGATGTCGTCATAGACGTCGGAGAGCAGCACGCCCCCCACCTGCTCGGCGACGCGGGCCAGGCGCGGATCTGCCTCCCCGGCGCCCAGCTGCAGGTTGCGAATTTGCAGCTCCAGGGCCTGCTTCTGGCTCTGGATGCGGTTGCTCTCCTGTTCGAACTCCCGCTCCTTGTCGAGCACGCTCTGCATGCCGGCCGAGAGTTCCTCGGCGGTAGCCAGCGGCAGACCGCTCTGCTCGCGCAGCTGTTCGAGCTTCTCGAAGGATTTCAGCCAGCGCGGCGCCAGCTTGGTGAGATCGCTGATATCGCGGCCCAGCTGGACGCCCTGATGCTCGAGGCTGGCGCGGCGTTGGTTCGCCTCCGCCTGCTGATCGGCGAGCTCCTCCTGACGGTTGCGCTGGGCTTCGAGGAAGATCTCCAGCTCGTCCTGGCTCGCGATCAGCTGGCCAGACGCCTGCTGCAACTCGTCGCGCAAGCGGAAGAGCGCCTGCTGGCTGTCGCTCTCTTTCTCGAGGCGGGCCAGCGCGGCGCGCAGCCCCTGCCCCTGCGCAATGCGGGCCTTGTCTTCGATGTGACGCTTGAGCAGTGCCTGCGCCGTGGGCCAGGCGGCCTCGCGGGCGGTCTCGGGGGCGATGCTGAGCAGCAGCGCCAGCGCGGCCTGATGCTCGGCCACCGCCGCCTTGGCCAGCGCCAGCTGCTGCTCGGCCCCCAGCACCCGGCTGGTGAGGCTCTGCTCGGCGGCGCGGAACTGGTGCAGGGTGTCGCTCGCCTGTTCGGCGGTCAGTCCCGGCAGTTCGCACTGCGTGCGGGCCGTCTCCAGCGCCTGCACCGCCTGGCGGTACTGGATGGCGCGGGTCTGCTGAATGTCCAGCGCCTGCTGATAGTCGGCGAGCTGGGTCTTGAGGCTGTCTACCTCTGCCTGGGCCAGCTCCTTGCGCTCTTCCACTTCCAGCAGCTGGCCGTGGATCTCTTCCACCACCGCCTGCTGCTGCTCGAGCTTGTCATTGAGCTCCCGCAGATCGGCGCGATACAGCTCTATCTTCTTTTGCAGCGCCACTGCGGCCATCACCTTGGCCAGGTGCTCGGCGGCGGACTCCAGCTCGTCGGTCAACAGCTTCTCGCGGTTGCTGAGCTGATCCACCTCGTCCGCCAGATAGATGGCGCGCTGCTTCTCTTCCGCCAGCAGGCGACGCTTGCCGGCGAGCTCAGAGCGCGCCTTCAGGGCCAGCTCGGAGAGACGGCTCTTCTCGGCGGCGCCCCGCACATACTCGGCCGCCACATAGTGGGTGGTCTCGGTAATGAGGTTCTTGAACAGATCCCGCTGGCCCTGGGTCTCCTTGATGGCCTCCAGGGTGCGACGGTTCTCGTAGATGGCCGCCTCCATGTCCTGGAACGCCTTGCGCACCCCGGAGTTCTCCGGCAGCAGGTATTCCCGCAAGGAACGGCTGATGGACGAAGAGATGCCGCCATACAACGAGGCCTCGATCAGGCGATAGAACTTGCCGCGATCCTTCTGGTCGCGCAACTTCTTCGGGGTGATGCCGAACTCGAACATGAAGTTGTGATAGTCGGTCACCGTATTGAACTTGGCGACCTTCATGGCCCCCAGCTCGGCGGCGGCCCCCTTCAGATCGGCGAAGGCGCGCACCCGCCCCTTGCCGTCATGGAGTTTTTCCAGCAGCAGATCCGTGGGTTGCAATTGCTCAGGCACGTCCACCAGGGCGAAGGGAGTGATGTTGACCTTGTTGTCGCGATTCGCCACCTGCTCCAGGTGCACGCCGACCCAGATCCGCTGCTCGCGGCTGTTCATCACTTCCAGCAGCGAATAGCAGTGGCCGCGCTGCAGCTTGCCGTAGAGCCCCTTGTCACGGGAGGCGCTGCTGGAGCCCGCTTCCGTGGTGTTGCGAAAATGCAGCAGGGACTGATCCGGGATCAGGGCCGCGATAAAGGCCGCCATGGTGGTGGACTTGCCTGCCCCGTTGCCGCCGGACAATGTGGTGACCAGCTGGTCGAGATCGAAGGTTCGGGCGAAGAAGCCGTTCCAGTTGACCATGGTCAGGGATTTGAATTTGCCTCTCACGCCGCACTCTCCATCAAACCGGCCGACTCCATCTGTGCCAGACCATTAACGTTGCAGATCATCTTCCACCTCCAGCTCCAGCTGCTCTTCATCCAAATCTCCCTCGATATCGTCAAACAGCGAATCGCTGCTCGGCATCTCGTCGTCGTGGAAGATGGCCTCCCCTTCCTGGATCATCCGCAGCTGCACGGCGCGGGGATCCTCGTCGGAGCGCACGTCGGCGGCAAAGCGGAACACGGATTCGTTGACCCTGAACTTGTCGCTGTTGCCAAGGGCGGTGATCATCCCGAGGCGCTTGAGACGGCGCATGGAGGTGCGGATCTTCTCGAGCAGCTTCTTCTTGTCCAGATCGGTGCCGCCGGAGCGGCTGTTGACCATGCGCAGCAGCTGCTTCTCGTCGGCCAGACCGAGCACCTCCTCCTGCAGCTCGCCCATGGTGAAGACACCCTCGGAGGCAAGCCTGTCCGGACTCAAATAGAGGTAACAGAGCACCTTGCCCACCAGCATATCGAGCTCGGATAAAACTGTTGTTCCTATGTCGGCGCTGGGGCGCGGGCGCAGGTAGAAGAAGCCCTCAGGCGCCTTGATGAGTTCGACCTGATAGCGGCCGTAGAAGATCTCGAGCTCGCCATGGAACTCCACCAGGGCCGAATGCTGTTCGAAATCGTCGGCACTGATGTGGCGCCCCGAGCGCAGGGCGGTGTCGATGCGCGGAAACAAGGGGTTGGCGATGGCCTCTGCGAGCCGCAGGGGCAAGGGAAACTCAGAATTGATCAATGACATAGGCCTGAACCTTGGATCCAGCTTGGTTAATGGGTTTCCATGCGGGTTGGCGGTGCAGCTCGCGCTCACCGCTGGCATGGCCGAGGCGCACGGCCTGGTCTATCAGCAGACGCGCCACATCGAAGTGGGCGTGGGCCGGGAAATCGAGCAGGTATTCCCGCAGCACGTCGGCAAGGTCCAGCTGCTGTCCCTGCTCGGGATAGCGGGCCAGATAGCGCTCGATGCGCTCTGCCAGCGCCTGGTTGATGTCCACCATCTCCATGAATTCCATCTCGAGGGGCACCTCGCCGGTCACCTCCTCGTCGTGGATGGCGATGGTTTCGTCCCGCAGCTCCAACAGGCGCGGCTCCTCGGCAACTCTGAGCAAGAAGTTGTGCTGCTCGAAGTTGCGGATGGATTCCCGCAGCCGCTGGCTGAAGGCGCGGTTTTTGTCCATGTCGATGGCGTTGCGGATGAACTTGTGGACGTGCCTGTCATAGCGGGACCAGAGCTCGATGCACTGCTGGCCCCAGGAGGTGATGACGTCGAGCCGCCCCTGCAGGGCATGGGTCAGCTCCTCGACGTGGAAGAGATCGTCGCGCCCCTGTGCCGCCTCCTGAATGTTGAGCAGCCCCGCCTGCAGGCGGTGGCCGGCGGCGTCCAGGGTATCCTGCAGCTCGCGCAGGGTCTGGCCCGTCTCGCGCAGCAGCTTCTCGCAGCTGTGGATGGCGTCGATCCAGTTCTGGGTCAGCAGGGCCGCTATCTCGTTCTTGACCTGATTCTGCTGCTCGTCCATGGCGCGCTGGGTGAGATCGATGCGCCCGAGCGTCTCCTCCAGGGAGAAGGAGAGGCGCGGCAGCACCTCTGCATCCCACTGTTCGCGGGTATTGGTCTCAAGCGCCGCCTTGCGGGCGGTGTCGAGCTCGGATGCCAGGTGTTCGAGCAGGATGGAGAGCTTGATGGAGTCGACCTGGCGCTGATCCATGAAGAAGTCGACGATGCTCATGCCAAGGCGCGACAGGCGATAGAGGCTCTCCCCCGCCACCATGTCGGTGGTGAAGCGCGACAGCAACTGCTGGCGAATGAGATCGTTGATGGCGTTGTTGGCGCGACCGATGAGGGTCTCGTCCATCTGGCCGAAGGCGCTGCTCACATAACCGAAGGCGTCGTGCAGCGCGGCTTCTGACAAATCCGATTCATCCTCGGAGAGTGTCTTGATCGCAATCAGAAAGGCCAGCCTGTCGGTGGGCAGATTCAAGGAGAGGCCCTCCTGTCTGACCCATCCCACCGTCTCTGGCAGGGTACGGGATGTACTCATCATGACGTTATCATCTCGTTGTTATAAACGGGGGCACAAGACCCCTCGTGGTGATTTGGACCCGGGGATGGGCAACCCCGGCGGCGGTATCCCGGCCGCATAAACCCTTGCATCCCGACCATTCAGGCCCCCATGACCACCCTCAGCCGACCGGCTTCTGGGCCATCACATGGATGTAGCGCCCGAGGGAGACAAAGGGTTCCTGACGACAGTAGTGCTGCTCCATGGCCAGCAGATCGTCGAATTTCTCGACCTGCTCCTGCTTGTGGCGCATGTAGTCGTGAATGACCCGCACCCCTGTCTTGCCGATGATCTTGAGGCCCCCCCGGCCTATCCAGTCATAGACCTGTTCCGGCAACTGGGGGTTGGTGGGCGTAAGCGCGGTCTGACGCTTCTTGTTCAGCCCCTGGCGCACATAGTCGAAATTGCCCACCACCAGGCTCTGGAACAGCAGGCCATGACGATTGTAAAAAAGCAGCGACAGTATGCCCCCTGCATTGACGAAAGGGAACAGACCGAGCAGGGTCTGGCGGGGCTCGGCGAGCCACTCCAGCACCGCATGGCAGAGCACCAGATCAAAGGTGCCGGTCACATGTTGCTTGAGATCCTGAATGGGGCAATGGATGAGACGGATTCTGTCTTCCAGCCCCTTCTCCGCGATCTGGCTGCGGGCCAGTTCCAGCATTTCTGCCGAGAGATCGCACAGCTCCACCTGGTGGCCCATGGCCGCCAGCTTCTGGGCGAAGTAGCCAAAGCCGCCGCCGGCATCCAGGATGCGCAGCGGCCTGTTGCCAAGGCGCGCCAGGCAGGCTTCGATGTCGCTCCACACCACGGTGGTGCGAATGCGCCCCTTGGTGGAGTCATAAATGTTGCGGGCGAACTTGTCGGCGCGCCCGTCAAAACTCTGATCTTGCTTCAAGACACACTCATCTTCGGCCGCCCCGCTGTGGGGGCTCGCAGGAGGAACCACACAGGATTGGGCCACAGGAAAAAAGAGGGGTATTCTGTCACATCCCGGATCCGCTGAAAACTCAAGGACGACACCACAGTGTTTGAGCTTAAAAAATGGTTAGGCCAGTTGCTGATGCCGCTGCCCTTCTCCCTCTCCTTATTGCTGCTGGCGCTCGCGCTGCTCTGGTTCACCCGCTTTCAGAAGAGCGGCAAGCTGCTGGCGACCCTCTCCTTGGTGATCATCGCCCTGATGGGGATGAGACCCGTCAGCTATGAGTTGGCCCGTTCACTGGAGCAGACCTATCCGCCCTTCGAGGTGAGCCAGCATCCGGATATCGAGGCCATAGTGGTGCTCGGCAACGGCCATGTGAGCGATCCGGTGGTGCCGATGCGCAGTTGGCAGAACAACATAGCCCAGGCCCGCACCCTGGAAGGAGTGCGGCTGGCCCAAGCCTATCCAGAAGCCGAACTCATCTTCTCCGGTTATGTGTCCGGGGATCCGCTGTCCAATGCCGAGGTCAACGCCCGCATGGCGCAGAGCTTAGGGGTAGACAGATCCCGAATGACGTTGTTTGAAAACAACAAAGACACTCACGACGAGGCGGTCAGCATCAGCGCCCACCTCAAGGGCAAGCGGGTGGCGCTGGTGAGCTCGGCCACCCACCTGCCAAGGGCCATGGCGCTCTATCGCGGCCAGGGACTCGATGCGGTGCCGGCCCCCACCGACTACACCGCCAAGCAGAGTCAGGTGGCGCAGCCCCTCTACAGCTACCTGCCCAAGGGGCGTTATCTGATGTATTCCGAGGCTGCCATTCACGAGTGGATTGGGGTATGGTGGGCCCGTTTGCGGGGGCAGGTTAACGATTGAGCGATCGGTTCTTGCATTCCTGATTTGGATCAGGAAAGCGAAAAAAAATTACGTCATTTGCCGCCGGGTCAGCTATCTTGGGCTCGGTTCAATTCATATAATGTTGCGCAATCAAATGCCTAGGAGATTGAGAAGATGAGACAGCACCTGGTAATGGGTAACTGGAAACTGAACGGCACCAAAGCTTCTGTCGAAGCTCTGATCAAAGGACTGACCCCGGCTGCTGCCGCTCATCCTTCCGTGCAAGTCGCCGTCTGCCCGCCGGTTATCTTTTTGGGTCTGGTTGAACAGCTGACCGCTGGCAGCAAGATTGCTTACGGTGCCCAGAACGCCGACGTTCACGAGTCCGGCGCCTTCACCGGCGAGAACGCCCCCTCCATGCTCAAAGCCTTCGGTTGCACCTACTCCCTGGTCGGCCACAGCGAGCGTCGCACCCTGCACGCAGAGACCGACGACGTGGTAGCTGCCAAGTACGAAGCCATCCAGAAAGGCGGCCTGGTGCCGGTTCTGTGCATCGGTGAGACCCTGGAGCAGTTCGAAGCCGGCGTGACCAAGAACGTGGTTGAGACCCAGCTCAAAGCCGTCATCGACCGTTGCGGCATCGCCTCCTTCGAGAACGCCGTCGTGGCTTACGAGCCGGTATGGGCCATCGGCACCGGCAAGACTGCCACCCCGGAAATCGCGCAATCCGTTCACGCTCACATCCGTCAGTACCTGGCCGGTTTCGACGCTGCCGTGGCTGCCAAAGTACAGATCCTGTACGGTGGCTCCGTGACTGGCGCGACCGCTGCCGATCTGTTCGGTCAGCCGGACATCGACGGTGGCCTGGTGGGTGGTGCGTCCCTGAAAGTGGACGACTTCTCCCAGATCATCGCTGGCGCCGCCCAGTAAGTGACGCAAGAGAGGGGCCTGGCCCCTCTCTTGATATCGCTTTCCTATGGGTCCCCTTCTTCCATAGGAAAGCCGATATAGTAAAAACGGCTGGCCCCATTTTCAGATATTGATATTCGACAACTCAGATCCAGAGGCACTCATGACCAAACAAATCAAACGTATTGGTGTTTTGACCAGCGGTGGTGACGCACCGGGTATGAACGCAGCCATCCGCGCCGTGGTGCGCGCCGGTCTGCATCATGGCCTGGAAGTCTACGGCATCTATGATGGCTACCTCGGTCTGCATCAGGACAGGATCGTCAAGCTCGAGCGCCACAGCGTCTCCGACGTGGTCAACCGCGGCGGCACCTTCCTGGGCTCTGCCCGTTTCCCCGCCTTCAAAGACCCTGCAGTGCGCGCCGAAGCGATCGAGAACCTGAAGAAACACGGCATCGACGCCCTGGTGGTGATCGGCGGTGACGGCTCCTACATGGGCGCCAAGAAGCTGACCGAAGAGGGTTTCCCCTGCATAGGTCTGCCGGGCACCATAGACAACGACATCGCCGGCACCGACTTCACCATCGGCTTTGACACCGCCCTCAACGTGGTGGTTGACGCCATCGACCGTCTGCGCGACACCTGCAGCTCCCACCACCGCATCTCAGTGGTCGAGATCATGGGCCGCCACTGTGGCGATCTGGCCATGTCTGCCGCCGTTGCCGGTGGCGCCGAGTACGTGATAGTGCCGGAAGTGGCTTTTGACAAAGAGAAGCTGCTGCAACAGATCAAGGAAGGCGAAGCCAAAGGCAAGAAGCACGCCATCATCACCATCTGTGAGCACGTCACCGACGTCAACGCCCTGGCCAAAGACATCGAAGCCATGACAGGCCGTGAAACCCGCGCCACCATTCTGGGTCACATCCAGCGTGGCGGCTCGCCGACCGCTCGCGATCGCATCATGTCCAGCCGCATGGGCGCCTTCGCCGTCGAGCAGCTGCTGGCCGGTCAGGGTGGCCGCTGCGTCGGTATCCAGGGCAACGAGATGGTGCACCACGACATCATCGACTGCATCGAGAACCTCAAGCGCCCCTTCGATCAGGAGCTGTACGATCTCTCCACCACCCTGTTCTAAGCCCCCTGGCGCTTCATGCAGGTTGTTGTGACAAAAACCCTCCGTTGGAGGGTTTTTTCATGCCTGCCGGTTGTCATCAGCGCAGTCTGCTGGCAGACAGGGGCCACCACCCTCCCTGCCCCGACCATAAGCCAGCCTGCCGATCCGCACCCTGCTGCGTTTCTGCCAGATTAAGGTGGCGATATAGGCGCGCACTCTTTTCTCCCCTTTCTCTTCTCACCTCTCTCATTCACCCCTCTTCAGCAGACGCCTGCTCCCTTCACTCCCCCGTCTTGCTCGCCCTCTTGCCTGTACTTCTTCCTGCCACTGGACCATAGGGCTCGCTCGGCCTGGAACCCGCACGTCCCTGGCCGATGTGCTTCTCAGGGCGGCTCTCGTCCTGCCCCTTGCGCCCTCTGACAGGAGCCCATGCCTCGTGCGTGCCTGTCCCTGTGCACCTGTGAATGCAAGCTCATGCCCCCAACCATGACGCAGCCCAAAAAGAGCGGCTTGGCGGGCTGTGCTGAGGGTCTTTCTCCTGCCGAATGTCTGCTGTTTTGCCCTGTTTTCCTCTGTGAATTGAAATTCTGCCGGGAGGTGATGACGATAAAGCACCGCCCCCACTGGGCTTATCCCATGGCGGGCAGGTAAAAGTGATGAGACAAGGGAAATGGTGATACCAGCCAGCCAACCCACCATTGGCGACACTCTCAGGCGCATCTCCCTGCCATTTTCCGTCACAAAAGTTGAAGATCATTAAAAGAGCTTCGTACAAAACCCATCAAAAAACACAAACGATAAACAGTAACTATCTGTATATAAAAGGAATAATGGCATCCATGACATGCATGAAATTGTTCTCCCCATGACAAGACGATAAAACAGCCACAAAATTACAAAAACATGGCACTACATCGCCACCAAGTGAAATTGGCCATATAAATACATTTTTCATTGTTATCCCCTGTCATTGTGGTATCTTGGTCTCATCATCAGTCAGCCAAGGGAGACAAAATAATGAAAGAGTTCGTTGTTACCGCCGTTTTTACCGTGTTTTTCACTCTGGTTGCCGTCTCTCTGCCCTCGCTGGCACAGCTATAAGGCGGTTAATCGGTCAGGAAGCCGCTTGCCCTGGGTCTTGATAGGGTCACCAGGCCGCAAAAACACCCACAAAGATGGATTTTTGAAGCTTTGTGCAAGAACAGGATGTCAGTCAGTACTTATTGGCCATCTGTGAGCATTTAACGACCAGGGCGTCATGATCGCCGTTCTTGCAAGGGGAGCCTCAGTGCTCCCCTTGCCGCATCTGTCTCTGCGGGATTTACTCTTGCCCCCCTGCCCGTCACAATGTCCGCTGAATTTGCCATGCAGGAATCACCATGACTCAGGATGCTCTGCGCCACTGGCGCCGTGACCTTCACCGTCTCCCCGAAGCCGCCTGGTGTGAATTTCGCACCAGTGCCCTCATCGCCCACCACCTGTCCGAACTCGGTTTTTCCGTCATGCTGGGGGACAAGCTGCTGGCCAGCAACCTCATCATGGGACGGGAGATCGACGTCGCGGCCCAGAAGGAGCGAGCCCTGCGTCAGGGGGCCCACCCCGACTGGCTGGCCCGCATCGACGAGATCACCGGTGTGATGGGGGTCTGGGACAGCGGCCGCCCCGGCCCCACCCTGGGCTTTCGCTTCGACATAGATGCGGTAGAGGTGGAAGAGAGCCGGGAGCCGGCACACCAGCCCTGCCAGGAGGGGTGGCACTCCGCCAACCCGGGCTGGATGCACGCCTGCGCCCACGACGGCCACACCGCCATCGGGCTGGTGCTGGCCGAGCGGATCAGCGCCCTGGCCGAGCGGCTCAACGGCCGCATCAAGCTGTTCTTCCAGCCTGCCGAAGAGGGGTGTCGCGGCGGCAAGGCGCTGGCGGCGGGCGGTCAGCTCGACGACGTGGATGCCTTGCTGGCGCTGCACATCGGCATTCATGCCAACAGCGGCGAGCTGGTGGTCAACCCCACCGAGTTTCTCTGTTCAACAAAATTTGACGTGGAATTTATGGGGCGTGCCGCCCACGCGGGGCTCGAGCCCAACGCCGGCAGCAACGCCCTGGCGGCGGCCTGCACGGCCACCACTGCCATGCTCGGCATTGCCCGCCATCGGGACGGCATGACCCGCATCAACATAGGCCAGCTCAATGGGGGCAGCGGTCGCAACGTGATCCCGGGTCACGCTCGCCTGCAGGGAGAGACCCGTGGCGCCACCCCGGCCCTCAACGACTACATGTTTGGCCAGGTGCAGCAGATAGTGGAAGGGGCCGCCATGATGCAGGGGGCCAGCTACCTCATTCGCAAGCAGGGGGAAGCCATCGGCATAGAGAACAGCCCGGCCCTGCTCGAGGAGATAGTGCCCCTGGCCGAGGCACTCAAGCTCGAGACCATCCACAGCCGCCGCTTCGGTGCCAGCGAGGATGCCGGTTTTCTCATCGAGCGGGTGCAGCAAAATGGCGGCCAGGCCGCCTACCTGATCCTGGGGGCCAATCTGGCGGCGCCTCATCACCATCCGGAGTTCGACTTCGACGAGGCCGTGCTGGCCCCGGGCGTCGCCCTGCTCGAAGCCTGGCTGCTCAGCCGCCTCGGCACCTGAGAACGCCTCAGATGAAAAAAGGCAGCCCTGGGGCTGCCTTTTGTGTCTTTGCGGATCCGCTTAGCGCCTGGCTCAGCGTCCCAGCACTATGTCAGAGAGGTGGGCGAAGTGATGGATCTCGTGAGTCGCCTCGCAGGGCCCCTGCTGGCGGGCGGGGTTGTACCAGCAGGTCGCCAGCCCCTGGGCGGCGGCACCGGCGATGTCGGTCTTGGGGTTGTCCCCCACCATCAGCACTCGCGCCGGGCTCGGTTGCCCCATCAGATCCAGAGCATGCTGGAAGATGGCGGCGGCCGGCTTGGTCACCTGCACCTCGTCGGAGATAACGAGGGGCTCAAACCACTCATTCCAGCCCAGCTTGTCGAGACGACCGCGCTGGGGCAGGCTGAAACCATTGGTGATGATCCCCATCCTGACCCGGCTCTTCAGGGCCAGCAGGGTCTCCTCCACCCCCTCCAGCGGCACGCTCAGGGCGATGATCTGCTGCAGGAAGGTGTCATTCATCGCCATGGGTGCCACATCCACCTGCTCGGCAAACATAGAAAAACGGGTCTGCTGCAGCCAGGTGGCGTCTATCTCGCCTGAGTTGTATTGCTGCCACAGCTTGTGGTTCAGCTCGTGATAGGCCGCCATCCTGGGGGGCGTCGGCGTCACGCCATAGATCTGCAGGGTGCGCTCCAGTGCCTTCGCGACCGGGAAATCGAGCAGGGTCTCGTCCAGATCGAACAGCACCCAGTCATAGCTTGCTTGTTTCACGCTTGTCCTCATTGGTTGTACTTGGCGATTCATGTGGCGGGCTCGGCCATCCCGAGCGGGCTGGCGAGCAGCGCCAGCGACAGCCTGACGCCAAACCCGGTCACTTCGCTGCCGACCACGCCGTTGCCCCCCTTGTTGCGAAAACCGCTCAAGTCGAGGTGCAACCAGGGTGTCTGCCCGGGCACGAAGCGGCTGAGGAAGCGGGCGGCGTCGATGTGATCCGGCGAGGTTCCCGGCGCGCACTGTAACAGATCGGCCCACTCGCTATCGAGGTTGTCATCGAAATCCTCGTCCAGCGGGAAGGGCCAGATGCGTTCACCGCTCTGCTGCCCCAGGCGTATCAGCTCGGGAAGCCAGTCGGGACGATTGGTGAAGGCGCCGCTGTAACGGCTGCCGAGCGCCCGCTTGCAGGCGCCGGTCAGGGTCGCATAGTCAATGAGCAGATCGGGCTCCCCTTTGGCCGCGAGCGACAGGGCATCCGCCAGCACCATGCGCCCCTCGGCGTCGGTGTCCACCACTTCTATGGTGGTGCCATTGAGGGCGGTCACCACCTCCCCCGGTCGGTAGGCACGGGGGCCTATGTGGTTCTCGGCGATGGCGAGCCAGCAGTGTACCTCATAGGGCAACTTGGCCCGGCTGATGGCATGCAGGGTCCCGAGCGCCACAGCGCTGCCCCCCATGTCCAGGTGCATGCCATACATGCTGCCACCGACTTTCAGGTTATAGCCCCCGGAGTCGTGACAGATCCCCTTGCCCACCAGCGCGATGCGACGCACCGGATTGGCCGGGCAATAGCTGAGCTTGACGATGGCGGCCTGGTTGTCCTCAGAACCCCTGGCCACCGCCAGGAAGGCGCCGGCACCGAGCTTGGCGAGGGCCGTCTCGTCGAACTCCTCCCATTGCCACCCCTCCGCTTGCGCCAGCTGCCGTGCGAAGGCACGGTAGCTACCGGCGCTCAGTTCGGAGGCGGGCAGCACGGCCAGGTGACGGGCCAGCCCGTTGCCCTGAGCCTCGGCCTCGATGCGGGCCAGATCCAGGATGCAGGGGGGAGACAGGGTCAGGCTTTGATAGCCGATGGGCGCCTCGTCGGCGCGTTTCTGGGTGGGCAGCGGCACATTGGCCGCCAGCAGGGTGGCGAGCACCAGCTCGGCAAGCAGCGCCCGGGGCGCCTCATCGAAGCCCTCCAGGTGCAGCGCCAGCTGCGCCACCTTGAGACCCGCAAGGGGGGCTGTCCAGGTGCGGATCTGCTTGTAGAGCCGGTGATCCAGCACCGGCGCCGAGTCCACGAAGAGTACCAGCTGCAGGCCCTGGCCATCCACCAGCCGGTAAGGGGCCGGCAGACCCAGGGCTATCTGGGCCGTCACCCCGGCGAAGGCCGGTTGCGCCAGCAGGGCGTCGCGCCCGGTCTCGGCGACCAGCAGCAGTTTGACGGGAATGTCGCTCGCCATCACCTCGTTCAGGGTGCTGGTCTGCATGGTTATCTTGGGGGCAAGGTAGTTGAAAGCGTGCATCACAGGGAGAGGCCTCATCCATGAACAGAAGCCAGAATGATACCGAACAAATGGGACAAAGGATCGCCACCACATAAATTAATGTGCTGGATCAGGGTGATAGAGAGGAAAGTCGAGATGGATATGGAGAAGGGGAAAAGATAATAAGTTGGTTGCGGGGGCCGGATTTGAACCGACGACCTTCGGGTTATGAGCCCGACGAGCTACCGAGCTGCTCCACCCCGCGTCCGAATTGTGTGTCCGTTGCCAGACCTTTCCCGCAAGCTGCCGAGCAGTAGCACCTTGCGTCTTCGCCTCACCGCTGCGATGCAAGACCGCGCCATGAGGACAAATAGTTGGTTGCGGGGGCCAGATTTGAACTGACGACCTTCGGGTTATGAGCCCGACGAGCTACCGAGCTGCTCCACCCCGCGTCCGAATTGTGTGTCCGTTACCGGACCTTTCCCGCAAGCTGCCGAGCAGTAGCACCTTGCGTCTTCGTCTCACCGCAGCGACCTGAGCCGTGCCATGAGGACAAATAGTTGGTTGCGGGGGCCAGATTTGAACTGACGACCTTCGGGTTATGAGCCCGACGAGCTACCGAGCTGCTCCACCCCGCGTCCGAATTGTGTGTCCGTTGCCGGACCTTTCCCGCAAGCTGCCGAGCAGTAGCATCTTGCGTCTTCGTCTCACCGCTGCGGTGCAAGACCGAGCCATGAAGACAAATAGTTGGTTGCGGGGGCCAGATTTGAACTGACGACCTTCGGGTTATGAGCCCGACGAGCTACCGAGCTGCTCCACCCCGCGTCCGAATTGTGTGTCCGTTGCCGGACCTTTCCCGCAAGCT